>NZ_JAUEUH010000003.1:0-726886 GCF_032485115.1 Bradyrhizobium sp. SZCCHNRI2009
CCTTCAGTCCTGCCCACTAGACAGACTGAATCACCGATATCTCTGCGTCGCAACTGCTGACTTTTTCAACGAAATCGACCCAAAGCGGCTTTCGCAAACAGCGCCTGCCGGAAGCTAGTAATTGCCTCGATTCTAGCCTTGAAAGATAAGGCACGCGTTGTGCCATGTGCGAGCAAGCGGCCCTTGTTGTCGGTGATGCGTCGTGCTTCGGACGGAGCGGCGGCTTTGCGCCGACGATCTTTGCCTTGTTCCAAGGAGCGTGTTTCGAGACGGCAGGGACGGCGCTTGGGATATCGGTCATGTTGGCCTCCTCAGCTAGTGAGACTGGTCATTTTCAGCCACGAGCCCCTTCCAATCCCGAGTCCGCTTTGAGAATATTGGAGACGGACCTGCGTCCAATTCAAGCGATGACAAGACCGATCATGACCGACCTCGGACATTGGGCAGAGTGAGAATTACGCGATGGACCGGCCTGGACCCGTTGCGGAATTAGCTGGTCGGGCTATCCTTGCAGGGTCGTGCTACGCTGCTGAAGGTGACTAAAATGGCCGCACTTGTTCGTCCCCGAGGTTTAGGGGAAGTTGTGCTTCGGGTGCGTGACATTCCTCGTGCAATCAGCTTCTACCGAGACATTCTCGGCCTTGAGGTCCTCCGCACCTTCGAAGATCGTATCGCGTTCTTGAAGATTGAAACTGGGTTCGAGGGGCACGAACGTATCGTTGGTCTGTTCCGTGTTGATCAACCATCGAATAGGGCCGGCACGACCTGGAGTGAATCAGACATCCACGCGCCGACACTGCATCATTTCGCGCTAGAGATACCGCTGTTGGAATATTCCAAAGCACTCGATGCACTCACAAGCGCAGGCTTCTCCCCAAATACTTATGAGCATCGATGGATTGGTTGGCGATCAATCTACATCACTGACCCCGACGGGAATATAGTCGAATTGGTCGCCGTAGATCAGTCCATACGTACTTAGCTGCGGGTTCCAGCGATGTCGCTCCATGCGCTCGGCCTGAAGGCGGCGAACGGGCTCATGCTGACCACCGCCTATTACAGGGACCTGAACGACAAGACTCGAGTTTTCGCTGAGCGGTTCGCCAGGCGCAACAACGGCAAAGTGCCCCGATGAGTTAGGCCGGCACCTATTCCATCACGCTGGCCTATCTGCGGGCCGTCGAGAAGGTCGGCAGTGCCAAGGACGGCGCAGCTGTGATCGAGGCAATGCGCGACGCTGGCGCCTTTGATGATCCGCTGTTTGGCAAGACGATCGTGCGCGTCGACGGACGGGTCGCGCACGACATGTATCTGGTCGAGGTCAAGGAGCCGGAGCAATCGAAAAAGCCGTTCGATTACTACAAGGTGGTTGCCACGATCCCGGCCGATCGCGCATTTCGCCCTCTGGCCGACGGCAACTGCTCGCTGGCGTAATGACGCCTCGCCTGCTCCCAAAGGTCAGGCCGGCGAGGAACAGTCCGCGCAGTCGGAGCGGCCGGCCGACTGCGATGCGCCCCGCCCGGCAGATCCGGACGGAGCGCGATCGGCTCACTCGGCGGTCTTGCGCGGCCGCGACCAGAGGAGCGTGTAGCTCTCGCCGCCCTCGTCCTCGAACAGGTTGGCGTAGATCGGGGCGTTGAAGGAAGGATCGTCGAGCTTGAGCGAGAGATAGTCGCGTCCCTCCTCGGAGTGACGTGCCCAGGCGGCGCCGATCTCGACCCGCCCGGCATAGACGCGGTGGCTGGGCGCGTTCTCGCTGGAGCGGTTGGCTTCGGGGACGATGCGTACACCCTTGGCCTTGAGGCTCAGGGTGATGATCTCGCCCTGGAAATCGTCGCCGACCTTCTTGAAGGAACCGATGGAAGCCATGTTGTCTCTCCTTGGCTGGTTCGGGCCGCGACCACCGCGGCCTCGATGGCGCATATCGGACGAACGGCGAGCGACGGCGCACCCGAAGGGCTGAAGCGGCAGCGGAGGACGGCGTCGGCCAACTTTCTTGTCCCGCGAGGAATGGACGTTCCGTCCAGGGGAAGAAAGTTGGCCGGCGGCGTTGCGCTCAGGCGATCGAGGCCCAGCCGGCCTTCGGCCAGATCAAGCCATCACGAGGCAAGGTGCGTCACTGCCTCTTCAGCTCACAGGAGAAACATGGTGCACTGAGGTTGCACAAGAGAGCGGGATGATCAGGCGAAAGATCAGAAGCCACCGAGAAGAAAAGCGTGTGCCGATGTGTGCCCCTGGCTGCCAAACGTCCGTCACGCCCGGCGAAAGGCCTGGGACAGTCGAGATCCGGAAGGGGGTCCAGCTGGTTCGAGCAGGGTCGCGACTATCTCTCCGATGGAGCTCGACGCCCTGTCGTTCAACGCTAGCGATCCGCATCAAGCAGCTCGAGAACGAGGGCAGCGAGGGCTCTAAGCTCCTGTGATCCCGACCACGCTGAACGCGGGGGCCGATCGGGGTCACGTCTTGCAGCGAGACTGGCGGGGACAGTTCGTAGACGAAAGACCGGTGCAAGGCGGCAGCACGAACCAGGGATGTTCCCACCACGCCGCGCTCGCACCACGCCGTAAAGGCCGACAGGCACGACCAGTCCAAGAGGCCGTGACGAGAAGCAATTGCTGCCGATTGCAGGTATCGTCGCGCGGTCAGCGCGTCAGACGACCACGACCGCTCCCGCGCCACCACGTGCAACGCGATTCAAGCAGACATACATCTCGATGACGAGTGCAGAGAGTCGCTTGGGATATCGTCGCGGGCCGCTTTAGCAAGGCAAAGGGCCTGCAGAGTTGACGGCGCTCACGCGCCGCCTTGGCCAGGAGTCCACACCGGAATGCCAAGCCCGAGCGCCTTGTCGGCGAGGTTGCCCTGGATCCCCGAGCCGGGAGAACACCGTGAGGCCGATCGGGAGTGTCTCCAGTAAGGCGTCGGTGCGCTTGAAGGGATCTGATCGATTGGAGGCCGCGCGCATCAGTGGATGGCGGCATACATGATCTTCTCTTCGGTCGCTTCGATCGCCGAGAATTCTTCGACGACCTTGCCCTGCCTTGATACCAGGATCCGATCGGATAGCGCTATAATTTCCGGCAGATAGGAGGATATCACGACCACAGCTCTGCCTTCATCGGCGAGCCTGTTGATCAACTCGTGAATTTCGACGATGGCCCCGACGTCGACCCCGCGCGTCGGCTCATCGAAGATGATCAGCTCCGGATCCTGAATCAACGATTTAGCGATGACAACCTTCTGCTGATTGCCGCCGGAAAGCTCGACAACCTTGACCTCGTCGCCGATGGCGCGAACCTTGAGACGTTCGATCCAGGTCTTGCCGACCCCATTTCTTTCACGACGCGACAACCAGGCTCGCCCTTTCGGAAACTTGGCAAGCAGACCCAAATAGATGTTGCGCGCGATCGAGGCCGTCTCGAAAAAGCCCTCCACCTTGCGGTCTTCGGTGACGTAGGCGATTCCGGCTTTCACGGCCGGCGCGGGGACGCGATATCGCACAGACTTGTCGTTGAGCAGAATTTCTCCACCGTGAAAGAAATCACGCTTCAGAATACCCGAGACGATCTTAAAAGTCTCGGTTCGGCCCGAGCCGACCAGTCCGAACACGCCCGTGATCTGGCCCGCGAACACCGACAATGAGTTGTTCCTGACCATCGGCGCCATTTTGAGATTCTGTATTGTCAACACGCGCCTGCCGGCCGGGCGCACTTTGTCCTTCCGCACACCATAGAGCGTATTTGAGAGGTTTCGTCCGACCATGGCCTGAACGATGCGCGCTCGATCGAATCCCGAGGCGTCGTCGGTGACCACGTGCTTGCCGTCCCGCAGGACAGTAATGCGATCGGCCAACAGCAAGGCTTCTTCGAGCGCGTGCGAGATGAAGACGATCGAAACACCGCGCCTCTTCAAATCCCGCACCAAATCGAAGAAATACTTCTTCTCCTCTGGCGTAAGCGTCGCCGTGGGTTCGTCAAAGATGATGACTTTCGCCTTGTGCAGCACGGCGCGAGCGATTTCGACCATCTGCTTCTTGGCCGCGCCCAGGCCGCCGACGGTCGCCGTCGGCGCGACGTCGAAATTGAGAGATTGGAGGAACTGCTGAGCCGCGATGTAGATGCCGCGCAGCCGATTGTAGAATCGCTCCTGACCGAGAAACAGGTTTTGCGCCACGGTCATCGTCGGCACCAGACTGTTTTCCTGAAACACCATTGCGATGCCAAGATGCCGCGCCTCCAGCGGCGTTCTGGGAGACACCGCGACGCCATCGACCGTCATTGCACCTGACGTCAAGGCCACGACACCGGCCATGACCTTGGTCAAGGTCGACTTGCCTGCGCCGTTTTCGCCGACCAACGCGTGGATCTCGCCCCGCCGCAGCTCGAAATCGACGCCCTCGATCGCTGGCACGCCGGCATACAGCTTGGTTGCCTTCGACAGGGACAGGATGACCTCGCTCATGGAAGGATCTCCCGGCCAACGGTTGCAAGGGGCAGCCTGAGCACCCTGCCCGGCCCCTTTGCGATCATGACGAGGTCGCCGCCGTATTCGACGGCAGCGACGATGCCGTGATTGACGCCATCAGCGCGGCTATGAAGCGAATAAACCGGCAGTCCGTCGACACCGAGCCGGATGACGAGTCCGTACGACCGTGGGGGAGCCCACGGCTTCATGACACCCATGGTCTTGATGTGCGCTCCCTGCAGCGGTTCCTTGAAGGACTGGCCGGACCTGAGCCGTGGTGCCACCCAATAGTCAGGCTCGATCTCAGCAATCATGCGACGCCGGTAGGCCGGTTCGCGCAGCACGAACTCGACCAATTGCGTGCGGGCGATAAAGGCCGTCAGCCAGAAGCCGCCGCCATGCGCCGGTGCAAGCCGGGAGGGATAGACCGGCAGGTGACCGAGCACGACCGTGCGCGTGCCGCCGGGTGCGATCGAGACCAGACGGTGCCGCCAGCTTTCACTGACCAGCACGTCGTTGCCGTTTGCGACGGCACCGAAGGCGTAGCGAAGCCCGCCCGCAAGCTGCTGCATCGTCTGCGTCCGCGGATCGAGCCTGAAGACACGGCCGGTATCACCGAGCTCCATCAGGTCGCGCGCCCAATCGCCGACCTCATACGATGACGAACCATCGGTTGCGATCAGGGTGCCGTCGCCTGCGGGCGCAAGCGCGTTGACGGCGCGCAACTCACCGGTAAATGTCGAGACCGGGGTCTTGGCGGTGATGTCGTCATAGAAATGAACCTCAGTGCCGCCAATCGCAACGGCCAGACCGCCGGACGGAAGCATCGCCAACGCAGAGATCGGCCGCGCGAACCTGCGGATCTCCGTAGGCGACGATCCGGCCCAACGCAGGAGTCGTGCGCCGTCGGCGATGAGAAGGGAACGGCCGTCGGACGCAATATCCTCCGGTGCTTCACATTCGAGGAGCGTTTCGGCTGCCTCCAGCACTTGATTGGCCTTCAGCGCCCCGTCGAACGACGGAACGGTGATGGTCGCATCGCCACGGCCGAGCAAGCGGTTTGCGAATTCACGGATGGCGGCGATCACGAATGCCTCCTCCAGCGTGTATCGTAGTGGACGAAGTCGGGATCGGCGTTCTCCAGCTTGAAGCGCCCGATCCTGTTGTTGGCGATACCGCCGAGATAGAGATAACCGCGGTGTTCCCGCATCGAGGTAATCATCGGATGATTGACGCCCTTGAGGTCCCAGAGGGATTCCAGGATCTGGCCCTGCTCGTTGAACTTGACGACGCACCCGGTGTTGATGTTCGGAAATAGCCATTCGTCGATCGGCACCCGCTTGGCCATGCGCCGCCGGAAGCCCGGCATCTGCCACGCCAAGTCGAGCGAAGGGCTGCGCATGCCGACCAGCGCCAGCCAATAGTTGCCATCCGACGCCAGATTGATGTTGTCGGGATAGCCCGGCAGGTTGTCCATGACGGTCTCGACCGCGCCTTTCTTCGGACCAGCGAACCAGTATCGCTTGATCGAGCAGCCGAAGGTTTCCGCGAACAAGATCGAGTGACCGTCGCTGGCAACAGCGACGCCGTTCGGAAACTTAAGTCCGCGCAGCACGGTATGGGTCGTTCCACTCTTCGTGTCGTAGCAGATGATGCGACCGTTGCCGCGGGCCTCCAGCCCGTCGACCGGCCACTCATCCATCTCGTAGCGAACGGTCGCCTCGGAGAAGAAGATCAGTCCGTCATCGGTGATGTCGAGGTCGTCGGCGAGCCGCAGACGGCTATCGTCATTCACCGAATACAGGCTTCGGTTGGTCTCGTCGGTGGCCTTCTCCACGGTCCCGTCGGGCGTGATGCGGTAGAGACCCATGCCGCCGATGCAGACATACAGATTGTCCTGGCGGTCGAACGCCATTCCGAGCGGCTGGCCGCCGATATGGGCGAACACCTCCATCCGCTCGTAGTCCGGCGGAAAGAACCGGATGATGTCACCGTGACGGGAGCCGGCATAGAGCACGTCGTTGCGGTCGAGAATGACATCCTCCGGCGCCTCGATCCGTCCGAGCCCGATGAGAGACACATCGCGAAGCTTGTCGTTCTGCTCGAACGGCCCGCCCTTGCCGATCTCGGTCGGGGGTGGCGGCGGCAGCGCATGATAGGTCGGGGCAACGTAGACCTTGCTGATGATCCGGTTGCGGTTCTTCTGCCAGCGTATATCGACCATGGCGGCCGCCAGGAGGATCGTCGCGAGCGCCATGCGGTTGACGCCGCCACGCGCGTTCATCGCGGTCAAGCCGTTGGTCATCAGGAGGACGATGAGCACACCGACCAGCGACTTGACGACCGAACCCTTGCCACCGCCCAGTGTGATCCCGCCGAGGACGGTTGCAGTCAGGACGATCACCTCGAGGCCGACGCCGATGTCGCCGCCCACGGTTCCGAGGCGGGCGGCAAAGAACAACGCACCGATGCTGGTCAGAACGCCGCTCGCGACGTAGCAGAGCGCGATGGTCCGCCGCACCGGAATGCCGGAATTGTAGGCCGAGCGGCGCGATCCGCCGATCGCCGTGATGTGCCAGCCGGGCCGCAGCCGCGTCAGAAAGACATGGCCGACGATGGCGACGATGACATAGAGCAGCGCGACGCTCGGGATTCCCAGAACATCCCCGCCGCCAATGAAATCCCACGAGGGGATATCTGGAAGCGATGACGCGATGGCGTTCGAATAGCGTTGAATCAGCAGATCGAACGCCGAGCGATAGATGATCAGCGTGATCAGCGTGGCGATGAAGGCGCGAAGTCTCAGATATCCGATCAAGACCCCGTTCACGGCGCCGAGCAGCCCGCCGACGACCATGGTCGCGACGACCACTGCCGGAACGGGCCAATTGAGAACGTCCAGGAGATAGAGCGCGCAGAAATCCGTCAGGGCAAACATCGACCCGACCGACAGGTCGATGCCGCCGACGATGACCACAAGCCCCATTCCGAGACCGATGAAACCGATCTCTCCGGCCTGGCGCGCAGTGTCGGCGAGACTGGCGGGGGACAGAAAGTGCTCCAGGACCCGGCTCAATGCGAAGCCGACGATCAGGAGCAGAAGCACAGGAACGGCGGTTTCGGTCCACCTCTTGGACAAGATCTCGCCGAGGAGATGGTCGGGCCAGTAGCGATATCGCAGCCGAGTCAATGTCTCGCGCATCTGCCTTCCATGGGTACTGCCTATGCAATCGTCTTGATGCGCGTCCCGGCCGAGCCGGAACGCGCGCCGCGGAGCGTCGTCACTTCTTGAGATCGGAGAGGTTCCAGCACGACGTCTGGGAGTCTGCGTTCTCCTTGGTGATCGGAATGAGCGTGCTGTATTCGAAGCCCTTGACCGAGCCCGCCTTCACCCCCGAGGACAGCAGCCACTTGATCGTTCCGGCCATCTGCGCCGCCTGCGTCGGCACGTCGTAGCTCATGTTCAGATCGAACGAGCCGTTCTTCACGAGCTCGCAGGCGCCCTTGCGCTCTCCACCGCCCGATGTTGCCAGGAAGACCTTGCCGGTGAGCCCGGCCTCCTTGATCGCAGCGGCAGTGCCGATATCCATTCCATCCCAGAAGCCCACGATGCCGCACAGGTCGGGATTCTGCTTCAGGACGGTCTGCGTGATGGCCTTGGCTTTCGCCGCATCCCAATCGGCCGCCTGGCTCGACACCACCTTGATTTCAGGATGCTTGGCGAGAACGTTCTCGACGCCCTTGAGTGTGTAGGCACTGGCGGCCGCGGACAGCGCCCCCTGAATGATCGCGATCTTGTTCGACTTGCCCTGACAGGCCTTTACCACCCCCTCGGTCTGGCGTTCGCCGATCTCGATCCAGTTCGCGCCGACGAACGCGGAGCTGCGATAGGCTGATCCCATGTTGATCTGGATGACGTAGATCCCTTCGTTTTCGGCGCGCTGCAACAGCTTGGCATAGGTCTGGACGTCGGGATTGTGGATCACCATGACCGCCGGCTTCTCAGAGATCAGTGAGGTGACGGCCTGCGCCCCCGCGTTGGTGTTCCAGTTGGGATCACGAATCTCGAACTTGACGCCGTAGGGTTCGAGCTCCTTCTTCAGGCCCGCGTACCAGCCCTCCGTCAGATCGAAATTCATGGCGACCGGCACGTAGGCGACCGTCTTGCCGGCAAGCGCCTCGCGAAAGGTCTTCTGAAAGGGCTCGTCAAGCCCCTGCTGCGCGAGCGCCGGCGCCGCAGCCAGCGTCACCGCCACCAGACTTCCAAGTGCTAAGCTATGCGTGCGCATCGTCGTTTTCTCCCGTTTGATGTTTTCATTTTTCGGACTGAGCTAGATGTCGCCTTGCTGGGCCGTTTCTTCATTTCGCGGATTCAAGATCGTATCCGTGATCACCGCGATCAGCAGGACGACGCCCTTGATCAGGTTCTGTCCGGCATAGGGAATATCCAGAATCGTCATGCCGTTCAGCATGGTCCCGATCAGCAGCGTGCCGATGATGACGTTCACGACGCCGCCGCGGCCACCGGACAATCCGATGCCCCCGAGCACGACGACGAGGATCACGTCATAGATCATGGTCGAGTTGAAGATCCGGGTGGGCATCGAGTTGACGGATGCCGCCATCACGAGACCGGCAAAGCAGCCGATCACCGCCGCAAGCACATATTGCAGCACGACAATCGGGCGCGAGGGAATGCCGGTCACCCGTGCGGCGAACGGATTGTCACCAACCGCATAGATAAAGGCCCCCCAACGGGTCTGACGCAGCAGGAAGAACACGGCGATTGCGGCGATCGCAAACATCACGATCGACGTCGGAATGCCAAGGATGCTGCCCTGCCCGAGCCGCTCGAATCCCGCCATGCCGTCGCTCCATTGGACGACGTCGAGCTGGAACAGCGCCGCTTGCCCAAGTCCTGCAACAAACAGCCCGGTCGCGAGCGTTGCAAACAGCGGCGGCACCTCCGCATAGGCGATCAGCCAGCCATTGACGAGACCGATGGCGACGGCCAGGAGGCCGGCGGCGAGCAAGGAGGCCGGCAACGAATGACCGTTCTGCACCATCTGCAGGACGAGCCCGCCGGGGACCGCGAGGGCAGCGATGAGCGATAGATCGATGCCGCGCCCGATGACGACAACGGCCATCGCCAGGCCGAGAATGCCGAGAACGGCGACGTTCTGCAGCAGGGTCAGCATGTTGTCGGCGGTCAGGAAGCCCTTGAGGAAGATCGAGAAGGCCAGGAACAGCGCCGCGAAGACGGCGAACACGATCTCCTGTTGACCAAGCCGAAAGTGCTTCATCGTTGCTCTCACCAATTCCCAACTACGCCCGCCCGCGTGGCGGTGTCGCTTCAATACGATAGGTCTGCGGCAACGCCGACAGGCTCTCTGCAAGCCGGCCCAGCGCGACCTTGTCGATCGTTTCGACCGAAATGCAGACGACCGTGTTGAGCTTGTCGTCCTTGTCGACCTGGATGTCTGCCGCGGTTGCAGGACCGAATATCCGATCGACTTCCGTCCTGACCTTCTCCCGAACGGCGAGATCGCGAAGCGTCGGCTTGAAGATCTTGCCCACGGCGGTGACTGGAAGCGCGTCAAGCACCACCACGCGCTTCGGGCGCGCGGGGGGCTCGTGGACATTCTGCTCGAGGTAGTCGCAGAGCCGCGCGAGCTCGATCGTCTGCTGAGGCGACGGCACAATGAAGAGAATCGGCACCTCGCCAGCGTAGGCGTCCGGCATGCCAACGGCAGAGCTCATTTGCACGCCAGGATATGCATTGGCGACATCTTCGATGGCGGCGGGATCGATGTTGTGGCCGCTCCGAACAATAAGGTCCTTCTCCCGACCTGTGAGAACCAGCCGCTCGTCTGCGGTGAGGTAGCCGATATCGCCGGTCACGATCCAATCATCGTCGGTCAGGACGCCGACATTGTGCGTGGGATCGACGTATCCGGGGAATACCTGCGGGCCCTTGGCCAGCACCAGCCCGCTCGTGAGCGGAGGACACTCCTTCCTCAGCTTCGGGTCGCCCAGTGCCACGATCTTCGTTCGCGAGAACGGCGCCCTGAATCCGACGCTGCCCTGAAGAGGCTCACCGCGACCCGGGTTGAACGCGATCGCCGCCGCGGTCTCCGTCATCCCATAAGTCTCGAACAACCTCACTCCCGTCCTGGCCTGGAAACGGTCACCGACCGCCTTCGGGAGCACCGCACCGCCAGTCAGCGCCATCCGGACCGAGCTGATATCGCTGGACCCGATCGGCACCTCCGCCAAAGCCGCAATGGAGGTCGGCACGCCGCTCACGATCGTCACGCGATGTCGTGCGACAGCGTACCAATAGTCGCGGATGACCTCCGGGACTCGCAGACCGTAGGGTGACGGAATGATCACGTGGCCGCCAGCGGCGAGAATCGACAGACCTGCAGTCATGGTGCCGCCAACATGAAACAGCGGAAACCCGTTCAGCGCGATGTCAAACTCGTCGAGCCCGTGAACCTGGGCGAAGCCCCATGCGGCGTGGATCTGGTTGCCATGTGTCAGGCGGACGAGCTTTGGACGTCCGGTCGTCCCTCCCGTGTGGAAGAGCGCGCACACCGACCGCCGATCATTTGACGGTTCGAAATCGAGCGCATCTCGGTGCCTCGAAGCGGCTTCGTCAAAGACGGCCATTCGGCCGTTCGCGTCGCGGCTCTCGCCTAGAACGAGGATCTTCTGCAAAGATCCGACCCGTGCGGCGACCTTGTTCGCCTTGTGCCAGAGCGCCGGATCGTCGGCTTCCGAAGGGATCACAAGCAACGCTGCATTCTGCGCTTCGAGGAGATCGGCGATCGCGTCCTCGTTCAGCAGATAGTTGATCGAGCTCGCGACGCCCGCGACCTGGGCGCCGAGCAAGGCCGGAAAGACCTGCGGCAGGCTCGGGCAGAGGAATGCAACGGTCGGTCCATCCGGTCTGATGCCGGACGCCCTGAACAAGTTCGCCGCGCGGGATATGTCGGCGAGCAATTGACGGTGAGTGAGGCTGATTTCGCGGGATTCACGAGGTATCAGAACGGTCAGGGCCTTCCGATCCGGATGCAATCGGGCGGTCGCCTCGAACAGGTGATACAGATTTCGCGCAGGTACGAGGGCGTCATATGGCAGCCGCTCCAGCGCCACGATGTCAGCAATGGAGCCGACAGGGCGCGTGAACCTCGTCGTCATCGGTGAAGGCAGGCCTCCCCCCATTGCTGCAGTCCCTGGCACGGCAAATCACGCACGCCCGCATCGGCATCCGCGACTGCTTCCTCCCATTTTTGTTCTCTTAGCTTGCCGCCCCGAGTGACGCTTGCCTCGGAGCGCAAAGCTTTTGCATGGCCGCGCAAAGTTGGCTTGCGTAGAGCCGCTGGGCAACTAGAATTGCGGAACGGTCCTTGTGCGATGCAAAATGCAGCTTGGGCTGCTCGCGATGGATGACCGATGGAGCTCGTGTTCACAACGGAAAGCCTTGAGCCTTCCAAGCGCTACGCTGCCTGGCAAGGCGCCATTTGCGACGTCTATGTCCATGTCGACGTCGAGGCCGAGCAACGGTCCGACTATCAGGGCTTCATCCGGGAAGCACGATTTGGCGTGCTGACGATGACCGACGTATTGCTGTCGGAGCAACGGATATCACGACGGGAGCGGCACATCGCCAGGCTCGACAAGGATTGCTACTACGTCGAATTCGTTCAACAGGGCAAGATCAACGTCCTGCAGGCAGGCCAGACGCTGAATACGAATCCCCACGTCGGTGCAATCTTCTCCGCGGCCGAAGCCTACGATCTGGAGTGCGTAGGGAAGGTTAGATCCCTCTACCTTGAGATTCCGCGCAAAGAATTTTCGTCGCGATTCACCGAGAATCGGATTCCCGTTGCGATGACTATTGCGACCGGACGCGGTCTTGGCCGGATCGCCGCCGAATTCTGTTCGACGTTGGCATCGGAAGCATCGTCAGTCGATGAAGCGGCGAGGTCGCGGCTCGGCGACGAGCTGATGGATGTTCTGGCTCTCGCCCTGGACATGGGCGACAAGGACCAATTTTCCGAGGACGCCACGGCTCAGAAAGCCCGCCTGCGCTCTGTCAAAGCCTGGATCGAGGAGCATCTCACCGACCACGACCTTTCGCTCGAGAAGATCGCACGGAACAACGGGGTCTCGCTCAGACACCTGCACTATCTTTTTCGACTCACGGACATGTCGGTGTCGGAGTGGATTCTCGACCGGCGCCTGCAACGGTCCTACGATATGCTGACACGACTTGAGCAGCGCGTGTTGTCGGTGACTGAGGTCGCCTACCAGCTGGGATTCAGCAGCTCGTCACACTTCAGCACCGTGTTCCGGCGGAAATTCGGGCATAGCCCGTCCGAGCTACGCCGCCGATAGGCCGATGCTCAGTGGCCGAGCGGCTCATGAGGCACTCCGCCGAGCTCCAGCACGTCCGCGCCGCCCACGCGACCATCAAACCTCGATTCACTCGACAGCTCGACCTTCGAGCAATTGTGCCGCCAATCGCAAGGCACATCAAGGCCGGCACAGCGTCGCGGCGGTCAGCGACCACCATGCACTCTGCGCCACCAGGTCCGACGCATTCAAGCAGACATACATGTCGATGCCGAGCGCAGGAGTCGCTTGGGATGTCGCCGCAGCCGCTTGGACGAACGCAAAGGACCTGCACAGTTGACGGCGCTCACGCGCCGCCTTGCCCGAAGGTCCAGACGGGAATGCCTAGGCGGCGAGCCTTGTCAGCGAGATTGCCTTGGATCCCGGAGCCCGGGAAGACCATGGCGCCGATCGGCAGCGTCGCCAGCATGGCGTCATTGCGCTTGAAGGGGGCGGCCTTATTGTGTCTTGTCCAATCGGGCTTGAACGCGATCTGCGGCACCTTGCGGTTCGATGCCCATTTGCTAGCGATCAGCTCGGCCCCCTTCGGCGAGCCGCCATGCAGGAGGACCATGTCGGGATGCTTGGCATGGACCTTGTCGAGACGATCCCAGATGAGTGCGACGTCATTGAAGTCCGGTCCGCCGGTCAGCGCGATCTTGGGGCCTGGCGGCAGCATGACCTCCGTCTCAGCCCGATGCTTGGCAGCAAGGAAATCGCGGGAGTCGATCATGGCCGCCGTCAGCGTGCGATGGCTGACCTGCGATCCCGAGCGCGGCCGCCACGGCGATCGCGTATGGAGCTCGAAGGCCTCGGCGGCCAGATCGCGGAACAGCTCCATGGCGTTGCGACGCTCGACCAGTGACAGTCCTTCCGACGTCAGGCGCTCGAGCTCGACCGAGCGCACCTCCGAGCCGTTCTGCTCGCGCTGACTCGAGCGCTGCGCCTGCTCGTTGTCGTCGAGCTCGCGCTCGATGCGCATCGTGGCACGGTGGAACAGGTTGACCGTTGACCACAAGAGCTCCTTCAGCTCAGGCTCGAGGCGCGTCTCCGAGAGCGTCGCGACCAGGGCGTCGAAGATATCGGCGACCGCGCCGGCGATGCCCCTGCCTTCAGGGAGCGGCCGAGGATCAAGCTCATCGTCGAAGGGGCGGTAGCCGTACAGCTGGAGTTCGGTCAGGGCGTTGTCGATGCTCGACTGCGCATCGTGCGGCTCACGCATCTCGTCTTGCTGGTCGGACATGGGGACCTCGTCTATGTTCGGTGACCGCGTCGATCGCGGCCTTCCATGGCGATCTCCAAGACGGCGGGAGGACCGGACCAGAACCCGCTGATCCCTTCGAGCAGCGGGCCGGAGCGACAGCGGAGGATGGCGGTGTGCGCGGCTATTTTGCCTCGCGATGCAAAGGCCCGCCTGCGGGCCGGCGGAAAATGGCCACGCACCGCCATTGCCGGACCGGACCGCCTGCCGTCCGATCGCCTCTCAGAAGGCCCCGGCGCGGCTCTCTGACGCCCTGACGAGATCCTCTTGTCCCGACAATGTGCGGCGAGCGCCGAACGACTCTCCAGCGCCGAGCCGACGTTTAGGTCGCAGCCGCGCTCACGAAGCGCTCGGCATCTTCGGGCAGCAGCTGATGACGCAAGACGTCCAGGAGCTTGGCTGTCCCTAAAACGCGTAGGTCTTCGTTGAAGTCGTCCAGGCGAGGGCATAATGCGATCGCCTCGATACCGGCGTCCAGCGCGCGTGTCGTCAACGTCTCTGCCGCGGCGATACCAGCAGCATCAGCATCGACGGCGACATAGATCCGGCGCAGCGTGGCCGGCCACAGCAGATTCGCCAGATGGTTGGCCGAGAGCGCAGCAGCAACCGGCAAGGTCGGCAGCACCGTCCGCAACGACAGCATGGTCTCGATGCCCTCGCCGGCCGCAAGCACGTCCTTGGCGGTCCCGAAGCGCACGGCATGCCCAAGCAGATCGCCCATCGCCCGCCGCGGCGTGTCGATTGGCGCCTTGCCAAGCCTGCGATCGTCGAAGCCATCGGGATCCAGCCAGGTGCGATGAACCCCGGTGATGCGCCCCTCGAGGTCCGTCACAGCGGCAATCAGCGCGGGCCATGTCTGGACATCGGTGGCATCGTCCGGCCGATAGTAGCAACGTGGATGAAAACGTAGACCATCAGTGCCCGCGCGCGGGTCGATACCGCGATGAGCAAGATAGGCCTCGCCGCGCGTTCCAGACAGCGGCTGCCCCATCGCAAACAGCCGGCGAGCCGCTCTGGCGGAGTCGCGGGGGCGCACGGCATTCACAGCACCGACTGGAGGCTTGCGTTCCCAGTCCGGCAGCTTCAGAAAACGGCGCGCCTCCCCGGCAACCTCGTGAAAGCTGCTCAGGCCACAAACCGAGCCGATGACGTCGAGCAGATCGCCATGCTCCCCGGTCGCAGCATCCGTCCATTTGCCGGCCGGCCCCTTCGACGAGGCGTGCAATCGCACGAACAATGATCGGCCCGGCGTGTTGTTGACATCACCGACCAACCAGTAGCGTCCCTGACGTCTGCCGTTGGACAGATAGTGACGGCACACCGCCTCGGCCTCACGCGCAAGGCGGCGCGCCAGTTCAGACGCGTCGTCTGACATCACGACAGCTCCCGCCCGCGGACCTCAGCAATTGGAAACCGCTCCAGAACGCTGGCTAGGATCGCCGGGCCGCCTGCATCGGTGGGTACGAACATCCGCAGCCTCCACGAGATGATGTCGCTGAACAGCCCGTAGGCCCTGAGACAATCCCGTAAGCCCGCAGGAAAGCCCAAGAGCTCGATCCGGTTGGCGCCCATGACGCGCACCCTCCGCAGCTGCAAGCCCTCATGAAGATCGAGTACATAGCCGTCACGCAGCACGGATGTGAACGCGTCATCGGGAGCGAGCGAAGGTCGCTCGGTCGACGCTGCGGTGACCCAACTGAGTGGCACCTTGCGGCCGATGATGCGCTCGCCCGCATCGGTCTGGAGCCGGTAGACCCGCGCGGACTCCTGAGGGAGGCGCTTCCAGATCGGCAGCAGAAGCCCTGTGACGAGGTAGATCGTGGTGGTCGTGAACTCCGGAATGGATGCGAGCTCCGCACTCCAGCCGGCCTTGAACTGCTCGCGGTCTGTCTCGGCCCAATCATGCTCGGCCAGCCTGGCGAGCGGTAGAGTCTGGCGTCGCATCGGTCCGATCAGATGGACGCGCTGCTCGATCTCGCCATCGTCGAGCAACCAGCTCGGCGCCGGCACCTGGATCGCCGCTCGCCCCGAGCGGACATGGGTCACGGGAACAGCGCGGCGTTGCAGCAGCCGCTCCAAGGCCTCGTTCAGCGGCATCGGCCGGTTGCGGTCACGCTGGGCGATGGTGACGAGATGAGTCTCGGCACCTGTTGCCAGATGGGTGTTGATGGTGCGCCGCTCCATGACGACGAAGCTTTCTGCACGCAGCGTCTCCAGACCGGCATCGAAAGTCCCGGATGCGATCGCGCCCTCGATCCGCGCCGCGAGCAACTGCTCGAACACCGTGAACAGGATGTTCTGCAGCTCGATGGTCAGCGCCAGCAGCCGGTTCAGGAATGTCGTGATCGGCGGCAGCTGGTCGCGAAGGCCGTTCTCGTCCGTGAGCTTCAATCCCGTGGCCTGCTCGAACCGCTGCAGCGAACAGCTCCCCAATTGCCCACGGGCGAGCAGCCCATAGAACTGACGCAGGGCATCGCGGGCGTGCGGGCCTTCGAGATTGTCCTCCGCCCGGAACAGTCCCTGTCCGCCGGTCTGGCGCTGGCCACGGGTGATCGCGCCCAACGTGTCGAGCCGGCGCGCGATCGTCGACAGGAAGCGCTTCTCGGCTTTCACGTCGGTGGCGATAGGGCGAAAGAGCGGTGGCTGCGCCTGGTTGGTGCGATTGGTCCGGCCAAGCCCCTGGATCGCGGCATCCGCCTTCCAGCCTGGCTCCAGTAGATAATGCACCCGCAGCCGCTTGTTCGTCGCCGAGAGCTCGGCGTGGTAGCTGCGGCCTGTGCCGCCGGCATCCGAGAACACCAGGATGCGCTTCCTATCATCCATGAACGCTGCGGCCTCAGCGAGGTTGGCAGAGGTCGCCCTCGTCTCGACCACCATCCGATCGCGGACGCGGACGATCCGTCTCGACCTGCCCGTGACCTCAGCGACCATGTCCGTGCTGAAGCGCTGAACGATCTGGTCGAGCGCACCCGGCACCGGGGCGAGCGAAGCGAGATGTTCGATCATCTGATCGCGGCGAGCGACCGCTTCGCGGCTCTCGACCGGCCGGCCATCGCGAGTGACCGGACGCGACAACAGATTGCCTTCGCCATCGGTGAACGGCTCGTAGAGCTGGACCGGGAAGGAATGGGCGAGATAATCGAGGACATATTCGCGCGGCGTGATGTCGACCTGGACGTCGCCCCACTCCTCGGTCGGGATCTCGGCCAGCCGGCGCTCCATCAGGGCTTCACCTGTGGAGACGATCTGGACGACCGCGGCGTGGCCAGCATCGAGATCGCGCTTGATCGCCTGAATCAGCGTCGGCGTCTTCATCGAAGTCAGGAGGTGCCCGAAGAAGCGCTGCTTGGCCGACTCAAAGGCCGAGCGCGCGGCCGATTTGGCCTGGGCGTTGAGCGTGCCGGTTGCGCCGGTGATGTTGGTCGCCTGCATCGCGGCCTCGAGATTGTTGTGAATGACCGCGAACGCCTCGGCATAGGCGTCATAGATCCTGACCTGCTCGTCCGTGAGCCGGTGCTCGAGCGGCTCGTATTCGACGCCCTCGAAGGACAGCGAGCGCGCCGCATAAAGCCCGAGGGCCTTGAGATCGCGCGCCATCACCTCCATGGCCGCGACGCCGCCCTGCTCGATCGCCGCCACGAAGTCCGCCCGCGTCGCAAACGGGAAATCCGCGCCGCCCCACGGTCCCAGCCTCTGGGCATAAGCCAGATTGTGAACGGTGGTCGCGCCTGTCGCCGAGACGTAGACGATGCGGGCATTGGGCAGCGCATGCTGCAACCGCAATCCGGCGCGGCCCTGCTGTGAAGCCGCCTGATCGCCCCGATCGCCCTTGTGGCCTGCGGCGTTCTGCATCGCATGGCTCTCGTCGAAGATGATCACGCCATCGAAATTCCGTCCCACCCAGTCGACGATCTGGCGCACGCGGGAAAGCTTCTCGGCCTTCTCGTCGGTCCGCAGCGTGGCGTAGGTCGTGAAAAGGATGGCCTCATCGAGCCGGATCGGCGCCCCCTGGCGGAAGTGCGACAGCGGCGTGACCTGAAGCCGCTCCATACCGAGCGCTGCCCAGTCGCGCTGCGCGTCCTCGATCAGCTTGTCGGACCTGCTGATCCAGACCGCCCGGCGCCGGCCCTTCAGCCAATTGTCGAGCAGGATGCCGGCGACCTGGCGACCTTTTCCGGCGCCCGTGCCATCACCGAGGAACCAGCCGCGCCGGAAGCGGACCGCCGTCTCCGTGTCCTCGCCGACCGCACGGACCTGATCGAAGGTCTCGTCGACCGTCCAAAAGCCGGCGAGGAATCCACCATGCGCTTCGCCGGCAAAGATGAGACTCTCGAGCTGCGCGCCGGACAGCACGCCTTCAGTGACGATCCTGGCCGGAAGATGCGGCCGATAGGACGGCTTTGGCGGTGCGACGGAGGCCATCGCCGCCGACTGCACGAGCTTCGTGGGATGAGGCTGCACGCCCGGAATCCGGATCGACTGCAACTGATACGTCTCATAGAGCGCGTCAGTCAGGCGAGTTCCTTCGTCGGAGACCTCATCCACGATGTCGTAGGCAAGCTCGCAGCCCTCAGGCTCACTGGAAGTCGGCAACGGAGAGGAGCATGCGGGATCCAGATCCCGTCTCGAACGAATTTTTGCACGCTGACCCACCTGAGCGACAAACCGGCTGGCCATCGGCGGCCGCGGTGGCACGAGCGCCGTGATCCAGCCGAGCAAGGTCCTGACATCAGGTGCCACCCCGGCAGATTGCGGAAACACACGAGCGTCCGGAGCTGGGCGCTTGTCGATCACGAGCATCCGTGTGGCGGTCGTCGTGCCCTGCCGCGCATAGACAGTGCCATCGATCGCCGCGGAGAACACCAGACGACCGCGCTCCTGCAGATGCACGAAGGCATCCGTCCAGGTCGGATTGTCGGGCGCAAGGCCGGCGGCCGTGATTGCGACCAGTCGCCCACCGTCTCCAAGCCGTGCGAGGGCCGAAGACACATGGCGCAACGCCGTATCGGCCAGCGGACGGTCCACACTCGCGGTCGCCGAGAACGGGGGATTCATCAGAACCACGCTTGGAACGAAGGCCGCATCGAGATGATCATCGATCTGCGCGGCGTCGAAGCGGGTCACGGTCAGACCCGCGAACACCAGATCGAGCAAGGCTGCGCGACTTGCAGCGAGCTCATTGAGCAGAAGCGAGCCGCCAGCAAGCTCCGCAAAGACGGCCAGGATTCCTGTCCCCGCCGATGGCTCGAGCACCCGATCGACCGAAGTCACTTGCGCCGCCGCGGCCGCAGCGAACGCCAATGGCAGCGGGGTCGAGAACTGCTGAAGACTCTGGCTCTCGAGTGAGCGCCTGGTGTGGCTCGGCAGTAGGGCCGCGACCTTTGCGACCATCGGCAGCATGGCCGGGGGAGTGCCTTTGCTGGCCTTGATCATCGCTGGACCGTGCTTGACGAGGAATAGGACAGAGGCGATCTCACAGGCGTCGTAGGCCGTCTTCCAATCCCAGCTTCCATCGGCGTCACTGGCGCCAAATGCGGTCTGCATGGCCAGGCGCAGGCACCTGGCATCGATCCGCTCGCCCCGGGTAAGGCTTGGCAGCAGCAGCTCGGCTGCACGAAGGACGGCCTTGGCGCGCGCAAGCAGCGCGAAGGGCGCAGCCGGACAGTTCGTCTCGGTGATCATGTCGAGGAACCTTCAAGGAGAGCGGAACACGGAAGAGCTCCGCCGAACGCTCTCTCCGGTCCGGCGGACTCAATCGCGCTGCTCCGCCTCTCTCACTCTCGAGCTGCTCGACGCGACAGTGACCTCCATGAAAAAAGCCCGGCCGATCTGACCGGGCTTGCACTTCGGTTTCTTCAGGTTGGGATCGGCCGCGAAGGCAAGCTGATCATTCCGCGGCAACGATCTCCTCCACGTCATCAGCGCCTCCCGTCGCCTCCTCATCCTCACTGAGGAACGCCGGCAGGCTAGCGGAATCGACGCCATCGACCGCCCGCGTTACCTCGGCATCCGCGCCACGCAGCGGCTCGGGCAACCAGCGACTGCCTTCGAGCAACCGCTCGGCTTCGCGCGCCATATCCGGTTTCCTCAGATGCTCGATGAGCTGCGCCGACGCTTCGCCCTTCGCTTCTCGCACGGCCTGCAGGATGCGGTGCTTGGTGACGCGACCGAGATAGTTGGCGGCAGTTGGCTTCCAGCCGGCGCTGATCATGTCGAGCCCGACGGCGCGCGACAGATGGTCGGCCTGTCGGAGGCGCCCGCGGACGCCATGGGCGGACAGGCGGCCTTGATGCACGCGGTTGGCCGGCTCAAAGATCGCGTTCACCGCATGCGCGGCGCAATGGGCGAACAGCTCTGCCTGGGCCGCTCCGTCCATCGTCGTCAACGCTGCCCAGAGGTCCTTGTCGTTGGCCGGCAGCTTCGCCTTCCAGGCCGCATGACGCGCGGCGATCGCCTTTGCCGGAGCGCTGTCCTGCAGGCCCGGCGGCTGCGCCGGGAAGCTCGGGGTGCGCAGCGAGATCTCCAGGCAGTAGAAGACTGACCCGTAGGGATAGAAGGCCGCGAGCACGAAGGTGTGCAGCACCGCCTTGAAGGCGATGGATGGCTCTCGGCCGAGTGCCTCACGAAGGGCGAGCGTGCGATACGCCGAGAGCTCGCTGATCAACCGGTCGGGGAGCGGCCGCTCGACATCCTCCGCGTCGGCGGGCGCTTCCTGCTCGCCGTGACCGATGACGATTGTCGCCGCCGGCACCCCGCCCTCCATATCCGGAATGGCGGTCGCAGTGCCCCTGTCGTGACTAGCTTCGGTCTCCGGCTCATCTTCCGACACCACGGCCTCATCCTCGGGTCGGACGAAACCGCGGGCGACGCGCAGTCGGCCTTCCGAGTCGATGCTGACGAACGCGCCAGCGCGCGCCATCTCGGCTGCATCGAAAATCATCGGCCGCTCGTCAAAGGACTGCAGCGCCGCCTCGATCTCACCGAGACGCTGATCGATATCCTCAGGCAGTTCATCGGCCTGACCGTGTTCGGCCTCGAGCCTGGCCTGCTCAGTCCGCAGCGCTTCCATGGTCGCCCGCTCGTCGGCGGTGAGCTCTGCCGGCTGCCCATGAAGCTCGCGCAAGCCATGAGTATGCCCGAAAGGGAAGTCGACGGCGGCCGCGATCCACTTCCAGCCCTCAAGGCCAATCCGCTCCGCTTCCGCCTTCAGCTTCTCCGCCACGAGCCGGTCCAACAGCGCGACATCGTGGAGCCAGCCGCCATCGTCGGCCTCGAACAGATCCCGCAGCACAGCGCCACCGGCCGTCTCGTAGGCAGCCAGCCCTATGAACTGGACCCTGCGGTCGAACGCCCGAACCGTCTGCTCGGTGAGCTGCCGCCGGATCTGGTAGGGCGTATCGCCGCCGGAACGGCTGACCTTGTCCCAGACCTCCTGTTGGCGTGCATGATCCGACGTCACCGAAAACGCCATCAGCTGCTCCAGGGTCATGCCGTCGGCGGCATACACGTCCTGAAGCGCCGGCGAGACCGCGGCCAGCCGCAGCCGCTGCTTGACGACCGCAACGGTCACGAAGTGCCGCGCCGCGATCTCCTCCTCTCCCATGCCGCCGTCACGCAGGGCCTGGAACGCCTGAAATTGATCCAGGGGATGCAGGCCGACACGCTGGTCGTTCTCGGCGAGCGAGTCGTCCAGGGCCGAACCGGAATCGCGCACCACGCAAGGCACAGCTTGCGTTTTCGCCATTCGCTTCTGCTTCACCAGGAGCTCCAGCGCCCGGTAGCGCCTGCCGCCCGCGGGCACTTCGAACATCCCGGTCTCCCTGCCCTCGGCATCGAGGACAGCCCGAACGTTCAGGCTTTGCAGCAGCGTCCGCTCGGCGATGCTCTCGGCCAGTTGCTCGATCGAAACGCCGCCCTTGATCCGGCGCACGTTGGACTGGCTGAGCACGAGCTTGTTGAAAGGAATGTCGCGCGATGGCGACAGCGTGATCTTGTGAGCGGCCTTGGTCATGTCTTCGTTCTCCACGACGGGCGGCCCGGAGCCTCTCTCTCAGGCCTTCAACCCGTCGCAGAGCACCTCTCGCCCTCTCCCTCTCCTCTGTTCTCCCAAGCGTGCAGGGTTCACGCGGGTACGCGATCCGGAGCGCTCGGCTGAGCGAGGCCAGCAGCACTCGGTGCAAAGCCGAGGAGATAGTCGGCCACGCGGCTCGCCTGGCTTGCCGCCCGGACAATGGCGCGACTATCCTCGCGCAGGACGTCGAGCCAGAAGCCGAGATAGTCGGCATGGCGCACGGTCGGCACGATGCCGAGCGCGGCGCAGCTGAAGGCGGCTGCGATCTCGGCGATCAGCTCCTCGAAGGCGTATTTGCGGCTGCCGAACCGACCCGAGAGATCCCGATTCAGCCGCGAGGCATGACCGCTCGCATGGGCGAGCTCATGCAAAGCGGTGCGGTACCAGTTGATCGGCTCGAAGAACGCCGCTGGCAGTGGCACCTGCACGAAATCTTCGCCTGGCGCATAGAACGCACGATCACCCCCGATCCGGAAGTCGACGCCGCTGTTGACAATCAGGGTCTCGACCACAGGCTCCATGACACCCGGCGGCGGAAGCGGTGCCACGGTTGCGATATCATCTGGCAGACCATCGCATTGGTCGGTGTTGAATACAGTAAACCGCTTCAGGAACGGAATGGCTTGCGCCTCCTCGCCGACCTCGCGGGCACGCTGCCGTTCATCCGATGGCACAAAGCGGTCGGCGTAGACGACAGAGACGCCGCGCTCGCCCTTGCGGACATGACCGCCAAGCGAGAGAGCTTGCCGGAAGGTCAACCAGCTCTGGCCCGTCAACCCGCGCTCGATGACTGCCCCCCAGAGGATGAGAACGTTGATCCCCGAGTACGGCCGACCCGTAGCCCCATTCCGTGGCAAGGCCAGCTGAGCCTTCGCCGCTTGCGTCCCCCATGGCCGGACCCAGGGCACCCGGCCAGCCTCCAGCTCACCGATGATCTTGCTCGTGATCTCTTCATAGAGGCTCGCCCGGCTCTCGCCGGCGCGCGCACCAAGTCTCCGTCCCTGCATCGCGGATCTCCGCGACGGGCGCGGCGGAACCCTCTCGCCACTTCCAACCCGTCACGGCCAACCCGGCTGCACTCTTGCTCTCAACGAGCTTCACGCCCATCCAGGGCGGACGGCTCATGAATTCCCTCCGGAGCTTCCGGGAGGACATCGCCGTTTGACGTCCACCGGGATGATGAGCTGTAGGCGTGTATTGCCTCTCTGGGGACAGCGCCGCATCTTTAAGCGGCCTGTTCCTCCGCCAGCGGGCCCTCACTTTCGCGCTTCCTGTTGATCAGATTGAGCAGCTGGCCGGCAGCCTTCGCATCGCAGAGTGCGCGATGATGGCTCTCGAGTTCGATGTCGTAGATCTGGCACAGATTTCCGAGCCCGTAGGACTTATGGCCGGGATATCGCCGTCGCATTCCGGCGCAGGTGCAAAGCTTTGGAAAGCGGAACTTTCGATCGAGACGGCTGAACTCGTAAGCGATAAAGCCATAGTCGAAATTGACGTTGTGCGCGACGAAGACGCCGTCACCCATGAATTCGAGAAAGCTGTCTGCAACAGATGCGAAAACCGGAGCATCGCGAACCATCTCGTTTGTGATGCCCGTGAGCCGGGTGATATTTGCAGGAATGGGACGCTGAGGATTGAGCAGTGAGTGCCACTCATCGACAACCTGATGATTGCGGATCTTGACCGCGCCAATCTCGGTTATGCGGTCGCCAGAGGCCCAGCTCCCGGTCGTCTCGATATCGACAACAATGTAATCCTGCCCGGGGTCGAAGCAAAACTCGACCCTGCAGATCTCGGCCTGGAGCCCGGCTGATTGCAGTTGCCGCAGGCGGGTGAGCTGATTGCGGCGGATGACGTCACCCTCTGCCTTGATCTCCACGAATGAGACCGCGCCATCGCGAAGCAGCATCAGATCAGGGAATCCGTCGCGCATAGCGCGGAAATCCTCGCACATCGCGTGCAAGATCGCGGCAACCCCGTGAGGGCTGGCGTGATCGAGAAGCGTACGGACAGCCTCGATCTGAAAGCGATCCCAGTTGAAGATGCCATTGGGCCGCCCCCAGCGCGCAGCGAGCGCACGCAGGATCAGCGGAAGGGCATCACCCGATCGGACGGCGGCAAGCTTCACGTCCACCTGGGCCTTGAACAATCGGATGAACGTGCGATCTTTGAGACATTGAGGGACCCAGTCGAAGCCGCTGTGCAATTGACCGGATTCGAACAGCTCGTCCCAGAACAGAGGCCGAACAGGGTGTGCCACAATGCGTTCTCGGCAAAGTATACCTGACTGCCCTGACGGCGCATGACCCCAGCGACACCGGCCTCCGGGTTGCCCCGATGTGTGTCGTCGACCGCGACGACGCGCCCCGAGCGCAGGAGTTCGGTGCAAAGCCCCGTTCGCTGACCGCCAAACTTGCGCGCATAGAAGTCGACCGCAAAAACGTGCTCTTCGTCGCTCGCCGGATCATCAATGATCCGGCGCAGAAGCGCTTCAGATTCGCTTTTCGCGCCCAGACTGTAGTGAAGGCGCACGAGGCGCTCGCGGCATTCGGGGGACGAACCGGCACGATAAAGTTGAAGCGCGAGCGCAGTATCGGCGCCCTTCTCGAAGAACTGGCCAAGCTTGAAGGCCGCGCGGCTTCTCAGATCCTGAGCGTAATCTGTCGGACCTGGCGGTCCGCCGAGCAGGTCGACCACTCCCTGGCGATAGATCGCCTCGGCTTCGGTTTCGAGTTGGTCGAGCAGGCTACTATAGTGAAAGCAGGCGTGGGCTTCATCGCCATCCGCAAAGCGTGCACTGAACGAGGTCGCACTGTTGGTGCGCATGATGCCGAGATCGCGTAGCGCGAAGGTCTTGAGATCCCGCTCCGTCTTGCCAAAATAGAGATAGAGCAGAAATTCGATCGGCCTCGTGTTGTGAAGCGCGATGAAGTTTTTCCCGCCACAATGCTGAGCAGCGACCTCAAAAGGAACATTGGCGAGAAAGTATTCGATGAGCTTGGACTTCGACCAGGATTTACGAATATCGGATCTTCCGGATGCATGCGCCGCCGTCACAAGGGTGTCTTTGGGCAAGCATGTTACGAAAGCGGCGTAATCGTCGACCTGCAGAACACGAGCATGGGCGCTGGCAAGCAGATGCCGAGCCGCGGCTTCAACATCTGCAATCTCTGGATATTTGAAGAGCGTGCGATTGAAGATCGCTCCCCGCCGATTGACCATGCGGACAAGAAGGCATTGTGCATCCCTGGGAAGACCGTCAAATTGCTCGATGAAGACATGGTGCTCCGAGGTCAGGACAGCACCGTAAGTCTTCTTCACGAAGCCGAGCATCTCCGTGAAATGATCGAGATAGTAATAGACAGGAAGAACTTGCGGCTTCATCCGGGGCGCTCTTTTCATGCCTTCTGTTGCGCAGCGTAGCGCGGTTCAGCCCTTCAAGCCTTCTGAGGTGAGGGTGGGCATTGGGCTCTCTTGACGGTGCGGCCACCCCGTTCTATTTTTGTTCTTTCCTGCCCCGATTTGTCAAGTGAGTGCCCGCTTGAGCCTTCGCCGTCATCGTGCGAATGCGCGCCCCTCCTGATCGACGGACTCATCGAGGAATCTGCATTGGAATGACTAAAAGGCGCGCCCGATTTTCATCTCGAGGCGAGCCGAGCACGACCCCTAGTCGAAGGATCGTGAGCTTCCGCAGAGATATGACTCTGTCCCACTCGTTCCCGATGATCTCGCCGCTCGTGATGATCCTCATCGATTCTTGCGATATCGCGGTCACCAGACATAGCGCATGGAGGCTCTACCGGAATAGGAACGTGTGGTGCTCGAGAACTCTCCATCGAGGGTGGCAGCCGCGGACCAGCCATTGCTCCAATGTCGTTCGAGACCCAGAGTGGTCAACGCAGCGTCCGGCGCCGGCTGCGCGCCGCTGACGGTAAAGCTTGCCCCCGGCAGCGATTGGAAAGTTGCAGCGACGCTGCGATCCGGGTTGAAGTCATGAGCCCACGCGATACGGCCTCGCCAGTTGAGCACGCCATCCTTGTCCCCCAAGGACAAGCCGGTCCGAAGTCCTATTTCGGTCCGATAGTCTGTCACCCGCTTGGCGGAATAGCTCAGGGCGAATACCGAGGCGCCAGCGACCGACTGCTCGGCGTATTGGGGCAGATCAAGATGGGCGGCCTGGCCTGCTGCATAGGGCGTCAGACTGAAATTGCGGATCAAGGGCACCGACAGGCGATAGCCGGCTTCAACGCGTCCGGAGTAGGCGTTCGCTTTGAACGACGCCTTCAACCGATCGACACCGGCTATAGTGCGATCTGTCGTTACATCCTGCCAACCGTAAGCCAAGGCTGCGCTCAGATAGGCCGGCCCTTGGACGTGTCGAACATAGGCACCAGCCTGAAACAGATCAGATCTCCCTGTTCCGAGGGCGTTGACACTAAAACCTGTGCCGCCACCCGCGAGAGCGAATCCCGCGATCGTGGCCGGCGTCAATGCGTACTCTGCCCCGACCGCAGTCCCGTAGATCCGGCTGGTGGAGTGAGCTGATCCGGCTCCGGCGCTTCCATCCGTCGACTGCGACCCGCCAAATCCGTCAACCCAAACACTCCAGCGCGGCTCGAGCGATTCTGGTTGCCTGCTCATCGACGCAAAGGCGTTCCCCGCCGGCCGGCTCGGTGTCCTGCCAGCCTCGGCATAGGCCAGCGGGGCAACTTCGCCAACGCCGTCGCGCCCGGCCTGACCGTGATCCCCGAGCAGGCTGACAAACTGCCCCATCGCATTGAACGTGGCCTGCTGCGGAGCTGACGCGAGCTCTCCCGATACTTGGGTCAGTCCCGAAGGCGAAAGTGTGCCAAACACGAGCGGAATACTGCCCGTCGTATCGAAGAACCGCGTCAGTGCGTTGGCAACATTCCGCTGGTTCGCGGACAGGCCGCCACCGTAGTTCGGCGCGCTTGCCGGAACGAAATCAAGGGTGGCCGCCGAATTCCTCGCGTCGGACATGCCGGGCAACCGTCCCCGACTCGGCCTGCCCTCCAAGCCGGAAAATCGGGTGCCTCCCTGAGTGTGTCGCCACTGTTTCGCATAAACCGAATTTTATTTGCACCGTCGGGCAAATCAGTGGTTCATTGGATGCCGGCTTAACTTTGGGAGACAACGATGGCCGAACAATCACCTTCGACGTCCGACCTTGTTCACATCTCGAAATTGAACGGCGACTTTCGACGGAACTACGGGTCGCTCCTTGGAGCGTATCTCTACCTGCGTTCTATCGACGCTGTGCGTCAGCGCCCTTTCCGTTGGATGGGGATCGCTTCACTAGTCGGGTCCGCTGTCGCCGCCGTGATCGCGCGATACGGCTCTCTTTGGTGACCAGGCGAACCACTAACCGGGCAAGCTCGACTTCCGTTTTGAGGTAGGTGACGCCGTGGTCGGCACGCCCATTCTCACGGAATCTGATCATGTTGCTGTCATTCGAAGCCGTTGGCATCACGATGTAGTCGAGAATGGATTCATTGTGCTCACTCAGCCGGATTGCCACGATCCATCCGGCCGGTAGACGTCGGCAAGAAACTGTCCAGAAGGGAGAAAATCCCGGGCGGGCTCCAGCTGTCCAATAGGCGACCCGAAAAAAAATCTGCTGCCGTTCATCGACAATCAGGTGCTGCTCAGGAACACCTACGAGGGTCCAACGGCTCTTGATACTCTGGAGGGCTACGTGACATCCCTCCTTTTGCAGCTGCTGGCAAATGCGTCCCGCGAGGGCCGAGAGTGGCTCAACCCAACTCCGACGAACGTCGATGTACTCGCAGCGTCGTTGCGACTGATATCCGATCAGCCTGTAGGCATTTCGCAGAGTCCCGAAATGGTCAATAAAGGTTCGGGCTGACGGGAGGTCCACCGTTGCGTTGATGATCGTCGGCGTGAGACGGCCCTCCTTCTTCAAGGTTCGCTTCAAACGGAGCAACATCTCCTCTTCGCTAACGTCAACGCGCCTCTCTTTCACGATTTTCTGGACAGTAAGAAAGACGTCCTCTGTAATGATGCGCTCAAAGCACCGCTCAGAGCGGATCCATAGGTTCGCGGGGTTGTTGATCCGCACGCCGCCGAGCTTTTTCGACTGCCTGTTGTAAACCAAGTTACCGATGTAGTTTTCGTTTCGCAGCATACGGCTGATCGTGGGTGCCCTCCACGCCTTCCCTCGGCACAAAATCCCTTCGCGGTTGAGTTCTCTGGCGATTGCCTTCTCAGATTTGACCTGAAGGAAGCGTGCGAAGATCCGCTTCACAACGCTGATCTCGTGTGCATCGCCAGGCCGCAGACGAATATGATCCGTCTGGAGATACTTTCGCTCTCCCCTGTCCATGATCTTCTTCGGCTCGAGGCGCTCGTTGACCAAAACACGCTCGAGGCCGTAGCTAACGGGTCCGCCAGGCAGAAAGCCGAGTCCAACGAAACGACAAATGCCCGTATGCACCTTGACCGACAGTTCGCGGCTATATTCGGCCGCCATAACCCTCTTCAGATTTTTGACAATGTTAGAGAGCATGCTGCCGTCATTGTCGAACTGCTCAGCGCAATAGCTGACTCTGATCCCCACCTGCTTGCAGATGAACTCGTAGTGTGCGGCTTCGTCGACGTCCTGGAAACGGCCCCACCGGCTGATGTCATAGACCAGTATATGGTCAAAGTCGGCCCGCCTGTTGCTGACGTCTTCAATCAGCTTGGCAAGCCCCGGCCTGTTCTTGATCTTGAGACCGCTCTCGCCATGATCCGCATAGGTCTTGACGATCGAAAGCCCGTGGGCGTGGGCATAGGCAGCAATCACCGCAGCCTGATTCTGGATCGAGTAGCGCTGATAGTCCGTCGACATGCGAACGTATTGCGCTGCACGTCCGTTTGGTGATTGCGGAAGGTGGGTCTCGCGGACGACGAGCGCATTGACCATCATCATGCCCCAGCAGCTTCGTCAGCATCAAACGCTCGTTTTGGCTAGCTGACAAGACCGGCTGCAGCCATGATAAGGCGCGCCGCTGGAAGGTCCATCATCGCTCTTCCGCTGTGAGCGAATAGATCCGAGCCGCGGCGCTCTCTCACAATTTGGCGCGGCTCGGGGAAACAACATGCCTTGATCATCATCCGACGACCGCAGATTCAGCAAGACGAAAATGGATTGATTGACTGGAAGCTGGATGGGTTCCGCTTGTCAATGATGCCCGAATAGCCGGCTGCCGCGCAAAGGAACCAAGGAGCGCCTCGAACGATAGGGAGCGGCTTCAAAATCCAAGCACCCTCGTCGCGGCGCCGAGCATCAGAAAACTACCGAAGTGCCGCCCGCTATTCGTCCAACAGATCCAAAAACTGTTCGATTTGTTGCAACACAGGCTCGCTGCTCCGCCCGGGATAGATGATCCGATTGCCATCGCGCTGCAGCAATTGGGAGCACGACCTCCGGATCCGTCCTGGCAGCAGCATGGCCGCAATTGCGTCCGGTCCCACGTCGAGACGCATGATCCCGCGTTCTCTGCAAATCAACCTGAGCTTGGCAATTGCGAAGAAGTTGCTGGCCGGCGGCGGCAGCATACCGAAGCGGCGCTGCGTTTCATCCTCCAGCTCCTCCAGCTCATCATCGGTCCGGCACCGAGAGGCGCGAGCGTAGATCTCGAGCCTGACTGCTTCGGACTGCACATAGTTCGACGGAAGAAGCTCCGCGATCGGCAGGTTCAACTCCGGAATCCAGAGAGCGGACATCCCGTCTCGATCGCCCTCAAGAGTCAGGGTCAGAAGATGGCCGTAGAGAGTTGGGCCAAACACCTGCACATGACCGGACTGACGATCCGAGAGCATGTCTCCGCCGCCGCGGAGATCGAGATCGCGTGCGCTGATCGCGAAGCCTGCGCCCGGGCGGTTCAGCTCCTCCAGAACGGACAGGCGCTTTTCCGATCGGCCAGAGCCGCCGTCCGTCAAAAAATGCGCAAATGCACGGATGCCGCCGCGCCCCACCCGGCCGCGGAGCTGATGCAATTGCGCGAGGCCAAATCTTTCCGGCCAACACACGACGATGGTGTTGGCTCGCGGGATGTCGAGACCGCTTTCCACGATGTTGGTCGCGAGCAAGACGTCCGCTTCGCCTTCAACGAAAGCCATCAGCCTCTCGTCGATCTCGTCGGCAGACAGCTTGCCGTGAAGCGAAATGATCCGCAGTTCAGGCGCCAGCGTGTGGATCCGAATAAGCATCGGGTCCAGATCCTGAATCCTCGGGCAGACCACAAAGCTCTGGCCATTGCGTTGGTGCTCGCGGACCAGGGCAGCCGCGATCGCGATGTCCGACAAGGGAGCCACTTTGGTCACGACCGGAACACGATGAACCGGAGGCGTTGCAATGACGCTGAGATCCCGCAGGCCCGTCAAGCCGGCCGCAAGCGTACGCGGAATGGGCGTCGCACTCATCCAGAGCCGGTGACCGTTCTTGTTGAGGCTCGACAGCATGGCTTTGTCAGCTGCCCCGAAATGCTGCTCTTCGTCGACGATGACGAGCCCTAGATCGGCAAATTTGACCTCCTTCGATGCCAGCGAAAGCGTCCCAACGACGACCTTGAGCTCACCGCTTTTCAGTCCCTCTCGCACCTTGCGCGCCTCGGCCGTCGACGCGACCCGCGACAGATCTCCGACCTCGATGCCGAGCGTCGCAAAGCGCTTGCGGAACGTCTCCACATGCTGTCGAGCCAACACGGTCGTGGGGACCACGATAGCGACCTGTCTTCCCGACAGGACGGTAGCTGCCGCTGTGCGCAACGCCACCTCGGTCTTGCCGAAGCCAACGTCACCGCAGACGATCCGGTCCATCGGGTGCCCCGACGCAAGGTCGTCCAGAACGTCGCGGATGGCCTTGGCCTGATCGGGCGTAGTGAAATAGGGAAACCGCGCGACGAATTTCTCATAGCTCGCAGGCCGCGGCACAAGCTTCGGTGCTGGCCGCCGCCGGCGCTGGCTCCGCTGCTTCGCGAGCTCCTTGGCGACGACATGAATCTCGGTCTCGGCAGCCGCTCTCCGCGGCCGCCATGTACTTCCATCAGCCCTGTCGAGAGAAGTATCCCCGAGCTCAGCCGCGTACGGCCAGATCAGGGCCAACTCCGCAAGAGGCACGAGAACGGCATCGTTTCCGGCGAACACCAGCCGGACCATCTCACGTGCAGAGACCCCTCCACTGCCCATCGACCGCAATCCGCCGAGCCGGGCCAATCCACGCTGCAGATGAACGACCACCGATCCAAGCTCGGGCAGATCAACGGCTTCGAAGCCAGGTGTCCAAGCCCAGTTCGCGGGTTGCGGCTGATGGGCCCTGCTGCCGAGAACGTCGGACGCGGTGATGACGACAACTGGCTTCCGCCCCGGAACGACGAAGCCGGCGTCGAAGCCCGCCAGCAAGGCGGCTTCTCGCCTGCCCCTCGCAGTTGCCTGCGCCCAATCAGCGGCACATTCGGCTTTGACCCCGCTCATCCGCGCCATCAGGCGCAGATCCGCTTCGGCTGCGGCAGCAAACACCACACGCGCGTCACCGCGCTGGGCTTCGTCGACAAAGGTGCGCAGCGCCTTCCGGGGCGCGGCTTCCTTGAAGAACTCCGGCGTTGCCCGGTATGGCGCTGTCGGCGACAGCAGAGCGATCCTTTTCACCGCCTGGTCCCACTCGCGGCGGCTCACATACGCTCGATCACGCTCGGCGCGAGGAGCCGCGTCCTCAATCGTGCTCAGCCAAGTGTCTGCGTGCTTGGGCACCTCGGCATCTGCGACCCAATTGGCTCGCGTGCAGTACTCGAACAGGCTGGCCTTGTTCCGAGCTCGTTCCTTGAACGCCAGCCGCTCGGACATCGGATCGATCTGAAGCTCCTTGAGCTCGGAGATCACTTGCTGATTTAGCGGATTGAATGCGGCAATCCGTCGTATCCTGCCTGCAGAATGCTCGACCCTGATAGGGCCGCGCGCACCGGCCGGAAAAATCTCGAACGTGTTGCCGTGAAACAGCGCCCCGCCCGGATAGTCTGGGCTATCGTCCAGGTCGTAGCCAAGGCTCTCAAAGCGAGCCTGAAGATGCTGTTCGGAATAGGCGCCGCCGATCCTAAGCAACATGCCAACACGCGGCCAATCAGCCGTGAGGGGCAACCGTTCCATCATCGCTTCTGCTGTGGTGACGAGCAGAATCGACTTCTTCGCAGTCGCAAGGCGCCTCAACACGGAATTGCGCCTGCCGGCAATGTCACGTGACGGCTCGAGCACATCGAATGGCAGGGTGTTCAGTCGCGGATAAACGAGCACATCACAGGTCGGCTCAAGAGCCTGAATGATGGAGGCCAAACGCTCGGCCCTACGCTCATTCTCGGCGAGAAACACGAGACCGCCTCGACCGGATTCTTGCCATTGTTCCATGAGGTGCAGCGCCAAGAGTCCGAGAGGCGATGCGGAGGACACGGCAAACCTCGCGACCGCTGCCTTGTTAGGCGCGCCCAATATCGTCTTGCGCGGAGCCGGCTTCTCTGGTGCGGCGGATTGCTTTGGTGAAGTCGTTTTCCGCTGCACCGAGCTGCGGGACGTACGAAGGATAGAAGGCAAAGATATCGGCTCGCGAGTTATTGGGACCACCGAGCGGAAAGCCGGCGAATCTATTGACGCTTAGCGGATTCGGACGCTCAAGGGCACCCCAGAATCTGGATTGCATTGTCGTGTCCAACTCGAAGTTGGATGTGTCACCAAGCAGCATCATCGCGTATCATGCGATGTCCACTCTCCGGGCCGAGCGTCTACAGCCAATGTCCTCAGGATCTGCAGTGCGTCAGGCGAGCAATTTCCGCTGATTGGACGCGCGCCGACAGCGATTCGATCTTGGCTCAGTGAAGATTGATAGGTTTCACAGTCTCTGCTGGCCACCAGCATGTTGAACGAGCGTCTGACACATCGCTGATCGATCAGCCGGAGCGGAGCGAGGGCAGAGAAAGGCACCCGCAGGAGGGTCAGCATAGCGGCCGCTGCGCCAGCGGCGGGACCCGGGACCGAGTGCAGTCGCGAGACCGGTTAACAAGGCACCCGCGTTTGGGGCAGTGATAGCGATGCCGCGAAGCGGCAGCCCCTAACGCGAGAGCCTCCGGCGAGCGACACCAAGACCGTCGAACGGGCTACCCGTCCTGTCCTTTTTGCTCACGCCGCAGCAAACCAGCAATGCCCCCCACGGAGACGCCAGTTGCCGACGATAGAAGCAGGAAGGGCTCTCCTCCGCATGTTTCGGAAGAGCCGTACTCGGGCTGCGCTGTCAAGCCGGCCATTGTAGTCGCACATAGGAATACCTGAAAGCCGGGCCGGAGGTTACGCCGAATATCTCCGGACCTTGAACGGGCGATTGAATCGCAGAGCCGCTCATGTCCAAACGTGATAATTTCGAGGTGATGGATGGCGATCTATGTAGTCGGCCACGTCTGGGCGACATTTCTGCGTGGTCAACTCGCCAGCCCCGCTTGTGCTCGAAAACCGACCTGATTCTACGCCACCGTATCCGAAGCACATACCGAAGCATTGTCGCTCTTCCAAATTCGTATGGAGGCAAATTGACTGCATTCTGCAAGACATGCGGCGCTGCGAACTCCAAGCAGGCACGAATCGTCCCCTGCCTGGGACGCGCGTACATGACAACTCACATCGGAATCGCGCAAGGCATGTCAGGAGTAGAGCATCTGCAACGTGGTCAGAACCAACTTTCCCGTTCAAACGTCAAATCCACTCGATCAAGGCACCTCAATGGACAAAGCCGATAACGATAACAAGCAGCGCCGTCTCGTCGAGTTCAAGGAAGGTTGCCGATATGGCAAATTCGGCAAAACAAAGGCTTATGAACTGATCGCGCAGGAGCGGATTAGGGCGTACAAAATGGGAGGCAAGACACTTATCGACCTCGACAGCATTGATGAATATCACGCCGTGCTGCCGCGCGTTGAATCGCGGGGCATGGTCGTGTCCTCGGAGGTGGTGTAGCTCGGTACAGCAAAGCCGTCCGCACGGTCGTTCTCGATGATCGGGACGATCATAGGCCCTCGTGCGCTCGTGGAGAAGGCCCCGATGCCGATGTCCCGCGCGCGATGATCGGCCCTGTGCCCAGCGGCTGACGGATATGGAGTCGGCGGGCTGACGGCGCGCCCTATGGCGAGAAGGGCGCTGAGTGCTGGCGCAGCGCAACAGCTACCGCGACCAGAGCTCGGAAATTGGAGCCGGCAAACTCGAGTGCCCGATCCCCAAGCTGCGCAAGGAAAGCTATTTCCAGTTTGCCGAAGGCGTCGATCCAAAGATGGATGCTGCGCACCTCCGATGGCCGCCCGCCCCAGCGCCCGCAGCGCGTCATGTCGTTCCTCTCCACACTTCCCGCAGCGTTCAGAGACTGGGCGGGATGAAACGCTGTCAGCCGGGCTCTGCGGTCAGCGTGTAGGACACGAGCCGCTTGCCCCCCGCCGCGAGATCGGCCTTCAGATCCTTGATGTCCTCCAGGCCGATTTGCAGACGCAGCGTGGGCCGCCGGGCGCCGTCGTCATCGCGGTAGATCTCCCTATGCCTCGAACAGAGCCATACGGCTGTCGTGATCGAGTGTCACCACGAAGGTCCAGAGGTCGGCAGTGTCGCGCGGCATCTGCCTTGCCCAACTAGCTTGCCGATCCGCCCAGGTCCTGTCGGCCGGGATATCATCGGTCCCGCCGGCATGAGACGCCAAATCAATCTTGACCACCCTGAATGTCGACGACATGGGCATTCGCCCGATGTAAAAGATTTGCGTGGCTGGCGTATGGGTCACGGCGATGATGGCAGTTTCAGACTGTCCGCACAGACTAGGCTGCGGTCCCGAGGTGCAGTGCGCGGCGAGGTCACGGACAAGCAGGGTCCGCCACGCTCAAATACTCAGATCAACGGCTGGAACCCTTACCGCTGATGCGGCAAATTCATGAAGTAATTTGGCAGTAATTCGCGGATCTACCCTCCGAGGGACCACATGGCGCTTGACCGAAAAGACGAAATTGAAGCTCTGCTGAAGCACGAAAGCCTCGAAAAGGTCCTGGATTATTCCGCCCGCGGGAGGAGGTTCTAACTTTTACCCGCGACCGACTTGGCTGATCTCTGGGTGCTTATGATGAACCTCTGGGCTAGCGGCTCGCACGAGTTCTCGTCGCAGGACATTGACGATTGCCGATCCGAGATGATGCTGAGGCGCATTGACCCGCCGTTTGATCGTGTCAGCCAGATATGGGAGCGTATCGCGCAACGAACGCAGAACCATGTCGAGACCATTATCAATGACCCTGAGGCTTTGGCCGCTGCGGAAGCTAAATTGGAAAAGCAACTTGAGCAATTGCGCCAGCAGCTGGAGCACCCGCAGCATTGAGCTTTACACCTTGAGGCGATGAAAAGGTGACGCATCAAAGCGATGTTGGAAGTAATCGCCCACGAAGAACGATAGGTGGCTGATCAGGAGTCTATTTTCCTAACGTTGATGCATTTTGGATTGCAGGCTTGGCACGGTTGAGGCTCGGAAGCCTGCAGTCCGCAGTTAGAGAGCTCCTCGAATCGCAGAGTCCGATCCGATTAGAGAGGCCAAAGAAAGAGGAGGTGACGGAGGACGGTGATCTGTTCCGGGCAAGCTCGATCCAATCGCCCCTCCGTCGCATCCTCACAGGGCTGAGGACTTGGCTGGCCTCAATTCTGGTCGCCCTTTGGCACGCTGACGCCCGCCTTCCTAACGTCAAACAGGCTTCTCAAGCGGACAAGATAGACTACCGTTCGGTATGGAAGTTCGTCCATCCCGGGAAGCTCAGCTTCAAGAAATCACGGCGGCTGGCAAACGCGGCCATCCTGATGTAGCGCAGCGACGATGCCAATGAACGAAAATATCAAGATCACGCACCTTGTCACAATCTCACAGCCGTAAAAGCAATGCCACCCGCCAACTGATCCGCTGGTAGGCCATCGAACCCATTCTCCCTCACGATACAACCGAATCGACAGCATCGCTTGCAAAGCGAAGGCTCGATTCCGGCCAACGTTTCGGTGACCAACCGTTGATCGAAGGCGGCCTTGAACGCCGCCTTGACCGATAGAATGTCGTCCGCAAGTTCATCGTCCCTTTTTCGTACCTCTAGGAGTGCCACGCCGCAGCGATTGCTGATTGGAGGTTGCTATCGTTCGGCATGCTAGTTCCTGAGGATGCGGGATCGTATCCGGGGTTATTGGACGAATAGGTCGCCATCGCCTGTACGAGCTGAGATAGTTGGCTGTCGATCTTCAATCCGCCCGCTTCAATTTCCTGAAGCTGATCGGGACTGCTGCTTGAGAACCAGTTGTCAATGGTCGCGCTTGTGCTTGTTCCTAGAATATCGATCTGCAGATTATTGCCTGACTGCAGGAACCACAGATTCTGATCGGTGACGCTGCCCGTGAAATCGAGATTGTTAGTCGTACCCGTGCCTTGCTGGGCGTTGATTTCTATCTGACCGCTGCCCGTCGTTACGAGGTAGGTATTGTTCGTATTTCCGTAACTGTCGGTTACGCTTGCCATAATCGCGTTGTTGGCCTGTCCAGGCAACGTTACTGACGTCGAAAAACTCCCGTTTGACTGAACGATCGCCGTACCCAACGAGATTCCATTATCCGTCAGCGTGACCGTCTGGCCAGTTACGGTTGCAGTGCCTCCTGACGCGACCAAGCCCGAGATCGTCTGTGCCCCGGCATTACCCGGTTCCGGCGCACTGGTGATCGTCACCGTCGGGGCGATATTGTCGAGCGTGTCGACCACCGCCGCGCTGGTGCCGGTGCTGCCCAAGCTGTCGGTCACGGTCGCGACGATCGAGTTCGCCCCCTGGTTCGGCAGCGTCACAGTAGCCGAGAAGCTGCCGTCGGCCTGAACGATGGCCGTTCCGAGCGTCGTGCCGTTGTCCGTCAGCGTGACCGTCTGTCCCACGATTGCACCGCTGCCGGCCGTGACCGTCCCGGTGATGGTCTGGGCCGCAACGTTGCTCGCCTCGGCCGCGCTGGTGATCGTTACCGTCGGCGCGATGGCCGGATCGGTGTTGATCACCGTTGTGGTGCTGTTGACGGTGGGCACCGCCGTCGCAGACGCGACAGGGAGTTCAAACACCGTGTTGCCGGGGCTCGTTCCGAACAGGTTCCCTGCCCCATCCATCAGCAGCGCGCCGGTGGATCCGTTGGCATTGGTGCCGTTGAACGACGTCAGCACCACCGGAGTGCTGCTGTAGCCCGTCGATGTCTTGACCACCTCGTAGATCACGCCGTACCCGTTGGCTCCGCCGTGCCAGGTCGTGCCCAGCAGATCACCATGGGCATCCATGATCAGGTTGCCATAGGGGGTGGAACCGTTGGTGCCGTTGAACGAGACCAACACCGTCGGCGTGCTGCTGTAGCCGTTCGCCGTCTTCGCGATCTCGAACACCGCGCCGGCATTGTTGGCCCCTCCGGACTGGGTGGTGCCGAACAGATTGCCGGCCGCATCAAAGATGATGCTGCCACTCCCCGGCGATGCCCCGTTGGTGCCGTTGAACGAGACCAGCACCGTCGGCGTGCTGCTGTAGCCGTTCGCCGTCTTCGCGATCTCGAACACCGTGCCGACGTTGTTGGCCCCGCCATGCGTCGTCGTCCCATACAGATTGCCTGCGGCGTCCACCGACAGACTGCCAGCGGGATTGATCCCGCTAGTGCTGTCCAACGAGACCAATGTGGTCGGGGTGGAGCTATAGGTGCTGCCAGTCTTGACGAGCTCGAACACCGTCCCGCCGCCATTGGCTCCGCCAGAGTACGTCATGCCGAACAGGTTGCCCGACGCATCCATGATCAGGTTGTCCGGAGGACGGTTCCCGTTCGTGCCGTCGAACGAGGCCAACACCACCGGCGTGCTGCTGTAGCTGCTGCCGTTCTTGACGATCTCGAAGATCGTGCCCTTGCCATAAGCTCCACCCGTCTCGGTGGTGCCGAACAGATTACCCGCAGCATCCATCAGCAGACTGTTCTGCAGGCTCGAGCCGTTGGTGCCGTTGAACGACACCAACGTCACCGGCGTGCTGTTATAGCCGCTGCCGTTCTTGACGATCTCGAACACCGTGCCGGCGTTGTTGGCCCCTCCGGACTGGGTGGTGCCGAACAGGTTGCCGGCCGAGTCTGCGATCAGGTTGCCGTAGAGCGCGTTACCATTGGTGGTGCCGTTGAACGTGGCCACCGCCGTTGCCGTGCTGGCATAAACAACGTTGGTGTAGGCGCTGCTGACGTCCGACAGGGTGAACGTGGTGGTCTGGCTGCTGTTGGGCGACCCCGCCGCAGGCGTAAAGGTCAGCGCCTGCAGCTGGCTGGTGATCGTCGCGGCGCTCCCCGACAGCGTGTAGGTGTTGCCCGAGCCGCTCAGGCCTGCGCCCGACAGCGTTCCTCCCGCTCCGCTCAGCGTGATAGTCAGCGTATCGGTCGCCCCGACATTGGCATCGTCAATCGTCACACCACTGAACGGATGGACCGCGGCTTCCGACGTGGTCGTCTGGCCCGCTGTCGTTCCGATGATCGTCGGCGCCACGCTGACGACATTGCCGAGCGTGTCGACCACCGCCGCGCTGGTGCCGGTGTTGCCATAGCTGTCGCTCACCGTCGCGACGATCGAGTTCGCTCCCTGGTTCGGCAGCACAACGCCAACCGAGAAGCTGCCGTCGGCCTGAACGATGGCCGTTCCGAGCGTCGTGCCGTTGTCCGTCACGGTGACCGTCTGACCGACCACCGCCGACGCACCGTCCAAGCTCACGGTCCCCGTGATGGTCTGGGCCGCAACGTTGCTCGCCTCGGCCGCACTGGTGATCGTCACCGTCGGGGCGATATTGTCGAGCGTGTCGACCACCGCCGCGCTGGTGCCGGTGTTGCCATAGCTGTCGCTCACCGTCGCGACGATCGAGTTCGCCCCCTGGTTCGGCAGCACAACGCCAACCGAGAAGCTGCCGTCGGCCTGAACGATGGCCGTTCCGAGCGTCGTGCCGTTGTCCGTCAGCGTGACCGTCTGTCCCACGATTGCACCGCTGCCGGCCGTGACCGTCCCGGTGATGGTCTGGGCCGCAACGTTGCTCGCCTCGGCCGCGCTGGTGATCGTTACCGTCGGCGCGATGGCCGGATCGGTGTTGATCACCGTTGTGGTGCTGTTGACGGTGGGCACCGCCGTCGCAGACGCGACAGGGAGTTCAAACACCGTGTTGCCGGGGCTCGTTCCGAACAGGTTCCCTGCCCCATCCATCAGCAGCGCGCCGGTGGATCCGTTGGCATTGGTGCCGTTGAACGACGTCAGCACCACCGGAGTGCTGCTGTAGCCCGTCGATGTCTTGACCACCTCGTAGATCACGCCGTACCCGTTGGCTCCGCCGTGCCAGGTCGTGCCCAGCAGATCACCATGGGCATCCATGATCAGGTTGCCATAGGGGGTGGAACCGTTGGTGCCGTTGAACGAGACCAACACCGTCGGCGTGCTGCTGTAGCCGTTCGCCGTCTTCGCGATCTCGAACACCGCGCCGGCATTGTTGGCCCCTCCGGACTGGGTGGTGCCGAACAGATTGCCGGCCGCATCAAAGATGATGCTGCCACTCCCCGGCGATGCCCCGTTGGTGCCGTTGAACGAGACCAGCACCGTCGGCGTGCTGCTGTAGCCGTTCGCCGTCTTCGCGATCTCGAACACCGTGCCGACGTTGTTGGCCCCGCCATGCGTCGTCGTCCCATACAGATTGCCTGCGGCGTCCACCGACAGACTGCCAGCGGGATTGATCCCGCTAGTGCTGTCCAACGAGACCAATGTGGTCGGGGTGGAGCTATAGGTGCTGCCAGTCTTGACGAGCTCGAACACCGTCCCGCCGCCATTGGCTCCGCCAGAGTACGTCATGCCGAACAGGTTGCCCGACGCATCCATGATCAGGTTGTCCGGAGGACGGTTCCCGTTCGTGCCGTCGAACGAGGCCAACACCACCGGCGTGCTGCTGTAGCTGCTGCCGTTCTTGACGATCTCGAAGATCGTGCCCTTGCCATAAGCTCCACCCGTCTCGGTGGTGCCGAACAGATTACCCGCAGCATCCATCAGCAGACTGTTCTGCAGGCTCGAGCCGTTGGTGCCGTTGAACGACACCAACGTCACCGGCGTGCTGTTATAGCCGCTGCCGTTCTTGACGATCTCGAACACCGTGCCGGCGTTGTTGGCCCCTCCGGACTGGGTGGTGCCGAACAGGTTGCCGGCCGAGTCTGCGATCAGGTTGCCGTAGAGCGCGTTACCATTGGTGGTGCCGTTGAACGTGGCCACCGCCGTTGCCGTGCTGGCATAAACAACGTTGGTGTAGGCGCTGCTGACGTCCGACAGGGTGAACGTGGTGGTCTGGCTGCTGTTGGGCGACCCCGCCGCAGGCGTAAAGGTCAGCGCCTGCAGCTGGCTGGTGATCGTCGCGGCGCTCCCCGACAGCGTGTAGGTGTTGCCCGAGCCGCTCAGGCCTGCGCCCGACAGCGTTCCTCCCGCTCCGCTCAGCGTGATAGTCAGCGTATCGGTCGCCCCGACATTGGCATCGTCAATCGTCACACCACTGAACGGATGGACCGCGGCTTCCGACGTGGTCGTCTGGCCCGCTGTCGTTCCGATGATCGTCGGCGCCACGCTGACGACATTGCCGAGCGTGTCGACCACCGCCGCGCTGGTGCCGGTGTTGCCATAGCTGTCGCTCACCGTCGCGACGATCGAGTTCGCTCCCTGGTTCGGCAGCACAACGCCAACCGAGAAGCTGCCGTCGGCCTGAACGATGGCCGTTCCGAGCGTCGTGCCGTTGTCCGTCACGGTGACCGTCTGACCGACCACCGCCGACGCACCGTCCAAGCTCACGGTCCCCGTGATGGTCTGGGCCGCAACGTTGCTCGCCTCGGCCGCACTGGTGATCGTCACCGTCGGGGCGATATTGTCGAGCGTGTCGACCACCGCCGCGCTGGTGCCGGTGTTGCCATAGCTGTCGCTCACCGTCGCGACGATCGAGTTCGCCCCCTGGTTCGGCAGCACAACGCCAACCGAGAAGCTGCCGTCGGCCTGAACGATGGCCGTTCCGAGCGTCGTGCCGTTGTCCGTCACGGTGACCGTCTGACCGACCACCGCCGACGCACCGTCCAAGCTCACGGTCCCCGTGATGGTCTGGGCCGCAACGTTGCTCGCCTCGGCCGCACTGGTGATCGTCACCGTCGGGGCGATATTGTCGAGCGTGTCGACCACCGCCGCGCTGGTGCCGGTGTTGCCATAGCTGTCGCTCACCGTCGCGACGATCGAGTTCGCCCCCTGGTTCGGCAGCACAACGCCAACCGAGAAGCTGCCGTCGGCCTGAACGATGGCCGTTCCGAGCGTCGTGCCGTTGTCCGTCAGCGTGACCGTCTGTCCCACGATTGCACCGCTGCCGGCCGTGACCGTCCCGGTGATGGTCTGGGCCGCAACGTTGCTCGCCTCGGCCGCGCTGGTGATCGTTACCGTCGGCGCGATGGCCGGATCGGTGTTGATCACCGTTGTGGTGCTGTTGACGGTGGGCACCGCCGTCGCAGACGCGACAGGGAGTTCAAACACCGTGTTGCCGGGGCTCGTTCCGAACAGGTTCCCTGCCCCATCCATCAGCAGCGCGCCGGTGGATCCGTTGGCATTGGTGCCGTTGAACGACGTCAGCACCACCGGAGTGCTGCTGTAGCCCGTCGATGTCTTGACCACCTCGTAGATCACGCCGTACCCGTTGGCTCCGCCGTGCCAGGTCGTGCCCAGCAGATCACCATGGGCATCCATGATCAGGTTGCCATAGGGGGTGGAACCGTTGGTGCCGTTGAACGAGACCAACACCGTCGGCGTGCTGCTGTAGCCGTTCGCCGTCTTCGCGATCTCGAACACCGCGCCGGCATTGTTGGCCCCTCCGGACTGGGTGGTGCCGAACAGATTGCCGGCCGCATCAAAGATGATGCTGCCACTCCCCGGCGATGCCCCGTTGGTGCCGTTGAACGAGACCAGCACCGTCGGCGTGCTGCTGTAGCCGTTCGCCGTCTTCGCGATCTCGAACACCGTGCCGACGTTGTTGGCCCCGCCATGCGTCGTCGTCCCATACAGATTGCCTGCGGCGTCCACCGACAGACTGCCAGCGGGATTGATCCCGCTAGTGCTGTCCAACGAGACCAATGTGGTCGGGGTGGAGCTATAGGTGCTGCCAGTCTTGACGAGCTCGAACACCGTCCCGCCGCCATTGGCTCCGCCAGAGTACGTCATGCCGAACAGGTTGCCCGACGCATCCATGATCAGGTTGTCCGGAGGACGGTTCCCGTTCGTGCCGTCGAACGAGGCCAACACCACCGGCGTGCTGCTGTAGCTGCTGCCGTTCTTGACGATCTCGAAGATCGTGCCCTTGCCATAAGCTCCACCCGTCTCGGTGGTGCCGAACAGATTACCCGCAGCATCCATCAGCAGACTGTTCTGCAGGCTCGAGCCGTTGGTGCCGTTGAACGACACCAACGTCACCGGCGTGCTGTTATAGCCGCTGCCGTTCTTGACGATCTCGAACACCGTGCCGGCGTTGTTGGCCCCTCCGGACTGGGTGGTGCCGAACAGGTTGCCGGCCGAGTCTGCGATCAGGTTGCCGTAGAGCGCGTTACCATTGGTGGTGCCGTTGAACGTGGCCACCGCCGTTGCCGTGCTGGCATAAACAACGTTGGTGTAGGCGCTGCTGACGTCCGACAGGGTGAACGTGGTGGTCTGGCTGCTGTTGGGCGACCCCGCCGCAGGCGTAAAGGTCAGCGCCTGCAGCTGGCTGGTGATCGTCGCGGCGCTCCCCGACAGCGTGTAGGTGTTGCCCGAGCCGCTCAGGCCTGCGCCCGACAGCGTTCCTCCCGCTCCGCTCAGCGTGATAGTCAGCGTATCGGTCGCCCCGACATTGGCATCGTCAATCGTCACACCACTGAACGGATGGACCGCGGCTTCCGACGTGGTCGTCTGGCCCGCTGTCGTTCCGATGATCGTCGGCGCCACGCTGACGACATTGCCGAGCGTGTCGACCACCGCCGCGCTGGTGCCGGTGTTGCCATAGCTGTCGCTCACCGTCGCGACGATCGAGTTCGCTCCCTGGTTCGGCAGCACAACGCCAACCGAGAAGCTGCCGTCGGCCTGAACGATGGCCGTTCCGAGCGTCGTGCCGTTGTCCGTCACGGTGACCGTCTGACCGACCACCGCCGACGCACCGTCCAAGCTCACGGTCCCCGTGATGGTCTGGGCCGCAACGTTGCTCGCCTCGGCCGCACTGGTGATCGTCACCGTCGGGGCGATATTGTCGAGCGTGTCGACCACCGCCGCGCTGGTGCCGGTGTTGCCATAGCTGTCGCTCACCGTCGCGACGATCGAGTTCGCCCCCTGGTTCGGCAGCACAACGCCAACCGAGAAGCTGCCGTCGGCCTGAACGATGGCCGTTCCGAGCGTCGTGCCGTTGTCCGTCACGGTGACCGTCTGACCGACCACCGCCGACGCACCGTCCAAGCTCACGGTCCCCGTGATGGTCTGGGCCGCAACGTTGCTCGCCTCGGCCGCACTGGTGATCGTCACCGTCGGGGCGATATTGTCGAGCGTGTCGACCACCGCCGCGCTGGTGCCGGTGTTGCCATAGCTGTCGCTCACCGTCGCGACGATCGAGTTCGCCCCCTGGTTCGGCAGCACAACGCCAACCGAGAAGCTGCCGTCGGCCTGAACGATGGCCGTTCCGAGCGTCGTGCCGTTGTCCGTCAGCGTGACCGTCTGTCCCACGATTGCACCGCTGCCGGCCGTGACCGTCCCGGTGATGGTCTGGGCCGCAACGTTGCTCGCCTCGGCCGCGCTGGTGATCGTTACCGTCGGCGCGATGGCCGGATCGGTGTTGATCACCGTTGTGGTGCTGTTGACGGTGGGCACCGCCGTCGCAGACGCGACAGGGAGTTCAAACACCGTGTTGCCGGGGCTCGTTCCGAACAGGTTCCCTGCCCCATCCATCAGCAGCGCGCCGGTGGATCCGTTGGCATTGGTGCCGTTGAACGACGTCAGCACCACCGGAGTGCTGCTGTAGCCCGTCGATGTCTTGACCACCTCGTAGATCACGCCGTACCCGTTGGCTCCGCCGTGCCAGGTCGTGCCCAGCAGATCACCATGGGCATCCATGATCAGGTTGCCATAGGGGGTGGAACCGTTGGTGCCGTTGAACGAGACCAACACCGTCGGCGTGCTGCTGTAGCCGTTCGCCGTCTTCGCGATCTCGAACACCGCGCCGGCATTGTTGGCCCCTCCGGACTGGGTGGTGCCGAACAGATTGCCGGCCGCATCAAAGATGATGCTGCCACTCCCCGGCGATGCCCCGTTGGTGCCGTTGAACGAGACCAGCACCGTCGGCGTGCTGCTGTAGCCGTTCGCCGTCTTCGCGATCTCGAACACCGTGCCGACGTTGTTGGCCCCGCCATGCGTCGTCGTCCCATACAGATTGCCTGCGGCGTCCACCGACAGACTGCCAGCGGGATTGATCCCGCTAGTGCTGTCCAACGAGACCAATGTGGTCGGGGTGGAGCTATAGGTGCTGCCAGTCTTGACGAGCTCGAACACCGTCCCGCCGCCATTGGCTCCGCCAGAGTACGTCATGCCGAACAGGTTGCCCGACGCATCCATGATCAGGTTGTCCGGAGGACGGTTCCCGTTCGTGCCGTCGAACGAGGCCAACACCACCGGCGTGCTGCTGTAGCTGCTGCCGTTCTTGACGATCTCGAAGATCGTGCCCTTGCCATAAGCTCCACCCGTCTCGGTGGTGCCGAACAGATTACCCGCAGCATCCATCAGCAGACTGTTCTGCAGGCTCGAGCCGTTGGTGCCGTTGAACGACACCAACGTCACCGGCGTGCTGTTATAGCCGCTGCCGTTCTTGACGATCTCGAACACCGTGCCGGCGTTGTTGGCCCCTCCGGACTGGGTGGTGCCGAACAGGTTGCCGGCCGAGTCTGCGATCAGGTTGCCGTAGAGCGCGTTACCATTGGTGGTGCCGTTGAACGTGGCCACCGCCGTTGCCGTGCTGGCATAAACAACGTTGGTGTAGGCGCTGCTGACGTCCGACAGGGTGAACGTGGTGGTCTGGCTGCTGTTGGGCGACCCCGCCGCAGGCGTAAAGGTCAGCGCCTGCAGCTGGCTGGTGATCGTCGCGGCGCTCCCCGACAGCGTGTAGGTGTTGCCCGAGCCGCTCAGGCCTGCGCCCGACAGCGTTCCTCCCGCTCCGCTCAGCGTGATAGTCAGCGTATCGGTCGCCCCGACATTGGCATCGTCAATCGTCACACCACTGAACGGATGGACCGCGGCTTCCGACGTGGTCGTCTGGCCCGCTGTCGTTCCGATGATCGTCGGCGCCACGCTGACGACATTGCCGAGCGTGTCGACCACCGCCGCGCTGGTGCCGGTGTTGCCATAGCTGTCGCTCACCGTCGCGACGATCGAGTTCGCTCCCTGGTTCGGCAGCACAACGCCAACCGAGAAGCTGCCGTCGGCCTGAACGATGGCCGTTCCGAGCGTCGTGCCGTTGTCCGTCAGCGTGACCGTCTGTCCCACGATTGCACCGCTGCCGGCCGTGACCGTCCCGGTGATGGTCTGGGTGGCGTTGTTGGTGGCTAATGCAGCACTGGTGATGGTTACCGTGGGAGGAGTGTTCGCCATGATGTCTTTGCCCCTACATGCCTTTTGTTATCACTTCGGCCGCGTCAGAGATTTATCTTCGGATTTGTTAGAGCCGGGCCGACATTCGTATTCGCAATTCGAACGACCTGCCGACACACGGACCGACCAAGAATTTTCATTCGTAACAAGCCCGAACTAGGACAAGACAACTAAACCTTCCGAGCGCGCGATTTAACATATAGCGATACTGCCCTGAACTCAGCCGCGCCATCATCCTCACTAGCCTTCTTATAAACCTTATCGGCGGGCAGCAGCCTTCCTCTCAGTTACAATCGGCTACGCAACAGAAGCCTGTGCCGCAGCGCATTCGAACAGGTCTATTTCTTGAAACAAAGGCATCATCGCTCCCTCAAACTCTCCTGCTTGTACCGCAGTAGCGGCGACATCACGTATTCGATGATCCTTCTTGTTCCCGTCTTGATCTCCACCGTCACGGCCATGCCGGGCGCCAGAGCGACCATCTTGTCCTCGATTTGCATCTGCTTTTCATCCAGTGACACCCGCGCCGAGTAGATGAACTCCTGCCCGGCGGGCTCGCTGGTCTCGGCCAGAGCACCGGCGGTCTTGCCACCGTTCTGTTTGTCCGCCGGCTTCTCGCGGACGATGGAGTCTTGCGAGACGCTGATCACCTTGCCGTGGACGAGGCCGTAGCGGGTGAAGTTGAAGGTGTCGATCTTGATCTCAGCGGGCTGGCCAATATTGACGAAGCCGATGTCGCGGTTGGAGATCATGACCTCGGTCTCGAGCTGGCTACCAGCGGGCACGATAACCATCAGTTGTTGCGCCGACGTGACGACGCCGCCGACGGTATGCAGCGCGAGCTGCTGCACGGTGCCGTCGATCGGGGCGCGCAGCACCTGCTCGGCGATCTTGCGCTCGGCCTTGACGAGGTCCTGGGTGAGCTCCTCGGCCTTCTTCTCGGCATCGGCGAGATCCGACAGCACCTGGCGCTCGAATCCAGAGCGGGTCTGCGCGAGCTGCTGCTCCAGCGCCAGCCGCGCGGCCTCGATCTCGACCAGGCGCCGGGTCTGAACAACGCGCTCGCTCTGCTGGTCGATCAGGCGCGACTGTGCGTCGATGAAGGCGATCTGGTTGCCGTACTGGATCTCCTTGGCGTGGAGGCGAATCTCGGCGGTCTCTTGCAGGAGCGGCAAGATCGCGTCGATCTTGGCGATCGCGGCCTCCACCGACTGCGCCTCGGCGCGCTTCTGCGCGATCTGCTGCTGATTTGAGGCAAGCTTCGACAGCTGCTCGGCGGCCTGGGCCTGCAGCGCGGCGCGGGTGCGCGCGACATCAGTGGGGGCGGCGCCTTCGGGCACGTTGAGCGGCCGCAGCGCGGCGAGATCGGCAAAGCTATCCCTGAGCACGCTGAGCCGGGCGACATCGAGCCGCGACTGCATCAGGCCTTGGGCGACGCGGCGGCGTTCGGCCTCGGTCACGGTTCGGTCGAGCTCGACCAGCACGTCGCCGGCCCGCACCTTGTCGCCGTCCTGGACATGGATCGCCGCGACGACGCCCGCTTCCAGCGGCTGGATCGTCTTAGTGCGACCGGTCGGCACGATCTTGCCCTGCGCCGAGGCGATGATGTCGACATGGCCGATGACCGACCAGCCGATCGCGATCGCGAAGAACAGCATGATGCTGCCGGCGATCGCGCGGCCCGCAGGCGAGGCCGGCGTCTCGACGATCTCCAGCGCTGCGGGCAGAAATTCGCGGGCATCATTGCGGCGCTTGCGGTGCGCAGCCAGCGAGATCGGCGCATTGTCCTGCTTGTGCGCCTCAGCCGACGACATGGAGCCCCGCCTGGATCTGGTGCAGGGTCGCATAGCGGCCGGCGCGCTTGATCAGCTCGTCATGGGTGCCGTCTTCGACGAGGCGGCCATTCTCGATGGTGATGATGCGGTCGGCATTGCGCACCGCCGACAGCCGGTGCGCAATGATGAACACGGTCCGCCCGGCGCAGATCTTGCGCATGTTGCGCTGAACGATGTTTTCGCTCTCATAGTCGAGCGCCGAGGTGGCCTCGTCGAAGATCAGAATGCGCGGATTGGTGACGAGCGCACGCGCAATTGCGATGCGCTGGCGCTGGCCGCCGGAGAGGCTGGCGCCGCGCTCGCCGACCATGGTGTCATAGCCGTCGGGCAGGCCCAGGATGAACTCATGGGCGCCGGCGAGCTCGGCCGCCTGGATCACCCGCTCCATCGCCATACCGGGATCGCCGAGCGCGATGTTGTCGCGGATCGAGCGGTTGAACAGCACGTTTTCCTGCAGCACGGCGCCGATCTGCCGCCGCAGCCAGGTGACGTCGGCAACCGTCAGATCGGCGCCATCGATCAGGATGCGGCCGGCTTCGGGCACGTAGAGCCGCTGGATCAGCTTGGTCAGGGTCGACTTGCCGGAGCCTGAGGGACCAACGATGCCGACCACCTGCCCGACCGGCACCTTCAGGCTGACATCGTGCAGCGCGAGCGGACCATCGACGCGGTAGCGGAAATGGACGTGGTCGAACACCACCTCGCCGCGCACCGGCGGCAGCGCCGCGCGGCCGGGGTTGAAGGCCGGCTCCGGCGTGGTGTTGAGGATGTCGCCGAGGCGGGCCACCGACAGCCGCGCCTGGTGGAAATCCTGCCACAGCTGCGCCAGCCGCAGCACCGGCTGCGCCACGCGGCCGGCCAGCATGTTGAAGGCGATGAGCTCGCCGACACTCAGATTGCCTTCGATCACCAGATACGCGCCGAAATACAGCGTCAGCGCGGTGACGATCTTGCTGATGAACTGCACCGACTGGCTCGCCCAGTTGCCGAGCGACAGCACGTCGAAGCTGGCGCCGACGTAACCGGCGAGCTGCTCCTCCCAGCGCCGCTGCATCTGCGGCTCGATCGCCATCGCCTTCAGGGTCTGGATCGCCGTGACGGTCTCGACCAGGAAGGCCTGGTTCTCGGCGCCGCGGTTGAACTTGACGTCGAGACGCTTGCGGAACAGCGGCGTGACACCGGCCGACAGCGCAATATAGAACGGGAACGAGCCGACCACGATCCAGGAGAGGAACGGCGAGTAGTAGAACATCACGCCTAAGAAGACGAAGGTGAAGGCGAGATCGATCACCAGCGTCAGCGCCGAGCTGGTGATGAAGTTGCGGATGTTCTCGAGCTCGCGCACCCGCGCCACCGAATCGCCGGCGCGCCGCGCCTCGAAATAGGCGATCGGCAACGCCACCAAATGCCGGAACAGCCGCGCGCCGAGCTCGACGTCGATTCGGTTGGTGGTGTGGGAGAACACGTAGGTGCGCAAGCCCCCGAGCACTGTCTCGAAGATGGCGACGGTGACGAGGCCGAACACCAGCACGTCGAGCGTGGTGTAACCGCGATGCGTCAGCACCTTGTCGGTGACGACCTGGAAGAACAGCGGCGTCACCAGACCGAACATCTGCAGGAAGAACGAGGCCAGCAGCACCTCGCCCAGCAGCCGGCGATATTTCTGCATCGCCTGCAGGAACCAGGTGATGTCGAAGCGCCGCGCGAGATCCGTCAGCGAGGCGCGGCGCGCCATCAGCACCACTGTCCCCGTCCAGTTGCCCTCGAACTCGGCGCGCTTGATGCTCTGCGGCCGGTTCACCAGGGGATCCTGTATCAGCGCCGCCTCGGCCGTGACCTGCCCGAGGATGACGAACGAGCCATCGGGACGCACGACAATGGCCGGCAGCGACAACTTGGCGAGGCCATCCCAATTCTGCCTGACCGCACGCGCCTTGAGCTTCAACTGCCTGGCGCAGCGAAGCATCTCCGCCACGCCGATCGGCTCTCCCGCGAATTGGTGCGCGATCTGGGCCGGATCGATGGCCACCTGATGGAAACGCAGCAGCAATGTCAGGCAGTCAAGCCCCGTATCCCTCTGCCCCGCGTCCATTGCCCCAGCACCACTATAAGTCGCGATCGGACATTGTACCACTGGAAACGAATAGACAAGATCTGACACGCTTCGATTCTTAGAAATTTATGTCTTGTGGATACACGCGTCAGAGCGCGACCCTGCAAATATGAAAGGCTGTTGCGCTTCATTTGCGAGAAGGCAGCCGTGAAAATGCACGGCGAAACCGATATCTAAACTGGTATCGCACGGCGGCTGGCCGCGCATCTGACGACATCCGGCACGATGCCTGAGCCATTGAGAGCATTGGCCTGTAGGTCGCGGACGTGAACAGGCAAGCGGCTCGGCCAGCGCCAAGATCGAGTCGAAAGATCGACGCCAGAGCGGGGCCGACTAGTTCTGCGCCGTCGGTTGCGGGAGCTGGGTTTGAACCGGCAACCTTAAGGTTATGAGTTCAAATGGTGCTTGCACACCGAAAGTTGCCCAGCCGCCAAGAGAGCACGCGGATCGCAGGATACGAGCTTGCCATCAACGCTTCTGGTCCGTCGGATTTGCACGCTACGGCGCGCAGGAATTAGTCTGCGACATCATAGGGTCTTTTGTTTGGCACCGTACGCGATATCGATCAACGCATCCCCGAGCAATTGAGCTACGCGCGGGAGGGGGGCCTCGAAACAATCAGCTGGCGCATCGATGGCCAAGGTCGCGCTACGGAGATACCCATCTCGCCCGGCTGGGCTTGATCCGGTTGTGACGGAGATCAGCGAAGCACATGCAGGAACCATAGTTGGCATTGATAACAAAGGACGGCGCCGGCTCGTCGAGTTCAAGGACGGTTGCCGCTATGGCAAACTCGGAAAGACTAAGGCTTATGAGCTGATCGCCCAAGAGAGGATCAGGGCCTACAAGATGGAAGGCAAGACCATGATCGACCTCGACAGCGTGGATGAATATCACGCTTCGCCGCCGAGGGTCGAAACGAGCGAAAGCTGGACCGCCAGATTTACGCTGCAGAACGGCGGTCGCGCAGGTTGTCGAGACGATTCTGACCAATGCTCCATAGAGCGCACGCTTTCGTCCCAATAGGCCGCACGGCTGTAGATTCTGTGGATTTTGTTCTTGGCGCCCTTGCCGCGCCACCCCGCCGCTCCGCCGGCGCTTTTTCCCGGGTCGCGAACGAGTTGGGCTTCCACCACATCGCCGTCGAACGCCGCCTCGTCGTTGAGCAGGTTTGACGCGCTCGAGCGGGAGGTGTGCACACTGTGGTCACCGCCGGTTACCAGTATCGGAACCAATGATGCACAGTGCTTCGTTCAAGTGTGTTCTCGGACACTGGCAGACTACCTTCATTTGCAGCGCCGGTTGCGCGCTAAGCCCAACCTGGTCGACCGCGGAGTCGCCCAGCAACGAGGTACGTGGGCTCGCTCGGCGTCGTGGGCGCGATGGACGGCGTACGCGCAACAAGCTCTGCCCTTGACTTCCCGATATTGAGTCAGGGGTCGATCTCGCAGAGAGTTCGAATCAACTTCGGGTTCGATTCCGGTCGGAGCTATTGTCGAGGCCGACACGGCGCGGGGCATGCCTGCCGTCGAGGAGCCTACAAGAATTTTTTCGCCAACGAATCCGCGCGTCAGCTTGTTGGTATTTCTGTTGGCATCGGCAGCAATCGGCAACAGAAATTACATCAAAATCAACTGCTTATGGTAGCAGGCGGTTGTCGGCCAGGGGCACCAATTGGGCGTTCGCCCGCATCCGCCGACGTTCGTTTCCCCCTCAAGATCTAAAGATAAGCCGCCGTTTGCCCTTCGCCGGCGTTCGCCCCGTCTTGCTGGTATCCTTGATGGGAGTGCGCGGGGTCACGGTATCGCGAGCTTTGGGTGGAATCGAACCTATGCCGACCAAATCCGCCCCCTATTTCCGGCACCTGAAGCCGGCAAGGAAAGACTACAAGCGCTCAAATGAAGGCGGGCTCTTCATGCTCGTCACCGCGACCGGATCGTAACTTTGGCGCTTCGCCTATTGCTACGACGACAAGCAGAAACCGCTCGGAAACTAACCTCCATAGGCTTCCTTCGCTGACAAGCGTGGGTCAGTCAGACGCTGGTGGAAGCCCCAACTCGGGGATCCTGTCGCGCTGCGGATCCTGGAAGTCGAACAGCATGCGGCCAGGGATCTTGCCAATCTCGAGATTTTCGATGAGGAACGCGCGAACACCGAAGTGGCCCTTGAAGTCCTGCCGCACCTTGTCCCAGTCCGAGAAGGCGCAGAACTTCTCCTTGGGAATCGTGCAGGGTTGGGTTGGTGGATTCTTCTGCGAGAAGCCGAGCGGATGCCAATCGCGGTAGAGGCCGCCGACGAGCTCCTTGGCGGCGTAGTGCCCGCAGAAGAAGGTCTGCGCCAGCTCGCAATAGTGCGGGTAGAACGGCTTGAAGTTGTCGATACGGTAGGTCTGAATGCCGGTGTCGCCGAACTCCTTGAGCTCCGCGTCGTGAAGCTTGCCGGGCTTGAGAAAGCGATCCTCCGGCGCAACGCCGGCCTCGACATTGCTGACGACCTGCAACAGACCCCGCGCATTGGCCGGATAGAGATCGATCTGCAGGGGAAAGATCACGACTGATACACGGTATCCGGCGACATAGCCGATGCCGAACAGGTCGAGCGCTTCCTTGACCGTATGACCCTTCAACTCCTCGTAGTCGGCGACGAAGGAATACTTCTGCCGGGGCGGACCGAGCTGGGTCAGCGCGTCGATGCCGAGGGCGGCATCGGAGGGGCTGCGCGAGATCATGCGGATGACATAGCGCACACGTCTGTTGCTGGCGAGATCGTCGATCGCTTCATTGACCGACTTCCTGCGAATCGGATCCTGCGACACGTAGAACAGCGCGAGCGACGGACCGGCCGCGGAGAACAGGATGCCACCAACCAGGCAAAGGAAGAACGCCGCCTTGAAGAACGAGGTGACATCTTCCGGTTTTGACCTGAGCGCGAAGCAGGCGAACACCGTGGTGATGAGCAGCAGGATCAGTCCGACCGCCAGCAGCGCTGCGGTCGAGGATGAGGCGAGCACGAAGCTCAGGACCTGAACGAAACCATCGATGGCCTTGTCCATATCATCTCCCTCCGTCGTGAAGCCGTAGAGCTTCCAGAACCCGGTCATGACTACCAGCTCAGTCCTTGTCGGCGGTGCAGCGTCCGCCCGAGAAGCCAGCGAAGGCGGCACAGGTCTTGAAATTGAGCGAGAGCTTGTACAGGTCCGTTCGCTTGGCCGTCTCCTCGTTGCGCCCGTTCTGATAAGAGAAGGCGAGCGCGACGTTCGGGTTGATGTCATACTTGATCGTGCTGTCGAGCCAGCTGCCGCTATGCCCGGAATAGACCTCGCGCCACCAGTGATAGGTGACGGCGCCGCTCAGACCGGCGAGCGGCTCGGCCCAGGCCGGCAGCGTTGTGCCGAAATCGGCAACGCGGAACAGAAACGTCGCTTCGGGGCCGATGCGCAGCGAGCGGCCGAGACCGGAGAAGCCGATCGGTACGACACCGCCCTGGCGCTCGTCATATTGCACCTTGAGGTCGGGACGGAAATTGGTGGTCACGAAGGTGCCCGGAATCTGCCGGTTCACGCGCAGATACATCGGCATCCATTCGAGCTTGGCCTGCCCAGTGGTTCGGTTCAGGATACCGTCGCGGGTTTCGAGCCAGCTGCCGCGGACATAGTCGGCGCCACCGATCGGGTTGATGAATCCGACCTCGGCGCTGCCGCCGACGGTGATCGCATCCCGGCTGTCGTCGCTTGCCGCGGCGGAATGCGCTTCCTTATCGACCTTCACATAGGACGCCAGGCTGGCACCGATGAAGCGCGAGTAGTCTTCGTTGAGATAGCTGTAGGCGAGACCGACCAGTCCATTGACCTGCCAGATCGTGTCGGCGGCCGTGTTGTTGCGCGCCCAGGACAATTCCGCACCCGTCGCCTTCTCGTTGGACTGCGGCTTGCCGAACATGTCGACATCGGCGAAGTCCTTGCGCACGAACCAGATGAAGTCGCTGACCGGCGCGGGCCCGGGCGCCGTCTTCACCGCCAGCGCTGCGGCTGCGGCCGACGCCCGCTGCGGGTGTGGCGTGGCGGCGACGGGCCACTGCTGCCCGCAGCCTTGTTTCAGGCGCTTGTGCGCATAGTCGCGCGCGATCGCCGTCCAGTCCGGCTCGGCCGCGGGGGCGGTCTTGTAGCACGCGAAGATGTCGTCAGCAGCTGCCGTCTCGGCTGCGGCCTGCGCCGCAAGGATGCCGCCCGCGACGGCGACGGTGAGACTGGCGAGGCTCATGCGCTTCATCGGTACCTTCCTTCATGTGGTGGACTGGATCCCGCCGGTGCCCGCCTCAGTTTCCGGCGGCGCGGACCTTCTGGTAGATCAGCGTCACGATATCCTTCACCAGTTCGCAGCCGGCGAACTCACTCGGCGTGTAGCTGGCGCGGCGCCAACCCCGCAGATGCCGGCCGATGTCGTAGATGTCGTAGGCATCCAGACCGAGATCGCCGGCGAGCGAGGTGGCCTCGGTCGCCGAGGGCCACTGGCGATGGAAATAGTCGAGGACGTATTGCTCCACTCTGTCGCGCGTCGTCGTCATGGCTTGCTCCGGGATTGAGGAATTGGGACCGCGCGCTGGCGGACGAAACCTGCAGGATGCGGCCTGCAGGTTTCATCTGCCGCTCGCCGCATCACTTGCCGAACAGAGGACCGACGGACGGAAGGATGACCGCCGTGACCGTTCCCTTCGCGCCGTCCGCAGACGGATTGCCGAAGCCGAGGTTTGCAGGCGACGGGAAATTGCCTGGCGATCCTCCGCCTGTGCCCTTGCACCAGCCATTGGCCGGCGCGCCCTGGCCTCCGGGGCCCGGATTGCCCGGGCTGCCGCCCCGACCTGGGAGTCCGGCCCTCCCGCCGACATTGTTGATCCGCGAATAGCTCAGGACTTCGTAGGCAGGTCTGGTCGTGACGAAGATGAGATCGGCGCCTTGTCCCCCAGCGCCGGCGTCACCGCCGCGTCCGCCGGGACCGGCGGCGCCTCCCGTCCCGCCGGGGCCGCCCCCCTCCTTGCAGTCGAACAGGCTCGTGGCCCCTTCCTTGCCGTTTCCGGCCCTGCCGCCGTTGCCGCCTTTCCCCCCGGTCCCACCATCGCCGCCGTCAATGCCGCGGAAGAGAAGGACGAGGTTGAGAAGACCAGCCGGGATCGGCCCTTTCGGATCGGAGAGCTCTCCGGCGACCAGATAGACGTCGGGCAGTTGCCGGGTCTGTCCGGCAACGGCAGGCCCGCCAGGGCCGCCGGGGTAACCGGGATTGCCAGTCCGGTTGGTCTCGCCGGGATTGTCGGCGCCATTGGGACCTGCGGGGCCGTCACTGCCGACGGCGGCCACGGCCTGCGGATCGCGCTGGATGATGCTGTAGGTGTCCGGGTTGGCGAACTTGATGCGTTGCGCGGCCACCACGATGTAGGGATAGTTCAATCCGGTCAACGTCAGCTTTGCCCCCGCCGCGAAGGAAATCTCGTCTGCCTTGATGATCTGCTGCGCGAATTTCTCCTCGCCGCTGATCGGAATCAGCGTCTGCGTCAGCGGAGCCGCCTTGATCGCGGCCGCGATGTCGGGCGGCAGTGAGCCTGTCGGAATCTGCTGTTGCGCCAGAGCGACGCTGGGCAACAGCATGGCGGAGCAGGCCATCAGTCGAAGACTCTTCATCTGCAATCTCCTCAGGTCATCATGATTGTTTGAATCAGCGGCCCGCTTTCGAGACGCCGCGCCTGGACGGCGAGCTGCCATCCAGGTCGCCGAACAGCGCCTAGCGAGATCCCGGAATCGGGAAGCGGACGTTTCCCTCGGCGCTGTTCCGGGTCACGTTGCCGCCGAGCGAGACATCGCGGTTGACGTTGAGCCGCGGCTCGTTGGTGGAAGGATCACGGCTGATGTTCGGATAGTTGGTCGGAGGCGGGGCTGGAGCGTGGAAGTTCTGCAACCGCTCGCTGTCGGTCTGTTGATGCGGCTGATAGGTCGGCACCAGGTCCTTGAGGTTCTGACCGGAGGCCTGGGACATCAGCAAGGGCGAGATGATCAAGCCCATCACGATACGGATATTGGATCTGCGCATTGAATCCTCCTGTGTCTCGTTTGCACGGGAGGAACTATGCCGAGGTGGTGTGAGACGATCGTCAGGACATCGCAAGAGCATCGTCAAAAATGCATCGGAACGACGCCATCTGCACTCACGCACTTGCGCTATCGCGCGCGTCGGCAAGGGCGCAGCGCAAGAGGCATCGGATCCGGGCTGGGAGTCGAGGCGCGCGCCTGTGCTGGCTCACTGTCTGCCAGCATGCTGCAATTGCGCGGCGGCGAACCAGGGAGTCGGGCTCAGCGCAAGTTTGGGCTGCGCGGATAGGTCCGCGGCGGCAGGCCGGGGTGGCCGCTCGCACGCAGGATGAAACTGCCGATACGGGCATGGTCACACGGCGAAGCGGCCACCGCGTCCTGCTTGATCGGCTCGAGCACGGCGGCGCCCGGCGGCGGGACGTCGGAGCTGGCCACGGGACCGTCGGTCACCGCAAGCGACGCAAGCACCGGGCCCGGTTGCAGCGATGCGAGATAATCTGCGAGCCGACGCACGAGTTGCGGCGCTGCCACGCTGGTGCCGCGCATCGCCACCACCGAACCGCTCCGGGTACCGGCCGCGAGCACGCCCCAATGCGCGGGCCCCTGGTCGGCGATGGCAGCACAATCGGGCTCGGCGCGCCCCGGCGTCGGACCGCTCGCCGTATAATCCGTCGGCTGGCCCGCGGCATCGACGGCGCCGACCACGAGCGCGCCCGCGCCGGTCGCGAGCGCCGACAGTGTGTCCTCGCGAGTCATGGGGCAGCCGCTGCTGTCCGGATCGCTGTAGCTGCCATCCAGCGCCGCACGCTGATAGCCCCCTGCATGATCGAAATAGGACTGACGTCCATGCTGCACGTAGCCCAGCGGGGTATCGTCGCGCTGGATGTAGAGATGTGCGGTCAGCGGCGCCTCCGATCCGTTGGTGACGGAAAGCCGCCAGCGCCCGGCCGGCGCTGGATGCCTCACGCTCCAGCGCGCGGTGGTCGGATTGACCGACAGATGAAAGCGAACGCGGTCGGGCTGGCCGGCCACCTTGGCCAGGTGGCCATTGATGGCGGCGATCGGCTTGCCGTCATCCTCCAGCACCTGCACATCGCCATCACCGAATCCATCGATCATGCGCGGCACATCGCCGGGCGGCGTCAGGCTGACGCCGACGCGCGGCCATTGCTGCGCGATCGCTTCGCCGTCGAGCCAGATCTCGAGATGATTGGACGTACCGTCATCCGGCAGCATGATCCAATCGATCTGATCGGAGGCGCCGGGCTGCACAGCCATCCGGCCCGTCGTCCGCTCGCGATAGCTGTTGCCGGCCGGCAGCACCAGATAGGTCGGGCCGCCGCGTTGGTTGCGACGCTCGATCATCCGCGACAGAGCCTGCTCGATCTCGTGGCTGCCGTTCTTGGGGCCGGCCGCGATGCCATAGCTGAAATTGATGACGAGCGGCAGCTTCGGGTTGATCCGGTCGGCCCATAGCATGATCTGGCGCGCCCCCTGCAGCACGTAGCTCGCCATGGTAACGCCGGTCGTATCGCTGGACACCGGCGACGGCAGCTGCACCGCCAACAGAGGCCGCTTGCTGCCGATATCCTCCGCGGTCGGATCGTAGCCGCCGGAGAGATCGAGGATGTGTGTGCCGTGCGAGACGCGTTGCGCCAGCGGCTTGCGTTGCTCATTGCCGAAATCGGTCATGCCGAACGCGCGATAGATGTCGGCCTCGCTCGCGTTCGCCGCAAACAGCACGTCGAGCTCCTCGCCGGTGAGCCGCTGCCCGGCGGCGACGCCGAAATCCTTGGTCCGGCGCTCGACATCCTGCAGCCAGATCGCTCGGATGCGCGATCTGCCGCCCCTGCTGCGAAAACGGCGGTTGGCAAAGGCGATGCCGTCATCGATGACGCCGATAGCGACCTGCCGCGTCAAATCCGTCAACGGCTTGCCGAGATCGGTCGGCGCGGCGATGACAGAGTCGAAGCGCAGGCCTGGAATCGGCGGGCCGACATGGATCGCGGTGAAGAGACCGTTGGCGGCAGTGCGATTGGCGATGTCTTCGGGCCGGTAGATGAAGAACTGCACATCGCGCGGATCGTCCGGCGGCGGGACGCGACCGATGCGGATGTCGTCGATCAGCTTCGTCAGCAGATCGAATTCGTCGGCCGACATGCGGATGGTCAGCGCGTCAGCAGGCTCGTCCGGCTCGTGGCCGGCGGCCACGATGGCGGCCAACTGGCCGAGATGGGCCACATAGCTGCCGTTGGCCTCCGGCAGCAGTTGGATCTGCACGCTGCACCAGTCCAGCCTCTTGCCAAGTGGCCTGTTGCGCAACTCCCAGTCGAGATAGGGATTGGCTCGTTCGGCCCGATCTCCTCGCCAGTCTCTCATGCGCCTGTCCTTTCGTGTCAGCCGACGATCAGGCGGCACTCGGCGAGCGCCTGTGTCCAGAGATGCTGCAAGATCGGCGAGGCTGGAACGGTCGATGGCGTGCCGGCCTCGATGATCGCGCCGCCGCCACCCTGCTCGCTGGCGACGTTCGCAGCGGCCGATCGCCTGTAGGACATCGCCAGCACATCGTCGTAGCGGAAATCGTCGTTGAACCCCCGCCCGTCGAACTTGCGCATCGTGACTTGGCCGCAGCCAGAGCAGCGCGCAATGAACAGCTCCGCCAAGGTCCAGCCCAGCACCATACCGGCCACGCTGTCGACCGGAAAATGCACGCCGGCTACCGTCCGGTTGATGGCAATGCGCTCGGCGTGGCGCATCAGCTGCACGAACACTGGATCGGTCGCATCGACATCGTCCCGCCCCGTCCTCGCCTTGCGCATGAGGGCATTGATCACGAAGGCCGCAGCAAAGGATTCCGTGGCATGGCCGCTCGGCAGCGACCCATGCCCCGGCGTCTGGATCATCGGCTGTATCTGCGGTGAGTATTCGATTGGACGCCGGCAGGTGAGCGCATGCTTGACCCGCATTTCGATCGTGGTCGTCACCTGCAGGATCAGCGCCAGCAGCTCGGCGGTGTGCGGGCTGCGGCTCGGATTCCAGTATCCGACCAGGCCCAAGAAGCTGGTGAAATCGTGCAGCTCGGCCAGGATCTCGCTGCTGCGTTCCATCCGCAGCGCGGCATAGTTGAACACCCAAGCCGCTTGTTCGGCGAAGTCCGAGGCATTGGGACGGATCATGTGCACGATCGGCGTGAACGTCTCATCGCTGCGGCCACGGTACTGAAGCGAGATCGAGGTCTCGCCTTCGTCATAGACAAGGCCCGACAACAGCTCGCCAGCGAAGATGCGCAGTCGCACGTCGCGCGACCAGCGATCGAGCGCCTCTGGCCCGGCAGTATAGTGATCAGGCGTGTGTGACGGCTGGTTCCAGTAGCCGACGACGCCCTCCCGGCTGGTAATCAGCGCGCGTGCACGCGATGAGGCGCGGACACGGCGGCCCTCGCCGCTTTCGCCGCTTTCGCCGCTCTCACCACTTTCGCCGCTTTCTCCGCTCTCACCGCTTAGCCATGCCATCTGCCGCCTCCCTGCCTGGCCCGGCGGACTTGCTCCGCCCGTTACCACTGAATGGTCGTTTTGACGGCACGCGCGGTCAAGCCGCCCGCCTTCGAAATGACGGCGTTTCACGGATTTTTCACGTTGACAGCAAGGGTGTTGGAGACTTCACTACTCAATCATTGGTTTCCGTATTTTCACGACTGATTACATCATGGTTGTGGGCGACGAATGTGAGCTCAGATCCAAAATTGCTGATCAAGCTTCTTGGTCCGTTTCGCGTGGTCAAGGCTTCTGGCGAGGATTGCACGCCTAGAGGACGCAAGGCTTGCGCCCTCATTGCGATGTTGGCGCTGGCGCGTGAGCACAAGCGGTCGCGGGTCTGGATCCAGGACAGGCTCTGGGGGAGCCGCGGCAAGGAGCAGGGCGCGGCCAGCCTTCGCCAAAGCCTGACCGAAATCCGCAAGGCGCTGGCCGACTGCCGCTCCCTGCTGTGCGCCGACAGCTTCGTCATTTCGCTCGATCCAAAGCTATTTGAGACCGACATCGCCCGTTACGCTACCGCGTCACCGCAGCAGGAGATGGCGCCTCCCCAAGGTGAGCTTCTTGAAGGTTTTGACATTGCAGAGGAGGAGTTCGAGGATTGGCTGCGCGAGGAGCGTGCGCGATTCCAGATGCACGTCGCGCCGTCGCCTGACCTCCGCCACGCTGCCAATCTCGCGACCGATCTTGCAGCGCACCTGCAGCCCGCCGATGAGCGGGCCTCGCGAAACCGAATCGTCCTGATCCCCGGCTGCCGGACAGGCCCGTCGGATACTGCGGTCGTGACGGACAGCCTCGTCGATTCCATCGCCAAGACGATCAAGGAACTGGGCGTAGCCACGATCCAAGACCGGCGCGACATGAGCGCGTCGGCGGCCTGGCCGGCGGACACTTTGCCTGGCGATGGCCCGATTGGTGACGATGGCTCCTCGGCCGGCACGCTCTCCCTGCGTTCTGATGTGTTCGGATCTGACACGAGCAAGATCGTTCGGCTCGCGCTGTTGCAGCGCCCTGCCAACACGCTGGCATGGTCGTCGACATTGCAGATCAACGGCGAGGGTACGCTCGACCTGAACGACACCAATGTGATGAGAACCATCAACCTGGTGGTCAACTTCGCCGTCGATCAACTCGCTCATATCAAGGATGGCGCTCCGAGGTCTGCCTCCCATCTATGCTATGCTGGCATCCTGCGCCTGTTTCGACTTGGCAGAGCCAACTTCGAGTCCGCCGACAAGCTGTTCGCCGCTGCTTTCGCGGCCGAGCCACGCGGTATCTATCTCGCGTGGCGCGCCTATTTGCGCACCTTCATGCTCGCCGAGCGCCAATTCAACTGCCGCCAGACGCTTGAGGCGGAGGCTTTCGATCTGATGTACCGGGCGCTGGAGCTCGAACCCTACAACTCCTATGTTGCTGGCCTGAGCGCGCATGTCCATTCCATGATGCGGCGCTCGTATGTTGCCGCCTATGAGCTGGCCGAGCGAGCCATCCAACTGAACCACGCCAACCCGATCGCCTGGGCCTGCCTGGGAATCGCAAAGAGCTATCTCGGCAAACCAGAGGACGGCTTCCAGCACACATTGCTTGCCCGTACGATCGCTGGTGCGGCGCCTTTCCGTTTTCAGCTCGATGCCCTGAGCTGCATTGCGGGGACCATGGCGGGAGAACTCGACAAGGCCGTCCATCTTGCAGAAGCCAGCCATGCTCTTGCTCCGACCTTTGCTCCCCCCTTGCGATATTTGTCAGCTCTCTATGCCCATAATGGGCACCGTGAGCTTTCTTTCGAGATGGTTCGCAAGCTGCAGACAACGGAGCCGGACTTCTCATATGACAAGCTGAGGGATAAAGCCTACCCCGCGGCTGGCCTCCATCGAACATCAATCATCAACTCGTTGCCAGCCCGACAGTTCTAGCGGCGTCACACTTCATCCGAGAGGTCAGGGAGCGGCGATCCACGAGTGCCTGACGGTCTAGAAGAGCCTCGCGTTGAGGCAATCAGCTCCGCTGGCGTGCTCAATCCGCATCCCGTTCCCGCAAACCCGAACATGCATCGTCGCTGAAAGCGATTCATTTCGCTGCCGCATTTCGCGGCTTCTGGATCTCGCCAGCTTGCAGGAATGCTTGCGAAACAGGGCCTTGAAACCTTCCGGCGGCCGCTCTTAGACTACCTCCAGTCTGGCTGACTGCAATGGGGTTGCCGCGGGTGAGTACCCATGACCAAGAATAGTTGTGCCAACCTCGCGCTATTCGCGACGCAGCAAAAGCTTCTTTTTGCGGACTTCTTCAAGCTTTACCAGACTGTCGCACAGCCCTGCCGGATCTTCGTGATCGCGGCGGACGTCAACGCGGTCGCGCGGGTCGAGAAGCTCGCAAAGCGCATCAACAAGACCGGATTCGTCGAGGGCAAGAGCTTTGTCGAGATGGCGCTGCTGCGGGTGCCGATCTCGTTTCGAGATGTCGCAGGCCGAATCGAGAGGTGGGTGGCACCAACCCGCAAACAAGGTCCTGCCCTGCTCGTCGTCGACATGAGCTGGGGCCTCGAGACCAACTCGGCGACGGCCAATTTCGAGGGTTGGCCCGCACTTTCGGAAACGCTCACCCAGCAGTCCGAGGTCTCGATCGCCTCTCTCTATAACCGCCGGGTGCTGATCGACGAGCAGTTGCTCGTCGCGCTGCGCGGCCATCCGCAGATCCTCACCAGCGCCGGACTCGTGGACAATCCGCATTGGCTGCCGTCGCGGCTGCAGACGCGCGGCGCATTGCGCGAGCAGGTCGATTTCTGGCTCGGCGCGATCGCGCCGGAGTTGCGGATCGGGACATCGGTGGCCGCGCTGCACGCAGCCGAAGGCGCCGACCCCATGTGGCTGTTGCGGCGATCGGCGGAAGAGCCCAGTACAGTTCATCTCGACAGCCGCGACCGCTGGAAGATCCGCTGCTTCGGACGCTTGCGGATCTATCGCAACGACGGCAGCCAGGTGAACTGGGACCCGCCCGGCGGAGCGACCCGCAAGACTAAGACCCTGTTCGCCTATCTGCTGCAGAAGGGCGGCCATGGCGCAGCCACCGACGAGCTTGCGGATCTGCTCTGGCCCAACGCCGAGGACATTGAGGCTGCGCGCAACCGCCTCTATCACACCGTGCGCTATCTGCGGCTGGCGCTCGGCCAGCCCAACGGACGCGACGAGACGCGCAACTATGTCCGGCGCGAAGGATCGCGCTACGTGCTGGTGCCCCCGGAGCGCAGCTGGCTCGACATCTCGACCTTCGAACAGCTCTGCCGCCAGTCCCAGGGTCACATCAAGGCCGGCGCCAGCGACGAGGCGCTGATCTGTCTGCAGGCGGCGGACCGTCTGTACACCGGAGACCTGTTCGAGGACATTCCGGTCGAGTACGCCGACGATGGCGAGCGCGACTGGTGCTGGAGCAAGCGCTATTGGCTGCGCGACATGTTCTTCAAGGTGCAACGCGACGCGGCACGGATCTATCTCGAACGCAACGACCACTCGGCCGCGCTCGCGCATTGCCAGAAGGCGCTGGCGATCGACCCCTTGTGCGAGATGGCGCATGCCGAGGCAATGCAGGTGTTCAAGGCGCAAGGCCGACGCGAGGCGATCGACCGCCAGTTCAAGCTGTACCTCGACTCGCTCAAGCATTTCGACAACCGGCCGAAGAGCGCCTCGCTTCAGGAGCTGCACCGCAAGCTCACCGCGTGAGGCCGCTCGTTCGCGACCGGCTCGGTCACACGACCTTTGCCGGCCAAGCCATGCGCCATGGGGGGTGCCGCCGCCAGCAGAATTGACGATTTATCTCAATTTGCCATAGAGTTAGGGGCTAAAGAAAACCCAAAGGCCGCCGCTTAGAGTGAGCCCATGACAACGTCGCCGGCAAAGGCGGCGAATGGGAGGACGACATGCCAGGTTCGGCAGCTCAGCTGGCGCGGTGCCCCTATAGCGACGCCGCCAAAGACTTCGATCCCTTCGAGATGCGCGATCCGTTCCCGTTCTATGAATGGGCCCGCGCCGAGGCGCCGGTCTTCTTCTCCGACGAGCTGAAATACTACGTCGTCGCGCGCCACGCCGACATCAAGGCCGTGTTCGACGACTGGCGGACGTTCTCGTCGGAGAACGCCCAGGCACCGCTCCGGCCGATGTGCGAGGAAGGCAGGCGCATCATGCGCGAGGGCGGCTTCACCGCCTATTCCGGCCTGTCGGCGCGGGTACCGCCCGATCACACCCGCATCCGCAAGCTGGTCCAGGGCTGCTTCGGGCCGCGTCGGTTCAGGGCGATCGAGCCGGAGATCAAGGCGATCGTCAACCAGGCGATCGATGCCTTCGCCGATCGCGGACATGCCGACTTCTTCCGCGAGTTCGCCTATGATGTGCCGGCGCTGGTGCTGTTCAAGCTGGTCGGCATTCCCAATATGGACGTGCCGCGCGTGAAGTCCTGGGCGGTGAGCCGCGCGCTGCTGACCTGGGGCGACCTCAGCGACGACGAGCAGATCGTGCATGCGCGCAACATGGTCGAATACTGGACCTACTGCCGCGCGCTGGTGCGTCAGCGCCACGATGATCCGACCGACGATCTGCCCGGCGATCTGGTCCGACTGCAGAAGGACGGCGCCGAGATCAGCGACGAGGAGATCGCCGGCGTGCTCTACAGCGCACTGTTCGCCGGCCACGAGACCACGACGACCTTGATGGCCAACGGCATGCGCGAGCTGCTGCAGCGGCGCGACAACTGGGAAGCCATCATAGCCGAGCCGCAGCTCATTCCGAATGCGGTCGAGGAGTGCTTGCGCTTCAGCCCGTCGATCGTGGCCTGGCGCCGGCGCGCCCTGAAGGACACCCAGATCGGCGGCGTGCCGGTGCCGAAGGATTCCAATATCCTGCTGCTCATCGGCTCCGCCAATCGCGACGAGGCGGTGTTCTCCGCGCCGACCCGTTTCGACGTCCGGCGCACCGACGCGAGAAGCCATCTGACCTTCGGCTACGGCATTCACACCTGCGTCGGCCAGCAGCTGGCCCGCATCGAGTTCGCGATCGCGCTCGGCGAGCTGACCCGCAGGCTTCCTGGCCTCCGGCTCGCTGCCGACCAGACCATCGACTTCGTTCACAACATCTCGTTCCGCGTGCCGACGGCGCTTCGGATCGAATGGGACGTGGCCTGACACGACGATCGTCATTGGACCGCGTTTCACAAGCAACAACAAGTCCGGAGCCGATCCGGGCCATAAGGTGGGGAACAGACGCATGGGCGCCAACGCAGCCGCATCCTTCATCGTGCCGTTCGAAGACGCACGCGAGGACGACTTCCCGCGCATCGGCGGCAAATGCGCGAGCCTGGCGCGCATGATCGCACAGGGCGTGCGCGTTCCTGCGGGATTTGCGGTCGCGACCGACGCCTACGCCCTTCATCTTCGAAGCAACGGACTCGAGGCGACGATCAGCGAGCGCCTGTCGCGGATCGTGCTCGACGATGTCGATGACGAAGAGAAGTTGTCGCACGAGATCCGCGACGCAATCATGGCGCAGCCGATGCCGGGCGCGGTCGAGCAGGCGATCCGCGAGGCGTATCGCCGGATGTCGCCCGACGGTCAGTTGCCGGTGGCGGTGCGCTCGTCGGCAACCGCCGAGGATCTGCCCGACGCCAGCTTCGCCGGCCAGCAGGATACCTATCTCTGGGTGGTCGGCGAGGACGCCGTGGTCGAGAAGGTCAAGGCGTGCTGGGCCAGCCTCTTCAACGCGCGCGCGATCTCCTACCGTGCCGAGAACGGGCTCGGCCAGATCGACGTGCTGATGTCGGTCGGCGTCCAGAAGATGGTCAACGCCGCCGCCGCGGGCGTGGCGATGACGCTGGATCCGATCAACGGCGACCGCACCAAGATCGTGATCGATTCCGCCTTCGGGCTCGGTGAGCCGGTGGTCTCCGGCGAAATCACGCCCGACAATTTCGTCGTCGAGAAGGTGCTTCTGCAGGTCATCAAGCACCGCATCGCCGAGAAGGATTTCGAACTCGTCGCCGATGGCGCCGAGCGCCGGACCGTCGAGCGCGTAATCGCGCCGGAGCGCCGCACCCTGCCCTCCCTGACCAATGCCCAGGTGCTCGCCGTCGCCAGGCTCGCCAAGTCGCTCGAGCGCAGCATGGGCTGTCCGCAGGACGTCGAATGGGCGATCGACGCCGATCTCCCTGAAGACGAGAACCTCGTGGCGCTGCAGAGCCGGCCGGAGACCGTCTGGAGCCAGAAGAAGAAGCAGTCGACCGCGATCTACGAGACCGGGATTGCGGGTGTACTTGGAACGCTGCTGGCCCCGGTCCAGGCCAAGCGGTGAGCATCACGACAACAAGCAACAGAGAAACCGAGGGGAAACGACAATGACGGCGCATGCGAAATTCCCAAGTCCCTATGACCTGAAGACGCCGGTCGGCGCCGAGGGCTGGGAGAAGCTCTATCCCTATTATCTCCAGTTCCAGAACAGCCTGCGCGACAAGGAGGACGGCAAGTTCTGGTTCTGCGACTCGCAGCACTGGCCGAGCCCGTTCAAGCCGTTCGACGCCGTCACCGTGGAGTTCGCGGTCAAGTGTCTCGGCCAGTACAACACGCGGCACTATCTGATCCCGCCGGCGAACGGCGTCGAGTACCGCATCCACAATGGCTATTGCTACATGAGCCCGGTGGCGGTGGCGCCCGAGCTGATCGCTGGTCGCGTACCGCATTTCATGGAGCGCGCCGGCTACTACTTCCAGAACTGGGACCGCCTGCTGGCGAACTGGGACAAGAAGGTCCGCGCCAACATCGCCGATCTCGAGGCGCTCAATTTCGAGCCGCTGCCCGAAGCCGTGCCGCTGGAGTGGATCACGGCCGGTGTCGGCCTCGACAACACCTACGCGCTGATGGAGACCTACGACCGGGCGATCCAGCTGCTCTACAAGACCTGGCAGTACCATTTCGAGTTCCTGAATCTCGGCTACGCGGCCTATCTCGACTTCTTCAGCTTCATGAAGGGGCAATTCCCCACCATTCCCGATCAGGCGATCGCCAAGATGGTGCAGGGCGTGGAAGTCGACCTGTTCCGTCCGGACGACGAGTTGAAGAAGCTCGCCAAGCTCGCCGTGAAGCTCGGTGTCGCCGATGCCCTGAAGAGCGGATCGGTCGACGAGGCGCTGGCTGCGGTCGGCCGTGCGCCGAACGGCGCCGAATGGCTGACGGCCTGGAACGAGGCGCAGGATCCCTGGTTCAACTTCACCTCCGGCAACGGCTTCTACTCGACCGACAAGTACTGGATCGAGCATCTCGACATCCCGCTCGGCTACATCAGGGACTACGTCGTCCGCGTGCAGCGGGGGGAGGAGATCGACCGGCCGACGGACGCCATTGCCAAAGAGCGCGACCGCATCACGTCCGAATATGCCGAGATGCTCGATGCCGACGCCCGCGCCGCCTTCGAGGGCAAGCTCGGGCTCGCCCGGACCGTGTTCCCCTATGTCGAGAACCACAATTTCTACATCGAGCATTGGTCGATGAGCGTATTCTGGCGCAAGATGCGTGAACTCGGCGCCATCTTCCGCGATGCCGGCTTCTGGAAGGACGCCGACGACCTGTTCTATCTGAACCGTCAGGAAGTCCGCGACGCGCTGTTCGACTACGGCAATGGCTGGGCCGTCGGCGCACCGGCGATCGGTCCGACCTATTGGCCGCCCGAGATCGAGCGGCGGAAAACGATCCTGGCTGCGCTCGCGACGACGCCGCCGCAGCCCGCGCTCAACAATCCGCCCGATGTCATCACCGAGCCGTTCACGATCATGCTGTGGGGCATCACCACGGAGAGCATCGGCCGCTGGCTCGATGGCGCCGCCAACACCACCAAGCTGTCCGGCATGGCCGCTTCCCCCGGCCTCGTCGAGGGCCGCGCCCGCGTGGTGCGCTCCGCCGATGAGCTCGGCCAGATCCAGCAGGGCGAAATCCTGGTCGCGCCGGTCACCGCGCCGAGCTGGGCGCCGATCTTCGGCAAGATCAACGCGATCGTCACCGACATCGGCGGCATGATGTCCCACGCCGCGATCGTGTGCCGCGAATACGGGCTGCCCGCGGTCACCGGCACGGGACGCGCCAGCTCCTCGATCAAGAACGGACAGATGCTGCGCGTCAACGGCTCGACCGGCGAAGTGACCATCCTGTCCTGACCCAATCGAGAGAGGCCGGCGGCGCCGGCCTCTCTCCGCATATGGAACATTGCAATGCTCGATAGGTCCGATGTCGGCAACCGCTATGACGAAGTCTGGCGCATCAGCGAGCCGTACATGCGCGCGCGCAAGAACGACGTCCACATTCCCCTGTCCTATGCCTATGCGCGCAAGCTGCTCGCTCAATATCCGGACGCAGACGAGGACATCGTTTCGCTCGCAATCATCCTGCACGACATCGGCTGGTACACGATCGACATGAAGGACATCATCGAGAAGGGATTCGGTCCCAACATGATGCAGTCCGATGTGCGCTTTCTCCACGAAAGCGAAGGCGTCCGCATGTCGCGCGACGTCCTCGAACAGGCCGATTGGCCGGAGGACATCATCGTCGCGGTCGGCGAGATCATCGACGGCCACGACACTCGCCCCTACCCGCGCTCGCTGAACGACCGGATCGTGCGCGACGCCGACAAGCTGTGGCGCTACACCACCACGGGCGTCGCGGTGGCCTGCGACTGGTTCAAGATGACGCCGCGCCAATATGCGTCGCGCCTGACGACGCAACTCGCGGTGCTCGAGACCGAAGCCGGACGACTGATGGCCGAGGAGGCGTTGGGCGAGACCCGTGCCGCGCTGATGCTCGACCTGATCTGAACCTGGGGCCGCGGACATGGACATGTTCATCGACGGCCGCTGGGTTGCAGCCCAAAGCGGCGCGACCTTCGACGTCGTCGATCCGGCAACGGGCGAGACGGTCGACAGCGTTCCGGAGGCCGGGCGCGCGGATGTCGATGCCGCCATCAACGCGGCCGACATCGCATTCCAATCGTGGAAAACAACGCCCGTGGCAGAGCGCGCCCGCCTGCAGAGGAACGCGGCGCGGCTGATGCGCGAGAGTGCCGGTGAGCTCGGTCGCCTGCTGACCAGGGAGCTCGGCCGTCCGCTGGCGGGATCCGTCAGCGAAATTCAGCGCTCGGCCGAACTGCTCGACGTCTATGCCGAGGAAGGCCTGCGCCTGCACGCCGAGATGCCGCTGACGGGTGTGGCCGGCGAAAAGATCGTCATCACCCGCGAGCCGATCGGCGTCGTCGTCGCGATCACGCCCTTCAACTATCCCGTGACGCTGCTCTGCTTCAAGCTCGGCGCCGCGCTGATGGCCGGTTGCACCGTCGTCGCCAAGCCCGCCGAGGACACGCCGCTGTCGACCTTGCGGCTCGCCGAGATCTTCCATGCTGCCGGCTTTGCCCAGGGCTGCTTCAATGTCGTCACCGGCCGCGGCCCCGACCTCGGCATGCAGATGATCGCGCATCCGACGCCACGCAAGATTGCGTTCACCGGCGGCACCCGGGCCGGAAAGGCGATTGCCGCCGCAGCCGCGGGAACGATGAAGCGGATCACGCTCGAGCTCGGCGGCCAGTGCCCGGCCATCGTCTGCGCCGACGCCGATATCGGCGCCGCCGCGGCTGCGATCGCCCGTCACGCCTTCGCCAATTCCGGCCAGTTCTGCTACCGCGTCAATCGCGTCTATGTCGAGCGCCCCATCTACGCGGCCTTTCTCGCTGCGCTCGCCGACAAGGTCGCGCAGCTCGACGTCGGCAACGGCCTGACCTCGGATTGCGCGCTGGGACCGCTCATCAACGAGAAGATCTACCGCAACAGCGAGCGGCAGATCGCCGATGCCCGTGCCAACGGCGCAACCGTGCTGACCGGCGGTGTCCGGTTGACGGGCGGACTCTACGACAAGGGCTGGTTCCTGCCGCCGACCGTGATCGCCGATGCGCCCCCCTCCGCGCTCGTCATGACCGAGGAAACGTTCGGCCCCGTGCTTGGTGTCGCCCCGTTCGACAAACGTAGCGAGGCATTGCGGCTCGCGAATGCGACGGTCTATGGACTGGCCGCCTTCGTGTTCTCGCGCAACCTGGCGACAGGACTGACCCTGGCCGAGCGCCTCGAAGCGGGCTCCGTGTGGGTCAACGACATCCAGCGCTCGAACCAGCGCGCGCCGTTCGGCGGCATGAAGCAGAGCGGAATCGGCCGCGAGAAGGGCCGCTACGGCATCGAGGACTATCTCGAATACAAGACCATCTATCTCACCTACGACGCGGAGCTGCGCTGATGCATTTTCTGCGCGAACAGGATCTGCCGATCTGGCTCGCGGCGCGGCCGTGGCTGGACGTCCGCTCCAACGACGAGCATACGCTGATCTCCTATCGTCTCGGCCAGGCGCTGCTGCGGATCCATCCCGACGCGGACGCCGCCGTGGTGCTGCCGGCGATCCTCATGCACGACGTCGGCTGGAAGAAGTTCCCGCCCGAGCAGCTCGCCGCCGCCGTCGGCCCCAATCCCAGATATCCCGAGCTGCAACGTGCCCACGAGATCGAAGGCGTGAAGATCGCAGCCGAGGCGTTCGCACGGCTGGCGATCCCCGGGCTAAGAGTCGAGACCATCCTGGCGATCATCGACGGCCACGACACCCGAAAGACGGCGATCTCGCATGAGGATGCGCTGATGAAGGACGCCGACAAGCTATGGCGCTTCACCGGCCATGGGGTCGCGACGATCGGCGGCTGGTTCGATACGCCGCCGAAGGAGACGCTCGCGATGCTGGAAAGCTTCGTGCTGCCGTCGATGCTGACCGAGGCCGGCACCACCATGGCCCGGGCGCTGATCGCCGAGGGCACGGCGTCTGCGTTCATGGCGGATCTGCTGCACATCGAGGTTGCCACATGAGTCCGATCCAACTGCAAGGCAAGCGCGTCATCGTCACCGGCGCGGCCGGCGGGCTGGGCCGCGGATTCGCGCTCGCCTTTGCTGCGGCCGGTGCCGAGGTCGTCGCCGCCGACATCCGTCTCGGCGGCGCCGACGACACCGCGCGGCTGATCCGCGACCGCGGCGGCAAGGCGCACGCGGCGGAGGTCGACGTCGCGAACGAGACGTCCACCGCGGCGCTGGCGCAATTCGCGCTGGCGCGCATGAGCGGCCTCGACGTGCTGGTCAACAATGCCGCGATCTATGCCGGGCTCGAACGCCGCGGCTTCGAGGCAATCCCGGAGGCCGAGTGGGACCGGGTGATGCGCGTCAACATCAAGGGCGTGTGGATGATGAGCAAGGCGGCCGCGCCACTGCTGCGACGCGCCGGCGGTGGCGCGATCGTCAACGTCTCGTCGGCCACCGTCATGAGCGGCTCGCCGATGTGGCTGCACTACGTCTCGTCGAAAGGCGCCGTCATTGCGATGACGCGTGCGCTGGCGCGCGAGCTCGGCGACGACAAGATCACGGTCAACGTCATCGCGCCCGGCTTCACGCTCACCGAGGCCAGCCTCGGCCTGATGGAGAACGCCGCCGAATATGGCGTGTCCCGCGGAGCCCTGAAGCGCGCGGCCGACGTCGACGACATGGTCGGCGGCGCGCTGTTCTTCGCGTCGGCGGCCGCGGCCTTCATCACCGGTCAGACCCTGATCATCGACGGCGGCCGGCAGTTCATCTAGGGACACGCAACGACCCATGCCCAGAATCACCTTCATCGAGACGGACGGCACCGTGCGCCTTGTCGAGGCCGAGCCCGGCGAGAGCGCCATGCAGGCGGCGAAGCGCAATGGTGTCGATGGCATCATCGGCGAATGCGGCGGGTCCTGCATCTGCGCCACGTGCCATTGCCACGTCGACAAGGCATGGCTGGAGCGCGTCGGCCCCGCCGGCGACATCGAGGTCGACCTGCTCGAATTCGAGGCCGCCGACGTGCGCCCGGAGAGCCGCCTCGCGTGCCAGATCTCGCTCACCGACGCGCTCGACGGTCTGGTGCTGCAGGTCGTCGGCCGCAGCCGCTGATCTGCGGCGGGCGTCCCCTGGCTTCGCCTCCCCTGCATCGATCCGTCGCCGACTCCGGTCCGCCGAAATGCGGCGCGTTCATGCGCCCCGTCATGACCGTCGCTCGCGTCGCTTGAACCGGCCTCGCATCGTCGAGCCGACGCATTGACGCGCGACATCGCCGATTTTCGCCCTACGCTGCAACCTATCATCTGCATGCTGACGCAGCGGCAGGAATGCATCCGCATGCGATGCATGAGCCAACATACGGGCCATCAATTCGCATGCGATGATGACCAAAGAAAAACCAAAGAACGCCCCCTAGACTGGCCATCAATGCATCGAGCGACGGTCTCTCGGCCTCTACTACTGAGGATCGTCCGTCATCGACACGAGCCGCGCAAAGTTCGCTCATCCAAGGGCGGCGGCGCGGAGCGCAACCAAGAACAACGATCACATCGCTCGGGAGGAGCAACGCATGCCGAAGCTGCAGCGGCGGGACTATTACGACACAGCCCGCGACATGAACTGGGCCTTCTCCTATGTCAGCGAGGACGAGGTCTTTCCCGAGGAGCTGTCGAAGAGCTTCGGCATCCATGGCGAGCAATGGTGGGGCTGGGACGAGCCGTACAAGCTGACCTATCGCGAGTACGTCCACAACCAAGCCGGCAAGGACGACGGCATCTACTCGATCCGCTCGACGATCGCGCGCTCCAATCTGTATGACAATCTCGATGCCGGCTGGAAGTCGGCGATCAAGGCGCATTACGGCGCCATTCCGGTTCCGGAATATTTCGCCTCGATCGGCGAGGCGCGCATGGCGCGGTTCGGCCGCGCCGCTGCCTGGCGCAACATGGCGACCTTCGGCACCCTCGACGAATGCCGCCACGGCCAGGCGCAGATCTACTTCCCCTATTGTCTGCTGGCGAAGGATCCGCAATTCGACTGGGCCCACAAGGCGATGCACACCAATGAGTGGGGCGTGATCGCGGCGCGCAGCCTGTTCGACGACATGTTCACCGCCAATGATGCGGTGTCGACGGCGATCCAGCTGACCTTCACCTTCGAGACCGGCTTCACCAACCTGCAGTTCCTCGGCATGGCCTCGGATGCGCTGCATGTCGGCGACATCGAGTTCGGTGCGCTGATCTCCTCGATCCAGACCGACGAGGCGCGGCATTCGCAGCAGGGCGAGCCGACCTTGAAGATCATGATCAACAACGGCAAGACGGCCGAGGCGCAGAAGATGGTCGACCAGATGTTCTGGCGGTCGTGGAAGCTGTTCGCGCTGCTGACCGGCATCTCCATGGACTACTACACGCCGCTGGAAAGCCGGACGATGTCGTTCAAGGAGTTCATGCAGGACTGGATCTGCCGGCAGTTCATGGACCAGTTCAAGGACCTCGGCATGAACGTGCCGTGGTATTGGGAAAAGCACTTCCTGCCCGAGCTCGACTGGGTCCATCACGCCTATCACATGGGCGTCTGGTTCTGGCGGCCGACGGTGTGGTGGAATCCCGATGCGGGCGTGTCCGCGGCCGAGCGCGACTGGCTCGAGCAGAAATATCCCGGCTGGAACGACCGGTTCGGCAAGCTGTGGGACGTGATCGGCGACAATGTCCGCACCGGCCAGATCGAAAAGACCTATCCGGCGACGCTGCCGGTCGTCTGCAACTGCTGCCACATTCCGATCTGCAGCCCGAGCATCGGCCAGGCGCCGCGGATCACCACGCACAACGGTCGCAAGCTGAACTTCTGCTGCGAAGTCTGCGAATGGGTGTGGAAGAGCCAGCCCGAGCGCTACGACACCCACCTCTCGATCGTCGACCGCTTCCTGGCCGGACACATCCAGCCGCCGACCCTGGAAGGCGCGCTGCAATATATGGGCATCACGCCCGATGTCGCCGGCAATGACGCGCAGAGCTACGCCTGGAATGGCGCGTCTCGCCTCGCGGCCGAATGATCCGCCCAGCATGAATTGACAGGCGCCGCTTACGAGCGACGCCCCCACCCGACACGACCACAGATATAACAACAAATCTGGGAGGTAAGCGTGGCCCTGTTCCCGCTCCAAGCCAACTTCCGCGGCGACTTCGTCGTCCTGCTGATCCCCGTCGACGACGGCGATAGCATGAGCATCGTGGCCGACAAGGTCGCCCAGCACGCGGTCGGACTGCGCGTCGCCGAGAAGAACGCCTCGAAATGCGTCTACTACAACGGTCGCGAGCTGCCGTCCGCGATGACGGTGGCGCAGTCCGGAATCCAGCCGATGGATTGGATCGAGGTGGCCTATGTCTGACGATGCCGACGTGACGTGGAGGCAGGTCGCGACCTTGGACGACCTTTGGGAAGGTGATTTCATCGGCGTCGAGGTCGACGGCGAGGAAGTGATCGTGATGCACCTTCCTGGCGGCGAGTTGCGTTGCTTCCAGGGCATGTGCCCGCACCAGGAGATCCTGCTGGCGGACGGCAAGGTCGATTTCGAAGCCGGCACCATCACCTGCTCGGCCCATGAGTGGGAGTTCAGCATGGATGACGGCCGCGGCCTCAACCCGCGCGACTGCCGCCTCTTCCGCTACGCGGTGAAGAAGGACGGCGAAGCCATTTGGGTCGGCGTGCCCAACGACGGACGGCTGCGCCGCCTCCGCCACAAGACCGAGCAGGACGCATAGGACAGGCCCATGACCACGACAGCAGCACCGAAACTGGTCGGCCCCGTCATCAGGGGCGTCGACGAGGACATCATCGACGCCGTGATCGCGGCGAGCGAGCAGGACAATCCGGACGTCGAGATCGTCATCGAGGACCGCGGCGGCTATGTCCGCGTCCAGGCCGACCGGAATTTCCGCCTGACGCAGAAAAGCATGCAGGCGGCGCTGGGGCGGCCATTCCGGCTCGCCGAGATCGAGCCGAGCCTGGTGTCGTTCGGCGGACGGCTCGAGTCGATGGACGACGAATGGGTCTGGACCATCCACACATAACAAATTCCGGGAGGATACGTCATGACCGCGATGACCGCGAAGCCGGCTGCGCGCAAGCAGAAGAAGACCTGGAGCCTGTGGACCGAGCGCCGGCTGCCGTCGGAATACGAGGCCGTCACCTACAAGTTCCACAGCCACTTCCGCCGCGCGCCGGCACCGTTCGAGCTGTCCGAGAACTGGTCGATCAACCAGTTCTATCTCAGGAATCGCGAAGGCTCGAGGCTCACGCTGGACGATTGGGAGGGCTATCGCGATCCCCTCACCTACACCTATCGCCGCTATGTCACTGACCAGAAGGATCGCGAGGTCTATTGCGACAACCTGATCGACGAGTTCGAGCGCCAGGACAGCTATCGCAAACTGTCTGCGCCGTGGCTCGACTTCCTCGGCCAGGCCTATCTGCCGGTGCGTTTCCCGGGACACGCGATGCAGATGAGCGCGGCCTATGTCGCGCAGATGGCGCCGTCGGCGTTCGTGACCAACACCCTCTACTTCCAGATGGGCAACGAGATGCGGCGGGTGCAGCGCCAGGCCTATCTGGCCAAGGCGCTCGCGCTCGACACCGGACGCCCGGAGCTCGCCGACAGCGGTATTGCGCGTACCGTCTGGACGCGGGCGCCGCAATGGCAGGGTCTGCGCGAGCTGATCGAGAAGCAGCTGATCGCCTACGATTGGGGCGAAGCGTTCGTGTCCCGCAATCTGGTGCTGCGGCCGATCTTCGACCACGTCTTCAATCGCGAGATCGCCGATCTGGCGCGCACGAACGACGACGACCTGCTGGCGCTGCTGCACGACGACTTCCGCAACTACGACGAAGCCTATGCGGTCGAGACCACCAAGACCCTGGTGCGCTACGCCACCGGCAAGGTCCCGGAGCACGCGGTTCTGCTGCGGGAGTGGGTCGCGAAGTGGATGCCGCTCGGCGAACGCGCCGCGCGCGGCCTCAGCGAGGCACTTTCGACCGCGCCCGGCGCCGACGATGCACGGGCGATCCTGGAGCGGACCATGACGGCCCAGGCGAGGCTGATCGCGGATTGCGGCTTGTAGTCTGGCAGACGCGGTCGGCGTGCTGCGCCGACCGCCCAAGCCGAAAGGATGGCGTGGATGACCCGGCAACTCCGCATCGAGCCCGACGGTGTCGCGATCGACGCGGCCGGCCATGACACCATCCTTCAGGCAGCGCGACGCGGGGGCATCGCGCTGCCTTACGAATGCGGCTGGGGCAGTTGCGGTGCCTGCAAGGTGACGCTCATCGATGGGCAGGTCGATCTGATCTTTCCCGGCGCGCCGGCGGTCAATCCGCGCGACGCACGACGCAACCGCATCCTGGCCTGTCAGTCCCGCGCGATCTCGGACGTCACGATCGCCCGCGGTCCCGGCGACTGGTCCGCGCCGACGCCGCGATGCGTCGAGCAACAGGCGATCCTGCGCGGCATCGACGATCTCGCGCCGGAGATCCGCCAATTCAGCTTCGAGACGGCCGAGCCGATCGACTTCCGGCCGGGGCAGTATGCGATACTGCATCTCGGCAACGGGCTGCGGCGCTGCTACTCGATGTGCAACCTGCCGGGCAGCACCATCCTGCAGTTCATTGCGAAGCGCTACGATGGCGGCACAGGCAGCAACGCGCTCGCGGCGTTGGCTCCGGGGACGCGCATCACCATCGAGGCGCCGTTCGGCGTCTGCACGCTGCGTCGACAGCCGGGCCGCAAGGTGTTCGTGGCAGGGGGCACCGGCATCGCGCCGATCCTGGCGATGCTGCGCGAGGCCGCGGCTGCGCACCTCGATTTCGGATCGCCCGTGGAGGTCATCTACGGCGCCCGCACGCCGGCGGATCTCGCCGCTGATGACATGCTGGCGGCGGCGATCACGCAAACTCCCCGGGCGCGCTACCTGCCCGTGGTCGAGCACACGCCGTCCGGCTGGCCGCATGCGGCCGGCTTCGTCACCGATGTCATCCAGGGCGCAGTCCTGGATCCCGCGGCGGCCGAGTTCTACGTCGCCGGCCCGCCGGTCATGGTGAACGCGGTCAGATCGCTGCTGCGCGCCGTCGATGTTCCGATCACGCAGGTTCATTATGACAGCTTCGGCTAGAGCAAGCTTGCGTAGTGCTGCACCCGTCTGGGCGATGGCGCCTGGACTGCGCCGTCTCGCCACACGTCCCGGCAGCGCGCCGCGGCTCGCACCAACATGGCCCTGCCACCAGCTCGGTGACACCTCGCCCGCCGGATACGCCGCACAGCTCGTGTCCTGCGCCTGCGCGCTGGCTGGCGTCGAAGAGGTGCCGGCGCCGATGAACGCCGCAGGTCGCGCCTTCGCGCTCGATGACATCCATGCCATGGGCCAGCCGGAGGCCTTCGTGTTCGCGCCGGTGTGGCTCATCGTTCGCCCCGACGGGTCGCTGCACCTGACCTTGCGGCCGGAATGGGCGCAGAAGGTGGCGGCCAAGGGCTGGGGCACGGTGCATCCGTTCGCACGCTACATGGCGGGCGCCGTGCCGCCGCAGAGCCTCGTGGTCTACGCGCCGCGCAATCAAAGCGAGCTGGCGGTTGCGGCGCGGATCATCGCGGCCGCGCACTGCTACGGGAGCGGCCGCATCGGCGACGTCGCATTGCCCGACAGCCGGTGGTGAGCGATGAGGGAGCTCTCGGCCATGACCAATGAGGGCGACATCAGGCGGTTTCGCATACGGCTGGAACGTCCGGAGGGGACGTTCACATTCGACGCCATATCCGACGAATATCTGCTGTACAGCATGATCGACGCCGGCATCGAGACGCCCTACATCTGCGAGCAGGGCTGGTGCCTCGCATGCGCCGCGCGCTTGGTATCGGGCAACGTGGACCGCTCCGATGCGCTGACGGTCTACCCTCAGGACGCTGAAGCCGGCTTTCTGCTGCTGTGTTCGACCAAGCCCTGCTCGGATCTGGTCCTGATGCTCGACGAGCGCCAGACCCGACGGGACATGATGCAACACCGGATCGAGCACAATCAGTTGGCGCGAGCCTATCCGCCCGGCGCGCGTCTCCGGTTTCGCCGCGGACGCGCTAAGGCGCGAGCCGACGCGTGCACCCGTTCAGCAACAGGGACTCGAACAGATGAGCCGCCGACATCCGCTCAGATGGGGCTGATTGGATCAAAACCGAAATAGCCTCGTTTTGCACAGTATGAGTTGGTGACCATCAAAGCCGCAGAAGGTGAAGCTGGTTCTATCACTGACGCATTCGTTTGTTGGGTCCGGGCTGGGTCGGCCGCCAGCGCAGCTTTGAATTCGATCGATCCACGGCATCCCGCGAGCCGCTTCAGAACAGCTCGAACGATCGTCTCTGCGTCAGCGCAACACGGGTTCTCTCAATCGTCCTTGCCAAGGGTCAAGCGCCATCGCTTTCATTTCGGGGCCCGAGGAGGTCACACAAGACCGCTTCAAGTTGAGTGGCGCATCCCTCGTCATTCGTCCAGCAGATCCAAGAACTGTTCGACCCGTCGTAAAGCAGGTTCATCGCTGCGCCCGGGATAGACGACGCGATCGCCCTCGCGCTGCAGTGACCGCGAGCGTAATTTACCGATCCTCCCTGCGAGCATGGTTGCAGCAATCGCATCCGGGCCGACATCGAGACGCATGATCCCCCGTTGCCTGCAACTTATCCTGAGCTTGGCGACAGCAAAGAAATTGCTGGCCTCGGAGGGCAGCTTGCCGAATCGGCGGTGCGTTTCATCCTCGAGCTCCTCCAGCTCGTCATCACTCCGGCACCGGGCGGCTCGAGCGTAGATCTCCAGCCTGACCGCCTCCGATTGCACATAGCTCGAGGGAAGCAGCTCAGGGATGGGAAGATTCAACTCAGGGATCCACAGCGCGGACATTCCATCGCGGTCTCCCTCCAGGGCAAGCGTGAGAAGGTGGCCATAGAGCGTCGGTCCGAACACCTGCATGTGGCCGGATTGTCGATCGGAGCGCAGGTCGCCGCCGCCGCGAAGATCGAGGTCGCGAGCGCTGATCGCGAAGCCAGCGCCCGGACGGCTCAATTCCTCGAGAACGGAAAGCCGCTTTTCCGAGCGTTCGGAGCCGCCTTCCGTCAGGAAATGTGCAAACGCCCGGATGCCGCCCCGTCCTACTCGCCCCCTCAGCTGATGTAATTGTGCCAGGCCGAATTTTTCGGGCCAGCACACAACGATGGTGTTCGCACGTGGGATATCGAGGCCACTTTCCACGATGTTGGTCGCAAGTAGTACATCGGCACGGCCTTCGACGAACCCCATCAATCTCTCGTCAATCTCGTCCGTCGGCATCTTGCCGTGAATAGCAATGATACGTAGTTCCGGCGCCAGCGCATGGATCCTGGCGAGCATGGGATCGAGATCCTGGATCCGCGGACAAACGACAAAACTCTGACCGTTACGTCTGTGCTCACGAACCAGCGCAGCGGCGATAGCTATGTCCGAAAGCGGTGCCACCTTGGTGGCAACCGGAACACGATGGACCGGCGGGGTTGCGATCACGCTGAGATCCCTCAAGCCCGTCAAGCCGGCCGCAAGTGTGCGGGGGATCGGTGTCGCACTCATCCAGAGCCGGTGGCCGTTCTTATTGAGGCCCGACAGCATAGCTTTCTCGGCAGCGCCGAAATGCTGCTCCTCGTCAATGATGATCAGGCCAAGTTCGGCAAATCTCACTTCCTTGGATGCGAGCGCGAGGGTCCCGACGACGACCCTGAGTTCTCCGCTCTTGAGGCGCTCCTTTACCTCTCGCGCTTCGGCGGTCGAGGCAACCCGCGACAGGTTTCCAACATCGATGCCAAGAGGCGCAAAGCGCTTGCGGAAGGTTTCGACATGCTGTCGTGCCAGCACTGTCGTCGGCACGACGATAGCGACCTGCTTTCCGGCCAGCACGGCGGCTGCCGCTGCGCGCAGCGCCACCTCGGTTTTGCCAAAGCCGACGTCTCCACAGACGATCCGGTCCATCGGGTGCCCCGATGCAAGATCATCCAGAACGTCGCGGATGGCCTTCGCCTGATCGGAGGTGGTGAAATAGGGAAACCGCGCGACGAACTTCTCATAGACAGCAGGGCGCGGCACGAGCTTCGGAGCCGGGCGCCGCCGGCGCTGACTCATCTGCTTGGCCAGCTCCTTTGCGACCACGTGAATCTCCGTCTCGGCAGCAGCTCGCCGCGGCCGCCACGAGCTGCCGTCGGCCTTGTCCAGCGAGGTGTCTCCGAGCTCAGCGGCGTAGGGCCAGATCAGCGCCAATTCTGCGAGAGGGACGAGAACGGCGTCGTTTCCGGCAAATACCAACCTGACCATTTCGCGCGCCGAAAGATCTCCCGTGCCCATGGATCTCAGGCCGCCAAGGCGTGCGAGTCCACGTTGCAGATGAACGACCACGGATCCGAGTTCGGGGAGATCTCCCGAATCGAAGCCGGGCGTCCATGCCCAGTTCATCGGTTGCGGTTGGTGTGCCCTGCTGCCGAGCACGTCGGCAGCAGTGATGACCACCAGCGGCTTCTTTCCAGGAACGACAAAGCCCGCATCGAAGCCTGCCAACAATGCGGCCTGCTGCCTGCCCCTTGCGGTCGCGTGCGTCCAATCGGGCACGCATTCGGCCTTGATAGCGCTCATCCGGGCCATCACATGCAAATCCGCTTCGACCGCAGCGACGAAAAGCACACGCGCGCTTCCGCGCTGCGCTTCCTCGATAAATGCACGGAGCGCCTTCCGCGGAGAGGCTGCCTTGTAGAACTCTGGCGTCGCACGATACGGAGTGGTTGGCGGCAACACGGTGATCTTCTTGGCCGCCAGCTCCCATTCGCGTCGGCTGAGATAGGCACGGTCACGCTCACTGCGGGCGGCCGCATCCTCGATCGTGCTCAACCAGGTGTCGGCGTGCCTGGGCACGGTGCTGTCGGCGATCCATTTGGCGCGTGCACAATAGTCCAATAGGCTGGACCTTCTTCGGGCCCGGCCCGTGAACGCCAGCCGCTCGGACATCGGGTCAATCAGGAGCTCCTTCGTTTCGGAAATCACCTCCTGGTCTATCGGATTGATCGCTGCAATACGCCGGATTCTCCCTCCGGAATGCTCTATCCTAAAAGGTCCGAACGCGCCGGCCGGGAAGATCTCGAAGGTGTTGCCGTGAAACAAAACTCCACCGGGATAATCCGGACTGTCGTCCAGGTCGTACCCGAGAGCTTTCAGACGGGCCTCAAGGTCTTCCTCGGAAAAGACGGCCCCGGTCCGAAGGAGAAATCCGATACGAGACCAGTTCGCAGGCAACGGCAGGAGCTCCATTATGGCCTCCGCCGTCGCGATCAGCAGGATCGGCTTCTTTGCCCTGGCAAGGCGTCTCAAGACGGAGCTCCGCCGGCCCGCGATATCACGCGAAGGCTCAAGCTGATCGAACGGAAGCGTGTTCAAACGGGGATAGACGAGCACATCACAGGCCGGCTCGATAACTGGGATGATCGAACCCAACAGCTCGGCTCGGCTCTCATTTTCGGCGAGAAACACAAGTCCGCCCCGGCCCGAAGCGCGCCATTGCGCCGTAAGATACAGCGCCAACATGCCCAGCGGCGACGAGGAGGAAATGCCAGTCCGGATCGGAGCCTTCGTTGTTGCCGCAACAGATGTCTTCTTCCGCGGGGCGGCCTTTGGTGACGCGGAGCGCTTTGCTGATCTGTTCTTGCGCGGCGTTGAGCCACGGGGCGTACGAAGAGCAGTGGTCACTGAATTCTCGTGCTGAATTGACGAATGCGAGGCAAGCCTGCGAATCTTTGTCGAGCTTTAGCGGATTCGACGGCTTCAAGGGATCCAAACTTCGGAGTGTCGATCACCGTTCTCCCCTTAAGTGCGACGGTGTCACCAAGCAGCACCATCGTCGCGCTCCACGTGGCAGACTGGGGTGCCATGACAACTATGACGCAGAGATTCGTTCTTGAATGACCATGGTACGAGCGCCGTGATAAGCGTGATTACCGCCTTGGTGACTGGGCTGCACAGAATTCACGAGCCCGGCTGAGACGGCCTGCGGTGGGACTACCCATCACCAGGTTTGAGCAGAGCCTGCGGTTGCCCATGCTATAAGCGATCCCGCGTGATCTCTGCCCTTATGGCTAAGGGCTTCTGCCGAAGCTGCTGAAGCCGCAACGTACAATAACGCAGTAACCCTCGATTCGGCACAATCAAGGCGAACTTCTCCGCGCTCAATCTTGAACGGCGTTCCTCGTGCTCGCTCTCCGTTGCTCCTATGTCATGAAGGAAGCGCTGAGGTTGAGAACGGGTCTTCGGATATTCACACTTGCTGGCCGCTACGTAATCTTGTGGCGCTGGGCGTCTGCCGTCGCGTGAGAAATTGCCGACTTGGGAATGACGCGCGCCCGTTCAACCCTCCACCGCCGACGGCCGCGCCACGCCATATCGACGGTGACGTTTCATGCCTTCCGCTTCGGAAGGATCGCGTCGAAGGCGAGCTTGCTCGACCGCTCGCCGCGATCGGTCTCCTTGCGGATGCCGAGCCAAACGAAAGTGCGGCCGTTGTACCAGCGCGTGCGCTGGAAGCTCTGGGTGACACGAATGCCCGCGCGCGGCACCTCCTCCTCATGGAGATTGTAGCCCTGCTGCTGCGGGAGGTCGAGACCATGGCGCAGCAGATCGGTGCGAGGTTCGACGCGCACCGGCGGATCCGGGTCACGGTCGATGACCCGCAACATTGCGGCGCGACGCAGCTGGATCTCGCGGCTGTCGTTGTCGATGTGCACCGGGATGAATGGGATCCAGTTCTCCGGCATCTCGCTCATCAGCCGATAGCGGATCGCGGCGTCGTTCTCGATCGGCGGCGCAGGTGGTGGGCCCGGCGGCAGGCTCTCCTCGACCAAGCGACGGAAATAGCGGCGGGTGTCGAGCGCGGCGCTGCGCCCGCTCTTGCTGTCGCCCGAAGCCAGCATCACCCGCGACTCGACGCCCCACACCATGTTGGCCATCTCGTCGCGGAACAGTTCCACCGACTCCAGCGGCTCGCTCTCCTGGATCTTCGGCACGCTGGGCACGATGAACAGGCTGAGATCGGCGGGAATGTCGTCGCTCCCCTTCGTCGCCAGCGTAAACATCGACCAGCGTTGCCAATCGGCGTCCGTGCCCTTGCCCGCGGCTTCAACCCAGATCCGCTCGCCGAAGACGTTGGTCACGCTCATGCCGGCGACCCGGGTGATCGCCCCGGCCGGCACGGTGAACGGCATCAGGAACCAATCGTTGGCGTAGACGAGGCCGAATTCGATCAGCAGCAGCTTGTTGACGTCCGTCGTCTCCGGATCGATGTCGCCGAAATTCGTTCGTCCCTCCTCAAAGGTCCACCAGCGTGTGTTCGGCATCCCGTCGAACTGGATCGGCGCCGGGATGAACGACGCCGTAAAGGTCGTCTCGACGGCGGCCGGCGGCGGCGCGTCCGCAAGGTCACCGAGTCCTGCGCCGGAGGCGTCGACGTCGAAGTTGTACCAGTCGAGATGCCCCTGGAAGTATTCGTCGGCGACCACGAGCTTCTCGCCGCCCGCCTTGGGCGCCGACGCTGCAAAGGCGTATTCGAGGCGATCGGGCAGCCAGGCATCGGCGGCACCCGCGGCGGGCTGGTAGAACGCCTCCCGGTACCACCCAAGGAATTCCGCCTCCGCCGTCTCGATCGCAGCGGCGCTGGCCGGATTGCCGAGCACGACGAGGTCGTGCGCGTGATTGCCGGGCGCGGCCGTCAGATGCTCGACGAGGTCGTAGCCGTCCATCGACCGGCCGGCCAGCGCCGCCATCGTCTGCCAGGCTTCGCGATGGGCGGCGACCGGCGCATCGGCCTTGAGCGCCGGATCTGGCATGGCGACCGGCAGCGCGGCGATGAATTGCTGGGCAAGCCCCGGCTCGATGCCGGCGACGAGCTTCAGCCAGCGCCGGCCCAGGGCGATGCGGAGATCGAACGCGATCTTCTGGCCGGCGAGACGGAACGGGATCGGCCGCCGCTCGACCTTGGCTTCGAGCGGTACGTGGTCCGCAAACGCTTCCGGCGGATTGCCGGCCGCGCGGTATTTCGTCAGTTCGGTGGTCTCGATGTGCACCTTGGCGACGACGGGCGAGCCGGCGTCGTCGCCCTGAAACTCGCCCATCTGCCACTGCTTCGTCAGCAGCCACAGCGGATCACGGACCTCGGCCTTGAGCGCGCGGTCGAAATCGTGCGTGCGTGGACGGCCCTCGAGCCTGTTCCACAACGTGATGGTGGGCAGCTTCACCTTGCCGGAGAACACGGCGGAGACGTTCTGAACCGCGACATAGTCAGCCATTGCCCGTCTCCGTCTCGGCGAGCACCGCGGCGAGGTTGTTGTTGAAAGCGAAGTTGAGCGAGGCCGTGATCGGATGGAAGGCCACGGCGGACACCAGCGCCGGCAGGAAGCGGGCATAGGCGGTCGTGTCGACGTGGTCGGGCTCGATCGCGCGCTTCTTGGCGAGGTCCATCGTCTCGCGTACCGTGTCGACGAGATCCTGCCACTGCCACGAGCCGACAAATTTCGGCGGCAGCGCCAGCAGCAGAGTCTGCGGCGGTTCGGCGTTTGGCCGGTCGAAGTGGAACGCCAGACCGGTATCCTCGGTCGGGCGCGGGATCACTTCGGTCCACTCGTCGAGCAACAGCCCGAGTTGCCGCCACGCCGGATCGAAGCTTTCGGCGAAATGCGCGGTATAGAGCAGCTTGTCTTCGTCGATCACGAACGGCTTTCCGTCGGCATCGGTCTCCGGGAATTCGAGTCCGAGCCACGGCAACTCGGGGCGATGCGGAAATTGCAGCGCCTGCAGCGCGACGCCCGCCCCCGTGAACGCGTCGGCGAGATGCTGCGAAGCTTCCAGATCGTGCAGCTTCGACCGCACCCGCGCGACACCCGTGAACCAGTCGTCGAGCGGAAAGCGGCGTCCGATCGTCGTCTTGAGGAACCCGAGAATGGTCTCGTCCGCCTGCGCGCCCGGGCCCCAGGCGTTGCTCCATTCACCGGCCTGCGCCGCTGGCAGACCGAAATCCGGAACGATCTTGAAATCTTCGCCGAACAGCAGCTTCGCCGCCGCGGTCAACGCCTCGATCTTGTTCTTCGCCTCCGCCGCGGCATCGTATTGATCGAGCCGGGCCTGGATCGCCGGCAGACGCGTCGTCAGTTCGAGCGCGAGCGCGGCGGTGCGCTTCGCCATGTCCTCTGCGAGTGCGACGATCGCCGTGCGCTGTGCCGCGATGTCGATCGCCGCCGCGTCGAACGCGGCGTTCGCAGCCTTCGACGCCTCGATGCCGTCATGCAAGGCGGCGAGATCGGACGCATTGTCGTAGAGCGTGATCAGAACGGCGCGCTGTCCAACGAAGGCGGCGCGCTTGCCGCTCATGAGATCGTCGCGGAAATCGTCCGGCTGCGCCGGCAGAGGGTCGGTCGCCGTGGTCGCGATCAGCTTTTCGGCCACCCGCAGCGCCAGGAACTTCGCCGCGTCCGGCGCGCCGGAATCAGCGTCGTAGGCGAGTATGCGTGCGTCGAACTCGGCGAGTTGCCTGGTCCATCGAGCGATGTAGCCGGCGAGTACGGCGTGCAACTGGGAGAAGATCCACCGCCGGTCGGCGTAGACGGCACCGGTACCGGTCTGCAACGCCGCGAATGGACCGAGACCCTGCATCACCGATACGAAGCCGGTGATCGTCTGCTCGATCTCCGTGGCGATCTGGGCCTCCTGCTTGGCGTCGAGGCGGGCCTGCAGCGCCGTACGGAAGGCGTCGAGATCCGCAAGCCGCGCGGCGAGCAGATCGCGCGGCAGCGTTGCCCGCTCGCGCGCGAGCGCCGCGTCGAGATCGACCGCCTCGTTCGCCTCGCCGGCCATCGCCATGTCGCTCGCCTTGAGCGGACGTGAACGCAGTAGCAGGCTTCTGAGATGCCGCACCAACGCCGACAGTTCGAACAGCGGCACATGCCCGGCGATCGCCGCAATCCTCTCGCGGTAGGCGATCGTCAGCATTGCGTCCGGGCGCGGTGCATGGACGGCGATCACATGCGCTTCGATCAGATCGTCGAGCGCCTTGGCGGCTGGATCGTTGTCCGGATCGAGCAGATACAGCAGGTCGATCGGCAGCAGGCCGAGATCGGCCTGCGTCACGTTGTAGGTGACGGAGGAGAGATCGAGCGGGTCGGTGACCGTCACCGAGCAGGCGACCGCTGCCGGCGGCGGCAGAATGCCCGCGAGCCAGGCGTTGAGCGCGGGCTCCGCCTTCGCCCGCGGCGATGTCAGCGCGCCGTCGTTCGGGTCGAGCCCGGCCTTGAGATGCAGCGTCACCCGATGGGTCAGCGTCACCCCCGACCGCGGCGTGCGCACCACGTCGGGGGTCGCCGGGAATTTTCCCTTGGAGTAGGTGTCGAGCACGGCGCCGGCGCGGTCGTAATTGCCCTGCACCACCTGATGCACGCTCTCTGCCATCGCGAGGTCGGCGACCGCGTCGGCGATGTCGGCAATCCGCGCGGCCTCGGCGGTGATCGCCGCGGCCTGCTGCGGGCTCGCCGCCGGCAGGTCGGCATCGTGGCCGAACGGGTAGCTGCTCACGCCGCTGGTCTTGATGTGCTCGACCAAAGCAAGGCCGTCGATGACGTTGCGCGCCTCCACCCGGTTGATCCGCAGTCGCCGACCGAACGCGTCGAGCCGGCCGGTACGCGTCGGAGTCAGCCGGTCGCCGACCAGCGGGAACACCTTGCGGAGGTCGTAGATGAACCCGTCCACTTCGACGTCGTGGCGGTCGTGCAGGCCGCGCTCGAACTGGTAGCCGAGCAGCGCGCCGAGGCTCTGCTCGCCCTTCATTCCCTCGATGATCGACAGCGCGATGCGGACTCGTTCCGAGCTGAGATTGACGGCGAGGCTGCCGGGATTGTCGGGCGTGGCGTTGGACAGATAGCCGTTGCGCAGCACCGCGGCGGTCACCGCTTGGTTCAGCGACGGCGCGTGGATGTAGCCCTGGTTGCTGCGGTCGCGCATCAGCGGCGGCGCATCCGGATCGGCGAAGATCGCCGCGAGGTTTGCCGGCAGTTCGACCGCCGTCAGCTTCTTGAACTCCGGCTTGACGTTCTCGAGCCAGCCATAGGCGCCGAGATAGATTCCGGTCTTCGCCTCGCCGGCCGGTGCGCCCGGCTGAGCGGTCCCCCGGCCGGCACCGTGCGGATAGCGCATCCGTTCCAGTTGGCGGCTCATGATGCCGCCGTACCAGGCGTCGAACCGGTAGGTGCAGAGGTCGAGATGCTCGACGAACACCCGTTCAAGAACCGCCGTCGGGGACCTCTTCAGCCATTCGAGCGCATCGAGCTGGCGCTTGAGATACGCGGTGGCGACCATCGAGGTCAGCACCGTCGGGATGAACTCGCCGACCGTCCTCAGTCCCGTTCCGGTGACCGCGGCGTCGCTGCGGTGGAGGTAGCGCCAGCGGCTGCCGCCGGCCGCAGCCGGCACGGCGAGGCTCGCCTCCTCGACCTGAAAGAACTTCGGCTCGCGCCGCGCCGCCTTCAACTCGGTCTCGCCGATCAGCCCGGCATTGAAGAACAGGCGGATGCTGGTCTCGACGAAGCTCAGGTCGAGCGCGTGATGCAGCATGAGATACAGCAGCGCGTTCGGGCGCTGGGTGAAGCCCTGCTGCAGCCGCAGCGCGTCGTGGGAGGTCGCCGCAGCCTTGATCAGCCAGCCGATGTAGTTGTCGCCGCCGGCGGTGTAGGCGCGGATCTGCTCGGTCTCCGACAATGGACGGTCGTCGATCAGCGGGCCCTTGAGCTGGTTGGGCGCCTTGAGAAAGAGTTTCTCGAGGATGTCCGGCACTTCGATCCCCTCGGGCGGCGTGTAGCCGAGCTGCTTCAGCAGATCGAGCCCGCTTCCGACATAGCCCGCGGCGAGCAGGAGCGCGACCAAGGCGCCGCCCGCCCCCTGCATCGCGAGGCGGTTGTACAGTTCCTTGAAGCTTTCGGCGAAGCGTTGCTGGAATTCCACCGATCCGGCGTGCAGGCCGAGGACATCGAGCAGTATCTGATGACGGTCGCCGCCCGGCTTGCCGATGTAGGACACCCGCGACATCAGCGGCTCGAGATCGGCCTCGACCTTGCGCAGCAACTGATACAACCGCGTCAGGAACCGCAATTCCGGATCGTCCGGCGCGTGCGCGGCCCCGACTGCGACGTTCGACCCCGCGAAGATCCACTGGATGCGCGAGCGCGGCGTCGCCGGCAGGATGCCGTAGGGCTGACGACCGACGCGGATCGTGGGCATCGGCCCGCGTGCCGACACGTGCCGGACGAAGAAGTCGCGGGTCCGCTCCACCGTCGAATCGTCGAAGACCGGATGGAGCATGCTCTCCATGAAGTAACCGAGCGTGGCCGGCCACAGTGCCGTGTTCATGGCGCGGGCGTCGTTGACGTCGTGGCGATGGTAGAAGGGGATCGCCGCCAGCGCGGCCGGATCGAGACCGAGCGTCGCGGCGAGGCAGCGTCCGTCTGTCCGCTCGAACCATCCGTCGGGGTCCAGGGGCGGAGTGCCGAAGTAGTGATCGAAGCTGACGTCGGACTCCTCGCGCCAGCTGTAGGCGGCGCCCTCGCCCTCGACGTTGTTGGTCGGCTGGCCCTGCGGCAGGATCGAGAACCCCGCCTTCGACTGATGATGATGGGCGAACAACTGCTCCAGCGCGACCCGGCCGGCGTCTGCATCGGCCCCGAGCCGCACACCGAGCACCATCAACTGATCGAAGCCACGGCGGAAGGCGGGCGGCGTTAGCGGCACCCGGAATCCCATGCCGATCTCGACGGCGCGGTCGAAGTTGCGCACCCATTCGAGCTCCGGACCGAACGTGATGTCGTCGCCGTCGTGCGAGACCGACGCGTCGTCCGTTCCGGTCGGCGACGGCGTGACCGGCAGCGGCGACGGAATCGGTTTTCCGAGTTGCTCGAGTTCGAGCGTTCCGCCGTTGTAGCCGAGCAGGACGAGGCGATCAGGCAAGGTCCGCGCGGTCGCCGGCTGCGACCAACCGGTCTCGCGCATCGGCGTGGCGTCCGCGGCGGGAAACTCCAGATACGCGGCGATGACCGTGGTGGTCGCGCGGTCCGCGCCCTCGGGCGGCGCGTCGGCGAGATTCCGCGGCCGGTACGCCTCACGGACCGCCGCGGCGCGCTCGGCCCCGAGCGCGTTATCGAGCGCGGCGATCGCGTCCGTCTGCGCGGCCACATCCGTGCCGGCGCGCCACAGCGCCGTCCAGAACGTGCTGACCGCACCTCGTTCGGAATCGGCCAGCGGCGCGCTGGTCACCACCGTCAGGATCACGGTCGGCACGCCTTCCACCCTGGCCGGTCGCGCCGCCTCGTTGAGCGGACGATGAGTCTGGGTCACGTAGTAGGACCGCCCCGAGCCCTGTCCGCTCACGAGCGTTCGCCAGGCGGCCCGCTCCCCGGCGGGGTCGTGGTTCGCCCGCCAGACGTCGGCCCAATAGGCCTGGGCGCGCTTCACCTCGTCTTCCGACAACGCCTCCTCGAAGCTGTCGACGGCGATGTCGTCCGGATAAACCCGGACCCACAGCTCGTCGCGGTCGCCGCCGAATTCCGCCGCCTGCTTGAAGCGCGTTTCGATCCGCAGCGGCATCAGCAGGATCGGCGTCTGATCGGACAGCAGGCCGATGTTGCGGCGTGGGTCGGTGAAGTTCGCGAACAGCCCGCTATTGCGGACCACTTCGTCCTTCGCCGCCTTCAGCGCACCGCCCAGCCGCTCGATCTCGGAGGCCGCCGCCTTGATCTCCTTGTCGATCGCCGCCAGCGCCGGATCGTCGGCGCCCTTGCTGACGCGCTCGGCCCGTGCGCGGTCGCGGATCAGCCGCGCGCGGGTGTGGCGAAGCCGGCCGATCTCGCGCGACGTCGCATCGGCCGCGGCGCGCGACGCTTCCAGCTCCTTGCGGATATCATCGAACTCGGACATTTCGCCTCCGCCGCCCCCTGTCGTGTCCGCTGCGCGATCAGTTCGGCAGCATCTCGCTGCCGTGCACCGCGACCAGCACGGGAACCTGGTAGAGGATGTAGGCGAGCTCCGCGGAGTTGCTGTCCGGATGCCAGCGTAGCGCCTTGTCCTCGTCGTACTGTTGTTTCTTCTCCTGCAGCTCCGGCGCCAACGGATCGTCCAGGGTGAGGGTCGGCCCGCCCGGCCTGATCTGAAGAAAGCCCTTGTCGGCGTCGGACAGCACATCAGGCCAGGCGAGGTCGTTCCAAACGTTGAGCGGCCCGTCGCGAGAAATATCGAGGCCGAAGCGCGGCTCGCCGGGCCGCTCCTTGATGACGAAGAACCAGCCCGGTGCCGTCGAATTGCCGCGGCCGGTGCCTCCCTTTGCCTCCTTCGATGTCAGGTCGAAGCCAATGAAGGTGATGTCGGGATCGACCTTGGCTTCGTAGAGCGGCGTGCGCAGGCGGTCTTCCACCGGACCGTCGGTCTCCAGCACCCGCTCGACGCGGGGATTGATCGCGCCGCCGTCGTCGCGCTGCCAGCGCGCCTTCTGGGCGTAGATCACCGCGGTGGGATATTTCTTCAGCAGCTCGCCGCGGATGACGAGGACGACTTCCTCCTCGTTCTCGCCCGGCTTCTCGCGATGGTCGTGATCGCCGAGCTTGGAGAACAGCGACCAGGTGTGGAGCGGCGGAATATCGCGGAGCTTTTCGCGCAGTTCGTCCTTCGACAGGCCCTCCCGGTCGATCACGCCGCTCGGGTCCCAGAACTGGCGGAAGCAGCTGCCGCGCTGGTCGGTGGGATATTCGCGCCACAGCAGCTCGCGGGCGAATTCATGGTTGAGGCCGACCATGTAGGCCTCGATGAAACGCTGATTGGTCTCGAGCAGCGTGATCGTGTTCTGCGGAATCTTGTCGATGTTCGGCAGGAAGTGCTCGTCGGACAGACCGAGAAGCGGCTTGTACATCGGCAGGTCGATTTCCGGATATGCCATCACAGGCTTGAACACTTCCGGCTGCAGCAGCGTCGCGATCCCGTTGATGGCCAGCACTCGCGGCGGAATGGTGATCGAGGAGAAGGTGAAGGCGGGCACCGTCTTGTCGGGATCAATCGCAGCGAAAGTCGACGCTCCGAGCGCGGCGATGTCGATCGGCTTGCGCAACGGCGGCTTGCCGAGATCGGCGCTGACCGTGAGCAGCCGGTTGAGATCCTTGAGGGCCAGTTTGAAGCGCGCCGCCTCCGGGCTGTCGGCGGACGAAGCGCCGCCGACGGGCTCAGGCGCGGCGGGATCGGGATCGCGGATGGTGAACGACGGAAAGCCCGGCAGCGCGTCGATGATCTCGGGCGAAGCCCCTTGCGGCAACACGCCGGTCGCGATGCCGGCCTGCTTCTCCAGCCGCACCAGCCATCGGAACAGCGCCAGCGCCGCTGCCGCGACCACGATCGCGAGCGGGATGGCGACGGCCAGCAGCAGCACGGCGAGCAGCAGCAGAACGACCAGTAGGACCCACTTCGCCCAGCGGTGCTTGGTGAGCCAGTTGGTCAGCTCCGCGGGCAGCGACTTCGGCTGAAGCTGCGCGGCGACATCCTCCACCGCCGGCAAGGCGTCCGGGGTGACCCGCGGCGGCGCCGCGCTGACCTCGCCGCGATTGATCTTCTCCAGCAGCTCTTCGGCGCCTTTCGGCGAGTCGAAGCCGAGCGTCGCCGCGAGCTGGTCGCGCGGCCGGACCGCGCGCCGGAACGGCGCGGACAGCGCCGCGCGGGGCACCGTGCTTTCCTTGAGCCGATGGCGCAGCGTGAAGCCGTCGGCGATCACCCGGCGCTGCACCGGCGCCATCATTGTCAGCCCGCGTTCCGCACTGAGATCCTTCAGCGGCCCGAGATGGCGCGCATGCCAGATCGCGGCTGCGGCCTTGGCGAATTGCGCCAGCCTGATCCGCCGGTTCGCCGCAAGGATGTCGCCGACCTGGTCCCAGGCGGCGTCCATATAGGCCTCCTGATTCTTCTGCACGACCGCCGTGCCGAACGCGGCGGGAACGCGAAACCGCGGGTCCAGATTGAGCTCGTGCACCCAGTTGCGCGGCTGCGGCGCGTCGCTGCCGTCCGCCTCCTCAAGCAGCCGTTCGGTGAGCGCGTGCCAGCGGCCGTACAGCGGCGGCGTGATCACCGGGTCGGGCGCGCCTTCGCGGGCATAGTCGTCGGTCAGGTTGATGAAGCCCGCCAGCGCCTTCTCGAATTCGTGCGCGTAGGGTTCGTCCCAGCCCTCGTAGGCCGCAGCTTCCGCCTCCTGCGCACCGGTCAGCGCCTCGTCCGGCACCTTGAGCGCGCCGCCGAGCCGCAGCACCCCGTGGAGCCCGGCGACCGCGATGGGCGGCATCCCGGAGCCGGGCGTCTGCGTGTCCATGTCGCGGCGGCCGAGCCGCGAGTCCGGCGGACGCGGCTTCAACAGGCGGACGAGGTACTCGAAATCGCCCACCGTCCCAGTCTTGAAGTACCACCGCTTGTACACCGGATGCAGCGTCGGGAACGGCCGGTCGGTATAGTCCGCCCAGGCCGACAGGGTGGCGTAGAGTGCGGGATTCGCCGCCGGCGCGATTCCGAGGCCGGCGAGACGGCCGCTCTCGAAGGTCGGCACCACGAACGCATGGTAGGACGTATTCGGCTTCAACTGACGTGGCGACAGGACGCGCGAATAGGCGTAGTCCGGATTGCTGGCCAGCAGGCTCTCCAGTCGCGCCCTCGCCTGGTCCGCATTGGTCGATTCCACCACGCCGTCCTGCTGGATCAGGTCGCGGTTGACGTGGACGTGCGCCCAGGCCCAAAGCTGGTCGGCGGGCGGAAATACCGAGGCCGGATCGCCCGTCACCTCGATCGCCGGCAGCGGCCGCGCCGACGACACCGCGACTTCCTTGAACTCCTCCACCTCGAGCACCAGGAGTGCGAGCCACGGGCGCAGCCGGTGGCGCGACTCGTCCGGCGCCGCTGGCGTGTAGCGCCACGGAAAATCCTCGTCGTAGAACTCAACGAAGGGCAGGTAGTTCGGCTCGAAATTGGTGATCCAGTCACGCGGCTCCACCTTCACCACCGCCATCGGATCGATGCCGACGACGTCCCCGGGACCATAGAGCGCGACATCGCGCGAAATCGTCGCCGTCAGATCCGTGTCGCCCTGGACCGGCCGCCCGGCCAGCGACAAGTCGACCCTGATCGTCGCGCGCAGCGCCACCGAGTTGTCGTTGTCGGCCGCCGTGATGCTGTTCGCCACGCCGAGCCGCAGCCAGGGCAGGAAGGAATAGGTGCCGATCGTGTCGCTCATCCCGCTCCTCCCCGCCGCCTCGCCGGATCGCCCGCCATCATCGTGCCTCCGCTACGCTGCGCGCTTCATCTCGTGCGGGCGCACGATATGGACCTCGCTTGCGAAGTTCGGATTGCGCCGCGTCTCCGCCGCCATGAATTCGCCGGCGCTGGCGCGCGATTGGAACGACGCAGGCGCGCCGGCGATCGGCGAATTGTCGGCCAGGCTCACCACCACATAGGACGCCTGATCGACCGCGATCTTGTCGTCGAATACGTGCTTCAGATCGCGCGACTTCGCCGAGATCTCGGACCGCGCCACGGCGTTGTTGGCCAGGAAGTGCGTGAACAGCCCGGAGATGAGCGTGACGAAGCGCCGGCGTGCCCGCTTGAAATTGTTGTCGACGATGATCTCTTCGTAGCGGGCAATGCGCTTGGTGACATAGCTGGTCTTTGCCTGGTTGCCAGTGACCGACAGCTCCAGCCCCGCCTCCTCGGCCTCGTAGTCGGAAGCGCTGAGCTTCTCGCCGTCCTTGAGGTCCTTGAACTGGGCGATCGCGAACGACTCCCGGATGGTGGCGCGCTTCTCGATGCCCGACGTCGCGGTCGCGACCGAGAAGTAATTGGCGTCGTCCGGGCGCTGCGCGCCGATCTTGTCGAGGGTGATGCCGAGCGGGATCGCACGCTGGGTGATCTTGAGCGAACCGACCGGATGCAGGACAAGATCGGAGCCCGCGTCCACGGTCTTGAGCGTCACCAACAGCCTGCTGCTGTTCTGCAGCGCGGCAGTCCAATTCTCCGCCTTCGAGTATTCCGCCACCAGCAGGGGCAGCACGGAGACCGGCGGCAGGCTGGTGTCCTCCTTGTCGCCCCAGGTGTGGGAGAAGTCGACGTCGACGTCCCAGAACAGCAGCGAGATGCTCCCGGTGCCCTCGACGTGCCAGGGCGATGTGCCTTCGAGCGAGCCGCGGAAGCGGATACTGAACAGCCCCGCGCCGAACAGCTTCACCGACAGCGAGGCAGAGATCGTGATGATGAAATAGAACGGCGAGAACTGGAACAGCGCGTCGAAGGCGAGATGGCCCTCGATGTTGGCGATCGAGACGCCGAAATACAGCTCCGCATGTGCGCCGAACTGCACGGTGTTCGACGTCACCGCGAAATAGGCGTCGACCCGGATGCGGGCCACCGGCGTGTTGAGAATGTTGATCGCGATCCGGGGGATCGGCGGGAACGGCAGCGCCGGTGGATTGTAGGCCGGGTGGAAGCCGCCGACGGAGACGATGAAAGTGGCGTCGCCGCCGAACGACGCGAGCACGCCCATGCCGCCGTCGAGCGGCATGAAGATCACGCGGGATTCGTACAGGATGGCGAAGAACCAGCCGCGCTTCTTGTCGAATTCGATGGCGCCCATGAAGGCGACCTGGATGATGATGAGCGGCAGCCGCTCGTCCGGGATCGCCACCGTCAGCTTGCCGATGATGGCTATGTTGCCGGGAATCTCGATGATGATCCCGAGCGACAGGCTGATCAGCGTCGGCGTTCCCCAGCCCAACTTCGCCATCGGGCCGATGAGGAAGGTCCCCTGCTCTGGCGGGAAGAATGTACGGAGGTCGGAGATGATCCGGTGCGCGTTGGCGACGACGTCGTGCGGGAACAGCACCGAGTCCAGCGAGCCGGCGCGCACGCCGTTGACTAGCGCGTCGAGGTCCATCGAGCGGTTGAGCCCGACCAGTCCGCCGACTCCCAGCAGGGTGAAGCCGAAACCGAGCTGCAATCCGGGATTGAACTCGACCGCGATGATGGCGATGAAGGAAAAGCCCTTTGACCCGTCCGGCATCTTGGTGGTGATGACGCCGATTGCCGTCACCGAGAGGAAGTCGAGGATCTTCAGTTCCAGCGCGCCGGCATATTCGCCGCGGTCCGGATCGATGAAGAGATAGCCGCCGCCCTTCACCGCCCCGGCATCGATCGACAGCCCGACGCCGTTCGGTGGCTTGAAGCCGAAGGATAGATCGATCGGGCCGAGGTTGCCGCCGCTCCCCGGAAAAGCGAGATCGGTCCGCAGCCCGATGTTTTCCACCACCGCGACCAGCGGACCGAGCGCCGCCTTCAGCGTCGCGCCGATATCGATCGGGAGGCCGTCAGCCGACGGTGTCACCGCGAGCGTCAGTCCCTGCACCTGGATCGGACCGAGGTCGATATGCGCTGGGATCTGGATCTCGAGATGCGAGGTGCCGCGGAAATACACGCCGCGCGGATAGGCGACGCCGAGGCCGAGATCGAACTCGAACCGCGTCGAGATGCCCGACAGGATGGTCGAGATGAAGCCGTCCGAGCCGGACGCGTCGAGGACGAAAGCGAGGCCCTTGAGGTCCGCCTCGGCGAACACCTCGACGTCCTTGCCCGCCACCAGTGTGAAACCGCCGGCACCGCTCACCGATTGGTATTCGAGCCGCGTGCCCTCGCCGGTGCCAAGAACGATGGTCGGGCTGCCGGAGATGGCGGAGTATTCCACTTCGACGCGCGCGGTGCCCTTGGCCGACGTCGGCGCGCCGCTGCCTGCGAAGCCGATCACCATGTCGATGCCGCTGCCCGGCCGCACCATCAGGCCGACACCGCCGGTGAGATCGAGGTCGCTCGAGATCGTCACCGCGATCGTCGGCCCGAGCTGCATCCGCACCGACAGCAGCCCGCTGAACGACGGCAGCAGCGCGAAGCCCGGCTTCTTGCTCCCGGACTTTGGCAGCGGGAACAGTCCGAGCTCGGCCGATAGCCGTCCCGCGTCGCGCGCCCGCTCGAAGAACACCAAGCGGAGCCGCTTGCGCACGGCGGCACGCCCGATCGGAGGGCCGCCTTCGAGCGCGCGCGCGACCCGATCCGGCACCTCCACCATCCGGACGTCGAGCCCGAGCCCGGCCGCGAGGCTGTCGATCTGCCGCGCGAAGCTGGAGAAGTCGAAGCTGTCGGTGCCCCAGCCGAAGGCGTTCTCGAACAGTGTCACCGGGTCGGAGACGATCTTCGGCAGGTCCGGGAAGCTGAACCTGTAGTCGATGTAGTCCGGGCGGTTGCCGGCGGGCGCGGTATAGCGGGTGCGGATGACGCCGAGCGCCTGCAGCGCGAAACCGATGCCCGGATGATGGTTGCGCAGATAGGTGATGAAGAGATAGCCGACGAGCTGCCCCGGAAACTCGCCCTTGAAATTATCGGCGTTCAGCGTCGCCGAAAATGCACCGCCGGGCGCCGAGACGAGGTCGTCGATCGCCTGCACGACGCCGGCGATCGCCTCGATGGTCTTGAAGGCGTCTTCGAGCGAGCCGGACACGACCGTCGCCTCGCCGTCGGACGCCACTTCGCCGTCGAGCGACAGCCCGCCGCCGACCAGCGCCTGGAGCCGATCGAACAGCAGCTGCAAGTCGACCGCGAGATCGGCGATCGGCTTCGGAATCACGTCGGAATCCCAGCCCAGCTTGAGCAGCAGGCCCTGGAACGCGGCCGGCGACTCCACCGCCGCCCGCAGCGGCAGCAGCAGCTTGCCGATCTCGGCGACGATCGTTTCGAGGGCACCCGGTTCAGCCATTTTTCTTGGCCTCCGGATAGAATTCGCGGTCGACGACGTCGTGCAGCGCGGGATCGACGCGGTTGGTGATCAGCCATTTGCAGACATGGCAAAAGGTGCCGCTGTTGTTCCGCATCTTGCAGTCGCCAGCCGGACGATAGACCAGCCCGGTGAAGTTGTATGCGCCTTCGTACAGGCCGACCAGCCGCTGCGCCTTGCATGGCGGCTTGAAATTCGGGATGTCCTTCGGGTCGTCGCCCTCGTCGTTCACATGAGCGAAGTCGGGATCCTTGTTGAGCGGCAGATGGTTGCCTGCGATGAAGTCGCGCACCTTCTTTTCCACCACATAGACCAGCGCGTCCGCATCGTCGCGGCGCGGCACGAACAGCAGCGAGCCTTTCGGAAACACGGGAAACGGCGCCGGCGGCAATTCCAGCCCGCCGAGCCGGATCGAGCCGAGGTTCTGGTCGATGTCGCCGATGTCGAGTCTGACGAGATAATCGGAATCGGTGAACGTGAGCGGCAGTTGCCGGCCGATCGCCGTGATCTGGATGCGGCGGAGAAACGCCTGGCGGCCGGCCGCCTTCGCCTGCACCCAGCGCGGGATCTGGCGCGGGTCGATCCTGACCTCGATCGAGCCACCCTGCTGGGTCGAAGCCTGGGTCAGCCTGGCCGAAAGCTGGACCCTGAGAAGTTCGAACCATTTCACCTTGGACGGATCGACCAGACGGGAGTGATTGGCGGCGTAGCTCGGATCCTGAAAGATGTCGGCGAGCGCGACGATGTTGTCCTGCTCGCTCGAAGCGGTCGCATTGTCTTCGGCGCTCGTCTCGTATTCGTCGCCGAGATTGAAGGAATGGCCGAATTCGTGCGCGACCGTGTCGATGATATCGGTGAGGTCGGCGTCGATGTCGCTGGCAGGCTTGCGCCGCATCACCTTCTTCGTCGCCGTGTTGGTCGCAGGATATTCGAAGTCGAGCGTCTTCAGGCTCTGCAACGAATTGGCGGTCACGGTCGACTGGTTGAAATTGGTGCCGCCGATCATGTCCTCGTTGGTGATCATGGCGATCAGGCCGCGGCTGCGCTTGAAGGTGCCGTCCGGTATCCACTCGGCGCCGAGCGCGGTATGCGGCGACGACCCGAGCCGCAGTCCGGACAGGTAGGCCATGATCGGCGCAGCAACGTTCGCGCGGCCGTTCCGAGCGAGCTCCGGCGGATGCCGGCGCGGATCCGGGGCAAGGTGCCGGGTCGCGCTGGCCGGCTTGAAGAACTGATAGGCGCGGGCGATCAGTGGCGCGAGGTTGGCATCGCCCGCCGCATCCGCCGCCGGCATCGTCAAAGCGGCCCCGGACTTCGCCGACCGGTCGCCCCAGCGGGAGCCGAGCATCAGGCCGTAGAAAGTGTCACGTGCCTCCAGGATGCCGAGCGATTTCTGCTTCCTCCACGCTTCGATCAGGGTGTCGTTGACCTTCGCCGCATCGTAGTTGGGCAGCGACTGGCCCGCCCAGCGCGCCTTCAATTGCGCCGGCGTCGCAGTCTCGTTGCGGAGCGGCAGGCCGACGCGGGCCACGAGCTCGTCGACCTCGTAGATGCTCTTGTCGTCCGAAACGCTGTAATTCCACGGAATCGGTCCGCCCCTGCTAAGCTCCGAGGTCTCCTCGTCGTTGACGCGCCAGCCGCAGGTCACCGCCTGCTCTTCCGACGCCTGGAACGCCTTGAATACGTTGAAACTGCCGGCGAGCGTGCCGTAGGGCTCGTGGCGCTTCTGCGAGAACAGACCGTCCGCCGCTTCCTGCACGATCTTGTCGAACTTGTCCTTCTCGGACGCGCGAAAGCCTTCGGCGAGGAACAGGATGTTGTGCATCTCGGCGGCATTGGCGAGGTCGCCGGCGCGCACCGTTGAGATGTTGTCGCGGATCTTGGCGTAGTCGACCACCTTCACCGGCAGGCTCTGGTTGACACCGAGGAAGCTGCCGTCGAGCTGGGCTGCCCCCTCGCTCACGCCCCTCAACCGTCCCTCATTGTTCGTATTTGCCACCACGAAGGTGCCGGGACTTGCCGAGTTGAGCGTGACGAAGCCGTGCCCGGTGATGTCGCCGACGAGATCGGTCCCGGTCGGATCGTCGCTGAACAGCGCGCACAGCGTCGGCTGGCTGTGGGCGACCGTCGGATGCAGCGCCGTGGTGATCGAGGAGTTGCCGAACCACCAGCCGAGCACATCGTCGTGCACCTGGATACGCGCGACGATGTAGCCGGGGCCGTATTCGATCACCACGAGGTTGGTGCCGACGTCGTCGCCGGTGATGGTGCGCGCCGCAGGATCGATCGTCACGAAGCTGGTCAGCCGGGACCCGACCGGGTTGTACGGCGCCAGGATTCGAAAATTGCAGTCCGCGGTGACGTCGGTCAGCGTGTAGGTCGTCGAGCCGTTCGGCAGATCCTGGTCGAACACGCGGAACGGCAGCACCTTGGTCGCGGGCTTCTTCAGCGCGACGTGCATGTCGCAATGCGGATAGACGATGAGAGGCATGCCGGCACAACCCTCTCTCAGCCAGCAGAACTATTGGGAAGCCCGTCGTTCCCATCGGAAATCTGGCATCACGAGATTGTACACCCAAGCCTTCTCAATACAACCTCAACGTGATACTGTTTCGATATCCTTCTGCAATCGTCGTTTGCCGAGTGGAGCTCTCCATCACTGGGGCCAATTCTGCTGCATATGCCGGCGGCGTAGAGCATCTCGTTGTCATCGTTCACAGATGAACACGAACGCTCCGTGGTTTCCGATGAGAAGCGATTGGAAGGCGCTGGGTTCGTCGCTGTCCCCGCGGGGTACGAGACCGATGCGTGACCCGGTTTCTGACCGCGTCACGCCTCTTGAGACGCACTGCGACTGACCGCGTCTCCTATCCATGGGTTCGGCCCGACGCTGCTCGGCGTTGTCACGGGCGCCGACAGGCATCGTCACGTCACTCAGATGTCAAACAGCCACTTGCGGTCGGTTCAGGCGTGCGCGCGCGGTCTCGCGGCTCGATGAGTCCGAGGAATGCGTTGGTCGCGCGCGTCTCGAAACACGAGAGGCGCAGGGAGAGCCGGACCTCGACTGAGGCCCGTGGCCCGCCTGCGAAAAAAATGCAGGCGGCAGGTACCACAGGTCCAGCCGGACGACCCGGCCCTCCCTGCGCGATCAGTTTTAACGGTGTCCTTCGTGCTCTCCTTGGGGACCGGGCTTTCTTGCCCCCATCGCCCGCGTGACGCTTGCGCATCAACAGCAGGCCTGACCTCAGCATCGGGAGGCCGGGACCACACGACTTCGCCGTCCGCGACGCAAGCGCTCGTCTGGCGCAGCATCCACGTCCATCGCAGCCCACCTCCACGTATCGTGACGATGCGTACGCCCTCTGCATGAGGCGGGATGAACGGAGTAAAGCATGATTTCCGATAAAAAGAACGAGGGATTTTTGGCCAGCGTCGAGCGGCCCGGCGATCGCATCCAAGAACCCGGGTTTCCGCCCAGATATCTTTCCACCGTCATAGCCTGGCTCCGTCCCGGCCATTCACTTCGACCAACATGATTGAACGACGTGCATGCCCGAGCCTTCGCCGAGTCGAGGCGGTTGCGGCCGCGCAGGAAGGACGGAGCCCGGTATGACAAGCAACTCATTCGCAGATTCTCTTGGTGCACCGCGCGTGAACCCCGCGTATCACGCCGCAGCATTGCCAATCTCATCGATTGAGCGCAGGCTCCCCTTCCTAAGCGCGCAAGTCGCATTACGGCACCAGCCGCATCAGGGGAGAGACGCATGAAGGAACCGGGCCTCGACGGCCGCCACCGCGACAAGGATGGCGAGATCAGCAGGAAGCATGGCAACACGCTGGTCGGCACGTTGCGCAAGATCTACGGAAAGTCGTTCGCGGCCGGTTATCCGGATTCGACCAAACTCAGCGACGTGCTGCTTCAGCTCAACGAGACCTCGCTGAGCCAACTGCGTAGGGATCACGGCACCGGGCATCTGGAGCACAAGATCAAGGAGGCGTCGAAATGATCGGCAGCGTGCATCGCACGTTGCCGTCACCTGCTGGACCCACGCAAGATGGGGGATGCTGACCGAGACTGACGGCACATCGCCGACCAGTGCCTCGCCCTTGACCGTCAAACCTCAGTCAGCCGACCTCAGGACGTCGGCGAACTGCTGCTCGAACCTTTTCTGCTGTCCCGTGCTCGGAAAATAGACCGGGCGGCCGGCGTTGATCACGTTGAAGCCGTCCTTTGTCAGTCGAGGCTCCAGAATCCGGCAGACGTTTGCCTTGATCAAGATCAGGGGAACGCCGCGATCCGACACAAGGCTGGATAGGTCCGCGACGAGCAGCGGGTAATCGTCTTCGATCAACGCATTCCTATCCTGACTCGCGTCTTTCGGCAGCTTGTCCACTTGCTGGTAGGTCGCATCGACCAGCACCCATCCCTTGCGCTGAAATTGTCGCAGCCCCTCTTCTTTCGTCGCAGGGGTGGCTCCCATCTGGCGCATGAGGGCCGTGAACAACGGCTCGCTGATCGAGCCGGCCGAGTCATAGAAGTATTTTCCTGAGGCCGGCGGCGATTCCGCGACGATGACAAGCTTGGCGACGTTCGGCTCATAGCGGCGTCTCAGCCCGAGATAATAATCTCGCCCCCTCGCCAACATCGACGATGCACCTCCACCGCACGAATTCGCAACACGGCGATCACTGACGTCACTGAACGTTCGTTTAGCATCAAGCGCCAACGATGGCAGCAAGGTCTGCAACACGCCGTCTGGAAAAGAATGCTGTCCAGCGGCGACGGGAAGGCCAGCGCTGCTTTCCCGTCGCTGAACGAAAGTGCCCGGCTTGTTACTTCCCCATGCTTCCCGCCTGGTTCGTGCCCGGGCCGACATTGCCCTGGCTCGACGAGGTGGAATCGCGGCCGGACTTCATGTTGCTGCCGGTGGTCTGCGACGAGGTGGTCGACGTCGCGGCGTTGTGCTTCTTGTGGTGCTTCGCTTGCGCGGCGAGCGGGACGGCGGCGAGGGTGGCGGCGACGAGGGTGGCAATGGCAAGCTGGGTCTTCTTCATGGATCCGATCTCCATCCGGTTGAACTCCACGCCGCCCAACCCGGCTGCGACATCACAGTTCCTGCCGGGGGATCAAGCGTTGTTGTTCGATTCCGACGGCGCGCGTGAAGGTGCGATGCAGCAGCGTCAGGCCGGCGCTTGCATGGGCACGGCGCCAGGCTGCGACACAGGCTTGGGAAACGGCCGGAAGGTCATCATCATCATGACAGCGCCGAGGCCCATCACCCACGAGCCGACATAGAGCCAAGTGTAGCTCGCAAAGCTGTCGTAGATCAGGCCGCCGGCCAGCGGGCCGGTCGCCATGCCGAGGCTGCCGGCCATCGCCGTGCCGCCGATCACCGTGCCCATGATGCCTTGCGGAAAATTGTCACGCGCGATCGCGGCGTAGAGCGGCATGGTGCCAGCATAGAGGAAGCCGAAGGTGGCCGCAACCGCATAGAACGCGGCGAGGTCGCGCACGACCACGTAGGCGAGCGCGCCGAACGCCTGCGCGAGCAGGCCGAGAACGAGCACGCGCTTGGCGCCGAAGCGGTCGCCGAGCAGGCCGAAGGCGATGCGGCCGCCGAGCCCGGCGAGCCCCTCGATGCTGTAGATCGTCACCGCCGCCATCAGCGGGATGCCGCAGGTGACGGCGTAGCTCACGGTGTGGATGATGGGGCCGGAATGCGTGGCGCAGCAGAAGAAGTTGGTGGCGAGCAGGATCAGGAACTGCGGCGAGCGCAGCGCCGCCGATCGCGTCATCTCGGCCGGCCCGGCGGCGGGACCCGACGCGACGGCGTCGCCGGGCGCGGACGATGGCGGACGGCCCACGAGCAGCGACGTGGGAATCATGATGGCGGCCACGATCGCGGCGATGCACTGCATCGCGGTCCGCCAGTCGTAGCTGGAGACGAGCCAGGCCGCGAGCGGCGACATCGTCATCGGCGCCACGCCCATGCCGGCCGAGACCAGCGACACCGCGAGGCTGCGATGGGTGTCGAACCAGCCGGTGACGGTCGCCATGACCGGCGGGAAGATCGCCGCCGTCGCGATGCCTGCGATCAGGCCGAACAGCAGTTGGAACGCCAACAGCGAGGATGTCAGGCTTGCCAGCAGCAGGCTGACGGCGAGCAGGATCGATCCGATCAGCAGCACGGGACGCGGGCCGATGCGGTCGGACAGCGTGCCCCAGCCCATGCTGGTGACGGCCATCGCCAGGAAGCCGATCGTCATCGCGGTGGAGATCCCCGCGACCGACCACCCGGTCTCGGCGGCCATCGGCTTGAGGAACACGGGCAGCGAGAACAGGCCGCCGACGGCGACGCAGCCGAGCACGCCCCCGGCCGCCACGATCACCCAGCGATAGTACGATGTGCTCATCCGCCGTCTCCGTCCCGATTGTTCGGTTGGAAGACGATCGGGACAAGGCCGAGACGACACGCGGCGATCGGATTTTTTCGCGGGCTGTGGGGCCGGCGCCTCACACCGGCGTCATGCCGTGCTGGCGCTTGGTTTCGGCGGTCTCCTCCGAGACCAGATATTCGATGAAGGCGCGCGCGGCCTCGGCGTGCGCGCCGGCCTTGCACAAGGCGGCAGCGAACACCGTGCCCGGCTGCAGCGCGTCCGGCAGCAGGCCGACGATGTCGATGCCGGGCGCGCCGAGCATTTCGCTGAGCTGCTGGAAGCCGACCTCGACCTCGCCGTCGGCGAGCAGCCTGGCGACGGGAATGCCGGGCTTGGCCTGGACCAGGCGCGAAGTGCCCTCGCTCTCCAGGCCCCAGTCGCGGGCGAGCTTCTGCACATACGTGCCGCTCGGGCCGGTGGAGATGCCGATCGCCCTGGCGTTCTCCATCGCCCTGCGCACGGCGGCCTCGTCGAGCGGATCGGGCTTGGGGCTGCCGGCGCGCACCGCCATCGCCATCGGCGATTCCGCGATTTCGATGATGCTGCCGGGAACGAGATGACCGTCGCTTTCAAGCTTCTGCAGCGCATCGGAGGCGAGCACGGCGAAGTCGAACGCTTCGCCGGCGCGGATGCGCTTGGCGGCATCGACGCCGCCGACGGATTCGATCGTGATCACCTCGCCGGTCGCCTCCTCATAGGCGGCGGCGAGCTCAGCGAGGATCTGCCTCGTCGCCATCGAGGAAATGCCGGCGGCGGTCACGCTCATGATTTGCTCCGTTCAACGATGTCGATGACGGCGCCGCAAAGGCGGACGCGCACGTCTCGGATATGGCAAGCGCGGCGGCGGAGCAAGATGGTCGTCACTTCGGCACGTTGCGCTCCAGGTCCTCCAGCCACGCGGTGGCGTTGCCGTCGGACGGGGCGCGCCAGTCGCCGCGCGGCGACAGGGCGCCGCCGGCCACCACCTTCGGGCCGTTCGGCATCGCCGAGCGCTTGAACTGGCTGAAGGCGAAGAAGCGCTTGAGGAACACCTCCAGCCACTTCCTGATCTCGGGAAGCGTATAGGCGTGGCGCTTGTCGGCAGGGAAATGCGGCGGCCAGGCGCCGTCGCCGACATTCTTCCAGGCGTGATGCGCCATGAAGGCGATCTTCGACGGGCGCATGCCGTAGCGCAGCGTGTAGAACAAATTGAAGTCCTGCAGCTCATAGGGGCCGATCGTGGCCTGGGTGCTCTGCGGCGTCTCGCCCTCCTTCACCGGGACCAGCTCCGGCGAGATCTCGGCCGACAGCACCGCCTCGAGCGTGCGGTCGACATCGGCCGAGAACTGATGCGAGGCGATGACCCAGCGGATGAGATGCTGGATCAGGGTCTTCGGCACGCCGGCATTGACGTTGTAGTGCGCCATCTGATCGCCGACGCCATAGGTGCACCAGCCCAGCGCCAGCTCGGAGAGATCGCCGGTGCCGAGCACGAGGCCGCCGCGGTCGTTGGCGAGGCGGAACAGATAGTCGGTGCGCAGCCCGGCCTGCACGTTCTCGAAGGTGACGTCGTAGACCTGTTCGCCGCGGCCGAAGGGATGGCCGATGTCCTTCAGCATCTGCGTCGCCGCGGGGCGGATGTCGAGTTCGGCGGCGCTGACTTGAAGCGACGACATCAGCGCATGCGCGTAGGACTTGCTCTGCGCGCCCGTGGCGAAGCCGGGCATCGTGTAGGCCAGGATGTTGGTGCGGGGAAGGCCGAGCAGGTCGATCGCCTTCGCCGCGACGATCAGCGCATGCGTGGAATCGAGCCCGCCGGAGACGCCGATCACGATGCGCTTGGTGCCGGTTGCGCGCAGCCGCTGCGTCAGGCCGGCGACCTGGATGTTGTAGGCCTCGTAGCAGTCCTGATCGAGCCGCGCGGCATCGCTCGGCACGAACGGAAAGCGCTCGATGCTGCGCATGAAGCCGATGTCGCCCTCGGCCGGCTGCAGCTCGAAGCCAATGCGGCGCCAGTGCATGCCGGCGCCTTGCGCGCGCGCATTGTCGTCGAACGTGCCCATCAGCGCCCGCTCCTGGCGCAGCAGATCGAGATCGACGTCGGCGAAGATGGTCTGTCCGGTCTGGCGGAAGCGCTCGCTCTCGGCGAGCAGCACGCCATTCTCGAAGATCGAGGTCTGGCCGTCCCAGGCGAGATCCGTGGTGGATTCGCCGACGCCCGCCGCCGCATAGACATAGGCCGCGAGGCAGCGCGCCGAGGTCGAGCGGCACAACAGTGAGCGGGACTCGGCGCGGCCGACCGTGATCGGGCTGCCCGAGAGATTGGCGAGCACGGTGGCGCCGGCGAGCGCGAGCTCGGACGCCGGCGTCACCGGGATCCACATGTCCTCGCAGATCTCGACGCCGATGACGAGGCCGGCGACATCCGCGGCGGCGAACAGAAGGTCGGTGCCGAACGGCGCCATGGTCTCGGCGACCTCGATCATCTCGCCGCGGATGCCGGCGCCGGAGGCGAAGTGGCGGCCTTCGTAGAATTCGCGATAGGTCGGCAGGTAGCTCTTGGGAATGACGCCGAGCACCTCGCCGCGGTGGATCACGACGGCGCAATTGTAGACACGGTGCGCAAAGCGCAGCGGCGCACCGACGATCAGGACGGGCATCAGGTCGTGCGAGGCTTCGACGAGGGTGAGCAGCCCGCGCTGGACGGCGTCGAGCAGCGGGTCCTGCTTGACGAGGTCCTCGATCGCGTAGCCGGACAGACAGAGCTCCGGAAACACCGCGACCGCCGCGCCCTGGTCATGGCAGGCGCGCGCCGCGGCCAGGATCGCCGCCGCATTGGCGGTCGGGTTGGCGACGCTCGAGGCGGTGACGCAGGCAGCGACGCGGGCAAAGCCGTGGCGGTAGATCGAATGGAAATTCATCGTGGCAGTCCATCTCCTGTCGCCTGATCATACGACATGGACCATGACGGGAGCCATAACAAGCGCGGCAGGTCAGCACCGCCCAGTCCGCAGGGTGACTCCGCGCGCGTCATTTGAATTGCGCGGGCCACCCGGTGCCGGGTAACTCGAAGGCTCGCTCCTTCGCGCAAGTCCAGGTGAACGGCATCCATGAACCTCTTCGTCATCGGCTTCGGCTACACCGCCCAGCGCTTCGTCGAGCTGCACCGTGGCGCGTTCGCCCGCATCGGCGGCACGGTCCGCAGCGCCGACAAGCGCGCGCGACTGGCGCATGATGACATCGACCTGTTCGACGGCACGGCCCCCGCGGCCGCGACGCTGGCGAAGGCGGCGCAGGCCGACGTCGTGCTGATCTCGGTGCCGCCTGGAGGAGGCGACGACCCAGTGCTGGCCGCATTCGGCGACGCCATCACGGCGGGGCGCGCGCGGCACGTGGTCTATCTCTCGACCGTCGGCGTCTATGGCGACCATCAGGGCGGCTGGATCGATGAGGACACGCCGCTGGCACCCGAGCACGACCGGGTGCAGGCCCGGGTCCGCGTCGAGCAGGACTGGCGCGCGCGGATCGGTGACCGGCTCGCGGTGCTCCGGCTCGGCGGCATCTACGGGCCGGGCCGCAACGCGCTGGTCGAGCTGCGGGCCGGGCGGGCGCGGCGCATCGTCAAGCCGGGACAGGTGTTCAACCGTATCCATGTCGATGACGCGGCCAGCGCGATCATGGGCGCGATCCAGCGCGGGTCAGGCGGCGCCTGGAACATCGTCGACGACGAGCCTGCGCCGCCGCAGGACGTCATCGCCTATGCCGCTGCGTTGATGGGCATCGCCCCGCCGCCGGAACTTCCGTTCGACCGCGCCGAGCTGTCGCCGATGGCGCGCAGCTTCTATGCCAGCAACCGGCGCATCCGGAATATCCGCGCCAGGCAGGAGCTCGGCGTCGGCTTCGCCTACCCGACCTATCGCGCCGGGCTCGAGGCGCTATGGGCCGCCGGCGAAGGGCGCTGACGCGAGATTTCCGCCGCCGGGCGGGAAACCTTTCACGCCACTGACGATTGCAACGAACAGAGATTGTCATGCGGATTTGACGCGGCTGCACGTCGCGCAGCCCTCACGGATCAAAGGATGTTCGACATGCAAGGCGATCAACCCATCGGCTGGCTGATGTTCTTCACGCTCGCGGCCGCGATCATCATCGCCGCCGGCGCGTTCCTGGCCTTCCTGCGCTCGCGGCACAACCGAGAGATCGCGGCGGTGGCGCTCGAGGGAGACGGCCGAGGCCGCGGCGTGGTCCCGTCAGGTGCCCTGCCCGAGCTCGGCGGCCTGTTCGTGCTCGCGCTGGTGGTCGCCGGCCTGCTGGTTGCCGGCTATCAGAGCGGCGGCGCGACGCGCTTCGCCGGCGGCGACAAGCCGACGCCAGTGCCGTCAGCGCCGACCAACACCGACCGCGGCACCACGGTCGGCGCCGGCGCCGCGATCACCCCGCCGGAAGCCCCGACCATGACCCAGCCGGCACGGCCCGGCCCGGACCTGCGTACCGCGCCCGCGTCGTCGTCGACGGGAGCCGGCCCCGAGAGCGGCGGGCATCCGGAGGCCAATCCCCCGGCGAGGTGAAAAAGCGCCTCTCGAAAGCAAGAAGGCCGCGCAATGCGCGGCCTTCCTTGATGTTCACTCCAGCTTGATGTTCACGCCGGGAGGATCGCCCCGATCAGATCGCGGCTGCGACCTTGTCGAGGCCGATGGTGCGCGCAAGCCGCCGCACTTCGTCCTTCTGATCCTCGCGCAACTGCCACAGCAGCGGCATCGCGGCCGACTTCAGCTGTTGCACCTCATCCGAATCCGGATCGAGCGCCACCGCGCCCGGCTTCGCCGCGCCCTGGCGTCCGGCGTGGATCTTGCGGGCGACGGCGCGCAGCGCCGTCTCGACCGCCGGCCAATAATATTCCTGGCTCGACGAGAGCCGCAGCCGTTCCTTGATGCCTGCGATCTGGCCGTCCGACAGCAACGAATAGGCCTTTTGCACCTCCGGCTTCAGCGGCGCCGGGGCCGGCTCGCTCCTGGCGAGAATCTTGGACTTCGGCACCATCGGCTCGGCAGCGACGACCGCGGCAGCCGACGCCTTTGCCATCTCCGGCTCGGACGGCGCATAGGCATAGGCCTGACGCAGCGTCGCCTTCGACGGGGCACTCGGCTGCTGCACCTCGGGGGTCGCAAGTGTGACCATCGCCAGGCGGTCGCCCTTGGCTTCACGATTGGAGAGCGGGCTCTTCGCCACCACCGGCGGCATCATCGCACCGGCCGAAGGCACGCTGTCCTGCATCAGGACGCTCGTCACGGCCGCGCCTGCAATCAGCACGCCCAGCAAAGCGACAAAAGCGATCGACTTCGTCACGCAATTCTCCGTATCCCGGCGGAAAGCCGCACTTTACCGAAAAGTGGGAGTTAATTAAGGCTTTACGATGCCACAGAAACACAGAGGCCACCATTCTGCCCTGTGAACATGACGGACATTTTTTTTCACGCCGCCGAAGACAGCTCGGCCGGCATCAGCAGATCGTACGCGGCCTGGACGTCGGCAACGATGTCGGAGGCTTCCCAAAGCGCGGCCGGTTCCACCGAATGCAAGCTGATGGTCCAGTTCCCGCCGCGGGCGGTGCGGGGAACGCTCATGATGTCGAACTGGACGTTGCGGCATAGCGGATGCCGCTGCAGAGCATGCCCGACGCGGATCCGGATCTCCTCGAGCGTCACCCGCTCTTTGTCCTGCCGTAGCCCGATGCCCATCGCACGATTCCGCCAAGTTCAAGCTCCGCGGATTGTGGGACCCGATGGTTAATGGTGCCTTAAGGACACACATCACGTTTTCTCATGGCCGGAGACCGCCCGCGCCGCCGTACTCATCAGCCGTACGCGCCACCAGCACGGCGACCGACGGGATGTCGGTGACCCCCGAGGTCGCGTGCCCGCCGCTCCAGATGTCGCGCCAGCGTTTCGGCCGCGCCTCGCGCGCAGCGATGTCGATGTCACTGCCGATCTCGATCGCGCCGCGCGCCGGCAAGGCTTCGGGATCGAGCCCGGCCGCGACGATCGACGGCCGGAGCATGCTGGTCGGCAGGCCGGTGAAGGCCGAGGTGAGCAGCACGTCGTCGGCCGAGCTGTCGACCAGCATCGACTTGTACCGGTCATCGGCCAGGCTTTCGCGCGTGGCGATGAACTTCGTGCCCATGTAGGCGAGATCGCAGCCGAGCACCTCGGCCGCCCGCAACGCCACGCCGTCGCTGATGCCGCCGGCGAGCACGATCGGCCCGGCGAAGAACGCCCTGACCGCGCGCACGAAGGCGAATGGATTGAGCCAGCCGGTCTGGCCGCCCGCCCCGGCCGTGAGCAGCACCAGGCCATCTGCGCCGGCCTCGACCGCGCGCTCTGCATGACGGATCGAGGCGACGTCAGCGAACACCAGCGCACCCGCATCATGCAAGGGCGCAACAACCTTTGCCGGCGAGCCGACCGAGGTAATCACGATCTCCGGGCGGCGCCGCAACAGCACCGCGAGATCGTCCTGCAGCCGCGCGTTTGATTGATGCACGATCAGATTCGGGCAGACCGGCGCAGCCGCAGCGCCGCTCGCATCGCTGCTGCGCGCAAGCCGATCGGCAATCTGGAGCAGCCAGGCGTCGAGCTCGTCGGGGGTTCGACAATTGACCGTCGGGAACGCGCCGATCACGCCGTTGGTGCAGGCCGTGCTCACCAGCTCGATTCCCGACACCAGGAACATCGGCGCTGCGATCAGCGGCAGGCGCAGCCGCGCCCGCAGCCCGTCCCATCGAGTGTCCTGCACGGCGCGTCCCTCCCTGATCCTTGTTGGGCTCAGGGATAACGGCGCCGCCGCGTGCGATCAATCGTCGCCGAAGAAGCTGAAGCGCGGCCCCTCCATGCCGACCGGCTGCGCCGCATAGGCGCGCGGCGTCGTATCCTCACGCGCGGCCTGCTCGACCGCGCGCAGATCCTGCTCGCGGCGCTGGCGCCGGCGCTCGACATATTGCCGGTGCCGCTCGGTGCGGCGCTGCTCCGCGACGCGCTTGCGCTCCGCCCCGCGCGCCTTGAGATCCGCGTCCTCGGCCTTCGCTGCGGCCTTGTCCTGTCCCTTCTCCTGAACGTCCTCGGCGGTACCGGCCTGCGTGCTGGCCGGCGCCGAAGAGGCGGCGGGCACAGCCGTCGCGTCCGGCACAGCAGCCTGCGGCGGGGGCGAGGGATTGGGCGATACCGGCGTCGCCGGCCCCGTCTCCGCTGCTGCGGGCGCCACCTTGATCGGCGTGGTCGCGGCCGCCTGCGTTGCCGCAAGATACGAGGTGGTCGTCGGACTTGGCGACGGCGTCTCCGGCACGGAACGCGCGAGCTTGGCCTGCTCGAACGCCTGCGAACTCGGATGCATGCCCTCCGCGATCATGAGCCCGCCGCCGAGACCGGCCGCGACGGCGATGGCGACCGTTCCGGCTCCCGCAAAAAAAGCTGTCGAGGTGCGCATGGCCTTGCTCCGCTATTGTTCGGCCGGGCAACGCGGCGCGCGCAGCGATGTTCCGAGGACGACAAGCGCGCCTTGAGCGCGATGGGCTTTCTGATAGCGTCGGCAACAAGCCCCGCGACGCCATAACGATCGCGGCATCTCGGGAGGATCGTCCATGAGCCTACAGCTTCATTCGTTTCCGGTCGTCTGCGAACAGACCCTGCTCACGCTGTCGCGTCATCCGTCGCGCACCGCCTTCAGCTGGCCGGACGGATCGCTGACCTATCAGGGCGCGATCGACCTGATCGGCCGCATGCAGAACGTGTTCATGCGGCTCGGCCTGCCGCCGGGAACACGCGTCGCGTTCCTCAGCGCGAACCGCGCCGATGCCTGGTGCGCCGGCACGGCGGCGCAGCTGTCGCGGCTCGCCATCACCTGGCTGCATCCGCTGGGCTCGCTCGACGATCAGCTGTTCCAGCTCGCCGATTCCGAATCGCAGGTGCTGGTGATCGATGCCGCCGCGTTCCACGACCGCGGCGGCGAACTGGCCGCGCGCTCGGGCGGCCTGCGCCACGTGTTCACGCTGGGCGCAGCCGGCTATGGCGTCGATCTCCTCGCCGCGATCGAGCAGTCAGGCCACGCCAGCGCGCGCAACTTCGCCACGCCCGAGGACATCGCGACCTTGAACTACACCGGCGGCACCACCGGAAAGTCGAAGGGCGCGCTGCGCCATCACCGGGAATATGGCGGCTTCGCCACCGCGATCCTCGCCGATTTCGAGATCCCGGAGCGCGCCCGCTATCTGACGGTCGCCCCGATCAGCCATGTCGCCGGCACCAAGGTGCTGCCGACCCTGATGCGCGGCGGCACCGTGCACATGCTGAAGAGCTTCGATCCGGAGGCCGTGCTCGCGACCATCGCGCGCGAGCACATCAACTTCACGCTGTTCGTGCCGACGATGATCTACGTGCTGCTCGATCATCCCGCGTTAGCTAAGACAGATCTCTCCTCGCTCGAGCTCGTGCTGTACGGCGCCTCGGCGATGTCGCCGACACGGCTGGTCGAAGGCATCGAGCGCATCGGCCCGGTGTTCTCGCAGCTCTATGGCCAGACCGAATGCTATCCCGTCTCGGTGCTGCGGAAGGCCGATCATGATCCGAAGCAGCCGGAGCTGTTCCTGTCCTGCGGCTTCCCGATCGCGGCCTGCGAGGTCAAGATCCTCGATGACCATGATCAGGAGGTCGCGCTGGGCGAGGCCGGCGAAATCTGCGTGCGCGCGCCGCATGTGATGGCGGAATATTGGCAGCGGCCGGACATCACCGTCGAGACCTTGAAGAACGGCTGGCTGCACACCGGCGACATCGCCCGCCGCGACGAGCGCGGCTACATGTACATCCTCGACCGCAAGAAGGACATGATCGTCTCCGGCGGCTTCAACATCTTCCCGCGCGAGATCGAGGACGTGCTGACGCAACATGCCGACGTGGCGATGTGCGCGGTGGTCGGCGTGCCCGACGACAAATGGGGCGAGGCTGTCACCGCGATCGTGGTGCCCCGCGCCGGCGCGCAGATCGACGCTGCCGAGCTGATCGAGCTCGTGAAGGCGCGCAAGGGCTCGGCCCATGCGCCCAAGAGCATCTCGTTCGTCAAGGAGCTGCCGATGACCGGCGTCGGCAAGGTCGACAAGAAGGTGCTGCGCGCACGGTTCTGGGAGGGCCGCGGGCGGATGGTGGGGTAGCGGCATCATCAGCTCCCTCGATCGCCACCGTCATTGCTCTTGCGCCGAAGCAATCCAGGGCCGCGGATGAGGCCCTGGATTGCTTCGCTCCGCTCGCAACGACGGCAATCCAGACTCGCGGCTTTGCAATGCCGATGGAAGCTCTCGCCCGTAGCCGCCGCGCTCCGCTGTCGTCCCGGGCAAGCGAAGCGCGACCCGGGATCCATAACCACAGGGCAGCGTCGTAAGCGCTGACGTAGCGACCCGCGTGCCTCGACCATCGTCTTATGATCATGGGTCCCGGCGTTCGCCGGGACGACAGCCTTTGTGTGGCGCGATACTCGCCACGCGATCCGCTGTATCCAAACAACACTGAATGCGCTGCCCCCATTGCAGACATGACATTGCTGCCTCGCGGCGCATCTGCGTCCGAGTCTTGCTGGTGTCGTTCCCCTCCAACTCACGGAGGGTGCAGGGAAGGCCAGGCCTCGACCGAGGCCTGCGGTCCGCGTGCAGCAAAAAAGCACGCGGCAGAACCACAGGTTCGGCCGGATAGACCCGGCCTTCCCTGCGCGATGGCTTTACGATTTATACGCAGTCTCCTCGGTGACCGGCTTGTTTGCCACCGTGGCGACAACGCGTTTCACGCGTTGCGCGGACCTCAGCGTCGGGAGGCCAGGACCCTGCGACTTCACCGTCCGCGACGTGGCGTACGTCGGCATGCCCAAAGCATGCTGCGCCCCATCGCGGCCACCGCATCCCACCCCAACGCATCGTGACGTTCGCGAAGCGCCCCTCGTCAGTGAAGCGGGATGCGGAGAAGAGACCATGGATTTCTGAAAATGCAAAGTCGAATATTTTTCGCTCCGCATCTGGACAGCCCAAATCAGCTTGATCGCGCGAGCGAATTTCGTCTTTGCGCGCGCCGCTGCGGACGCCCGACCTGCGCCGGAAAGTATCGATGGGGAAGCAAGCCTGCTCGTCGGCCAAATCAACCTCGCTGCGGCACAACGAATCCCAGGCGACGCGCGACAGAGGGCCCAACGAAAAGCCGGTCTGCACTCCGACCCGCTGTCGTGCCGAACAAGCGAAGCCGGACGATGTGCAGGCATCGTCGCGTTCGCGCGACCCAGGACCGAGACCCCAGGACGTGGCGAGCCCGGATGCATCAATGCGCGTGCCTCGAATATGGCCCTGGGTTATGGGTCCCGGCGTTCGCCGGGACGACATTGATTTTGTCGGACGAGCGTCCAGACACGACAACCATCTCACAACGCCGCGAACGCAGCGCGCGACGGTGCGAGCGGCAACCAGTCCGGGATGCGGCGCTTGGCGAGCCAATACGGCCGCCACAGCATTCGCCATGTGGTGAGATCCACAGGGGCCTGGCGCCATTTCATTCGACCGGTCTCGATCTGCGACAGATCGTGCAGGTGCAGCCAGCGCCGCGCGATCCACCAGAGCTCGCGGGCGACGTCAGCATTCCCCCGTCCCTTGAGCTGGACGATGCCCAACAACGGATCAGGAAAACGGACGGCGACCTCCAGCGTCGCGACGCGTTCGCCCAGGTGCCGGACGCTCCACAGCCGAGAGCGATTGTGGGCGATGTCGGAGCCATAGGTGCGGACACAATTGCGCATAGTCATCGCTTCGTCGACCAGATCCGGGATGTCATCCAGCGGCCGAAACTCATAGTCCCCGACGCGACCGGGATGGAGCCACATGTCGCGGATTGGCCGTTGACCGAGATTGAGATGCAGCGAGACTTTCCCTCGCCAAGCGAGGGCAGCCGTCATTGCGGCATCGAGCTTCATGGCTGGCGTCCACGGCCTTTCGACGAGCTCGCGGCCGAAGCCGGCGGGCTGCCCCGAGAACCAGATCCACAGACCGAGCAGATGCATGCGGTCGCGCTTCAGCACCAGCGGCGCCCGCAGATACTCACGGGCGATCCACACCGCGGCCGGCTCATGCGCCAGCGCCGCCATCTCCGCCACGAGCTGCAGCCAGGTCGGCATCAGCTTCGGCGAGCGCGGCAAATGGTTGCCGATCTGCCGCCGGAACAGCTCGCCGTCTGGCAATGGTGGGATCGGACGGACGAACGCCTCCGGTGGCAGCTTGCGCAGCCAGAGCGGCAGACCGGCCGCGGCCGCCGCCTCGGCCAGCGGACGCCCCGCGATCACGCACGCGATCGCCCGCTCCGGATCGACATCCGGGCGCGGCACTGCCAGCGCGAACAGCAGCGCCGGAAAGCTCAACGCGAGGTCGGCGAGATGAGGATGTCGCATCGCGCATGCGCGCACGCGGGATTGCAGACGAGACGAATAGCGCCGCAGCCGGCGTTCGCGCAGGTCGGAACGCTCCGGCTCCCGGCTGGGAGTCAGCAAGAGATTTGATGTCATGACACGACGGTTCAAGCGCAGGCCACGAGGGCCGCGGGCTTTTCGATGAGATGCGAAAGGGTCAAATCATGGCCGGGACAATCATCCCGGTCGGCCGCGTCAATGATCGCGCAGCGAGCCCGGGAAGCGCGTGAGTCTGAACATCGTCGCCTCCTGCGTTGAAGTTGGGATGCGCCGAACTAGCGTGTTTCTCGGCAGAGCGCAACCATGGCCGCCGCCTCCTCCCACCTCGATGCACACGGGTCATCCTTGCGAAAGGTTGTCGGCGACCGGCACACCGCCGGCGCGAGCCCCCGAAACGACGAGGCGATCCAGGCCTTCCAGACAGATGATTCGACTTGGCCCTGGATTGCTTCGCTGCGCTCGCGACGACGTGGTGAGTGAGCAGCGACCTGGATCGTTGATACTGACTGCGCGGAGCGATGCACCAGCCCTACCGCTTCCCCTTCGTCATGTTCAGCGCCACCGCGGCGCGGATCAGCGCCATGAACGCAGTCTCATCGATCTCGTCGCCCTCATGGAGGTCGATCGCCCGGCGGGTATTGCCGTCGAGGCTGGCGTTGAACAGGCCGGAAGGGTCCGGCAGCGATGCACCCTTGGCGAAGGTCAGCTTCACCGCGGCCTTGTAGGTCTCGCCGGTGCAGACGATGCCGGCATGCGACCATACGGGAACGCCACGCCACTTCCACTCTTCGACGATATCGGGATCGGCCCGTTTGATGAGATCGCGGACGTAGCTGAGCGTGACGCCGCGCCAATCCCCGAGCTCCTTGATCCGGGCGTCGATCAGCTCCGACGGAGACTGGTTCCCCTCGCCGACGCTCGTAGCCTTCGTTGGTTTCGCCATGACGCTTATTCCCATCCACCTGCTTGTCGTTTCACCTGCGTGTAGTCCGCGTCGTAGTTATACGACCATCTTGGCCTGCTCAAGTTTATAGCAATATTGATAACTCCACGGCCAAGCGGCACAGTGCACCAACGAGGTGTCGTCCAACATCACCGAGGTGCAGCACGACGCCAGCGAAACCGGCTCGGCCTCGTCCCAGGTGCTGTCGGCGGCGCAGTCGCTGTCACAGGACAGCAACCGGCTGAAGCTGGAGGTGGGACGATTCTTGAACACGGTGCGGGCGGCGCAAGAGCGAAATCGTTCGTCGTTGAACTCGTTCACTCGCGACAACGGCAGTTTGTTCCCTCTCCCGCTTGCGGGGGAGGGCTAGGGAGGGGGCCGCTCCAGCGGCGGTGTGCGTGGCGCCCCCTCTCCAACTCTCCCCCGCAAGCGGGGGAGAGGGCACAGCGGAGCTTGGCGCGGGGTTGATCGGTTCACCGGAAACGAAGCAGGCAACTGCCGATCACCGGCCCAACTTAATAACACCTCGCCGCAGCACGCCGTTGGAAACGAGGCAGCGCCGGTGCGGTGATCAGTTCGCCAACTCGCCGTGAACGCAATCCGGACGGCTGACCGCCCCCTCACCGCTTTTCGATCACCAGGCTCTGCACCACCCGGCCGAAATAGCCCCTGACATCGCCCAGCCGCGCCATCGCCAGACCCGCGCCGTCCGGGCCGATCCAGCTTTCGGCGTCGAGCAGGATCCAGTCGCCGACCGGCTCGCGGGCCATGTTCACGGTGAGGTCGGCATTGAGGAACGTATAGCTGTGGAAGTCGAGCGCGGCGGAGGTGCCGTTGCAGAAGTCGCTCGCGACCACGGCGCGCATCGCCTGCGACACGGCGTGGCCTTCGACCAGCGGCCAGTCGACGCGATACCAGATCGCGCCGGGACCCTTGACGCCGAACCGGCCGCGCGCAGCGCGCAGCGTCATGCCACGCACGAAGGGGCTGGTCGAGAAATCCGCAGGCTCCGGCAGGGCCTCGTCAGGGCCGACCAGATCGACCGGCAGCTCGCGGACATCGTCCGGCAGCGGCACCGCGTCCTGCCTGATCTTGAGCACCGTCGCCGTGACGACCACCGTGTCGCCGGCGCGCAAGCGCACGGCGCAGAGCTGGATCTTGCGCCCCTCGCGCAGCACCTCGGTCTCGATGAGGAGCTCTGCGAGCGGCACCGGGCGCATCAGGTCGATGGTGACGCGGGCGATGCGCATCGGCGACTTCGTCGGAATGCGCTCGGCCGCCCACACGGCCAGCGCCGATGGCGCAGACCCATGTTGCATGGTCGGATCCCAGGGTCCCGCAGCATCGGAGCCGACGGCGACCCGATTGTCCGCGATGCGGAAGATCGGCCGCATCAGCGCGCGCCTCGCCACGTCTCAGCCGGCGCTGGCAAAGGCGCGGTCGGCGCCATTGGGCAGTTCGATGTCGACCTCGAGCGTCGAGACATGCTTTCCCCGGTCCATGCGAACGATGACCTTGTCCGGATCAAGTACCACATGGCGCGAAACCACGGCGAGGATTTCCTCGCGCAGCTGCATCAGGAGATCGGGCTGTCCACGCAGACTGCGCTCGTGCGCGAGCAGGATCTGCAGCCGTTCCCGCGCGACGGGCGCGGAGGCTGCACGCCCCGTAAAGAGCCGCAGCACACTCATGCAGCCCTCCGTCCCAAGAGCAGGTTCATCAGGCCCTTGCGCTCGGTCGGGATCTGCATCTCGACCTCCTCGCCGAGCAGCCGGCGCATCGCATCGTGATAGGCGCGTGCGGGGGCGCTCGCCGGGCTGTTGAGCGTCACCGGGCAGCCGACATTGGAGGCGCGCAACACGTCCTGGCTCTCCGGCACGATGCCGAGCAACGGCGTCGCCAGGATTTCCAGCACGTCATCGATCGACAGCATCTCGCCGCGCGCGGCGCGGCCGGCATCGTACCGGGTGATGAGAATGTGCTTCTCGACGCGCTCGCCGTTTTCGGCGCGCACGGTCTTGGAGTCGAGCATGCCGATGATGCGGTCGGAATCGCGCACCGACGACACTTCCGGATTGGTGACGATGAGAGCCTCGTCGGCATAGCGCATCGCCAGCATGGCGCCGCGCTCGATGCCGGCCGGGCTGTCGCAGATCACCCAGTCGAAGGTCTTGCGCAGCTCAGCGATGACGCGGCCGACGCCGTCCTCGGTCAGCGCGTCCTTGTCCTTGGTCTGCGACGCCGGCAGCAGCCAGAGATTCTCCAGCCGCTTGTCGCGGATCAGAGCCTGCGGCAGCTTGGCGACGCCATGGACCACGTTGATGAGATCGAACACCACGCGGCGTTCCGCGCCCATCACCAGATCGAGGTTGCGCAGGCCGACGTCGAAATCGACGACGACGACCTTCTCGCCGGCCTGCGCCAGCGCCGCGCCCATCGCCGCCGTCGTGGTGGTCTTGCCGACGCCACCCTTGCCCGACGTCACTACGAGTACTTTCGACATGTCACGGATCCTCCTGCTACTCAGTTCAATGCAACGATCTTCATGGAATGACCTTCGAGCCGCGCCTGCACGGCCCGGCCGCGCAACGCGGCGTCGATCTGCTCGGCGGTCTGGTAGTAGCCGTCGATCGCGACCAGCTCGGCCTCGATCTTCTGGCAATAGATGCGCGCCGCCGCGTTGCCGTTGATGCCGGCCATCGCGCGGCCGCGCAGCGTGCCGTAGACGTGGATCGAGCCGCCGGCGACGATCTCGGCGCCCGACGACACCGCGCCGAGCACGGTGACGTCGCCATCGGGAAACACGACCGACTGGCCCGAGCGTACGGGCTGGTCGAGCAGCAGCGAGGTCGGCTGCTGCAGCGACGGCTTCTCCGGCTCGATCTCCTGCACGGCGCAGTGACGGCCGCCCGACAACAAGGGAGGCATGCCGAGCGACAGCCGCCCCTGCTCGACGCCTTCGAGACCGAGCACGCGGATGTTGCGCGACTCGATGCTCTTGATGAGATGGGTGATGGCGAGCGGGCTCAGATCCAGCGCTGAGAGATCGAGCACGATCGGCTTGCCGACGAAGAAGCCGGGCGAGCCCGCGAGCGTTGCATCGAGCTCAGCCAGCCAATCGGCAATCGGCACAACCGGCGAAAACACGAAGGCGACGTAGGAGCGCCCGCGCAGACGAATAACAGGACGCACCGTTTCAGCGCTGGCACTCATGACCATCCGACCCAACCCTTCTTAGTGATTGGTTAACTGTCGGCGCCAGATGGTTAACGGATAGTTAAATCGACGCTAAGCCGCTCAAAAATCGACAGCGGCCCGCCCGACATAGTTCGATGATGATCGAATCAAGGCGCAATCTTGGCATCAATGAGACGCAATTCATGAGCATCTGCGTCAAGACCCGTCACGCCTCATTTTAATCACATCATGATGATAACTTTAACGTACATATAATTCGGAACCGACGACTTTAAGAGGTTCCGATCGATTGACACTCGTCAGGGGGCGGGGCATGGGATCGATAGAGGCGCCCAAGGCACGGCAAACGTGCCACGGCGCCTTGCAGGAAGGGACCGCTGGCGTGCGATCGCTGATCGACGCGAAACGTCTGATTCTGCAAGTGATTCCGTATACTCTGAAGTGGCAGACCAGCTCCCGCTCTTCGTTTGAAACTAGCTCTCATACGACCGTGGCAGAAGCGTATCAGTTTACCGGAATCGAGCGTCAGAGGAGTAGCGTATGAGTTCGTTGAGTGAACAGAATCCGATGAACCCGCAGGACCCGCTGCACTATGCGCCGCGGTGGCTGCGCGAACGTCCGGAAGCCGCGCGTCTATCTCTCGTCGGTGACAATGCCAAGGCAGCGGAGGCGGCCGAGCGTCCCGCTTCGGGACAGCAAGGACAGCTCGATGCTCGCCTGGAGACCGCCGTGTTCGAATCCCTTCGCCAGTCGCTGAATCCGCAAGTCATGCGCGAGCCGCCGGATCTGGAGCGCGAGCGCGACCGCCGGTCGGTCGTGTTCAAGGTGGCCGGCCGCTTCGCCGCCGCAACCGGCGTCGCCGCCGTCGTCGCGCTGTTCTTCGTCAACATCGTGCCGGTGTGGCGCCAGCCCGACGCCAGCTCGTCCTTCGTCGCCGCCGTGCAGTCGATGAAGACGCTGCCGCCGGTCGCCGCCGACGTCCAGGACGCCAAGGCGGACCAGACCAGCGCGCTGCCCGAGCGGGTCGAGCCGCAGGCTCCGGCGCTGTCGCAGTTCAAATCGCTGCTCGCGGACGCTCCGGCGCCGACGGCAGAGACCGACACTCCAGAAAAGCCCATGCTGCAGCAGTTCATGCAGTGGAACCAGAAGACGGGTCAGATGGAGCGGGTTCGCTAACCCTCTGCACGACTGATCCGACTTCCAACACATCACAGGCGACGATGATCGACGTCCTACCGCAGAAAGCGGCAGCACGCCGTCCGCTGGCTCACGCCCGTATGGCAGCCATCCTGCTCGCGTCCCTCGTGGCCGGCGAGGCCGCTGCTGCGCCCGGCGAGAGTGTGAGCGTGGCGCGCCAGCTCGGCAGCCGCGTCGGCCCGATCATTGGCGCCGCGCTCGCGTGCCGCGACATCGCCCGGCCGCGCATCCAGGCCATCATCGAGAAATTCCAGCTCGTCATCCGCGAGGCCGCCGCCAGCGAGGCCGACCGTGACGAGCTGACGCGCCTGCTGGACCGCTATGTCGCCGAAGGTCGCAGCCTCGTCACGTCGGGCCGGCTGGATTGCGGCGGCGCCAATCGGCAGCTTGCCGATCTCGAACAATCCATCGCAGCGCCGCCTCCGGCGCGCGCGAACCTGTCTGCCGTGAGCATCGGACCTGCGACGGCGCAGGCCGCGACTGTACCGGCGCAACTGCTGCCGCCGGCCGGCAACGTGCGCGGGGTGACGCAGAGCGAGATCAAGCTCGGCATGGTCATTCCCTACAGCGGACCGGTGAAGGAGAGCGGGCGACTGCTCAAGATCGGCGTCGAGACGGCGTTCAATCGCGCCAACGAGGCCGGCGGCGTCAACGGCCGCATGCTGAAGCTCGTCACCGCCGATGACGGCTACGATCCCGCGCGCACGCTGGATGCGATGAAGCTGCTCTACGAGAAGGAGCAGGTGTTCGGCTATATCAGCAATTTCGGCTCGGCCACCGCCGCGGTCGCCATCCCCTACGCGCTCGAGCGCCGCACGCTGTTCTTCGCGCCCTATACCGGCGCCAACGTCGTGCGCCACGATCCGCCCGACCGCTACGTCTTCAACTACCGGCCGAGCTATGCCGAGGAGACCGACGCGCTGGTCCATTATCTCGTGAAGATGCGAAGGCTGCATCCGCGCCAGATCGTCGTGTTCGCGCAGAACGATGCCTTCGGCGACGCCGGCTTCGCCGGGGTGGCCAGGGCGTTCCGCACGCTCGGCGTCAGCGACAATTCGATCGTGCGGGTCAACTATCCGCGCAACACGGTCGAGGTCGACGACGCCATCAATCAGCTGAAGCTGCTGAAGACACCGGTCAAGGCGGTGGTGATGCTGGCGACGACGCGCGCCGCAGCCAAGTTCATCGAGAAGGCCCAGGGCGTATTTCCGGGCGTCATCTTCGCCAACATCTCCGCGGTTGCTGGCTCGGCGCTCGCCAGCGAGCTGATGCTGCTCGGACCGCGCTACGCCGAGGGCGTGATCGTCAGCCAGACCGTGCCCGGCGTCTCCGGCTATTCGAGCCTGGTGCTCGAATACAAGACCGCACTTGCGAAATATGCCCCGGGCGAGCCGGCCGACTACACCTCGCTCGAGGGCTACATCGCCGCGAGCATCCTGATCGAGGGACTGAAGCGCGCCGGTCCGAACTTCGATACCGAGCAACTGGTCGAAACGCTCGAGAACATGCGCAACATCGATCTCGGCCTCGGCACGCAGCTCGGCTTCGGCCGCGCCGAACACCAGGCTTCGCACAAGATCTGGGGCACGGCACTGGACGACAGCGGCACCTACCAACCCGTCGAACTTGAATAGGATACCGCTAGAGGCGCGACGGCCTCAACTACCAGGACATAAAGAGCGACAGAGAAACCCGACATTAATTCGAAATGCCACGAATAGTAGAACGAAGAGGGTTTGAAACAAGCTGAGCAGGTGGAAGGTTCGATGGCCGTGCGTTGGTCCGCGTTGATCATCGGGAGTGTTTTCGTAGCTCCCTTCAGCCCCGCTTTGGCGGCGGCTCCCGACGTCGTCAGGGAGCTTGGCGGCCGGGTTGGACCGATCGTGGGACAGGCCTCCGCGTGCCCCGACATCGCGCAGGGCCGCGTCCAGAGCATGGTCGACAAATTCCGCGAAGCCATCCGCCAGGCGACGAGGAATGACGGCGAGCGCGATCAGCTGACCCGCAGCTTCAATGGCTACATCGCCGAGGGCCGTAGTCGTACGGGCGCCTCGCAGGCGACCTGCGCCGCCGCGGAGCGGCAACTGACGGAGCTCGAACGCTCGCTCGACCAGCCGGCTGCGGCGACGGCCCCGATCACACCGGTCAAGGCCGAAACGACGACTGGCGCCGTCACCGCGAGCCCCGTGCGCGGCATCACCGACCGCGAGATCCGCTTCGGCATGGTCCTGCCGTTCTCCGGCATCCGCAAGGAGACCGGGCGTCAGATGCGCCAGGGCATCGAGGCCGCGTTCGCACGCACCAACGACGCCGGCGGCGTCAACGGGCGCATGCTCCGTCTCGTGGCGGCGGACGACGGCTACGACCCGGGCCGCACGCTGGCGGCGATGACGCAGCTCTACGACAAGGAGCAGGTGTTCGGCTTCATCGGCAACGTCGGCACCGCCAACTCGCAGGTGGCGATCCCCTATGCGCTGGAGCGGCGCACGCTGTTCTTTGCACCGAACACCGGCGCAGCAGTGGTGCGACGCGATCCGCCGGATCGCTACGTCTTCAACTACCGGGCGAGTTACGCCGAGGAGACGGCCGCGCTGGTGCGCTACCTGATCAACATGAAGCGCGTCTCGCCCAGGCAGATCGCCGTGTTCACCCAGCAGGACCCATTCGGCGACGACGGTTTCGCCGGTGTCGCGAAGGCCTACCGGCAGTTGAAAATCGGCGATGCCGTAACGCGCATCAACTATCCGCGCGCGACGATGGACGTGGAAGAGGCGGTCAATCAGGTCAAGGCGCACAAGCCGGGACTCAAGGCGGTCATCATGGTAGCGACCGATCGCGCCGCCGCGAAGTTCATCGAGAAGACGCGCGACGCGGTACCGGGCCTGATCTACGCCAACGTGTCCGCCGTCGGCTCGACCTCGCTCGCGACCGAGCTCAAGCTGCTCGGCCCGCGCTTCACCAACGGCGTCATCGTGACGCAGGGCGTGCCGGCGGTTTCGGGCTATTCGAGCCTCGTGCTCGACTACAAGAACGCCCTGGCCAAATACGCGCCCGGCGAGGCGCCGGACTATACGTCTCTCGAAGGCTATATCGCGGCGACGATTTTGATCCAGGCGCTGAAGCAGACCAATCCGCTCGACACCGAGCGGCTGGTCGACACGCTCGAATCGATGCGCAGCCTCGATCTCGGCCTCGGCACGACGCTCGCATTTGGACGCGCGGAGCACCAGGCCTCACACAAGATCTGGGGCACCGCACTCGACGAAACCGGCACGTATCAGGCAATCGAACTTGAGTAGAATTAGCTTCTAAGGGGAAGAACTGGTGAAGACGTTTCGTTAGCAGGTCCTAAAGTATGATCGGAAAAAGGCGTGTCGGGTTACCGAAATGGTCATGCTCTTAGGAAAGGCTGGTCTGTGCATGGTGACGGTCTTATGTCTTCTCCGTCGCAGACACGGCGTCAATTCACCAGGCGGAAGACCTGGATGGGGTCCAAAGTGGGATAGTGGCAATGAACTTTCGTTGTAGCGTGTTCTTGGTTGCGGCATTGCTCGCAACGCCCGCCAGCGCGGCGGGCACCAATGCGGATGTGGTGCGTAATCTTGCGAGCCGGGTCGGGCCGATCGTGGGAGCAGCATCCGCCTGTCAGGCGATCGACCAGGGCCGCGTTCAGGCCATTGTCGACAAGTTTCGCGAGGTGATCCGGGAGGCCTCCACCGGCGGCTCGGATCGTGACGAGCTCACCCGCGTCTTCAACGGCTACGTCGCCGATGGACGCAACCGTGTCGGGGCGGCTCAGACCGACTGCAACTCCGCGGGCCGCCAGCTCGCCGAGCTCGAGCGCTCGCTCGGGCAAAGCGCGCCGAGCCAGACCGCCACCAGCCTCGCCGGGGTGATCGCCCCGTCCGCGGCCGTGGCTGCGACGGCACCAACCGCGACGCTGCCGCCGGCGTCCACCTCCAACGTCCAGGGCGTCACCGCCAACGAGATCCGCTTCGGCATCGCCGCTCCGTTCTCGGGCGCTGCCAAGGAGCTCGGCCGGCAGATGAAGATGGGCATCGAGGCCGCCTTCAACCGCGCCAACGACGCCGGCGGCATCGCCGGGCGCTCGCTGCGGCTCTATTCGGCCGACGACGGCTACGAGCCGTCGCGGACGCTGGACGCGATGAAGCAGCTCTACGAGAAGGACAAGGTGTTCGGCTTCGTCGGCAATGTCGGTACCCCGACGTCTGCCGTGGCGATGCCCTACGCCCTGCAGCGCCGCGTGCTGTTCTACGGCGCGTTCACCGGCGCCAACCTCCTGCGCAACGATCCGCCGGATCGCTACGTGTTCAACTATCGCGCCAGCTACGCCGAAGAGACCGACACCGTCGTTCGCTATCTGGTCAAGCTGCGCCGCCTGCCGGCCAAGGACATCGCCGTGTTCGCGCAGCAGGACGCCTATGGTGATGCCGGCTTCTCCGGTGTGGCCAAGGCCTTCCGCTCGCTCGGCCTTGCCGACACGTCCATCTTGCGCCTCAACTACAAGCGCAACACGGTCGACGTGGACGACGCGGTCAACCAGCTGCGGGCGTTGAAGAACCCGCCCAAGGCGATCGTCATGGTCGCAACCTATCGCGCCGCCGCGAAGTTCATCGAGAAGACGCGCGATCTGTTCCCGCACATGATCTACACCAACGTCTCCTTCGTGGGCTCGACCGAGCTCTCGGACGAGCTGATGCTGCTCGGCCCGCGCTATGCCAGCGGCGTCATCGTCACCCAGGTGGTGCCGGCCGTCGGCGGCTATTCGAGCGCCGTGCTCGAATACAAGAGCGCGCTCGAGAAGTACTTCCCGGGCGAGGCACCGTCCTACGTGTCGTTCGAAGGCTACGTCTCGGCCAACGTGCTGGTCCAGGCGCTGCGCCGGGTCGGCCCGCAGCTCGACACCGAGGCGCTGATCGACACGCTGGAGAACATGCGTGACATCGATCTCGGTCTCGGTGCCAAGCTCGGCTTCGGCCGCGCCGAACACCAGGCCTCGCATAAGATCTGGGGCACGGCGCTCGACGAGCGCGGCAAGTTCCAGGCGATCGAGCTGGAATAGCCCGCCCGCTTGTTGCGACCTCAACAAAAAAGCGCGACAGCCCTGGCTGCCGCGCTTTTCTTTTGTCCGTCGCGGAGCCGCTTAGAGCGGCGGATCGATTGCTTCGTCATATTCCTTCTTGAAGCGCGCGATCAGCTCGGCGGCGGGCAGCACGTCCTTGATGGCGCCGATGCCCTGCCCCGAGCCCCAGATCTCCTTCCATGCCTTCGGCTTGGCGCGCTCGCCCGAGGCGTCGGTGCCGAAGCTCATCTTCGACGGATCGGAGGTCGGGAGATTGTCCGGATCGAGGCCGGCGGCGACGATCGACGGCTTCAAATAGTTGCCGTGCACGCCTGTGAACAGGTTCGAATAGACGATGTCGTCGGCGCCCGAGCTGGTGATCATCTGCTTGTAGCCTTCGACCGCATTCGCCTCCTTGGTGGCGATGAAGGCCGAGCCGATATAGGCGAAGTCGGCGCCGAGCACGCGCGCGGCACGGATGGCGCGGCCGTTCCCGATCGCGCCAGACAGAGCGATCGGGCCATCGAACCAGCTCCGCGTCTCCGCCACGAAGGCAAACGGCGAGATCGTGCCGGCATGTCCACCGGCGCCCGCCGCGACCAGGATCAAGCCGTCGGCGCCCTTCTCGATCGCCTTGTGCGCGAAGGTCTGGTTGATGACGTCGTGGAAGACGATGCCGCCCCAGCCATGCGCCGCCCGGTTCAGCTCCTCGCGCGCGCCGAGCGAGGTGATCATCATCGGCACCTTGTACTTCTCGCACAGCGCGAGATCCTGCTCGAGCCGGTTGTTGGAACGGTGCACGATCTGGTTGACGGCGAACGGCGCCGACGGGCGTTCCGGATGCGCCCGGTCATAGGCGGCGAGCTCCTCCGTGATGCGCGCCAGCCATTCGTCGAGCAGCGCGGCCGGCCGCGCGTTGAGCGCCGGAAACGAACCGACCACGCCGGCCTTGCACTGCGCGATCACCAGGTCGGGCACGGAGATGATGAACAGCGGCGAGCCGATCACCGGGATCGTCAGGCGGCCCTTGAACAAGGCGGGCATGGACATGGATGGGAATTCCTCTTGCGTTGAAATGCGGAAACACTCGTGATCGCGAGCATGCCCGACATCATGCCGTGATGGCAATTCGCTCGCAGAGGGACCGGAAAAGCCGGACCAGGGTCTTGCGTTGAGACGCTGGCGTGCCGGCGTCATTGGCAGAGCGCCGAGGTCACCTAGGTGTCCGTCCGGCAATCGCCCGGCTTGCGCTCGCGACCGGGGATCAGCACCCGCGCCGAGCAGGTCTCCGCAGAATCGGTGTTGAGGCTCTTGCCTTCCTTGTAACCCTTGCCCTGGCACAACCGGTCGGCGCCGAGCTTGCAATCCGGCGTGCCGTTGGCGGCGATCGGGCAGACCGAGCGGCCGGAGATCATGCTCGAGGGCTGGGCGAGGCGCGACAAGGTCTCGCCGGTCTCCTTCAGCACGTCGGCGCCGCCCTTCGGCGCGACCGGGCCACTGGGCTGCACCGGTGTTGCAGCGGGCTGATCCGCGGCAGCGCCGGTGGGATCGCTGCCGGCCGCCGGCGGCTCGGCGCGGGCATCGCCCGAAGGCTTCAGCGGAATGATCGACATCTTCTCGAACAGCTTGCCGAGCTCCTCCACCAGACCCGGACTGGAAGGCGGCGCAGGCTGGACGGCAGGCGCCTGCTGCGGTGGCTGTTGCGGCGCTTCTCGCAGCCCCAAGGAAGGCGTCGTTTGCGCCCATGCCGCGGCGGCGGAGAGAACCGAGACGACGGCGAGCAGCGCCGCGCCTGCCCCCAGCCCCGGGCGCAGCGGCCGCATCAGATCAGCTTCACGGCGATGACGAATCCGGCCACCAGCACGGCCGCGCCGATCGCCACCCACAGGCCGAGATGCTTCTCGATGCGCACCCTGATCCATTCGCCATAGCGGTTGAGCAATATCGCGGCGATGAAAAAGCGGCCGCCGCGCGCGATGATCGAGCAGACGACGAACAGAAAGAGATTGTAGCCGGCGAAGCCCGACGTGATCGTGACCAGCTTGTAGGGGATCGGCGTCAATCCCTTCACCAGGATGATGACGGCGCCCCACTCGGCGTAGGAGGCACGGAACGCCTCGACCTTGTCGCCGAGGCCGTAGAGCTGGATCAGCCAATGGCCGAGGGAGTCGTAGAGCAGCGCGCCGATGGCATAACCGACCAGGCCGCCCGCCACCGAGGCCGCGGTGCAGACGCCGGCGAACAGCCACGCCCGCTGCGGCTTCGCCAGCGACATCGGGATCAGCATCACATCCGGTGGCACCGGAAAGAACGAGCTTTCGGCGAAGGCAACCGCGGCCATGATCCACATGGCATGCGGCTTGTGGGCGGCGTCGATACACCAGTCGTAGATCCGTCTGAGCATGCTGGCGATGAAGCAAACCGGGCAGGATTTGTCCATGGCCCATATGTCGGCCCGAATCGGACCGCCACACTAGTGCCGCTTGCGGATGGTCCGGCTTTCGGCCGCGACGATCGGTCGCCCCGCCACCCGTCCGGGCGCGGCCTTGGCGACCTTGACCGGCGATTTCGGCAGCTTCTCGGCGATGCCGAGCATCAGCTCGCGCCGTTCCATCTCGCGCCAGACGTCCTCGGGCTGGACATCGAGCTCGGCCCACAGCACGGCCAGATTGTAGATCAGGTCGGCGCTTTCGCGCACCACGGCCTGGGCGTCGCCGCCGACGGCATCGATCGCAACCTCGATCGCCTCCTCGGCGAGCTTCTTGGCCATCTTGGCCGTGCCCTGCTGCATCAGCTTGGCCGTGCGCGATCGCGCGGGGTCGAGATCCCTGGCCGCCAGGACAGCGCGATAGAGCCGATCGATCGAATCAGTCATCTCGCCACAATAGTTAAATTCGATGGTACGCATATTAACGTTCGCGGCAGGCAAGAAAAAATCCGCCGGCACGGCGGCCGGCGGATCGTTTCGTCCGATCTCACATCACCAATGCGGGTGATGGTAATAGCCGCCACCGTAATAGGGGCCGCCGCCGTAATACTGATAGCGCGGTCCGTAGCCATAATAGGCCGGCCGGCCATAGTAATAGTTGTCCTCGTAGTAGGAGCGGCGGTTCTGCGTCGCCGCGATGGCAAGTCCGGTGCCGACGATCCCGGCGAACGCCGCCGCAGCCGCCGCGCCACCGTTGCCGCGATAGTGGCGCCGGCGCGCGCTGACATCGGTCAGGCCGCCATCATTGGCCGTCTTGGCGACGACGCCCTTCTCGGCCGGCGCGGAGCCGGCAAAGGCGAGTGTCGGCTGCACGGCCGTCAAAGTCACCGCGGCCACCGTCGCCAGGACGGTAGCACGGCCAAAGCGTGAAAAACTTCCGCGCTGTGCGATCATGTGGATCCTCCGTACGATCTAATCTCGGGTACCAACTCGCGAACTGCGCCCACAGTTCCCCCCGCGAAACCCGGAGTCGAAGCCGCAAATCGCCGCAGGCCTTGCTCATGGACCGTTCACATTCGATCCGACATGATCAGGCACCGCCGGCCCCGAGTGGCAGCGGCACCGCGACGTTGTCACGAAATTGACATCTCGATCCCGCGATGGCCGGCGAACTGATTAGAATACCGGCGTGACAAGACCGGTACGGCCTGCGAATACCGGCGTGACATGATGCGCATGCGACGACCCGTCACCCTGCTTGCCTTGGCGCTCCTCGCCGCCTTCGTCGTGCCCTCATGCCTGTCGAGAGAGGAAGCCGCAGCGGAGGAGCCGAAACGTCCGGTCGCCGTCATGTTCGCGCTGGATCGGCCGCTCGATGGCAGCATGGCGCCACTGGTCCTCGCCGCCAGCCGCGGGCTGTTCGCCACCGAGGGCGTGACCGTCACCATCACCACGGCCAAGGGCTCTCCCGATGCGATCGCGCGGGTGGCCTCCGGCGAGACCGACATGGCGCTCGCCGACATCAACGAGCTGATCCGCTATCGCGACGCGTCGAACAGCCAGCCGGTCAAGGCCGTGTTCGTGCTGTTCAACAGGGCGCCTTATGCGATCATCGCGCGCAGGAGTCGCGGCATCAACGGGCTCGGCGACATCGAAGGCAAGACGCTCGGCGTCGCCGAGGGCGATCTCTCGATCCGGCTGTGGCCGGCGGTCGTGAGGCACAACCATCTCAGGCCCGAGACCATCAAGCTGTCGCGCGTTGGCGCGGCCGTGCGCGAGCCGATCCTGTCCGCCGGCCAGGTCGATGCCGTCAGCGGCTTCTCGTATCTCTCGGCGATCAATCTGCGCGACCGCGGCGTGCCCGCCGCCGATCTCGCGGTGCTGCGCTTCGCTGATTATGGCTGCGAGGCCTATGGCCATGCGGTGATCGTCAATCCCGGCTTTGCGGCCAAGCAGCCGGCGGCGGTGAAGGGCTTCCTGCGCGCGCTGACATCGGGGCTCCAGCTTGCCATCAAGGACCCTGCCGGCGCGATCGCCGACGTGGTGAGCCGGATGGATGACGGCTCCCGCGAGCTCGAGCTGCAGCGACTGCAGAGCGTGCTCGTCGACAACGTGCTGACGCCGGACGTCCGCCGCGATGGCATCGGCAGCATCGAGCCCGCCCGGTTCGAGCGGGCCCTCGACCAGCTCGCGGAGGACGGCAAATTCCACCACAAGCGTCCGCAACCCGCCGACATCTTCGACGACAGCTTCCTGCCGCCCGCCGACAGCCGGCTCGTCAACTGAGCGCTCGCCGCGGCGGCCGTTCCCTTGCTAACATGGTGCCGCGCGCCCAGCGCTGATTCCAACTGCCGACACGAAGCGCCCCGCCATGTCCCTGCTCCGCATCTATGCCCGCGTGCTCCATCTGCTCGGAAAGGAGGCGCGGCTCGGCTGGTTTCTCGCGATCGCCAACCTGGCGCTGGCGGTGGCGCAGTTCGCCGACCCGGTGCTGTTCGGACGCATTGTCGACTCGCTCTCCGGCAAGGCCTCGGCCAGCACCGCCTGGCCGCTGCTCGCGGCCTGGGCCGGATTCGGCCTGTTCACGATTCTGGCCAGCGCCTGGGTCGCGCTGCAGGCCGACCGGCTGGCGCACCGGCAGCGCCATGCGGTGCTGACGAGCTATTTCGAGCACATTTTGCAGCTGCCGCTGACGTTCCATTCCGGCACCCATTCCGGCCGGCTGATGAAGGTGATGATCAACGGCACCGACGCGCTGTGGAAGCTGTGGCTGTCGTTCTTCCGCGAGCACTTCGCCGCGATCATGTCGGTGCTGGTGCTGCTGCCGCTGTCGCTCTATCTGAACTGGCGGCTCGCGATCCTCTTGTTCGTGCTGTGCGTCGTGTTCACCGTGCTGACGACCCTGGTCGTGCGCAAGACCTACGGCATGCAGAGCGAGGTCGAGGAGCATTACAGCGACCTGTCGGCGCGTGCCTCCGACGCGCTCGGCAACGTCGCGCTGGTACAGAGCTTCGTGCGCATCGATGCCGAGGTGCAGGGCCTGCGCACCGTCGCCGGACAATTGCTGTCGGTGCAGATGCCGGTGCTCGGCTGGTGGGCGCTGGTGACGGTCATCACGCGTGCCTCGACCACCATCACCGTGCTCGCGATCTTCACACTCGGCATCGCCCTGCATCAGGCCGGGCTGACGTCGGTGGGCGAGATCGTGATGTTCGTGTCGTTCGCGACCATGCTGATCCAGAAGCTGGAGCAGGTCGTGTCCTTCATCAACAACGTGTTCATGGAGGCGCCGCGGCTGGCCGAGTTCTTCACCGTGCTCGATGCCGTGCCGGCCGTGCGCGACCGCCCCGACGCGATCGAGGTCGGCCGACTCTCGGGCCTGGTCGAATTCAACGATGTGTCGTTCTCCTACGACGGCAAGCGGCCGGCGGTGGAGGACCTCACTTTCACCGCGCTGCCGGGCCAGACCATCGCGCTGGTCGGCCCGACCGGCGCCGGCAAGTCGACGGCGATCGCGCTCCTGCATCGCGCTTTCGATCCGCAGTCGGGCTTCATCAAGATCGACGGCATGGATGTGCGCGGATTGAAGCTCGCGGCGCTGCGCCGGAACATCGGCGTCGTGTTCCAGGAGGCGCTCCTGTTCAACCGCTCGATCCGCGAGAACCTTTTGGTCGGCAAGCCCGACGCGACCGACGAGGAGCTGCGCACCGCCGCCGCGCGCGCCCAGGCGCTCGACTTCATCGATCGTGCCGACCAGGGTTTCGATACCAACGCGGGCGAGCGCGGCCGCATGCTGTCCGGTGGCGAGCGCCAGCGGCTCTCGATCGCGCGTGCCCTCTTGAAGGATCCACCGATCCTGATTCTCGACGAGGCGACCTCCGCGCTCGATGCCGTCACCGAGGCCAAGCTCAACGCGGCGCTCGACGAGGTGATGAGGGGACGCACGACCTTCGTGATCGCACACCGGCTCTCGACCATCCGCAACGCGACGCGAATCCTGGTGTTCGAGAACGGACGCGTGATCGAAAGCGGAACGTTCGATGAACTCGTCGCCAAGGGCGGCCACTTCGCGGAACTCGCGAAGGCCCAGTTCATGGTGCAGGAGAGCGCGCGCGCGACTCTCGCAGAGCCCGACAGCGACGGCATCATCGTCAAGACCTGATCGCGGGACGCTTTCATCGTGGAATTGAATGGCTGGCCTCTGTTCGCCAGCGTCGAGCCGGTATAGGTTCGCGGCCTGCCGCAACCAAAGCGGCGCCGGACACGCTTGAAACCCGAAAGCCCGCTTGCCCACCTCGCCGCGCGAGGCGGGTCTCAAAGGACCGGACCAGACCAGTGCAGACGCTTCGCCTGTTGTTCCGCTACGCCCCGATCAAGATCATCGCTCTCGCTGCCGCTCTCGTGCTCGCGCCGCGCTGGGCCCATGCCGAGGCGCTGCTGCTCGTCGAAGCCGACACCGGCAAGGTGCTGGAGGCGCAGAACGCGACCTATCCGTGGTACCCTGCATCGGTCACCAAGCTGATGACGGCCTATGTCACCTTGAAGGCGGTCAAGGACGGCAGGATCACGCTCGACACGCTGTTCACGGTCTCACCGACCGCGGCATCACAGTCGCCGTCGAAGATGGGCTATCGGCCCGGCACGCAGGTCACCGTCGACAACGCACTGAAGATGATGCTGGTGAAGTCCGCCAATGACATGGCGGTGGTCTTGGCCGAGGGCGTCGGCGGCTCCATCGACGGCTTCTCGGCGATGATGAACGACACCGCCCGCAAGCTCGGCATGACGCAGACCAGCTACGTGAATCCGAACGGACTGCCTGCCGACGGCCAGATCACCTCGGCGCGTGATCTCGCGATCCTGGCGCGCGCCATCATCCGCGATCTTCCGGAGTACGAATATTTCGTCCACATCCCGTCGATCCGCTACGGCCGCCGCGTGGTGCAGAACTTCAACAAGCTGATCGGGCGCTATCCCGGCGCCGACGGTTTCAAGACCGGCTTCATCTGCGCCTCCGGCTACAATCTCGTGGCGTCGGCGACCCGCAACGGCAAGCGCCTGATCGCGGTGGTGCTCGGCGCCTCCTCGGGACAGATGCGCGCCGTGCGCGCGATCCAGATGCTGGACCGCGGCTTCAACGGCAACCAGCTGAGCTGGCTGAAGTCGCCGCTGGGCACGGTCGATCAGCTGGCCCCCGTCGACGCGACGCCGCCCAACCTGCGCGACGACATGTGCAACGGCCGCCGCCACCGACCAGCCAGCGACGACGACGAGGACACCATTGCCGGTGCGGACGGCGAAGCGACCGGCGGCACCCTGCTCGCCGGCCTGCAGACGCCGACCATGAAGCCGTCCGAGCTGCTGGCGGCGGCGCCCGCCCCGTCCGAGCCGGTGCTGGTCTACACCGGCCCGACGCGCACCGGCGCGGCGCTGATCGCCGCCGTCGCCGCCGATGCCGACGCGCAGACCGCGACCAAGCACCGCGGCAAGAAGGCGCATGCCGCCGCCCGGAAGGACGCCAAGGCGGCGACCCGGACCGCCGCCAAGACCGATGCGGATGCGAAGGCCGCTGCGAAGCCGCAGGCCAAGCCGGCTGAGGCCAAGCCGGGCGCGGCCCGCCACGTCGCCGCCAAGCACGAAGCCGGCGGAAAAACGGCGGAAAAAACCGGCTCCGACGCGCCCAAGCCCGCCAAACCCAAGGCTGCCGCAAAGCCGAAGACGGACGGCAAGCCCGCGCCGAAGGACGGCTGATCCCGCGCGGCGCATACGGCGGTAGCCAGCAATTGGCACGGGCCCTCGGCCCGGACCGCCCGTCCCTCCCCTTTCGTCGCCGCGCCGGCCGCTTGCCTTGAACGGCCGGAAATTCGATATTGGCGCCGCCGGCCCGAGCGAGGCCGGCGGCTGCCGATAGACGAACAAGAGACGATGAGAGAGGAAGGATCATGGAGCGCATCTGGCTCAAGCACTATCCGGCCGGCGTTCCCGCCGATATCGATCCGGGCAAATACCCGTCGCTCGTCGACCTGCTGGAAGAGAGCTTCAAGAAATTCGCCGATCGCCGCGCCTTCATCTGCATGGACAAGGCGATCAGCTATCGCGAGCTCGACGACATGTCGGTCGCGATGGGCGCCTATCTGCAGGGCCTGGGGCTGGCCAAGGGCGCGCGCGTCGCGCTGATGATGCCGAACGTGCTGCAATATCCGATCGCGATCTCCGCGGTGCTGCGCGCGGGCTACGCGGTCGTCAACGTCAACCCGCTCTACACGCCGCGCGAGCTCGAGCACCAGCTCAAGGATTCCGGCGCCGAGGCGATCATCGTGCTGGAGAACTTTGCCCACACGGTGCAGCAGGTGGTCGGCCACACCCAGGTCAAGCACATCGTCGTCGCCAGCATGGGCGACCTGCTCGGCTTCAAGGGCGTGATCGTCAACCTCGTCGTCCGCCGCCTGAAGAAGATGGTGCCGGCGTTCTCGCTGCCGGGCGCGGTCCCCTTCAACGATGCGCTCGCCGCCGGACGCGGCAAGCGCTTCCAGAAGCCCACCATCGGTCCGGACGACGTCGCCTTCCTGCAATATACCGGCGGCACCACCGGCGTCTCCAAGGGCGCCACGCTGCTCCACCGCAACGTCGTCGCCAACGTGCTGCAGAACGATGCGTGGCTGCAGCCGGTGATGGACAAGCCGCCGCACGTCGATCAGCTGCTGATCGTCTGCGCGCTGCCGCTCTACCACATCTTCGCGCTGACCTGCTGCTTCCTGCTCGCGGTGCGCGCGGGCGGCGCCAATCTCTTGATCCCCAATCCGCGCGACATCCCCGGCTTCATCAAGGAGCTCATGAAGTATCAGGTCACCACCTTCCCGGCCGTCAACACGCTCTACAACGGCCTGCTGCATCATCCTGACTTCCGCAAGATCGATTTCTCCAAGCTGAAGGTCTCCAACGGTGGCGGCATGGCCGTGCAGCGCCCGGTGGCCGAGCAGTGGAAGCAGGTGACGGGCTGCAGCATCGCCGAAGGCTACGGCCTGTCGGAGACCGCACCGGTGCTGACATGCAACGTGCCGACCTCGACGGAATTCACCGGCACCATCGGCCTGCCGCTGCCATCGACCTGGCTCTCGATCCGCGACGACGACGGCAACGAAGTGCCGCTGGGACAACCCGGCGAGATCTGCGCCAAGGGCCCGCAGGTGATGGCAGGCTACTGGAATCGTCCCGACGAGACCGCCAAGGTGATGACGGCGGACGGCTTCTTCCGCACCGGAGACGTCGGCGTCATGGCCGCGGACGGATCGGTCAAGATCGTGGACCGCAAGAAGGACATGATCCTGGTTTCCGGCTTCAACGTCTATCCGAACGAGGTCGAAGAGGTCATCGCGACCCATCCGGGCGTGCTGGAGACCGCCGTGATCGGGCTGCCGGACGAGAAGACCGGCGAGGTCGTCAAGGCGTTCGTGGTGAAGAAGGACCCCAACCTCACGTCCGAGGACATCATCAAGCACTGCCACGAGCAGCTCACGAACTACAAGGTGCCGAAGCAGATCGAGTTCAGGACCGAGCTGCCGAAGACCAATGTCGGCAAGATCCTGCGCCGCGAGCTGCGCGACGAGAAGAAGAAGCCGGCAGCAGCGGCCTGAGTCCATTGGCGCCGCAAGCCCCGGCGCGCGATGAGGGACGTGCGATGACGGATACGTGATCACGGCGGGCCGTTGCCGTTTCCGGCCCGCCGAATAGTGTAGCGCGCACCGCGCAAGACACATCCAGGGGAAGGAGTAACTCGAATGACCATCCAGGTTGGCGACAAGCTGCCGCAGGCCCAATTCCGCGTCATGACCGGCGAAGGCCCGCAGGTCAAAACCACCGACGACATCTTCAAGGGCAAGAAGGTCGCGCTGTTCGCGGTGCCCGGCGCCTACACCGGCACGTGCCACAAGATGCATCTGCCCAGCATCTTCCTCAATGCCTATGCGTTGAAGGACAAGGGCGTCGACACCATCGCGATCGTCTCGGTCAACGACGCCTTCGTCATGAACGCCTGGAAGCGCGACACCGACCAGCGCGACGAGGCCGTGTTCCTGGCCGACGGCAATGCCGAGTTCACCAAGGCGATCGGCATGGAGCTCGACGCCTCCGGCGCCGGCCTCGGCATCCGCTCCAAGCGCTATTCGATGCTGGTCGAGGACGGCGTGGTCAAGAAGCTGAACCTCGAAGCCGCGCCGGGCAAGGTCGAGGTCTCCGGCGGCGATACGCTGCTCGGGCAGCTGTAAAGCCGCGCCGGCCTCCGATACGAGGCACACCGCCTCCCGACTCACCAGTGTCATTCCCCGCGAAAGCGGGGAATCCAGTAAGCCTCGGCCTATCGCCAGAACACGACGGCCGGTGAGTGCTGGATCGCCCGGTCAAGCCGGGCGATGACGGTTGAATAATAAGACTAACGGGTGGGATTGAGCGCCGGTGCAGCTCATCGACGATATCACCGACGAACATCTGCGCCAGCCCGCCCCGCCTCTCGCCAGCGTCGAAAGTTCAGATGGCCGTCACGCTGAAATACGCCAGTACTCGGGCTGAGGTCTGGGATTGGTATTGGCGCGCCTGGCGCAAGAAACTCTGGGTGCTGCACGCATATTCCGCTCTTTTCTTCATTGCGCTCGCACTCATTTGGGATGGCCATTGGCCACCGCATGATTACGCAAAACTGCTTTATGGCCTGCTTGCCGCTGGCGTTTTCGTGGCGTTTCTCGTCGCTTTCCCACAGCTGATGTTCAAGCCGCAGCACCGAGAGCTCACAGCCAGCGAAGATGGCCTCTACACCAAGATCGGCAACAAGAGCCGTGCATGGAGCTGGAGAGAGATATCCACGATCGAAGAGACGCCTGAGCTAGTCACAATCACCGGGAAGAACGGAAATGCCCTCTTGATTCCGCGCCGAGCATTCGACTCGGAGGAACATAAGCGGCTCTTCGCAGCGGCAGTTGAGACCTGGCATCGGCGCGGTGCAAATTAGGGGCCGCCCTGATTCATATCCAGTACGCCGATTGAACACGACCGGTGGTGAGTACTGGATCGCCCGGTCTCGAGCCGGGCGACGAAAGTCGAGTGTGGGGCGATGATTCGGTTAACCAACCCGTCAGCCCCGCACGTTCTTCTGCATCCTGGCCATAGCCACGCCGTCGCGAGCGAGCTGATCGGCGCGCTCGTTTTCGGCGTGCCCGGCGTGGCCCTTGACCCAGTGCCAGTTGACCTTGTGCGGCTTCAGCGCCGCGTCGAGCCGCTGCCACAGCTCGGCGTTCTTGACCGGCTTCTTGTCGGCGGTCTTCCAGCCGTTGCGCTTCCAGCCGTGGATCCATCCGGTGATGCCCTGCCGGACATATTGGCTGTCAGTGTAGAGCTCGACCTGACACGACTTCTTCAGCGCCTCCAGCGCCGAGATCGCGGCCATCAGCTCCATGCGGTTGTTGGTCGTGTGTGGCTCGCCGCCCTTGAGCTCTTTTTCGTTGTCGCCGAAGCGCAGGATCGCGCCCCAGCCGCCCGGCCCCGGATTCCCCGAGCAGGCGCCGTCGGTGTAGATGCTGACGACCGGATGCTCGCTCACGCCAATGCTCCGCCGATGCCGTAGTCGCGCACGCTGGTCACCGCCTGGTGGAAGCGCAGCTTGCGGACATATTCGAGCGGGTCCTTGGGCCTGACCAGCGCCCCCGCCGGCACGTTGAGCCAGTCCACCAGCCGCGTCAGCAGGAAGCGGATCGCGGCGCCGCGCGCCAGCAGCGGCAGCGCCTCCAGCTCGGCGTCCGACAGCGGCCGGACGCGGCCATAGGCGTTGAAGAAGGCGCGCGCCTTGGTGACGTTCAGCGAATGATCGGCCTCGAAGCACCAGGCGTTGAGGCAGATCGCGACGTCATACGCCAGAATGTCGTTGCAGGAGAACGGGAAGTCGATCAGCCCCGAGAGCTTGTCGCCGAGGAAGAACACGTTGTCCGGGAACAGGTCGGCGTGGATGACGCCTTCCGGCAGATGCGTCGGCCAGGAGCGCCCGAGATGATCGAGCTCGGCGGAGAGCAGCGCGGAGAGGCCGGCCTGCACCGTGTCGGCGCGGTCGGCGGCCTGCGCGAACAACGACCGCCAGCCGGCGACCGAGAGCGGATTCTTGCGCACCAGCGGGAAGTCGCGTCCGGCCAGATGCATCTGCGCCAGCGCCGCGCCGACGCCGGCGCAGTGGGTGACGTTCGGCTTGCGCGGCCACATGCCTTCCAGGAAGTTGATGATCGCCGCGGGCCGGCCGGACAGGCTCGAATACACCGCCCCGTCGCGGTTGCGGGCGGGCTGCGGACAGCTCACGCCGCGCTCGGCGAGGTGGGCCATCAGGCCCAGAAAATACGGCAGGTCATCCACCGCCACGCGCTTCTCGTACAGCGTGAGGATGAAGGAGCCCTTGGTGGTGTGGAGCAGGAAGTTGGAGTTTTCGACCCCTTCGGCGATGCCCTTGTAAGAGAGCAGCTCGCCGATGTCGTAGGTCTTGATGAAATCCGCAAGCTCGTCGGCGGCGACGTCGGTATAGACCGCCATGCGCTATCCCAGTTATCGAAGTTCGCCTGCCCCCGCCTCTCCGATGCGAACTTCGTCACCGAACAGGCCCGTAGCGCCCTTCATCGCGCATGCGGGCGCCGCGTTCAAGGCCGAGAGGCCGCCGAGGGCGGAAAAGAACCGGCCGACTTACTCGGCTGCCGCTTCCGGCCGGAGCGAGCGCGGCAGCGGGAAGAATTCGTTCTCTTCCGCCGCAGAGACCGTCTCGACATGGAGCACGTAGCGCTCGGCAAAGGCGCCCATGATCTCCTCGACGATCACCTCCGGCGCCGAGGCGCCGGCTGTGATGCCGAGGCTCTTGATGCCCTCGAAGCGCGCCCAGTCGATGTCCGAGGCGCGCTGCGCCAGCACGGCAATCGGGCAGCCCTCGCGCTCGGCGACCTCGCGCAGGCGCTGCGAGTTCGACGAGTTCGGCGCACCGACCACGATCAGCGCATCGACCACCGGGGCCACCTTCTTGACCGCCAGCTGGCGGTTGGTGGTGGCGTAACAGATGTCTTCCTTGTGCGGGCCCGAGATGTTCGGGAAACGGCCCTTGAGGATCGCGACGATATCCTTGGTGTCGTCGATCGACAGCGTGGTCTGGGTGACGAAAGCGAGGTTGTTGGGGTCTTTCGGGGTGAAGGTCGCCGCGTCCTCGGCGGTCTCGATCAGCGTCACGGCGCCGGCCGGAAGCTGGCCGACGGTGCCGACCACCTCCGGATGGTGCGAATGGCCGATCAGCAGGATCTCGCGGCCGCGCTTGAAGTGGATCGCCGCCTCGCGGTGGACCTTGGTCACCAGCGGGCAGGTCGCGTCCAGGGAGAAGAAGTTGCGCGCCTGGGCCTCGGCCGGAACCGATTTCGGCACGCCATGGGCCGAGAACACCACCGGTGCATTGGTACTGTCGGGAATCTCCGCCAGTTCCTCGACGAAGATGGCGCCCTTGGTCTTCAGGCTGTCGACGACGTATTTGTTGTGCACGATCTCGTGTCGGACATAGACCGGGGCGCCATAGATGGCGAGCGCCCGTTCCACGGTGTCGATGGCGCGCACCACGCCGGCGCAGAAGCCGCGCGGCGAGCAAAGCACGATTTTGAGGTCTGGTTTGGCTGCCATGGGGCTGGTCTGAGCTGATCTATGCGGGCTGGTTTCGGCGACCACGGACCCCCGGGCCGGCAAGCGGGGGCGGTCGATACGCGAAGAACTTGGGTCTGACACTCGTTTGGGTAGGACTTGGGACTGCTTTCGAGCGCTGTCAAGGCCGTTTTCTCCAGGCCATTGCGCCCTGCCCCCGGGACGGCTTATATAGGGCCAATTCCCGTCATCGCCGATGACCGCAGGTTTCGCCTCCAGGGCCGGGGCGGAGCACAAAGGAGATTTGCCATGAGCAACGCCCCGCTGATGCCGAAGGCAACTGCCGTGTGGCTGGTCGACAATACCGCCTTGACCTTCGACCAGGTCGCCGATTTCACCAAGATGCACCCGCTGGAGGTGCGCGCCATTGCCGACGGGGACGCCGCCCAGGGCATCAAGGGCATGGATCCGATCTCGACCGGGCAGCTCACCCGCGAGGAGATCGAGAAGGCCGAGCGCGACCCGAATTACCGGCTCCGGCTGCAGGAGAGCAAGGTGGTGCTGCCGCCGCAGCCCAAGCGCAAGGGCCCCCGCTACACCCCGGTGTCGCGCCGCCACGAGCGCCCGAGCGCCATTCTCTGGCTGGTGCGGAACCATCCCGAGCTCAAGGACGCCCAGATCATGCGCCTGGTCGGCACCACCAAGACCACGATCGCGAGCGTGCGCGACCGCACCCATTGGAACGCGCAGACGCTGACGCCGATGGATCCGGTGACGCTCGGCCTGTGCTCGCAGATCGAGCTCGACTTCGAGGTCCAGCGTGCCGCCAAGGAAAAGCCGCTCGACGCCAATTACAGCGGCGCCACCCTGCTCCCGGCCTCCGAGACCACGCGCAAGGACGAGTACGAGCCGGCGGGCCGCGACGAGGACGATCTCAACGTCGACGCCGTGTTCGCCAAGCTCAAGACCATCGGCGGCAAGAAGCAGGACGACGAGGAGGAGTAGGACGGGCACCTCCTGTCCTCGGGTCAATTCACGCGCGACTGCCCCACCATCGGTGTCGTCCCTGCGAACGCAGGGACCCATAACCACAGGATTGCGTGACGGCCCAAGCTGGCTGTAACTCAGCGCGTCTTTCCTCACTCCCGCTGCGGCGTATGGGTCCCGGCTCAAGGCCGGGACGACACCTGTTTTACAGGCCCGAGCCCGAGCTTCGCGACCCGCAAACAGTCCAAAAAAAATGGCGCCGGGAATGCCGGCGCCATGACAGTCTTGGGAGGAACTGAAAAAATCAGAACTTGTAGGTGACGCCGACGCCGACCAGCCACGGATCGATGTTGGCGCGGCCGGTGACCGGAATTGCGCCGTTGACGGTCGCCGAGTAGTTCGGCTGCAGCCACAGCTTCTTGACGTCGACGTTCAGGCCCCAGTGCCTGTCGAGCATGTAGTCGAAGCCGAACTGGACCGCGGCGCCCCACTGGTTGGAGATGTGCAGGTTGGTGACGGCAAGACCGTTCCACACCTGGTTCGCGGCGCTCTGGTTGAAGAAGACCGTGTAGTTCACACCCGCGCCGACATACGGCTTGAACGCGCCGAAATCGGTGAAGTGATACTGCAGCGTCAGCGTCGGCGGCAGCAGCCAGGCCTTGCCCATGTTGAGACCGTCGAGCGAGCCGGTGCCGCCGATGGAATGCCGGGTGACGCCGAGGATCAGCTCGGCCGCGATGTTCTTGGTGAAGAAGTAGCTGATGTCGAGCTCGGGCACGACCGAGTTGGAGATCGACAGGCCGGAGTTCGGCGACGACAGCGCCGGCACGCCGGTCACGTTCACGGTGGAGCCGCCAGCATCCGGCAGCACGCCGAGCGCGCGCACACGAAGCATCCACGGATTCCACGCCTCGACCACCGGCGCCTTGGTGTAGACCGGCGCCGCCTGCAGGTCGGCCGCTTGCGCCGAGCCCATGGCTCCGCAGATCGCCGCCAGCACCAGCAGCGACGACGAGAGTTTCAACATCCTGTTCATCGAGATCCCCATAGCCACCCTTGAGCAACATCTGCGCGGGCACGGCCGCGCCTTGCGGTCACAGATGTGGCAGGGACGCCATGGAGTTGGATTTGATCTCAATCAATCGGCATTGTTGCAGCGCCGATGTCACGCAACTGTTGCATCGAAGTCACGCGCCATGAGAGGCGCTTGCACTGGCGCTCAGGGCCGGTCGGGGTGGTTCATCATGTATTCGCCGAGATCGCGCTGCCGGCGGTCGGCACGTGCCTCGGCGCGCTGCCGCTGCACGTCGCGGTCCTTGCGGCAGGCGACATATTCGGCGGAGCCCGGCGCGACCTTGCCACCGGCCTGACAGACCGCATCATCGTCGTCATTGCCGAGCGCCACCGCCGGACCCTGGTTGCGGGAGGCGCAGGCCGAGAGCGAAAATACGGCCATCAGCACCAGGGCCAGGCGGGCGGAGGTCTGTCGCATCGAACGTTCCATTCTCGTCAATCGGGCTGGTCTGACGCCGTTGCTTGACGAGAATGGGCGCCCGGGTCAAGCCCGGGTCACTTTTCAGCGGCGTCGTGTCAGACGCGGCTCTTCAGCGCCTCGCCGATTTCCTCGAGCACCTTGGGATCCTCGATCGTGGCCGGCATGCTCCATTGCTCGCCGTCGGCGATCTTCTTGATCGTGCCGCGCAGGATCTTGCCGGAGCGCGTCTTCGGCAACCGGCCGACGGTGATGGCGAGCTTGAACGCAGCGACCGGTCCGAGCTTGTCGCGTACCAGCGCCACGATCTCCTTTTCGATCTGCGACGGGCTGCGCGAGACACCGGCCTTGAGCACGATGAAGCCGCACGGCACCTCGCCCTTGATCGCATCCTTGATGCCGAGCACGGCGCATTCCGCGACGTCGGGATGCGAGGCCAATATCTCTTCCATGCCGCCGGTCGACAGCCTGTGGCCGGCGACATTGATGATGTCGTCGGTGCGGCCCATCACGAAGACATAGCCGTCCTCATCCTTGTAGCCGGCGTCTGAGGTCTTGTAGTAGCCGGGGAATTCGCTGAGATAGGATTCCTTGAAGCGGTCCTCCTGCTGCCACAGGGTCGGCAGGCAGCCGGGCGGCATTGGCAGCTTGATCACGATCGAGCCCATGGTGTTGGCGGGCACCGGCTTGGCGGCCTCGTCGACGATGTCGACCTGGTAGCCCGGCATCGGCACCGTCGGCGAGCCGTGCTTCACGGGCAACAGGCCAAGGCCGACCGGATTGCCGGCGATGCACCAGCCGGTCTCGGTCTGCCACCAATGATCGATCACCGGCACCTTCAATTGCTGCTCGGCCCATTCCACCGTCGGCGGATCGGCGCGCTCGCCGGCCAGGAACAGGGTGCGGAAATGCGATAGATCGTATTTGCGCAAGAAAGTACCTTCCGGATCCTCCTTGCGGATGGCGCGGAATGCCGTGGGCGCGGTAAACAGAGCGACCGCCTTATGATCGCTGATGACGCGCCAGAACGCGCCGGCATCGGGCGTTCCGACCGGCTTGCCCTCGTACATCACCGAGGTCGCGCCATGGATCAGCGGGCCGTAGATGATGTAGCTGTGGCCAACCACCCAGCCGATGTCGGAGGCGCACCACCAGACCTCACCCGGCTTGATGCCGTAGAGATTCTCCATCGACCATTTCAGCGCGACGAGGTGCCCGCCATTGTCCCGCACCACGCCCTTCGGCTTGCCGGTCGTGCCGGAGGTATAGAGGATGTAGAGCGGATCGGTCGCCAGCACCGGCACGCACGGCGCCAGCTTGCCATTGGCGAGCGCAGATTTGCGCAGCGCCGCCCAGTCGTAATCGCGGCCGGGCTTCAGCTCGCAGACATGCTCGGGACGCTGCAGGACGATGCAGGCCTTGGGCCTGTTGTCGGCGAGCTCGATCGCCTGATCGAGCAGAGGCTTGTATTGCACGATGCGGCCGGGCTCGATGCCGCAGCTCGCCGACAGCACGAGCTTGGGCGTGGCGTCGTCGATGCGGGTCGCGAGCTCCTTGGCCGCGAAGCCGCCGAACACCACCGAATGCACCGCGCCGATGCGCGCGCAGGCCAGCATCGCGACCATCGCCTCGGGCACCATGGGCATATACAGGATGACGCGGTCGCCCTTGCCGACGCCGAAATCCTGCATGATCGCGGCGAGCGTCTGCACCTCCTTCAGCATCTCGGCATAGGTGAGCTTCGTGACCGAGCTGGCGAGCGGCGAATCGTGGATCAGCGCCAGTTGATCGCCGCGGCCGGCGGCGACGTGGCGGTCGAGCGCGTTGTAGCAGGTATTGACGACGGCCCCCGCAAACCAGCGGCCGTAGGCGCCCATCGCGGGATCGAAGATGGTCTTGGCCGGCTCGATCCAGTCGATCGCGCGGGCGGCCTCGGCCCAGAACCCTTCCGGGTCCTGCAGCGACCGTGCATGGACCTCGTGATAGCGGCTCGCAGCGCTCATGACGTTTCCCCAAGATCTGTGTTTATTCCCGAGTATTGTCACGGGACAAAGCGACAGTTCAAGCCGTCATGAATTGATCCAGATCAGGCAGGCCCGGACGTCCGCGCCATTTTCCGGGCCGGATCAATGCGCTCCATCGCGGAGGGTATCCAGGCGACGCTGCAGGGCTAGACGAAGGTCGTAGCCGGGCTTGCCGAACCGGGCATTGCGCTCCGCGATGAAGTCACGCTGCGTTCCGCGCAGCTCGGCAGCGGCGCGGCCGCGGGAGGACTTCAAGCGCCGGGCATAGCTTTCGGAAATGCCGAGATCGAGCACCGAGAGCTGCGGGTCGGCGCAGATGACCTTCTCGACCTCGCGCGCGGCCGTGGCGCAATCGAACGACGGACCGCTTCGCTCTGACGGCGCGTTCAACGGACGCGGCGGCTCGGCGCCGAACTTCTTGATCTCGGCCAGCATGACGCGCCGGCCGGCGATGGCATTGTCGTTGCCGGGATCCAGCCGCAGCGCGGCCTCGTAGTCGGCCAGCGCCTTGGCGCGCTCGCCCATCTTCTTGTACAGCACCGCCCGGTTGTTGTAGGCGAGCGCGAAATTCGGATCGAGCCGCAGCGCGGCGTCGTAGTCGCTGAGCGCCGCGCCGAGCTCGCCCTTGAACTGATGGGAATCGCCGCGGTTGGTGAAGAAATTTGCCCGCTGCTCCATCCTGATCGCCTGATCATAATCGGCGATCGCCTTGTCGTACTCCTTCATGGCGGCGTAGGTGAGGCCACGATTGTCGTAATATTCCGACACCTTCGGATCGCGCCGGATCGCCTCATCGTCATCGGCCAGCGCCTTGTCCATCTGGCCGAGCTTCTTGTAGGCCGCGGCACGGTTGGTGAATGTGCGCGGCCGTTTCGGGTCGAGCCGGATCGCCTCGTCATAGTCGCGCACGGCCTTCTCGTTGTCGCCGCGCAGGTAGAAGGCGACGCCGCGGTCGGCAAAGGCCTGCGCGTAGTCGGGCTTCAGCCGGATCGCCTGGTCGTAGTCGGCCAGAGCGCGATCAAGACGGCGCTGCTCGGTATAGACAACGCCACGCAGCTCATAGGCTTCGGCGTCATTCGGATCGAGCGAGATCGCCATGCTCAGATCGGCCGCCGCCCTGCCGGCATCGCCACCGGCTTCGCGCATCAGGTCGCCACGCAGCCGATAGGCGCGCGCATTCTTGCCGTCGAGCGCGATGGCACGGTCGAGGTCCTTCAGGGCCTGGGTCAGGCCGCCCGAGATACGCGCACGGGCATCGGCGCGGGCAACCAAGGCGATGGATTGATCCTTCGGCGAACTCGATGCCTGCTCGATTGCGGTCGAGCAGGCGGTGATGAGCTCGGACGGGGGCGCCTTGCTGCCCAAAGCGCATTCGAGGTCCGCGGCGAATGCAGGCTGGGCCCCGAGGCCAAGGACAAGACCGGCTGCAAGACCCAGCGCGAGGTAGGATGAGCAGGATGAAATCGAACGAATGAAAGCGTGCATCGGCATGGACTCGGCTCGAATTTCGACTGTTGCGGGTGAGACGCTGATCTCCCCCGTTGTCGTCTCCGGCCGGAACCCGGTTCAAGCGGCCACGCCGATGGTTAATAGCCGTCGACGCCGTTCAGCCGCCGCAGGCGGTCCTCCATCGCCTTCTTGAGATCGTAGCCGGGCTTGCCAAAGCCGGCGTTGCGCCGCGCGATGAACGCGTCCTGCTCGCGCTGCAGGGCGCGGGCTGCGGCGGGGCCGGCCGCCTCGCGAACGACGCGGGCCTGCGCGCCGTCGATCTCGCGATCGAGATTGGCGAGCTCCGGATCGGCGCAGATCGCCTTCTCCACGGCGCGACGCGCCGTGGCGCAATTGAAGCTCGGCCGCCCCGCGACGGCCATCTGCGCGCCCAGGCGCTCGAGCTCCACAGCGAGTGCGTGGTAGTTGCTGCGGGCGCTGGCGTGATCCGGATTGAGCCGCAGCGCCGCGGCGAAATCGGCCAGCGCCTTCGGACGGTCGCCCTTCTTGCGATGCAGTTCGCCGCGCGCGTTGAAGATGCTGGCGAGGGTCGGGTCGAGCTGCAAGGTCACGCCGTAATCGGCGATGGCGCGATCGATCTCACCCCTGGTGATGAAGATCGAGGCGCGCGCGATCAGTGCGTTGATGCGATCGACCCTCGCGGCCTTGGGATTGTCGATCACGGCGCCGCATTCGGTGAGCACCTTGTCGCCATCGTGCGCCTCCGAGGCCGCGATGCAGGCACCGGCATCCACCGCCGGCTCCTTGCCGGGCTCGGCCGCGCCGACCGCATGGGCCTGGGTCGAGACCAGCCATCCGAGCGTGACCAGCGCGGCCAGGCGCAGCACCCCATCCCGGCGATCGGCAGCAGCCCACGAGGAGACGGATGCGGTCAAGGCAGATGGCTCTCTCAGGTCGTGGGCGATCCGGCACGGCGCGCGGGGGGCGCAATCGCCGCCGCGGCACTTCAACTATACAGCGGCAGCAGCGGTGCGACAGTCCCTTTCCGGGAGAAGGCGACCTTTGCGAACGGGGGCTCGCGAGTGGATTGCGGCCTCGACTGAAATGCGCGTGATCGTGCCGCGCATTCCCCTCAAGATGTTGTGGATGCGCACCCCGGCGACGTCCTCGGTCGCCATTTGAACCTGTTGCGGTCCCCGCAGACACAACCGCATGACTATTCTGACCGACAATTCGCGCGCACGCGGCGTCGTTGCGTCCCCTGCGCGCTATTTCTATTTCAACATGGCTCTGGCCTGCATGGCCATTGCGATCATCGGCTTCGCACCGACCTACTGGCTGCCACTGGCCCGCCGCTCATTCTCCGGCGCGCCCGTGATTCATTTCCATGGCTTCCTGTTCTTCGCCTGGACTCTGTATTTCGCGCTGCAGAGCTGGCTTGCCGCATCCGGACGCACGGCGCGGCACCGCTCGCTCGGCATCTTCGGCGTATCGCTCGCCACGGCGATGACGATCTTTGGCTTCCTCGTTGCCATCGAGGCGATGAAGCGCTCCGCGGCGATGGGTCAGGCCAACGAGGGCATCGCCTTTGCCATCGTGCCCCTCAGCGGCATCGCCTTCTTCGCCGTGGTCTTTGCGCTCGCGGTTGTCCATCTGCGCCGGCCGGAAACGCACAAGCGGCTGATGCTGCTCGCCGGCATCTCGCTGCTCGACGCCGCCGTGGCGCGCTGGTTCCTGACATTCCTGGCGCCGCCCGGCCCGCTCGGCCCGCCGCCGGTGTTCGTGACGATCCCACCGGCCTTCGTCGCCTACCTGCTGCTCGTCGTCGCGATCGTCCACGACCGCCGCACGTTCGGACGCGTCCACCGGGTCTACGTCTATGGCGGGCTGGCGCTGATCGCCGTGAAGCTCCTGAACTGGCCGATCAGCATGACCTCGACGTGGCATGCGATTGCAGGCGGCATGCTGGCGATGGCGCAATAGCCGCAGCGCTGATCTCTCCTGTAACACACGTCATTGCGAGGAGCCGAAGGCGACGAAGCAATCCAGGGCTTCCTGGAGACTTCCGCCTTCGCTCTTCGAGCGACGGCGGACACATCGCGTTGCTCGCAATGACGCGCGCGGCGAGACCTAACTCCGGCAGGTCAGCCCGCCATCCACCACCAGCATGGTGCCGGTGACATAGCGCGACTCGTCGGAGGCGAGGAACAAGGCGGCATTGGCGACGTCGAAGGCGTCGCCCATGTGCCCCATCGGCACCTGCGCATCACGCTTGCGCCACATCTCCTCGACATCGCCCTTGGCGTAGCTCGCGGCCAGCCCCGCTGAGTGCTCGACCATCGGCGTCTTCATGAGCCCGGGCAGGATCGCATTGACGCGGACGTGCTTCGGCGCGAACTCGACCGCGGTCGTGCGCGTCATCTGGTTCATCGCCGCCTTGCTGGCGCCATAGCTGACATAGGAGATGCCGACCTGGCGGATCGAGGCGACAGAAGAGATGTTGATGATGGAGCCGCCGCCCTGCCCGATCATCACCGGAATGACGTGCTTCATGGCGAGATAGGCGCTCTTGAGGTTGACCGCGAACACGCGATCCCACTCGGCCTCCTCGACATCGACGACGCTGCCCATCTCGGCGATGCCGACATTGTTGTCGAGCACGTCGATACGGCCATAGGCGGCAACGCAAGCCTTCACCATCGCCTCGACCTCGACGGCCTTCGAGACGTCGGCGGTGAACGCCTCGGCCTGCCCGCCTTCGCCTGAAATGATCGAGGCGGTCTCCGCGGCGGCGTCCTTGTTGCGGTCGACGCAGAACACCTTGGCGCCCTGCCGCGCAAAGGTCACGGCCGTGGCCTTGCCGTTGCCCCAGCCCGGCCCGATCGAGCCCGCACCGACCACCAGCGCCACCTTGCCCCTGAGACGATCCATCGTGTTCTCCCGTCGCTTATTCGTTATTCGGTACAGGCGCTCATCGTGATGGTCGCTGCGCCGATGTCATGGCCGAAGATGTCCGACAGCGTCCGGCATTGCCCGTCCGCGCAGATGCGCCACTCGCCGGCCGCGCCGGAATTGGCGAGCACGATCCGCGACAGCGGCCCCCGCTGGGTCTGCCACTGGAACCAGCCGTCGACCAGCCGCGCCTCCGGCGGCGGCTCCATGCCCGCGCCGGAGCCCTTGACGCGCGCCTGCACCAGTTCGAGACCGTCAGACGTGACGCGCCAGTCCTCCTGCCACGCGGTCCTCTCGACCGAGTGGGTCCAGGCCAAGGTGAAGCCGGCGAGGGTCAGCGCCTTCACCACACCTGATGAGGCGAGGCAGAGGCTCAAGCGGACGCCGCCACGGCAGCCGGCGGCCGCTGCCGCCACTGCCACGCCACGATCACCACCGCCAGGGCAAATCCCAGCACGTCACTGTAGGGAAATTCGCCGAGTAGGCAGACGGACGCGACAAACGCCAGCAGGCGCTCGACCAGGGTCATGCGCACGTACAGGAAGCCGATCGCCACCATGCCGAACAGGCCGATCGAGATCAGCGCCTTGACGGAAGCATACGCCACCGCGCCGATGAAGCCGAGTTGCGTCTCCATCGGGTCACCCGGCTGCAGCATCAGCGCGGGCGAGTAGACGAACAGGAACGGAATGACGTAGCCGGCGAGCGCGATCCGCATCGCCTCCCAGCCGATCTTGTCGGGATTCTCCTTGGCGATCGGGGCGGCCGCCAGCGCGGCCAGCGCGACCGGCGGCGAAAGGTCGGCCATGATGCCGTAGTAGAACGCGAACATGTGGCTCGCGATCAGGGGCACGCCCAGCTTGGCGAGCGCGGGGGCCGCCAGTGCCGCGGTGATGATGTAGGTCGGGATGGTCGGGATGCCGGTGCCGAGCAGGATCGACAGCAGCATGGTCATGATCAGCGCCGCGAACAGGCTGGTCTTGCCGAGGCCGATCACCCAGCTTCCGAAGATCGAGCCGACGCCGGTCTGCGTCATCATGCCGATGATGACGCCGACGATCGCGCAGGCCATGCCGACGGTCAGCGCCGACTTCGCACTTTCAGCCAGGGAATCGCGGCAGGCGTGCAAGGTGCCCATTCCGCCGCGCACGAAGCCGGTGATGACGATGAGCGCAACGACGACGGAGGCGACGGGAATGATCTGCAGGCCGTTGCGCGACAGCGCGCCGACGACGAGCGCGAGCCCGATCCAGAAGACGTAGCGCAGCACCTGGTTGGAGAAGCCCATGGTGATCGAGGTGCCCAGGATCAGCGCCACCGTCAGCGCGAGTCCCATCGAGCCCGCATACAGCGGCGTGAAACCCTCGAACAGCATGTAGACCAGCGCGGCGAGCGGCAGCACGAGATACCAGCGCGCCACCAGCGCCTTCCAGGCGCTCGGGATCTCCGACGGCTTCATGCCGGTCAGGCCGTGCTTGCCGGCCTCCAGATGCACCATCCAGAACGCCGAGGCGAAATAGAGAATGGCTGGAATGACCGCCGCCTTGACGATCACCGAGTAGTCGACGCCCAGGGTTTCGGCCATGATGAAGGCGACCGCGCCCATCACGGGCGGCATGATCTGTCCGCCCATCGACGCGGTGGCTTCGACGCCGGCCGCAAAGGCGCGGCGGTAGCCGAACCGGATCATCAGCGGAATCGTGAACTGGCCGACAGTGACGACATTGGCGACGCCCGAGCCGGAGATCGTGCCCATCATGCCGGAGGCGAACACCGCGACCTTGGCAGGACCGCCGCGGGTGCGACCGAACAGGCCGAGCGAGACGTCGGTGAACAGCTGGATCATGCCGGCATGCTCGAGGAACGAGCCGAACAGGATGAACAGGAAGATGTAGGTCGCCGAGACGTAGATCGGCACGCCGTAGAAGCCCTCGGTGCCGAAGGAGAGGTGTGTAATCACCTGATCGAAATCATAGCCGCGATGGTTGAGCGGCGCCGGCAGATACTGGCCGAAGAACCAGTACAACAGGCAGGCGCCGCACATCAGCGGCAGCGCGAGCCCCATCAGCCGGCGCGTGCCCTCGAAGATCAGTACCGCCAGCAGGGTTCCGACCACGAGATCGGTGCGCGTCGGATCGCCGTCGCGCGCGATCAGGTCGGCATAGAAAATCCACTGATAGAGGCCGCACAGGAAGCCGATGGCGCCGATGGTCCAGCCCGCGATGCGCCCGGCGTCGGTCCTGGCGGTGAAGTTGCCGATCAGGCCGAAGGTCAGCAGCAGTAGGAAGCCGACATGGACGCCGCGCACGACCTGGCTCGGCAGATAGTTGAAGGCGGCGACGTAGAGCTGGAATATCGCAAAGGCGAGCCCGATGCCGTAGGCGAGATAGCCCCAGCGGCCGGGGCCGAAGCCTTCCGGAAAGCCGTGCTCGAAATTGTCGAACTCGACCTTGACCGGCGTTTCCATGTTCACGGCTTCGATCGTCATGATCCCCCCAACGCGCCCATCAGGCGCTGCTGACCATGGCCGCAATCACCTGAACGACAAGACTGCGCGGAATGTTTCCCACGCAGCCGGTTGCGAATGATCCGGCCTACAAGGCAGGCCGGGCGAGCAGCGTCCTTATTTCAGGATGCCCTTTTCCTTGTAGTAGCGGATCGCGCCGGGGTGCAGCGGCACCGGGCTGTCCTGCGCCGCCGTCTCCAGCTTGATCTCCTTGCCGGCGGCGTGCGCATTGGCGAGCTCCGGCAGCGACTCGAAGATCAGCTTGGTCATCTGATAGGCGAGATCGTCGGATACCGCCGAGCTGGTGACGAGATAGTTGATCACGGCCGCGGTCGGCACGTCCTTGTCCTGGCCGGTATAGGTGTTGGCCGGGATGGTCGCCGCGACGAACGGGGGCCCGATCTTGTCGACGACCTCCTTCGGCACCGACACCACGGTGATCGGCGACGAGGTCGACAGATCCTTCAACGATGCGACGCCAAGGCCAGCCGACTGCAAGGTGGCGCCGAGCTGCCGGTTCTTCATCAGGTCGACCGATTCGGCGAACGGCAGATACTCCACCTTGCCGAGATCCTTGTAGCTCATGCCGGCGGCGGCGAGGATCGCGCGCGAGTTGAGCTCGGTGCCGGACTTCGGCGCGCCGACCGACAGACTCTTGCCCTTGAGATCCGCCAGCGTCTTGATGCCGGACTCGGCCGTCGCGACGATCTGGATGTAGTTCGGATAGATCGCGCCGATCGTGCGCAGCTTGTCCAGCTTGGTCTTGAAACCGGCCTCCTCCTCGCCGTTCCAGGCGGCCTTCAAAGAGTCGCCGAGCGCGAAGGCGAGCTCGCCGCGGCCCTGCTGCAGCAGGATCAGGTTCTCGACGGAGGCCTTGGTCGCCTGCACCTGGGTTTTCACATTGGGGATCTTGTCGCCGTAGATCTTCCCGATCGCGACACCGAGCGGATAGTAGACGCCCGACGTGCCGCCGGTGAGCACGTTGATGAAGCTCTGGGCCTGCGCCGCTGGCGCCGCGAGCAGACAGGCGGCTGCCAGAATGAAACCGGTTGCAGTGCCAGAGATTTTCGAGAAGCGCATGGATCCTCCCATTGATTTTGCCGCAAATTGGACGGCTGCGGGCGCGGGGTCAACCCATCCGAAAGACTGGCGCACCAGCCTCTCCCGCTCCCACGGCGCGAGGCCGGGACCGATGCGCCCCGCGTTCAATCTTACATTGACAGCACCACCAGCTTGAACCGCAGGTGCAGCCCAGAGGAGCGGGCCGCCTCGCTCGCAAGGCCGCCGGTCACTGGAACGTCATGTCGAGGCACTTGGAGATGTCCGAGCCGAGCCCGGACGAGATCGTCATGCAGCCGCGCACCTTCTGCTGGGTCGTATCCGCCACCCAGATCGAATAGCCGCCATTGCCGAAGAAGGAATTGGTGTTCGCCGGCTCGGTCTCGGTGGCGTCGAACTCATATTTGGAATCGGTGTCGAACACGCGCGGCTTCCTGGTGCAGCCGCCGTCGGTCTGGACGTTGATGACTTCCTTGTTGTCCCGGGTCAGCGACAGTGAGACCTGGCAGCGGAAATATTCCGAGGTCTTCACGTTGAAGAGGTAGGCGTAGGACTTGCAGACGGCCGTATTGAGCTTGCCGGCGGAGAGACCGCGGCTGCAGGCGATGCGCTGGTTGTTGGACAGCTTGAAGTCGTCGGCCCGGGCGGATGCCAACGTCACCAGCGACAACGCCGCAACCCAACCGATCTTCGTGACAAGGCTCATCCGAATCATCCCCAAATTGTTTTCTTGGCCTATGTTTCTAAACCACGCTGCAGGATAATCGCGAGATCGGCGAATGGAAAATCCGCCCAACGATCACTGCACTGCGACGGGGCGACGTTGACGTCGCGTCAGCGTTCGTGATTTGTTCGAGACGACATCGATTGGAGGAGGACATGAAGAGCTTGGTTCTGAAAGCCCTGATCGCCCTCGGTGCGCTGGGTGCACTGACCAGCGCGGTGCGCGCGGCACCACCGGAGCCGTGGGAGCTGAAGCCCGACATGGGCTACGCCTATGGCAAGGATGGCCGGACGCTCGCCTACAAGATGGGCACCAAGAACGCCGACATGCTGCTCAAGGGCGCCAAGAAGGTACCGAAGGGCACGCTGTTCTTCGTCGGCCAGAACGGTCAGCTCTACATGCGGACGGCCCCCTATCTCGACGGCGACGGCAGCTTCTCGTTCGGCGCGGATGAGTAAAGGCGAGCGAGCGCAGCCTCAGAACGCGGCCGCCAGTTCCTTGGCGCCGGGCAGGCTGCTGAGCGAGTCCATCCTGGAATCCGTCACTGCAAGCAGCTTCGCCACGGTGTTGTGGCGAACGGCGACCGGATTGCGCTCGTAGCCGCCGCGCTGGAAGAAGTTGGCGGTCGGAACCTGATCGCGCATCTCGAGCGGCATCGTCACCATGTCGAAGCCCGTGCCGTCACCGGTGAGATTCATCATCTCGAGCTCGGCGGCCGAAAGCGGCCTCATGTAGCCCTTGGCGCGCGCGAACAGCACCGAGGTCAAGAGCTTGTGGGTCTGCAGCATCGGCCCGACGTCGATGTCGAGCACCATCGCATGCATGGCCCAGCCTTGCGGCGTGTTGCCGATCTTCTCATGCGCCGACCAGTCGTCCGGCACGGAGCGCGCAATCGCGACCATCTTCTTCAGGACCGCGAGTTTGTGCTCCATCGCGCCGCGTGCCGGGCCGGACGTCCGAGCCACGCGTTCGCCGAGCAGGCGGATGAACAGCGGCCCCTGCTCGGCCAGCAGCTCGACGCTGTTGGTGGTCAAGAGCTGATTGTAGCCGATCGCGGTCGAGATCGCGCGGTTGCCCTTGAAGCCCGATTGCGAGTCGTGCTTGCCGTTGCCGCCGGTCTCGAAGGCATAGACGCGCACCGCCTGCTCGCGCGTCAGTCCCGACGCCGCGGCGAAGCGCGCATAGGCGCGTTTGAAATCGATGTCGTTGGCAGGGCGCTGCGGCGACCATTGGAAATGCTCCTGTGCCGCCTTCACGAGGTCGGCGACCACGGGGATGTACTTGCGCTCGCGCGGCTCGCCCTCAGGTTCCGGCTCGGGGTTCACCGGCCGCTTCGGCCCGGTGTAGACCGGCGGCTGCTCCAGCACATAGTCGTCGAGCCCAATCGGCTGGCGGTCGCGACGCTTGGCGTTGCGGATGCGGCGCTTATCCGAGATCGCCTTCCAATAGGCGCCCGCCTCCTGGTCAAACACCGCACGCGCCTGCTGATATTCGGCGAGCCTGCGTTGGTACTCCGCGATCGCGGCGGGCGAGGCCATCTGGGCCAAGGCATCGCGCGGAGCTGCGACTGGCGCGGGTTCCCCGGCCAGCAATGGCGGTGCGCCCGCGACCGCGCAGGCGACAATCAGGACAAGCGTGCGAATCGGCTGATGAAGCATGCCGCCCTTGTAGCCGAAACGGCGGCTACTTCCAGGCAAACACCGGCTGTTCCAGCTCATGCACCCGGGTGTCGCGGCCGGACAGCACCTCGCGGAACTGATAGATCAGCGCTGCGGTGGGCGCGTGAATGAGGCCCTCGCGGGCGTGAAAGCGGATCACGCGCCGCGTGCTCTCTGGGATCACGGTGAAGTCGAACGCGTCGTCCGCCGTGATCGCATCCAGGCCGATCCGGTGCACCGAGGAGACCTCGTCCGGATTCGGTCGCAGCGTGCGGCCATCGCCCGCCCATACCACGACCGGGGTAATCAGATAGCCCGACCGTGTCGGGTAGTCGTCGAGCAGGCCCAGCACCGCGTCCGGCGCCAGGATCAGCCCGAGCTCCTCTGCGAGCTCGCGCAGGGCGGCCTCGACCGTCGTTTCGCCGGCGTCGCAGCGTCCGCCCGGCAGCGCCCATTGCCCGCCATGGCTGCGCAGCCCTGCGGCACGCAGAGTGAGCAGCAGCGCCGTGTTGCCGGTCTCGTGGTGGGGGGCCAGCGCGATCACCACCGCCGCGCGCTTCAGCGAGGCCGCCGCCGCAGTCGCCTCCAACCGCACGAAGCCCGCGCAGCAGCTTGCGATTTTCCGCCTGGTGGCATCGTCGAACGGCATCGGCATGCAGCTTGACTACACCAGGCCGGCGACAGATGAAACGACCTCCAGGCCGGCTCGGGCCACAACGGGAAGGGTCTTCAGCGATGACGAAATCGGCCGCGGCCAGGATGACGTCCGACGGCTGGGAGATCGTCGACACCTCCGGTTTCCTGCATCTGATCGGCCCGCTGTGGCAGCGGGTCGTCGGCGGTGTCCACGAGTACGCCATCGTCACCGAGGACAAGCACCACAACCGCCGCGGCCTGGTCCAGGGCGGCGTGATCATGACGCTGGCCGACCGCAGTTGCGGCATGACGGCCCGCTACGCCGCAGGCAAGGAGCACATGGCGACGATCCAGTTCGACACGCATTTCGTCGAGTCCGGCAAGATCGGCGAGACCCTGGTGTCGCGGCCGCATGTGGTGCGGATCACCCGCAGCCTGGTGTTCATCACCACCGAGGTCACGGCCGGACCTCGCGTGATCGCGATGGCCTCGGGCGTGTTCAAGATCTTGAAGAGCGAATAGGGGTCACTCGCTCCGCCGTCATTGCGAGGAGCGCAGCGACGAAGCAATCCAGGGTGGCGGAAGGGACTCTGGATTGCTTCGCTGCGCTCGCAAAGACGCGTTGATGGGTTTATCGTCCTATCAAACCCATGCGCGCGTGTGGCAAGAATGAGGCATCAATGGACTATCGCCAGCTCGGCCGTTCCGGCCTGAAAGTGTCGCCGATCTGCCTGGGCACGATGATGTTCGGCGGTCCCACCGATGAGCCGGCATCCGCCCGCATCATCGCCAAAGCGCGCGACGCCGGCGTCAACTTCATCGACACCGCGGATGCCTACAACAAGGGCGTCTCGGAAGAGGTGGTCGGCCGCGCCATCGCGCGCGAGCGCGACCGCTGGATCGTCGCCACCAAGCTCGCCAACCCGATGGGCGACGATCCCAACCGCGCCGGCCTGTCGCGGCGCTGGGTGCTGCGGGCTGCCGACGAAAGCCTGCGGCGGCTCGGCACCGGTCACATCGACATCTACTACCTGCACAAGGAAGATCACGCGACGCCGCTCGAGGAAACCGTGCGCGCGATCGGCGATCTCATGCGTGCCGGCAAGATCCGCTATTTCGGCGTCTCCAACTACCGCGCCTGGCGGCTCGCCGAGATCTGCAATCTCTGCGACGCCATCGGCATCGACCGCCCTGTCGTCAGCCAGCCGTACTACAATGCGATGAACCGGATGCCGGAGGTCGAGCACCTGCCGGCCTGCGGCTATTACGGCCTCGGCGTCGTGCCCTACAGCCCGCTGGCGCGCGGCGTGCTCACCGGAAAGTACAGCCCCGATGCGCCGCCGGACATGGACACCCGCGCCGGCCGCAACGATACGCGAATGATGCAGACCGAGTGGCGGCCCGAATCGTTGAAGCTGGCGCAGGAGATCAAGCGTCACGCCGAGACGAAGGGCTTCACGCCGGGACAGTTCGCCGTGTCCTGGGTGCTCAACTCCGCCTTCATCAGCTCCGTGATCGCGGGTCCGCGCACCGAGGCGCAATGGGACGATTACATCCGCGCGCTCGACTATCCCTTTGCCGCCGACGACGAGGCGCTGATCGACCGGCTGGTCGTGACCGGTCACGCCTCGACGCCGGGCTACAACGATCCGGCCTATCCGATCGAGGGCCGCAGGCCGCGGGTGGGCTAAAGATGGAGGAGGATCGCTACGGCCTGCCACTGTCGACCGCCTCCACTGACGCGGCCGCAGCCTATCGCGAGGGCATGGATCTGCTGCTCGCATTCTGGCCCGGGGCCATTGACGCGTTCGAGCGGGCGATCATGCTCGATCCGGAGTTCGCGCTGGCGCACGCGGCGCGTGCTCGCATCCACGCGATCTACATGCAGCGCGAGGCGGCGCTGCAGACCATCGCACGCGCCCGCGATCTCGCTGCCAAGCGCGGCACCCCGCGCGAGCAGAGCCATGTCGCGACCCTGGTGCTCGCCATCGAGGGACGCGGCACTGACGCGCTGACATCGACCCTGGCGCATCTGGCGAACTGGCCGCGGGACGCCATGATCATGGCGCTCCCGCTCGGCGCTTTCGGCCTGCTCGCCTTCTCCGGCCGCGCCGATCACGATGCCGCCCGCCGCGACCTCTGCGACCGCTTCGCCGCTGATTATGGCGAGGACTGGTGGTTCATGTCCAACCATGGCTGGGCCCTGACCGAGGCCGGCGAGTTGGCGAAGGGCCGCGCCGTCACCGAGCGCAGCTTCGCGCTGCGCCGGCACAACGCCTATGCCGTGCATGCGCTGCTGCATGCGATGTTCGAGGAAGGCGCGGTGGACGAGGCCGATGCGCTCGTCGAGGGGTGGATCGGCGACTATGACCGCACGGGAATGCTGCATGGCCATATCTGCTGGCACCAGGCGCTCGGCGCGCTGGACCGGGGCGATACCGACAAGGCGCGGGCGGTCTATACCGACGTGCTGGTGCCGACGATGGACTCGGCGCCCCCGCTCAACACCCTGTCCGACTGCGCCTCGCTGCTGTGGCGGCTGATGGCTGACGAGCAACCGGTGCCGCCCAACGCATGGGCCGACACGGCGGCCTATGCGAGCACGCGCTTCACGGGTTCGACCCTCGCCTTCGCCGAGATGCATCTGGTGATGATCGCGGCAGCAACGCATGACAGCGCCGCGCTCAAGGGACGCCTTGCCGCGATCGAGCGGCGGCAGGCCGAGGGCAGGCTGCCGGCCGGGCGCATCGTGCCGCACATGTTGCGGGCACTGCGTGCGTTCGCCGATGACAATTGGCGCGGATGCGCGCGCGAGCTTGCGCCCGTCATCGGCGATCTCCCCCGCATCGGCGGCAGCCACGCCCAGCGCGAGGTGATCGAGGACACCTACATCCTGGCGCTGATCCGCAGCGGCGCGCTGGCCCAGGCGCGAGACCTGCTCGATGCCCGCCTGCACCGCCGCCCCTCCGCGCGCGACACCCGCTGGCGGGCGCTCACCGCGAGCTGAGCCGGATTATCCCTCGGTCTCCAGCCCGGTCGGCATCGGCACATTCTCGGGCTGCAGCTTGAGGCCGGCGGCGAGCGCCACGGTCTCGAGCAGCGCGGCAAAATCCTTCTCCAGATAGGCGGCAGGATCGGCCTGCAGCGAGGCCGCGCCGACATGGGCCTGCAATGCCTCGCGCGTCGCGGCCGTCACCGGCATCGCGACGTCGAGCTGGCGCGCCGCCGACAGGCCGAGATCGAGATCCTTGCGCAGCAGCGGCGGCGTGAAGGTCGTGGTCCAGTCGAGATTGACCAGCGCGTTGCTCTTGTACTTCGTGAAAGTCGAGCCCATGACGCTGGCGTTCATGAAGTTCAGGAAGGCATGGCGCGGCACGCCGGCCTTCTGCGCCAGGATGGTGATCTCGGCGAGGTTCTGGATCACGACGCCGAGGAAGACATTGTGCGCGATCTTGCAGATGCGCGCGAGCTCGCCCTCGCCGACATAGGACACGCCGGAGACAGCGATCTTCGCCAGATAGGGTGCGATGACCTCGAATGCGGCCTTGGGGCCGGAGACGACCGACGACAGCTTGCCGGCCTTGACGCATTTGCCGTTGCCGGACACCGGCGCGCGCACGAACTCACAGCCCAGTCGAACGAGCCTGGCGGCGATCGCCTCCGACTGCTCGATGCCGATCGAGGAGCAGTCCACCAGGATCCGGGGACGCGATCCGGAACTGGCAGCCACCAGGCCGTTGTCGCCGAAATAGACCTGCTCGAGATCCTTGCCCGTCGACACCATCGTGAACACGATGTCGCACGCGGCGAGATCACGGGGATGATCGACGATCACGCCGCCTTTCGCCGCCAGCGGCTCGGCCTTGGCGCGGGTGCGATTGTAGATCGACACCTTGTGGCCGGCCTTGAGCAGGCGCTCGGCCATGGGATAGCCCATGCGCCCCATGCCGATCCAGCCGAGCGAATGCGTCGTGGTCATTGTCGTCTCCTCGTCCTACTTATCACGGATGCGGTCATTGCGAGGAGCGAAGCGACGAAGCAATCCAGAGTCACGGCTGCCGCCCTGGATTGCTTCGCTTCGCTCGCAATGACGAAAACACGAAGACCACTCTCCTGGTCGCACCGTTCGTTCGCTCAATAGCGGTTGGCGATCGGCAATTCCTCGGCCGGGAACAGCGTGATCACCTGACAGCCCCTGTCGGTGACCACGACCTCCTCCTCGATCCGCGCGGCCGAGAAGCCGTCGGTCGCCGGACAGTAGGTCTCGAGCGCGAACACCATGCCGGTCTTGATCTCCATCGGATTGTCCAGCGAGACCAGCCGCGAGATGATCGGGCGCTCATGCAGCGCGAGCCCGAGGCCGTGGCCGAACTGCAGGCCGAAGGCGGCCATCTCCGAGGGAAAGCCGAACTCCTCGGCCTTAGGCCAGACCTTGGCGACGGTGTCGGTCGAGACGCCCGGCTTGATCAGCGCGATCGCATGATCGAGCCATTCGCGGCACTGCTTGTAGGCGTCGTGCTGCGCCGGCGTGGCGCGGCCGACGTTGAAAGTGCGGTAGTAGCAGGTCCGGTAGCCCTGATAGGACTGCAGGATGTCGAAGAACGCCTGGTCGCCCGGACGCAGGATGCGGTCGGTGAAATTGTGCGGATGCGGATTGCAGCGCTCACCGGAGATGGCATTGATCGCCTCGACGTCGTCGGAGCCCATCTCGTAGAGCATCTTGTTGGCGAGCGCGACGATGTCGTTCTCACGCACGCCCGGCTTCAGGTGTTCGTAGATCGAATGATAGACACCGTCGACCATGGCCGCGGCCTGATTCAACAGCATGATCTCGTCGATGTTCTTGATCTCGCGCGCGTCCAACATGACCTGCTGGCCGTCGACCACCTTCATGCCGGCCTTCTGGAGCTCGAAGAACATGGCGGTCTCGGCGAGGTCGACGCCGACCGGCATGTCGGCGACGCCGGCCGACCGCAACAGGCTCATCACCTCCTCGGCATGCGCCTTCATCAGTCCGACCGCCGGCGGCACGGTGCCGCGCATGCCGAGCATGCCGGCGCGGCAGTTCTCCGGCGCCAGCCAGTCGCAGAACAGACGATGGTGGACGGCTGCCGAACCGAAATCCCACACGATCGGCTCGCCGTCGCCGGCCAGCAGCGCGAAACGGCACAGCTTGTCGCGCTCCCATTCGCCGATCTTGGTGCCGGACACGTAGCGAATGTTGTTGACGTCGAACAGCAGCAGCGCACCATAGCCCGACGCCTTCAGCGCCACGCGCGCCCGCGCCAGTCGGTAGCGCCGCAACCTGTCGAAATCGACGCGGCGCTCGAAATCCACCGAGACATGGCCATGCGACGGAATCGCCCGCCCCCAGCGCCAATGCGGATCGAGATGCTCCGGGCTGACCAGATGCGGCTTCAGCGCGCTAGCTGTCATGTGGGCGTTTCCCATTGTGCTCTTGCAATCGATTGCAGAGCCGGATTTATTGCACGCACGCAAAATGTGTCAAGGTACCGCGCGATCAAAACGTCGTTGCGCTGCGGCATCGGGGAGCGGAGATGAAACGGACGTCGCCATCGACAAGGAGCCCGCGCGCAACGGCGTCCTCACGCCCGACGATCAAGGATGTCGCCGCGCGCTGCGACGTGCATCCCTCCACGGTGTCGCGCGCGCTCAGCCCGGCCATGAAGCATCTGGTGGCGGGCGATGTCGTGGAGCGGATCCAGGCCGCCGCCAACGCGCTCGGCTATCGGCTGAACATGGCCGCCAAGGGCCTGCGCACCGGGCGCAGCGGCCTGATCGGTGTGCTCGCGCCCGATATCGCCGATCCCGGCTTCCCGCCCGTGCTGTCCGGCATCGCCGATCGTCTCAACGCCGAGGGCTATGCGACGATCGTCGTCGACGTCGGCAGCAAGGGGTCGGAGCAGGATCTGGTCGACCGGCTGATTGCCCGCGGCGTCGACGGTCTGGTGCTGGCGACGGTGAGCTTGCGCGACGATGTCGTGAAGCACTGCCTGGACGCGGCGCTACCGGTGGTGCTGGTCAATCGCGTCGATGCCGCCGGACTCCTGCCCTCAGCAGCCAGCGACGATGCCGCCGGCATGCGTCTCGCCGTCCAGCATCTCGTCGCGCTCGGCCACCGCCGCATCGGTCACGTCGCGGGCCCGCAGCACATCTCGACCGGTGCACGGCGCCGCGCCGGCTTCGAGGCCAGCATCAGGGTCGCGGGACTGTCCGCCCGCCATGCGCCGGTCGAAGCCGTCGAAGCCTATACGCGGGCGGCGGGTCGCGAGGCTGCGCTGCGCCTGCTCGCGCGGCGGACGCGTCCGACCGCGATCGTCGCCGCCAATGATCTGCTGGCGCTCGGGGTCTATGACGCGATCGCCGCGCGCGGCCTGACCTGCCCCGGTGATATCTCCGTGGTCGGCCACAACGACATGCCGTTCGTCGACATGGTCGCGCCGCCGCTGACCACGGTGCGGATCGCCCAGCGGGACATGGGGGAAGCCGCGGCGCGGCTGCTGCTCGACCGCCTTGCCGGGCGCGAGGCAGCGACCGACCACATCGTCCTGGCGCCGGAGCTCATCATCCGCGGCTCGACGATCGCATACGAGCACTGACAGGTCCGCGGGGCATCGCTACACTGCGCGGCAAAGCAACTACGGGAGGATACGCCGATGACGGAGATGGTCGGTCTGGAGGCGCTCGTCGCATCCATCGCACCGGGGCAATCGATCGCGATCCCGGTCGACCGTGCCGGCGTCTCGATGGCGGCGACGGCGGCCATGATCGAGGCCGGCCTCACCGGACTGCATCTCGTCTGCGTGCCGATATCAGGCCTCCAGGCCGATCTGCTGATCGGCGCCGGCGTGGCCGCGGTGGTGGAAACCAGCGCCGTCTCGCTCGGCGAGGCCGGCGGCGCACCGCGCTTCGTCTCGGCCGTGCGCGACGGCAGCATCCGCCTGCGCGATGCCACCTGCCCTGCGATCCATGCCGGCCTGCTGGCCGGGCAGAAGGGCGTGCCGTTCATGCCGATCGCCGGCATCATCGGCAGCGATCTGCTGCAGGTCCGCCCCGATTGGAAGGTGATCGACAGTCCGGTCGGCGAGCCCGGCAAGGTGGTCGTGGTGCCGGCGATCACGCCCGACGTGGCGCTGTTTCATGCGCCTGAGGCCGACCGCTTCGGCAATGTCCGCATCGGTCGCTACCGCGAGCTGGCGACGATGGCCTATGCGGCGAAGCGCACGCTGGTCACCGTCGAGCGCATCGTCGATCGCGATTTGATGGCGACCGAAGACTCGGCGGCCGGCGTGCTGCCGGCGCTGTATGTCGATGCCATCGCGGTGGCCGCGAACGGGGCCTGGCCGCTGCCGCTGTGGGACGAATACGAGACCGATGGCGCCGAGCTGGCGCGCTACGCCGCGATGGCGCGCACCAACGAGGGCTTTCGCAGCTATCTCTCCGCCTTCCTGGCCCGCAGCAAGCAGGTGGCATGACCATGCACGATGAACGCGCGCGCAAGGAGCTGCTGATCACCACCATCGCCGACCTGCTCGATGGCATCCGCCATGTCGCCGTCGGCGCCTCGTCGCCGATCCCGGCGGCCGGCGCGATGCTGCTGCGCGCACGGAACGCGCAAGCGGGCAAGCCGCCGGTCCGCATCTCGATCCTCGGCTCGAGCCGGCACAATTTCTTCACCAATGGCGGCGTCGAGCTGTTCGACTGCGCCGCGCAGGGCCGCGTCGACGCGTTCTTTCTCGGCGGCGGTCAGATCGACGGCAGCGGCAACATCAACCTGGTCGGCACCGGCGACTATCCGCGGATGGATGTGCGCTGGCCGGGCTCGTTCGGCTCGGCCTATCTCTACCATCTCATTCCGCGGGTGATCCTGTTTCGCGAGGAGCATTCGCCGCGCGTGTTGGTGCCGAAGGTGGATTTCGTCAGCGCCGCCGCGACCACGCCGGAGGTGAAGCGGCGCGGCGGCCCGCAGGCGCTGCTGACCAATCTGGCGCTGTTCGATTTCGACCGCGAGCGCGGCGGCTTCCGGCTGCGCTCGGTGCACCCGGGCTACTCCGCCGACGACGTGCGCGATCGCACCGGATTCGATTATGCGGTGCCGGAGATCGTGCCGCCCACGCCCGCGCCGGACCGGGCGACGGTCGAGCTGATCCGCGGCCGGATCCTCGACGAGCTCGCCGAATGCTATCCGGAATTCGCGCGCGCTATGGCTGCAGCGGCTTAGCTAGCGATCCAGGCTACGCCTGTCCATGCTGGTGCCGACGCCAAAATTGGATCGCCAATTGGATGGATAGGCCACCGCGCGCCGCGGGGCGGGCATTTTGAACTCGGCAAATCCGCCAAGGCTCAAATGGACGAACGAGTAAGAAAACTCAGGCCCATCGCCATTCCGCGGAGCTATGCTGCGACCGGAACGGTTTGCCGCCACTGGTAGCGGCGGGTCTGGCGCACGCGCCGTCCACGATGCCCGGGGGGCCAAAGCCGCCCGTCGACTCGGTCGGCATCATGCGATGCCCCGCGCCGGTGAAACCGGCGCACGGGCAAGCCGCGCGCCGCCTTCAGCGTTGATCAGTTTCACCGTTGATCAGTGACGTGCCGCCGCAGCACCGGCATAGACACCGGCAATGAAGGCCGCCGCCGCTCCGGCAACGGGCGCCAGCGCCGGAACGAACTTCGCGCCTGCCGCAGTATCGATGATCTGCTGCAGCGCATTGCCGTCCTTGGCCTGGGCGGACTCCTGGTAGATGCGCGTTGCGGCTGCTTCGATCTCGGCGAAGGTCGCCGTGCAGATCACCTTGTCGATGCCCTGATACGATACAGGTCCGGCTTTGCTGTCGTGAAGGTATTGGTGCGTGAGTTGCAGGCCACCACCGATGATCGCTCCTGCGGCTGCAGCGCCGAGCGCCAGCACGGCGGGCGCGATCTTCGGACCGAATTCCTTCGCGCCCGCTGCTCCTGCTTCAGCGAACGCCAGAGCCGGCATGTGCAGCCAGGACACGGGAATGTTCGCCAGCGCGGCTCTGACGTCTTCATTTGCATTCATGGGATACTCTCCTCGGTTGGGTTTGATTGGACCAGACGACTTTCGCCAGCGCCTTCCCGCGGCCGCAGGTACCGACGAACGACTCCGCTCAACCTGCGGAGGCGCCCTTCGGTCAGGCGGGCGCCGCGATACGGCGCAGGATTTGTTCGATCTCGTTGTGGTGCTGCATGACGCGTTGCACGACCCGCACGTGATCATCGGCACTGTTCGTTGCGTCCGCGCCTGCGTGGCAATGCGGGCATTCCGGCTCTCCCTGATAGAAGAAGTGCTTGCAGGACTCGCAGAGCAGCAGCTGGTCCAGCCTCGCCGCCGCGTCAGGCGCGAGATCCTGGAACTCGTCGCTCGCGTACACTTCCTGGCCGTATCGGCCGCCGTGGGCGTCCTCGATCATGATGTCGAAGCAGCCATGGTCGAACGGCTGTCGTCCCGATGGCCTCGTCCGCTGCACGATCACCTCGCGCCAGCCGCGTTCGGCCAGCCGCAATACCCGGTAGTGGCAGAACGGATTGTTGCCAGGCCGTCCCGACAGCACGTGCGTGGTCCAACTGCACCCGGCGCGGCACATCGGACCGTAGTAGCACTTGGCGCAGAACCCCCAGCGGCGCCCGCGGCTCTCGTCGAGATCGCGCATGAAACGCAGTTCGGCGCTGTCGTTCCAGATGTCGGTAAATGATCGATCGCGGATATTGCCGCCGACATAGGCGGCCGTAGGGAGCGACGGGCAGCCCTTGATGGCGCCGTCAGCCTCGATTCCCAGGCCAGCCCGTCCGGCCTGGCAGCCGCCGTAGTATTCGAATCGTCCGGAGGTACTGCGCCAAGCCGCTTCGTATGGGCCAAAATACCCGATGTTGTTACCGGGCATAAGCTGCAGGCCGCGATCGAGGCCCTCTTCGAACAGGGCAAACAGCTCCGGCATCAGCGCAGCGAGATCGAAGGGCTGCAGCAGCATGGATGGAGCATCGGCCGCATTGCCCATGGGCACGGTGAGCTGAATCTGCCAGGCGGAGGCCCCGGCGTCGATGATCGTATCGAAAATGTCGCGCAGGCCGCCCAGGGTAAGACGATTGACCTGCGAGTTGGCGGTCGCCATCAGCCCATGCTTTCGCGCGTTCCGGATCGCGGCCACCGCTTGGCCGTGGCTGCCCTTGATACCGCGGAGCCGATCATGTGTAGCGGCCGGGCCGTCGATGGAAACGCCGACGGTCTTGAGTCCGGCGCGCGCGGCCGCTTCGATCTTCGCTTCCGTGAGTGCCCGGGCGCCGGTCTGCAGGCCGCAGACAATGCCGTTACGAGTGATCTCCTCGACGAGGACCAGCCAATCGGGGCGGAGGTAAGCTTCGCCGCCGATCAGAACGATCTCCTTGGTGCCAGCGCGCGCAAGTTCGCCAATCAGAGCGATGCATTCCGCGGTGGTCAGCTCGTCATTGCGAGGTGCGCCGGCCCGGGACCCGCAATGGCTGCACTTCAGGTTGCAAAGGAGCGTGATCTCCCAGACCACATAGCGCGGTTGAGCGGTAGGCAAGCCGCCGGAAGGGATTGATCGGACCGGCATCTCGGTATCGGCGTGGGGTACACGAGAGAACATGAAATTTGCCGCGACATCGTTGACGATTGGTATCGTAAAATACTAACCTTAGATTGTATAGAGGACGAGGGAGGCGAATTTGGCGAAGGAAGGCGTTCCAGGCGGAGTGGTGCCTCTGTACGGCCTTGCGATCGGCAATGCGCTCGCAAGTGGCGGTATCACTCTGGACGAGTTGGTCACATTGCGCTCGCACGCGAAGGCGATCGTCGACGCTCAAGGCGATCTGGTTTCTGCGGTGAACGCGCTCGACGAGGAAATCGTCAAGCGCGGCGGACAGGCGGCCGCCAAGGGCGCGGCGCCTGCCGAGGTGGTGCCATCCGAACGCTTCACCGTGCAGATCACCGGCCTTCCGATCGAGCCACAGGCGAGACAGAGCATCGAGCAGGCCGTCAATAATGCGGTGAAGGCTGCCATTGCCGCTCACGACAGCGGCGGCGACCTGAAGATCACGGCGTTGTCTCAAATCCAATCGTTCGGGGGAACGCACGGCGGCGCCACTGCGGGTCTGATCGCCACGATCGATCTTCAGTCAGCGCCTTGAAGGTTTGGAGGGCGACATCATGACCGAGAAGAGTACAGCTGGCGGAATCGCATCCTTCGCCGGTGGAGCAATCATGGTCTATGGCGTTGCCATTGGCAACGCGTTGGCGGCGGCCGTCAAAGGGCCCGCATCCATCGACGATCTGGTGTCGTTGCGCGACCATGCGCGCCAGATCGTCGGCGTCCAGGGTGATCTTGTCGCTGCGCTGGCCGCTTTGGACGCTGAGATTGCGAAGCGTGGAGGCGCCAAGGCGGCGCCCGCGCCGGAGATGGAGCGCTTCGTCGCTCAGATCGATGGCGGTCCGCTCTCCGGCCAGTTGAAGTCTGAGATCGAGCAAGCCATTCAGAAGGCGGTGACGGCTGAAATCGCAAAGCTCGATACGCGCGGCGACATGGTTGCGACGCCGCTGTCGCAGATCAAGGCGTTCGGAGCGGGACCTGGCTCCCACATTTACGGAGCTGTCTATCGACCGAAGCTGGATAATCCCTGAGTGCGGTCGAATGCCCGGCACACGTTCGGATCACGGCGATGTCCAGACCAAGCAAGCCGGGCGAGGCGAGAGCTAATCGAGAGGCGTTCAGGCGATGTCCGATGCAGCATCCGTGAAGCCAAAGTCGGTGCCGATGTGCCCGAGTTCGCGCTGCGCCGACGGCAACACGTTGCTCGGCATCGTCAATGCCGAGGGCCGGATCGATTTCATTCCCGAGCGCTTCGAGGTCGACGCCGCCTTCGTCGCAATCGCCCGGCAGGGACGTCCGCCGGAACAGCGCTTCCGCTTCTCGTCGCCGTGCCTCGCGCGCGGCTGCGCGAAGTGGGACGGCAAGCGCTGTGGCGTCGCCAAGATCCTTAACGAGCACGGGCTGGAGCTCTTGCCGAATGAGCGGACCGTGGCGCTGCCGCGGTGTTCGATCCGCGCGAACTGCCGTTGGCACGGCGACTACGGCGATGCGATCTGCGCGGTCTGCGCCTGGGTGGTCACGGAAAGCGGCAATCGGCTCGAACCGCCGGCTTGATGTTTGCGAGCCGAGACATCAGGGGGACGGAAATGGCCAAGGGCATTTCGCTGCATATCGGTCTCAATCGGCTGGATCCGAAGCACTATGCTGGGTGGGACGGCAAGCTGAACGCCTGTGAGAATGATGCGCGCGCGATGGAGGCGATTGCGAAGACGGCGGGCTATCGGACCGGCATTCTGCTCAGCGAGCAGGCCACGCGCGGCGCCGTGACCGACATGCTGACGATGGCCGCCCGCGACTTGAACAGCGGAGACATTCTGCTGCTGACCTATTCGGGCCACGGCAGCCAGGTTCCGGACCTCGATGGTGACGAGATCGACGCACTCGATGAGACCTGGTGCCTCTATGACGGACAGATGATCGATGATGAACTCTATCGCGTGTACGGCGCGATCGCCGATGGCGTTCGTGTTCTGATTCTCTCCGATTCCTGCCATAGCGGCACTGTGGCCAAGGTGAGCTACTACGAGATGGCGCAGGCCGCCGGCTTCGCCGGGAATTTGGATATCGCCGTGGCCGGCAGGGCCGCGACGAAAGGGATCAGCTATGCGCCCAAGTTCTTGCCGCAGGATATCGCCCTTCGTACGTATGAGCAAAACCGCGCATTTTATGAAGCCATCGGCCGGGCCGCGAAGGGCGCGCCGGGTGCGGAGTCGAGCGATGTCGCCAAGGCCAGCATCCGTCTGATCTCGGGCTGCCAGGACAATCAGGTGTCATTCGATGGCGCCATCAACAGCGTCTTCACCGCGGCGCTGCTGCTGGTCTGGGCGAACGGTCAATTCAAGGGCAACTACAACGATTTCCACCTTCAGATTCAGCGCAAGATGCTGCCGACGCAATCGCCGAACCATTACAGGACCGGCAAGGAAGATCGTGAGTACGACAGCCAGCGCCCGTTCACGATCTAGGCTGTGAACTCATAAACGGGACGTAGCTGGGTTTCACCAGCCACTGGCGTTTAGGAGGAGACACGGGCAATCGTGCCGCTTCCCTCGACATAATGAATCAAGCCGGCCTCGACGGTATCGATCATAATACCCGACGAAAGGGTGCCCCCACCGACCAGTTCCGTTGTCGGCATATCCCAGCCCTCATAGCCCTCCGCGAACTCGCGGCTGTCAAAGTCGCAGACGACCACCCCCCTCATTCCATCGGCAATAACCTTGTCGCCGACCCTGATCTCGTGCCCCGTATCGTATTGCATTCGTCACCCGTTCGTAGGCAATGGCTTCCACGAAGCGACAGTTTGTGATTCAGGCTTACCATGAGCCGATACGACCTGACAGACTTCGAGTGGCGCATGATCGAGCCGCTGCTGCCCAACAAACCGCGAGGCGTGCCCCGCGTCGATGACCGGCGGGTGCTGAACGGCATCTTCTGGGTGCTGCGATCCGGTGCGCCATGGCGCGACCTGCCCGAGCGCTATGGCCCGCGCACCACCTGCTACAACCGCTTTGTGCGATGGCGAAAGGCAGGTGTGTGGAACCGGCTGATGGACGCCGTCACCGCCGCGCACGACGGCGCGATACAGATGATCGACAGCACCTCCGTTCGCGCCCACCAGCAGGCCGCGACGGCAAAAAGGGGGGTGCAGATCACTGTCTCGGTCGGTCACGCGGAGGGCTCACGACCAAGATCCACGTCGTCGTCGACGCGCAGGGTCTCCCGATCCGGCTCGGCCTGACGGCAGGACAGGCCCACGATGGGCGGATCGCCGATACGCTGCTCGACCATCTCGGCCCGCGCACCATCGTGCTGGCGGACAAGGCCTATGACGCCGACCGCATCCGCGCGCTGATCCAGGACCAGGGCGCCACGCCAAACATCCCGCCCAAGAGCAACCGGCGCTGGAAGCCCTGCTTCAGCAAGCGCCTCTATCGCGAGCGTAACCTCATCGAGCGGTTCTTCTCCAAGCTCAAGCACTTCCGCCGCGTCGCCACCCGTTACGACAAGCACGCCGCCAACTTCCTCGCCATGGTCCAGCTTGCCTCACTGCGCCTATGGCTGCGGGCTAATGAGTCTACGGCCTAGCTAGATCACTGCCGTGATCCGCGCGTGATCACCTGCCCCGCACGCGCCTTCTGGTGCGTGCCCTGCCACCAGGTCAGCGCGCCATTGACGATGACGGCCTCGATGCCGGCGGCCGGCACGCAGGGGGCATCATAGGTCGCGCTGTCCCGGACGCTGGCGGCATCGAAGATCGTGATGTCGGCATGGTTGCCGACCGCGATCGTGCCGCGTCCCTCGACGCCGAAATTCCGCGCGGTCAGCCCGCTCATCTTCCACACCGCGGTCTCCAGCGAGAACAGCTCGAGCTCGCGGCAGTAGTAGCCGAGCACGCGCGGGAACGTGCCCCAGAGCCGCGGATGCGGACGCTCGCCGAACGGCAGCCCGTCGGAGCCGATCATGGTCGGCTCGAAGGCGAGGATGGTCTGCACGTCGGCCTCGTCCATCGCGAAGTAGATCGCCGACGCCGGCTGCAGCCGCTTGGCGGCTTCGAGCCGGTCGACGCCCCAGCCCGCGGCGATGTCGGCGAGATCCCGACCCGCCATTTCCGGATGGGGTCCGGAGGCCGCGACGACGACCTTGACCTGCAGCTTGGCCGGGTCGGTGTGCAGCATGGTCGACGAGGCGTTGTAGGGATAGCAGTCGAGTGCGACGCATTGGCAGCTCATCGCCTTCGTGATCAGCGGCAGCGTCTCCCTGGTGCGGCCGAAATTCGCTGGCCCCACCACCTTGTGATGCGAGATCACGACCTGGACGTCGAGCGCCTTGCCGATGGCAAAGCTCTCCTCCAGCGACTGGATCACCTCGTTCGCCTCGTTGCGCATATGCGTGGCATAGACGCCGCCGCTGCCTGTGAGCGGACGGCACACCTCGATGATCTCCTCGGTCGGCGCCGCCTCCGCCGGCGGATAGAACGTCCCGGTCGAGACGCCGATGGCGCCGGCGTCGAGCGCCTCCTGCACATGCGCGCGCATCTCGGCGATCTCCACGTCCGTCGCGGCCCGGCCGAGGTCGCTCACGACCGACGCACGCAGCGCGGTGTGGCCGACCATGGGCGCCACGTTGACCGCCGCGGGCGCCGTGCGCAGCGCGGCGACGTAGTCGGCGAACGCGGCATACTCGACCACCTGTCCCTCGCTCGGCGATAGCAAGCCGAGCGGCATCGGCCGCGGCGAGCCCGGCTTCAGCGGCGCGATGCTGACGCCGCAATTGCCGGTCACGACGGAGGTCACGCCCTGCGAGACCTTGCATGTCATGTCGGGATCGACCAGCACGGCGCTGTCGTCATGGGTGTGGGAGTCGATGAAGCCCGGCGCAACGATGAGGCCGGTGGCATCGATCTCCCGCGTGGCTCGCCGGCCGTCAAGCCCGCCGATGGCGACGATGCGGCCGTCCTTGATGCCGACATCCGCCTCGAAGCGTGGCGCACGCGTGCCGTCGATGACGGTGCCGCCGCGGATGATCAGGTCGAAGGACTCGGACGAAGGCTGGTTGTCGGTCATGAAATCTCACGCGGAATTGTAGGAAGCCGGGAGACTATCCGCGAGCCGCACCGATGCGTCCAGAGCGATGCGCATGTGATCCGAGCCGGGCTGGACTGCATTGGAGGCGCGACGCGCGTCCGCCGTCGCCTTTCGTCCTGGCCACCCGGGACACACGATAGTGATAGGGACTCTGGCCAGGATTGATACGCCTCAACGGCGCGCGACCTCTCTGGCGCCATCCATCCTCCGGGAAGCAACCTGCGGAGGTACGTCATGAAAGCCCTGGTCTATCATGGTCCCGGCCAGAAATCTCTCGACGAGCGCCCGAAGCCGACGATCATCGAGCCTGGCGATGCGCTGGTCAAAATCCTGAAGACGACGATCTGCGGCACCGACCTTCACATTCTCAAGGGTGACGTGCCGACATGTACACCGGGCCGCATTCTCGGCCACGAGGGCGTCGGCGTGGTCGACGCGGTTGGCAGCGCCGTGCGCGCGTTCAAGCCGGGCGACCACGTCATCATCTCCTGCATCTCGGCCTGCGGAACCTGCGACTATTGCCGGCGCGGCATGTATTCGCATTGCCGCCATGGCGGCTGGATCCTCGGCAACAAGATCGACGGCACGCAGGCGGAGTATGTTCGCACGCCTCACGCCGACACCAGCCTCTACCACGTGCCTCCTGGGACTGAGGAGGATGCGCTGGTGATGTTGAGCGACATCCTGCCGACCGGTTTCGAATGCGGCGTGCTCAACGGCAAGGTCGAGCCGGGATCGGCGGTGGCGATCGTCGGCGCCGGCCCGATCGGATTGGCGGCGCTGCTGACGGCACAGTTCTATTCGCCGGCCGAGATCATCATGATCGACCTCGACGACAACCGGCTCGAGGTCGCCACCCGCTTCGGCGCCACCAGCGTCGTCAACAACGCCGACGGCAAGGCCGTCGAGAAGGTCCTGGCGCTGACGAATGGCCGCGGCGTCGACACGGCGATCGAGGCAGTCGGGATGCCCGCCACGTTCGTGACCTGCGGGGACATCATCGCCCCCGGCGGCACCATTGCCAATGTCGGCGTGCATGGGGTCAAGGCCGACCTGCATCTGGAGAAGCTGTGGGACCGCAACATCGCGATCACGACGCGGCTGGTCGATACGGTGACGACGCCGATGCTGCTGAAGACGGTGCAGTCGCGCAAGCTCGAACCGAAGCGGCTGATCACCCATCGCTTCAGGCTTGATCAGATCCTCGATGCCTACGAGACGTTCGGCGCCGCGGCCAAGACCCATGCGTTGAAGGTTCTCATCGAGGCATAGGCCTCCCGACCCGTACGCCGCGGCGCTCAGCCTGCCGGACGCCGCTGCGCGACGATCTGCCGGTAGAGTTCGGCGTAACGGCCGGCGCGGTGGCGCCAGGAGACGTCGGTCAGCATCGCATTGAGCTGCATGCGGGTCCAGTTCGAGGCGTTGCTGCGCGCGGCGTAGAAGGCCGCAGCGGCGCGGCGCAGGGTCTGATCGAGCGCCTCCGCTGTCACGGACGCGCACTTGAACCCGGTTGCGGCGACGCCGGCCTCGGTCTCGTCAATGACGGTGTCGGCGAGCCCGCCCACCGCAGTGACGATCGGCAGCGCGCCGTAGCGCAGGGCGCAGAGCTGCGTCAGCCCGCACGGCTCGAACCGCGACGGCACGACCAGCGCATCGCAGCCGGCCTGGATGAGATGCGCCAAGCCCTCGTCGTAGCCGATGACGACGCCGATCTTTCCGGGATCGTTCGCGGCCGCGGCACGGAACGCGTCGCGCAGCTCGGCCTCGCCGTCGCCGAGCAGCGCCAGCTGGATGCCGCTACTGGTCAAGGTCGGCAGGCAGGACAGCAGCAGGTCGAGCCCCTTCTGCGAGGTCAACCGGCTGACGACGCCGAGCAGGAACGTCTCCGGCGCCACCTGCAGGCCCATGCGCGTCTGCAGCGCGGCCTTGTTGGGCGCCCGCGCCTCGATCCGGTCGATGCCGAAATGCGAGGCGATCGCCGGATCGCTGCCGGGATCCCACACCGCCGTGTCGATGCCGTTGAGGATGCCGACGAGGTCCGACGCACGCTGACGCAGCAGGCCGCCGAGGCCCATGCCCTGCTCGTCGCTCTGGATTTCCCGCGCATAGGTCGGCGACACCGTCGTGATCTTGTCGGCGAACTGCAGACCCGCCTTGAGGAAGCTGATGTCGCCGTAATATTCGAGGCCGTAGATCGAGAAGGATTCCGGCGGCAGGCCGAGCGGCGGCAGGAAGTGGCGCGGAAAGCGGCCCTGGAACGCCAGATTGTGCACGGTCACGACCGTGCCGGGATGCGGCCGGTGGCTGTACAGCAGATAGGCCGGCACCAGCCCAGCCTGCCAGTCGTGGCCGTGGACGACATCGGGCACGAAAGCCGGCACCGCGCCGAGCCCGATATAGGACGCCGCGCGGGCCAGTGCCGCGAAGCGGAACGCATTGTCCGGCCAGTCCTTGCCGTCGGGCCCCAGATAGGGGTTGCCCTCGCGGTCGTAGAGATGCGGCGCGTCGAGCACGAACAGATCGAGCGCGCCATGGCTGCCGCCGAGCAGCCGGGCGTTGCCGCCGAAGAAGTTCGGCAGCGAGCTGATCTCGCTGGCCTGCTCCAGCGCCTTCATGACCGCGGGATAGCCGGGAATCAGCGTGCGGACCTCGACGTCCTCCGCCATCAGCGCCCACGGCAGGGCGCCGACGACATCGGCGAGGCCGCCCGTCTTGACGATGGGATAGACCTCGGAGGCAACCGACAGAACGCGCAGTGGCGTCATGAATTGAGCCCGTCGATCATCGGCTGGGTAATCAAGGTCACGCCGTTCTCCGTGGTCCTGAACCGCTTGGCGTCGAACTCCGGATCTTCGCCGACCACCAGCCCCTCCGGAATCTGCACGCCACGGTCGACCACCACGTTGGTCAGGCGCGCATGGCGCGCGACGTTGACGTAGGGCAACAGCACCGCGTTCTGCAGCTTGGCGTAGGAATGCAGATGCGCTCCCGTGAACAGCAGCGAGCGCTGCACCTGGGCGCCGGAGACGATGCAGCCCCCGGACACCAGCGAGCAGGTCGCCTCGCCGCGGCGTCCGTCCGTGTCATGGACGAACTTGGCCGGCGGCGTGATCTCAGAATAGGTCCAGAGCGGCCAGGAGCGATCGTAGAGATCGAGCTCGGGCACGACGTCCGTCAGATCCAGATTGGCCGCCCAATAGGCGTCCACCGTTCCAACGTCGCGCCAGTAGCTGCCCTGATCGTGGGCGGCGCGGACACAGGAGCGCGAGAACTGGTGCGCCACGGCGCGGCCGTTCCTGACGATGTAGGGAATGATGTCGCGGCCGAAATCGTGGTTGGAATTCGGTTCCGCTGCGTCGCGCTTCAGCTCCTCGAACAGGAATTTGGCGTCGAACACGTAGATGCCCATGCTCGCGAGCGACTTGTCGGGCTTGCCCGGCATCGGCGGCGGATCGGCCGGCTTCTCGATGAAGTCGCGGATCGTGTCGTCCTCATTGATGTGCATGACGCCGAAGCCTGAGGATTCCTCGCGCGGCATCTCCAGGCAGCCGACGGTGACGTCGGCGCGCTGGTCGACATGCTGCTGCAGCATCAGCTCGTAGTCCATCTTGTAGATGTGGTCGCCGGCCAGCACGACGATGTATTTCGTGTTGTAGGTCTCGAGAATGTCGATGTTCTGGTACACGGCGTCGGCCGTGCCGACGTACCACATCGTCTCGGAGACGCGCTGGCTCGCCGGCAGGATGTCGAAGCTCTCGTTGCGCTCGGGGCGGAAGAAGTTCCAGCCCATCTGCAGATGGCGGATCAGGCTGTGCGCCTTGTACTGTGTCGCCACGGCGATGCGCCGGATGCCGGAATTGACGGCGTTCGACAGCGCGAAATCGATGATGCGCGACTTGCCGCCGAAATAGACGGCGGGCTTGGCGCGCCGGTCGGTCAGCTCCAGCAGCCGGCTGCCGCGTCCGCCAGCCAACACGAAGGCCAGCGCGTGACGGGACAGCGGCTCGGTCCGTGCGGCGGGTGCCATGGTTCTCCTCCCTGCAACTCTTTGTCGCGTCAAGATTTCCGCGGCCCGGGCAGAGGAGTCTCGCGATCGCGCTTCCTCGTCCGGTACTCACATATGACGGGGGAACAGCCAACCAGTTCCCAATGACGAGTGCAATGGGGAGCTTCAGCCCAGGCGATCCCAGGTTGCAGCCACGTCGTCCCAGCGCGGCGGGTCGGCGCCCTCGCGGGTGCAGGTGACGGCCGCACAGGCTGCGGCAAAGGCGAGCGCCTTGCGCATTTCGGTCTGGCTCAATCCTCTCAGGGCCTCCCGGTCAATGCGGCCGAGCTTGCGCAGCGCGAACAACAGCCCCGCCTGGAAGGAGTCGCCGGCGCCGATCGTATCGACCACCTCGATCGCGGGGACCGCGACCTCGACCGCGCCGGCCTGCGCATGCCAGCCGAGCGCCCCCTTGGGACCCCGCGTGACGACGACCAGGCTGGTGCCGCGCGCCAGCAGCGCGTCCGCCCGCGCAGCGTAGTCGTCGTGGCCATGCAGATAGTCGAAATCGACATCCGACATCTTGATCAGGTCGGCGCTCGCGGCGAACCCATCCATGTCAGCGCGGTAGCCGGCCTTATCAGTCACCAGATTCGGACGGCAGTTCGGGTCGAAGGAGATCGTCACCGCGCCCTGCGTGGCGGCGATCAGCGCACGGGTCTCCGCGGCACCGAGATCGTGGATCAGCGTGGTCGATCCGACATGGATGGCGTCGATGTCTGCAAAGGCAATACTGCCCGGCCGGAACGTCCACTTCCGCGCGGCGGTCTCGGCGTCGTAGAAGGCATACTGCGCCTCGCTGCCGACATGGCGCACGAAAGCGAGCGTGGTCTGGTCCGGGCTGCGCGTAGCGTAGCCGAGGTCGACGTGCGAGCCTTGGGCATGCGCCGCGATCATGGTGCCGAACAGGTCGGTCGAGATGCCACCGACGAAGCCCGTGGGCGCGCCGAGCCGCGCCACGCCGACGGCGACGTTCAGGCAGGAGCCGCCGACCACCGGCCTCAAGGCGTCACGTCCGTCAGCCAATCGGGCGGGGACGAAATCGATCAACGCATCACCACAGCTCAGGATCATCAGCGTGCCTCCCCATCGGCACCATGCATCACGGAACGGCTCTCGCGATCAAGCGTCCGCAGCAGGCCGTGGATGCGCCGCTTGCGGCGATGGAAGGCCGCGATGTTCGGATCGGTCGGGTCGCTGAGGCGGCCGAGCGTGGACATCGAGGCCATCGTGTCGCCGATCGAGCGGAAGGCGCCGCTGGCGACTGCGCCGAGCATGGCCGCACCGAGCAGCACGGGCTCCTGGGTGCCGGGAAGCGCCACGGTCAACCCGGTCGTATCAGCCATGATCTGGCGTACCAGCGGACTGCGCGAGGCGCCGCCAGCCATGACCAGCGTCCGGCTGGTAACGCCATTGGCGGCGAAGGCGTCGATCACATCCGCCAAGCCATAGGCGAGCCCGCACAGCCCGGCCACGAACAGCCGCTCCATCGCGCCGATATCAGCGTCGAGATCGAGGCCCGCTATGACGGCGCGCGAGTCCGGATCGGCATAGGGCGAGCGGTTGCCGAGGAATTCCGGGAGAATGTGAAGATCACGCGCCAGCAGCGCCGCGCTGCCGGCATTCGGCACCCGCGCCATGATCCGTTTTTCGAGCAGGGTGATCAGGTCGAGCCCTTCCGCGCGCGCCGCAGCGGTCGCCTCGGCCGCGGCCGGGTGCGAGCGCAGCAGATGATCGATCGCCGCCCCCGCGGCAGACTGGCCACCCTCGTTGAGCCAGAACCCAGGCACCATGCCCTGATAATACGGTCCCCACACGCCGGACACGAAGGACGGCACCCGCGTCGTCGCCATGATGCAGGCCGAAGTCCCCATGATGTAGGCGAGCCGGTCGCAGACATCGACCTCCCCGCCGTCAGCCGCGCGGCCACCGATGGCGCCGATGCCGCCGGCATGGGCATCGATCAGCGCGGCTCCGACCGGCGTACCCGCGACGAGCCCGAGTTGTTCGGCCGCGTCCTGCGACAGCCCACGGCCGAGCGGCGTACCGGGCGCGACGATCTCGGTGCCGATCCGCGCATAATCCTCGCTGACGAAATCCTCCAGCCCGATACGGCGAAAGAAGGCCGCACTCCAGCGCGTCTCGTGCGCCAGATAATTCCATTTGCAGGTGACGGTGCACATCGAGCGCGCCAGAGAGCCTGACGCACGCCAGGTGAGGAAGTCGGCGAGATCGAAGAAATGGCCGGCCGCATCGAAACTCTTGCGCAGATGCCGCTTCAGCCACAGCAGCTTCGGCATCTCCATCTCCGGCGAGATCGAGCCGCCGACATAGCACAGCACCTCGTCTTGGGTCGCATTGATGTCGCGCGCCTCCGTCAGCGCGCGATGATCCATCCACACGATGACATTGCGGCTGGCGTCGCCGGAGCCGCTGACGGTGACCGGCGCGCCCTGGCGGTCCAGCACCACCAGCGAGCAGGTGGCATCGAAGCCGACCCCCTTGATCAGCTCCGGCGCGATCGCGGCCTCCGCTAGCGCGGCTTTGACCGACGCGCAGCACGCACGCCAGATGTCGTCGGACGACTGCTCGACGACATCACCGGCCTCGTGCCAAGTCTGGATCGGATGCCGCGCCGCGGCAAGCAGCCGGCCGTTGCCGTCAAAAATCCCGGCGCGCGTGCTGGTTGTGCCGACATCGACACCGATGAACGCCTGCCGCATGTTTCGCTCCCGTCAATTCTGACGCGAGCTTACCAGCAAGTGTAGCCGCCATCGACAACGACGACGCTGCCGGTCATCAAACTTGCGGCTTCCGAGGCCAGGAACAGCACCACCGAGGCGATCTCCTCGACCTGCCCCATCCGTGCCATCGGGGTTCCACCGATCCAGGCGTCGTACATCCGCGGATTGCTCTTCACGAAGGCGTTCAGCGGCGTCTCGATATAGGTCGGCGCGACCGCGTTGACGCGGATGCCGCGCGCGCCCCATTCGGCAGCCAGCGACTTGGTCAGATGGTGCACCGCAGCCTTGGACGCGTTGTAGAAGCACTGCTCCTGCGGCTTGTTGACGATGAAGCCGGACATCGAGCCGATGTTGACGATGGCGCCACTGTTGGCCGCCAGCATGTGCTTGCCGAAGGCGCGGCAGCACCAGAAGGTGCCGTTGAGATTGACGTCCAGCACGTTCAGCCAGTGCTCGTCGGTGACGGTCTCGGCCGGCGTCTCGCTGCGCGCGATGCCGGCATTGTTGACGAGGATGTCGATGCCGCCGTAGCGCGCGACCAGATCGTCGGCCACCTCGTTGACCTGAGCCGAGTTGGTGACGTCCATCAGCGCGGTCTCGGTGTCATAGCCCTTGGCCTTCATCGCCGCCTGCCCGTCCGCCGCCGCCTTGGCGTCGCGATCGGCGATCACGACATGCGCGCCCGCCTCCGCCAGCGCCTCGACGCAAGCCAGGCCAATGCCCTGCCCGCCGCCGGTGACCAACGCGGTCTTGCCGTTCAGTTTGAATTTTTCGAGATACATCGTCGTGGTCCGTTGTTGTCGTTGACGCCCGGAGGGGACGTCACCTCTCATGCGAAGATCGAATTGCCGCTCTCGTCGAAGCGGTAGATGCGGCTGGGCTCGGGCCGCAGCGTCACAGTGTCGCCGGCACCGAGTCGTTTCTCGCCGACGACGCGCACGGTGAGCGTCCCGAGCGCGCCGGCATCGACGTAGAGAAAGGTGTCGCTGCCGAGATGCTCGGCGATCACCACCTTGCCGGTCCAGCCCTCGCCGCCGTCGTCGACGACCGCGACATGCTCGGGCCGCACGCCGATCGTGGTCGCATGGTGTTTGTCCGCTTCCGCGCCGGTGATGAGGTTCATCTTCGGCGAGCCGATGAAGCTGGCGACGAACAGATTGGCGGGGCGCTGATAGAGCTCGATCGGCGAGCCATATTGCTCGATGCGGCCGGCGTTCAGCACCACGATCTTGTCGGCCATGGTCATGGCCTCGACCTGGTCGTGCGTCACGTAGATCGCGGTGGTGCCGAGCTGCTTCTGCAGCCGCGTCACCTCGAGCCGCATCTGCACGCGCAGCGCGGCATCGAGATTGGACAGCGGTTCGTCGAACAGGAACGCTTTGGGCTCGCGCACGATGGCGCGGCCGATCGCGACACGCTGGCGCTGGCCGCCGGACAGCTCGCGCGGCTTTCGATCGAGATAGGGCGTGAGGTTCAAGGTGGCCGCGGCCGCCTCGACCTTCTGGTTGATCTCGGCCTTGGGCAGCCCGGCCATCTTCAGGCCGAAGGCGATGTTGCCGCGCACGCTCATATGCGGATACAGCGCGTAGGACTGGAACACCATCGACAGGCCGCGCTTGGCCGGCGGCACATCGACGACATTGTTGCCGTCGATCAGGATCCGTCCGCCGGAGACGTCCTCGAGCCCCGCGATCAGCCGCAGCAGCGTGGTCTTGCCGCAACCGGAGGGGCCGACGAACACCACGAAGGCGCCGTCGGGAATGTCGAGATCGGCGCCCTTGATGATGTGGACCGGCCCGAACGATTTCTGCACACCTTCCAGCGTGATCCGTCCCATGGTCAGCCCTTTCGTTACTTCACTGCGCCGAAGGTCAGCCCGCGCACGAGCTGCTTCTGGCTGAACCAGCCGATGATCAGGATCGGCGCGATCGCGAGCGTGGAGGCCGCCGACAGCCGCGCCCAGAACAGGCCTTCCGGGCTCGAATAGGACGCGATGAAGGTCGTCAGCGGCGCCGCATTCAGGGTCGACAGGTTCAAGGTCCAGAACGCCTCGTTCCAGGCCAGGATCAGGTTCAGGAGAAGGGTCGAGGCCAGCCCCGGGATCGCCATCGGCGTCAGCACGTAGATCAGCTCGCGCCCGATCGTGGCGCCGTCCATCCGCGCTGCTTCCAGGATGTCCTTCGGGATCTCCTTGAAGTAGGTGAACAGCATCCAGATCACGATCGGCAAATTGCCGAGGCACAGGATGAAGACCAGCCCGGTGCGGGTGTCGAGCAGACCGAAGTTCTTGTAGATGAGATAGATCGGCACGAGCACGCCGACCGGCGGCATCATCTTGGTCGAGAGCATCCAGAGCAGGATGTCCTTGGTGCGCTTGGTCGGCGCAAACGCCATCGACCACGCCGCAGGGATCGCGATCAGCATCGCGATCAGGGTCGAACCGCCGGCGACGATCAGCGAGTTCAGCGCGTGGTGCAGATAGTCGCTGCGCTCCTGCACGGTGACGTAGTTCTCGGTGGTCCAGTGGAAGAACAGGAACGACGGCGGCGTCGCGAACGCCTCCAGCTCGGTCTTGAAGCTCGCCAGCACCATCCACAGGATCGGGAAGAAGATCACGAAGCCGGCGAGCCAGGCGGCTAGCGTCGCGATCGCGACATGACGTCCGGTGACCTTGCGCGCCATGGTCAGGCCTCCAGATTGCGGCCGACGATGCGGACCAGGAAGAAGGCGACGATGTTGGCGATGACCACCGCGACGAGGCCGCCGGCCGAGGCGGTGCCGACGTCGAACTGGATCAGCGCCTGAGAATAGACCAGGAAGGCGATATTGGTGGTCTGCAACCCCGGCCCGCCGCCGGTGGTGACGAAGATCTCGGCGAACACCGTGAGCAGGAAGATGGTCTCGATCAGGATCACCACCGTGATCGGGCGCGCCAGATGCGGCACGGTCAGATAGATGAAGCGCGACACCGCGCCGGCGCCATCCATTTCGGCGGCCTCCTTCTGCTCCTCGTCGAGCGACTGCAGCGCGGTCAGCAGGATCAGGGTCGCGAACGGCAGCCACTGCCAGGCGACGATGAAGATGACCGCGAGCAGCGGCGCGTCGGTGAACCAGTCGATCGGCGTCAGCCCCAGCGAGGTCGCGATCCAGGCGAACAGGCCGGACACCGGGTGCATCAGCAGGTTCTTCCAGACCAGCGCGCTGACCGTCGGCATCACGAAGAACGGCGCGATCACCATCAGACGGATGATGTTGCGGCCGATCACGGGCTGGTCGAGCAGGATCGCGAGGGGAATGCCGAGACCGATGGTCAGCAGCAGCACCGAACCGACCAGCACCAGCGTATTCTGCAGCGAGGCGAGGAAGGCGGGATCGGTGAGGAAGTAGGTGAAGTTCTCGAAGCCGACGAAGCTCTCCGAGCCGGGATCGAGCAGGCTGTAATGCAGGGTCGAGAAATAGATCGTCAGCGCCAGCGGCACGATCATCCAGATGAACAGCAGGATGACCGCTGGCGACATCAGCGCGCGGGCGAGGAGTTGCGTCTGTCTGGTGGCCATTGCCGCTGTCCATTTGCTCGATGAACACTGCCGTCATTGCGAGCGAAGCGAAGCAATCCACAATCACGGGGGGACTTTGGATTGCTTCGTCGCCTTCGGCTCCTCGCAATGACCACGCCGCCGTGAGAATAAAGCCTCGGGCTCGGTGCACCTCGCCCCGCCCGCGGGGAGAGGATTGCATCGGCAGATGCAATCCGGGTGAGGGGGACTCTCCGCGAGCGCGGTATTCGTGGAGAGTCCCCCTCACCCCAACCCTCTCCCCGCAAGCGGGGAGAGGGAGCGCACCGTCGTCCGGGCGAGAGCTCGAACAACGTTGGAGAGAAAATGCGGCCATCCCTGTGGGGAGGGATGGCCGCCAGTGATCAGCTCGGGAGGAGTTTCGTGTCGAGCTGATAACTTTGCGCGCCTATTTGATGTAGCCGGCGCGCTTCATCTCGCGTTCGGTGGAGGACTGTGCCGCCGCGAGCGCCGCATCGACGGTCATCGAGCCGGCCAGCGCAGCGGAGAACTGCTGCCCCACCGCGGTGCCGATGCCCTGGAATTCAGGAATCGCGGCGTATTGCACGCCGACGTAAGGCACCGGCTTGACCGTCGGCTTGTTCGGATCGGCGGCATCGATCGAGGCCAGGGTCAGCTTGGCGAACGGCGCGACCTTCAGGTACTCCTCGTTCTTGTAGAGCGAGGTGCGCGTGCCCGGCGGCACGTTGGCCCAGCCGTCCTTCGACGCGACGAGCTTCAGATAGTCCTTGCTGGTCGCCCAGGCGATGAACTTCTCCGCCGCCTCGACCTTCTGCGAGCCGGCGGGCACCGCGAGGCTCCACGCCCACAGCCAGTTGGCGTTCTTGCCGAGGCCGGTGTTCGGCGCCAGCGCGAAGCCGACCTTGTCGGCGACCTTCGACTCCTTCGGGTTGGTCACGAACGAGGCCGCCACGGTCGCGTCGATCCACATCGCGCATTTGCCGGAGTTGAACAGCGCGAGGTTCTCGTTGAAGCCGTTCGAACTGGCGCCGGGAGGGCCGGCCTCCTTCATCAGCTCGACATACGTCGTCAGCGTCTTCTTCCATTCCGGCGTGTTGAACTGCGGCTGCCATTTCTCGTCGAACCAGCGCGCGCCGAACGAATTCGACATCGCGGTCAGGAACGCCATGTTCTCGCCCCAGCCGGCCTTGCCGCGCAGGCAGATGCCGTACACGCCGCCCTGCTTGTCGGTGAGCTTCTTGGCGGCGTCGACGACGAAGTCCCAGGTCGGGCTCTCCGGCATCTTCAGCCCGGCCTTGTCGAACAGGTCGGTGCGGTACATCACGAACGAGCTCTCGCCGTAGAACGGCGCTGCATAGAGCTTGCCGTCGACCGACACGGCGTCCTTGATCTTGGGCAGGATGTCGCCCGCATCATAGTCGGCACCGAGCTTGTCGAGCGGCACCAGCCAGTTCTTCTTGGCCCAGATCGGCACCTCATAGGTGCCGATGGTGAGGATGTCGAACTGGCCGCCCTTGGTGGCGATGTCCGTCGTCACGCGCTGGCGCAGCACGTTCTCTTCCAGCGTCACCCATTTCACGGAGATGTCGGGATTGGCCTTGGTGAACTCGCTGGTGAGGCCCTGCATCCGGATCATGTCACCGTTGTTGACGGTGGCGATCGTCAGACTCGTCTCCGCCAGTGCGGGCGCATGTGTCAGCAGCGTGGCGGCGCCCAGCAGGGCGGCAAGCGTGCTCGTCCGAGTGAAGATGGTCTTCACGGTCTCCTCCCATTCCCGCGGTTATTGAATATATGCTCACGGGCTGGGCTGATGTTCACAACACTGATCGGGCTTTGTCAAGCATGCGCCGGCGCCCACAGGTTGTGCGGCGCGACAGGAATCCGATCTTTGATAGAACAATGCGCAGCAGCGCCGCGGGCCTTCACGCCAGGATGGCGCGCGCCGTGGCCTCGTCGGTGATCAGGCCGTTGATGAGCCGCCCGGTCAGCGCGGCGCGGATGGCCGGGATCTTCGCCGGTCCCAGCGCCGCCGCGATCGTCATCGCGCGGGCCGGCACCTCGGGCGGAATGCTGGTGAGCCTGCGGTTGGTGCCGCCGGCGATCACCCTGCCGTTGGCGTCATAGGCCCACCCGGTGATCTCGCCGATGGCCCCGAGCCGCATCATCTCGGTGAGCTCGTCGCGGGTGACGAAGCCGTCGACATGCATCTGCGCCTTCTGGTCCATCTGGCCGATGCCGACCAGCTTGAGGTCGGCCTTGTCGGCGACCGCCTTGACCTTGGCGATGGCATCGAGCCGGACCATGCGGTCGCGCTCGTCCTCGGTGCCCATCAGGAACGGCAGCGGCATCGGATAATGCCGCGCGCCGGTGCGGTCGGCGAGCCGGCCGACGGTGTCGAAGAAGCTGGCGGAGCCGTCGGCCAGGATGTTGCCGACCAGCGAGACGATCTGGTGCTCGGGCCGGTCGACCGGCGAGACGCGCTCGACCGCGGCGCGCACCGCCCGGCCCGTGCCGAGCGCGATGATGACCGGCGTCTCGGCGCGCAGCGTCGTCTCCAGCAGGTTGGCGCAGCGTTCGGCGATCCCCGCCGCGCCGGCCGGCGCGGCCGGATCGGTCGGGACCACCTCGCAGTGCACCAGCGCGAAGCGCGCCTTGAGCTGCGCGGCCAGCGCCATGCACGAGGCGATCGGATGCTCGAGCCGGAACGTGATCAGCCGCTCGGCAAGGCACAGCGACACCAGCCGCTGCGCCGAGGCGCGCGACACCTGCAGCATCCGGGCGATCTCGTCCTGGGTATGGCCCGCGATGAAGTACAGCCAGCCGGCGCGAGCGGCATCGTCGAGCCGTGATTTGTCGCTGTCGCCCGCCATGACGCCGAGCCGGCCTCCCTTTCAGAACACGTCTTCCCGGCCGAGCGCGGCCCGACGCTGATCGGCCTGCACTATGCCATGGCGCTCACGGCGCCGGGGACCGAGGCGCGCCACCATCCCCAGGAGGAACGCGGCAGGGTCATCCAGACCAGATCATATGCTCTGATCGTGGGCAATAGCCCAATCTCGGCAGGTTGCGCCCAGCGTCGCGGATCCTCGCTCGGCGCACGACGGCTGCGCATCCCCGCGGGATGCGGCGGCTCGGCCGGCCGCTTAGCTCGGGGGCATGGCCCTCCCCTCTCTCGTCCGCCCCCACCGCGCCGCTCCGGTGTTCGTCTGCCGCAATTGCCTGAAGCGCAGCGATGACCCCAAAGCATTGAACAAGGCCTTGAAGAAGGCCCTCAAGCACGCGCTGGAATCCCGCGGCAGCCCCGGCAACCGCGCAGGCGAGAAGCCCGCCCGCGTCATCGCGACGAGCTGCTTCGGCCTCTGCCCGAAGCGGGCGGTCGTGGTCACCGGGGGCGTCCACGCGGCACGCGGCGAATATGTGCTCGTCTCCGCAGCCATGGATGTGCCCACCGCCTTGGCGCTGCTGCGCGACGATCCAAACGGGCCGCGTTGAGTTCGTGATGGTGAACAAAACCTTGAGCCGGACGCTCGAGTCTCATCGGCGGTCTTGACACTTGCTTGGTGCGCCGCGGGCTTAGCTGGCGCATCACGTCATCAGCAAGCGCCGCCATGAGTCCCACCGCCACCATCGCAGTCTCCGGCATGCAAGCCGCCTCGCGCCGGCTCGAGGTGTCCGCCTCGAACGTCGCCAATGCCAGGAGCACGGGCGCGCTGCCCAATGCCGACGGCACGCTGCCGGCCGGCGCGCCGAAGGCCTACGACCCGCTCGAGCTGGTGCAGAGCGACGTCGCCGGCGGCGGCACGCAGACGACCATCACGCGTTCGAGCTCGGGTACGTCCGCGAGCTACGATCCCACCGCGCCGTTCGCCAACAAGGATGGCCTCGTCGCCGCGCCCAATGTCGATCTCGCGCAGGAGATGATCAGCCAGCTCGTCGCCAAATACAGCTTCGCCGCGAACGCGAAAGTGCTGAAGGCGAGCGACGAGATGAGCCGCACCGTGATCGACATGAAGGTGTAGGCCGGCCTCGATAGCCCGGCGTCTCCCGCGTCAGCGCGAGAATACGGCGACTAGCCAGTGGATCAGCGTGGCACCGCCAATAGGCGCGACCATAAGCAGCATCATGTTGAAGCCGATCAGCACGAGCAGCAGCTTTTCACGCCGCGGCGACAGCCGTCGCTTCGGCGGCTCCGGCTTCGGATCATGCGGCCAGTGGCCGGGCAAGTCGACGAACATTGCGGCCCTCACCTGTCGCTGCAGAACGCCGGAGCGGGCGGACCGGATGCCCCTGCGGACGACGAGCATCGTAGCACGGCGAGATCATGGAGACGACCGACAGCGCGTCCTGCGCCGTGCTCACGCGGTGTCCTGACCCAGCTCGGCCAGCACCCCTGGCTCCACCAGCAGCCCCTGCCGCTCATAGCGCCCGCGCGTCCGGCTGAAGCGCACCACGACCGCATGGCGTTTGCTCTTCGCCTTGGCCCTCCGCGACAGCAGCGCGTTGCCGGCGGGCAGAAACACGAGATCGCCGAGACCGACGCATGAGAGACACGCCGGACCGCCATCCTCCATCATGAGGACATCGCCGGTCCCGCCGCAGCGATGACAGCTCCAGCCGTCCCGCGCCGGCGCGATCGCCACCAGCTCCGGCGCCCGGCTCGCCTTCACTGCCACGCGCTCGCGCTTCTTCTCGGAGAGCGCCGGCGAGACCCAATGCGTCCGGAACAGCTCTTCAAGTTGCGGATCATTGCTGCGGCTGAACCGCAGCGGCTGCCGGCTTGGCGTCTGTGCGACATAGGCGGTCTCGCTCGGGCTCGGCCCCTTGGATGCGCGGGAGACCGGAGCGTGTGACCTCCTCCAGCGACCCAACCTGCCCACGCCGCCACTGCTCCAGCAGCGACGCATCGAGCCAGCCGAGGCCACAGAACAGGTCGGCGACGCTGACGTAATGCTGGTCGGCCAGCAGCGCCTCGGCCACCCTGGCGACCCGATCGGACAGCGGCTCGTTGTTCCTCCGGCTCATCACGACACCTGCAAAATCGTGCACGCTGACAAGGCGCGCATTATCCAGCAGAGCCGACCGCGATCAAGAGCGGCGCGACCACGGCATCGGCCACGCCGTGACGCGGCCCGATCCAACTGCGTGGGGAGATCTCCTAGGCGCTTTTCGCGACCGCGCCCTGCCCCGTCCGCTCGCCGGTCACCTCGCCGGCCGGCTCCGGGCTCAGCCAGCGATAGATGAAGCCGCCGGCCGCGCCGCCGAGCAGCGGCGCCACCCAGAACAGCCAGAGCTGCGCCAGCGCCCAGCCGCCGACGAACAGCGCCGGCCCGGTGCTGCGCGCCGGGTTCACCGAGGTGTTGGTGACGTGGATGCTGATCAGGTGAATGAGCGTCAGCGCCAGCCCTATCGCCAGCGGCGCAAACCCGGCCGGCGCCTTGCCATGGGTCGCGCCCATGATGACGAACAGGAACATCATCGTCAGCACGAACTCGCTGAGCAGGCAGGCCCCGAGCCCATATTTGCCGGGCGAATGCTCCGCATAGCCATTGGCGGCAAAGCCGCTCGCCGTGCTGAAGTCCGGCGCCCCGCTGGCGATCGCATACAGCACGGCCGCGCCAACGATGGCGCCGACCACCTGCGCGATGATGTAGGGCACGATCAAGCTGGTCGGGAACCGCCCGCCGCACGCCAGCCCCACCGTCACGGCCGGGTTGAGATGGCAGCCCGAGATGTGCCCGATCGCATAGGCCATGGTCACCACGGTGAGCCCGAACGCCAGCGCCACGCCGAGCATGCCGATCCCGACATCCGGCACGCCGGCCGCGATCACCGCACTGCCGCAACCGCCGAACGTCAGCCAGAACGTCCCGATCGCCTCCGCCACGAGCTTGTTGTTGTTGCCGTTCATCATCGCCTCCCTGGGTGCGTGTGATTGGCTGGAGCCTGCCTCTCCCGTCAATGGAGAAGATGATCACTTCGACAACCTGGAGTCAAAGGCGGATTCGCGGTCGGCCGTGGGATGCCTGAGACTTTGAGTCAGAAAGAGTCCGACCGTTCGTAGTTCGTAGGGCGGATGAGCGAAGCGTCATCCGCCAGCTTACGCTGCTTGCCAACAGTCGTCGGCGCTCATTCCTGGCGGAAGCTCGTTCCTGCCGTGAACCAGCTTGATCGGCGAGGGGTTGCTCATCGAGCTTGCGGCCGACGGTCCAGGCCGACATCGATGATCCCGCATAGCGGATGACGCTCCGCTCATCCGCCACGTGCTATCGATTCTGCCGACACGCCGGCGAGAGCATCGGCACGTTCGCCCACGGCCAATTGTGCCAGCGCCCATCTTCGCCGACGCAAGCGGAGGATGTCGGAGGCGGGTTCGTTGTCGCATCCGCGGATGCGTCAAGCGCGGCAAACCGGTGGTCGACATAGGTCGTGGACACGTACCCCGCGACGGTCACCACCAGAACGACCGCAAATCCCTTGGCTGAGTCACTCCAGCGCATGTCATCACCTCGCGTGTTCGGCGTGCCAGGACCACATGGGACGACATTGACGCGCCATCGCGTGGCGGGCTGTGAGAAAGATCACATCGACGTCTAGCCCTGCCCCGACAAATATTGACCTACATCAATACGCGAATGCAAAATTGAACTTAAAGTTGCAACGATAATAATGAAGAGTATTTGAAATGAAGAATTCAACCAAAAGGAGCGTCAAACGCGGCCTCGCTACAAAGAAGACCTCCGCTACCAAGAAGGCCTCCACTGCAAAGAAACAAACCAAGAAGGAGTTTCCTGAGATAAGGTGCGGAGAGCCGTGTCCAAAGTGTGGCCGTGCATGCAACAAAAAAGAAGGGCATTCAGGAAATCACCGTGATTCCGGAGTGCACACTTGGTAACGAATTCGACGTTACATGCACACCGGCACGCCTCGTTCTCTTGGTCGTTTGAGGTCCGCCCTGAACTTGGACCTGATTGCTGACATCGTGACGGTCGAAACTCCCTCAATCATCTTCGTCAGTTCGCGTGTCGTGATGCTCGGGTGAGATTGCGTCTTTGATTTTCGTTTTGATAGCACCCGCGCTCTCGCGAGTTTCAAGCTGCGCATTGCGGTGACGCTGCATGAAACTCCGGGCCGCAGTGCGCGACCGCTCGGCGGCCGTGGCCCGGTCACGCCGCTCGCGGCTTGTTCACCGTCTCGATCCGGTCGAGAGTCTTGCCGAGGTCGCGCTTCGCGATCTGGACGTCATAGTCCGTCTGCAGGTTGAGCCAAAGCTCGGGCGTCGTGTCGAGCGCCTTGGCGAGCCGAAGCGCGGTGTCGGCGGTGATGCCGTTCTGCTCGCTCGCGATCCGCTCGATTCGTGTCCGCGGCAGGCCACACACCTTGGCGAGAGCGCCCGCGGAGATCCCGAGAGGATCGAGGAACTCCTCCCGCAGAACCTCACCGGGATGCATGGGTTTCAGCTTCTTGGTCATTGCAGTGCCTCTTAGTGATAGTCCACGACCTCGACGTCCGCCGGACCTTCCGCCGTCCAAACGAAGCACACCCGAAATTGATCATTGATGCGAATCGAATGCTGCCCCTGACGATCCCCCGTCAGCGCCTCCAGCCGATTGCCCGGAGGCGATCGCAAGTCGCGGAGATCGGCTGCAGCGTTGAGGTAACGCAGCTTCCGGCGGGCCACTTTTGACAGATCCGACGGAAAGCCCTTCGGGTTCTCGCCGTCGAAGACAGCCTCGGTGATCTTGTCGCGGAAGCTTCTGATCATGTGCCAACGTATGTATCATTTAATGATACATACGTCAAGCAATGGCGATGTCTCTGAGCTGCTCGCGCTGTTTCTGCCAACTCGTATGTCGGCCAGCGTATCCCAGCCCTGTACAAACTGCCCGTCGTGCTGATTCCCCTTGGGTCGTCGGGCAAATCACCTGCACATTTCCCGCCATCCCGCCCGCACTGAGAGGGGCGCATCGCGATCGTCACGAGACGTTGCGGCGGGGAGCGGTGGCCGCGGGGCGACGCAGCATCTCCTTTGGGGTGCGGACGAACGTCGTTCCGTGGACGGTCAAGCCGTGTGGTCCCGACACCCCGATGCTGGTGTCTTGGTCGGCGACATCCCGATGACGGGGGCAAGCAAGCCCGGTCCCCTGGGAGAGCGCGGAGCAGCCGTTCAAACCATCGCGCAGGGAAGGCCGGGTTGTTTCCGGCTGAGCCTGTGGTTCCTGCCCCGTGCACTTCTTTCGCACGGGGGCCATGGGTGCCAGTCGGCACTCGGCCTTCCCTGCGCCCTCTCAATTGATGAGGACGCTCACATGCAGCGGAGCTCGGGCCAATCCAGCCGCGAGGTTGCGAGCGCATGGGCGCGAGCTACGGCGACGAGCGGCAGGCTGTTTGACAAGGTTGATCGGAGATCAGAGAGCGGGTCTCAAGCGAGACTTGGGGGCTCAAACGCCCGGCTTCGCCAAGAGGCTTCGCCGGGCACGCTTCGCCCGTTGGGCTACAGCGCGGCTGCGCCACGCGTAGCCCAACGGGCGAAGCGTGGTGCCCAGGGGCGGAATCGAACCACCGACACTGCGATTTTCAGTCGCATGCTCTACCAACTGAGCTACCTGGGCAGGTCTCGTGAAGGGCAAAAAAGCCCGGCGAGCCGGCGGGTTATAGTCAGAGCAGGCGGCGCTGTCTACCGCCCTGAGGCGAAGTTTTCACATTCCTTTCGCAGTTGCGCGGAAGGCCCCGGGGCCGCCGCCGGACGGCCGGCTCCGCTGGGGCAAAGCCATGAAAACACGGCCCTATTCGACGTCGTCCTCGTCGCCCTCGGTGGCCGGGATGACATAGGAGCCGCTGAGCCAGCGATGCAGGTCGACGTCGCGGCAGCGCGGCGAGCAGAATGGGCGGACGGCCGCGGCTGCGGGCCGGCGGCAGATCGGACAGCGGCCGGCGGGCTTGGCGGAGGCGGCGGATGGGGAGCTGGTCGAACGGGTCGATTCTTGGGACATGGCCGCTATCTAGGCGCCCGCGACGCGCGATGCACCTCCTCAAGGATGGCGTCAGACGCCGACGGTGTTGAGCCAGCCGAAGCGGATCGGAAAACCCTCGCCGGCGAGCAGGGTCGTGGTCTCGTAGAGCGGCAGGCCGACGACGTTAGTGTAGGAGCCGACCATCTTGACCACGAACGAGCCGGCGATGCCCTGCACGGCGTAGCCGCCGGCCTTCCCCCGCCATTCGCCGGAGCCGATATAGGCCTGGATGTCGTCCTCGCTGAGCCGCTTGAAGCGGACGCGGGTCTCGACCAGGCGCTGGCGGAACGCCTCCTTCGGCGTCACCAGGGTGATTGCGGTGTAGACGCGATGGTTGCGGCCGGACAGCAGCCGCAGGCACTGCGAGGCCTCGTCGACCAGATTGGCCTTCGGCAGGATGCGGCGGCCGACCGCGACCACCGTGTCGGCGGAGATGATGAAGGCGCCGCGCAGCTCGTCGTCGAGCTGGACGGATTTGAGCGCGGCATCGGCCTTGGCGCGGGCCAGCCGATTGGCGCAGGCGCGCGGCAGCTCGCCACGCTTCGGCGTCTCATCGACGTCGGCCGGGCGCAGCGCGTCGGGCTCGATGCCGGCCTGATTGAGCAGCGCCAGACGCCGCGGCGAGCCGGATGCAAGAACGATTTTGGGACGGCCGAGCATGCTGATTTCGCTGGGGGATTCGGAAGCGGCGGGGCGTGCGCGCGGAACCTATCGGAAGGGCTGCCATTCCACAACCCGAAGGCTGCGACAAGGCTGCGACGAGCCTGCTCTACGGCGCGAATTTGAGCGGGGGACGACGTTGGTATTTCGGTTCGATGACACCTGCGGTGGAACCGGGAACCTACAAGCCCGCCGGACCGGGCTTGCCGAAACGCTTGCGGATCCGCGTGAACAGCCCGTCGCAGACCTCGCGATAGGCCGCGAGCTTCTGCTCGCGATTGCCGTCGGTGCCGGTCGGGTCGGGCGTCGGCCAGTATTCGACGTCGGCGGCGATGGTGCGGGTCAGCTCCAGGGCCCTGTGATGGGCCTCGGGCGAGAGGGTGATGATGAGGTCGAAATTCAGCCCCTCCCAGTCCTCGAGCTCCTCGAAGGTGGTCGGCTTGTGCTGCGAGATGTCCTGGCCGAGCTCGGCCATGACAGACACCGCGAACGGATCGAGCTCACCCTTCTTGACGCCGGCGGAGCGGACATAGAGCGCCTGCGGATACATCTGGCGCAGCAGGCTCTCGGCCATCGGCGAGCGGACGCTGTTCTGGCCGCAGGCGAACAGCACCGCCTGCGGCTGGCGCGCGCGCGGCGGCCCCTCGGCCATGCGCCTAGGCGCCCTTGGCCGAAAGCTGGGACGCGCGCGTGGCGGCCCGCGGCATCACTGGCCCTCGCCCTTCCAGTGCAGCACCGTGATCAAAGTGAACAGCCGGCGCGAGGTCTCGAAATCGACCCGCACCTTGCCCTTCAGCCGCTCCTGCAAGGTGCGCGAGCCCTCGTCATGGATGCCGCGGCGGCCCATGTCGATGGCCTCGATCTTGTCGGGGGTCGCGGTGCGGATCGCCTGGTAGTAGCTGTCGCAGATCATGAAGTAGTCCTTCACGATCCGCCGGAACGGCGACAGCGACAACAGATGCGTCACGACAGGCGTGCCATCCTCCTTGCGGATGTCGAACATCAGCCGGTTGGCGGTGATGCCGAGATGCAGGGTGAAGGGACCGGCGCCGTCGGCGCCCTCGGGCGCGAACAGGTTCTCCTCGACGAGGTCGTAGATCGCGATCGCCCGCTCATGCTCGATGTCCGGACCGGAGCGGCCGATCGACTCCTCGTCGAGCGTCACCGCCACGATGCGATTGGTCCGGTCGTCGCCTGGCGGGTGCTGGGTCATGGCAGATTGAGGCGTATTCCCACGGAGCGTGAATGGGCGTCGAGACCCTCGGCCTTGCCCAGAGTCATCGCCGCTGGCCCCAGCGCGCGCAACTGCTCGGGGCCGCATTTCAACAGCGACGTGCGCTTCATGAAGTCGAGCACACCGAGACCGGAGGAGAACCGCGCCGAGCGCGCGGTCGGCAGCACGTGATTGGAGCCGCCGACATAGTCGCCGATCGCCTCGGGCGTGTGCGCACCAAGGAAGATGGCGCCGGCATTGCGGACACGGGCCGCGAACGCGTCGGGATCGGCCGTCATGATCTCCAGATGCTCGGCGGCGATGGCGTCCGCCAGCGGCACGGCCTGGTCGAGATGCTCGACCTCGATGATGGCACCGAAATCGGCCCACGACGCGCCGGCGATCGCGGCACGCGGCAGGGTCTTGAGCTGGCCCTCGACGGCGCGGGCGACATCATCGGCCAGGCGGCGGCTGTCGGTGATCAGGATCGATTGCGCGCTGGCGTCATGCTCGGCCTGGGCGAGCAGATCGGCGGCGATCCAGTCGGCATTGCCGCTGTCGTCGGCGATGACAAGCACCTCGGAGGGGCCGGCGATCATGTCGATGCCGACCTTGCCGAACACCAGCCGCTTGGCGGCGGCGACATAAGCATTGCCCGGGCCGACGATCTTGGCGACCGGGGCGATCGTCGCGGTGCCATGTGCCAGCGCCGCCACCGCCTGGGCGCCGCCGACGCGGTAGATCTCGGAGACGCCGCCGAGATGGGCGGCCGCCAGCACCAGCGGATTGAGCTTGCCGTCCGGCGCCGGCACCACCATCACGAGCCGGCCGACGCCGGCGACCGTGGCGGGAATGGCATTCATCAGCACCGAGGACGGATAGGCCGCGGTGCCGCCGGGGACGTAGAGACCGGCGGATTCGATCGCGCTCCAGCGCCAGCCGAGCTCGACGCCGGCTTCGTCGGTGAAACGCTGGTCGGCCGGCAGCTGCTTGAGATGAAACGCCTCGATGCGGTCGCGGGCGAATTTCAGCGCATCCAAGGTCGCGGCGTCACAGGCCTTGAAGGCGGCCTCGATCTCGGCGGCCGTCACGCGCAGCGAGGAGGCATCGAGCTCCAGCCGGTCGAACTTGCGCGTTGCCTCGAGCAGCGCCGCATCGCCACGCCGGGCGACGTCGTCGACGATGGCGCGGGCGGCGGCTTCGACGTCGGCGGAGGTCTCGCGCTTGGCGGCGAGAAACCGCCGAAACTGGGTGTCGAAATCGGTGCTGGCGCGGGACAGGCGAATGGGCATCTCTGGCACTTTCCGAAGGGGTGGCTGCCCCCGACCTCCTGCTCAATGGCGCGGCAGCGCGGGGCCGTCAACCCTTTGAACCGGCGCCTACCCGGTCAGCGGCGGGACGCCTTCGATATCGCTGGTGCCGAGATCGTCCTCGCCAAGATCGGTCAGCTCGCATTCCAGACATTCGACGTCGAGCCGCAATGCGCCGCCGTGGGAGAACAGCAGCAGCGCGCTGCCGGCGGGCGGCTCGGCGCCGGCATGGAATTCGATGCCGATCAGCTCCAGCACGGCCGCGGGCGCGGCGAGGTCGATGCGGCGCGACTTGCAGGCCAGCACCCGGTCGAACCGCAACGCCGCGAGCAGCCGGCGCGGCTCGCTCTCACCATGCAGCGCCTGATCCCAGTCGAGCCGGTTCATGCCGATCACCAGCCGCTTCTCGGCCTGGCGCCAGATGATGTCGGCCGCGTGCACCCGCGCGTCCTGTACATGGGCGGAGATGACGGCGAGATCGTCGGCATCGAGCGCGATCAGTTTGAGCCGGTCGGTCACGGTCTCATCCTCTTGGCAGCGCCTTCACTCGCGGATGCGCTCGATCGTGGCGCCGCAGGCCTTCAGCTTGTCCTCCAGCCGCTCGAAGCCGCGATCGAGATGGTAGACGCGATTGATCATGGTTTCGCCTTCCGCAGCAAGCCCGGCAATGACCAGCGACACCGAGGCGCGCAGATCGGTCGCCATCACGGGCGCGCCGCGCAAATGAGAGGTGCCCTCGATCCGCGCGGTCTCGCCGTCGAGACTGATACGCGCGCCGAACCGTGCGAGTTCCTGCACATGCATGAATCGGTTCTCGAAGATGGTCTCGGTGATTGCCGAGGCGCCCTGCGCGCAGACCATCAGCGCCATCAGCTGGGCCTGCAGGTCGGTCGGAAAACCGGGGAACGGCGCGGTCGTCACCTGCACCGGGCGGATGCCGTGGCCGTTTCTGACGACACGGATGCCCTCGGCGTCGCTCGAGATCTCGGCGCCGGCCTCGGTCAGCACGTCGAGCGCGGACTGCAACAGCTCCGGCCGCGCGCCGGCGAGCCGGACATCGCCGCCGGTCATCGCCGCGGCGATCGCATAGGTGCCGGCCTCGATGCGGTCGGGCAGCACGGTGTGACGCGCGCCGTGCAGAGACGCCACGCCCTCGATCTCGATGCGTGGCGTGCCGGCGCCAGAGATGCGCGCGCCCATCTTGTTGAGACAGTCGGCGAGATCAGAAATCTCCGGCTCGCAGGCGGCGTTATTGATGACGGTCGTGCCCTTGGCGAGCGCCGCGGCCATGACCGCGACATGGGTGCCGCCGACGGTGACCTTGGGGAAATCGATCGTGCCGCCGCGCAGGCCGCCCGGCGCCTTGGCGACGACATAGCCGGCATCGATCTCGATGCTGGCGCCGAGCTTCTCCAGCGCCATGATCAGGAGATCGACCGGCCGCGTGCCGATGGCGCAGCCGCCGGGTAGGGACACCCGCGCCTCGTGCATGCGCGCCAGCAGCGGCGCGATCACCCAGAAGCTGGCGCGCATCCGCGACACCAGTTCATAGGGCGCCGTGGTGTCGATGATGTTGGCCGCCGAGATCTGCAAGGTCTGACCCTGGTATTGGCCATCGCCGGGACGCTTGCCGACCGACATGATGTCCACGCCGTGATTGCCGAGGATGCGCTGCAGCTGCGCGACGTCGGCCAGGCGGGGGACGTTGTCCAGGATCAGCGTCTCCGGCGTCAAAAGACCCGCGATCATCAGCGGCAGGGCGGCGTTCTTCGCGCCCGAAATCGGGATGATGCCGTGAAGCGGGTTGCCGCCGACGATGCGAATGCGATCCATGCTGGTCCTGCTGGGCTGGCCGGGAAATTGGGCTAAGGTCGGCGCAACAGGACCGACATTACGGCGATTTGATGAGTTCGCAACGGCAGGTCGCAGCCGCCGGGAATTCATCCCCTGACGGTACGGCCCCGCGGCGGAAAGGCGCGAATCAGACCGGCGGGACCAGCGCATCGGCCAGAAACCCGTGCAGCGCGGCGACGACCTGGGCCCCCTCGCCGATCGCACCGCCGACGCGCTTGACCGAGCCGGAGCGGACGTCGCCGACCGCATAGACGCCGGGCACCGAGGTCTCGAGCGGCGACACCATCCGCCCGGCATTCTGCTCCGACTGCGCGCCGGTGACGACGAAGCCGGCACGGTCGAGCGTGATGCCGCAGCCGTCGAGCCAGCCGGTGGCGGGATCGGCGCCGACGAACAGAAACAGATTGCTGATGTCGGCCGGCGTCTCTTCGCCGGACAGCCGGCTCTTCAAGGTGATGCGTTCGAGGCCGGTGTCGGCCCCGCCATCGAGCGCGACGACCTCGGTGTTGAACAACAGGTCGATGTTCGGCGTCGCCTCGATGCGCTCGATGAGATAGCGCGACATCGACGCGGCCAACCCGCCGCCACGGATGATCATCCGCACCTTCTTGACGTGCCCCGACAGAAACACCGCGGCCTGCCCCGCGGAATTGCCGCCGCCGACGAGGGCGACCTCCTGCCCCGCGCACAGCCGCGCCTCGATCGGCGAGGCCCAGTACCACACGCCGCGCCCCTCGAACTCCTTGAGCCGGGCAAGATCAGGCCGGCGATAGCGCGCGCCGCTGGCGACCACCACCGAGCGCGCCCGCACCTCGTCGCCGCCCTCGAGCGCCAGCACGAAGGCGCCGGCCTTGCGCTCGCAGTCGAGCGCATTGACCGACACCGGGATCATGATCTCGGCGCCGAACTTCTGCGCCTGGTTGAAGGCGCGCGCGGTCAGCGCGAGGCCGGTGATGCCGGTCGGGAAGCCGAAATAGTTCTCGATGCGCGCGCTGGCGCCGGCCTGGCCGCCGAACGCACGCGAGTCCAGCACCGCGACGGAAAGACCTTCGGAGGCGCCATACACCGCCGTGGCAAGGCCCGCCGGCCCGCAGCCGACGACCGCGACATCGTAGATCTTCTCGCCGCGCGGCCCGCCGATCATCCCGACGGCACGCGCCAGCTCGGTCTCGCTGGGATTGCGCAGCACGCTGCCGTCGGACACCACCACCAGCGGCAGCTCGGCCGGGGTCGGCGAATAGCGCGCGATCAGGTCGGCGGCGTCGTGATCGACGGCGGGATCGAGCAGATGGTGCGGAAAGCCGTTGCGGGTGAGGAAGCTCTGCAGCCGCGCGATCGCCGCCGATTGCGGCGGCCCGATCATGACCGGGCCGCCGGCGCCGCCCTGAATGAGATTCACACGGCGCAGGATCAGCGCCCGCATGATGCGCTCACCGAGCTCGGCCTCGGCGATCAACAGCGCGCGCAACCGTTCGGGGCGAATCAGGATGACCTCGACGTCGCCCTCGGCATGGCCATCGACCAGCGCGACGCGGCCGGAGAGCTGGGCGATCTCGGCCAGAAACTGCCCTGGCCCCTGGTCGATCACCGGGGTGACGTGACCGAGGCCGTCACGCTGGGTGATCGCGACATGGCCTTTGAGGATGACGAACATGCCGGGGCCGGGCTTGCCGGTCTCGAACAGCAGCTCGCCGTCACGATAGGTCTGGATCTCGCCGAAGCCGCGCAGGCGCGCGATCTCCTGGGGCGTCAGCTCCGGAAAAGTCTGGTCGAAGCGCGGCAGCGTCTTCGCGAGCTCCGCCCGTTGTGCCGCCGCATCCGCCGTCATCCCTTCATCCGCTGCCATCACGCCCACCCCGCCTGCCATCTGCTCAATGCTTCGAATCGTCCCGGCCGTCGGCAGCGGCCTCGTCCAAGCCGTCCTTCTCGACCGTCACCGCCTGGCTGCGCTCGCGGCTCTGCGCCTTGCGCCGCTTCAGGTTCTCGCGCAGCGCCTGCTTCAGCCGCTCCTCGCGCGCGCCCTTCGGCGCCGCCTTCCCGGTCTTATCCGTCATCCCTTCCCCCGGTCACCCCATACCAGAGGCACAATTGGGGCCGCAGGTGCGAAAGCCAAGAGGCGTTGGCGACGCAGACGCTAGGTTCCGCCCGGCCGGCCGTCGCCTGCCCGGATGGGGAGTTGCCGCCGCGGCTGCGGCCAGTTGGGCACCTCGAGCGGCAAACCGCGAGAATCCGCCGCGAACGGGCGATTTCACTCCGATTCGAAGGTCTTTCGCTCCCTTTCGATGCATCACGCGGACGTCTTTCCCGGAAAACCAGGCGAGCCGCGCTTGCGCAGGCGGGGACCTTGTGGCAAGAACCGCCCGCGTTCGGTCGCGGCTTTCGGGCCGGTCCCCGCCAGTCCCTTTGCTGCCGTAGCTCAGTGGTAGAGCACTCCCTTGGTAAGGGAGAGGTCGACAGTTCAATCCTGTCCGGCAGCACCAGGGCATTCTTCCCCCTACATGATCTTCGGCGACGCCTCGGGACCACTTGCCACGCGCAGATGCGCGTCATCGGCCTCGCGGCGCAATTTGCGTCCGAGCTCTGCTGCAGCACCGCCCTCTCCGGAAATCGATGGCGCAGGGAAGGCCGGGCGCTGGCCGCGCCCGTGGCCCGCCTGCGGAAAAAAATGCAGGCGGCAGGTACCACAGGTCTGGCCGAACACACCCGGCCCTCCCTGCGCAATGGGCTTACGATTTATACGCGCTCTCCCTGGGGACCGGGCTTTGTTGCCCCCATCACCCGCGATGCACTGACGCACATCAGCGAGCTTGACCTCAGCATCGGGAGGCCAGGACCACGCGACTTCACCGTCCGTATCGAAGTTGTTCGTCCGCTCGCGAATGCGCGCTGCAACTCCGACCCGGCCATCGCATCCCACACCCAACGCTCGTGACGACTCGCGAACGCCCCTCTTCGATGAGCACGGGACGGCCGGAAATGTGCAGGTGATTTGCCCGACGGCACAAGGGGAATGGGTGCGGCAGAGTGGCACGACGGGCAGTTTCAGCAGAGCTGGGATACGGGCGGCGGAGGGGGCTTTGTTTGGTGCAGCGTCACCGTAATCCCAGCGTCACCGTAATCCCCGGACGGGACCGTCCTCGACCGCGCCGGCTTCCTGCGGCAAGTCGCCCGGAAGTCGCCGGTCACCGAGATTTCCGGCAGCGACATCCAGATCAGGGTCCTTGGAGACATCGGTGTCGTGAATGCACGCACGCACTTCACCAAACCCGACGGAAGCCGGGGGACTGGCTGCTACACGGACGTCTAATGGAGGCGTGGCGACCGCTGGCGTTGCATTTCCGTTTCGCGCAACTGACGTGGAAGCACGGCGGTCGTACCTTGCGGTCGGGCGCCCGCGAGACAGATCGAGATTGGTTTGATCTTGCCTGTCATGAGATTGCCTCAACAGAGTTGCCGAGGCGATCAATCATGAATGAGGATAAACCCGCTGCCCGCTATTCAACGCCTGTGAGACCTTCACCTCACGTCCACATTTCATGCGTATGGAAGCTGCAAGGCTCAGCGTCCACTGACTCATGCTAGCGTCGGGAAAGACGGCGAATGGCGGCGCGGTGTTCTCCGTCGACGCGATGAGCTTCATCGACGCCCTGCCGATCGACAATTACAACGGTGCGGCGCGTAGCTTTAATGTACATAAAGTTATGCGGTTTAAATCGATCTTTGAAGTTGACTCGATCATACTACTGATACATCCTAAGGGTGTATCTTAGTCACGAGAAAACCTGGCTGGTCTTCGATGCAACGGGAGCAGATCGAAGCCATAACTCGCGATATTGGGCAACAAGAAATTCTTGAACGTGAAATTCTTGCGATTGCCTCTCGCGAGAGACAGCGCATTGGGCGTGAACTCCACGACGGGCTCTGCCAATCGCTCGCCGGCTTAGCGGCGCTAGCTGCGGCGCTGTGGCGAAGTTTGGCGGCGAGCGGCCAACCGGGTCCCGCCGCGGCCGCGGCCGAACTCGTACGATTGCTGAACGAGACCATCGGCGAGGCGCGTGACCTCGCTCGTGGGCTCAGCTCGATCGGTCTGAATAGCGCGGATCTTGTCGGCTCCCTTGAGAGCCTCGCCCGCAACGTCAGCGCCGCTCATGGCGCCTTTTGTGCGTTTGTGGAAGATAACCCTTGTCCCGATCTTGGCCGCGAAACCACGAGCCACCTCGTGCGTATCGCCCAAGAAGCCGTCCGCAATGCGCGTCAGCCACGGCCGAGCCGACGAAATCGAGATCCGTCTGGCGTGCACTGCAGGCTCGGGACTATTGAGCATCCGGGACAACGGTGTCGGGCTTCCCGAAAAATGGCGCGATCATGACGGCATCGGGCTTTATACCATGGACTACCGCGCGCGGGCGATCGGCGGTTCTCTTACTGTGGAGCCGCAGGCCCGTCGCGGCGTCATGGTTGCGTGCGCGTTTCCGCTGTTATCGAATTACGAACGGCAGGAAAGTATCGGCGATGCCCACTTGCCTGGCTGAAGCCGCGGACGCGGTGCGGAAGAGGCTGCTTGTCGTCGACGATCATCCCGTGCTGTGCCGCGGGTTGATCGCCCTCATCGAGGCGGAAAACGGCCTCGCCGTTCACGGCGCGGTCGGTACGCGCGTGGCCGCGCTCAAGACCATCGCGATCAGTCGCCCTGATCTGGTGATCGTAGACCTTGCTCTCGGCGACGAGGACGGCCTAGATCTCGTCAAGGAAATCAAAGCGCGTCATCCCGGCGTTCGCTCGCTGGTGCTTTCGATGTACGACGAAGAGGTGTTCGCCGAGCGCGCGCTTTGCGCCGGCGCCCTCGGCTATGTCACCAAACAACAGCTCGAATCGACCGTGATCGCTGCCATTCGTCGGGTGCTTGCAGGCGAGACCTACATGAGCGAGGCTCTGCAGCGGCGGCTGGCTGAACGATGCGTCGGCGCGCGACCGCTCGAGACCGCCTCGCCGGTGCGCACGCTGAGCGATCGGGAATTGCAGGTATTTCGGCTCGTTGGTCAGGGCCGAACCACGCGGCAGATCGCTGGTCTACTGAACCGCAGCGTCAAAACGGTAGAATCCCATCTTGAGCACATCAAGAATAAGCTGGCGATCGAATCGGCTGCTGAACTCGCCCAACGCGCGGCTCAATGGGTTACAATCGGCCGATTGGGTTGAGTCATAAAGTTCGCCCAAGTGCGCGGCTAGTGTCATACACGTCTGCCATGCCGCCGATGACTTCTCGACCAAGCAGGCACAGCCCCTCTCCGGCAAGCGCGACGGCCGAACACGCGGTCTGGGCCATGGTGCTAAAGCGGACTGCGCAATCAGCACGGCGCACGCGGCGTCTGCTCATTGTGGACAGTCACCCCTGATGCGGCGCAGGCTGACCGCGCTGATCAATGCTGAGCCCGGTCTTGTCGTATGTGCCTTGGCGGCCACCCAACGGGATGCGCTCGTGGCCATCGCGGCCACGAAACCCGATCTAGGGATCGTCGATCTGTTCCTTGGCGATAGCAATGGTTTGGATCTGGTGAGAGACGTTCGCGCGCGCTTTGTTCGTCTGCCGCTACCTGGATTGAGCAGGCATGATTCGCCGCAATACGTCCGCCGCGCTTTCGAATCCGGCACCGACGACTACGTCGCCAAGCAGGAGATGACAGAAGACCTTCTGGTGGCGATCCGCAGCGTGCTGCTCGGCGACCCTTACGGCGCACCGGCGCCTTGATCCATGCCCGTCTGCGTCCGGCAAGTTGACGCGTGCGAAGCTGGGCGGCCCATGGGGGATTCTCCCAATGCGAAAACGGGGTGCGACCCCGATGTCAGTTTAAGTCTCCAGCGTTAGCATTGGTACCTACCAATGCCGTGCCCGCTTTGACGACTGAAATGCTGGTCGAGCCCTTCGCTTATCGGCTCGATCGAGACCATCACCGCTTCAAATGGGAAAAAACGATGAGAAATATCTGCACCGCCGCCGCAATAGTCGCGATTGTTTTCATTCCTTGGACCGTCCATGCGGGCACTTGCTACAAAAACTTAGGTTGCAAGGGCGCTACGTCGACCACTTCTTGCAAGACATGTCTTGGAAACCCCTCAAAGGGAGAGGGTTGGAAGCAAAACTCAAAGAGCACCTGTATCGGAAACTTCAACCATTGTCCGGCGGTCCGTTAACGGTACTGGCGCTGGTCCCGCGCCCCGGCACCAGCAAGGCCGCCTCCGGCCACAAGATCCATCCCTATCTGCTGCGCGGCGTCAGCATCACCGATGCCCAATCACGTCTGGGCGGCCGACATCACCTACATTCCGTGGCGCAGGGGTTCCTGTATCTGGTGGCGATCATCGACTGGGCCACCCGGGCGGTGCTGGCGTGGCGCTTGTCGAACACGATGAATACGGGCTTTTGCATCGCTGCGCTCGACGAGGCGATGGCGCGTCACGGCCGGCCTAAGATCTTCAACACCGATCAGGGCGCGCAGTTCACCAGCTCAGCCTTCACCGGCAGGCTGGAGGCTGCAGGCATTGCGATTTCGATGGACGGACGCGGCCGTTTCATGGACAACATCTTCATCGAACGATTGTGGCGCTCGATCAAGTATGAGGAAGTGCATCTGAAAGCCTATGCTGACGGGCGCGAAGCGCGAGACGGCATCGGCTCATGGATGACCTTTTATAATCATCGCCGCCCGCACCAGGCGATGAACAATCAGTTTCCCATGGCGGCATGGCGCGCCGGCATAGATGTGATCGAGGCGGCCCAGACTGTGGATATGCCGCTTCGCTTGGACAACGCAAACGCGTTGCCCACATACCCACAGCAGGCCCAGACGCAGCAGCAGGAAGCTGCTTGATTTGAACGACAGGGCAGGCGCGATCACACCTTAATTTTCGGCGATCCATGGTCCCGTGCGTGGGGTCCACTTCAGTTGAACGTGTCTCGCAAGCTAACATCCGCCTGGGGTTATGGATTCCCGCGTTCGCGGGAGAACGGGGCAGCCGAGAAGAACAAAGGGCGCGATCGGTCCGATCGCGGAGCATCGGCAGCAGCGCAGATCTGAGTAGCTGTAGCCCGGATGAGCGGCACCGATATCTGAGGGGGCTGGCCCCGCATGTCGCTTGCGCTCATGCGGGCTATAGCTGCTGCGATCGGGTGGCGATGCGCGGCCCTCGTCGAGGCCACGCATAATGCACCCTCACGCCGCGCGCACCGAGTCGAGGAAGCGGCTGACCTCGTCGCGGAGGCGGCTGCTCTGGCCGGACAGCGACTTCGCGGCGGACAGCACCTGCGAGGAGGCCGAGCCGGTCTCGTCGGCGCCATGCCGGACGCTGGCGATGTTCGCCGACACCTGCTGGGTGCCGTGCGCCGCCTGCTGGACGTTGCGCGAGATTTCGCGCGTCGCCGAACTCTGCTCCTCGACGGCGGAAGCGATGGCGGACGCGATCTCCGACATCCGGGCGATGGTCTCGCCGATCTCCTTGATCGAGCCGACCGACTCCTGGGTCGCCGCCTGGATGCCGCCGATCTGCTGGCCGATCTCGCCGGTGGCCTTTGCGGTCTGCTCGGCCAGCGCCTTGACCTCGGAGGCGACCACCGCGAAGCCGCGGCCGGCCTCGCCGGCGCGGGCGGCCTCGATGGTGGCGTTGAGCGCGAGCAGATTGGTCTGGCCGGCGATCGCGTTGATCAGCTCGACGACGTCGCCGATCCGCGCCGCCGCCTTGGCGAGCTCCGCGACGTTGTCGTTGGTCTTGCGCGCCTGCGCCAGCGCCTCGTTGGCGATGCGCGCGGAGTCCTGCACCTGGCGGCTGATCTCGTTGACCGACGAGCTCATCTCCTCGGCGGCCGCGGCGACCGAATGCACGTTGGTCGAGGCCTCCTCGGAGGCCGAGGTCACTACGGTGGCGAGCTCCAGCGAGCGGCCGGCGGTCGTCGTCAGCGTGGCGGCGGAGCGCTCCAGATCGGCCGACGCTGATGACACGACGCCGACGACCTCGCCGATCGCCATCTCGAACTCGCGCGTGAAGCGCTCGACACGCTGGCCGCGCTCGATCTTGGCCTGCGCGTCGGCCGCGGCCGCCTGCTCGGCGCGCTTCTTCTCCAGCAGCGCCTCCTTGAAGGTCTGCAGCGAGCCGGTCATCGCGGCGATCTCGTCGTCGCGATTGATCGTCGGGATCGCCACGTCGTCGTGGCCGGCCGCCATCTCGCCGATCAGGCCGGTCAGGTTCACGATCGGGTTGATCACGCGGCGGCGCAGCAGCATGGTGACGAACACGAGAATGCCGGCGAGGGCCGCGACCACCGCCGTCGCCAGCGCGAGCATCAGATAGGCTGCATCGCGCGCCGCGACGGCGCGTTCGCGGGCCTCGGCGATCGCGGCGTCGCGCACGACGAAGAACTTCTGCACGGCCGGGACGACCGCCTCGGCCAGGCTGTCGGCGGTGAGTGTGTAGTTGAGATCGCCGAGCCCGGCTGCGATGTCCTTGTCGACGATCGGAACAGCGCGCCCGAAATAGGCGTCACGGGCCTCCTTGAACGCCGTGAGCAGCCGCTCCGGATTGCCGAGCTGGTCGATGCCGGCGTCCAGGCGCTCGCGGTCGGCCTCGGTACGGCCCTGGGCGCGGTCCATCGCCGCCTTCTCGGCCGGTGCCACGGCGCGGCGGGCGCTGAGCGCCGGCGACAGCGCGGCAGCCCGGCCGCCGGCGGTCACGCGCAGGTCCTGCGCGGTGCGGGCGACGTCGAGCAGCGTCGTCAGCGACGCGTCGGCATTGGCGATGCGGTTCTGCAGCTGGTTCAGGATCGGCTCGATTGCCAGGGCGACCTGGGTGACCCCGGGGAGAAAGCTCTTGATGACGGCCGGATCGCGCGCGGTCAGCGGCGCGGTCAGCGCGGGGTCCACCTTGGCGAGGATCTCGTTCAGCTTGGAAGAGGCCTGGTCCAGGCTGCGCGTGATCGCCTCGCCGTTGGAGACGTTCGCCAGCTGCGCGCGCGCCCTGGCGAAGGATGCGTCGGCGGACTGCCTGATCTTGCGCACGCCTTCGAGCTGCGCGGGCGTGGCGGGAGTATCCTGGAATATCGGCGTGATGTAGGGGGCGCGATGGCCGACCACGTCCTGCGCGTAGAGCAGCACGGCGCCGAACGCCTCGACCGTCTTGATCGCCTCGGCCTTGTGGCTGACAGCCCTGACCTGCTCGATCACGACTTGAGCAGCAGGCAGGACGGCCAAAGCCGTCACCGACAGCATGGAAATTGCGAAAAGTCGGCCGATCTTCATTATTGCCCCCGGATTGCGCGGGCTCACGCTAGGTTCCTTATGATTAAGGTTGCGCTTAATTCGACCCCCGTAGTTCCACGGGGTCGTCGCGCGCCCTCGATCGGAGACACGGCACCGGACAGGACGTCCCGTGCCGCTTGAAGAATGTCCAGAAGCGCGGCGATGACTTGGGACCGATTCCAGCTCAGGAAAACCCGGCTGCCCTACAGATCAAAATTCGTCGGCAGCATCACGACGTCGCGGATGGTCATGCCGCGCGGACGGGTCAGCATGAACATGATCACCTCGGCGACCTCCGAGGGCTCCAGCAGGCTGCCGGACTCGCGCGCCTCCTTCAGCTTCTCGGCCGGCCAGTCCGCGATCAGCGCGGTGACCACCGGGCCTGGCGAGATCGCGCCGACGCGGATGCCGTGCTTGAAGACCTGGCGGCGCACCGTCTGCACGAAGCAGTCGATCGCCCATTTCGACGACGCATAGACCGGCTCCCACGGCGTCGGGTAATGGGCGGCGAGCGAGCTGGTGACGATGATGTCGCCCGAGCCCCGCGCGATCATGTGCGGAAGCACGTCGCGCACGTTCTTCATCACGACGTTGACGTTGAGGTTCAGCATGCGGTCGATCGCGTCCGTCCTGGCGTCGACGAGATCGCCGCCGAGATAGCTGCCGGCATTGGCGTGAAGGATGTCGAGCCGGCCGGCCGCATCGAGGACGCGCGGCAGCAGGGTGGCGCAATCCGTGGGATCGAGCAGGTCGATCACCACGGGGATCGCGGCCTCGCCGTGCCGCTCGCGCAGGCTCGCCAGCGCCGCGGCGTCGCGATCGATCATGACGACGCGCGCGCCGGCGGCCAGCATCGCCGCGCTGCTGGCGAGGCCGATGCCCGACGCCGCCCCGGTGACCGCCGCCACCTTGCCTTCGAGTTCCCTGCCCATTCATCTCCTCCTTGTCCGGCCAGACTACAGCAAACCGCGCGGCATTGCCGCACTCCGTCGGACCCATCGCAATCCCTGCGCGTTGCATCCCGGCCGCCAGCATCACCCGTGAAGAGCCCGATGGAGACGATCGAAGCCTATCTCGCCCGCAAGCATCAGGAGCTGCAGCTCCTGAATTGCTGCCTGCGGCGACCGCATGCGCTGCCGGCGCCGCGCTCCGTAATGGAGGTCATCCGGCGCAAGTTTCAGCTCGCGGCCGCGCTGAAGGCCGAGCACGCACTCAGCGACTGGACCGCGACCGAGACGGCCTGGGCGGATGCGGACGATCATCGCGCCGGACCGTTCGCCTTCGGCTACGACTATCAGCGCGCCGATCTCGACGTGCGCGGGCCGTCGTTCTATGCGGCGGGCGAGAGCCGTCATGACACCATCTACACCATCTCCGGCATGGCGGCGATCGCGGCACTGCTGCTGGCGACGCGGCCCGTTCTCGGTCCGGCGGACCTGCTGATGCTGCCGGGCTCCTATGGCGAGACGCAGGAGCTGGTCGCGGCGCATGCGCGGCACCTGCGCTCGGTGACGCTGACCCGTGACCTTGCCGCCGCGCTGGCGCAGCCCCCGTCCGTGCCGCGGCTGCTGCTGATCGATTCCAGCGCAACCGCGCCGCGCTTCGAAGCCGTGCTGAGTTGCGACCGTCCGGTGATCGATCTCCTGATCTTCGACACCACCTGCTTTGCCAATGGCTCCGGCCGCATTCGCCGCGTGCTGGCCTGGGCGCGACGCTGGGACGTGCCGGTCGTGATGGTGCGCAGCCACACCAAGCTCGACTCGCTCGGCGCCGAATACGGCCGGCTCGGCTCGGTCGCCTTCATCGATTGGAGCAAGGCCGCCGCCGCGGGCCGCGTTGTGCTTCAGACGCTGCCGGACGAGACGCGCAATGCCGTCAGGCTGCTCGGCGGCGCGGCGCTGCCGGCGCATTTCCCGCCTTATGTCGGCCTGCCCGCCTATCGCGAACTGACCGCGCGGCGCGTCGCCGCCATCCTGCGCAACAGCCGGCGCGCGCGGCGTCAATTCGCGACCGCGCTGCACGGCCTGACCGCGGAGCTCGACTTCGCGCACGGGCTCTACGTCACGCTCGCCGGCCGCGCGCCGCTCGACGAGGCCACCGCGCGGCAAGCCGCAACCGCCATGAGCGACGATCTCCGGCGCGCCGGGCTGCCGATCCGCCACGCCGGCAGCTTCGGCTTCGATTTCGCTGCGACGGAATGGTTTCACGACGCCACCACGGATCGCTACAGCGTGCGCGTCGCCGTGCCCGACCTGCCGACCGCGATCTGGGACGAACTGACGGACGCGATCGCCGCGTGGTGGTCCGCGCACCAGGGGCGATCCGCCGCGGCGTGACCGCTGCGCCATGGCATCCCTTGCCTCCTCAACGGCAAACGATCTCGATGTCACACGCGCCACGCCGTGCCCGGCGGTCTCGGCGCCACGGCACTCGGCGCCCTGGCACCGCGCCTCGCTTGGGCGCAGGGGATTTGGAGCAACGCCTTCGCGCCGCTCGCAAGTGGCTGAACCCGCTTCGCGAGGAGGGACCGACGGCCCTCCCCTCACAGCCATCCGCGCCGGTGGAACTGCCAATACAGCACGCTGCACACGGTGGCGATGAAGCCCAGCACGGCGTAGTAGCCGTATTGCCATTTCAGCTCCGGCATGTGCTCGAAGTTCATGCCGTAGATGCCGGCGACGGCCGTCGGCACCGCGAGGATCGCGGCCCAGGCCGTGAGCCGACGGGCGATGTCGGTCTGCTGCGCCTGGCCGGCCATCATGCTGGCCTCGAACACGAAGGCGAGGATCTCGCGCAGGGAATCCGCATCCTCCTCGGCGCGCTTGGCGTGGTCGAGGACGTCGCGAAACAGCGGCGCCATCTCGGCGTCGATCGCGACGTTGTCGACATGCTCGAGCCGCTTGCAGACGTCGACCACGGGGCCGACGGCGCGGCGCAGCCGCAGCAGGTCGCGCCGCAGGCGATACAGAAGGTCGACCTCGTGGCGCGCGAGCGGCCGCTGCAGCACCACCTCCTCCAGCGTCTCGACCTCGGCCATGATGCTCTCGGTCACCGGCCGGTAGTTGTCGACGATGAAATCGAGGATCGCATAGAGGATGTAGTCCTCGCCCTTGGCGAGCGAGCCCGGACAGCTCTCGCAGCGCTCGCGCACCGCGCCATAGGAGGTCGAGGCGCCGTGGCGCACCGAGACCACGAAGCCGGGGCCGACAAAGATGTGGGTCTCGCCGAACACGATGTGCTCCTTGACGAGCTGCGCGGTGCGGGCGACGACGAACAGCGCGTCGCCGTAGCGCTCGACCTTGGGCTGCTGATGCGCCTTCGACGCATCCTCGATCGCGAGCTCGTGCAGCCCGAACTGATCCGCGACGCGCTGCAGCAGCGCAGCATCAGGCTCATGCAGCCCGATCCACACCACATGGCCCGGCCGCCTGCTCCAGGCGCCGGCCTCTTCGATGGCGATGTCTGCGACGCGGCGGCCATCGGCATAGACGCTCGCCGCGACCACGCCGGGCTCGCGCGACGCGCCGCGAACCTGAACGGCCGGCGTATCGGCCGGTGTCTGCGTCGTCACGTGGCGCATCGTGCCTCCCTGCTGTCCGGTCTCAACGGATCCACGCGGTGGCGCGTTCCCGTTGCACCGGCCTGTTTCCGATTTTCGGCGCGTTGCAGCCGCCGGTCAAGCAACGCGCCGGATCAGATCGGTGCCGATACGGCTTGTTGATGATCTGTCGCTCGCCGTCATGGCGACCGGCGCGTTCCTGTGTTTTGCTCGACGCCACCGGGAGAACAGCGCTACATGATCGCCGTCGTCATCCGTGAAAGGCAGGAGTCATCGTCATGGCCACACAACGTGTCGCACTGGTCACCGCGGGCGGCAGCGGCATGGGCGCAGCGGCCGCGCGCCGGCTTGCCGCTGATGGATTCCACGTCGCGATCCTGTCGTCGTCGGGCAAGGGCGAGGCGCTGACGGCCGAGCTCGGCGGCCTCGGCATCACCGGCTCCAACACGTCCAGCGACGATCTGAAACGCCTCGTCGACGGCGCGATGGACCGCTGGGGCCGCATCGATGTGCTCGTCAACAGCGCCGGCCACGGCCCGCGAGCGCCGATCCTGGAGCTGACCGACGAGCAGTGGCACACGGGCCTCGATACCTATCTGCTGAACGTCATCCGCCCGACACGACTGGTGACACCGATCATGCAGGCGCATAAGGGCGGCGCGATCATCAACATCTCGACCGCCTGGACCTTCGAACCGTCTTCGATGTTCCCGACCTCGGCGGTGTTCCGCGCCGGGCTCGCATCCTTCACCAAGATCTTCACCGACACCTACGCGGCCGACAACATCCGCATGAACAACGTGCTGCCGGGCTGGATCGACAGCCTGCCGGCGACGGAGGAGCGCCGTAAGACGGTGCCGATGGGCCGCTACGGCAAGTCCGAGGAGATCGCCGCGACCATCGCCTTCCTGGCCTCCGAGGGTGCCGCCTACATCACCGGCCAGAACATCCGCGTCGACGGCGGGCTGACGCGCAGCGTGTGAGGGGCCACCGCGCCGTCAGAACATCTCGAAATATTCGCGCTGCTCCCAGTCGGAGACCTCCTGCTGGAAGCGCTCGAGCTCGGCGTTCTTGATGAAGGTGTAGTAGTCGATGAAGGTCGAACCGAACGCCTCGCGGAAGAACGCGTCGTCCTTCAGCGCATCCACCGCCTCGCGCAACGATTTCGGCAGCAGGCTCGCCTTGGTCTCATAGGGCACATCCGCCGACGGTCCCGGATCGAGCTTGCGGTCGATGCCGTCGAGGCCGGCTGATATCTGCGAGGCCATGTAGAGATAGGGATTGGCGGCCGGCTCGCCGATGCGGTTCTCCAGCCGGGTGGCGCGATCGCCGGGGCCGCCGAGCACGCGGATCATGACGCCTCTGTTGTCGCGGCCCCAGATCGCGCGGTCCGGCGCCAGCGAATAGGCGCGGTAGCGCCGGTAGCCGTTGATCGTCGGCGTCGAAAACAGCGCGGAGGCGCGCGCATGCGCGAGCAGACCCGCCATGTAGTGGCGGCCGAGCGCGGACAGACCTTCGGCATCCTCCGTCATGAAGGCGTTGCTGCCGTCGCGCGCCACCAGCGACTGGTGCAGATGCCAGCCCGACGACATCACGTTGGGGATGCGCGGCCGGCACATGAAGGTGGCGTGATAGCCGTGGCGCTGGCAAATCTGCTTCACGGCACTGCGGAACAGCACCATCGTATCTGCAGGCGCCAGGCCGATCCCGGGCTGCAGCACGAATTCGCACTGGCTCGGCCCGTATTCGAGCTCGATCGAGCGCAACGGCAGGCCCAGCGCGACGAGGTTCGCACGGATGATCTCGAGCGCCGGCTCCATCTGATCGAAGCGCTGCTCGGTGAGATATTGATAGCCCTGGGTCAGCAGGCTGACCGTCGGCGGCACGCCGGGCTGACCGGGCGAGCCGGCATCACCGGGCGCGAGCCTGGGATCCTCGACCTTGAAGATGTGGCACTCGACCTCGAGGCCGGCCATGAACTGATAGCCACGCTGCTCGAGCGTCGCCAATACCGATCGATAGAGATTGCGCGTGGCGAACGGGACCGGCGCACCGTTGGCGAAGTACAGATCACACAGCACCCAGCCGGTGCCGGACGCCCAGGGCAGGACGCGGAACGTGGTCGGATCGGCGACCATCAGTGCATCGCTACCGCCCTGCATCTCGGCCATGCCGAAGCCGCCGCCGGCGGTGAACACCGGAAACACGGTGCGATGCGAGGTGTCCTTGGCGAGCAGGGTCGTCGTGATCGAGCAGCCATCCTCGAGCGAGGACAAAGCAGCATCGACAGTGAGTGTCTTGCCGCGCAGGATGCCATGCTGGTCCGGGAACGAGAAGCGGATGGTGGTGAGGCCGTGCTCCTCGGCGAGGCGGCGCATGCGCATTGCGGCCTCGGCCTGCTCGACGCTCCACAACTGATGCTTGTCGACGAAACTCAACGATGGCTCCTCGAATCGTAGGACGGGCAAAGGCGCGTTCGCGGCGCTGCCTCCGCTGTTGCGCCAGTGGACACTGCGAACGCGACGCGCCCACCGCCGCGACGGTGCGCGTGAATGGTGGGCGGGCCGTCGGACGGCACGCTGCGCCGTTCCGCCGGCCTTGCCCACCCTACGGCAGCTCGGAGCAAAGGAGCTACTCCGCCGCGCTCAGATGCGGGGCCCGCCGCACGATATCCGCGGGCACCGGCGGGGCCCAGGGGGCGTTGCGGCGGCGGCGGACGTCGACTTCCATCCAATAGGTCTCCCAGCCGCGCGTCGGACCGATGCCGTCCATCGTCGCCGGGCCCTGCACGCTGCGGGCCTCAGCGGCATCGAGGAACAGCATCGGCGGCTCGCCGCTCGCGACCTTCTCGATCTGCTCGCGCAGCAGCCGGCGATATTGGATGATCGCCTTGTCGGATTGGCCCAGATGCTCGCGGGTGCGGTCCTGGATCCGGCCCATCGACTCCACCGCCCACTGGTCGTGCACGTTGATGTCGTTGCCCATGCCGGTGTAGGTCGCGGTCGCCTGCTCCCGTGGATCGAAGCCGTAGTCGTTGCTCTTGTTCTTGCGCGAGCGATAGTCGGGCAGCTCATAGAGCTCGAGCCGCTGCGCCCGCATCTTCGCCCGGTCGACCGGCGCGCCATAGCTGGTGAAGATCGCGTACCAATAGCAGCTCTCGTCATCGACCGGCACGTGCCACTGCGTGATCGTCATCTCCGTGCTCATCGGAATCACGAAGGCATGCGGGAACAGCTGATTGGTGACGCGCACGTGGGTGCGTTCGGCATCGATCTCACGCAGCGCGATGATGCGCAGGCCGTATTCGGTCCCCTCGACATTGATGATCGGACGATCGTATTCGCGCAGCACCTTGGTCATCGGCAGCTCGCTGTCGGCGGAGGCGCCGCGGAACTGCTTGCCATAGGCGGTCGACGTATCCTCGTCCTCGAAGAAGCGGTGCAGGAACGAGGCATGCGCGGGGTCGATGCCGACCTCCAGCGCCTGCAGCCAGTTGCACTCGATCAGGCCCTTGAAGGCGAAGGTGTAGGCGTCTGGCGCGGTGAAGCAGTCGAGATCCGGGAACGCCGGGGCGGCGCCCTCGCCCAGCCAGGCCCAGAGGATGCCGCCCTTCTCGACCACGGGATAGGCGCGTTGCTTGACGTTCTTGCATAGCGGCGAGCCGGCCGGTTCGGCCGGCGTCTCCAGACAATTGCCGTCGGCGTCGAACAGCCAGCCATGGAAGGCGCAACGCAACCCGCCGTTCTCCAGCCGTCCGAAGGCGAGATCTGCGCCGCGATGCGGACAATCGCGATCAAGTAGTCCGTAGCGGCCCTGCGCATCCTTGAAGAGCACGAAGTCCTGGCCGAGCAGCTTCACCGCTCGCACTGGCCGCTCGCCCGCGAGCTCATCGACCAGCGCGGCCGGCTGCCAGTACATCCTCATTAGTTTACCGGCGGGCGCGCCGGGTCCGACGCGCGTGATCAGGTCGTTCTGCTCCTGGCTCATCATGATGGCCGTCTCTCCTGTTCCGTCGCAAGTCGGGCGTTGAGCGTCACGCGATCATCTAATAATGTTCGCTAGACGAACACATGTTCGCCCAGATTAGATTCGCTTTAAGTGGGGAGAAGCGCAAGTGAAAAAGCTACAACCGAAGCCAAGGGGCCAACGGACTGCAGCTTCACTGCGGCCGAAAACAACAACAGCGGATCATGTCAGGCCGATGCCGAAACTGAAGCGCACTGATGAGGAGAAGAAGCAGGCTCGGGGCGACGGTCCCGAGTTCGTGGAAGCGCTCGATCGCGGCCTGCGGGTGATACAAGCCTTCAGCCGCGAGGGCCGGCCGATGACGCTGAGCAAGGCCGCGGAACTCACCGGCCTCGCCCGCGCCACGGTGCGACGGATTCTGCTGACCCTGAAGGCCTCCGGCTTCGTCCATGGCGACGACCGGCTGTTCTCGCTGACGCCGCGCGTGCTGCTGCTGGCCTCCAGCTATCTCGCCTCCAACCAGATCAACAGCGTGATGCAGCCGTTGATGGACAACACGGCCGGCGAGGCGCGCGAGGTCTGCTCGCTCGCCGTCCTCGACGGCGAGTCGGTCGTCTTCATCGCGCGCGCTACCTCGACGCGGATGTTCTCGACCGGGCTCGAAATCGGCTATCGGCTGCCGGCGTTCTGCACGTCGGTCGGCCGCGTGTTGCTGAGCCGGATGCCGGACGATCAGTTGCGCCAGGCCGTCGAGCGCATGACGCTGACCGAGATGACGCCGCAGACGATCACCGACAAGGAAGCATTGCTCGCGTCGATCATCGCCGTCCGCGACGACGGTTACTCGCTCGTCGACGGTGAGGCGGAGCAGGGTTTCCGCTCGATTTCAGTGCCGATTCGCCGATATGACGGCGGCATCATCGCCGCCGCCAACATCGGCGGCCACGTCGATCGCATCGGCGTCGACGAGATGAAGGAGCGCTTCCTGCCGCTGCTGAAGAAGCTCGCGGCGACGGCGCAGCCTCTGCTCGTCTGATCGTCGAGGAGAGGCCTCGGCCGCTGGCGCGCTCGCTCTCGCTCGCGCATCAGGTCACGCCACCGCAACCTTCGCATCGAACTCGCGACCACGAGCGCCGCTGCTCCATCCGGCAGCGACATCGCCGGGAGGCATCGTCGCGCCGCTGATCGAGCACGTCGTCCCGCCCCTCGCTGCATCGCGGATCGGCGCACTCGCCGTTCTCGTGAGAGCCGGACTTCGCGCGACACTCGTTCCGATGTCATCACCGACAGCGCGGTGCTACCAACTTATCTCCGCAGCAGCACGAGAGAGCCGGCCATCGCCGGCCACGTGAAGTTACCGGCCGCGCGAACTAATCGTTGTGGTCGCAGGCCTTGCGACGCCGCGGCCCACGCCCATTACGTGATATTATCGTGACGCCCGACCCTGTTTGCCACGATTGATGGTCCGTCCAGGTATCATCGCGCTGCATGCGATGGTGGCATGATCCGGAGCGGAAGTAGTTCGATCTCCGATCTCACGCGCGAATTGCGGACGACGCCACCAGATTGCCGCGAATAGCGCCGCAATCACGAAAGCCGAAGGCGCCGCGGCCCAAGCAGCATCGCGAGCAACCCGATCACCGCGATCATCCGACCGGCCCCCCCCCCGCTGCCGCGAAGAGGCGCAGGAGGAGCCAGGACTCGGCTGGGGACGAGGTTGTCGGCCTGGGGCGGCGGGCGCGAGCCGCAGCACATCGTTGGACATCGGCCGCTTCTCGCGCGTAAATGGCATGCCGGGCGGACAACACCCGGACCTGCAGGTGAATGCCGTTTCCGGGGGGAAGACCCATGACTGATGCGCTGCCGCTCGTGCTGGTGCCTGGCCTGATCTCGTCGCCCCGCATCTATGCGCCGGTGATCCCGGCGCTGTGGCGGCTCGGGCCGGTGATGGTGGCCAACCACATCCGCGATGACAGCATGGCCGCGATCGCGCGCCGCATCCTGGCCGAGGCGCCGCCGCGCTTCGCGCTCGCGGGACATTCGATGGGCGGCTACATCGCGCTCGAGATCATGCGCCAAGCGCCGGAACGCGTGGGTCGGCTGGCGCTGATCAACACCCAGGCGCGGCCCGACACGCCGGAGGCGAGCGCCCGCCGCCGCACCATGATCACCCGCGCCAAGGAGGGCGACTATCACGGCGTGGTCGACGAGCTGTTCTCAGGCTTCGTGCATCCGTCGCGCCAGGATGATCCGCGGCTGCGCCAGCTCGTGCACGACATGGCCGAGGAGGTCGGCGTCATCGGCTTCATCCGGCAGCTGACGGCCATTATGTCGCGTCCGGACTCGCGGCCGACCTTGACCGCGATCCGCTGCCCGACCCTGGTGCTCACCGGCGACACCGACAACACCATCCCGAACAGCCTGTCGAAGGAGATGGCCGACGGCATCGACGGCAGCTGGCTCGTCGTGCTGGAGAATTGCGGCCACCTGCCGCAACCCGAGCAGCCGGAGGAAACGGCGCAGGCGCTGATGGAGTGGTTGAGGGGGTGAGATGGCCATCACAGTACATTGCTGGCGTTGTGGCATCGAGGTGCCCATGCTCGATGAGAAGGAGTGGGTGGAGATCGAGCCTCTCCTGAGGAAACGGATCGACGACATCAAAGACTACCGGCGGTTGAATGAATGTACTCTCGGGCAAGCCGCCGCTGCGGTCGATAGCAAAGCGGGCGTGCTGCAGCGCTACCGTGAACTGACCGGCTTTGACGAGACGAATGCCCTTGCGATCTGGCACCATCGACGAAGTGATTTCGGTCCGGCGTGCACGTCGTGTGGAAAGCCGTTGAGAACACCCCGCGCGAAATTCTGCGCCGCCTGCGGGACGCCGGTTTCATAGCATCACCCCACGCCAACTTCGTCATTCCGGGGCATTCGCGCAGCGAATGAGCCCGGAATCCATACTCACAGGTCTTGGTGGTGGAGCGAGAGGGCCGTGTACAGAGGCACTGCGAATTTCAGCAACAGAACGTGGTTATGGATTCCGGGCTCGCGCTTCGCGCGCCCCGGAATGACGATGGAGGGAGCATCCGGATCTACGGAGTATCGCCCGGACTAGAGTGCCGTCGGACGTGTCGGCCCGGGCAAGTCAATGAGCGGCTAATACGCAGCGTGAGGCAATCTCACGCCCGCCCCTTCCCCACCCGCAGCCCATCCACGAACACATCCAACAGCCGCAGCACGCTCTGCTGCCAGCCGGTCTGGTCGTGCATGTAGCACATGCCGATCAGCGCGCGCAGGACGTCGTCGGCGCTGATGTCGCTGCGGATCTCGCCGGCCGCGACGGCACGCGCCAGCAGCGCGCCGATCGAGCGGGTGAGGTGGCCGTGCGAATAGGCCGCGAGCTCAGAGTTCGCGTTCATGACGATCGCGAGCGCGGCCATCATGCCCTTCTTGGTGGCGACGAACTGCACCGTCGAGCGCAGCCAGCGGCGGAGCGCCTCGACCGCCGACTGCTCGCTCTTCAGCTCTTCCGCAAGCTCGGCGAGTTGCTCGACCTCGCGCCGGTACACCGCTTCGAACAGATCCTCGCGGGTGGGGAAATGGCGATACAGCGTGCCGATGCCGACGCCGGCCTGGCGCGCCACCGCCTCCAGGCTGGCCTCGGCGCCGCCGACGCTGAACACCGCCTTGGCCGCCTCGAGCACGCGCTCGCGATTGCGCTGCGCATCGGCGCGCGGCTTGCGATGGCGGTCTTGTGGTTTCGTCTCCATCTCACCAGCTCTTGATGACGGACCGTTCATGTCCCCTTGCTAAACGGAGGAACCCTCCGTATAAATAGACCTGCCACCCGGGACAGCCAACCTTCCTCAGCTGTCGTCCCGCGGTCGCTGGATCTGGACGGACATTCGCCCGTAAGGCGGTGCCCGCTGCGATCCGATTAGGCCATCGCTTCGATCGGAACAACGCATGAATTGGACTGTCAGACTCACCGTCAACGGTGAGCCGCGAACGCTTGCGCTCGACGACCCCAGGGTCACCCTGCTCGACCTGCTGCGCGAGCGCCTCCACCTCACCGGCGCCAAGAAGGGCTGCGACCGCGGCCAGTGCGGCGCCTGCACCGTCCTGGTCGACGGCCGCCGCATCAACTCCTGCCTGACGCTGGCCGTCAGCCTCGACGGCGCGGCGATCACCACCATCGAAGGACTCGCTCAAGGCGACCAGTTCCATCCGGTGCAGGTAGCTTTCATCGCCCACGATGCCCTGCAATGCGGCTTCTGCACGCCCGGCCAGATCATGAGCGCGGTCGGGCTCATCAACGAAGGTCACGCCGGCGGCGATCCGGAGCGCGTGCGCGAAGGCATGAGCGGCAATCTGTGCCGCTGCAGCGCCTATGTCGGCATCGTCGAGGCGGTGCTCGACGCCCAGGCGACGCTCGCCGAGGACAAGGAGCGCGCGGCATGAACCGGTTCGACTATGTGAAGCCGTCGACGGTCGCGGAGGCGGTCGCAGCGGCCAGCGCGCCCGGTGCGGCCTATCTCGCTTCGGGCACCAACCTGCTCGATCTGATGAAGGGCAATGTCATCAGGCCGGCGCGGCTCGTCGACATCTCGCAGATCAAGGAGCTGACGCGGATCGAGACTTCAGGCAATGGCGACGTCCGGATCGGCGCGCTGGTGCGCAATGCGGACCTCGCGCATGACGCGGCCTTCGCGCGCGATTTCCCGGCGGTCGCCGAAGCGCTGCTGTCGGGCGCCTCGGCACAGTTGCGCAATGCGGCCACCGTCGGCGGCAATCTGCTGCAGCGGACACGCTGCGCGTATTTCTATGATCCGGCCTCGGCCTGCAACAAACGCACGCCCGGCGCGGGCTGCGACGCGCGCGGGGGCGACACCCATCAGCACGCCGTGCTCGGCTGGAGCGAGGCCTGCATCGCCACCAACCCCTCAGACTTCTGCGTGCCGCTCGCCGCGCTCGATGCGATCGTCGAGATCGAAGGCGGCTCCGGCCGGCGCGAGGTCGCGCTGGAGGCGCTGCATCTGCTCCCCGGCACCACGCCGGAGCGCGAGACCGTGCTCGCGCCGGGCGAGATGATCGTCGCGGTCCGGCTGCCCGCGGCGGCGCGGGCGTTCGCAAGGCACGCGCGCTATCTGAAGGTGCGCGAGCGCAATTCCTATGCGTTCGCCGTCGTCTCCGCCGCGGCCGGTCTCGTGATCGAGAACGGCGCAATCAAGCACGCACGTCTGGCGCTCGGCGGCGTCGCTGCCAAGCCGTGGCGCGCCCACCAGGCCGAAGCACTGCTCGCAGGCCAGCCGGCTACGCCGCACACATTCCAGCAGGCTGCCGACATCGCGCTGCGCGATGCAAAGCCATCCGGCGACAACGCCCACAAGATCCCTCTCGCGCGCAGCCTGATCATGCGCGCGCTTGCCGCCGCTGCGCAAGGCACGCCGTCGCGCGTGCCGGCGCTGCCGGCCTCTCCCTTCTCCGCCGTTCCAGGAGCACTTCATGACGCCTGAGCTCAATCTCTCCCGCGATCCCGCCCATGTCAGACACGGCTCCAACATCGGCCAGCCGCTGTCGCGCGTCGATGGCCGTGCCAAGGTCACCGGCACGGCGCGCTATGCCGCCGACAACAATCCGCCCGGCCTGCTCTATGCCGTGCTCGCCGTCTCCAGCATCGCGCGCGGCCGCGTCGTCGCGCTCGACGTCGAAGCCGCCAAGGCGCATCCCGGCGTGGTCGAGGTGATGACCTCCGCCAACCGGCCGCCGCTGCACGCCGATCCCGACGGCAAGCCGAACCCGTTCGCATTCCGCTTCGAGGCGCTGCAGAACGACCGTGTGCGCTACGCCAACCAGCCGATCGCGCTGGTCATTGCCGAAAGCCTGGAAGCCGCGACCGAGGGCGCCGCGCTGCTGTCGCCGCGCTACGAGGCCGAGCCGGCCCGCATCGGTCTCGATGCCGCCGACGCCTATGTGCCGCCTGTCGTCGGCATGGGTTTTCCCGCCGAGAGCCATCACGGCGATGTCGAGGCCGCGCTGGCGGGCAGCGACAAGCAGATCACCGCGATCTACGAGACCCCGCCGCATTATCACAACGCAATGGAGCCGCACGCGATCGTCGCCGAGTGGCAGGGCGACAGGCTCATCATCGACACGCCGACCCAGGGCCTGGTGATGATGCGCGGCCGCCTTGCCGAGCTGTTCGGCATCGCGCCTGAGAACATCCTGATCCGCAGCCCCTATCTCGGCGGCGGCTTCGGCGGCAAGGGCCTGATGGCCGGGCCGCAGGTCCTCGGCATTCTCGCCGCCAGGATGGTCGGCCGCCCGGTGAAGCTGGTGGCGCGGCGCGAGCAGCTCTACGGCCCGTTCGGCCATCGCTCGCCGACCCGGCAGACGCTGCAGCTCGGCGCCAGCAGCACCGGACAATTGTCGGCGATCCGTCACCACGCGAGGATCGCAACCTCCAGCTTCGAGGACTTCTACGAAGCGGCGGCGCATGTGACGCACACGCTCTATGCCGCGCCGGCCATCGCGACGACCTATGACGCGGTACGCATGGACACGGGCACGCCGCTGTTCGTGCGCGCCCCCGGAATCGCGCCGGGATCGATCGCGCTGGAGAGCGCCGTCGACGAAATGGCGGAAGCCTGCGGCCTCGATCCGCTCGCCTTCCGGGTCAAGAACTACGCCGAGGTCGAGCCGGCCACGGGCAAACCGTTCTCATCCAAGGCGCTGCGCGAGTGCTACACGCAAGGCGCCGAGCGGTTCGGCTGGTGGGAGCGGCCGCTGAAGCCGCGGATGATGCGCGACAAGGACGGCTTCCTGGTCGGCTGGGGCATGGGCACGGCGACGTTCCATGCGCTGATGTTCGCGGGCCAGGCCCGCGCGGTGATCCGGCGCGACGGCACCGGCGTCGTCGAGAGCGGCGCGCACGACATGGGCCAGGGCGCCTGGACCGCCTTCGCACAGATTGCGGCAGACTCGCTCGCGCTCGAACTCGACCGGGTGACGTTCAAGGCCGGCACCTCCGACCTGCCGGATGCCGGCATCGCCGGCGGCTCGGCACATACGGCGACGGTCGGCACTGCGATCCACAATGCGGGCGCCGCCGTCATCGCCAGGCTCGCCGAGCTCGCGACATCAGACCAGCGCTCGCCGCTGTTCGGCGCCGGCAACGCCGGCGTGATCGCGCGCAACGGTCGGCTGCTTCGGCGCGACGACGAGGGCCGCGGCGAGAGCTACGCCGACATCCTCGCCCGCGCCGGCCTCGACCAGGTCGAGGGCTCCGGCAGCGGCATGCCGGACCCTGCGGCCAACGAGCAATATGCGATGCATTCACATGGCGCTGTCTTTGCGGAGGTGAAGGTCGATCCCGATCTCGGCCAGGTCAGGGTGACCCGCATGGTCGGCGCATTCGCGGCGGGGCGGATCATCAATCCGAAGCTGGTAAAGAGCCAGCTCGTCGGCGGCATGATCTGGGGCATCTCGCTGGCGCTGCACGAGGAGGCGGTCACCGATCGCCGCACCGGGCGGATCATGAATGCCAATCTCGGCGAGTATCATGTGCCGGTGAATGCCGACGTTCCGGCGATCGAGGCCTTCACGGTCGAGGAGCACGATCCGTTCGTCAACCCGCTCGGCGTCAAGGGCGTCGGCGAGATCGGCATCACCGGCTCTGCCGGGGCGGTCGCCAACGCGGTGGCGCACGCGACCGGCATTCGGATCAGGCGCTTTCCGGTGCGGATCAGCGATCTGGTCTCGCGCCAATGACATTGGCGCGTTGACGAAGCCCGTTCGAAGCAATGCCTCCGTTCTCCTGACCGAGAGCGGAGGCAAGCTACCTCGCTCCGTCTAGGCCGCCTGCCGTGCGAAGGTCCGCCTGAACCATGCCAGGAACGCCTCGCGATTTTGGCCGGGGTCGAACTCGACATGCAGCGCGTCCTTTTCACGGGCGCGAACCCGATACGGCACGCTTCCGTCGAAGCCGCTGAATTCCATGACGCCGCGATCGCCGATGCCCGGCTCGGGGTCGAACCGGAACCAGGCGCCGCCTTCGGAAATGTCCACCAGATCGGCCTTCACCGTGCCCCTGCGATCGTCGACGACCTTGATCGACAGGCTCGACTTCAACCGCGGCGACTGACGGCGATCGGCTTCGGCGGTCGCCGTCCGGACGGCCTTCACCAGCGTGGCACGGAGCGAGGTCAGGCCCGTTGCCACGGAGCCGATGGCGTTGCGCACCTCGGCGGCCCGATCATTGACTATGCCGGCGTCCCTGCCGACATTGCCGATCTTGGACGACACGTCGCGCGCCGCGCTGGCCGATGACTGGACCGAGCGGCTGATCTCCTGGGTCGCCGCGTGCTGCTCCTCCATCGCCGCGGCGATCGAGGCTGCGACCTCGTCGATCTCGGAAATCTGGCTGCCGATGCCTTCGACGACGTCGACGGTCGCCTGCGTGGTGGTCTGCACCTCGCCGATCAGGCGTGAGATCTCCTCGGTCGATTTGGCGGTCTGATCCGACAGCGACTTGACCTCGGCCGCAACCACGGCAAAGCCGCGGCCGGCATCGCCGGCGCGCGCGGCCTCGATGGTGGCATTGAGCGCCAAGAGGTTGGTCTGCTCGGCAATGCCGCCGATCAGGTTGGAGACCTCGGCGATCTTGTCCACGGCCGTGGACAAGGAGAGCATCGTGTTCTTCGCCTTCTCGCGCTCGGTCACCGCCGATTTGGTGATCGTGCTGGCGCGCGCCACCTGGCTCGAGATCTCGCGGATCGCCGAGCTCAGTTGCTCGGCTGCCGACGAGACCGTCTGGGCATTGGAGAGCGACTTCTCCGAGGCTGCGGCCACCGATTGCGCATCGGTCGACAGTTCCTCGGCCAGTTTCGAGAGGCCTGCGGCGACGGCCTCGACCTGGCGCGATGCGCCGGCCGCAGCTTCGACGGACGTCTCGGTCTCGCGCTCGATCACGTCGGCCATGTCGAGCATGGCGCGCTTCTTATGCTCCTCGGCGGCCGCACGATCGCGCTCCTGCCTGTCGCGCAAGCTCGCGTTCTCGAGCGCGTTGGTCTTGAAGATGCTCAGCGCGCCCGCCATCGCGCCGATCTCATCGCCGCGTTCCGAATAGGAAATGTCGGCCGACAGATCGCCCTCGGCGATCCGCCGCATCAGCCCGGTCATGCGCGACAGCGGACGGACGACGCCGATCACCAGCCCCGACATGCCGGCGACGACCAGAGCCAGAACGATGCCGGACACGGTCCACACAATGATGGAGATGCTGCGATCCTGGGTCGCCGCCGTCGCCTCCATGTCCGAATTCAGCTTGTTCGCCTTGTCGACCAGCGTATCGATCACCGCGCGGTGGGCGGCGTAGGCTTCGGCCAGCCGGGCATAGGCGGCATCGGCCTTCGCCATGTCGCCGGAGCGCAGCGCCGGGATCAACTCGGCCTCCAGGGCCTGCCAGAATTTCCGGACCTCGCCGTCCGATCGTTCGACCAGCAGCGATTTCAGATCGGACTGCAGCGCCGAGCCGGTCCAGAACGTCTTGCGATCCTCATAGTCCTTCTTCAGTTGCGCCAGCTTATTGGCGTGCGTGTCGAGATCGTTCGGCGTCCGGAGTGCGAGGGTCGCCTCGAGATAGGCCTCGAGCACATATTCAGGCGGCGGCAGGATGTCGGCCACCAGATCATTGCCGAGCTTGATCTTGTCGTAGAGGGGCCCGCCGACCTTGAGCTCGCGCAGCGCATAGGCGCTGGTCAGCACGACCGCACCGAAGCCGAGTGCGAGCACAAGGCCAAAAGCCGCAATGAACGTGGAAATGGAGAGACGCATCTTCATGTCGGCGGCACATTCGCTGGAGGGTGGACTGCACCCGCCGTCGCCCCGCCGGAGCCCTCTCCGCTCGCTTGCATGGAGCTGGTCCGTCCGGAACGACCGGCATCGAGTCGTTAATTTGATCAGCGTGCACAACCTTTTCTCAGGGAAGGTAAATTTCCGCCCCCGTAGAAATGCGGTCCAACCCGCTTCGGCAGAGGATGCAGGCGCTCCTCCCACTATGACCTGGCGCAAGGCGGCGGGAGGCGGATCTGCGAACATTTACGGATCGTCGCTTCAGGAGCCACCATGTCGAAACCCATCCCGGACAAGGCCGAGATCGCGCTCGAATATCCCGACAAGTTCTATGCCGGCACGTTCGAGCATTCCTCGCGGTTCGAAGCCCATCTCGAATCATCCGGCCTGGCATTGACCCTGGAGCGGCCCGGCCCAGAGGACGTCCGCAAGTCGATCCATATGCATCTGAACTTCGGACTGCTCGCCGCGATTCTGCACGAGCTCGCCGCCGGCATCGCTTCGATGCCCAAGGACGACATCGTTCATCGCGAGCAGCTGCGCGACGCAGTCGCGGCTCTGCATCGAGCTCTTAACGCGCCTTAACCGGTTGTGCCGCGGCGGCACAAAGGAGTCCGGCGTTAACTCCCGGTTCAGCCTTCGTTAGTGCATTGCTAACTACGCTAGAACCTTTGCCCGGAGAAGGTCGGGTTGGAGGCCGGTGTGCTGCGGGAGTGACAGCATTTTATTCAAAAGCGATCTATCTCCGATCCATCGACGGCGCGCGATGCGCGAGCCTTGTTAGTTGAGTATCGGAGACCCGCCATGAAGAAGATCCTGTTCGCAACCGTTGCCGTCGCCGCGCTGGCTTCGGCCCAGTCCGCTGTCGCCGCCGATCTCGGCGCCCGGACCTATCCCTACGCCACCAAGGCGCCGCCGGCTTACGCCGCCCCGATCTACAACTGGACCGGCTTCTATCTCGGCGCCCATCTCGGCGGCGCGTTCTCCAGCGACAACAACTTCTCCGGCCTCGCCACCGGCAACAACTCCAACGGCCGCTTCCTGGGCGGCTTGCAGGTCGGCGCCGACTGGCAGTTCGCACCGACCTGGGTGATCGGCGCCGAGGGCCAGTACAGCTGGCTGAGCGGCAGCGTCGGCGCCGCCTTCCCCGGCGGCCTCGTCTACACCAACAGCCAGCGCGGCCTCGGCTCGATCACCGGCCGCTTCGGCTATACCTGGGGTCCGGGCCTGCTCTACGTGAAGGGCGGCTACGCCTATTCCGACAACAACGAGAAGGTGACGTTCGCCGGCACGCCGGTCGGCTTCGCGACCAATGGCGACCATCGCAACGGCTGGACCGTCGGCGGCGGACTCGAATACATGTTCGCGCCGAACTGGTCGGCCAAGGCCGAGTATCAGTACTACAATTTCGGCAGCGCTACCTTCACGGCGCCCGCCGCGCTGGTGCCGACCGGCAGCTTCACCACCGACGACCACACCTTCAAGGCTGGCGTGAACTACCGCTTCAACTGGGGCGCTCCGCTCGCGGCCCGCTACTGATCCGCAGGCGTCAAATAACAACAAACGACGGGAAGGCCGGCAGCGATGCCGGCCTTTTCTGTCATAGCTTATCGAAAGCGCGGCCCAACAATCCCTTCCGTCCCGTTAAATGCCGCACGGTGAAATGCGAAAATGCGAGAAAACTCAGCACTGCCCGAGTAGTTTCCCGGATTTGTTAACCGCCCGCCGCGATACTGCCTGCAAGCAACAGCTCCAAGTAGTGCATATCGGGGGACACCAGAGATGGCGATTCGGTTCAGCTTCAGCAGGGTGCTCGGAGTCCTGCGACCCAGATGGGGCGTCCGCGGCAGCCTGTTCGCAGCCTTCGCAGTGATCGCGGGCATGGCGATCGCGATCAGCGTCGCTGCGGGACTGATGCTGCGACACGTCGGCGGCACCATGGTCGAACTCTCGGGCCGCGAGATTCCGCGCCTGACCTCGAGCCTGCAGCTGCTGGCGCAGAGCTCCGGCCTGGCCAGCCTCGGCCCGGCGCTGCTGCAGTCCCAGAGCGAGGACGCGCTCAACGAGCGCCTGAAGAAGATGCAGGAGATCCAGAAGACCACGCAGGAGCGCCTGAGCGAGATCAGCACGCTCGGCGCCGCGAAGAGCGTGGTGGCTCCGCTCGCCGAGACCATCAAGAACATCAACGAGGCCAATCAGAGCCTGGTGTCCGCCGCACGCGAGCGTCTCGAAGTCGCGGCCCTGCACAACAAGCAGTATGACGCGTTGCGCAAGGCGCAGGCGGACTTCACTGCCGCCGCCAACGAGCCGATGCTGGATGCCCAGACGCAGCTCAACGCCGTGCTCGGCGCGGCCGAGGTGTCGGCGGACGACGCGACGGCGGCCGCACGGTTCGTCGAGCAGCTCGGCAACGTGATCGCGTCCGGCAACCTGCTGGTGGCGCAGATGGCCGCCGCGCTATCGGCCAACGACAGCGACACGCTGGAGACGATCGAGCGGCAGTTCAAGGAGGCGCTGGCGCAGCTCAAATCCAATCTCGAATTGCTGCCGACCGGCCGCAGCACCAAGGCAATCCACGATGCCGCGCTGAAGCTCGCCGCACTCGGCGAGGGCAAGGCCCGCGTGTTCAAGACGCGCGAGAAGGAGCTCGACGCCAACGATTACGGGCAGACCGTGCTGGAGGAGACGCGCAAGCTCAATGTCGGTCTCGACATCAGCGTGCAGCAGCTCGTCGAAGGCGTGCGCAAGTCGACCGAAAGCACCACCGGCACGGCGGGCCGTGACATCGAGTTGGCAACGCTCGGCATGGCCGGTGCCGGCGCAGCCACGCTGCTCGGCTCGGTGCTGTTCGTCTGGCTCTATGTCGGCGGCAACATCCTGCGCCGGATCAAGCGGCTGCAGCAGGCGATGCAGACGCTGTCGAGCGGCGATCTCGACACCGAGATTGCGGCCTCGAAGCAGCGCGACGAGATCGGCGCGATGGTCGACACCCTGCAGGTGTTCCGCGAGAACATGGTCCGTGCCCGCACCCTGGCCGCCGAGCAGGACCGCGAGAATGCCGCCAAGGCCGAGCGCGCCGCGCGCATGGAGGCCCAGATCGCCACGTTCGAGGCGACGGTGCGCAGCGCCCTCGGCACGCTGCAGAACTCCGCCACGGCCATGCAGGCGACCGCGCAGAGCATGTCACAGACCGCCGACCAGTCCAACTCGCTGGTCAATGCGGTCGCGGCGGCTGCCGAGGAGACCTCGGTCAACGTCCAGACCGTGTCGGCCGGCACCGAGCAATTGTCGTCGTCGATCGCGGAGATCAGCCGCCAGGTCGTGACCTCGGCCCAGATCGCCAAGAAGGCGGTCGAGGAAGCCGGCGCCACCGACTCGACGATGCAGGGACTCGCCGACAACGCGAGCCGCGTCAGCGTCGTCGTCGACCTGATCCAGGCGATCGCCTCGCAGACCAACCTGCTCGCGCTCAACGCCACCATCGAGGCGGCGCGCGCCGGCGAGGCCGGCCGCGGCTTCGCGGTGGTCGCGCAGGAGGTGAAGAGCCTGGCGAGCCAGACCGCCAAGGCCACCGACGAGATCCGCACCCAGATCGCAGGCATGCAGCAGGTCGCCTCGTCGGCGGTGTCGGCGATCCGCAACATCGGCGAGACCATCGCCGAGATCGACAACGTCACCACCGCGATTGCCGCCGCCGTGGAGCAGCAGGGCACCGCGACGCACGAGATCGCCCGCAACATCCAGCAGGCGGCCTCCGGCACCACCGAGGTCTCCAACAACATCACAGGCGTCTCCAGCGCCTCGGCCCAGGCCGGCACCTCCGCCAACGAGGTGCTCAGTGCCTCCGAAGCGCTGCGGCGCGAGGCCGACACCCTGCGCGCCGAGGTCGATGCGTTCCTGACCAACATCCGAGCGGCGTAGTTGCTACTCGCCGGTCATTCCGGGTTCGAGGCCTGCGGCCTCGCCCCGGAATGACGGGGGCGTGGCGAAGCAGAAGGCGTCGAGGCAGGTCATGCTGGCGCGACCCGAAGCACCTTCCGTACCCCGGAATGCCAAGCAGCCATGTGTTTTTCGGCTGGCGCTCGTCCGCGGCGGCCGTTAATCGATGAGGCATGACCAAGACCGACACCGCCACCTCCTCCGCCGAAGCCCTGCGCTATCCCTGGGAGCAGCATCCCGGTGAGGATCAGGTCGTCGAGGTCGCGCCCGGCGTGCTGTGGCTGCGCCTGAAGCTGCCGTTCCGCCTCAACCATGTGAACATCTATCTGCTCGCCGATGGCGATGGCTGGGTCGCGGTGGACTCCGGCTTCGGCAACGAGGAGTCGATCGCCGCCTGGACGCGGCTGCTCGATGGCCCGCTCAAACACGTCAAGATCAGCCGGCTGATCGTGACGCATTCGCATCCCGACCATGTCGGGCTCGCCGGCTGGATCGTCGAGCGCTTCAACTGCCCGCTGGTGATGTCGCAGGTCGAGTACCTGCAGTCGGTCTATCACCAGAACCGCGGCACCGAGGAGCGCCGCAATGCCCAGCGGCTGTTCTTCCGCCGCCACGGCATGGACGAGACCCTGACCGACAAGCTGCTCGGCCGCGGCCAGGAATATCTGCAGCGCGTCTCGGTGTTGCCGGCCTCCTACCGCCGCATCTCCCATGGCGACGAAATCCAGATTGGCAGCCGACGTTTCAAGGTCATCACCGGCGGCGGGCACGCACTCGACCAGGTCATGCTGTACTGCGCCGCCGACAAGCTGTTCCTGTCCGCCGACCAGGTGCTGAGCAAGATCTCGCCCAATGTCAGCGTCTGGGCGGTCGAGCCCGACCAGAACTCGCTCGGCGAATATCTGGCGTCGCTGGCGAGCCTCACCACCACCCTGCCTTATGACGTGCTGGTGCTGCCAGGCCATGGCGTGCCGTTCTACGGGCTGAAGACGCGCATCAAGCAGCTCGCCGACCACCACGAGGAGCGCTGCCGGATGATCGCCGACGCCTGCCGCGACGAGCCGAAGACCTCGGCGCAGCTCGTGCCGGTCGTGTTCCACAAGCACGTGCTCGACCCGCACCAGATGGGCTTCGCCGCCGGCGAGCTGATCGCCCATGTCAACTACATGCTGGTCGAGGGCCGCCTGACCAGCCAGACCATCGACGGCGTGCTGCATTATCGCACCACCTGAGGCTGCGGGGCCGCGACGCCGCCGCGTCGCCGCAATCCCGGCGCCGTTCGGCCGAGATCACTCCCCCCTTGGACAAATCGCCCAATTCCTGCCTTGGGATTCCGGCTCGACAGCCGCTCTGGAAACGCTCTAAGAAGACCTCACGCCACGCATGCCGCGAGGTTTTCGCTTCAGGTGCTGCACTGCAGCGCGCCAGTTCGGGTTTCGTGATGGACTACAGCCAGTACTTCAGTGCCGCCCTCGGTCGCCTGCATGATGAGCGTCGCTACCGAGTCTTCGCCGATCTCGAACGCATCGCCGGCCGGTTCCCGCACGCGACCTGGCACTCGCCGAGTGGACCGCGCAATGTCGTGATCTGGTGCTCCAACGACTATCTCGGCATGGGCCAGCACCCGAAGGTGGTCGGCGCGATGGTCGAGACCGCAACCCGCGTCGGCACCGGCGCCGGCGGCACCCGCAACATCGCCGGAACCCATCATCCCCTGGTGCAGCTCGAGGCCGAGCTCGCCGACCTCCACGGCAAGGAAGCGGCGCTGCTGTTCACCTCCGGCTACGTGTCGAACCAGACCGGCATCGCCACGCTCGCCAAGCTGATTCCCGACTGCCTGATCCTGTCGGACGCGCTGAACCACAATTCGATGATCGAGGGCGTGCGCCAGTCCGGCTGCGAGCGCCAGATCTGGCGCCACAACGATCTCGCCCATCTCGAACAGCTCCTGATCGCCGCCGGTCCTAACAGGCCGAAGCTGATCGCCTGCGAGAGCCTGTATTCGATGGACGGCGACGTGGCGCCGCTGGCTGCGATCTGCGATCTCGCCGAGCGCTACAATGCGATGACCTATGTCGACGAGGTGCACGCGGTCGGCATGTACGGCCCGCGCGGCGGCGGCATCGCCGAGCGTGATGGCGTCATGCACCGCATCGACATCCTCGAAGGCACGCTGGCGAAGGCGTTCGGCTGCCTCGGCGGCTATATCGCCGCGAAGGGCGAGATCATCGACGCGGTTCGCTCGTACGCGCCGGGCTTCATCTTCACGACCGCGCTGCCGCCGCCGATCTGCTCGGCCGCCACGGCTGCGATCAAGCACCTGAAATCGTCGAGCTGGGAGCGCGAGCGCCACCAGGACCGCGCCGCACGGGTGAAGGCGGTCCTCAACGCCGCCGGCCTGCCGGTGATGACCAACGACACCCACATCGTGCCGCTGTTCGTCGGCGATCCCGAGAAGTGCAAGCAGGCCTCCGATCTCCTGCTGGAAGAGCACGGCATCTACATCCAGCCGATCAACTACCCGACGGTCGCCAAGGGCACCGAGCGCCTGCGCATCACGCCCTCGCCCTACCACGACGACGGCCTGATCGACCGCCTGGCGGAAGCCCTGCTGCAGGTCTGGGAACGGCTCGGACTCGCGCTGCACAAGAAGCCGCTGGCGGCGGAGTAGTTCCCTCTCTCCGTCATTCCGGGGCGTGCGAAGCACGAGCCCGGAATCCATCGGGCAGCACAGCATGAGGCGACATGGATTCCGGGCTCGCCCTGCGGGCGCCCCGGAATGACGGCGGAAAACGTGGTGGCCCGTTTGCCCCGCGTGCCGCCGAGCTGACCGAGCAACACCCTATCCGTCATTCCGGGGCGTGCGAAGCACGAGCCCGGAATCCATCGGGCAGCACGGCATGAGGCGACATGGATTCCGGGCCCGCCCTGCGGGCGCCCCGGAATGACGGCGGAAAACGTGGTGGCCCGTTTGCCCCGCTTGCCGCCCAGCTGACCGAGCAACACCCTCTCCGTCATTCCGGGGCGTGCGAAGCACGAGCCCGGAATCCATCGGGCAGCACGGCATCAGGCGGCATGGATTCCGGGCTCGCCCTGCGGGCGCTCCGGAATGACGGCGGAGACTGCGGGGTCTCTCGCGCTAACGATGACTCCAGCTCCGCGCTCTCTCGGCAAGATCGCTATCGCCCTGCCTCCAGCAACGGGCTAGATTTCCCGGACAACGGGATCAGCCCGGAGCCTTCGAGGAAGACGTCGGAGACGCGTAGGAGATGCTGCACGACTGGGGCGTGATCCTGGCCGCGTTCGGCTATATCGGGTTCCTGTTCCTGGTCGCCAGCCGCGGCAACCGGGCCGGCGAACGGCGGCCGGCAGAGAGCCGCGGTCGGCTGGCCGGGCTGATCTACCCGTTGTCGCTGGCGATCTACTGCACGTCCTGGACCTTCTTCGGCTCGGTCGGCTTCGCCTCCCGCACCAGCGTCGACTTCCTCGCGATCTATCTCGGGCCGATCCTGATGGTCGGCGCCTGCACGCCGCTGCTGCGCCGGGTGATCCGGCTCGCCAAGTCGCAGAACATCACCTCCGTTGCCGACCTGATCGGCGCCCGCTACGGCAAGAGCCAGGCGGTGGCGGCCACCGTGGCGCTGATCGCGATCATCGGCTCGGTGCCCTACATCGCGCTGCAGCTCAAGGCCGTCGCCTCGTCGCTGCAGACCATCCTGATCGACGACCGCGCCTTCGCCCACATCCCCTTCGTCGGCGACATGGCGCTGATGGTCACCTTGGCGATGGCTGTCTTCGCGGTGCTGTTCGGCACGCGGCAGACCGACGCCACCGAGCACCAGCACGGCCTGATGCTGGCGGTCGCGACCGAGTCGATCATCAAGCTGGTCGCCTTCATCGCCGCCGGCGCCTTCGTCACCTTCTGGATGTTCTCGCCGGTCGAGCTGATCGAGCGGGCCATGAAATCGCCGGAGGCCGAGCGCGCGCTGGAATATGTGCCGGGCATCGGCAATTTCCTCACCATGACCCTGCTGTCGTTCTGCGCCGCGATGCTGCTGCCGCGCCAGTTCCATGTCAGCGTGGTCGAGAACGCCGACGATGCCGAGGTGTCGCGTGCGCGCTGGCTGTTTCCGCTCTATCTGATCGCGATCAATCTGTTCGTGATCCCGATCGCTCTCGCCGGCCTCATCACCTTCCCGTTCGGCGCCGTCGACAGCGACATGTACGTGCTGGCGCTGCCGATCGAGGCCAATTCGCAATGGCTGTCGATCCTGGTCTTCGTCGGCGGCCTGTCGGCGGCGACCGCGATGGTGATCGTCGAATGCGTGGCGCTGTCGATCATGGTGTGCAACGACATCGTCGTGCCCCTGGTGCTGCAGCGCCAGGAGCAGCGCGAGATCGGCCGCGACTTCGCCGGCTTCCTGCTCGGCACCCGCCGCATCGCGATCTTCGCCATCATGGTGATGGCCTATTTCTACTACCGCGCGCTCGGCAACACCCAGCTCGCCGCGATCGGCCTGCTGTCGTTCGCCGCCATCGCGCAGCTCGCGCCGAGCTTCTTCGGCGGCCTGTTCTGGCGGCGCGCGACCGCGCGCGGCGCGATGGGCGGCATGCTGGTCGGCTTCGCCGTCTGGCTCTACACGCTGTTCATCCCGAGCTTCCTCGACACCTCCACCGCCGGCATCCTGTTCCTGCAGCACGGTCCGTTCGGCTTCGAGCCGCTGCGGCCGCAGGCGCTGCTCGGCACCGATTTGCCGCCGCTGCTGCACGGCGTGCTGTGGAGCCTGTCGCTCAATCTCTTGACCTACGTCGTGCTGTCGCTGGCGCGGCAGCCGTCGTCGATCGAGCTGTTGCAGGCCGACATCTTCGTGCCGGCCGAGCTGACGCCGAGTGCGCCGAGCTTCCGGCGCTGGCGCTCGACCGTGACGGTGCAGGACATCCAGAGCACGGTCGGCCAATATCTCGGTCCCGACCGCGCCCGCGCCTCGTTCGAGGCGTTCGCCGCCCAGCGCAACCTCCCGCTCGATCCGGCCGCGCCGGCCGATTTCGAGCTGCTGCGCCATGCCGAGCACCTGATCGCCTCCTCGATCGGCGCGGCGTCGTCGCGCCTCGTGATGTCGCTGCTCCTGCGCAAGCGCACGGTGTCCGCCAAGGCCGCGCTCAAGCTGCTCGACGATTCCCATGCCGCGCTGCATTTCAACCGCGAGATCCTGCAGACCGCGCTGAACCATGTGCGCCAGGGCATCGCGGTGTTCGACGCCGACCTGCAACTGATCTGCTCCAACGGCCAGTTCGTCGACCTGCTCGGGCTGCCGCCGGATCTGGTGCAGATCGGCAGTCCGTTGAAGGAGATCCTCGAATTCATGGGCACGATCGGCGCGCCCACCTATGAGGACGGCGAGGCGCTGCTGGCGCGGCGGCTCGCCGCCTACACCACCGAAGGCGAGCCCTATCTGGAACGCCTCGCCGACCGCCACATGGTGATCGAGGTCCGCACCAACCGCATGCCGGATGGCGGCCTCGTCATCACCTTCACCGACGTCACGCCCTCGTTCGAAGCCGCCGAGGCACTGGAGCGCGCCAATGCGACGCTGGAGAAGCGCGTCCGCGACCGCACCGAGGAGCTGACGCGGCTGAATTCGGAGCTGGCGCTGGCCAAGAGCGCCGCCGAGGACGCCAACATCTCCAAGACGCGCTTCCTTGCGGCGGCCAGCCACGACATCCTGCAGCCGCTGAACGCGGCGCGGCTCTACGTGACGAGCCTCGTCGAGCGGCAGACGGCCGGCGAGGATTCGCGCCTGGTCGAGAACATCGACGACTCGCTCGAGGCGATCGAGGAGATTCTCGGCGCGCTGCTCGACATCTCCCGGCTCGATGCCGGCGCGATGACGCCGCAGGTCTCGAGCTTCAAGATGGCCGACCTGATGCGCTCGCTGGAGATCGAGTTCGCGCCCGCCGCGCGCGCCAAGGGTCTGGAGCTGGTGTTCGTGCCGTCGTCGCTGCCGGTCGAGTCCGACCGTCTGCTGTTGCGCCGGCTGCTGCAGAACTTCATCTCCAACGCCATCAAGTACACCCCCAAGGGCCGCGTGCTGGTCGGCTGCCGCCGCCACGGCCAGTCGCTGCAGATCGGCGTCTACGACACCGGCGTCGGCATCCCCCCGGTCAAGCGCGGCGAGATCTTCAAGGAATTCCACCGCCTCGAGCAGGGCGCGCGGATCGCGCGCGGCCTCGGCCTGGGGCTGTCGATCGTCGAGCGCATCGCGCGCGTGCTGAACCACGGCATTGCGCTGGACTCGCGGCCCGGCCGCGGCTCGGTGTTCTCAGTGACGGTGCCGATCGCCAAGGCGATCAACCACACCGCCGCCGTCACCACCGCGACCCCGCTGGCGACGACGCCGATTGCGGGCGCCCTGATCGTCTGCATCGAGAACGATCCGGCGATCCTCGACGGCATGAAGACCCTGCTGACGGCGTGGGACGCCGAGGTGATCGCCGTCCCTGATCCGGAGTCCGCGATGGAGGCGATCGCGGCGCGCTACGGCGCCGTCACCGGCCTGCTCGTCGACTACCATCTCGACCGCGGCAACGGCATCGCCGCCATCCGCGACATCCGCCGCCGCTTCAACGAGGCGCTGCCCGCGATCCTGATCACCGCCGACCGCAGCCCCCACGTCCGCGCTGCCGCCCGCGACGACAACATCGCCGTGCTCAACAAGCCGCTGAAGCCGGCGTCGCTGCGGGCGTTGTTGGGACAGTGGCGGATTCAGCAGATGGTGGCGGCGGAGTAAGGGCGGCTGCCAAGTCACGACCCTCGCCGCGTTGCTGCCTTGCCGGGACTGTCCCCCATCCGCTCGACCAGATAGTCCACGAACACCCGAACACGCGCGGGCGTGTTGGCGCCGCCGACGAAGACGGCGTGAAAGACCTCCCTGTCGCCGGGATTGAACGCTTCGAGCAGCGGCACCAGCCGCCCCTCTGCGATCGCGTTGCCGAGGCTGAAATCGCCGACGCGGGCGATGCCGACGCCATCGAGCGCGAGCTGGCTGAGCGTGTCGCCGCTGTTGGCTTCGACGGCGCCGCGCACCTTCAGCGCATAGTCGACGCCATCGCGGCGGAACGGCCACACCGGCTCGGCGCGGCGAAAGCTGAAGTTCAGGCAATTGTGGTTGTAGAGGTCTTCCGGCGCCTCCGGCACGCCCCAGCGCGCCAGGTAGTCGGGCGAGGCGACGATGGTGCGGCCGTTGTCGCCGAGGCGGCGCGCGGTGAGCGCGCTGTCGGGCAGCGGACCGCCGCGAATCGCGACGTCCGCCTGCCCCGCCGCCACGTCGACGAGCCCGTCGCTCAGATTGATGTCGACCAGGATGTTCGGATAGCGCCGCACGAACTCGCCGAGCAGAGGGACGATGCAGACGCGGCCGTGCGAGAGGGCGGCGCTGACCCGGATGCGCCCGCGCGGCGCGCCCTGGTCTGCGATCGCCTGCTCGGCCTCGTCGAGGTCGGCGAGGATGCGACGGGCGGCCGCGAGATAGGACTGCCCCTCGGCGGTCAGCGTCAGCGCCCGCGTGCTTCGCAACAGCAGCCGCGCGCCAAGCCGCGCCTCGATGCGGTCGAGCGTCCGGCTCACAGCCGATGGCGTCAGCCCGAGACTGCGACCGGCGGCCGAGAAGCTGCCGCTGCCGGCGACGGCGCAGAACACTTCGAGATCCCGCGCACGGTCCGCGCTGGACAATACCATCTTTGCGTCCCGATCAAAAATCCTTGGCGTGACTACCCTCTAATACCGCGGACCTCGCTCGTCTAGCTTTGCGTGCATCAACACGGCCACTGAGGAGATCGCCATGACCCTTCCCCGCCTGCTGCAACGAACCGCCTTTGTCGCCACCGCGCTCACCGTCCTGACCAGCGCCGCCCTCGCCGACGCGACCGAGGCGCCCGGGAATTTCCCCAAGACCTTCCGCACCCAGGAGATCCCGACCAACGGCACCACGCTCCACGTCCGCGTCGGCGGCACTGGACCCGCGGTGGTGCTGCTGCACGGCTATGGCGACACCGGCGACATGTGGGTGCCGCTCGCCGCCAAGCTTTCGCAGAACCACACGGTCATCGTGCCCGACCTGCGCGGGCTCGGCCTGTCCGCCCGCGCCGACAAGGGTTTTGAGAAGGCCAACCAGGCCGAGGACATCACCGGCGTCATGGACGCGCTGGGCGCCCGCACCGCCGAGGTCGTGGCGCACGACATCGGCAACATGGTCGCCTATGCGCTGGCGGCGCGGCACGCCGACCGCGTGACCAAGCTGGTGCTGATGGATGCGCCGGTGCCGGGCATCGGCCCGTGGGAGGAGATCCTGAAGAACCCGCTGCTGTGGCACTTCCGCTTCGGCGGCCCCGACATGGAGCGCCTGGTGGAGGGGCGCGAGCGCATCTATCTCGACCGCTTCTGGAACGAGTTCTCGGCTAACCCTGCCCACTTCCCGGAGGCCGCGCGCGTCCATTACGCGCAGCTCTATGCCGGCCCGGGGCGGATGCATGCGGGCTTCAGCCAGTTCGCCGCCTTCGATCAGGACGCGATCGACAACCGCGCCTGGCTCGCGGCGCATGGCAAGCTGACGATGCCGGTGCTGGCGATCGGTGGCGCGGCGTCCTTCGGCCCGACCATGGCGGTGGTGGCACGGGCCGGCGCGTCCAACGTGCAGGAGCAGGTCATCCCCGGCTCCGGCCATTGGCTGATGGAGGAGCAGCCGGCCGCGACGGTCGCTGCGATCGACGCCTTCCTCAACGGGCAGTCCGCCGCCACGCCGCCGCGCAACTGATCCAACGCAGCAGAAGGGCGCCGATCATGTCGACCCACACATGCGATGATGCGATCGTCGCAGCCAACGCCTCGCAAAGGCGCGCGATCATCTTCATCCACGGCCTGTGGCTGAAGCCCGGCTCGTGGGATCGGTGGGTCGAGCTGTTCGACGCCGCCGGCTACGCCGGGTTGGCCGAGTATGACGAGCCGAAGGTTCGAGTTTGGGTAAAGACCTGGGGTCAGATAATCTCGGAATCCGAAGGTCGCCTAACATTTTACAAGCGACGCCTTGAGTACAAGGCCAATGACGTAGAAGCACTTCGATATCTGCGAACGGTCAATCCCAATTATCTTAGCGACGAAGTGAGGGAGAAGATTGCTACACTCGATCTCAAAGATCAGGTCTAGCCGACCGGATTGATGTACGGACCAACAAGGCGTCACTTGCTCCACAAGACTGGAAGGCCTCGGTAACAGTCCAACAAAACTCAACGTCGCAAACCTCGCGGCAGGGCGCCTTGGCACACCTGCGGAATCTTACCGTGGCTTTGGGGAGACTTGCACGGAGATGGGCCTAAGCGGAGCTTGCGCACTTTGCTCTGCGTCCCCCTAGATACAGACTTTCTTTTTTCCCGAAATCGTGCTACCCCTTGAGTCGTCCCGTGCTCGTCATGAGGGGCGCTTCGCGATCGTCACGAACGTGGGGTGCGGGATGCGGTGGGCGCGTCGGGTCGCAGCGGGCTTGGTCCTGCGGACGAACGATCCGGCGCGCACGGTCAAGCCGTGTGGTCCTGGCATCCCGGTGCTGATGCCAAGTCCGTAGCGACGATGTTGCGGATGACGGGGGCAAGAACGCCGGTCCCCGGGGAGAGCACGGAGCAGCCGTCAAAACCATCGCGCAGGGAGGGCCGGGTGTGTTCGGCCAGACCTGTGGTGACTGCCGCCTGCTTTTTTCTGCAGGCGGGCCACGGGCGCGGCCAGCGCCCGGCCTTCCCTGCGCCCTCTGTCTTCGAGAGGGCGGACAATGAGCAAAGCTCGGACGCGCGATGCGTCGCGAGGCCGTGAAGGTGTGTCGCGAGTGGAGCAGAAGGCGTGCGGAATGGACGCTGTCCACATACACTGCAAGACGTCATCAAGCGCCGGCCAATGGTGACTCCGGCAGATAGCTGCGGGGTATCGTCATTCCGGGGCGGCTCGCAGAGCCGAACCCGGAATGACGACTCATCCAGATTTTCCCGTCGCCTACTTCCCCGTCGGCGCGTCCTGCCGCCAGGCGCTGCCCGCGATCTTCGCCGCCGCAATCACCGCCTGCGTCCGGCTCTCGACACCGAGCTTCTGCAGGATGGCCGACACATGTGCCTTGATGGTCGCCTCGGAGACACCGAGCTCGTAGGCGATCTGCTTGTTGAGCAGCCCCTGCGACAGCATCATCAGCACCCGCACCTGCTGCGGGGTCAGCGTCACCAGACGGTCGCGCAGCCTGGTCATCTCCGGATCGGCGCCGGCGGCCAAGTCCGTGTCGGGCGGCACCCAGACGTCGCCGTCCATCACCTTCTTGATGGCATCGCGCAGCGTGTCGACGCCGAACCGCTTCGGGATGAAGCCGGAGGCGCCGAAATCGAGCGAGCGGCGGATCGTCGCGCCATCGTCGCTCGCCGACACGATGACGACCGGGATCGCCGGATATTGCGCGCGCAGATAGATCAGGCCCGAGAAGCCGGAGATGCCGGGCATGGTGAGGTCGAGAAGTACGAGATCGACCTCGGAATCCTTTTCCAGCAGCGCGGTGAGGTCCTCGAACGAACCGGCCTCGTCGACCACCGCCTCCGCGAGCACACTCGCGACCGCCTGCCGCAAAGCGTTGCGGAACAGCGGGTGATCATCGGCAATGACGAGATGGGTGCTGGCAGCCGCCATGAATCCAGACTTGACCTTGCGAGACCGACGACATGCTGCAACTGCACGCGCCCGGTTTTCCGGAAATACTCGCCCGGCCACCGGTTGCATGCAAGCGTCCAATTCCACTTGCAGGGAAGGCGGTTAATCCGAACCTTGTGCAACGCAACATCGGTAGCGCGACGGCCGCTCACCGAACTTGATCCGCCGCAATGTCCCCATCTTTCCCGCGCGCCGCAGAGGGCAGAGCCGAAAGTCGTATTGGGGCGGGTTTCACTGCAATGTTACTGAAGAGCAAGGTCTCCGCGACCTGCGCCGTCCAAGTCCGGCATGCGGAGGCGAAAGCCATCATCACAACAATCATGGGGAGCGAATGCCGATGTCAACAATGGTAGCCACACAAGCGAGATCGGGAGGCATGACGAAGGACGAACGCTTCGTCATTCTGGCCTCCTCTCTCGGCACCGTCTTCGAGTGGTACGACTTCTATCTTTACGGGTCGCTGGCCTCGATCATCGGCGCGCAGTTCTTCAGCGGCTATCCGGCAGCCACCCGCGACATTTTCGCACTGCTCGCGTTCGCCGCCGGCTTCCTGGTCCGCCCGTTCGGCGCGATCGTGTTCGGCCGCATCGGCGACATCGTCGGCCGCAAATACACCTTCCTGGTCACGATCCTGATCATGGGCCTGTCGACCTTCATCGTCGGCCTGCTGCCGAACGCCGAGACCATCGGCTTCGCGGCACCGGTGATCCTGATCGGCCTGCGCCTGCTGCAGGGCCTCGCGCTCGGCGGCGAGTATGGCGGCGCCGCGACCTATGTCGCCGAGCACGCCCCGATGGGGAAGCGCGGCTACTACACCTCCTTCATCCAGACGACGGCGACGATGGGCCTGTTCCTGTCGCTGCTGGTCATCCTGTTCACCCGCACCATCATCGGCGAGGCCGACTTCGCCAAATGGGGCTGGCGCATTCCGTTCCTGGTCTCCGTGCTGCTGCTCGGCGTCTCCGTCTGGATCCGTCTGCGCCTGAACGAATCGCCCGTGTTCCAGAAGATGAAGGACGAGGGCAAGAGCTCGAAGGCGCCGCTGACGGAAGCGTTCGCGAACTGGGGCAACGCCAAGATCGTGTTGCTGGCGCTGATCGGCGCCACGATGGGCCAGGGCGTGGTCTGGTACACCGGCCAGTTCTACGCGCTGTTCTTCCTGCAATCGATCCTGAAGGTCGACGGCTACACCGCCAACCTGCTGATCGCCTGGTCGCTGCTGCTCGGCACCGGCTTCTTCATCGTGTTCGGCATGCTGTCCGACAAGATCGGCCGCAAGCCGATCATCATGGGCGGCTGCCTGATCGCGGCACTGACCTTCTTCCCGATCTTCAAGATGATCACCACCAACGCCAACCCGGCGCTGGAGAAGGCGATCGAGGCGACGAAGGTGGAAGTGGTGGCTGATCCCGCCGGCTGCGGCGATCTGTTCAACCCGGTCGGCACCCGCGTCTTCACCGCGCCTTGCGACACCGCCCGCGCCTTCCTGGCCCAGTCCTCGGTCAGGTACTCGACCGTTTATGGCCCGGCCGGCTCCGGCGTGAAGGTCACCTTCAACGGCAAGGAAGTGCCCTACACCGACGCGAAGACCAGCAACCCGGCGCTGACGGCCGCGATCGGCGAGGCCGGCTATCCGAAGGCGGGTGATGCCGGCATCGTCAAGATGGCGCATCCGTTCGACATCTTCCGTCCGCAGGTGGCTGCCATCATCGGTCTGCTGTTCATCCTGGTGATCTTCGTCACCATGGTGTACGGCCCGATCGCCGCGATGCTGGTCGAGCTGTTCCCGACCAAGATCCGCTACACCTCGATGTCGCTGCCGTATCACATCGGCAACGGCTGGTTCGGCGGCCTCCTGCCCGCAACCGCCTTCGCGATCGTGGCCTCGACCGGCGATATCTATGCCGGCCTGTGGTACCCGATCTTCTTCGCCGTGATCACTGCGGTGGTCGGCTTCCTGTTCCTGCCGGAAACCAAGGACGTCGACATCCAGGCGAAGTGACCCGTGTTGCGAGCGGCCCCATCCGCTCGCATCCCCTTCCGACGAACGGCCGCGGATCGCTCCGCGGCCGTTCCGCATTTCAGGCCAGGCGTTTGCTCTTTTTGCCGGTCAGACCGCCCCGATGAACTGCAACACCACCTCGCGCCGATGCGGACGAGACCGATGCTCGATCAGATAGAGAGCCTGCCAGGTGCCGAGCAGCATGCGACCGTCGCTCACCGGCACCTGCAGCGACACCGAGCTCAGCAGGGTCTTGATGTGAGCCGGCATGTCGTCGGGCCCCTCGGCGTCGTGCACCCAGCCGGCATCCTCCGGCGCCAGCCGGGACAGCGCCGTGGTGAGATCGTGCAGCACCGTCGGATCGGCATTCTCCTGGATCGTGAGCGACGCCGAGGTGTGGCGGATGAACGCGGTCACCACCCCTTCCTTCGCACGGACCTCGCGCAGGAACGCCGCGACCTCGCGCGTGAGATCAGTGAAGCCGCGGCCGGAGGTCTGCACCGTCAGGATCGACGTCGCCACCGTATCGATCGCAACGACCGAAGGTGCCGTGCGCGAGGCCGATCGTGCCGACATGGATACAGCCTCCTCGAAGCGGTTTCAGATCCTGCCCGAGACGTCCTTCTGCACCCGCGTTGCCATGTCGAGCAGCCGGCGCCAGGCCTGCTCGAGGAACCCCATCATGCGGTCCATGTCCTGGTCGCTGGGCAGCGGGATCTCGAGCTTGCGCGTTCCATCGGAGGATTTCGATTCACCCGGCTTGTCCCCCGTCCTGGGTTCGGCTTTCCTCAACTGATCGGACTTGGGCAGCGCCTGATCTTTCGGCAGCGGCTCATCAATCTTGCCGGAGATGCTCTGATCGCGCGACGCGAGCTGGCCCTTGAGCTTTTCATTCTCCGCCTGCAGACGGCCGATCTCGGCGTCCAGCGCGGCGCGCTCATCAGGCACCGCGTAACAGGCAAAGCCCGATCCACTGCTGTTGTTGCACATCGAGACCGCACCGGTCTTGGTATCGAGCCGGATCACGCCGTCCGATGTCGTCGACATCGTATAGCGTCCCTTGTCGCCGTCAGGCGCGGTGTCCTCGACCGCAAACGCCTCGCCGCCGAGGCAGCTCAACGCCAGCAGCGCGAGGAGGGACGGCCGGTACGGCTTCGTGAGACTCATGGCTGGCTCTCCCAGGCGCATTCGCAACCGCCGCCATGCACGCCGACATTGTGTCGCGGCCATGACGTTGCCTCAGGTGCGATCCCCTGCCACAGGCCGCACCTATGTTTCGGACGTATAGGCGGAGCGACCGGATTTCAACGCGTCCGCCAGCAGCTCGAGGCGGTCCTGCCCCCAGAAAATCTCGCCGTCCAGCACATAGGCCGGCGAGCCGAACACGTCGGCCGCGATCGCGTCCTGCCGGTTCTGCTCGTAGGCCGCCCCGACCACGTCCGTCGCCGCCTGCGTCACGAGATCGCGGCCCGGCAGCCCGGCTGCATCGGCCAAGCCGGCGATCACCTCGGCATCCGCAAGATTGAGCTGCTGCTCCCAGATGGCCGGGAAGGCGCGCTGCAGATAGGGCTCGGGATCCAGGCTGGCCTGCTGCGCCGCGATGACGACGCCGTCGGCGAGCCGGGCGTTGAAGGGCCAGTTGCTCGGCTGGATGTGGAAATCGAGACCGCGCTTGTCGCGCCACCGCTTCAGCTCGACGATGCGATAGCGCTGCCGCGCCGGATGGCGCTTGGCCAGCGGAAGCCCGCCGGTCTCGGCGAACAGATCCACCAGCATGACCGGTTTGAGGTTGACGGTCGCGCCGTGGCTCGCGGCGATGTCGCGGAACAGCCGGTGGCCGATATAGGCCCATGGCGACTGCAGCGAGAAATAGTAATCGATCTGGCGCGACATGCGGGTTCCCGTGCCGGTCGGAGGTCAGGGACATCGGATCAGAGGGCATTGACAGGTGCAAGATCGCAGCCGCACACAACACTGTTGATGCGGCGCGGTGACACGCGCGACCGATCTGACGAAAAAGCCGAGAAAACGTGTAAATTCAGGCATCTAACAGTTCAACACGCAATCTTGACTTGGGGGGATGCGGTCAGTATGGTCCGCCCGGCTTTATAGGGCGATGGGGCGCTAATTCCTGAAACTCGCGGCACCGGGTCGGGTCTCCACACGTGGCGGATGGCACATGGCGGATGACACGAACGAGAGCAGCGGACACAAGGATCGCGACAAGTCGCCCGATGAGGTTGCGCTTTCCGCAAGGCTCGGAAGTCTCGACCAACGGTTGTCCGAAATTCGCGACGGCCGCTCGATCGGGACTGATCAACCTGGAATCGGCAGCGGTGACACTGCAGCCAGGGCTTCGGCCATGGCGCGTGGCCTGCGACTGTCGTCCGAGTTGATTGCCGGTGTCCTCGTCGGCGCGGTGCTTGGATGGGGCTTCGACCGCTTGCTGTCGACATCGCCCTTCGGATTCATCGTGTTTTTCCTGCTCGGCTTCGCCGCCGGCGTGTTGAACGTGGTGAGATCCGCAGGCATAGCTCCCGACAGGCCCCGCCAGTGAGACATGCGCGGAAGACCTCGGCGCGGAAGACCAACGAGTGAATTGCAAAGCGCCGGCGTGGCCGGTGAACAATGAGACGCCACGCGGATGATCGATCCGATCCATCAATTCCACCTCAACAAGATCTTCACGATCGGCCATATCGGCAATCAGGAGATCACCTTCACCAACTCGTCCGCGTACATGCTGCTCGCGGTCGTGCTGATCGCCGTCATGATGATGGCCGCCGGGCGCGCGCTCGTGCCGGGCCGGTTCCAGTCGGTGGTCGAGCTGTCCTACGAATTCGTCGCCAACACCATCAGAACCAGCGCCGGCTCGCACGGCATGACGTTCTTCCCACTGGTGTTCTCGCTGTTCATGTTCATCTTCGTCTCGAACATCGTCGGCATCATCCCCTACACCTTCACCGTCTCCAGCCACATCATCGTCACCTTCTCGCTGGCGCTCTTGGTGTTCCTGACGGTCATCATCTACGGCTTCTACAAGAACGGCCTGAAGTTCTTTAAGCTGTTCGTGCCGTCCGGCATCCCCGCGGTGATCCTGCCGCTGGTGGTCGTGATCGAAATCATCTCTTTCTTCTCCCGCCCGATCTCGCACAGCGTCCGTCTGTTCGCCAACATGCTGGCCGGCCACGTCACCCTGAAGGTGTTCGCGAGCTTCGTGACCATGCTCGGCGCGCTCGGCTTCGTCGGCAAGGTTGGCGCGCTGCTGCCGCTCGGCCTCACGGTCGCGCTGACCGGCCTCGAGCTGATGGTCGCGTTCCTCCAGGCCTACGTCTTCACGATCCTCACCTGCATCTATCTCAACGATGCTATCCATCCGGGCCACTGATCCGGCCCTCTCTACCAAACCCCTCAAAGGAGTTCGTTTCATGGATCCGGTTGCAGCGAAGTACATTGGCGCGGGCATTGCCTGCATCGGCATGGGTGGCGCGGGTGCCGGCATCGGCATCATCTTCGGCAACTACCTGTCGGCCGCTCTGCGCAATCCGTCGGCCGCTCAGGGCCAGTTCGGCAACCTGATTTTCGGCTTCGCGGTGACCGAAGCGCTCGGCATCTTCTCGCTGCTGATCGCCCTGCTCCTGCTGTACGCCGTCTAAGACGGCCTGAGCCGGACAGGAGAAGCCCGTGGCTGAAAGTCATGGCGAGGCCAAGGGCGGCGAGGCCAAGGGCACCGCAAGCGCCCATACTGAGGCCGATGGCGGGCATGGTTTCCCTCCCTTCCAGAAGGAAACCTTTCCCTCCCAGATCGTCTCCCTGGTGATCGCCTTCGTGGCGCTGTACGTGATCGTTTCGCGTGTGGCGCTGCCGAAGGTCGGGGCCGTCATCGACGCCCGCCAGAAGTCGATCGACGGCGATCTGGCTGAAGCGCAACGGCTGAAGGATGAATCCGAAGCCGCGATGAAGGCGTATGAGAGCGAGCTGGCGACGGCTCGTGCCCGTGCCCAGGCGATCGGAGCGGAGACCCGCGAGAAGCTCGCGGCTTCTTCGGACGCCGAGCGCAAGGCGCTGGAAGACAGCCTCGCGGCCAAGCTCGCGGCGGCTGAGAAGTCCATCGCCACCACGCGCACGACCGCAATGAGCAATGTCCGCGGCATCGCCGCAGACGCAGCCAGCGCGATCGTGAAGCAGCTCACCGGCAAGGCCCCCGCGGCCAAGACGGTCGAGGCTGCGGTCGATGCATCGTTGAAGGGAACAGCCTGATGCATTTGCTCGCTGATCCGGAAACCTGGGTTGCGATTGCCTTCGTGATCCTGATGGGCCTGTTCGCCTATCTCGGTGTCCATCGCACGGTCCTGAAGGCGCTCGACAATCGATCCGAGCGCATCAGATCCGAGCTGGCGGAGGCCAAGCGGCTCAAGGAAGAGGCGGCCAAAGTGCTCGCCGATTACAAGTCCCGCCGCGCCAGCGCCGAACGCGAGGCCGAGGAGATCGTCACCAGCGCGAAGGCGGAAGCCGAGCGCATCGCGGCGGAGGCCAAGGCCAAGATGGAAGACTTCGTCGCCCGTCGCACCAAGGCCGCCGAGGGCAAGATCGCCCTCGCCGAGGCCCAGGCTCTCGCCGACGTCAGGTCCGCTGCGGCGGAGGCAGCCGTCCAGGCCGCCGCGACCGTGCTGTCGCAGTCGGTCAAGGGCGCTCTTGGCGAAGACCTCGTCGCTAAAGGCATCGCGGAAGTCGGCCGCAAGCTGAACTGAGCGGCAGTCCGTCTCCATCCATCAACTTCAAAAGGCCGGTGCGATCCCATCGCACCGGCCTTTTGCTATTCACGCTCTCCGGCGACCGCCTCGCGCCACGGCAATCGTCACCGCCGCTTCTTGCCGTGCGGCCGCTCCGGGGTCAGCGCCTGCGGGTCGAAGCCGATGTAGAAGACGTAATTGTCGGCATTGGCGCCGGGCGGCGGCACCGGATAGACCATGTCCTCGGCGACGATCGTGAACGGCACGCTGCCGTCCTCGGTCATCTGCACCGTGGTGCGATACGACTTGGTCGCGATCACCTTCTCGCCGATGCCGCCTTGAACCACGGCGATGCGCATCGGAATGTCGACGCTCGCCGGCGCGCCCGCGGGGCCGGCAACGATGCGGCCCTGGATGCCGATCTTGGCGGTGATTTCGGCCCCGTTGAGACTGCATTCGCGCGCGGTCTTGGTGATCGACGCCTGGAACCGGACGTCGTTGCCGACGGCCTGCTTGCCGGGCGCGGCCACGGCGTAGGTCGAGGCGCCGGCGCGAATGTTGACCGGCGGACAGGTCAGGCCCTCGGTCGGATCGACCGGCGGTCCGCCGCTGGCGGGCAGGTTCTCCTGCCCCTTGTTGTCGGAACCGCCGCCGAACAGGCTCTTGAAGCGGTCGGTCAGCGATTGGGCGGCTGCCGGCGGCGCCGCGCCGGCGGCTCCCAAGGCCAGCAGCACGGCTGCCAACGTTCCAGCCCTGATCACGCTCGTCTCTCGCATCGTCTGATATCCCCGGCAACTCGGTCGCCCAGCCCAGGCGTCTATACCCATTTCAGAGGCCGGAACCAGCCCCGATCGGCCTCTCCCGCGGCGATCCCGATCACGATTGCTACCCCCGGAAATCCTCGTGCAACAGGCCGTAGAGGTAATGGTCCTGCCAGACCCCGTTGATGCAGAGGTAGCGACGCGCCAGGCCCTCGCGGGTGAAGCCGCATTTCTCCAGCACGCGAATCGACGGCGTATTGGTCGGGATGCAGGCCGCCTCGACCCGGTGCAGATTGAGCTCGCCGAACAGGGTCGGCAGCAGCAGCCGCAGCGCCGCCGTCATGTAGCCATGATGCGCGAACGGCTGCCCCATCCAATAGCCGATGGTGCCGGCCTGAACGATGCCGCGGCGGACATTGGCGAGCGTGATGCCGCCGAGCATGGCGCCGTCCTGCTCGCGGAAGACGATGAACGGATAGGAGCGGTCGGCCGAGATGTCCTCGGCATAGCGGCGCAGCCGGCGGCGGAAGCCCGAGCGCGTCAGGTCATCGGATGGCCAGATCGGCTCCCAGGGCGTGAGATAGTCGCGGCTGATCTCGCGCAGCCGCGCCCATTGCGCATAATCGGCCATCTGCGGCGCGCGCAACAGCAGGCCCTGGCCGCGCGGAGCCAGCGCAGCCGGTCCGTTGGATGGCAAGCGAAACAGGGCCATCTGTGATGCTCCCCCTGCTCTTTCCGGGTCGAAGCCTGCTCCGACCCACCCCAGATCTCCGATGCCGAGCGCTGGCGGATTGCAATGCGCGGACCGCACCGAGCCGCACCACGTTCAGTGCAGTTGGGCTTTCGATCTCGAACCGGTCAGACCTTCGGCGAAAGTGACCGCCGTGTCCAGACCCCTGCCGGTGCCGAGCGCGACGACCGCCGGCTTGCTGCGTGCGAGCAGCGCCCGCGCCGCATCGCGCGTGCTCTCGACGCTGACCGCCTCGATCTTGGCGACCATCTCCTGCAACGTCTGCGGCCGGCCATAGGCCAGGATATGCCGCGCCAATTGCTCGGCACGGGCACTGCAGCTCTCGAGCGCCATCAACAGCCCGGCTTTCATCTGCGCCTTGGCGCGGGCGACCTCGGCCTCGCTCAAGGTCTCCACCGCGTTGCCGATGATGTCGACCACGACCTCCATCATCTCGGGCGCGTCGGCGGGATCGGTCCCGGTGTAGAGGCCGAAGAATCCCGTGTCGCTATAGGGCGCGTGGAACGTGTAGACGGAGTAGCAGAGCCCCCGGTTTTCGCGCACCTCCTGAAACAGCCGGGACGACATGCCGCCGCCGAGGATGTTGGTGAAGACCTGCAGCGAGAACAGCGACGGGTCGGCCTGCGGCACGCCTTCGAGCGCGAGCGTCAGATGCGCCTGCTCGAGATCGCGATGCACGACGCGCGAGCCGCCCTTGCCGAACGCCGCCGGCAGCGGCTTCGGCGCCGGGCCGCCATTGAAGCTGGCAAATCGTTTCGTCACGTCTTCGACCACGCGCTGATGATCGACGGCGCCGGCCGCGGCGACCACCATGTCGGGCCCGCGATAATGCGTCGACAGATAGCCGTGCAGCTTGTCGCGATCGAACGCCTCGAGCGTCTTGGCGGTGCCGAGCAGCGAGCGGCCCATCGGCTGGTCCGGGAAGCAGAGCTCGTTGAGATGCTCGAACACGACGTCGTCGGGCGTATCCTGTGCCGCGCCGATCTCCTGCACGATCACGTTCTTCTCGCGCTCCAGCTCCTCCGGCACGAAGGACGGATTGGCGAGAATGTCGGAGAGCACGTCGAGCGCCATCGGCACGTCGGCCTTCAGCACGCGGGCGTAATAGGCCGTGGTCTCGGTCGAGGTGCCGGCATTGAGATCGCCGCCGACCGCCTCGACGGTCTCGACGATCTCGCGGGCGCTGCGCGTGGTCGTGCCCTTGAACGCCATGTGCTCGAGCAGATGCGAGATGCCGTGCTCGTCCGGCTTCTCGTCGCGGCCGCCGACGCCGGCCCAGACCCCGAGCGCCGCCGTCTCCAGATGCGGCATCGTGTCGGTGACGACCGTCAACCCCGTCGGCAGCTTGGTGACTTCCACGCCCATCATGCAATTCCCTGCTTGGCGGCCCGGCTGACCGAGCGGATGAACTTCTCCACCTCGGCCTGGTCGTTCCGCATGATCCTGATGTCCTCGCGCCTGCTCATCAGCCCTTCGAGCCACACCGGCAAATGCGGCCGCATCCCGCAGGCGGCCTCGACCGCATCGGGGAATTTGGCGGGATGCGCGGTCGACAGAACGATGTTCGGCACCGACAAATCGGTGCCGTCGCGATCGGCCACCGCCAGCGCCACCGCCGTGTGCGGATCGACGAGATCGCCGGCCTCGCGGAAGGCGGCGCGGATCGCCGCCGCCGTCTCGGTCTCGTCGGCGCGGCCGGCGTCGAAATCGGCGCGGATCGCCGCCAGCATGGCATCCGGCAGCACGAAGCGGCCGGACTGCTTGAGGCTGTCCATCAGCCGCCGCACGGTGCCGGCGTCGCGGCCGCCGGCTTCGAACAACAGCCGCTCGAAATTCGACGACACCTGGATGTCCATCGAGGGCGAAGCCGTCGCATGCACTTCGCGCACCTCGTAGATGCCGGTCGTCAGCGTCCGGGCGAGGATGTCGTTGACGTTGGTCGCGACGCGCAACGTGCGCACCGGCAGGCCCATGCGCTTGGCGACATAGCCGGCGAAGACGTCGCCGAAATTGCCGGTGGGCACGGTGAAGTCGACGGCGCGGTGGGGTGCCCCGATCGCGACCGCCGAGGTGAAGTAGTAGACCACCTGGGCGACGACGCGCGCCCAGTTGATCGAGTTGACGCCCGACAGCCTGACCGAATCGCGGAAGCCGTGATGGTTGAACAGGCCCTTCACGATCGCCTGGCAGTCATCGAAATGACCTTCGATCGCCAGCGCATGGACGTTGGCCGCGCCCGACGTCGTCATCATCCGCCGCTGCACCTCGGAGATGCGGCCATGCGGGAACAGCACGATGAGGTCGGCATTGTCGCGGCCGGCGAAGGCCTCGACCGCCGCGCCACCCGTATCGCCTGATGTCGCCACGACGATCGTGGTGCGCTCGCCGCGCTTGGCCAGCACGTGGTCCATCAGCCGCGAGATCAGCTGCATCGCCACGTCCTTGAACGCCAAGGTCGGGCCGTGGAACAGCTCCAGCACGAACTGATGCGGCGCGATCTGGTCGAGCGGCACCACGGCGGGGTGACGGAACGTCGCATAGGCCTCGTTGGCCATGCGGCCGAGCTCTTCGTCGGAAATCTCGCCGGCGACGAACGGCTTGATGACCTCGACGGCGACCTCCCAATAGGGCCGGCCGAAAAACGACGCGATCGTCGCGGGCGTCAGCTGCGGCCAGGTCTCGGGCACGTACAGGCCGCCGTCACGGGCGAGCCCGGTCAGCATCACATCGCAGAAGGTGAGCGCGGGGGCTTCCCCGCGGGTCGAAACATAGCGCGTCAAACCGCTCTCCTGACCTGCGTCACCAGGCCATAACCCGTTGATTGAATTCGAAATCGGAACCGCCCGGCGGCAACATGGTCCGGCACCATAATGGTTTTGACCTTGTTGCGAAACCGGTTGTTGCCGCAGCGATGGTCACGGCTGCGGGTTACGGCGGCGTTACGGAGCATGGGTCAGGGGGCATCGGTTACGAGACTTGGGTCGCAACGGCTGACCCGGGCCGGTCCAGCGGACCGTCCGCCCCACCGCTTTCATCGCCCGGTTCAACCGGGCGATCCCGTACGCCGCGGCGGCCGCGGTCGACCGCACCGCCGCGGCGTCCCGGATCCCCGACTGCGCGGGGATGACGGCGGTGCCTGCGGCTTCCGGCCGGGCACTTCGAGCACGCGAACGAACCATGGGATATCGGCACGATCTCTCCACCTCGTCATTCCGGGGCGCGCGGAGCGCGAGCCCGGAATCCATAACCACGACCGGGAGTATGGATTCCGGCTCGCCCTGCGGGCGCCCCGGAATGACGGCGGTGCGTGGAGAAGCGTTCTCGCGGCGCGATGAGCGCCCGAGCTTTGCAAGCATACCTCCCTCCGAATCGGAGGGCGCAGGGAAGACCGGATGCCGGCTGGCACCCGCGGCCCCCGTGCGAACAAGAATGCACGGGGCAGGAACCACAGGTTCAGCCAGAGCGACCCGGCCTTCCCTGCGCGATGGCTTACGACTTATACGCGATCTCCTCGGTGCACCGGGCTTTTTGGCCACCGTCATCGACGCGATGCATGGGCACCAGCGCCAACTTGATACCAGCGTCGGGGTATCAGGACCACGCGACTTCACCGTCCGTGCCGGCCGCACTCGTCAGTTGCAGCCGACCCGTCCATCGCACCCCACCTCACGTCCGTGACGACGCGTACGCCCCTCGCAACGAGGCGGGATAGACAAAGACAACCACGATTTCGGAAAATATGAAAGAGGAATTTTCGCGCAGACTGGACTGGATTGGCTGATGGCGTTGGACCTGCTCGCCAAAAGAAAGTTTCGGAGCAGCCAGGCGTATTAGTTCGCGGTGCGCTCGGGCCTAGATCCTGTCGCCCGTCGGGCGACTCAGACGAGTGCGGCAGGCGCTGCTCCGCAATGCAGACCGCAGAGCAGCTTCACTCCCGGTGTCGTCCCGTGGAAGCCCGACGACGCGCATGCATCGACGGATGCCGACCAGGGACGACAGCGGAGTTTTGGGGGCGCTGTTCAGTAGCCCGCATGAGCGCAGCGACATGCCGGGGTCCCTGCGTTCGCAGGGACGACAGCGGTGCGTGGAGTCACGTCTTGTACATCTTCACTTGCGAGCGCTGAAAGCCTAGCATCGCCAACACAGAGATCGAGCGCGAGACCTCCATGATCATCCAGCACATCGCAGCCTTCACCGACGGCCCACGCGGCGGCAATCCGGCCGGGGTCGTCATCTGCGAGGCGCTGCCCGAGGCCGCCACCATGCAGGCGACGGCGGCGGAGATCGGCTATTCGGAGACGGCGTTCGCGGCGCCCATCGGCGACAAATGGCGGGTGCGCTATTTCGCGCCGCAGGCCGAGGTGGATTTCTGCGGCCACGCGACGATTGCGCTCGGCGCGGCGCTGGCGAGGCACGAGCGCTCCGGCACGTTCGCACTGACGCTCAACCATGCCGAAATCACTGTCGACGGGCATCATTCGGCGACCGACTGGAGCGCGGCGTTTCGATCGCCGCCGACGCTGACCCGGGCCCTGCCATCTGCGGCGCTCGACAAGATCCTGGCGCTGTTCGGGCTGTCGCAAGACGAACTCGACGAGCGGATCCCGCCGGTGATCGCTCACGCCGGCATGGATCATCCAGTGATTGCCCTGCGCGACCGCAGCCGCCTGGCTGCCATCAGCTACGACTTCGCTCGAGGCCAGGTGCTGGCACAGCGTGAGCGCTTCTGCACCTTCACCATCGTCCATGTCGAGACGCCGCAGCTCATTCACGCCCGCAATCCGTTTCCGTTCGGCGGCGTCTACGAGGACCCGGCGACGGGCGCGGCGGCCGCGGCGCTTGCCGGCTATCTGCGCGAGCTCGCCTGGGCGACCGAGCGGCCGATCGTGATCCGCCAGGGCGAGGACATGGGCGTGCCCTGCTGCCTGCAGGTCGATCTCGACGGCCCTCCGGGCGCGCCGGTCCGGGTGTCCGGGCGAGCCCGGTTGATCCACGCGTGATTTGATTTGAAATCCCGGGGCGCTTGGCTGCCATAGTGCGCGGGCTGCAAGAACGAGCGCTTCGTTCGCCAGCGGAGCACGCCGTGATGATGTCGACCGAGATGCAGCAGGACACATCGCTCATCGTTCTGATCAGCGGCAGCCTGCGCGCCCGCTCGGCCTGCCGTGCAGCGATCGTCGCCGCGGCCGAGCTGGCGCCAGCGGATGTCACGCCGGCGATCTACGTCGGGCTGAGCGAGCTGCCGCACTTCAATCCCGACCACGATTGCGATCCCTTGCCCGAGCCGGTCATTCGCTTGCGCAAGCTGCTCGGCGACGCCCGCGCCGTCATGCTGTCGACCCCGGAATATGCGGGCTCGCTGCCGGGCAGCTTCAAGAACATGATCGATTGGACCGTCAGTGCCGGCAGCCTCTATCGACGGCCGATCGGCTGGATCAACTGCTCGGCCCATGGTGGCGCGCACGACGCCCATGCCGACCTGCGCAGGGTGCTGGAGCGCGCGGGCGCGACGATCGTCGATGAGGCTTGCGTCGCCGTACCGGTGCCGCCGACGGCAATGACCGCAGATGGTCGCATCGCGGCCCCCGACATGCGTGCGGCCATCGCGGATGCGATCGCCGCACTGGCCTTGGCCGCGTCCGCAGGCGATGAGAACACACAGCCATCGTCATGACTGTGCTCACCGCGGGCGCCCGAATTCATGCGGGCTTCGCGTCCGCTTCCGCGAACACCGCCTTGGCCGCGAACAATCCATTGAGCGCGGCGGGAAAGCCGGCATAGACCGCCATCTGCATGATCACCTCGGTGATTTCCGCCCGGCTGAGGCCGACATTGAGGCCCGCATGGAGGTGCACCTTGAGCTGCGGGCTGGCATTGCCGAGCGCGGTCAGCGCTGCGATGGTCGCGATCTCGCGGCTGCGCAGATCGAGGCCGGGGCGCGAATAGATGTCGCCGAACGGAAACTCGATCACGTAGGTCGCGAAATCCGGCGCGATGTCGGCGAGCGCCGCGATCACATTGCGGCCGGCCTCGCCGTCGATGCTATCGAGCGCGCGCCGGCCGCGCGCCAGCCGATCCTGATCGTTGTTGGCGCTGGATGGCATCGGGCTCGTCGTCGTGGCCTGGTTGGGCGTGGATCGCGTCATCATCGTTCGTCCTCTCGCTGCTGCCGGCATAGCCGGCGATCTTGCCGTCGAGAACGAGAAGGCAGTCCTGCAGGCTGGCGACGCGCGCCCGGACCGCGTCGCGATGCCGCTCCAGGAGCCGGCGTCGTTCCGGCTCCGTGGCAGCGCCGCCCGCACGCAGCTCGGCGTAGCGCAGCATGTCCCGGATCGGCATTCCCGTGGCCTTCATCCGGCCGAGGAATTCGATCCAGGTCAGGATCGATGCGTCGTAGTCCCGCTGGCGGGCATGATCGCGATCGGCCCTGGGCAGCAGCCCGATCCGCTCGTAGTAGCGGATCGTATGGGGCGTCAGCCCCGACTGCCTGGCCAGCTCGCCGATCTTCATGCGCCCCTATCTCCATTCACGACGCCACGCAGGCTACGGGTTCGAGTGCGCTCTAAGTCAAGCGACGTTTCGCGGGCTACGGGCTCATCGGTTCGCTGCGCGCCGACCCCGCGCCCACACCGCGAACGCGACGATCAACGCGGCGGCCAGAGAGAACCACGTGATCGCGTATTGCATGTGCTCGTCGCGCAGATGCGGCGACAGCGGGCCGGGCTTGGGAATGCCATTGTCGGGCACCGGCGATTCCAGATCGATGTAGAACGGCGCGACCTCGCCCCAGCCGAGCGTCTTGGCCATCGCGCGATGGTCGCGCGTGAACCACAGCCGCTTTTCGCGGCTCTCGGCCGCGGTGAGCAAACCGGCAGCCTCGGGAAAGCGCAGATAGCCGGTCAGGGTCACGGGCTCGCCGGTGACGAGCTTGGCGGTGGCGCGGTCCTGCACCGCGCGTTCCTGCATCGTGTTGGCGACGAAGCCGGCGTCGATCACGACGGTCTCGCCGGACGGCAAGCGCGCAGGGAGGAACGCCCAGGTGCCCGGCCCGGAGACGTCCTCGCGCACGGCGGAGCCGGCGCTGTAGACCATTGCGTCCGGCAGTCTGGTGTAGGTGGCAGTGAAGCTGACACGGCGAAATTCGTCGCGCTCCGGCGTCAGCATGCGCCATTCCGTCTGTGGCGGCAGCGGTTCGGGCGCAGCAGCAACGCGATCGGTGAGCGCTGCGATCAGCGCGTGCTTTTCCGCACGGCGCTGCAATTGCCAGATGCCGAGGCCTGCGAACAGCGCGACCATGACGACGGTGAAGGCGGCGAAGGCGCGGGAGGACGTTTTGCGGCTGGAAGCACTCGTCATTGCGGAGATGTCCGCGGCGAGGTGAACGCTTTGCCGGAGCGAACGGTGCGCTCCCCTCCCCCTTGCGGGGAGGGGTTGGGGGTGGGGGTGGCCCAACAAAGACTGCCGCTGGGGCTACCCCCCTCCCCGGCCCTCCCCCACAAGGGGGGAGGGAGCACACCTTCGGCGCCGCTCAGATGTGCGACTCGCACGCGCAGGCGCCAGCTCATCGCGGCGTCTTGTCCACCAGGCGGCCGGGGGCGGCCTTGTGGTGGAATTGCAGGGCGATGAGCAGCGACTTCATCGCGCGCAACGGCAGCAGCGTCGTCACCAGGATCAGCGGTCCCCAGAGCGCGGCATGGACCCAGAACGGCGGCTGATACTTCACCTCGACGATCAGCGCGGCGCCGACCACGATGGCGCCGGCGAGCATCATGATGAAGATCGCCGGACCGTCGCCGGTGTCGATGAAGGCGTAGTCGAGATCGCAGGCTTCGCAGCGCTTGCGCAGGTTGAGGAAGCCGTCGAACAGCTTGCCCTGGCCACAGCGCGGGCAGCGGCAGGCGAGCCCGCGCAGGACGGTCTGGGCCAAAGTGACGGGCGGATGGGTGGTCATGGTGTCTTGCCCCCTAGGCGGCCGCGCGACGCCTCATGGTGATACAGCCGGAGGCGACGAGAGCGGATCACATTTCGATCAACCGCCGGGCGCCGCTGCAACGAGAAAGGGCGGCCCGACGGCCGCCCCTTCTTAGCACGTTCGACGGAACCGGTGCGCGCCGGCTTCAGTGCGCGCCGTGGGCCATCGCCTCGGCGCCGTGGCCCCAGACGTAGATGCAGATGAACAGGAACAGCCAGACCACGTCGACGAAGTGCCAGTACCAGGCGGCGAACTCGAAGCCGAGATGCTGCTTGGGCGTGAAGTGGCCGGCATAGGCGCGCGCCAGGCAGACGGTCAGGAAGATCGTGCCGACCAGGACGTGGAAGCCGTGGAAGCCGGTCGCCATGAAGAAGGTCGAGCCGTAGACGTGGCCGGCGAACGAGAACGTTGCGTGGCTGTACTCATAGGCCTGCACGCAGGTGAAGGTGGCACCCAGGAGGATGGTGAGGATCAGGCCATATTTCAGGCCCTTGCGGTCGCCCTCGAGCAGCGCGTGGTGCGCCCAGGTCACCGTGGTGCCCGAGGTCAGCAGGATCAGCGTGTTGAGCAGCGGCAGGTGCCAGGGATCGAAGGTCTCGATGCCCTTGGGCGGCCAGACGCCGCCGAACAGGGCCTCGCGGGTGGCCTGCACCTCGAAGTTCGGATACAGCGCGGCATTGAAATAGGCCCAGAACCAGGCGACGAAGAACATCACCTCGGAGGCGATGAACAGGATCATGCCGTAGCGGTGATGGAGCTGCACCACGCGGGTGTGGTCGCCCTTGTATTGCGCTTCCTTGATGACGTCGCCCCACCAGCTCGCCATGGTGTAGAGCACGCCGATGGTGCCGATGCCGAACACGATCGGCGCGGCGCCGAACATCTTGTGCATCCAGCCGATCGCACCGAACGCCATGATGAAGGCCGAAACCGAGCCGACGAACGGCCAAGGGCTCGGATCGACGAGATGGTAGTCGTGATGCTTGGCGTGCGCCTCAGCCATGGCAAGTCTCTCCCCAGATCGATGCCGGTCGCGCCGGCACGGTGTCGTTCAACAGCGATGGTCCCCGAATATCGGACGTCCGCGCGGTCATAGGCTGCCCCGCGGTTTGTCCGGCTCGCCCGCAGCGACCGGCTTCGGTGCGTCGCGGACGGGATAGAAGGTGTAAGACAGCGTGATCGTCTTCAAACTGTCGTTCTCGTGATCGGCTGTTATCGCCGGGTCGACGTAGAACACCACCGGCATCTCGCGGGTCTCGCCCGGCGCCATGGTCTGCTCGGTAAAGCAGAAGCAGTTGATCTTCTGGAAGTAGGCGCCCGATGTCAGCGGCGACACATTGTAGGCCGCCTGCGCCATGGTGGTGCGCGCCGACTGGTTGGTGACCGTGTAGTAGACCGTGACCACCTCGCCGATCGCGACCTCGATCTCGGTTTTCTCCGGCTCAAACTTCCAGGGCAAACCGCCGGCGACATTGGAGTCGAAGCGCACGGAGATCCGGCGCGCCAGCGGCGCCGAGGATGGCGCTGATGTCGCCACCTGCGTGGTGCCGTTGAAGCCGGTGGCGCGGCAGAACCAGTTGTAGAACGGCACGGCGGCATAGGACGCGCCGACCATCAGCACCACGACGGCGCCGCAGATGCCGCCGACCAGCGCATCGCGGCTGAGGCCGCGGCGCGGCGCGGCCGGCGCGGTCGCCGGAACGATCTGGTCGGTTGTCTCCATCGCGGTCTGCTTCGTCCCGTCCTGCATCACGTCTCTACATCGGCCGATTCAGCACCGCGGGACCCTTCACCATGGTCACCGCGAAGAACAGCACCACCAGCACGCCGAGCGCGAGCGCAATCGCGATCGAGCGGCGACGGCGGCTGCGCAGCTGCGCTTCGGTGAGGACGATGCCCTCTTGCTCGTTCGGATCTGCCATCGTGGTCGCCATGTTTTCCAGTCTCGCGCCTCTTACCAGATCAGCGGCGCGATCATGCGCGCGACCGCTTCGAGTCCGAGCGTAGCGAACAGCACGAACAGATAAAGGATCGAGAAGGCGAACAGCTTGCGGTTGGCGCGTAGCGAGGCGCTGCGCTCGCGCTTGCGGAACACCTCGACCGCGAGCCACAGCATGCCCGTGCCGAGCGCCAGCGAGACGACACCGTAGACGGCATCGAAATAGCCGAGCGGCCACGGCGCGGCGGCGATCGCCACCAGGACGATGGTGTAGAGCAGGATCTGCAGCCGGGTCGCATCGGGGCCGGCGACCACCGGCAGCATCGGCACGCCGGCGCGGGCGTAGTCATCGCTGCGGAACAGCGCCAGCGCCCAGAAATGCGGCGGGGTCCAGAAGAAGATGATCAGGAACAGCCAGAGCGGCTCCGGCGCGATCGAGCCGGTGGCGGACACCCAGGCGACCACCGGCGGCAAGGCGCCGGCGGCGCCGCCGATGACGATGTTCTGCGCAGTCCAGCGCTTCAGCCACAGCGTGTAGATGACGACGTAGAAGAAGATGGTGAAGGCGAGCAGCGCACCGGCGAACCAGTTGACGAGGATGCCGAGCGTTAGCACCGAGAAGAACGACAGCGTGATGCCGAAGGCGAGCGCCTCCTGGCGGGTGACGCGGCCGCGCGGAATCGGGCGGTTGGCGGTGCGCGACATCAGCGAGTCGATGTCGCCTTCCAGCGCCATATTGAGCGCGCCGGAGGCGCCGGCCCCGACCGCGATGCACAGCAGTGAGGTGATGGCGAGCACCGGGTGGAAATGGCCCGGAGCGATCAGCAGGCCGATCAGCGCCGTGAAGATCACGAGCGACATCACCCGCGGCTTCAGCAGCGCGAGATAATCGCCGACATCGGCCTCGGAAATCCGCGGGCCGACGGCAATGGCGTTCTGATCGATGACCGACACGGCGAATCCAGACTTCAATTCACAGACTTCAATTCAAAAGGTTCTGGGACAGGGAGTGCCAGAACCGCGCTTCCGGCGCGGCACCAGGCGCGCCACCGGCAGAGATCGACGCGGCGCCGGATGGCGCCGCGTCGGAGAGATCAGGTTCACTGCACCTTCGGCAGCACCTCGAACTGGTGGAACGGCGGCGGTGAGGACAGGGTCCATTCCAGCGTCGTCGCACCCGGTCCCCACGGATTGTTCGCGGCCTGCTGCTTGCGCATGAAGGCGTCGACCACCCCATAGATGAAGATCAGGACGCCGAAGGCCGAGATGTAGGAGCCGATCGACGAGACCAGGTTCCAGCCCGCATAGGCATCGGGATAGTCGATGTAGCGGCGCGGCATGCCCGACAGGCCGAGGAAGTGCTGCGGGAAGAACACCAGGTTGACGCCGACGAAGGTGACCCAGAAGTGCGCCTTCGCGATCGTCTCATTGTACATGTAGCCGAACATCTTCGGGAACCAGTAGTACCAGCCGGCGAAGATGGCGAACACGGCGCCGAGCGACAGCACGTAGTGGAAGTGCGCGACGACGTAGTAGGTGTCCTGCAGCACACGGTCGACGCCGGCGTTCGCCAGCACGACGCCGGTGACGCCGCCGACCGTGAACAGGAAGATGAAGCCCACGGCCCACAGCATCGGCGCGCGGAACTCGATCGAGCCGCCCCACATCGTGGCGATCCAGGAGAAGATCTTCACGCCGGTCGGCACCGCGATCACCATGGTGGCGGCGACGAAATAGGCCTGCGTCGCCGAGGACATGCCGACGGTGTACATGTGGTGCGCCCACACCACGAAGCCGATGCCGCCGATCGCGACCATGGCGTAGGCCATGCCGAGATAGCCGAACACCGGCTTGCGCGAGAAGGTCGACACGATCTGGCTGATCATGCCGAAGCCGGGCAGGATCAGGATATACACTTCCGGATGGCCGAAGAACCAGAACAGGTGCTGGAACAGCACCGGGTCACCGCCGCCGGCCGGATCGAAGAAGGTGGTGCCGAAATTGCGGTCGGTCAGCATCATCGTGATGGCGCCGGCGAGCACCGGCAGCGACAGCAGCAGCAGGAACACCGTCACCAGGATCGACCACACGAACAGCGGCATCTTGTGCAGGGTCATGCCCGGCGCGCGCATGTTGAAGATGGTGGTGATGAAGTTGATCGACCCGAGGATCGACGACGCACCGGCAAGGTGCAGCGACAGGATCGCGAAATCCACCGCCGGTCCGGGATGGCCCGAGGTCGACAGCGGCACATACATCGTCCAGCCGGCGCCGACGCCGTTGGCGCCGGGCTCGCCCTCGACGAAGGTCGAGGTCAAAAGCAGCGCGAACGAGGCGGGCAGCAGCCAGAACGAGATGTTGTTCATGCGCGGGAACGCCATGTCCGGCGCGCCGATCATCAGCGGCACCATCCAGTTGCCGAAGCCGCCGATCATCGCCGGCATGACCATGAAGAAGATCATGATCAGGCCGTGCGAGGTCACGAACACGTTGTAGGTGTGGTTCTCGTGGAACAGCTGCACACCCGGATACATCAGCTCGATGCGGATCGCGACCGACATGGCGAGGCCGATGATGCCGGCGCACACCGCGAAGATCAGATACATCGTGCCGATGTCTTTGTGGTTGGTCGAATAGATCCAGCGCCGCCATCCGGTCGGATGGTCGTGCGCGTGATCGTCATGGCCGGTCAGGGTCGTCGCGTTCGTCGCCATTGTCCAATCCTCAGTGTCCCCGTGGACCGCCAAGGCGGCCCTCAATCTCAGCGTTCATCCCGCTCGGCTACTGCGACACGCCCGCAGCCGACGCATAGGTGCTCGTGGGCGCGCTGGCGTACTTCTTCTTGGCGTCCTCGACCCAGGCGGTGAATTCCTGGTCGCTCACGACGCGCACCGCGATCGGCATGTAGGCGTGGTCCTTGCCGCACAGCTCCGAGCACTGGCCGTAATACATGCCGACCTTGGTCGCCTTGAACCAGGTCTCGTTGAGGCGGCCGGGAATGGCGTCGATCTTGACGCCGAACGACGGGATCGCCCAGGAGTGGATCACGTCGGCGCCGGTGGTCTGGACGCGAATCACCTTGTTGACCGGCACGACCATCTCGTTGTCGACGGCGAGCAGCCGCGGCTGCTTGTCCTGCGCCAGCAGCGAGTCGAACTCGAACTTGCCGTTATCGGGATAGGCGTAGCTCCAGTACCACTGCTTGCCGGTGGCCTTGATGGTCATATCAGCCTTCGGCACATCCAGCTCGAGGAACAGCAGCCGGAACGACGGCACCGCGATCATGACCAGGATCAGCACCGGGATCAGCGTCCAAGCCACCTCGATCAGCGTGTTGTGCGTCGTCCGCGACGGCACCGGGTTGGCGCGCGCGTTGAACTTGACCACCACGGCGACCAGCAGCGCCAGCACGAACAGCGTGATGATGGTGATGATCGTCAGCAGCAGGCCGTGGAACCAGGTGATGTTCTCCATCACCGGCGTCGCAGCCTCCTGCAGCTTGACTTCCCATGGCGCCGGCTGGCCCGTTTCCGCAAACGCCGCTCCACCCGACACGAGCGTCATGCCCGTTACAGCCAACCCCAGCAAGGCGCTCAATTGGCCTCTCGACATCTTCATGCCGTCGCGCTCCCTTCAGAACTTTCCCCCTCAGCGCACCGCCCGCTTCACGCAGCGGCGCGCCGTTCGATCCGCTCTCCTGACAAATGGCCTTCGGGCGGATGCATAGAAAAGCACCTGGGCCAGTTCACTGGAATGACGAAATCTTTCTTCTCAAACCATAATTCTTGATCTATCGCAATGCAGTCTTGCGCCGGATATCGCGCGCGGCGCTGTTCGTCGCGACAAGCGTATTTTCCGGGAGATTGCCGCATGCCGCGATTTCGCGGGCAACGGGCGCTTGACAGGCGTGCGGCGCGATGTAGGCAAACGGGACACGGCCGTTTGCGAGGCTGATTCGGCGAGGCGCAGCGGCAGCTGCCCACCAGGGTGCGGCCATATTTGGTATCGTTTCGTGCCGTACGCCGGTGACGCTGTCCTCAAGACGCCATCATTGCCGTATCATGGCGTCGGACGCGCAGATCACCCACAGGAAATTGTCATGGCACCGACCCGGATCAGGGTTTCAACGGACAGGACAGCTGACATGTCGACCCCAGCTGCGAATGACTCGCGCCGTTTGTACCGATTCAGCGCGGTCCGTGCGCGACTCGCGCGTGTTGCCGCGATGACCTCCGCGGCGACCGCGGTCGCGATGATCGCTGCGACGGTGATCGGCCTGCCGCACGCCGCATTGGCGCAGGGCGCGGTGCGCTCGGTGCATGGCGACTGGCAGATCCGCTGCGACACGCCGCCCGGCGCGCAGAGCGAGCAGTGCGCGCTGATCCAGAGCGTCGTGGCCGAGGACCGTTCCAATGCCGGCCTCACCGTGATCATGCTGAAGACCGCAGACCAGAAGAGCCGGCTGATGCGCGTGGTGGCGCCGCTCGGCGTGCTGCTGCCGTCCGGCCTCGGCCTGAAGCTCGACAACCAGGACGTCGGCCGCGCCGGCTTCGTGCGTTGCCTGCCCAATGGCTGCGTCGCCGAGGTGGTGCTGGAGGACAAGCTGCTCGGCCAGCTCAAGACGGCGAAGACGGCGACCTTCATCATCTTCGAGACGCCGGAGGAAGGCATCGGCTTCCCGCTGAGCCTCAACGGCCTCGCCGAAGGCTTCGACAAGCTGCCCTGACGTCGGCCGCGATTGACAGACCCTTCGCAGCACGATGCCGTGATCGAGCCGTGAGTTCGCGCGTCTGAATGCGCGCCCGCGGCCTCAGCGCCGCCCGTCGAGCGCCAGCGCCATCACCAGCAGGGTCTTGTCGAACCCGTCATCGCCGGGCTCCCGCGGCTGCACCGCCTTGAGCAGGAATCCGGCCTTCTGGTACAGCCTGATGGCGTTGGTGTTGCTGCGGTAAACCGTGAGCTCGACACGCGAGAAGCCGGCCGCCCGCGCCGCCTCGAGCGCCGCCGCCATCAGTCGTCTGCCCAGGCCCTGGTGCCGGAACTGCGGCATTAGGCCCATGCCGAGCACCCCGATCCGGGCATCGATTGGCCCCGATTTGGGCGTCACATCGCACCAGCCGACCACCTCCCCGGCCGAGAGAGCAACGAATTGCGGATATCCCTCGTGGATGTTGTTCAGAATGAAGGCGCGCGTCGACTCCAGCGGCGGCGCCTGCACGAACGACAGATAGCGCCGTTCGCGCGCGACGTAATCGAGCGTGCGGTGGAAGCTCTCGATGTGAGCGGACGTGATGGGAACGATCTCAACCATGTCAGTTCGGTAATCATCCAGCCCCTCGCGCCCCGGCGTCAAAACAACTATCTTGGAATGAACGCTCCGACAACGGATTGACCCATGACTGCTCCCACCACTTCCCTGCTCGAACGCGCCAATCTGGACCGTGATGCGGTCCGGAGCGAGGTCGCGCGTGGCCTGGCCGGCGCCGATGACGGCGAATTGTTCTTCGAATACAGCCAGACCGAAGCGCTGACCTTCGACAATGGCCGGCTGAAGCAGGCGACCTATGACACCAGCCAGGGATTCGGCCTGCGCGCGGTGAAGGACGATGCAGTCGGCTATGCCCATTCCTCCGACGTCTCGCTGCCGGCGCTGATGCGCGCCGCCGATGCCGTCAGCGCCGTGCGCGGCGGCTATTCCGGCACGTTCGCGAGCCCGCCGCCGCACACCAACGTCCGGCTCTATGGCGACGATAATCCGCTGGACGCTCCCGGATTCGAAAGCAAGGTCAAGCTGCTCGGCGAGATCGACGCTTACTTGCGCGACAAGGATCCGCGCGTGCGCCAGGTGACCGTGAGCCTCGGCGCGACCTGGCAGGTCGTGGAGATCCTGCGGCCCGACGGCGAGAGCTATCGCGACATCCGCCCGCTGGTGCGCGTGAACGTCTCGGTGGTCGCCGGCCAGGGTGATCGCCAGGAGACCGGCAGCAAGGGTTATGGCGGCCGCGAGGCCTATGCCCGCTTCATCGAGACCAAGGCGTGGCGCGAGGCCGCCGACGGCGCACTGCGCGAGGCCCTGGTCAATCTGGAATCGGTCCCCGCTCCCGCCGGCGAGATGGACGTCGTGCTCGGCGCCGGCTGGCCCGGCGTGATGCTGCACGAGGCCGTCGGTCACGGCCTCGAGGGTGACTTCAACCGCAAGAAGACCTCGGCCTTCGCCGGGCTGATGGGCAAGCCGGTCGCCGCCAAAGGCGTCACCGTGGTGGATGACGGCACCATGGCCTCGCGCCGCGGCTCGCTATCGATCGACGACGAGGGCACGCCGACCAGCCGGACCGTGCTGATCGAGGACGGCATCCTGGTCGGCTACATGCAGGACCGCCAGAACGCGCGGCTGATGAACATGGCGCCGACCGGCAACGGCCGCCGTCAGGGTTACGCGCACGTGCCGATGCCGCGCATGACCAACACCTACATGCTGGCCGGCGAGCGCGATCCGGCCGAGATCATCGCCTCGGTCAAGAACGGCATCTATGCCGTCAATTTCGGCGGCGGCCAGGTCGACATCACCTCGGGCAAATACGTCTTCCAGTGCACCGAGGCCTACAGGATCGAGAACGGCAAGGTCGGTGCGCCGGTGAAGGGCGCGATGCTGATCGGCAACGGCCCGACGGATTTGAACCGCATCAGCATGATCGGCAACGATCTGTCGCTCGATACCGGCATCGGCACCTGCGGCAAGAACGGCCAGGGCGTGCCGGTCGGCGTCGGTCAGCCGACGCTTCGCATGGATCGCATTACGGTGGGAGGCACGGGCCGATGAGCCTTGAGAAGATGTCCACGGACAAGACCACCAAGGCGACGCGCACGGGCAGCGTCCGCAAGGAAAGCACCTGGGGCGGCCAGCTCGCGCAGCTCGTCGCGGTCGTCATGGTGGTGTTCGTCGCCAAGGGCGCCATCGCCGAGCCGTTCTACGTGCCGTCGGGCTCGATGGAGCCGACCCTGATGATCGGCGACGCCCTGCTGGCGTCGAAATTCCCCTATGGCTACGGCACCTCGTCGCTGCCGATGCAGATCACGCTGCCGGAGACGGGACGCCTGTTCGGCGAGACGCCGAAGCGCGGCGACGTCGTCGTGTTCCGCTGGCCGGGCGACAACTCGCAGGCCTGGGTCAAGCGCGTCGTCGGCCTGCCCGGCGACCGCATCCAGATGCGCCAGGGCCAGCTCTACATCAACGGCCAGGCCGCGGCGCTCAAGCCCGACGGCATCGGCGATGCCGAGGACGACACCGGCCGCAACGAGCCGGCCTATCGCTACGTCGAGACGCTGCCGAATGGCGTGTCGCACCTGATCTTCAAGATGCGCGACAACGGCCGGCTCGACAACACGCCGGAGGTGACGGTGCCGCCCGGCAAGCTGTTCGTGCTCGGCGATAACAGAGACAACTCCGCCGACAGCCGCGTGGCCTTGCGCGACGGCGGCGTCGGCCTGCTGCCGATCGACAACCTCGTCGGCCGCGCCGATGCCGTGGTCGGCTCCTGGGACCTCGGCTTCAAGAACCAGCCGGTTTGGGCCTGGCTGTCCGGCTTCCGGCTCGATCGCTTCTTCACCGCGGTGCGCTGAGCGAACGCCGATGACCTTCGACGATGTCAGGGCGCTTGCGCTGGCATGGCCGGAAGTCGAGGCCGGCACGTCCTATGGGACACCCGCGCTGAAGGTGCGCAAGGAGATGCTGGCGCGCCTGAAGGAGGACGGGGACAGTCTCGTCCTTCCGGGCGTGCCGCCGGACGAACGCGCGATGCTGGTGGAAAGCCGGCCGAAGCTGTTCTACGTCACCGATCACTACCGCGACTATCCGATCGTGCTGCTGCGCCTGTCGAAGGCGAGGCGCGCCGACGCAGAGCCGCTGTTGCGCCGGCAGTGGCGGGCATTGGCCTCGAAGAAGGCGCTCGCCGTGTTCGATCGCAGCTGAAACGGGCTGCACGCCGTCCTCCATCTCGTGTATTGAACGTGTCGACGGCACCCATGTTCTGATGCCTTCGACCATCATGACCAAGGACGATTTCATCGCAGCCGCGCTGCGCAACCCCGTCAACACCGCGATCATGCACGTGCTGCGTGAAACGGCCGTGCCCGATGCCTGGGTCGTCGCCGGCTGCCTGACTCAGAGCGTCTGGAACGTGCGGACCGGCCGTCCGATCGATCACGGCATCAACGACTACGACATCTTCTATTTCGATCCGGATACGTCGTGGGATGCTGAGGACGCCGTCATCCGGCGCATCGCATCCTACCTCCATGACATCGAAGCCAAGGTGGAGGTGCGCAACCAGGCCCGCGTCCATCTCTGGTATCCGACCAAGCACGGCCGGCCCTACCCCGCCGTGTCGCGATCAACCGATGGAATCGACCGGTTTCTCACCGTCAGCACGCAGGTCGGGCTCCGCCCCGTTACCGATGGATATGAGCTCTATGCGCCCAAGGGCCTCGCTGACATCGCGCAGATGATCGTGCGGCCGAACTACACGGCCAACTTCTCGGCGACGAACTACACGGCCAAGGCGGACCGCTGGAAGGCGCTGTGGCCTGAGATCACAGTGATAGCCGCGGCAGATTGAGCGCGACCAGACAGGATCGGGAGCCCCCTCTCTCATACGTCATTCCGGGGCGCGCGCAGCGCGAGCCCGGAATCCATAACCACCATCGTGATTATGGATTCCGGGCCCGTGCCGCTGCGCGTCACGTCCCGGAATGACGACTGAGTTTGGCGCGCCACCGGTGCACGATGCTTCTTCGACATCGCATCTTCAGTTGGCATCATTGCGAGAGCTCGCAATAACGGTGGCTCTGACGATCGACAAGAAGGAGCGAGACTCATCGCCCCGCGCTATCGCACGACGCCTGACGTGAACCCCGCCCGCCGGCGCGGCGGCTTGATTTCCTTCTTCAGAAAGCAATGCGCTTCCTTGCCGGCGTAGCCGGGCCGCGCAAAGGTCCAGGCGCGGCATTTGTTGTCGCCGGTGCAGGCGGCCTTGCAGATGTCCTCGGCGTCGGCGGCCTTCTCTTCCTTCTTGTCCGCGGCCTTGTCGCTGCCCTTGTCAGCGGCCTTCTCGGCCTTCTCGCCGCCCTTCAGATCGGTGGTCTTGATGTCGAAGCTGCGGTAGTCGCCGCCGGGACGGTCGATCGACGTCTCGACCGCATCATTGCGGATCTCGACGACGCCCGCGCCGCGCACGCCGGAAACGCAGCAATTGTCCGGCACGCGCGCCGGCACGCTGTTCTTCAGCCAGCACACCGCGCCCGCTTCCATCACGGTCGGATAGTTGAAGCTCCAGGCGCGGCAGCGCCGGTCGTGCTCGCACAACAGCGCGCAATCGGCCGGGTCGCCGGAGGCGATCGGCGCGCTCATGTAGTCGCCGCCGGGACGATCGGAATAGGTCTGGGCTGAAGCCGGCGTCAGGCACGCAGCCGCGAACAGGCACGCCAGTACCCTCAGCCATGCCCCGATGAAGCGCCCCACGCGCCGCCGCTGAACCATCCGACCCATTGTTAATGTTCGAGTTTTCTTACGAGTTTTTAGGCAGTCATTTGATCGCCACGAACCTGTATGGCGGATGAACGGCCCGGACCGGTGGGAGCTGCGGAAGGCAAAGCAGCGGCGCCCAGGCGCTGAATCGAACCTGGGACACAAATCGCAACAAAAAACAGCGGACCCGTGCCGCCTCAACGCGGAACAGGCGACGCAGCGAACTTGCGACGGCTGCAGGCTCGGCCGTTCCGATCAGAACGCATATTCGTCGTAGGCCGGCTCGACCGAGCCGCCCCACGGGCCGTCGAACTTCTCCAGCATCTCCTCGGCCGGCGAGCGGCCGCAATCGATGATCTGATCGAGCGGCTCGAGAAAGCGGCTCTCGTCGCGGCCGAGATGGTCGATGCGACTGCGCCGGCGGAGACCGAGATGCGCCAGGGTCAGGCATTCCTTGGCGATCTCGAACACGTAGCGGTTGCGAACACGCGCCTTGAAGCCGAGGCGCGGCACGTCGTCGCGCAGGTTCTGGCGCTCGAACGCGGACCAGGTCTTGACCAGGTCCCACGCCGCGTCGAGGCTGACGTCGTCGTAGAGCAGGCCGACCCAGAACGCCGGCAGCGCCGGCAGCCGGCCCCATGGCACACCGTCGGCACCGCGCATTTCCAGGTAGCGCTTCAGGCGCACCTCCGGGAAGATCGTCGAGAGGTGATTGGCCCAGTCCGACAGCGTCGGACGCTCGCCCGGCATCGCCGGGTTCTTGCCTGCGAAGAAGTCGCGGAACGAAGTGCCGGAGACGTCGATATAGGTCTCCTCGCGTTTCACGAAATACATGGGAACATCGAGCGCGTAGTCCACCCAGCGCTCGAAACCCATGCCATCCTCGAACGCCCACGGGATCATGCCCGAGCGCTGATTGTCCGTGTCGCGCCAGATCTCGGAGCGGAACGACAGGAAGCCGTTCGGCTTGCCTTCGGTGAACGGCGAATTGGCGAACAGTGCGGTCGCGATCGGCTGCAGCGCCACCGAGACCCTGAGCTTCTTGACCATGTCGGCTTCGGAAGAGAAGTCGAGATTGGTCTGCACGGTGCAGGTCCGGTACATCATGTCGAGGCCATAGCGGCCGACCTTCGGCATGTAGCTGGTCATGATCTTGTAACGGCCCTTGGGCATTAGGGGTATTTCGGCGCGCGACCAGGACGGCGTCATGCCCAGGCCGAGAAAGCCGATGCCGAGCGGAGTCGCGATCTCGCGGACCTGCGCCAGATGCGCCATCAGTTCCGCATGCGTCTGGTGCACGGTCTCGACCGGCGCGCCGGACAGCTCGAACTGGCCGCCCGGCTCCAGCGAGATGGCGCCGCCGCCGGTCACGTCATAGAGCCCGATGATGTTGCCGCGCTCCATGATCGGCTCCCAGCCGAGCAGAAGCTTCATGCCTTCGAGCAGCGCGCCGATGCCGCGCGCGCCCTCGTAGGGAACGGGGCGATGACCGTCGAGCGTGAACGGCGTCTTCTCGTGCTCGGTCCCGATGCGGAAGGCGGACGGCGGCTTCACGCCGGCCGCGAGCCACGCCACCAGTTCGTCGCGCGACTGCAGCGGGGTCATATCGATCTGGTCACGCGCCATGGGAGTCTCGGTTCAGAAGCGCTTCGAGGGTCGCGCGTGGTGACAGGAAGGGCCGCGGACCCCAGGGGGCCGCGGATGTGAATGGGAACGGATGCTTCATCGGGTCGCCGCGCCCTCTCCGGCCGCCAACGGAGCGGCCTGACCACAGGAGCAGCCAAGGCGATCCAGCAGCATGCAAAGCTTGGCAGCGTCGGTATCCGACAGCTTGGAGCCGACATGCTTCTCGATCGCGGCCGAATAGGCCGACCACATCCGCTTCTGCAGCTCGCGTCCGGCCTCGGTGATCTCGACGAACTGGCCGCGCTTGTCCATCTTGCATTCGCGCCGGACGACCAGACCTTCGTCGACCAGCCGGTCGATCAGCCGGGAGGTGGAATATTGCGGGATCAGCATCTGCCGCTCCAGCTCGACCGGGCGCAGCTCGCCCGCGGGCGCCCGGGACAGCTCCAACAGCGCATCATACCAGGCGAGCGGCGGAAAACCGGCCTTCTTCAGCTCCTGCTCGACGCAGTCCAGCACCCGGCTCTGGACCCGCATCAGGCGGATCCAGGCGGCGGTCGCCTCGGTCGATGGTTTGCGTTTCATGGGCCGGCTCGTATCCTCGGATGCACAGTCTAGCGCATTCGATGCAGCTGCATCAATCTTGACTATTCCATGCATCTGCATGTAAGGGCGGGTGCGACCGCTCGATAGGTTCCAAGGACAAAACGGTCTCACGGAGGGAATACAAGATGAAGCTTTATTATTCACCCGGCGCCTGCTCGCTCTCGCCCCATATCGCCCTGCTCGAAGCCGGCCTGCCCTACGACCTGGTCAAGGTCGATCTGCGCGCCAAGACCCTGGAAAATGGTGACGATTACCTGAAGATCAATCCGAAGGGCCAGGTGCCGGCGCTGGGGTTGCCGAGCGGGGAGATCGTGACCGAAGGCCCGGTGATCGTCCAGATGATCGCCGACCAGGCGGCGACCAAGAACCTCGCCCCGGCGCGCGACAGCGGCGAGCGCTACAAGCTGCTGGAGTGGCTGAACTTCATCACCTCCGAGCTGCACAAGAATTTCGGCCCGATGTTCTCACCGGTGCTCGCCGACGACGCCAAGGCGTTCTTCAAGGACCGCGTGATGGGCAAGTTCAAATACATCGACAGCCAGCTCGCCGGCCGCGACTACCTGATGGGCCAGCAATTCACGGTGGCCGACGGCTATTTGTTCACCATCCTGACCTGGGCGGACCGGATGAAGTTCGACCTGTCGGCGATGCCGAATCTCGTGGCCTACAAGAACCGCGTCGCCGCACGGCCGAAAGTGCAGGAGGCGCTGACCAAGGAAGGGCTGATGAAGGCGGGGTGAGCGAGATCTTGAAAGAACTCGCTGTTGCTTCTCGGGCAGTGTGTTCTCTCCCCCCTTGTGGGGGAGAGATAGAGAGGGGGGTAGCCACAAGCGCTGGTGCCTGTGGCTACCCCCCTCCCTAACCCTCCCCCACAAGGGGGGAGGGAATGGACAGCAAGCGCGGCTCGCTTCCGCCTAGCATTCCGGTCTCAAGCCGCCGCCTTCTTCGGCGGGAAGCGGCCGTAGAAGGTTTCGCCCTTGGCGGCCATCTCCTCCAAGAGCTTCGGCGGGGCGAAGCGCGAGCCGTACTTCGCCGTGAACTTGTGGCACAGCTCGACGAACTTCTTCGTCCCCATGAAGTCGATGTAGGACAGCGTGCCGCCGGTGAACGGCGCGAAGCCGAACCCTAAGATCGAGCCGACATCGGCCTCGCGCACGTCGGTGATGACGTGGTCCTCGACGGTGCGCGCGGCTTCCACCGCCTGCACCACCAGGAAGCGCTGCTTCAGCTCCTCGACATCGAGCGTGTCGGGATCGAGATGCTTCGGCTGCAACGACGGCAGCTCCGGCCACAGGCTCTTCTGGCCCTTGCCCTTCTCGGGATAGTCGTAGAAGCCCTTGGCGTTCTTGCGGCCGAAGCGGCCCTGCTTCTCGACCAGCTCGACCATCAGCTTCTTGTGGTCCTGGTTGATCGCGTTGGGGCCGAGATCATGCTCGGTCGCCTTCATGATCTTGAGGCCGAGATCGAGCGCGACTTCGTCCGACAGCGACAGCGGGCCGACCGGCATGCCGGCCATCTTGGCGGCGTTCTCGATCATCGCCGGCGGCACGCCTTCGAGGAACATCTCGTTGCCTTCCGCGATGTAGCGCATCACACAGCGATTGGCGAAGAAGCCGCGGGAGTCGTTGACCACGATCGGCGTCTTGCCGATGGCGCGGACGTAGTCGAGCGCGGTCGCCAGCGCGACGTCGCCGGTGTTCTTGCCCATGATGATCTCGACCAGCATCATCTTCTCGACCGGCGAGAAGAAGTGGATGCCGATGAAGCGGCCCTGGTCCTTGAACTCTTCGGCCAGCGAGGTGATCGGCAGGGTCGAGGTGTTCGACGCGAAGATCGCGCCGTCCTTCAGATAGGCCTGCGCCTTGGCGTAGGTCTCGGCCTTGACCTTGCGGTCCTCGAACACGGCCTCGATGACGAGATCGCATTCCTTCAGCGCCGCGTAGTCCGCGGTCGCAGTGATGCGGCCCATGATCGCCTCGGCCTCGCCCGGCTTGGCGCGGCCCTTCTTGACCAGGCCGTCGATCACGCTCTGCGCATGCGCCTTGCCCTTGTCGGCGCTCTCCTGATCGCGGTCGATCAGCACGACCTCGAGGCCGCCGCGGGCCGAGACGTAGCCGACGCTGGCGCCCATGAAGCCGGCGCCGATCACGGCGATCTTCTTGATCTTGGTCGCCGGCACGTCCGCCGGGCGGCGCGCACCCTTGTTGAGCTCCTGCATCGACAGGAACAGGCTGCGGATCATCGCCGCCGCTTCCTTCGAGCGCAGGATCTTGGTGAAGTAGCGCGATTCGACGCGCAGCGCGGCATCGATCGGCAGCTGCAGGCCTTCATAGACGCAGCTCATGATCGCGCGCGCGGCCGGGTAGTTGTCGTAGGTCTCGCGGCGATAGATGGCGTTGCCGGCCGGGAACATCATCATGCCGTTCTTCGAGAACACCGGGCCGCCGGGCAGCTTGAAGCCCTTCTCGTCCCACGGTGCGACGGCCTTGCCACCGCCCTTGATCCAATCCTTCGCGGCCTTGATGAGGTCGGCCGCCGGCACGATCGCATCGACCAGCTTCATGGCCTTGGCCTTGTCGAGCGTCAGCGCCTCGCCCTTCAACAGCAGGTTCATCGCGTCCTGCGGCTGCACGATGCGCGGCACGCGCTGGGTGCCGCCGGCGCCCGGGAACAGGCCGACCTTGATCTCGGGCAGGCCGAGCCGGGTCTTCGGGTTCTCGGCCGCGACACGATGGTGGCAGGCCAGGGTCAGCTCGAAGCCGCCGCCGAGCGCGAGGCCATTGATCGCGGCGACCCACGGCTTGCCCGACGTTTCCATCGCCCGGTAGATCTGCGAGAAGCGCCGGCTGTTGTCGAACAGCATCTGGTTGGCGGCTTCCTCGCCCTTGCTCTTCAGCACGTCCAGATAGGTGCGGTTCATGCCTTCCAGCATGGACAGATCGGCGCCGGCGCAGAACGCCTCCTTGGCCGAGGTGATGACGACGCCCTTGATGGCAGCGTCGGCGGTCGTCTCCTTGACGATGGTCTCGAGCTCGATCGCCGAGGTCTCGTCGAGCACGTTCATCGAACGGCCCGGAATGTCCCAGGTGATCAGCGCAATGCCGTCGGCATCGGTTTCGAGTTTGAAGTTCTTGAAGGCCATGTGGTGCTCCCAGATTTGGCAGGGGCGCGTCTGTGCTGCGTCAGCCCCGATGTTTCGTCTCCCCTCCCCCTTGCGGGGAGGGGTCGGGGGTGGGGGTCCTCACGGGCAGTGGAGCGCGTGGCACCCCCCTCCCCGCCCCTCCCCCGCAAGGGGGGGAGGGAGCACACCGTCACACCCGCTCGATGATGGTCGCGGTGCCCATGCCGCCGCCGATACACAACGTCACCAGCGCGGTCGCCTTGCCGGTGCGCTCGAGCTCGTCGAGCACGGTGCCGAGGATCATCGCGCCGGTGGCGCCCAGCGGATGGCCGAGCGCGATCGCGCCGCCATTGACGTTGATCTTGTCCTTGTCGATCTCGAACGCCTGCATGTAGCGCAGCACGACCGAGGCGAACGCCTCGTTGAGCTCGAACAGATCGATGTCGGATTTCTTCATGCCCGAGCGCTCGAACAGCTTCTCGGTAACGTCAACCGGGCCCGTCAGCATCATCGCGGGCTCCGAGCCGATATTGGCGAAGGCGCGGATTTTCGCGCGCGGCTTCATGCCGTACTTCGCGCCTGCCTCCTTGCTGCCGAGCAGCACCGCACCGGCGCCGTCGACGATGCCCGAAGAGTTGCCGGCGTGGTGCACGTAATTGACGCGCTCGATCTCCGGATGCGACTGGATCGCCACCGCATCGAAGCCGCCCATCTGCGCCATCTGCACGAACGACGGCTGCAACTGCGCCAGCGACTGCATCGTCGTCGAGGGACGCATGTGCTCGTCCTTGGCGAGGATGGTCAGGCCATTGATGTCCTTGACCGGCACGACCGACTTGTCGAAGCGGCCTTCCTCCCAGGACTTCGCCGCGCGCTGCTGGCTCTGCACCGCATAGGCGTCGACGTCGTCGCGCGAGAAGCCGTATTTGGTCGCGATCAGGTCCGCCGAGACGCCCTGCGGCATGAAGTAGGACGGCACCGCCATCGACGGATCCATCGGCCAAGCGCCACCGGACGCACCGATGCCGACGCGGCTCATGGATTCCGCACCACCACCGATGACCAGCTCATGCTGGCCGCTCATGATCTGCGCCGCGGCGAAGTTCACGGCGTCGAGGCCGGAGGCGCAGAAGCGGCTGATCTGAATGCCCGGAACGGCATCGCCGAGACCCGCATTCAGCGCGGCGAAGCGCGCGATGTCGGAGCCGGCCTCGCCGACCGGATCGACCACGCCGAGCACGACGTCGTCAACCGCGTCCTCGGGGATGTTGTTGCGGTCCTTCAGCGCCTTCAAAGGCACGGTGGCAAGCGCGAGCGCGGTCACCTCATGCAGGCTGCCGTCGGCCTTGCCGCGGCCGCGGGGAGTCCGTACGTGGTCGTAGATAAAGGCCTCAGGCATCACGCCCTCCTCATCTGGTCAGATTTGTTGTTCGCATTGACGACGGAGCCGGCGCGCGGCGCGCACCGGCTCTCGTCTGATCCTCAGAAGGCTTCCGCCGGCAGTTCCATCACGGTCGCACAACCGGCCTGGAGGCGGGCGAGATGCGCCGCCGTTTCGGGCAGCACGCGCTCCATGAAGAAGCGACCCGTCACCAGCTTGGTGGTGAGATAGGTCGAGCCGTCGCCGGCCGCAATCTTGTCCTGCGCCACCTTCGCCATCTTCGCCCACATGTAGCCGAAGGTGACCAGCGCAAAGAGATGCATGTAGTCGGTCGCGGCGGCGCCGGCATTGTCCGGCTTGGTCATCGCGTTCTGCATCAGCCACGTGGTGGCCTGCTGCAGATGGCCGAGCGCGGTCGACAACGGGGCTACGAACGGCTTCATCGCATCGTTGCCGCCCTGCTCCTTGGCGAACGAGCCGACCTCGTTGAAGAAGGCCATCACGGCGCGGCCGCCGTCGCGCGGCAGCTTGCGGCCGACGAGGTCCAGCGCCTGGATGCCGTTGGCGCCTTCGTAGATCATGGCGATGCGCGCATCGCGCACGAACTGCTCCATGCCCCACTCGGCGATGTAGCCGTGGCCGCCATACATCTGCTGCGCCTGGACCGCGTTGGCGAAGCCCATGTCGGTCATGTAGCCCTTCATGACCGGGGTCATCAGGCCCATGTGGTCGTCGGCGGCCTGGCGGTCCTTCGGGTCCTGCGAGCGGTGCGCGACGTCGCTCTTCAGCGAGGTCCACACCACCATGGCGCGCGCGGCCTCGTTGAAGGCGCGGATCGACAGCAGGGTCCGGCGCACGTCGGGATGCACGATGATCGGATCGGCGGCCTTGTCGGGCGCCTTGGGCCCAGTCAGCGAGCGGCCCTGGATGCGCTCGCGCGCATAGGCGACCGCGTTCTGATAGGCCACCTCGGACTGCGCGAGCCCCTGCACGGCGACGCCGAGCCGGGCCTCGTTCATCATCACGAACATGCCCTGCATGCCCTTGTTCTCTTCGCCGATCAGCCAGCCGGTGGCGTTGTCGTAGTTCATCACACAGGTCGAATTGCCGTGGATGCCCATCTTGTGCTCGATCGAGCCACAGGTGACGCCGTTGCGCGCACCCACCGTGCCGTCGGGATTGACCATGAACTTGGGCACCACGAACAGCGACACGCCCTTGATGCCGGCCGGCGCGCCCTCGATGCGGGCGAGCACGAGGTGGATGATGTTGGGAGCCAAGTCGTGCTCGCCGGCCGAGATGAAGATCTTGGTGCCGGAAATCCTGAAGCTGCCGTCGGCCTGGCGCACCGCCTTGGTGCGGAGCAGGCCGAGGTCGGTGCCGCAATGCGGCTCGGTGAGGTTCATGGTGCCGGTCCACTCGCCGGCGACCATCTTCGGCACGTAGGTCTTCTTCTGCTCCTCGCTGCCATGCACGATGAGTGCGGCGGTGGCGCCCATGGTGAGGCCGCCATACATCGAGAACGCCATGTTGGCGGAGCACTGGAATTCGTTGACGGTCTGGCTGAGCGTCACCGGCAGGCCCTGCCCGCCATATTCGGTTGGCGCCGACAGGCCGAGCCAGCCGCCCTCGACGATCTGCTTGTAGGCGTCCTTGAAGCCTTTCGGCGTGGTCACGCTGCCGTCGTCATGGCGCTTGCAGCCTTCGAGATCACCCACGCGATTCAGCGGATGCAGCACCTCTTCGGCGAGCTTGGCGGCTTCGCCGAGGATCGCCTCGCGGACATCCGCCGAAGCATCGGAGAATCCCGGCAGATTGTCGTAGCGGTCGATCTGGAACACGTCATTGAGCAGGAAGGTGACATCTTCCACGGGGGCTTTGTAGATCGGCATTGGCGTCTCCGGCAGGAAGGCTGAAGTTTCAGACGGGGAATTCCACGGACGCGGCAGGCAATGCAGGCCGCGGACTGTAGCGATTTCTCAAGGCTTGCGGCAGCCGTTAGTTTGCGACTGTCGGTCGCGTCACGACGGCTTGCTCATGGCGGCGAGCTGTTCGCCCATCAGGCGGTGCAGCAAATTGATCGCCTTGAGCGGGCGCACCATGACCTTGAAATGTGTGATCAGACCGGCGTCGTCGAAGCTGATGATATCGACGCCGTTGAGCTTGATCCCTTCGATCTCGTTCTCGAATTCGAGCACGGCGCCTGTGGCGTTACGCCACTCCCCGACATACTTGAATCCGGGACCGCCTAAGACTTTCTCAGCACTCGCGAGATATTTGAAGGTAATGTCGCGGCCGCGTTGCGGCGTGTGCACGACGGGACTTTCGAACACGGCGTCGGGATGCAGCAGCTCCCGCAAAGCGCCGAGATCGTGAGACCTCATGTAGCCGTACCATCCATCGAGGCCGGTCATTGTCATTGGGCGTCTCCTCGGGGCGGAACAGGCCAGCACCACAACCACCCCATATGCACATTGACGCATATGCGCTAGTGTGCATAATGTCAAGCGTGGAGCGGGGCAGAACACGATCAGAAAAACGGGAGCAGTTTCCGGCCATGGCCCTCGGCGACGCCATCCTCGCCTGCCTCACCGAACATCCGATGACGGGCTACGAGCTCGCCAAGACGTTCGACTCCTCGATCGGCTTCTTCTGGAAGACGGACCACCAGCAGATCTACCGCGAGCTGTCGCGGCTGCGCGACCGCGGCTACATCCAGGGGCGCGAGGTGGTGCAGACCGGCAAGCCCAACAAGCTGGTCTACACATTGACCGCGGAGGGCCGCGCGGCGTTTCGCAGCTGGGCGGCGCGGCCGAGCACGCCGGCCTCGACGAAGGACGATCTTCTCGTCCGGCTCTATGCACTGGGCGCCGCCGACATCGGGCCGATCCGGGCCGACCTGATGGCGCGGCTCGAGCATCATCGCGACCGCGCCGAGCGCTACGATCGCATCCTCAAGAAGCATTATGCGGACGGCAACGTGGCCCCGGCCGATATGGGCAAGCTCCTCAACCTGCGTCTCGGCCTGCGCCACGAACGCATGGTGGCGGAATGGTGCGAGGAAGCGATCACCGCGCTGTCGACGATATCCGGCGCGAGCAGCGTGCGGCCGCTCGATCCATCATCGCGTGAAAATGCCGGCTGATACCCGCCGTTTGATAGGGCAAAACTTCTGGCCGCGCCGGCGGTAAACTTAACGCGTTATTTACCGTAAAAGTCAAAAGTCGGGACCTGGAGCAGACGATCTGCGCGGACCCGTTCATGTTCATGTCCGGGACGCGTGGGGAGGCTGGAGGCGCTTGGTGGAGCGCTGGAAGCGGAACCGGACGAGACATGAATTCGCGCGTACCGTGGAGTAATGAAGGCATCGACCCGTCCGTCCGCGAGAGGGCCGAGGCCGCGGCGCAACGCGCCGGAATGACGCTGAACGACTGGATCAACTCCACGCTCGGCGCATCGACCCCGCCCGATTTCCGCGGCAGCCCCGCGCCACGCAGCACGCCGACCGTCAGCCGCGATGCCCGCGAGGTGACCGACATCCATCAGCGGCTCGACTCCATCGCACGGCAGATCGAGCAAATGTCGCGCCCCGTCGCGCGCAAGGATGGGCCACGCGACGAGCAGGGCGTCGCGCGTCAGCTGAACGACGCGATCTCGCGGCTCGACGCCCGCCTGTCGCAGATCTCGACGCCGCTGCGCAAGCCGGACACCGAGGACCGCTATCGTGGTCCTGACGGCGTCGAGCGCGCCGCTGCGCAGCTCTACCGGCCCGCCCAGCCGCTCAGCGCGGGTTCGTTCGACGTGGCCGTGGCCGAGATCAGCGCCCGCCAGAGCGAGCTCGACAATGCGCGCCCGCTGCCGCCGCACCAGGCACCGCCGACCGCGCCTGCCATGGCATCCGCAGCAGCGCCGCTGATGACACCGATCAGCGCGCCGCTGACGCCGCCGCAACCGGCAGCCCCCACTCCCGATTTCTCGCTGCTCGAACGCCATCTGCTGAAGATCACGAGCCAGATCGAGGCGCTGCATCGCCCCGACGACGGCATCGAGCAGTCGATCGCCGGCTTCCGCAACGAGCTCTCCGAAATTCGTCACGCCATCACCGAGGCGATGCCGCGCCGGGCGATCGAGTCGATCGAGAACGAGATTCGCTCGCTGTCGCGCCGTATCGACGAGAACCGCAACACCGGCGTCGACGGCCACGCACTGGCCGGGATCGAGCGCGCGCTGACCGACATCCGCGAGGTCGTCGGCTCGCTGAAGCCTGCCGAGCAGCTCGCCGTCTATGACGAGGCGATCCGCAATCTCGGCGCCAAGCTCGACCTGATCCTACGCGCCAATGACGACCCTGGCACCGTGCAGCAGCTCGAAAGCGCCATCGCGGCGCTGCGTGCGATCGTCGCCAATGTCGCCTCCAACGACGCGCTGGAACGACTGTCGGACGATCTCCGCCAGCTGTCGTCGAAGGTCGACCAGGTCACACAGGCGCGCGACAATCACGACTCGTTCCACGAGTCGTTTGCGGCGCTCGAACAGCGCATTGCCGCGCTGACCTCGACCCTGGAAAGCCGCGAGCCGCCGGCGGCCGCGCCCGACCACACTGCCCAGATCGAGGACGCGCTGCGCGGCCTGTCCGACCGCATCGACCGCCTGCAGGTCGGCAACGACGGCTCATCGGCGATCACCCATCTCGAACAGCGGATCAGCTATCTGCTGGAGCGGCTCGAGGCCGCCAACGACCCGCGCGGCGGCAACATGACCCGCGTCGAGGACGGCCTGCAGGACATCCTGCGCTATCTCGAACGGCAGCAGGCGACCTTCGCAGCGCTGGCGGAGAGCCGGTCGCAGCGCGAAACGTCGCAGGACGGCGGCCTGATCGACATGGTCAAGCGCGAGCTGTCCGACATCCGCTTCAGCCAGACCGAGACCGACCGCAACACCCAGGACTCGCTCGAGGCCGTCCACAACACGCTGGGGCACGTCGTCGACCGCCTCGCCATGATCGAAGGCGACCTGCGCAATGTGCGCGCCACCGCGAGCCCGCCGGCCGCGCTGCCGCCGCTGGCACCGCCAATCGAGTCGCCGATGCCGGCCGCACGCGCGCCGGCGCCCCAGGCCTTTGCCGAGCCGGCCAGGCCAGAGCCCGCCTACCGGCCTGAGCTGCCCAATCCGGCGGCCGAGCAGCCAGCGGGACAGATTGTCGCTCCGGCCGCGGGTCAACAGGCGTTCGCGGCCGCCTCGCGCGACTTCCACGCCGCGCAGGCGACGGCGGCCACCATGCCGCCGCCGATTCCGCCGAAGGCGATCGCCGACATCCTCGAGCCGCACACAGCACAGGCGCCCCGCCCGACCGTCATCGTCCCCGAGCTGCCGCCGGATCATCCGCTCGAACCCGGCACCCGTCCGCCTGGCCGGACCGCATCGCCCGCCGAGCGGATCGCCGCGTCCGAGGATGCGCTGAGCGAGCTTCCCGCCGGCAAGCGGGAGCCGGTGTCGACGTCGAGCTTCATCGCGGCTGCGCGCCGCGCGGCGCAGGCCGCGGCGGCTGCACAGCCCGTGGACGCCAAGAAGGCGAAGAAGGACAAGCCGAAGGAGAAGGCCAAGGAACCGCCGAAAGACCTCCCCAAGGACGTCGCCAGCGACGCTGTCAAGCCCAAGACCAAACCCAAGGACAAGCCGACGTTCGCTCTCACCGCCGAGGGTGACGAGGAAGTCTCGACCATCGGGTCGAAGATCCGCTCGCTCCTGGTCGGGGCCAGCGTCGTCGTGATCGTGCTCGGCACTTTCAAATTCGCGATGTCGCTGCTCGACAGCGGCAGCACGCCGCCACCGATCTCGCCGATGGAAACCCAGGGCGAGGCGCCGCGCGCGCAGATGCCGTCGGCCTCGCCGAACCTGTCGCCGCGGCCGACGACGCCCGACCAGAGCGTGCCGTCGTTGACGTCGCCGACGCCGATCGACCGTCAGTCCTACAATCGGGCCATGCCGAGCGAAGCGGAGACGATCGCAATGCTCGCGATCCCGCAGGACGTCGAAAAGCCAGCCACATTACCTGCTGCCGTCCCCACTGATGTCACCGGCACGATCCCAACCGCTGCCAACGGCCAGAAGCTCGGTTTGGTGCAGGTGCCCGCCTCCGAGAAGCTGCCCGATGCCATCGGCGGACTGGCGCTGCGCAACGCCGCCCTGAAGGGTGATCCGACCGCCGCCTACGAAGTCGGCGTGCGCTTTGCCGAGGGCAAGGGCGTCGCGGCGAACTATGAGGAAGCCGCGAAGTGGTATGACCGCGCCGCGCAGGCGGGGCTGATCCCGGCGGTCTTCCGTCTCGGCACCTTCTACGAGAAGGGTCTCGGCGTGAAGAAGGACGCCGACATCGCCCGCCGCTACTACGTGGTCGCCGCCGAGCGCGGCAACGCCAAGGCAATGCACAATCTCGCCGTGCTGGACGCCGACGGCGGCGGCAAGGGCGCGAACTACAAGAGCGCCTCGCAATGGTTCCGCAAGGCCGCCGAGCGCGGCGTCGCCGATAGCCAGTTCAACCTCGGCATCCTCTATGCCCGTGGCATCGGCGTCGAACAGAACCTCGCCGAATCCTACAAATGGTTCACCCTGGCCGCAGCGCAGGGTGACGTCGACGCAGGGCGCAAGCGCGACGATGTCGCCAAGCGGCTCGATGTCCAGTCGCTCGCCGCGGCCAAGCTCGCGATCCAGACCTTCACGGTCGAACCGCAGCCCGACGACGCCGTGAACGTGCCGGCTCCCGTCGGCGGCTGGGATGGCACGCAGGCGATCGCCAAGGCAGCCGCGGCCAAGGCGGCGCTGGCGAAGCGCGCGGCTGCGACGGCGCCGCGCTGACACGGGCATAGCGTCCCTCTTTCGACATGGACGCGCGTCCGCGCGCAGCCTGAAAAATCCTCCCGGCTTGCGATCGCGCCGCCATAGTGTCGCGCGGTCAATCGATATAGGTTGTCGCGGCGGATCATCACGAGCGCCGCGAGGGAGCATCGACGGGTGTCGGCGGGGAACGACCAACAGGACGGCGGGCGCTTCCTGCAGTCGCCGACGGGCCCCCGCGTGCCGCCGCGGACCACGGCGAACGTCGCCGCTGCTCCGCCTCCTCGCCAACGAATGCAGCAAGTGACCGACGGCTATCCTGCGGCGTTCCGATGGCGCCGGCTGGCTTCCGTCATCTTCTTCGTTGCAATCGTGCTCGGCGGAGGCATTCGCGCCTACCGCGACCTGTCGCGACCCGACGCCTGGGCGTTCTGGAAGGATCAGTACATCTCGCCGAGTCTGTCGGCGGCGCTGGTCGCCGACCCCGCGCTTGCCGGGCTGGGCGACAGGCGCACCGTGCTCGCCGTCAGCGGCCCCATCGGACCAGCGGCGGCCGGCTGGCTGCGCGAGCGGATCAGCGAGGCCCGTCTCAAGCCCGGCGACGTGATCCTGCTGTCCTCGCCCGGCGGCAACCTCGACCAGGGGGTGCTGATGGGCGAGGTCATCCGCGCCCACGGACTCGCTACCGCCGTCGGCGTGGCCGACAATGCCGGCCGCATCCGTCCGGGCTTCTGCGCCAGCGCCTGCGTGTTCGCCTTTGCCGGCGGGCACACCCGCTACGGCCTCGATGGTTCGGCGCTCGGCGTGCACCGCTTCACGTCGGAGGCCCGTGGCGCCGACGCGGTCGCCGACACCCAGCGCGTCACCGGCGCCATCCTCGGCTACATGACGCGCATGGGCGTATCGTCGCAGGTCATCGAGGCGATGTCGCAGACCCGCGACATCCGCTGGCTCGATCCGGGCGATGCCGAGGCCATGAGGCTGGTGACCGCGCCGCTCAAGGCCCTTTGACGGAGCGGCCAGACCCCCACGCTCGGCGCCGGTGGATGTCACTTTGGGCGGGAATGACTGATCCCTTCGCTGCCATTTTCGGTTATGCAGGAGTTCGGCATCCTGCGTCGCATGCGCGGGATGCTCGCTCGAAGGATCGCAGAGGCCGCGCGGATGCAGATTTATCTTCCGATCGCCGACATCCCGGTCAACATCTTCCTGTTGCTGGCGATGGGCGCGGCCGTCGGCTTCGTCTCCGGCATGTTCGGCATCGGCGGCGGGTTCCTGATGACGCCGCTCCTGATCTTCGTCGGCATCACCCCCGCGGTCGCGGTCGCCTCGGTCTCCAGCCACATCGCCGCCTCCTCGTTCTCCGGGGCGCTGTCCTATTGGCGACGGCGCGCCATCGATCCCTCGCTGGCCGCGGTGTTGATGATCGGCGGCTCGCTCGGCACCGGACTCGGCGTCGCCACCTTCACCCTGTTGCGGTCGCTCGGCCAGCTCGATCTGATGATCGCGTTGTCCTATGTCGTCCTGCTGACGAGCGTCGGCGGCACGATGTTCTGGGAGGGTCTGCGGGCGATGATGCGCGCGCGCCAGGGCGCGGTCGCGACCGTGCGGCGTCCGGGCAGCCATGTCTGGATCCACGGCCTGCCGCTGAAGATGCGCTTCAAGCGCTCGAAGATCTATGTCTCCGTCATTCCGGTGATCGCCATCGGCCTCATCATCGGCTTCCTCGGCGCCGTGATGGGCATCGGCGGCGGCTTCATTCTGGTGCCCCTGCTGATCTACCTGCTGCGCGTGCCGACCTCGACCGTCATCGGCACCTCGATGGTCCTGACGCTCGCGACCATGATGATCGCGACCATGCTGCACGCGATGAGCAATCATCTGGTCGACGCCGTGCTGGCGCTGATCCTGATGGTCGGCGGCGTCACCGGCGCGCAGTTCGGGGCCCGCGCCGGCCAGATGATCCGCGGCGAGCAGCTGCGGCTGCTGCTCGGCCTGCTGATCCTCGCCGTCGGCATCCGGTTCGCGATCGAGCTCGTGATCAAGCCCGACGACCCGTTCACGATCCGCGAGACCGAGATCAGCAGATGACGCCGCTCCGCCTCGCCAGCCTCACCTTCATGCTGCTGCTTGCCGGCGCCGCATCGGCGCGCGCCGAGCGGCTGATCGTCTCGGTCTCCAACCATCGCGTGACGGTGACGCCGAACTATTCCGGGGAGGAGCTGGTGCTGTTCGGCTCGGTCGAGAAGGACACCCAGACCCCGCCGGGTCGCACCGCCTATGACCTCGTCGTCACCGTCCGGGGCCCGCGGGCCGACATGGTGACGCGGCGCAAGGAGCGCAAGTTCGGCATCTGGATCAACACCGACTCGCGCCAGTTCCTCAAGGTGCCCGGCTATCTGGCGCTGTTCGCCAACCGCCAGTTCGATGCGATGGCCGCGCCCGAGGTGCTGCGCCGGCAGCAGCTCGGACTCAACAACGTGCTGCTGACCCAGCGCGTCGGTCCCGACTATGCCGACGTGGTCCCGAACGACGCGTTCCGCAGCGCCTTCGTGCGGCTGCAATCGCAGCACGGCCTGTACCGCGAGGATACGTCCGCGGTGACCTTCCTCACGCCGACGCTGTTCCGCACCGGCATTCCGCTCCCCGCTGCGGTGCCGATCGGCACCTACGAGGTCGAGATCAAGCTGCTCGCCGACGGCGCGCTGGTCACCAAGACGGAGACCGCGTTCGAGATCGTCAAGGTCGGCTTCGAGCAGTTCGTCGCGAACTCGGCGCGGCAGAGCGGCTTCGTCTACGGCCTCGTCACCGCCGCGATGGCGCTGATGACGGGATGGATGGCGTCGATCGTGTTCCGTCGGGATTGATCTTTTTCTCGTCAGTGGGAGGAGCTGGGTGACGAGGCGATCACCGTCCGAACACCGGGCTCCAGAAGCTTCAGCCGCGCACCGAACCCGAGCGCATCGAAGGTCTTGCGCAGGTCCTGCGCGCTCTGGCGGAAATGCGCCCAGCCATCCGTGTGAACCGGAACGATGGCGGCCTCGGCAAACACGCGCGCGGTCTCGATCGTGTCGTTGGTGTCCATGGTGAGGTGGAACGGCCCGCGTGTCTGCGCCGCTCCGGCAAAAGGCATCACGACACCAGGCTTGAAACGCCGCGCCACCTCCGCCACGCCGTCATAGAACACCGTGTCGCCACTGACATAGACGGGCGCGCCGTGCTGCGGGATCAGGACGAAGCCGATCACATCGCCCGCGAGCGGCTCGATGCCGGCGGGACCATGGCGCGCCGGCGTCGCCGCGACCGTCAATGTCCTGCCGCCTTTGCTGAGCTGCGTCGTCTGCCACGGCGCCAATCCTTCCGCCAGCGCACCGAGCCTGCTTGCGCCGACTTCCGTCGTGAGCACGCGCGGTGCGCGTCTCAAGAAGGCGCGGCCGCCATGGTCGAGATTGTCGGAGTGCTGATCATGGCTCAGCAGCACCGCATCGACCTCCCCGATCGCCTCAGCGGTCATCGCTGGTCCAGTGAGCTTCTCCAGTACGACATGCGGCAATTCATAGCGGCCGGGAGCATCGAATGTGGGATCGGTCAGCAGGCGGAAGCCATCGATTTCGATAAGGGCGGTCGGGCCGCCGATCAGGGTGATCGCAACACTCATGACGATGCTCCAATGGTACGGGCCGGCGCCCGCGTGACCAGATAGATCCCGAGCGCGACGGGAACGACGCCGAGCAGGTCCTGCAGCGCCACGTGCTCGCCGAGCACCAGGAAGGCGAAGATCATCGCGAGCGGCGGCATCACGAAATGATAGGCGCTGGCCGCGGTCGCGCCGCATACTTTCAAGAGATGGAACCAGAGCACATAGGCCAGGATCGAGCCACCGAGCACGAGGAAGGCGAACGCGCCGATCAGTTGCGCATTCGGCACGATCTCGCCCACGTGCGACACGCCGAGCGCGACCGGCCATAACACCAGCCCGGCTGAGAGGTTCTGGATGCCGTTGCCGACCCACAGGCTGCCCTGCGGGGCGAGCTGCTTGAACAGAATGGTGCCGGTCACGATCGAGGCCAGCGCCGCCAGCGTATAGAGAATGCCTTCGAGCTGGTCGGTGCCGACGGACATACGGTGCCAGACGATCATGGCGACGCCGATGGTGCCAAGCGCGAGGCCTGAGATTTTGCGCAGGGTCAGCGGCTCGCCCAGCAGCAGCGCCGCGAACACCGCGGTGAACACCGGATTGGCCGAGACGATCAGGCCGCCGAGCCCCGCCGACACGGTCTGCAGCCCGGTGTAGCCGAGACCGAGATACAGCGCGTTGTTGGCGATGCCGATGATCGCGAACACGGCCGCATCGCGCCAGCTCATGCGCAGCTCGCCCCGGACCGCCGGCACCACAAGAATGAGGACACCAGCGAGCGAGAACCGCGCCGCGAGCAGCAGCAGCGGCGGACAATAAGTCACCCCGATCTTGCCGGCAACGAAGGCAAAGCTCCACAACAGGCAGAACAGGCCGATTTGGAGCGGCAGCAGGTTGGACTTCTCGGGGCTCACGGCAACGGAGGATACGGACGACATCGGAGGTCTCCTTCGCCGCCGGTGTAGGGCTGTTCTTTCCCATTTGGAAATTAAATGATAGACTGACACTCAGTGGTTTTCCGAATGGAGGTCCCGAGTGCTCGATCTGGACCTGTTGCGCAGCTTCGTCTCGGTGGTCGAGGCCGGCGGCTTCACCCGCGCGGGCGAGCGCGTCCACCGCACGCAGTCGACGATCAGCCAGCAGATTCGCCGGCTGGAGGACGACCTCGGCCAGACGCTGCTCAACCGCGACGGCCGCGAGGTCACGCCGACCGAGGCCGGCGAACGGCTGTTGTCCTATGCCCGCCGCCTGCTCGCGCTCGCCGAGGAGGCCCGCGACGTCGTGGCGCGGCCCGGACCCGACGGCGCGGTGAAGCTCGGCATCCCCGAGGATTTCGCGGCCTACCGGCTCGCCAAGCTGCTCGCCGCGTTCTCGCGCGCCCACCCCGATCTGCGGCTCGACGTGCGCGCCGACCAGAGCCTCAACCTCAAGCGCGACATCGAGCGCGGCGATCTCGATCTGGCGCTGCTCAAGCGCGGTGCCGACGACGCACACGCAGCGATCGCGGCATGGCCGGAGCAGGTCTATTGGGTGACCAGCAAGAGCCATCCGGTCAACCTCGAGGCCCGCTCGCTGCCGCTGATCGGCTTCCCGCTCGGCTGCATCTATCGCACCCGCGCGATCCATGCGCTGGAGAGCGAGGGACGCGCCTGGCACATGGCCTACACCTCGTCGAGCCTCGCCGGCATCCAGGCCGCGGTCGCCGCCGGCATGGGGCTGAGCATTCTGTCCGAGATGTCGGTGCAGTCGGAGCACCGCGTGCTGACCGCCCGCGAGGGCTTTGCGCCGATCGAGCGCACCGAGGTCGCGCTGGTCGCCTCGCCCGACGCCAGCCCGGCGACGCTGCGCCTGGCCGACCGGCTGGCCGAGTTCTGCGAGAAGGTGCAGGCGAAGGCGGCCTGACGGGCATTCGTCCGCGGCTCCGGCGACCATGACGCCACGAGGACGCTGCGTTCCCTCTCCCGCTTGCGGGGGAGGGCTAGGGAGGGGCCGTTCCGACGGCGCTGCGCTTGGCGCCCCCTCTCCAACTCTCCCCCGCAAGCGAGGGAGAGAGCACAGCGATGCGCGCGGCGGGCATGATCAGTCCAACTTCGAATGATCCGTTCGACCTCTGATCACTCATCCAACTAATGAATTTCCATCATCCAACTAATAGCACCGCGCCGCGGCGATGCTGTGCAGGCGTCTATCTCCCAGCACATGCGCGATGAAGGCGCGCTTCGGAAACAGCTTGGCGAAGGCCGCGTCGCGCACGCTCAGGCCCCCGGCATAGGCGCCGAACGCCGGCATCACGGCGCGCTCGCCATCGCAGACGAAGCAGCGCCGCTCCAGCGTGCGCGCTCGTGTCGCGACGCGCGCCTTCGGATGCAGATGGCCGGCGATCTCGCCGCGCGCGCCGGAGGGCTCGTGACGGAACGTCACCGCGCCGAGCGTGACCGCGTCGGCCAGCTCGCCGCCGATGCCGCGCGGGGCCGGATCGTGGTTGCCCGTGATCCAGACCCAGTCGCGGCCGACCTGCAGGTTGGCGATGCAGGCGCGGTCGTCGCCGGTGAGACGCGTATGCGCATCGCGATCGTGAAAGCTGTCGCCAAGCGCGATCACGATGCGCGGATTGTAGTGGGCGATCACGGCTGTGAGGCGATTGAGAGTCGCCACGGTATCGAACGGCGGCAGCAGGGTGCCGCGCGACGCGTAGCTCGAGCCCTTTTCCAGATGCAGATCGGAGACGACGAGCAGACGCTGCTCGTCCCACACCAGCGCGCCGGAGAGATCGACGCGCAGCGCGGTGCCGGCGACGTCCATCATGCCCGATGCGCAGAAAGTCCCCCGCAAGTCCGCCTCGCTTGTCGATCTACCCCATCGCTTCCTTCACGAGTTCCTCGGCAGCCTCGGCCAGGAGCTCGTCGGCGGCCTCGCCATAGACGGATTCGCGGCCGATTTCCAGCATCACCGGCACCGCCAGCGGCGAGACGCGATCGAGTTCCCGATGGGTGATTCGTCCCTCGATGCGCTGGAGCATATCACCGAGCCGCTTCAGATCGAGCAGGCCGGTGGCGGCATCGGCGCGCGCCGCGCGCAACAGCATGTGATCGGGCTGATGCCGGCGCAGGACGTCATAGACCAGATCGGTCGAGAACAGCACCTGGCGGCGCGTCTTCTCCTCGGTCGTCGACCGCCGCGCGATCAGGCCGGAGATGATGGCGCACGAGCGGAACGTGCGCTTCATCAGCGCGGATTCGGCGAGCCACGCCTCGAGATCGTCGCCAAGCATATCCGGGTCGAACAACGCGGCGAGATCGAGCCGCCCCTGTTTGACCATGAGCGAGATGTCGCCGAGCCCCCACACCGCAAGCGCATATTCGTTGGCGACGAAGCCGAGCGGCCGGGCGCGCGCCCGCTCGAGCCGGCGCGTCAGCAGCATGCCGAGCGTCTGATGCGCGAGCCGGCCCTCGAACGGATAGCAGACGATGTAGTGCTTGTTGGAGCGCGGGAAGGTCTCGACCAAAAGCTCGCGCCGGGCCGGGATGCGCGACACGTCCTTCTGCAAGGACAGCCAGTCGCGCACCTGCTCCGGCAACGCGCTCCAGGCGGTGCGGTCGTCGAGCAGGCCGCGCACGCGCTCGGCGAGATAGGTCGACAGCGGAAACTTGCCGCCCATGTAGGACGGCACCTTCGGATCGGAATCATTGGCGCGCGACACATAGACCTGGTCCTCGGCCAGCGCCTCATAGCGCACGATCTCGCCGCTGAACACGAACGTATCGCCGAGGGTGAGGCCTTCGATGAACGCCTCCTCGATCTCGCCGAGCAGCCGTCCGCCGCGCGCGATCGCGCCGGTCGTGCCCTTGGCCCCGCCGCGCGAGCGCACCAGCCGCACCTTCAGCATCGCCTCCTCGACGATGGTGCCGACGTTCAGGCGATAGCTCTGCCGCACCTTGGGATTGGCGACGCGCCAGCGTCCCCTCGCATCCTGCTTGATGCGGGCAAACCGCTCATAAGTCTTCAGCGCATAGCCGCCGGTGGCGACGAAGTCGACGACATCGTCGAAATCAGCGCGCGACAGCGACGCATAGGGGGCCGCCGTGATGACCTCCACATAGAGCTCGTCGCTGAGAAACGGCTCGGCGCAAGCGCAGCCGAGCACGTGCTGCGCCAGCACGTCGAGCGCGCCAGTACGCAAAGGCGGCGTGTCCTGCGCATTGTCGGCGATGGCATCGATCGCGACCGAGCATTCCAGCACCTCGAAGCGGTTGGCCGGCACCAGCACCGCCCGCGAAGCCTCGTCGAGCCGGTGATTGGCACGGCCGATGCGCTGCATCAGCCGCGAGCAGCCCTTGGGCGCGCCGACATTGATCACGAGATCGACGTCGCCCCAATCGACGCCGAGATCGAGCGAGGAGGTGCAGACGACGCCGCGCAGCCTGCCGGCCGACATCGCATCCTCGACCTTGCGGCGCTGCGCGACGTCGAGCGAGCCGTGATGCAGGGCGATGGCGAGATTGTCGTCGTTGATGCGCCAGAACTCCTGGAACAGCATCTCGGCCTGGCTGCGGGTGTTGACGAACACGAGCGTGGTCTTGTTTCGCTTGATCAGCTCGTACATCTCGGCCAGCGCATGGCGCGCGCTGTGGCCGGCCCACGGCAGCCGCTCCTGCGTATCGAGCATCTCGACCACCGGCGGCGCGGCGCCGCCGGCGACCACGACGTCGGCCGCGGCTATGCCGTCGCACGGCTGCGGCACCAGGAAGCGCGCGAGTTGCTCCGGCTCGGCGACGGTCGCCGACAGGCCGATCATGCGCATGTCCGGCGCAAGCCGCCACAGCCGCGCCAGCGCGAGCGACAAGAGATCGCCGCGCTTGGAGGTGACCAGCGCATGCAGCTCGTCGAGCACGACGCGCTTCAGCGAGGAAAACAGGAACGGCGCATCGTCGGACGACAGCAGCAGCGCCATCTGCTCCGGCGTGGTCAGCAGGATATCCGGCGGATAGCGGCGCTGCCGCTGCCGGCGGGACACCGGCGTGTCGCCGGTGCGGGTCTCGACCTTGATCGGCAGGCCCATCTCGGAGATCGGCGCCTCGAGATTGCGCGCGATGTCGACCGCGAGCGCCTTGAGCGGGGAGATGTAGAGCGTGTGCAGGCCGGCGGGTCGCGGGATGCGGTTCGCCGTCTGCTTGCTCTTTTCCGTGTTCGCGAGCTCGGCCAGTGCATTCGGCTTGGTGCCGGGTGTCACCATCGACACCGCCGCCGGAGGCCCCCCTCCCCGCCGCTCCCCCACAAGGGGGGAGGGAGCGGAGAGAGCGGATGGCTTGGCAAGAACAGAACGATGCTTCGGCGCGACGGCGGAGCCGAGCTCCACCAGGGTCGGCAGGAACCCGGCGAGCGTCTTGCCGGCGCCGGTCGGGGCGATCAGCAGCGCCGAGCGTTGCGCGCGAGCCTTCTCCAGCAGCGCCAGCTGATGCGCGCGCGGCGCCCAGCCGCGCGCCGCGAACCATTCGGTGAAATGGTCGGGCAGCGCGGCGCTGTCGTCGGGTGGGACTGGTGAGACGCGGGGCGGCACCGGGGGAAGGTAGGCAGTCACGCGCGGTTCGTCGAGGGTCGGGCGATAACACTCGACTGCCTCGACCACCTCCGCCGTCGGCCCAGCCCATGTTGGAGCGCACCGGCGCCTCAGCAAACTCCGTTGTCGTCCCTGCGAACGCAGGGACCCGTAGCCACCGGCTTTTGTGGGACGATGACTTGCAGTGACGCCTCACCGATAGATTCCGCGGTATGGTTCCCTGCGTTCGCAGGGACGACACCGGAGAGTGCGGCCACAGCTCCGGTGTCATCATCCGATGGAGGGAAAATCCCTACTCCGTCATCGGCTTCTCGGAGATGCTCCAGTCCTTGCCGTCGAAGATCGAGATGTAGAGCGTCTTCATCGGCGTATAGTCGTCCGGCGTGTAGGCGTAATTGACGCCATCGAGGAAGAAGGGCGAGTGGAAGCCGGCGAGTGTCGTGGCGTGCTTGAGCACGTTCTCGCGGGTCAGCGTGTCGCCGCAGCGGCGCAGGATCTCACCCATCGACACCGCCTGGCCGTAGCCGGCATAGGCGATGGTGTTGTCGGGATCGATGTTGGGCAGGTACTTGGCGCGCAGCGCCTCGAAGCCCTTGACGTCGGGATCGTCCTTCCATTGCGGCACGCCGGCGTCCTTGGAATAGCGGATCGCGACGATGTCCTTGGCATTCTCGAGGCCGGCGGCAGACAGGATCGAACGGCCGGTCGAGCCCGCCGACAGCAGCTGCAGCGGCTTCCAGCCGAGCTCGGCCACCTTGCGGATCGACTGCGACGAGGCCTTGCCCGTGCTGATGTTGTAGAACACGTCGGCGCCCGACTTCGACAGGTTGATCAGCTGCGAGTCCACCGTCGGCTCGGTGAGATCGTAGGTCTGCTCCATGATCACCTGCGCCTTGCCGCCGGCGTCGGCCAGCACCTTCTTGAACGGCCCCAGGAAGTCACGGCCGAAATCGTCGTTCTGATAGAGGATGCCGATCTTGGCTTCCGGCTTCACGCTCAGCACATGCTTGGCGAGAATGCGCGCCTCCGTCGGATACAGCGGCAGACCGGCCATGGTCCATTTGTAGTTCTTGGGGTCGTTCCACTTCGAGGCGCCGGTGTTGAGCAGGAGCTGCGGCACGCCCTTGGAGTTGAGGTATTTGTGCACGGCGGTCTGCGGCGCGGTGCCGAGCGAGCCGTACAGCGCCAGCACCTCGTCCTGCTCGACCAGCCGCCGCGTCGCCTCGACGCATTTCGGCGCGCTATAGGCATCGTCCATCGTCAGGAACTTGACCTTGCGCCCGTTGATGCCGCCCTGCTCGTTGAGCATCTGGAAATAGGCCTCGCCGACACGGCCGAGCACGCCATACAGCGAACCGGGGCCGGAATGCGGAATGGTCTGGCCGATCTTGATCTCGGTATCGCTGGCGCCGGCATCATATTTCTTCTCGGCGGCCCAGACATGGGGCGAAGCGATCGTCGAGGCGCCGATGGTCGCAAGCGCGGTGGCGCAGAAATCGCGCCGCGTCAGATGTTTTTTCATTTTTGTCTCTCCCTAGACTGCCGACATTTTTTGGCATCGGGAGAGCTGCGGCAAGAGCGAAGTTGCCGCATTGGACGCCGCGTGCAGCGCATTCAATAGCGTCTAGACTCAAGTCCTGGCCGCGACCACGGCCAGCCCGCGCACCGGCAACTGCTCCTCGGTCCGCGGCGATGCCGGCGCGAGATGGGCCAACTTCAATCCCGCGGCTGCGATCACGCCACGGACATATTCCGCGCCATGGGCATAGCGCAGCCCCTTGCCCATGATGACACCGTCGCCGTCATGGGTCTCGACGGTCAAGGCCAGCAGTCCGCCAGGCATCAGCACACGTTGCGCCTCCCGCAACACCGGGCCGAGGTCGCCGACATAGACCATCGCATCGGCAGCAAGAATGAGATCCGCAGACGCATCGTCCTGGCGCTGCAGCCCTGCGGTCATGTCGTCGACCTCGAGCCCGGCATAGAGCCCGGTGGCGCGCGCCTCCGCGATCATGCCGGCCGACAGGTCGATGCCGATGATGCTGTCGACGTTCTTGGCGAACGCCGCCGCGCCCAGCCCGGTGCCGCAGCCGAGATCGATCGCGCGCTTGAAGTAGGCCGGCTTGCGCTCGGCCGCGCGCACCGCGAGCACCGCCTTGAACAGGATCGCCGGCGCGCGGTAGTTGAGCCGCTCGGTCAGCTCGGCCTCGAAGCGCGGCGCATACTGATCGAACAGCGACTGCACATAGGCCTTGGGCATGTCCGACAGCGGCGCGGCGCCGAGCTGCATCAGATGCACGGCGGCGCCGTGACGATCATCCGGATCGGCGGCACAGGCGTTCTGGAAGGCCGAGATCGCCTTGTCGATTTCGCCCAGACCGAGACGGATCTTGCCGAGCTCGAACCAGGCCGAGGCGAAGTTGGGGGCGACCTCGATGGCCTGCTCCATCACCTCTGCGGCCGCGACCAGGTCGCCCTTCAATTGCAGGTCGCGGGCGAACTCGTAGCGGCGGTCGGCGATCAGATCGCCGGAGGACAGGAACAGGCGGTGGGGCATGGGAACCATCGTCGTCAATGCGAACTTCTCATCGAGGAGATGGATGCGCGGGTCAAGCCCGCGCATGACGAGATGGAAACTGGCACGGCCTGAAAACGCGTCTTGCATGACCTATATGACCCACATGCGTCCGCAAGACATTCTGCTGCCCGTTCCGTCCGGCCTCTGCTGCAAGGCCGGCGGCTTTCACATCGATCCCGTGCGCCCGGTCGAGCGGGCGCTGATCACCCATGGCCATTCCGACCACGCCCGCCCCGGCCACGGCGCGGTGCTGGCGACCCAGGAAACGCTCGACATCATGCGGCTGCGCTATGGCGACAACTTTGCAGGCTCCACGCAGGCGATCGGCTATGGCGAGCGGATCAGGCTGGGTGACGTCACCGTCAGTTTCCACCCTGCGGGCCATGTACTGGGCTCGGCGCAAATCAAGGTGTCCTGCGGCGGCACCTGCATCGTCGCATCCGGCGACTACAAGGATGCGCGCGATCCGACCTGCGCGCCGTTCGAGCTGGTGCAATGCGACGTCTTCATCACCGAGGCGACCTTTGGCCTACCCGTGTTCCGTCACGGCGACGCGGCGCTGGAAGTGAACAAGCTGCTGGCCTCGGTGGCGCTGTTTCCCGACCGCGCGCATCTGGTCGGCGCGTATTCCCTCGGCAAGGCGCAGCGCGTGATCGCGCTGATCCGCGAGGCCGGCTATGAGCAGCCGATCTACCTGCATGGCGCGATGGAGAGGATCACGCGCTACTATCGGGACAAGGGAATTGCGCTGGGCGAGCTGAGGCCTGTGAAGGGCGTCAAGAAGGCCGAGCTCGCCGGCACGATCACGCTGGCGCCGCCGACCGCGACCTCCGACCTGTGGACCCGCCGCTTTCCCGATCCCGTCACGGCCTTCGCCTCGGGCTGGATGCGGGTGCGCGCCCGCGCCCGGCAGCGCGGCGTCGAGCTGCCGCTGGTGATCTCGGATCATGCCGACTGGGACGGGCTGACCGCTACCATCGCCGCGACCGGCGCAAGCGAGGTGTGGGTCACCCATGGGCAGGAGGACGCGCTGGTGCATTGGTGCCAAGCCAAGGGGCTCGCGGCCCGGCCGCTTGATCTGGTCGGCTACGGCGACGAGGAGGAAAGCGAGGTGGTGGCCACGGAGGACGCCGAGGCATGAACCGCTTCGCCGAGTTGCTCGACCGCCTCGCCTATGAGCCCGGCCGCAACAACAAGCTGCGGCTGCTGACGTCGTACTTCCGCGAGGTCGAGGATCCCGATCGCGGCTACGCGCTTGGTGCGCTCACCGGCGCGCTGTCGTTCAAGCACGCCAAGCCGGCGCTGATCCGCGACCTGATCGCCGCGCGCACCGATCCGGTGCTGTTCGCGCTGTCGTATGATTATGTGGGGGATCTCTCGGAGACCGTCGCGCTGATGTGGCCGAAGGACAGGGCGCATCATCAGCAGCTCGTTCCTGGGTACCCCCCTCCCCACCCCTCCCCCACAAGGGGGGAGGGAGCGCTGACGCGTTCGGAGTTGCTGTCTCGGTCTGCATCGAGCATCGCTCCCCCTTCACGTCTCTCGTCCCCCACAGCCGCTCTCTCCGTTCCCTCCCCCCTTGTGGGGGAGGGGCAGAGAGGGGGGCACCCCACGGGCGGTCTCACGAGGGACCCCACACCCGGCCACAACGACCCGCCACCGCCGACGCTGACCGAGGTTGTCACCACCTTGCGCACCCTCGGCAAGACCGAGATGCCGCGGCAACTCGCGCAATGGCTGGATGAGCTCGACGAGACCGGGCGCTGGGCACTGCTGAAGCTGGTCACCGGCGCTTTGCGCATCGGCATCTCCGCGCGCCTGGCCAAGACCGCAGCGGCCGCGCTCGGCGACAAGGACCCGCACGAGGTCGAGCTGATCTGGCCGGGGCTGTCGCCGCCCTATCTCGACCTGTTCGCCTGGCTGGAAGGCCGCGGCGACAAGCCGGTCAATCGCGATCCCGCGCCGTTCCGGCCGGTGATGCTGGCGCATGCCGTCGAGGACGACGACTTCGCCGGCATGAACGCGGCCGACTACATCGCGGAATGGAAATGGGACGGCATCCGCGTGCAGGCGGTGAGCGGCCGCGAGGCCGACGGCCGCGTCGTCACACGGCTGTATTCGCGCAGCGGCGAGGACATCACGGCGAGTTTCCCGGACCTGTTGCCGTCGCTGCATCTGCCCGGCGCGCTCGACGGCGAGCTGCTGGTGGTGCGCGATCAGCGCGTGCAGAGCTTCAACGTGCTGCAGCAGCGGCTGAACCGCAAGACGGTGTCGCCGAAGCTGATGAAGGAGTACCCGATCCACCTGCGCGCCTACGACCTGCTCGGCGACGAGGAGAACGATCTGCGTGAGCTGCCGTTCGCCGAGCGGCGTGAACGGCTCGAGGCTTTCATCAAGCGACTCGACGAACCGCGTGTCGACTTGTCGCCGACCATCGCGTTTTCCACCTGGGACGAGCTGAAGGCCGCGCGCGCCAATCCCGCATCTGCCGGCGCAGGAGACGATGCCGAAGCGGTGGAAGGCGTGATGCTGAAGCGGCGCGACGCGCTGTATCTGCCCGGCCGGCCCAAGGGACAATGGTGGAAGTGGAAGCACGATCCGCACATCATCGATGCCGTGCTGATGTATGCTCAGCGCGGCCACGGCAAGCGTTCCTCCTATTACTCCGACTACACGTTCGGTGTCTGGACGGCGGGAGACGGCGGAGATCAGCTCGTGCCCGTCGGCAAGGCCTATTTCGGCTTCACCGACGAGGAGCTCTTGCAGATCGACCGCTTCGTCCGCCGCAACACCACCGAGAAGTTCGGTCCCGTGCGGCATGTCGTGCACGAGGCCGAGCAGGGCCTTGTGCTCGAAGTGGCGTTCGAGGGCCTGCAGCGCTCGCCGCGGCACAAATCCGGCATCGCGATGCGCTTTCCGCGCATCAGCCGGCTGCGCTGGGACAAGCCGCCGCGCGAGGCCGACCGGCTGGAGACCCTGGAGCGGATGTTGAAGAGCGAGGCGCCGGCGTGACAGCGCCGGGAACATTAATTGCCGGTAACCGGCTTGCGGCGCTGAGCCGGGTTCCCCACCTGCCCTGCCGTGCCTTATAATCGGGATCGCGAATCCGACGAACCCGCCTGGAGACGATGCCATGTCGAACGACGTCAGGGACTATCCGGCCCGCGCCCGCAGCTCGGATGGCCTGTACCGTTTTCTCGGCGGCTCGCCGCTGTCGGTGGCGTTCCGGCTGGTGCTGCTGTCGATCCTGGTCGGCGTCGTGCTGTCGGCGATCGGCTTCGATCCGCTGAACATCCTGCACAGCATCCGGCTGCTGTTCATCCGGCTCTACGAGCTCGGCTTCGACGCCTTCAACTGGCTGTGGCGCTACTTCCTGCTCGGCGCGGTGATCGTGATCCCGGTCTGGCTCCTGTCGCGGCTGTTCGCCCCGCGCGGCCGATAGAGAGCCACAGCCGATGCAGCTCCGCTTCGTCGGCTGCGGTGACGCGTTCGGCTCGGGCGGCAACTCCAACACCTGCTTCCATCTGACCGGCGCGCAGACGAACCTTCTGATCGACTGCGGCGCCTCGTCGCTGCCGGCGCTGAAGCGGCTCGGCATCGCCAGCAACGCCATCGAACTGATCCTGATCACGCATTTCCATGGCGATCATTTCGCCGGGCTTCCCTTCCTGCTGCTCGATGCGCAGTTTTCGAAGCGGACGCTGCCGCTGGTGATCGCCGGCCCCGCCGGCATCACGGCGCGGCTGACGCAGGTGATGGAAGCGCTGTTCGAGCATTCGTCGCGCACGCCGCGGAAATTCGAGCTGTCCGCGATCGAGCTTGAACCGGAGCAGACGACGCGCTTCGGCGAGGTCTGCGTGACGCCGTTTCCAGTCGTCCACGGCAGTTCGGGCGGGCCGTTTCTCGGCTACCGGATCGAGGCGGAGGGCAAGGTCGTCGCCTACACCGCGGACACCGAATGGACGGAGAGCCTGATCCCGCTCGGCCGCAACGCCGACCTGTTGATCGCCGAGGCCTACACCTACGACAAGGCGGTGAAGAACCACCTCAGCCTCGCGGTGCTGGAGGCGCATCTCGACGCGATCCGGCCGAAGCGGCTGGTGCTCACCCATATGAGCGACGACATGCTGGGCCGGCTGGACCGCATCGGCCATGTGGCCGCGCATGACGGCATGAGCATCGACCTCTAGCCGGGAGGCGCGAAAGGCCGCTAAGAACGGCAGGAACGCGCGTGCCGCGCGCTCTGCCAATCAACGGGCCATTCTTGACCGCTTCAGCCAAAGTCACGACCGCGCAGGTGTTCGACATCGCGGGTCCCGCGATGATCGCCAACCTGACGACGCCGCTGATCGGCATCGTCTCGACCACGGCGATCGGCCGGCTCGGCGAAGCCGCCATGCTCGGCGGCGTCGCCATGGCCTCGGTGATCTTCGACTGCCTGTTCTGGCTGTTCGCGTTCCTGCGCGCCAGCACGCTCGCCTTCACCGCGCAATCGCTCGGCGCCGGCGAGACCGACGAGATCCTGATGGTCCTGATCCGCGGCCTGGCGCTGGCCGCGCTGATCGGCGTCAGCCTGATCGCGCTGCAACTGCCGCTGGGGGCAATCATCTTCGACCTCATGGGCGGCAGCGACGCCGTGCTCGGCGCGGCCCGCACCTACTTCATGGTCCGGATCTGGTCGGCGCCGCTGGCGCTTGCCAACTACGTGCTGCTCGGCTGGCTCGTCGGATTGGCGCGCGCACGGCTGGCGCTGGCCATTCAGGTCGCGATCAACCTGATCAACATGGCCGCGACCATCCTGTTCGTCCAGGTGCTGCAGGCCGGCATCGCCGGCGCGGCGATTGCCGCCGTCATCGCGGAGACGGTCGGTGTCGCGATCGGCCTCGTGCTGGCGCGCCGATTGGTCAAGGCCGACGCCCGGATGTCGCGCGCGGCGCTGCTCGACCGCGCCAAGCTGATGCACATGATGGCCGTCAACCGCGACATCATGATCCGCACCGCGGCGATGATCATCGCCTTCCTGTTCTTCACCTCACAGGGCGCGCGCGCCGGCGACACGACGCTGGCCGCCAACGCGGTGCTGAACAATTTCCTGCTGGTGGCCGCGTTCTTCCTCGACGGCCTCGCCAACGCCGCCGAGCAGCTCTGCGGCTATGCGTTCGGCGCGCGCAACCGCGGCGCCTTTTCCGGCGCCACAAGGCTGGTGCTCGCCTGGGGCTTCGGCTTCGCGCTCGCGGTGGCCGCGATCTTCGCGCTGTTCGGGCCGGTGCTGATCGACGTGATGACGGCAAGCGATGCGGTGCGCCGCGCGGCGCGCGACTATCTGCCGTTCGTGGTGGCGTCGCCGCTGCTGTCGGTATTCGCCTTCGCATTCGACGGCGTCTATATCGGCGCCACCTGGGCGCGCGACATGCGCAACCTCATGGTCGCGGCGCTGGTCGTCTTCCTCGGCACCTGGCTGGCGCTGCGCGGCTTCGGCAATACGGGCCTGTGGATCGCGATGCTCAGCTTCTACGCGGCGCGCGGCGGCTTCCAGGCCGCACGCTATCCGGCGCTGCTGCGGGCGTCGTTCGGCAACAAAGAGAGTTTGTAGGGGGCGCTGTATCGCGCAGCGCGCTTTGCGACCCCGCTCGCCCTACACTCTTCGCCGAAGATCAAGCGCATCTAAACCGGCCAGTCCTCGGCGGTGATCGTCGCGGCGTCCGCACCAACGATCTCCGACAGCGAATCGCGTCCCGTGCGCAGCAGGGTCGAGGTCAGGTCGGCCTTGATGCTCTCGACCAGGCCGAGGCCCTTGTAGACCAGCGAGGAATACAGCTGGATCAGGCTGGCGCCGGCGCGGATCTTGGTGAGCGCGGCGCCGCCGGTGTCGATGCCGCCGACGCCGATCAGCGGGAACGCACCTTCGACGCGCACGAAGGTCTCGGCCACCATGCGGGTCGATAGCCGGAACAGCGGCCGCCCGGACAGGCCGCCCTGCTCCTTGGCGCGCAACTGCTCGCGCAGCGAGCTGGGCCGGGCGAGTGTCGTGTTCGACACGATCATGCCGTCGACTCCGCGCGAGCGGGCGACATGGACGACGTCGTCGAGCTCGGCGAGGCTGAGATCGGGTGCGATCTTGAGCAGGACCGGCGTATCGCCGGCTTTCCGCCGCACGCGGTCGCGCGCCTCGAGCACCTTGGACAGCAGCTCGTCGAGCTGAGACGCCTGCTGCAGGTTGCGCAGGCCCGGCGTGTTGGGCGAGGAGATGTTGACGGTGAAATAGCTCGCCACCGGCGCGAAGGTCTCGATCAGCCGGACGTAGTCGGCGACACGGTCGACCGAATCCTTGTTGGCCCCGACATTGACGCCGACGATGCCGCCCTGGTGGGCGCGCCCGGCCAGGCGCCGCAGCACGATCTCGGCGCCGTCATTGTTGAAACCCATGCGGTTGATGACCGCCTCGTCGCGCTCCAGCCGGAACAGCCGCGGGCGCGGATTGCCGCTCTGCGGCCGCGGGGTCACCGAACCGATCTCGACGAAGCCAAAGCCGAGCCGCAGCAGCGCGTCCGGCACCTCGGCGTTCTTGTCGAAGCCGGCGGCCATGCCGACCGGATTCGGGAAGTTCAGGCCGAAGGCGCGCACCGCGAGCTTGGCATCATCCGGTCGCGGCTTGATCGCCGGCAGCAGCTTCAGGCCCTGGATGGCGAGCCGGTGCGCATCCTCAGCGTCGAGCCAGCGGAGCAGCGGCAGCGAAAGCTGGTCGAAGGCGCGAATCACGGCTTCAGGTCCGGAATGTCGTGGCCGCCATCGGCACGGCTGTGCATCTGGTGAACGCCGGTCACGGCACCGAGATCGAGCTCGCCATACAGATGCGGGAACAGCTCGTCATTGCGCGAACGCTCCCAACGCAGCGCATCGCCGAGCGCGTCCGCCTCGACCTCGACCAGGAACAGCGCGCTCTGTCCCGAAAAGTGCTTCCGCGCCGTCTCCGGCACCTGGGAGGCGGTCGAAAAATGGATGAACCCGTCGCGCAGATCGTCCGCGCTGCCACGGTAGACGCCCAGCCGCTCCGCCTCGCGCCAGGCCGAAGCTGAGCAGATTTTGTAGATTTTGGGCACCTTTGCGCGGTCCTGGCTTGAGCTTGAGTTTGCTGATGTTTTCGGGAGCGGCCGACCGTATCGGCAGGGGGCAGCGAACTCAAGCATCGTTTGCCCAGGACAGTCCGGCGGCCGACCCGCTCAGGTTGTATCCGAGTGATGCGAGCTCGCGGGGATGCAACCGGTTCCTCAGCAAGAGTTAACCCGATTCGGCTTTCCTGTTGCGCGCGATTCGCAACCGATCATGCCCACGCTTGAACCTTTGGAGATTGTCATGGACCGCCGCCACGTCTTGAAGGCCCTTGCGGGGCTCGCCCTCTGCCCCGTCTGCGCTACCCCGGGCTTTGCCGCCGAAGGCGCCCCGCATTGGAGCTATGAGGGCGCGACCGGGCCGGCTAAATGGGGCGATCTCGACGCGGCCAACAAGGTCTGCGGCGTCGGCACCCAGCAATCGCCGATCGACATCGAGCACTCGACCCGGGCCCAGCTTCCCGATTTCCGACTGAGCTGGGCCAGGACCGCCGACACCATCGTCAACAACGGCCACACCATCCAGCTCAACTTCGCCGATGGCAGCAGCACCATGAAGCTCGAGGGCACCACCTACAAGCTGCTGCAGGTGCATTTTCATCGTCCGAGCGAGCACCAGATCGGCGGCAAGAACTATCCGATGGAGGCGCATTTCGTGCACCGCGCCGCCTCCGGCGGCCTCGCCGTCGTCGGCGTTCTCATGACCACCGGGCGTCCCAACCCCGCCTTCGCGCAGATCGTCGCGACGATGCCGGATAAGGAGGGTCCCGCGGTCAAGGCCGATCCGCGCATCAACCCCAACATGATGCTGCCGGCACGCCGCTCCTATTATCGCTATGCCGGCTCGCTGACGACGCCGCCCTGCTCAGAGGTGGTCGAATGGCTGCTGTTGAGCGAGCCGGTCTCGGTCGCGGAAGCGGACGTGGCGAAATTCGCCAAGCTGTATCCGATGAACGCCCGCCCGGTGCAGAAGCTCGACCGCCGCTTCGTGCTGCAGGGGGTGTAGTTCATTCGGCTCCGGCGGCTTCGAGCTGAAGCGGCCGCCACAAACTCCGCTGTCGTCCCCGCGAAGGCGGGGACCCATACCGCGGAAGCTGGATTGTTTTGGAAGGTGGCGGAGACCCTCCGCCAAATTGTGTCCGGTGGCTATGGGTCCCGGCGCAAGGCCGGGACGACACCTTTTATGACGCGACCAGCGCGGCTCTCACGCGCTCCGCGCCAAGGCCCCGTCGATCATCGCCACCGCATTGTTCACGCCGTAGACCGCGACGAAGGACCCAAAGCGCGGGCCCTTCTCCTGGCCGAGCAGCACCTGGTAGAGCATGTTGAACCAGTCGAGCGACACGCCGGGCCGGCCGTCCTTGCCCTTCTTGGCGTGATCGAGGAAGGGCTCGCGGCGGCCGATCTCGTAGACCACGTTCTGGATGTCCTCGGTCGTCGCGTCAGCCGGCAGGTTCGACAGCGCATCGCGCAGGTCCTGCAGCGCCACGCGCTCACCCTCGGTCGGCTCGCGGAAGGTCTTGGTCGGCGCCACGAAGTCGCGATAGTAGTTGATGGCGTAGCCGACCATCGCGTCGAGCTTGGGATGGGTCTGCGGCGTCACGCCCGGCCGGTAGCGGCCGATGAACCCCCACAGCGTCTCGGCATTCTCCGCGTTCGACGACGACACCAGGGTCAGCAGCAGCTGGAAGGTGACGGGCATGTCGGCCTTCGGCGGCTTTCCGGAATGGATGTGCCAGACCGGGTTGCCGAGCTGCTGCTTGGCGTCCTGCTTGGGAAAACCTTCGAGGAACTGCTGGTAGTCGTCGACCATCCGCGGGATGACGTCGAAATACAGCCGCTTCGCCGCCTTGGGCTCGCGATACATGAACAGCGACAGCGATTCCGGCGAGGCGTAGCGCAGCCATTCGTCGATGGTCAGGCCGTTGCCCTTCGACTTCGAGATCTTCTGGCCCTTCTCGTCCAGGAACAGCTCGTAGTTGAAGCCCTCCGGCGGCGTGCCACCGAGCGCCGCGCAGATCTTGCCCGACAGCTTCACCGAGTCGATCAGGTCCTTGCCGGCCATTTCATAGTCGACGCCCAGCGCATGCCAGCGCATCGCCCAGTCCGGCTTCCATTGCAGCTTGCAATGGCCGCCGGTGACCGGAACGGTCATGCGCTCCCTGGTTTCGGGATCGTCATAGGAGATGGTGCCGGCCTTGGCGTCGTGCTCGACGATCGGCACGTACAGCACGAGGCCGGTGCGCGGGCAGATCGGCAGGAACGGCGAGTAGCTCGCCGCGCGCTCCTCGCGCAAGGACGGCAGCATGATCGCCATCACCTTCTCCAGCCGCTCCAGCATCCGCAGCAGCGCCGCGTCGAACTTGCCGGAGGTGTAGTACTCGGTCGACGAGGCAAACTCGTAGTCGAAGCCGAACCGGTCGAGGAAGGCGCGCAGCCGCGCATTGTTGTGCGCGGCGAACGAGGGATATTCGTTGGAGAACGGGTCGGGGATGCGCGACAGCGGCTTGCCGAGGTGGGTGGCCAGCATTTCCTTGTTCGGCACGTTGTCCGGCACCTTGCGCAGGCCGTCCATGTCGTCGGAGAAGGCGATCAGGCGGGTCTTGATCTTGTCCTCGGTCAGCACGCGGAAGGCGTGGCGCACCATCGTGGTGCGCGCCACCTCGCCGAAGGTGCCGATATGCGGCAGGCCGGACGGACCGTAGCCGGTCTCGAACAGCACCTCGTCCTTCGGATTCTTCTTCAGCCGGTTGACGATCGCCTTCGCCTGCTCGAACGGCCAGGCGTTGGATTGTTCGGCAAGCGCGCGCAGGTCGCTCGGGCTGGTTGGGACGAGATCGATCGTGGACATCGTGAAAAAGACTTCTCCGAAGACGTCAGTGCAAAACAGCGGTCATGATACCCGTCATTCCGGGGCGATGCGAAGCATCGAACCCGGAACCTCGAGGTTCCGGGTTCGCGTCTTCGACGCGCCCCGGAACGACGGCAAGCGCTAGAACGGGCTGATCGAGAAGTAGCGCAGCCACAGGTCGGTGTAGCGGCCTTTTTCCCAGACCCGGAACAGCGCCCAGTTCAGCGCCTGGCGCAAGAGGTCGTTGCCCTTGCGCACGGCGATGCCGACGCCCTCGCCGAAATAGCGGCTTTCGACGAAAGGTCCACCGGAAAAGGCGCAGCAATCGCCGGAATCGGTGCCATTGACCCAGAACGCCAGCGAAATGCCGTCGCCGAAGATCAGGTCGACCTCGGCCCGGCGCAGCGCCTGCCGCAGCGCCTCGTCGTTCGGATAGCTCTTGATCTCGGCGTCGGTAAACATCGCCTTGAGGTAAGCCTCGTGCGCGGTGCCGGCGACGGCGCCGATCTTCTTGCCCTCGAGAAATTCGGGGCGGATCTCGGTCATGACGGCGTCGCGGCGGGACACGAAACGCGCGGGCGCCCGGTAATACGGATCGGAGAAATCGGCCCGCGCCCGCATCTGCGGCGTCACCGCGATCGAGGCGATGATCGCATCGCCGCGGTTGGAGGACAGCGCGTCGAGCAGGGTTTCGAACCGGCGCATCTGGACGGTGCAGGTCACCTTGATCTCGTCGCAGATCGCCCTGGCAAGATCGACGTTGAAGCCGGCCGGATTGCCGTCCGGACCGGTGAAGTTGAACGGAGGATAGTCGGTCTCGGTCAGGAACCGAATCACCGTGAGGCGCGACAGATCGGGCCGCTCCGGCCGGCGTCGCGGGTCCCAGAACCCAGGGACGGCCTGCGGCGCCGCCTCGACGGCGGGCCTCACGGGCGCCTGGGCGCGCGCCTCCGAGCCGGCTGCCGCGAGGCCGAAGCACAGCAGCGCGCCGGCAATGGCGGCGCGGGCCGCAGGCGCGGATTTCACGGGCTTTGACAAGACGGTCGGCATCAGCGGTCCCGATGGTCAGCGCCTTATAGACCATCCATGCGCAAATTCGAGGCTGGATTCGGCCCGGAGGCGGCCGCCCGGCTGGAGCGTTAACGCGCTCAGAGGTATTTCTTGAGATCCGCCGCCGCTTCCTCGGGCGTCCGCTTCAGGTTGAACGGCGCGACGAACCGGCCGTTGCGGTCCATCAGATACACCAAAGCGGTGTGGTCCATGGTGTAATCGCCGTCCTTCAGCGGGACCTTCTTGGCATAGACCCGGTACTCGGTGAGAACCTTCGCCAGCACCTCGGGATCGCCGGTCAGGCCCTTGAGATGCGGGTCGAAGCTGGAGAGGTAGTCCTTCATCGCGGCCGGATTGTCGCGCTCGGGGTCGACCGAGACGAAATAGGCGTTGACGCTGTCGGCATCCTTGCCCATCGCCCGCAACACCTCGGAGATCTCGAACAGCGAGGTCGGGCAGACGTCAGGGCAATGGGTGAAGCCGAAGAAAATCAGGGTCGGCCGCCCTTCCAGGCTCTTCTCGGTGACGACGGCACCGCTCTGGTCGGTCAACTGAAACGGGCCGCCGATCGCGGCCGGCGCCGCGATGTTGCGGCCGCCGCCCATGACAAGGAACATCAGCGACAACCCGACCACCAGGCTGGCGGCGAAGGCTCCGACGATCACCAGCGGACGGGTGACATTGGACGGCATTGCGCGCTCCTTCACTGTCTCTCAGAAGCAGGCCTGCCAGCCGGCCGCGATGGTCTCGAAGAACACCGCGGTCCCGTACTGCACCCACATCGTCACGGCGCCGACGACGAGCCCGATCGCCGCGATCCCCGCCGCGAGGGCCGGAGCAGAGGCCGGACGCCGGGCTCGCGATGCGGACGGTATCTCTTGGGGCGCTGAAAGAGGCTGCATGATGGCGTTCTCATCGGCCGGAGCCGGCCAAGCGGCCCACCCCTCTCGCTCCAGATAAGCCCCGCAGCCGGTCCAGGCAAGCGCCGCAGTCGGGCCGCGATCACCCGAAGCGACTAGTGCCTCAGTGTGATCAATGGGAGGCAGAGGCCTTGGCGGCAGCCGGCGAGATGGCCGGTGCATTGGGCACGACGTGCGAGGAGGCCGGAGAGGACGCCTGGGCATCCATATAGCAGGGCTTGTACATTGCCTGCAGCTCCCTGCCCTTCAGGAAGATCATCCGGGGCGTCAGGCCGCCGCGCTGGGTGATCCAGCGGCGGATCGGCGAAGGGTACATCGAGTACAGCATCTGGGTCGCCTCGGGATTGGTGACGGCGCGGCCGTTGGCGCCGAAATCCCAGGCGGCGTGGAAGCCGAGATTGGCATGCGAGGTGACACAGATCTTCTCGTGCGGGATCGCCCCAAGCACGATGGTGCAGGCCGATGCGCAGAGCCCGTCGATGATCACATACTCACCGGAGGATCGCAGGCCCTGGTACTTGTCGACATAGGTTCCGATCCGGCCACCGCGGTCATCGGCGATCCGGACCACGGCCTGGCTGGCGCCGACCCCCGACAGCAACAGAACGACCGCAAGCAATCCCGTCCAGAATTTCATGTCGAGCCCCAGTGCAACCCGGCGAAAACCGATCTGACCGACTTTGGCACGCTTCGTGTGATGCGCTTCTTGTGATGCTTGGACTGCGGTGGACCTTGCAATCACGACCCCATCCGCAGAACCGGAACGCGAAAGCCAAATCCAAATCGCAAATGCAGCGTGTTTCGAGATCGTGTTTTTGTCCAGGAGAGCGCAGCTGCGAAAGCCAAATTCACCGCGAGTGTTGCAAGCCCGCTGCACCAATGAGTCGCTACCACCGAAAATGGACCAACGCTGGTTCCGGACATGGCGGTGGCGCCACGAGCAAGGCAGAGGCCCGGCATGATTCGCCCATCGGCGCGGCAGCGGCGTCACGGCGGCACAAACGACACTCCGGAGAAACCCGGGGCCGAGCTTCCGCGCGACACGCGCCCCGCTGCCCAGTGACGGCGGGACGCTCGCCCGCTCATCGCCGGCCCAGGGGTGCTCGTGCGATCACGATCGCGGGTGCGGGCTTCCGCCAGCCCCGACGGCATGGCCGAAATCCGGAGATGCGACGGATGCAATCACAAGGTTGGACCGTTCGGCCGAGCCCCCGCGCCGCAAGCGGGCGCGGCAGGGTCTCTCCTCGCACCGCGCCGTCTGGATCGGGAGATGGAGCGAGGTCGGGCCGATATCGCTCTGGCAGCCGGGGAGACGATCTGCCTCCCGATGCTTTCGCCGTCTGGACCGAACTAATTATCGGGCAGCCGAATCCGTGCACCAAAGGTGACGAGCGGCGCATCGGCGGCGCCGAGCTGGATCTGCCGCTCCGGCACCTCCTGATAGCTGCCGTCTTCAATCTTTCTTAATTCATATTGCCAGACCGTTAACGTCTCGCCGCGCGCGAGCGCATCGCGGATGCGGCTGGCGCCGCGTCCCGGCAGCTTGACGAGGTCGTCGCGCATCATGCCGATCATCGTCGGGCTCCCGCCGCGATGCAGCTCGAAGAACACCATGCGATTGGGCTTGTCCTGCGGCTTGAGCACGGTATCCGCCGTGAACAGCACAAGACAAATTGCGACGGCAATCCACTTCCAAGTGTCGGACATCATGAGACGCATTCCCCGCACCGCCTCTGCGCGTGGCGTAGCCCTCGCGCAAACGGGCGGCAACTTACAGTTCTGTCATTCCGGATGAGATGACGTTCGACGTAATCGATTCGCTGCGCGCCGGGCGCGATGATGGGCTCCTCATCGTTCACAACATGGAGAGCACCGATGACCAACCCGACCGAGATCGCCGAGAGCTACATCGCGCTGTGGAACGAACGCGATGCCGCGCAGCGCGGCGCGTTGCTCGCACGTCACTGGACCGCGGATGCGCTCTATGTCGACCCGCTGATGCGCGACGAAGGACGCGATGCCGTGGACGGCCTGGTCGCGGGCGTGCAGCAGCGCTTTCCCGACTTCCGCTTTCGCCTGATCGGCTCCGCGGACGGCCACGGTCATCATCTCCGCTTTTCCTGGGAGCTCGGCCCCGAGAATGCGGAAGCCCCGATCCTGGGCACGGATTTCGTCGAGCTGGCCGACGGCCGCATCCGGCGCGTCACCGGGTTTCTCGACAAGGTCCCGCAGGGCGCCTGACGGACGCCCCGATCCGCCCGACCTCCCACAGCGGGGTCGGCCTGCCGCGATTGCCGGGCTCCCATGCGCAGACGCACGATCTGTCTCGTGGTGATTGCGCTACGTCAACGTCGGACCCGGTCCGCCGCTGCAGAGCTTCTGCTTCGCGACGGAGTTCAGGATCGCCGGAGACGGGCGTGCAGCACTCAAATCCCATCGATGATCACGCCATGGCGGCCGACACGCTGGCCGGTATCACCACCTTGCCCGAACTCTGGCGCTGGCGCGTCGAACGGAGCCCGGACAAGCAGGCCTACCGACATTTCGACGCAGGAAGCGGCCGATGGGCGAGCTTCTGCTGGCGCGAGATCGATCTCGTCGTCGAGCGATGGCGGCGGGCGCTCGCGGCCGAGGGCTTCGCCCAGGGGGAGCGTGTCGCCATCCTGATGCCGAACGGGATCGCGCATCTCGCCATTGACCAGGCCGCGCTCTCGCTCGGCCTGGTGCCGGTGCCGATGCATGCCGTCGATAATGCCGACAGCATCGCCTACATCCTCGCCGATTCCGGTGCCCGGCTGCTGCTGGTCGATTCGGACACACGCTGGGATGAGATCGCAGCGGTCGGCGAGGCCCTGCCCGACCTGGGACGGATCGTCTGCGCCGACCGGCAAACGACCCCGCCGACCGGCGATCCGCGCCTCGTCGATCTGGAGGCGTGGTTGAAGGCGCCCGGCGATGCCACGCCTCCCGGCACCCGGATCGCCATCGCGCCGCACGACCTCGCCGCCATCGTCTACACCTCGGGCACGACGGGCCGGCCCAAGGGTGTGATGCTGTCGCACGACAACGTCGTTTCCAACCTCAAGGCCATTCATCAGCGGCTGGCGGCCGATACCGACGACGTATTCCTGTCGTTCCTGCCGCTGTCACACACGTTCGAGCGCACCGCGGGCTACTACTACCCGATCGCCATCGGCGCCTGCGTCGCCTATGCGCGCTCGGTGAAGCAGCTGTCCGAAGATCTGGTGGAGGTCCGTCCGACCATCCTGATCTCCGTGCCGCGCATCTATGAGCGCATCTATTCGGTCATCATGCATCACCGCGCGATCGCAAACCCGCTGGAACGGGTGCTGCTCGACCTGACCATCGCGATCGGCGGCCGTCGCTTCGATGCGCAGCATGGGCGCGGGACGAGACTCTCGGCGTTCGACCGTATCGCGTGGCCGCTGCTGCAACGCCTGGTCGCCGCCAAGGTACTGGCTCGATTCGGCGGACGGCTGCACGTCGCCGTCAGCGGCGGCGCCCCGATCGCCGAGCCGGTGGTGCGGCTGTTCCTGGCGCTCGGGCTCGAGGTGCTGCAGGGCTACGGCATGACCGAGACATCGCCCGTCGTCAGCGTCAACACGCCTGACGACAACGACCCGCGCACCGTCGGCCGCGCCCTGCCGGGCATCGAGGTGCGCATCGGCGACAATGACGAGTTGATGGTGCGCGGCCCAAACGTGATGCTCGGCTATTGGCACCGGCCGGAGGAGACCGCGCGCACCAGGGAAGCCGACGGCTGGCTGCACACCGGCGACCAGGCCCGCATCGACAGCGGACGCATCACCATCACCGGTCGGATCAAGGACATCCTCGTCACCTCGACCGGCGAGAAGATTGCGCCCGCCGATCTGGAAACCGCGATCCTGACCGATCCGCTGTTCGAGCAGGCCATCGTGATCGGCGAGAACCGGCCGTTCCTGACCGCGATCGTCGTGCTCAACGCCAAGGGCTGGGCTGAGCAGCAGGCGAGGCTCGCGGCGCACGGCCAGCGCGGCAACGAGGCCGAAGCGGCCTCCCTGCTGCGCCACATTGCGCGAGCCGCGAAGGCCTATCCGTCCTACGCGACGCCGAAGGCGGTGCATTGGACCTTGGAGCCGTGGACCGTGCAGGAAGGCCTGATCACGCCGACGTTGAAGAACAAGCGTCCGGCGATCGAGCGGAGCTTTGCGAAGGAAATCGAGGCGATCTATGCAAAACGCCCGTCAGCTTCGCGGCCGTCGGCTATCGTACGAAGCTGATCTTGCAGGGCACCGCAGCAGGACATTGCGGCATTGGAGCGGGCGAAGGGAATCGAACCCTCGTATGCAGCTTGGGAAGCTGCCGTTCTACCATTGAACTACGCCCGCGCTAGCCAATGCTTAGCCGAGACCATGCGTTTCGCCAAGCGGCTTGTTGCCGCGAGACCGCCAAGGCCGCGGGGGGCGGACGCAAGAGTTCTACCACCGGCCTGATCTCCCGATCGTGATCGGCCGCAACCGCAGGCTCCGGAACGGATCGGGCCGATCGCGCTTTTGCCCGTTGGAAGCGGCGCCTCTCCCTGTTTCGCCACGCCGTGAAGGTCATGGGAGCTCACATCATGCAAAGCCACAGCCCCGCGTCTCAGACCGCCCCCTCGAAAGCCCTCGCCGTGATGTCGGGTCCGTCGGCGCTCGACCTTTACACCCTCGGCTGCGGTCTGTTCCTAGCCGTCGCGCCCTGGCTGTTCGGCTTCGTCGGCAGCGTCGGCCGCATCAACGCTGAGTTGGCGGGGGCTGCCGTCATCGTGCTCTCGCTCGGCGGCCTTCTTGCGTTTGCCGATTGGGAGGAGTGGCTGAAGGTCGCGCTTGGAGTGTGGCTGGTTGCAGCCCCATGGCTGCTCGGATTCGTGCATACGTCGGCGATGCATGTCAGCATCGCCATCGGGATCACCGTGACCTTCCTGAGCCTGCTCGAACTGTGGCTTGCGCATGATCCCGATTTCGCCGGCGATAGGCCTGTATCGGTGAGCCGGCCGTAGCGGCTCTGGTCGATCGCGCCTCGCCTGCGTGCGGCGCCGCATTCCGCGATCGCAATGCCGATGACAGAGATCGCAGACAGCGATCGCAACGGCACGCTTGACAACCATCACCCAAATCAGGGCAAACCCGCCCCGGTCAGGTCACGCTGTTAACACTTTGTAAACAAAGTTGATGCGGGCGATCGTGACGATGATATGATGTGGTGTGGGTTGGGGTGGCGTCATGGGGCGTGGGTATACGATCTTTGATACGGCCCTCGGCCGTTGCGGCATTGCGTGGAGCGATGTCGGAATCACCGGCGTACAATTGCCGGAAGCACGGGAAATCGAGACGCGGCGGCGCCTGTTTCGTCAGTTTCCCGACGCACGGGAGCAGCGCCCGTGTTCGAATACTGAACTCGCCATCGAAGGCATCGCGGCCATGCTGCGCGGGCAGGACGTCGACTTCTCCGACGTTGCGCTCGACCTCGACGGCGTCACGCCGTTCAACCAGCGCGTCTATGATTGCATTCGCGCCATTCCGCGCGGCGAGACGCGCACCGCCGACGCGATCGCAGACGAACTGCACGTTCCCAAGGCGCTGAATTCGATCGCGCAGGCGCTGAGTAGGAATGCGCTCGTGCTGATCGTTCCCTGTCACCGCGTGCGTGACATCGGCAACGGACTCGACAAGCCGTCGCCCAACAGCGGCATCGTCTCCAAGCGTCGGCTGCTGTCGCTCGAAGGCGCAAAGCCTCATGCGGGCCTGACGTTGTTCGACGCGTTTCTCGCCATCGACAGGCCGCGCGCATTGTAAGCCCGCCTTCGCGCGTCGCGCGATATTATCTCGCACGACGCCCTCCTCTTTCCGCCGCAATGCGCTAGATTTACAGGATGACCACCACCATCCTGTTCGAAAGCCGCGACGTCACCGTGTCCGAGTTCCGCTGTGCAGCGGTCCCTGGCGAGCGTCCCTATGTCGAGCAGTATGCCGGCTACTCGCTGTCCTATGTGCGCAAGGGCAGCTTCGGCTGCCGGCACCGCGGCCGCTTCTTCGAGCTGGTCACCGGCTCGCTGCTGGTGGGCCATCCCGGCGATGAGTTCATGTGCACGCACGATCACGTCTGCGGCGACGAATGCCTGTCATTCTTCTTCGATGATGCGCTCATCGACGAGATCGGCTGCGACAGCCAGGCCTGGCGGGCTGGCGCGATGCCGCCGCTGCCGGAGCTCATGGTCCTCGGTGAGCTCGCGCAGGCCGTCGCCGCGCGCGAGCAGGACCTCGGTCTGGACGAGGTTGGACAGATCATCGCCAGCCGCTTCGTCGCGACCGCCACGGGCCGGCAGGAACGGGCGGCGACGCCGAGCCTGCGCGATCGCCGGCGCGCGGTGGAGAGCGCATTGTGGATCGACGACAATGCGGAGCGCGACATCGACCTGGCGGCTGCGGCGCACGAAGCCGGCGTCAGCCCGTTCCATTTCCTGCGGCTGTTCGCGGCGACGATCGGCGTGACGCCGCATCAATATCTGATCCGCTCCCGCTTGCGGCGCGCCGCGCGGCGTCTCAGCGAGGAGGACACGCCGGTCACCACCATCGCCTATGATTCGGGCTTTGCCGATCTGTCGAATTTCACCCGCACCTTCGCGCGCGCTGCCGGCGTGTCGCCGGCGAAGTTTCGCAAGGCCTCGCGCGGCGAGCGCAAGATTCTCCAAGACCATCTGAGCCGCCATTGATTGGATGATCCCAGCGCGTGCGGCAGCCGCATGCGAAGCATGGAGATCATCGATGTACGATCATATCGGCCTCAAGGTCGGCAATCTCGACGCCAGCGTCCGCTTCTACACATCGGCGCTGGCGCCGCTCGGCCACATCCTCTGCTCCAAGGACGAGGCGTCGGCGGGCATCGGCCCGAAGGGGGAGCCGGCGCTGTGGCTGTATGTCGACAAGGGCGCCAGCAAGGGCGCCGCCCATATCGCGTTCCGCGCCCAGGACCACGCGGCCGTCGCCAGATTCCACAGCGAGGGGCTGAAGGCCGGCGGCAGCGACAATGGCGGCGCCGGGCCGCGCGCGGACTACAGTCCGACCTACTACGCCGCCTTCCTGATCGATCCCGACGGCAACAACATCGAAGCCGTGTGTCCGTGAGGTCAAGCCCATGGCATCCATCCAGAAGGACATTCCGATCGCAGCCCCGGCGGGTGCAGTGTGGGACGCCGTGCGGGATTTCGGCGCTGTTCATACCAGGGTGGCGCCCGGCTTCGTCACCGGCACCACGCTCGACGGCGACGTCCGCATTGTCAGCTTCGCCAACGGCAGCGTGGTGCGCGAGCAGCTGGTCGACTGCGACGATCAACGCCGGCGCCTCGTCTATGCCATCAAGAACGAACGCATCAGCCAGCACAGTGCGTCGTTTCAGATCATCCCGGAAGGCGAGGAGCGCTGCCGGGTGATCTGGACCACCGACGTGCTGCCACACGAGATCGCACCCTATATCGATCAGCAGATGGAGCTCGGCGCGCGCGCGATGCAGGACACGTTGGGCAGGCTGCGCGGATAGCGGCTCAGCCGATACGCGCCGGCGGCGGCCCGCGCGAGTCAAGGCCGCGTCCGGCCGTCAGCACGGCCGGGCGCAGCTCCAGCGCTGCGGCCGGCTTCGGGCCCCAGCGGGTGAGCATGACGCTGGCGAGCGTCAGCACCCCGAGCAGGACCATCGAGGACGCCGCCAGCATGAAGAAGTCGCCCTCGGTCGCGGCACGGCTCAACAGATAGCTGCCACCCGCAGCGATGAAGACGAGCCGCACCGTCTGCGCCAGCACCGGACCGAGCACCCTGGCGGCACCCTGCGAGGAGAAATACATCGAGATCGCCAGGCCGATGAAGGCATACATCGGCGCCGCGACCTGGAGATAGTGCCGGCCCGCGCTGCGCGCGCTCTCGTCCTGGGTGAAGATGTCGACCCACAATTGCGGGACGATCGCGATCAGCGTCGACAGCGCGCCCACCGACGCGAACGACACCAGTCCCGCCGTCCAGGCGATGCGGCGGGCGCGCGCGATTCTCTCCGCACCGATCGCCATGCCGACCATCGGCACCGAGGCCATGCCGACGGAGAATGCGACCGTGGTCATCATGAACTCGAGCCGCGCGCCGATGCCGTAGCCGGCGAGCACGGCGGTGCCGAACGACGCCAGCATATGCGTGAAGATCGCGATCGACAGCACGGATTGCAGCGGCGAGAAGCAGGCGACGGCGCCGACCTTGAGAATGTCGGCGAACATCGCGCCGCTGATCTTCAGGCCCCGCAGCTTCGGCCGCACGCGCGCGCGGCCGGAGAACAGGTACCAGCCCATCACCGAGATGCTGACGCAGAACGCCAGCAGCGCGCCGGCGGCGACGCCGCGCATGCCGAGCCCGAGGCCCAGGCTGAGCGTGCCGCCCAACACGATCTGCAGCAGCGCCGAGCTGAGGATCATGAACGACGGCAGCTTCATGTTGCCGGTGCCGCGCAGGATGCCAGCCATCGAGTTCATCAGCCAGGGCAGGATCGCGCCGCCGAAGAAGATCTGCAGATAGGCCGTGGCATGGCTCAGCACCGCGCCGCGGCCGCCGAGCACCTCCAGCAAGGCAGGGCCGAACGCCAGCATGCCGATCATGAAGGTCGCGCCGAACAATAGCGCGATCAGCAGCGCGTGCGTGGCGAGCGTCGAGGCCCGCTCGGCGTCGCCGGCGCCGAGCGCGCGCGCGATCGCCGAGGCCACGCCGCCGCCCATCGCGCCGCCGGACATCGTCATGGTCAGGATCACCAGCGGAAACACCAGCGCCATCGCCGCCAGCGCCTCGATACCGAGCCGGCCGATATAGGAGGTCTCGGCGATGACGACGCAGGTGCCGGCCGTGTTCGCGATGATGTTGGGCCAGGCCAGCGACAGCAGGGTGCGCAGGATGGGTCCGTCGACGAGCTTATTCCGGACCGGCTTCTCGGGGGGCGGCAACGCACGCCCCTCGCCGACCGGATTGTCGGCCAGGCCGATCTCGGACATCTCAGCTCCCCGCTCGGCCGCGCAGGCCGCGGCCGTGTTATCGTTCGATTGCTCTCGCTTTCCTAGCACGGCGCTGGCGCGCGCCCTGTGCGGCAGGCGCATTGGGGGTGCGCGGCAGACGCAGCCGCGCTCAGAGACGGAAATGCTTGGAGAGCTTCAGGCCCTGGGCCTGGTAGTTGGAGCCGATGCGGCTGCCATACATCGCATTCGGCCGCGCCAGCATCTTCTCGTAGACGAGACGGCCGACGATCTGGCCGTGCTCGAGGATGAACGGCACCTCGCGCGAGCGCACCTCGAGCACCGCGCGCGAGCCCTGCCCGCCGGCGCCGGCATAGCCGAAGCCGGGATCGAAGAAGCCGGCATAGTGGACGCGGAATTCGCCGACCAGCGGATCGAACGGCACCATCTCCGCGGCGTAGTCCGGCGGCACCTGCACGGCCTCCTTGGAGGCCAGGATGTAGAACTCGCCGGGATCGAGAATGAGGCTGCCGTCGGTACGTGCCTTGATCGGCTCCCAGAACTCCTCGACCGGATAGCCGGCGCGGCGGTCGACGTCGACGACGCCGGTGTGGCGCTTGGCGCGATAGCCCACATATCCGTTCGCATTGCTGCCGGACAGGTCGACGGAAAGCGCGACGCCGCCGGTGAGATCGGCATCGTCGCGATCCACCAGTCGCTCGGCCTGGTGCAGCGCGATCAGTTCGTCCTCCGACAGGACCGCGTCGCGATAGCGGAAGCGAACCTGGGACAGGCGCGAGCCCTCGCGCAGCAGGACCGGGAACGTCTTCGGGCTGATCTCGGCATAGAGCGGGCCGTGATAGCCCGCGCCGATCATGTCGAAGCGTCGCGTGCCGTCGGCGATCACGCGGGTGAACACGTCGAGCCGCCCGGTCGAGCTTTTCGGATTGGCGGCCGCGACGATGTCCTTGGGCAGCGCCAGGCTCTCCAACAGCGGCACGATGTAGACGCAGTTGGTCTCCAGCACCGCGCCGTCGGCAAGTGCGAATTCGTGCAGCTTGAGCTCGTCGATGCGCTCGGCGACCGTCGCGCCCGGCCCGGGCAGGAAGCTCGCACGCACGCGATAGGCGATGTCGCCGAGCCGCAGATCGAGGCTCGCCGGCTGGATCTGGCTCTCGACGAAATCATATTCGGGGATGATCAGGCCAGCCTCCGTCATCGCCACGATCATGCGATCGGGGAGGATGCCGTGGGCGTCGGGGCTGAGCGAAAACGGCAAGACCTGATCCTTTGCAGGCGCCGGAACGGCGGCTTATTGAGCCAATATAGGGTCTTTTGACCGGTTATCCGATGGCTGGCTTGACGGAAAGGCCGGTTGCGACTATGAGCACGACTTATCCCGTGGTGATTTGAGCCGGCCGGCTTGCAGCCACGTAAAATAAGTCGCTAAACAGGCCGGGGACGAATGTGATCCCGGCCTTGAGGTTTTGTCCCAGGCCGGTTTTTTTGTGCCCATCGCTCAAGGCGGTGGCCACGATGGAGGTCACATGTCGAAGTCCCCCGCGAAGGCGCCGGCGTCGTTCGCCCACTATCGTCCCGAAACGAGGCTGGTGCATTCCGGCACCTTGCGCTCCGAATTCGGCGAGACCGCCGAGGCGCTCTATCTCACCCAAGGGTTCGTCTACGCCACCGCCGAGGAATGCGAGGCGCGCTTCAAGGGCGAGGATCCCGGCTTCATCTATTCGCGCTTCTCCAATCCCACCACGGCGATGTTCGAGCGCCGCATGATCGAGCTCGAGGGCGCCGAGGCCTGCCGCTCGGCCGCAACCGGAATGGCCGCGGTCACCACGGCAATCCTGGCTCCCCTCCGTGCCGGCGACCACGTCGTCGCGGCCAAGGCGCTGTTCGGCTCGTGCCGCTACGTGGTCGAGGATCTCTTGCCGCGCTACGGCATCGAGTCGACCCTGGTCGATGGGCTCGACCTCGCCCAGTGGCAGAAGGCGGTCAGACCCAACACCAAGTCGTTCTTCCTGGAGAGCCCGACCAATCCGACGCTCGACGTGATGGACATCCCCGCCATCGCCGAGATCGCGCACGCCCATGGCGCGCGGCTGATCGTCGACAACGTGTTCGCCACCCCGATCTGGCAGAGCCCGCTCGCGCTCGGCGCTGACGTCGTGGTGTATTCCGCGACCAAGCACATCGACGGCCAAGGCCGCTGCCTCGGCGGTGTGATCCTGTCGTCGGAGGCGTTCATCGCCGAGCACATCCACAATTTCATGCGCCAGACCGGCCCGTCGATCTCGCCGTTCAACGCCTGGGTTCTGCTCAAGGGTCTGGAGACCCTGGCGGTGCGCGTGCGCGCGCAGACCGAGACGGCGGCGAAGGTGGCCGACTTCCTCGCCGCGCATCGGAAGATCTCGCGGCTGATCTATCCGGGCCGCGCGGACCATCCGCAGGCGGCAACCGTCCGCAAGCAGATGCGCGCCGGCTCGACCCTGGTCGGCTTCGAGGTCAAGGGCGGCAAGGCGGCTGCGTTCCGTACGCTCAACGGCCTGAAGCTCGCGCGCATCTCCAACAATCTCGGCGACGCCAAGACGCTGGTCACGCACCCGGCGACGACGACGCATCAGCGGCTGACGCCGGAGGCGCGCGCCGAGCTCGGCATCAGCGAGGGCTTCATCCGCTTCTCCGCCGGACTCGAGCATGCCGACGATCTGATCGAGGATCTCGACGCCGCCCTCAGCGCGGCGTAGCGAATGGCGAATAGAGAGTAGCGAGTAGTAAGATCTCTTTCCCTATTCGCTACTCGCTGTTTCCCACTCGCGCTCGATCACATCGGCCGATAGGTCGGCACCTCGGCCGGTGCGTTGATGCCGAGCTTGACCTGGCCGACCGAGCGGATGATGTCGTCGCCGAGCAACTGAGCGAAGCAGGCATAGCCCCAATCGCTCATGTGCAGGCCGTCCGAGATCACGAACTCGTTGATCGGGATCGCCTGGCGCTCGTGCCAGTCGCGCATCACCTCGAAGCGCGGGAAGATGCCGGCGTGATGCAGCTCGGCAATACGCCCGAGCAGCTTGTTCATGCGGCTGGCGTTCTCCGAGCGCTCGTTGACGCGCGGCGAATATTGCAGGTCGACCAGCACGACATCGGAGGCCGCCGCCTGGATCTTGGCGACGCCGTCCTCGACCAGCCTGGCGGTCTCGGCCGGATCGAGATCGCGCAGCACGGCATTGGTGCCGACCTGCCAGATCACGAGATCCGGACGCCGGTCGATCACCGACGTCTCCAGTCGCTTCATCATCTCCGGCGCATCCTCGCCGCCGACGCCGGCATTGATGACGCTGATGTCGACCATGGGATATTGCCGGCGCAACTGCGCGGCGAGCCGGTTCGGATAGGTGTAGTCCGGCGCGCTCGCGCCAAAGCCCTGCGTCGACGATGAGCCGAAGGCGACGATCACGACCGGCAGGCCGGAGGCGAGCTTGTTGGCGACGTGCGGCAGCGAAATGAAGTTCTTCTTGGCGACACCCTTCGGCGGCAGGCACGGCACGCGGTTGAAGATGTCGGTGGCCGATTTGGCGACCTGCTTGACCTTGTCGATCGCCCGCTCGGTGATGCTGCGCGATTGCGGCGGCGTGGCCGCGACGGCCTGCCCGGCTGCAGCCGGCGGCTGTGCATCGGTCATGGCCGGCGCGGTCGTCGCCGCGGGCGGCGAGGTCGTGGCCGCCGGGCGCACCGCGGCGATCGGCCCGCGCATCTGATCGTTCGCCTGCGCCAATGTGATGTGACCGATGCTCGGTCGCAGCTCGCTGATCAACGGAGGCTTCGGACCGGAGCTCTTCACATCGGAAAGCGCGGCGGGTGCAGCCGGCGCTGCGCTCTGCGCCCGTACCTTCTGCGGGCTCAGCGCGAGGGCGATGGCAATGACCGCAACGGCCGAAAGCTTCTCCCATGTCCCGGATACGCGGTGACACTCATTCGACGTCATGAACGACATAATCCTAGTTCTGCTGCGCCGGCCCGATATGCGCCGCGTCGATGATGAACTTCGACAGCGCCCGGCCGATGCAGTCATGAACCTGCCTGGCCAGCTCGACCCCGTGCGTCGGATTGAACAGGTCGAAATCGCCCTGCTCGTTCCACTGCCGCATGATGGCAAACCGATCGAACAGCGGGATGTCGCGCTGCTGCGCCACCACACGCATGTTGTCGACATAGGGCGGCACGGAGATCAATGTTTCCGTCCGCGGACTGTATTGCAGGTTCATCAAGACGACGTCAGCTCCCGCCTTCTGCAGCGTCGCCACACCGTCGTCGACCGCCTGCCGGAACTCATCAGGATCGATAGACCGCATGGCGTCGACCGTGCCGGTCTGCCAGATGACCAAATTAGGCCGTTTTCCTTCCACCAGTTTAACGAGATTGCCCGCGACCTCCTCGGCCGTCTTCTTGGGCTGCAGCTCGACGCTGAGATTGACGGTGACGGCCGGCAGCTTGTCCTTCAGCGCCGCCTGCAGACGGGCGGGGTAGGCATTTGCGTCGGAGGTGCTGACAATGGAGGATGAGCGGCTTCCGACGACGAGAATATCCAGCGTGCGGCCATTCTTGACGGCGTCTGCAACCTTCGGGAGCGGGCTCTCGGTTGTCAGCAGGTAGGCCGGCACCTCGCAGTTCTGCGGCGCATCTTCCGCGCGCGCGGAGGCCGCCAGCGAAACAGCCAGCGCTGCGATACCCAACCTTAACCACGAGACGGACTTCATCAGCCCCCTCCCGCCAGATCGGCGTTGCTGCGCGCACCTTTTCGCGCGGCCCCCTTATCGGCCTCACGCTTGTACCACGAAATCAACGACGCCACCCCCCACATGATGAGGATGCCGCAAAGGCTGATCACCGCGTGCATCATGGCGCCGCCGGACACTTCGGCAAGGACGAAGTGGCCCGCAAACGCCAGAAACACGCCAAGACAGAAGATCTCGAGCGAGTGTTGCCCACAAACAATCAGCGGACGCAGCCACGGCGACTTCAAGAGCGGCCAATCCTTGCGCAAATAGTGCACGGTGAGTGCTGCGAGCGCGAGAAAATGCGCGAAACGCAACACGTCAAGGTCGGTCTTGTCGATCGGATACATCCACTGCTCGATTCGGCGCGGCATCAGATGGCCGAGCTGCGGAATGTACCAGGTCAGGGTCACGCAGAAGGCCGCGACCAGATAGGCGACGCAGAGCCCGAGCGTGATCGGTGAGTTGATGATGCGCGACATGCGCTGGGCGCCCCCGAGCGCGCACCAGGCCCCGAACACGAACAGGAGCTGCCAGGCGAACGGGTTGAACGCCCAGAAGCCGTTCGGATAGGCCGTCAGATAGAGATCGAGCTCCCAGGTGAGTGCGTAGAGAACGACCGAGAGCCCGAGCGTGACGTCAGGACGCCAGCGCATCAGCCACAGGATCAGCGGCAGGAACAGCATCAGCACGATGTAGAGCGGCAGCACGTCCATGTTGACGGGGCGGAAGCGCAGGATCAGCGCCTGCACGATCGTCACGTCCGGCTGCTTGAGAAAGTCCATGATCCCCATCTCTTCGGTGTAGAGCGGGTTCTCGAAGCTGGTCGCGACGTAGGAGATCTCGGCAAGGAAGATCGTGAACAGGAAGACGTGGGCGACGTAGATCTGCCAGACGCGGCGCAGGATGCGCGCGGTGGCGACGATGAAGCCGGCATCCTGCATCGCCCGGCCATAGACGAATGCCGCCGTGTAGCCGGAGATGAAGATGAAGATCTCGGTGGCGTCGGAGAAGCCGTAGTTGCGGATCGTGAACCAGGTCAGCAGGTTCGGCGGCAGGTGGTCGATGAAGATCAGCCAGAGCGCCAGCCCGCGAAACAGGTCGAGCCGCAGCTCGCGCTCGCCGACCGCCGGGAAGGTGATCGCAGGAGCAGCGGTGGTGGCGGGTGCAGCGGTGACGGCCGGCGCCGCCGCGACGGCAGATGCAGATGCAGATGCAGCCGCGCTCGCCGCGGCGGCAGTCTCCGCAGCCGGCGCGGGTGCGGCGCTGGCGGCGGGGGCGGACGGTCCGGCAGGGCGATCGACAATCGACGTCATCAGGCACCGCGTCAAGGCTGCCAGCCTTCGAGGCCCGGCAGGGGAAATGTAGGGCTGCGCAGATTTTACGCAAGCGATGAAGGACTTATCAGCTGGGCCGCGCCCAGTTTTTCGACCTTGGCGGACGGTTGGTGGGCGATCGCACGACGCAGGACAGGTCGATCGCCCCCAGGGTGCTGCCTGCCGCGCCCGATCCGAGTCCAAGGAACGGATCGCGCGTACGGCCGACAAAGTCCGCGATTCTTGTGCCATAATGCGGAACTGTGTTGAAAGCACGATGGCGTCGCGATTGGTTCCGGCGCGGGTTTCCGCTACAATGCCACCATGTATCGCGCCGTGACTCGCCACATCGAAGTGACCGTCGAACCGAACTTCCTGCCTGAGAAGTCGTCGGTGGCCGATGGCCGCTGGTTCTGGTCCTATACCGTCGTCATCACCAACAGCGGGGAGGAGACGGTGCGGCTGCGCAGCCGGCACTGGATCATCACCGATGGGATCGGCCGGCAGCAGGAGGTCCGCGGCGAGGGCGTGGTCGGCGAGCAGCCGGTGCTCGCGCCGGGCGAGCGCTTCGAATACACCTCCGGTGTCCCGCTCACCACCGCGTCCGGCTTCATGGCCGGCTCGTATCAAATGGAGAGCGAGAGCGGCGAGCACTTCGACATCGCCGTGCCGGCCTTCTCGCTCGACAGCCCCGAGGGCAAGCGGGTGTTGAACTAGCTGAGAAGGCATGCAGTCCGACTGCCCCAAGTCTCGTCTGCTCGCTGTCTCTTGTGCTGCAATACGACAGATCCTGCACCCGCGCCGCACGAAATCGTTCTCGCGACGCATCCCGCGCCCGAGCCTTGTCCATTCACCCGCCCTCTGCAAATAGAGGGCGCAGGGAAGGCCGGGCCTCGGCTGAGGCCTGCGGCCCGCCTGCAGAAAAAATGCAGGCGGCAGGTACCACAGGTCCAGCCGGAACGACCCGGCCCTCCCTGCGCGACGGTTTTAACGGCTGCTTCGCGTTCTCCCTGGTGCGCCGGGCTTGTTGGCCACCATCCTCAACGCGAAGCGGAGCTTCAGCGTGAGTTGATATCAGCATCGGGATATCAGGACCGCGCGACTTGACCGTACGTGCATCGCCGTTCGTCCGAGCAGACTGAACTACGCTGCGGCAACACACGCCCGTCGCCTCCCACTGCCAACGGTCCGTGACGGTCGCGAAACGCCCCTCATGCGGCAACAGGATGCGCGGAAATGTGCCAGTGATTTGCCCGACGGCACAAGTTGTTTGTTGCTGCGACCAATCAACGCGACGGGCATGGATGTGGCGTCGATCAGCGAGAAAGCCGATTTTCAACAACGAACTAATCGAGATCGCCGGCGCACACGAACTCCCGACGTTTTCTCCGATGCCGTGCGACGCAGCCTATCAAGCGTCGTCGCGAGGAGCGAAGCGACGACGCGATCCAGAACTGTCGAAGCGACTGCGGATCGCGTCGCTGCGCTCGCGATGACGTACGGAGGGTTGTCGCTCGACCACGATCGGTACGACGCGCGGAGCGAGCGCAACAGAGTCAGTTCTCCGTCACGCCGGCTTCGTGCGGGGTGAAGTGATAGACCGAGGAGCAGAACTCGCAGGTGACGACGACCTTGTCGTCCTTGACCATGTCGGCGCGGTCCTGGGGCGAGAAGCTCTTCAGCATGTTGGCAACCGCATCGCGCGAGCAGGAACAGCGCGCCTGCAGCGGCACGAGGTCGAACACGCGCACGCCGCGCTCATGGAACAGGCGATACAGCAGCCGCTCGCCCGACAGCGCGGGATCGATCAGCTCGATATCCTCGACGGTCGCGACCAGCGACTGGCCCTCGACCCAGGCCTCGTCCTCCTCGATCGCATGCAGCTCGGTGCCTTCGGGCGCATCGCCGGGATGCAGGTCGGCTTGGCGCAAGCGCTCCGGCGCCTGCGGCAAAAATTGCGTCAGGAGGCCGCCGGCACGCCAGCGGTGCTTGCCGCCGCTCCACTCCTCGCCGACGGCGAGGCGCACGCGGGTCGGGATCTGCTCGGAGCGCAGGAAGTATTCATGAGCGGCCTCCTCCAGGCTGCCGCCGGTGAGCGCGACCAGCCCCTGGTAGCGGCTCATGTCGGCGCCCTGGTCGATGGTCATCGCCAGATGCCCCTTGCCGAGCAGGCCGCCGGAATCCTTGGCCTCCGCCAGCCGGGCTTCGTCGAAGCGGGCATAGGCACGCAGGCGATCGGGTGCCTGGAAGTCGACCACCAGGAACGACACCGGGCCGTCGGTCTGGGTCTGCAGGATGAAGCGGCCGTCGAATTTCAGCGCGGAGCCGAGCAAGGTCGTCAGCACGATGGCCTCGCCGAGCAGCTTGCCCACGGGCGCGGGATAAGCGTGCTTGGTGAGAATGTCGTCGAGCGCCGGGCCCATGCGGGTCAGTCGCCCACGCAGATCGAGCGCCGCGACCTCGAACGGCAGCACGGCGTCGTCGACCGGCACCGCCGAGGGGGCGCGGCTGGTATCGAGGTTGATGTCGGTGTCGGGGGGATTGGTTGTCATGGGGCGTATTTGGGGATGATTGAAACGAATGGAAGGGCATCCCAGGCTGTCGTCCCGGCGTTGAGCCGGGACTCATACCGCGGATGCTATCGAGGAACGCCGGTGGTAGTCGCCGACGCTAAGCCGTAACCGACGAACCACGATCGCTCCAACTACGCCGAGCAACGGCCACAGCTGCAAATCAGTTCGATCACGCGGTATGGGTCCCGGCTCAAGGCCGGGACGACACCGGTGAAATTGCGCCGTCGAACCCTAAGCCCGCTCGCCGAAGCACCAGGCCAAGATGCCCTTCTGCGCATGCAGGCGGTTCTCGGCTTCGTCGAACACCACCGACTGCGGGCCGTCGATCACCTCGTCGGTGACCTCCTCGCCGCGGTGGGCCGGCAGGCAGTGCATGAACAGCGCCTCGGGCTTCGCCAGCGACATCAACTTGGAATTGACCTGATAGGGCTTGAGCAAATTGTGCCGATGCTCGCCATCCTTGTCGCCCATCGACACCCAGGTGTCGGTGACGACGCAGTCGGCGCCGGCGACAGCGACTTCCGGATCGTGGCCGAGATGGATGTCGGCCCGGGTGGCGCGGATGAAATCCTTCATCGGCTTGCCGGGCGACAGCTGCGGCGGGGTGGCGACGTTGAGCCGGAACTTGAAGCGCTCGGCGGCATGGGCCCAGGAGGCCAGCACGTTGTTGTCGTCGCCGGTCCAGGCCACGGTGCGGCCCTCGATGGAGCCGCGATGCTCCTCGAAGGTCATCACGTCGGCCATCACCTGGCAGGGATGCGAGCGCCGGGTCAGGCCGTTGATCACGGGCACGGTGGCATGCGCGGCAAGCTCGAGCAGCGCCTCATGGCTGAGGATGCGGATCATGATGGCGTCGACATAGCGCGACAGCACGCGCGCGGTGTCGGCGATGGTCTCGCCGCGGCCGAGCTGCATCTCGGTGCCGGTCAGCATGATCGCCTCGCCGCCGAGCTGGCGCATGCCGACGTCGAACGACACGCGCGTGCGCGTCGACGGCTTGTCGAAGATCATCGCCAGCACCTTGCCCTCGAGCGGCTTCTTCGCCGGCTCGCGCGCCTTCAAGGTCTTCTTCATCGCGCTGGACAGCGCCAGCACGTTGCGCAGCTCCTCCACCGGCATCTCGGTGAGATCGAGGAAATGACGCGGCGTATTGCCCATGGTCTTGCTCATGATGCGGCCGCCTGCTTGGCAGGCGCGCCCGACAGCGCCGCACAGGCGCGATCGAGCATCTCGACCGATTGTTCGATTTCGGATTCGTTGACGATCAGCGGCGGCAGGAAGCGCACGACGTTGTCGCCCGCGCCGACGGTGAGCAGCTTCTGATCGCGCAGCGCCGTGACCAGATCGCCCGACGGCACCACCGCCTTGACGCCGATGAGAAGGCCCTCGCCGCGGATCTCGGAGATGATGTCGGGATGACGATCGAGAACGGCGGCGAGCTTCTGCTTCAACAGCAACGACATCTTGCGGACGTGATCGAAGAAGCCGGGCGCCAGCATCACGTCGAGCACGGCGTTGGCCGCGGCGACCGCCAGCGGATTGCCACCGAAGGTCGAGCCATGCGAGCCCGGCGTCATGCCCGACGCGGCCTCGGCCGTCGCAAGCACGGCGCCGATGGGAAAGCCGCCGCCGAGCGCCTTGGCCAGCGACATCACGTCCGGCGTGACGCCGAGCCAGCGATGCGCGAACAGATCGCCGGTGCGGCCCATGCCGGTCTGGACCTCGTCGATGACCAGCAACAAACCGTTGTCGTCGCAGAGCTGGCGCAGCGCCTTGTAGAACGGCAGCGGCGCGGTGCGCACGCCGCCCTCGCCCTGCACCGGCTCGACCAGGATGCCGGCGGTGTGCGGACCGATCGCCTTCTTCACTGCTTCGATGTCGCCGAACGGAACCTGATCGAAGCCGTCCATCGGCGGACCGAAGCCGTCGAGATATTTGGCCGAACCTGTCGCGGCGAGCGTGGCGAGCGTGCGGCCGTGGAACGCGCCTTCGAACGTAATGATACGATAGCGTTCGGGATGTCCCTTGGCGGCGTGATATTTGCGCGTGACCTTGATCGCGCCTTCCATCGCCTCCGCGCCCGAATTGGCGAAGAATACGTAGTCGGCAAAGCTCTGCTCGCACAGCCGCGCGGCAAGGCGCTCGCCATCCGGGCTCTTGAACAGGTTCGACATGTGCCAGAGCTTGGCCGCCTGCTCCTGTAGCGCCTTGACCAGATGCGGATGCGCATGGCCGAGCGAATTGACTGCGACGCCCGAGGTGAAATCGAGATAACGGTCGCCATTGGTCGCGATCAGCCACGCGCCTTCGCCGCGCTCGAACGAAAGATCGACCCGGGCGAATACGGGGAGGAGATGCGTAGCGGCAACACTGGTCATGGCGGATCACATGAGCTGACGGGCCGGCCGAGACACGCGCCACGCGGCGCCATCGCGCATCAGGGACCCCACCCTGGAAAACAAAATGTGCCGCCTTTTCAAGGCGGCACGTGCATCTATTGTATGCGGGCAGCGGTAGGAGTCAACTACGCGTCAGCTGATGCATGGGGGGCCGGCCCGTGAGATTCCGGACGCCTGACACGCCTCGAGACACGCCACAGGGAACCACGGAATGTGTGGACTGCGGCCGCCGACTCTTGCGCGGGAGTCACGCCGTATTGTAGCGTTTTCAACGTCGAGTACGACATCTCGTGCGGCAGTTCTGATCCCTCTCGAAGTTCTCTGAGTTTGCGTAACGTCCGGGTGCCTTGCGCGTGCCCGGCGAGGGACAAGGGATTCTGCCGCCAGGGATTTTCTTGAGACAGCATCGCAGCGCCGTCCCGGAATTGGCCGGCGCAACGCGAAGGGAAAGGTTCGATGACCGTATTGACCTGGTCCGACGATCGCGTCGAGCAACTGAAAAAACTCTGGGAAGCCGGACTGTCGGCCAGCCAGATCGCCGCGGAACTCGGAAACGTGACGCGCAACGCCGTGATTGGCAAGGTGCACCGGCTGGGCCTGTCCGGCCGCGCCAAGAGCCCGGCCACCGCGGCACCGCGCCAGCGCAAGGCGGCCCGCCCGGCACAGCCGATGATGCGGGTGGCGCGCCCGGTGGCGCGCGGCAACACGGCGCTCGCACAGGTTTTCGAGGTTGAGGCGGAGCCCGATCCGGTTGCATTCGACAACGTCGTGCCGATGAACCAGCGGCTGTCGCTGCTGGAGCTCAACGAGGCGACCTGCCACTGGCCGGTCGGCGATCCCTCAAGCGCGGATTTCTTCTTCTGCGGCGGCAAGGCGCTTTCCGGTCTGCCCTATTGCGCGCAGCATTCGCGCGTCGCCTATCAGCCCGCGGCCGACCGCCGCCGCCAGCCGGCGAAGTCGACCACGCGCTGAGGAAGTTGGCCGCGACGGGCGATGAGGATGCTCCGCATCGCCCTGGGATCTCCGGCGGCCTCAACTCACAACGACCATGGACGTGAGCCCGGCCCGCGCCGGGCCGCAGATGCGACGGGCGATCAGGCGCCCCGCGCCGGCTTCGACTGCGGAAAGCACGCCGTGAAGGCGGCACCGTTGCGCGGCACGCTTTCGATCAGCAGCCGGCCGCGATGGCGGTTGAGGATGTGCTTCACCAGGGAGAGGCCGAGCCCGGTGCCGCCTTGCGCGCGGCTGTCGCCGACATCGACGCGATAGAAGCGCTCGGTCAGGCGCGGCAGATGCTCGGGCGCGATGCCGGGGCCGAAATCGCGCACCTTGACCCGGATCTCCGGCGCGTTCTCGGCGGAGACGGCCTGCTCCAGCGAGACGATCACGCGCCCGCCCGAGGCGCCGTATTTCAGCGCGTTCTCGATCAGGTTCTCGAACACGCGCAGCAGCTCCTCGCGGTCGCCGGCGATCGTCACCGGCGCGTCCGGCAGGCTAGTCTCGATCACCACCTGGCGCTCGCGCGCCAGCGACTCCAGCCCGTCGGTGACCTGGCGGATGATGGGGACGACGTCGACCATGGCGTGGGGCTGGACATGCGCCGACAGCTCCACCCGCGACAGCGACAGCAGATCGTCGATCAGCCGCGCCATGCGCGTTGCCTGGATGTGCATGATGCCGAGGAAGCGCTCGCGCGCCTTCGGATCGTCCTTGGCCGGCCCCTGCAGCGTATCGATGAAGCCCGAGAGCGCCGCCAGCGGCGTACGCAGCTCGTGGCTCGCATTGGCGACGAAGTCGGCGCGCATTTCCTCGACCCGGCGCAGCGGGGTCAGATCGTGGAACGTCATCAGCATGCATTTGTCCGTGCCGCCGAACGCCGTCGGCACCGGCACCGGCGTGATGATCAGCTCCATCCAGCGATCGACCGGAACGTGATCGTGATAGGTGGCGCGGCGGATCTCGGTGGTGGCGATCGCCTCGCGCAGCGCAGTGATGATCTCCGGCGTGCGCAGCGCGAACTGGGCGAGCTCGCCCTTGCGCAGGGCCGGCGCGAGCTGCGCGGCAGCGGCATTGAGGTGGATGACGCGGCCGGCGCGGTCGAGCAGCACGGCGGGATCGGGGATGCCCTCGACCACCGCGCTCACGGCCGGCGCCTCGACCGGATTGGCGTGGCGCTCCTCCTCACGCTTGGCGACCGCGCCATGCAGCCGCCACGGCACAAGGGCGGCGGCGGAAATACACAGGAATACCGCCAGGGCCCGCAGCGGCAGCAGCTCGTCCAGCAGCACGAGCCCGGCAAGCGCGAGCGCCGCAGCGAGCAGGATGATCGCGGAATGGCGCAGCCGGTCCGGCCAGGGGGTGAAGATCGAGAGCGGCGTGTCGGAGGGAGCGTCGAGGGCCATCTCGTCCTACTGTTCCCTTGAGCTGGCGTCAGACACCGGAATCGCTGCGTTTCCTCACAAAAGCGGCTTCCGGCGGGGGGGCCGGATCGAGGCTGAGCGCGGCCTGCCGCAGCCGTTTCGACCGCGTGCTGATGATAACCTCGCGAAACGTCAGCAAGATTACAGAAATGAGAAACGGCGCCAAATAATACAGCATCCGGAACAGGAGCATTCCGGCCAGCAGCTCCTCGCGGTCCATCTGCCACAGCCCGACCAGCATCGCGGCGTCGAACACGCCGAGCCCGCCGGGGGAATGGCTGGCGAAGCCGAGCAGGGTCGCCGAGACGAAGATCACGGCCACCACGACGAAGCCGAGATTGGGCTCGTCCGGCACCAGCACATACATCGCCAGCGCGCAGAAACCGAGGTCGATGATGCCGATCGCGATCTGCAACAGGGTCAGCGGGCCGCTCGGCAGCACCACGGTCCACGGCCCGCGGCCGACCACGCGCGGCTTGGTCCATACCCAGGCGACATACCCCAACAGACCGACCAGGATCGCGATCGCCGCCATGCGGTTGACCCAGGGCGGCAGCTGGTCGATCGAGGCGGCTGCCTCCGGATGATAGCTGATGCCGAGCCCGAGCACGGCCGCATTGCCGAGCCAGAACGTCAGGCCGGCAAGGAAGCAGATCTTGGCGACGTCGATGGCGTTCAGCCCATGGGCCGAATAGACGCGGTAGCGCACGGCACCGCCGGTGAAGACGCTGGCGCCGACATTGTGGCCGATCGAATAGCTGGTGAAGGCGGCCAGCGCGTTGACGCGGTAGGGCACGTGGTCGTGGCCAATCGCGCGCACCGCGAACAGATCGTAGAAGGTCAGCGTGAAATAGCCGGCGGCGACGAACAGCGCGGCGAGCGCGATCTGATGCGGCTCCGTGCTCTTGATGGCCTCGAGCACCTCGTAGGTGTCGATGCCGCGCAGCATGTGGTAGAGGACGTAGCAGGCGACCGCGATCACAGCGATGCTGATCAGCACGCCGAGCTTGTGCAGGACTTGCTTCTCGCGCAGGAACGTGGCCGCTCTGCGTATGGCTTCAAGCATCTACACCTCTCACCGTGATCCGATCACGACGGCCGGGGACACCGCGCCCCGGAGGCCGCAGCATCATGTGCGCATACAACGCCCTCGTAGCGCGTTTCGACGCATTGGGGAACACGGAGCGTGCGAACAAAAGCGTACACATGGATATACTTAGCAGGCTTTACCGAAATGCGATGCACCGTTTTGCCGCACATGAGGCAAGACATCAGGCAAAGGCATCGGACAAGGCATCATGCAGGACGGCGGGGCGGCGCACGCCCCCGCCAGCCTGCAAACCCCAGGTTAAACTTTGGTGAGGAACGCGAATCTCCAGGGCTTCCGGGGCGCCCAGCGGTTCGGCGGGTCAGCATGGCTCAACGATAAGCGCGAGCCGCGCGTTTGACAGGTTCGCGCCTCGTCAAACCTTCGTGTCTCGCAGTTGCGATGACCCGGGCACGCGGACGGCGGGCGCGCCGCCGCAGTCTCGGCAGATGGCGTCGGGTGCAGTCCGGGGCGGCGGTTTCAGGCCGCCGATTTCGTCCGCATGCTGCGGATCACCACCAGCGCCCGAAGCCAGGTGCCGATGGCGCAGCCGACGAGGTAGGGCACGAACATGATCAGCAGCAGCTCGAGCCAGTAGCCGGCCCGGCCGGGAATCAGGCAGACCACGGCCGTCGCGACCAGGCCGGCGGCCAGCGCCGCCAGCAGCCAGGTCAGCCAGCCCGACACGCGCGGGGCGCGATGCACCACGGCGACCCAGCCCATCGCCAGCCCGATGGCGAATGCGCCGGCCAGCCAGCCCCAGTGAAAGGCAACGAGATAGGCCATGACGTTACCTCACCACGAATTCGATGCGCCGGTTCTGCGCCCGGCCGTCGGCGGTGTCGTTGGCGGCGACCGGCTGGGTGCTGCCATAGCCGATCGCGCTGAAACGGTCGGCCGGCAGTCCGGCCTTGACCAGATAATCGACCACCGCCTGGGCGCGCTTCTGCGACAGCACCTGATTGGCGGCAGAGTCGCCGTCGGCATCGGTGTGCCCGATGATCTCGACATTGGCGGAGGGACAGCGGAACGCGATCTCGACGAGGCGGTCGAGCAGACCGGTGGAATCCCTGTCGAGGTCGCTGCGGCCGGTCTCGAACCGGATCTTGGCCTTGCCGAGCAGGTCGGAGAACAGCTGCTGGCACACCGTGGGATCGACCGGGGCGGCTGCCGGCTTCACCGTGATGTCGGCCTTCACCTGCCAGCCCTGTGGGACATCTTTGGCGAGCCCGGTCCGGATCTGGGCCGCTGCGGCGTCGTAAAGCGCATCACCGGAAATCTTGATGTCACGGTCGGACACCACCAGCGTGCCGGTCGACAGCCGTGACAAGGCGCCCAGCGCCGGCACCACCGCATTCACGAAATTGGTTGGCGCGCCGAGGCTGTTCTTGAGATTGTCGACGACCTTCTCGCTGAAGAATTTGCGCGATGAAGAGCCGACGACGACGGCGTGGATGTTCTCGTCGGGAACGTTGCCTGCAAGCGTCACGGTGACCGCGACCGGGTCCTTGTAGGCCTGGAAGACATAGGGCGGCGCCTTGACCTCGTTGCTGGCGACCTTGAAGCCGTCCGGCAGCTTTCCGAGCGCGGCCGCGATCGCCTCGCGGCCGCCGAGCTCGCGCGCCATGCCGGACAATGTGACGTCGCCGTCGGAGATCGTGAACTTGCCGTCCTTCAGCTTGGCGATCTGGCCGATCAGCAGCAGCGCCACATCCTCGAAGCGCGCCGGCGCGCCGCGCGCCAGGCCCATCTGATCCGCGACCTCCACGCCCGGCAACGCCGCCCGGGTCGCGTCCATCAGCTTGCCCTTCAAGGCGGGCAGCGGCGCGCTGCCGCCCAGCGTCACCCGGACGACGTCGCGCTCGGCCGACCAGACGAAGGGCTTGGCCTCGGGGACCAGCCGCGTCTCGTCGTTGACGAGCCGCACGCCGGCCACGCCGTCGACCGCAGCAACCGCATCGCGGCGTCCGGCCTCGGAAAACGCATTGGCGCGCAGCGAGACATCGCGGCCGTCCACCGTGATGCTTGTCCTGTCGAGCACCGCCCCCGTCAGGACGGCCGAACTGCGTCCGGCGAGATCATTCTCCAGGGGAACGGTGCTGGTCCAGGCCGCGAGGCCCCAAAGCACGATCAGCGGAATGACGCCAGGCCACCATTTCCCGCTCCACCTGAAAAGTCCGCGCATTCGTCATCCGTCGCATCGAGGAAGCAGAGAGAAAACAAACCCTTGCATGCCTGTCAAACCGGAAATGAGGAGCGCCGCACGGTACGTTGTGACCGCAGGCTAAGGTTTTCTTCAATCATTCGTCGGTAACCTTGTCCCGACACTCACCGGGCCGCATATTTCAGATGAGGCGATTTCGCAAAACCTTTATCCGTGCCGGCCTGGAAGCGCTGTATCTGAGCGGCGCGCATGTCTGGCTGCGCCCGATCTTCTCGGGCGTGGGTGCGATCTATACGCTGCATCATGTGCGGCCGCACCGCGACGCCGATTTCCAGCCCAATTGTCACCTCGAGGTCACGCCGGATTTCCTACGCGAGATGTTGTCGCACCTGCGCGACCACGACATCGAGATCATCACCCTCGACGAGTTGCACAGCCGGCTGGTGGCGAAGGACTTTTCGCGCCGCTTCGCCTGCTTCACATTCGACGACGGCTATCGCGACAATCGCGATTTCGCGCTGCCTGTCATGCGCGAGTTCGATGCGCCGTTCACCATCTATGTGACGAGCGATTTCGCATCGGGACTGGGCCGGCTCTGGTGGGTGACGCTGGAGCGGCTGGTCGCGAAGACTGACGCGATCGACATCGAGATCGGCGGGCTGTCGCTGCAGCTCGATGCATCGACGCCGGCAGCCAAATGCGTGACGTTCCAGCGCCTGCACGACTGGCTGCGCGCACTGCCGGGCGAGCACGACGTCCGGCGTGAGATCAGCGCGCTGTGCGCGCGCTACGACGTCGACGAGGCCTCGATCTGCCGTGAGCTCTGCCTGTCCTGGGACGAGCTCCGGGCGCTGTCGACTGAGCCATTGATCTCGATCGGCGCGCATTCGATCAGTCACTGCAATCTCGCCAAGCAGACCGAGGAGACGGCGCGCATCGAGATCGCCGACAGCCGTGCTCGAATCGAGAACGAGTTGCAGCGGCCGGTGCTGCACATGGCCTACCCCTACGGCGACCGCGCCGCCGCTTCCCAGCGCGAATTCGTGCTTGCGGCCGCGAGCGGCTACAAGACCGCCGTCACCACCCGGCCCGGCATGATCTTCGCGGAAAGCGCCGATCATCTCACGGCCCTGTCGCGCGTCTCGCTGAACGGCCATTACCAGGACGCCCGCGTGCTGCCGGTGCTGACCTCGGGCGCGGCCACCGCGATGTGGAACGGCTTCCGCCGCATCGACGCGGCATAGCCCCGCCATAACGTTGCCCTCCGATTGAATTGCGGCGAATTCGTGCGACTGCGTCTCACTTGACGTGCTGGCGCGTCCCGCTCACAAGCGCGCATGACATAAGGAAAGGGAGGCTTCATGCTCAGGAACTTGTTCTCACTCGAAGGACGCGTCGCGCTCGTCACCGGCGGCTCGCGCGGCATCGGCAAGATGATCGCATCCGGCCTGCTCGCGCATGGCGCGGCGAGGGTCTACATCACCGCGCGCAAGGCCGGGCCCTGCGAGGCGACCGCCAAGGCACTGACGACCGAATATGGCGGCGAATGCGTCGCGCTGCCGATCGACATTTCGACGATGGCCGGCATCGAGACGCTCGCGGGCGAGATCAAGAAGCGCGAGCTCAAGCTCGACATCCTCGTCAACAATGCGGGCGCGGCGTGGGGCGCCGACTTCGACGAATTCCCGGAGAGCGGCTGGGACAAGGTGATGAACCTCAACCTCAAGACGCCGTTCTTCCTGACCAAGGCGCTCGCAGCTCCCTTGCGTGCGGCGGCCAGCGCCGAACGGCCGGCAAAGGTCATCAACATCGCCTCGATCGACGGCATCTTCGTCAACCCGCTCGAGACCTACTCCTATGCGGCGAGCAAATCCGGCCTGATCCATCTGACGCGGCGCATGGCGGCCAAGCTGATCAAGGACCACATCGTGGTGACCGCGATCGCGCCCGGACCGTTCAAGTCCGACATGAACAAGGCCGCGCGCGACAACGCCGACGAGGTCGCCTCGCGCGTGCCCGCTGGGCGCATCGGCACCGACGAGGACATGGCTGGCACAGCGATCTTCCTCGCCTCACGCGCGGGCGACTACGTGGTCGGCAATACGATCGCCGTCGACGGCGGCATCGTCTACGCGAACCCCGGCATTCCGGGCGCGGGCTGGGACAGCTGAGAAGGGCGAATAGCGAATAGCGAATAGCGAATAGCGAATAGCGAATAGCGAATAGCGAATAGCGAATAGCGAATAGCGAATAGGCTACTTCTCCTATTCGCTACTCGCAACTCGCTATTCGCCTCTCATCAAGTCTCGATCTTCACGTACTCGAAGTCACCCGGCTTGTTGTCGATCCCGACCTTCGGGGGCGCGATCCACGAGGCGTATTCGCCGATCTCGGTGACCGGCTTCATCAGCGAAGAGATGTAGGCGCCGTCGTCGGCCGACGGCAGCCAGTCGCCCTTGCGCTTCGCCCACGTGCCCTCGTCGATCAGGATGCCGTCGGGCGTCGCATGGACGTCCTTGAACTCGCCGATGGCGCGGTGGAAGGCGGTATGCGGCAGCTTGAGCTGGAAGTCGTAGCCTGCGGTCGTGATGATCTTGTTCCAGCGCAGCAGGCCCTTGACGCAGTCCTGCGAGTAGTCGTCGCGCAGGCGCATGTTGAGCGCGGTCAGCGCCGGCTCGTCGACCCGCTTGATCTCGCCGTCGACCAGCTTGAGCACCGGATAGGTCGAGTTCTTGAGCTGGTGATCGTCCTGGATCTGGGTCTCGTGATAGCGGCCCTTGATGCCAGCATTGAAGGCATTGGCCGCGTTGGTCGAGACCTCCGAGCCGAACAGGTCGAGCGACAGCGTGTAGTGCAGGTTCAACTTCTTCTGGATGGTCGGCAGGTCGATCACGCCCAGCGCGCGGACCTTGGCGATGTCGGTGGGATCGTCGATCCCGGCCTCGCGCATCGCCTCGACCGTGCGCTGGATGACGCGGCCGACGCCGGTCTCGCCGACGAACATGTGATGCGCCTCCTCCGTCAGCATGAAGCGGCAGGTGCGCGACAGCGGATCGAAGCCGGACTGCGCGAGCGAGTGCAGCTGCATCTTGCCGTCGCGGTCGGTGAAGTAGGTGAACATGAAGAACGACAGCCAGTCCGGCGTCTTCTCGTTGAAGGCGCCGAGCATGCGCGGGCTGTCCGCATCGCCCGAGCGGCGGCGCAGCAGCTCGTCGGCCTCCTCGCGGCCGTCGCGGCCGAAATATTTCTGCAGCAGGTAGACCATCGCCCAGAGGTGACGGCCCTCCTCGACGTTGACCTGGAACAGGTTGCGCATGTCGTAGAGCGACGGCGCCGTCTTGCCGAGATGGCGTTGCTGCTCGACCGAGGCCGGCTCGGTGTCGCCCTGGATCACGATCAGGCGGCGCATCAGCGCGCGATATTCGCCGGGAACCTCCTGCCAGGCCGGTTCGCCATAGTGCTCGCCGAACGGGATCTTGCGATCCTCTTCCTGCGGAGCCAGCAGGATGCCCCAGCGATAGTCGGGCATCTTGACGTAATCGAACTTCGCCCAGCCGCGCGGATCGACCGAATAGGCCGTGCGCAAGTACACCAGCGACTGCTGGAAGCCCTCGGGGCCCATGTCGTTCCACCAATCGACGTAGCCGGGATGCCAGCCTTCCAGCGCCTTGAGGACCTGGCGGTCCTCGGCGAGATTCACGTTGTTCGGAATCTTGGTCGAGTAGTCGACGTTCATGATGTTCATGTTCATGGCGTGCCTCCCTGAAATCTTCCCGGTGGTCATGCCCGGCCTCGTGCCGTGCATCCACGTCGTTCGTCTCGATTAGCTCGCGGATGGCCGGGTCAAGCCCGGCCATGACGGATGATAACTACACGCGCGTCATGTCATATTGCGGCCGCTCGCCGGTGCCGTAGCGCCGGAGTGCGCCCTCCTCGCCGACCGCGTTGGGCCGCTGGAAGATCCAGTTCTGCCAGGCGGTGAGGCGGGCGAAGATCTTCGATTCCATCGTCTCGGGGCCGGCGAAGCGCAGATTGGCTTCGAGACCGGTGAGGCTGTCCGGCGAGAAGCTGGCGCGCTCCTCGAGGAAGACGCGGATCTCGTCCTCCCAATCGATGTCATCCAGCGCGAAGGTCACGAGGCCGAGTTCCTCGGCCTCATCGGCTTCGAGCGGCTTGCCGACCTGCTCACGCACACGCGCGAGATCGGTGGGATCGGCGAGGAAGCGCGACTCCAGCCGGGTCAGGCCGTGACTCATCGGATAGGGACCGAAATTCATCGCCGACAGTTCGATCGCCGGCGCCGGGCGGTTGTCGCCCTGGATGGTGCCGATCAGCATGTAGGAGCGGTCGGAAGCGAACACCAGCTCGGCGAGCGTGCCGGCGAAGCAGGAACCGGGCTCGACCAGCGTGACCAGCGTGCGCGAGGTGACGTCGATGCGCTTCAGCACCCGCTTCCAGTAATGCCTGACCTCGTTGACCAGCCAGTGCGCCTTGTTGGCCTCAAGGAACGCGTCATGCGCGAGCACCTGGGCGCGATCGCCATGCGACTTGAACACCAGCATAGCGATGCCGAGCTCGTTGATGCGCAGATGCAGGATGGCGTCATCGAGTTCGCGCGCGACCTGCAGCGGCCAGAAGGAAGCGCCCTGCCCGATCATGCCGTCGATGTCCGCAGGTGGCGCGGCCTCGGGAGCCGAGATGGTGATCGTGGCGATGCGGGCCGTGCGGTCGATGTCGACATTGACGAAGCCGTAGCGCACGCTCGACGCATCGATGACGCGCTTCAGCGGCGTCAGCGCGACGCCCTTGCCGCTGCCGTTGCGCTTGGAGGCGGCTGCGAATTCCTTGGCGCGCTCGGCCACCTTGGCATCGACCTTGGAGTTCGGCGCGATCTCGTCGACGAGGCGCCATTGCACGGCGCGCTTGCCCTTGACCCCCTCCTCCGTGGTGCAGAACGCGTCCGCGCGATCGCGGCGGACCTTGCGCTTGTCGACGACGCGGGTGAGACCGCCGGTACCCGGCAGCACCGCGAGCAGCGGCACTTCCGGCAGCGACACCGACGACGAGCCGTCGTCGGCGAGGATGATGTGATCGGTGGCGAGCGCGAGCTCATAGCCACCGCCGGCCGCGGTGCCGTTCACCACGGTGATGAAGCGCTGGCCGGAATTCTCGGATGAATCCTCGAAGCCATTGCGGGTCTCGTTGGTGAACTTGCAGAAGTTCACCTTGTGGGCGTGGGTCGCGCCTGCAAGCATGCGGATGTTGGCGCCGGCGCAGAACACGCGCGGCTTGGCCGAGCGCAGCACCACGACCTTCACTTGCGGGTGCTCGAAACGCAGCCGCTGCACGGCATCGGCGAGCTCGATGTCGACGCCGAGATCATAGGAATTGAGCTTGAGCTGGTAGCCCTCGAACAGGCCGCCATTCTCGTCGACGTCCATGGCGAGCGTCGCCACCTCGCCGTCGATCGAGAGCTTCCAATGTTTGTAGCGGGAGGGATCGGTCTGAAAATCGATGAACGTCTTGCCTCCCGCGAGCACGCGGTCTTCCCCGGCCATGTGTCACCCTTCGTTGGAGTGCTTATCGTTGAGATGCACAATAATTCATGTTATGGCTGGCGTCTACGACAAAAAGCCGAAACATGCACTTTGTTTCATGTTCGTGATGCCGGGGCCGGCAAGGTCGCGGCCGCGAACTCGGCAATGACCCGCAAGGTGGCGTCCGGCGCCTCGCGATGCGGGGAATGGCCAATGTTGGGCAGCATCGTCACCTCGACCGGGCAGTAGCACTCCTCCTGGATGATCTCGACCTGGCGGATGGTGCCGTACTGGTCGTCGACGCCCTGGATCACGACCACGGGAACGCGGATGTAGGCGAGGTCGCCGGTGATATCCCAGGCCCGGAATGCCGGATCGAGCCAGGCGCCGTTCCAGCCGTAAAACGCGTTGTCGACGTCCTTGTGCCAGCGGCCGAGCTTGGTGCGCAGTTCCGTGGTTTCGTAAGTGGTCTTGATCGCGGCGATCGACGACACAGAGATGTCCTCAACGACCACATGCGGCGCGATCAGCACGATGCCGTCGAGGCGATGGTCGGCGTGGCTGCCCCCGTAGATCGCCGCGATCGACGCACCATCGGAATGGCCGACGAGAAGACCGCGCTGAAAGCCGATTTGATCGAGCAGCTTCGGCAGCACATCGCGCGCCTCGCGCTGCATGTAGTCGAGCGGCCGCGGCAGAGACACCGGGCTGGAGGCGCCGTAGCCGGCGCGCGAATAGACGAACACGGAAACACCGGTGGCTTGCTGGAGCTTGTCGGGAAAGTCGCCCCACAGCCCGACCGAGCCGAGCCCTTCATGCAGCAGCACGATGCACGGAGCGTCAGAGGGCTGTGCACCGATCAGGCGATATTCGAGATCGGCGGAATCGATGGTGAGGAAGCCGTTCGATGAAAGCTGCACGGGTCACTCTCTCCTTCGTCATGCCCGGGCTTGACCCGGGCATCCACGTCTTTCTTGTCGAGGCGGAATGGATGGCCAGGTCAAGCCCGGCCATGACGACAACCAAGAGTAGGACCACTCCGAGAGTGGGGGCCAACTACTGACCCGCTCCCTCACGCAGCTTGAAGCGCTGGATCTTGCCGGTCGCGGTTTTCGGCAGGCTGTCCACCACCTCGATCCAGCGCGGATATTTCCACGGGCCGATCTTCTGCTTGACGTGTTCCTTCAGTGCCTCGTGCAGGGTCGAGCGATCGACGCTCGGGCGCAGCACGACATAGGCCTTCGGCTTCAACAGCCCCTCCGGATCGGCTTCCGGCACCACGGCAGCCTCGAGCACCGCGGGATGCGTGATCAGCGCGCTCTCGACCTCGAACGGCGACACCCAGATGCCAGAGACCTTGAACATGTCGTCGGAGCGGCCGCAGAAGGTGTAGCGCCCGTCGGCGTCGCGGACATATTTGTCGCCGGTGCGCGTCCAATAGCCCTCGAACGTCGAGCGGGTCTTGTGGCGCTGATTCCAGTAGCCCTCGCCGGCGGACGGTGCATGCACCAGCATCTCGCCGACCTCGCCGTCCGGCACGTCCTGGCCTGCCTCGTTGACAAGACGAACCTGATAGCCCGGCACGGGGCGCCCCGATGAGCCGTATTTGATGTCCCCGGGCACGTTGGACAGGAAGATGTGCAGCAGCTCGGTCGAGCCGACACCATCGAGAATGTCGACGCCGAACCGCGCCTTCCAGGCATTGCCGACCGATTCCGGCAGCGCCTCGCCGGCCGAGGTGCAGATGCGCAGAGCGCTGCCGGCCTTCTCATGGCGCAGCGACTCATCGTGCAGCATCGCGGCGAACAAGGTCGGCACGCCGTAGAAGATGGTCGGATTGTAGCGGTTGAGGAGCTTGAACATCAGCGCCGGCGTCGGGCGCTCGGAGTTGAGGATCGTAGTTGCGCCGACCGACAGCGGGAAGGTCAGCGCATTGCCGAGGCCATAGGCGAAGAACAGCTTTGCGGCTGACAGACAGACATCGCTCTCGCGGATGCCGAGCACTTGGCTGGCATAGGTCTCGGCCGTTGCGGCGAGATTGCCGTGCAGATGGCGCACGCCTTTGGGCATGCCGGTCGAACCGGATGAATACAGCCAGAACGCAGGTTCATCCTCGTGGGTCGCGACCGTGTCGAACTGATCGCTCTCGCGCGCGAGCTCCTCGGTGAGCAGCTTGTGGCCGAAGGCATTGGCGCCGGACACGACGACGCAATCGAGATCCGGCATCCGGCCGACAATGTCCTTCACCACCGGATACAGCGCCTCGGACACGAACAGCACGCGGGCGCGGCAGTCGGCGAGCACATACGCGTATTGTTCAGAGGTCAGCAGCGTGTTGAGCGGCACCGGGACGACGCCCGCGCGCATGGCGCCAAGAAACACCGCGGGGAAATCCACCGTATCGAGCATGATCATCGCCACGCGCTCCTCGCGGCGGACGCCAAGGCGGCGCAGCATGTTGGCGACGCGGCAGGTCTGCTGTTGCAGACCGCGATAGGTCAGCTCCGAGACCGTGTCCGTGTAGGCGAGTTTGTCGCCGCGCCCCGCCTCGACATTGCGGTCAAGCAGCCACGATACCGCATTGTACGACTTCACGGCATTCTCCCCGGATTTTTGAATTATAATTCATACAAGGCCACCAACATCGCTTGCTGTCAATCCTCCCCGGCATTATGTTTCCTACTCAAAAGAGTACCTCAGGGATATGACGCCACACAGCGATGCCCCGCGCGACGACGGCCAGTCCGCGGCCGAGACCGATTTCCTCGACCAGCTGGGCCAGCGGGTGCGGCGGATGCGCGGCCTCGCCGGCATGTCGCGCAAGGTGCTGGCCGAGGTCTCCGGGATTTCCGAGCGCTACATCGCCCAGCTCGAGAGCGGCAAGGGCAATGTCTCGATCGTGCTGCTGCGCCGCATCGCCAACGCGATCAACGCGCCGCTCGACGACATCATCCCCGGCGGCGAGCCATCGCCGGACTGGCCGGTCATTCGCGATCTCCTGAAGAAGGCGAGCCCGAGCCAGATCGCCGAGGTCAAGGAGCTGCTTGCCGGGGGCGCATCGGCGCCGCTGCGGCGTTCGTTCTCAGGCATTGCGCTGATCGGCCTGCGCGGTGCCGGCAAGTCGACGCTCGGCAAGATGCTGGCGGAGCGGATCGGCTGGAGCTTCGTCGAGCTGAACAAGGAGATCGAGCGGCAGAACGGGCTTTCGGTTGCCGAGATCATCGCGCTCTACGGCCAGGAAGGCTTTCGCCGCATGGAGCAGGCCGCCCTGGTGCAACTGCTCGCGCGCAAGGAGCCGATGGTGCTGGCGACCGGCGGCGGCATCGTCTCCGAGCCGGTCACCTTCGACCTGATCCTGACCTCGTTCTACACGATCTGGCTCAAGGCGGAGCCGGAGGAGCACATGGGGCGCGTGCGTAAGCAGGGCGACCTCCGTCCGATGGCCGACGACCGCTCGGCGATGGCCGAGCTGCGCAACATCCTGGCGAGCCGCGAGCCGCTGTACGCGAGGGCCAATGCGGTGGTCGATACGGCGGGACTGTCGGTCGAAGCGGCGGCCGCACGGCTGGGCGAAGCCGTGAAGCCGGTGCTGACTGGCGACGCCCGGATGTTCGCGCGGGCGTGAGACGTCGTGCGACTTCGATCGCGCCGCAAGCGTCCGGTACGCATTAACCACCACCCACATTTCAATACCGGCGAGACTCGCCACACACCCTCCGATTGATTAATCAATCGTTAAGTCACTGGAGGACGTGGGATGCAAAATCGTCGTCGCGAGGCTCGCCAGCGCGTCTACTATGGCGGCGTGCTGACCTTCAATTCAGGCTGCTCGACGCTGGCCTGCGTCGTGCGCAATTTCAACCACCGCGGCGTCAAGGTCGAGCTCGAGGGCAGCGTGCTGCTGCCGGACCGCGTCGAGATCAGCATCGAACGGCGCGGATGGTCACGACCGGCGCAGATGGTGTGGCGCGACGGCGCGGGCGCCGGCCTCGCCTTCCTTCACGACGATGGCGAGGTGATCGATCTCGAAACGGCGCGCGCCTTGCGCCTGCAGGAGCGCGCCAACAGGCAGCTCAAATCGCGCCTTGAGCAATTGCTCTCGGGGCACTGAGCAATGTCCGAATCCTCGCAAGAGCACGATGACTGGCTGATCGCCTCCGATGCGCCGCCGCCGGTCGCGGCGCGCGCCGCCGAGCGCCCGCGATTGCACTGGCTCCGGCGCGTCACGCTGCTGCTCGCCGCCCAATATGTCATCGTGCTGGTGATCGGCGTCGCGGCGGCCTCGACCGTGCGCGCATTCGTGCTGCCGGAAGTCACCGGTCGCTTCGAGGCGCTTGCAGCGGCGCTCAAGCGAACGCCGCTGCCTTGAGTTCTGAGCTGGTCACTCGATCTCCCGCAGCTCCGCATAGGTCAGCGGCTTGAGGCTGGCGCCATCGAAATAGACGAAGCGCAGGCGGCGGCGGCGGGAGATGAAGTTCGACGGCAGCGGATCGTAGCGGAAGGTGACGCCACCGAGATGCGGCGTCAGGCTGCCGACGTCCGTCAGCGCGTCGATCTCGACGCGCAGCAGCTTGAGGCTCGTGCCGTCGCGCAGGATCTCGAACGGGACCCGCGCCAGCCGCAGGAAGCTGGTCGGATCCGGCGCGGCGATGAAGCCGTCGACGAAGGCGGCTTCGACCTTGTCGAGATCCGGCTCGACCACCGCGGCAGGCTTGGCGCCCTCAGGCTGATGCGGCGTCTGCCATTGCACCGGCGAACGGTGGCCGTGCGGATGGTTGTGGCCGGGGCCATGCGTCGGATGGTCGTGGTCGTGATGATGGTCGTGTCCATGATCGTGGTGATGATCATGATGATGGCCGTGATGGTGGTGATGATGACGCATCGCGGACCTCAGTAGCTGACCGGCTTGTTGATGATATGCTTGTGGCTGCCAAGCTTGCCGTGGGCGACCATCGAGCCGAGCGCCTCGACGACGACGCGGACGCCGATCAGCGCGGTAATGTCGGAGGTGTCGTAGGGCGGCGAGACCTCGACCACTTCGAGCCCGCACAGGCCCTCGGCGGCGACGAGACCCAACAGCTTGAGCGCCTCGCGCGGCAGGAAGCCGCCGGGCTCCGGCCAGCCGGTGCCGGGCACGAAGCCGCAATCGATGGAGTCGACGTCGAACGAGATGTAGACCGCGTCGGCATCCTTCCAGGCCAGCTCGAGCGCGATCTCGGCGGTCTTCTCAAGGCCGATCTTCTCGATGTCGGCGATGGTCAGCACGTTGGTGTTGCGCTTGCGCGCGACCTCGACGCCCTCGCGCGGCACCTGCCAGCCGCCGATGCCGAGCTGCACCAGATTGGTCGGCGACACGTTCGGCAGGTTGGTCGCCCAATACCATGGCGTGGTGTGCATGCGCTCGTCGAGATCCTTCTCCTGGATGTCGATGTGGCGGTCGAAATGGATGATGCCGATCCTCTTGTCGGTGCACTGCGCGATGCCGCGCACGCAGGGAAAGCCGATCGAGTGATCGCCGCCGAGCATGATCGGCAGCGCGCCGGACGAGAACACATGCGCGACGCCGCGGCTGATCTGGTCAAAGCTCTTTTCCAGATTGGCGGGAATCGTGAAGACGTCGCCGGCATCGCACAAGGTCATCTGCTCGCGCAGGTCGACGCCCAGCTCGTAGTTGTAGGGCGTGTAGAGCGCGGAGATGCGGCGGATGCCCTGCGGCCCGAAGCGGGTGCCGGGCCGATAGGTGGTGCCGGAATCGAAGGGGATGCCGATCACCGCAGCGTCGTATTTGCCGACGTCGCGGACGTTCTCGACATACGGCGCCTTCATGAAGGTGTTGATGCCGGCGAAATGCGGCAGCTCGCCGCGGGCGAAGGTCGGGATGTCGCGGTCCGTCAGCGTGTCGGCGCCGGGCAGGCCCATGTCGAGCGCCCATTGTCGCTCCTTGCGCCAGCCGTTGGTCGGCAGCTTGCCCTCGGCCTCCAGCGCCTGCCAGCCTTGCGTGGCCATCTTGTCGAAGTCCGGATGGTGACGGCGCATGCACCGGCGCTGCGAGTGCAATCCGGCGCGGCGCGACCGGCGCATGAATGGGAATGACATGGGAGACTCTCCTTCGTTTCTTTCGACGTTTCTTGAACTGACTATTGCGTCGCCTGCAGGCTGGCGCGGATGAATCCGAGCACGGGCACGGCGCTGTCGCGGGTGAGATCGAGATCGTAGGTGATGCGCGCGCCGAACCGCTCCGGCGCCTGCGGATCCTTGCGCGGACGGTCGAGCGCGATCAGCCGCGTTGCGAGCCCGAACGCCTCCTTGATGTCGTGGGTGACCATCACGATGGTCATGTTGTGCTGGCGCCACAGCGGCTTGATCAGCGCATGCATCTGGGCGCGGGTGCCGGGATCGAGCGCGCCGAAGGGCTCATCGAGCAGCAGCACGCGCGGCTGCTTCGCCAGGGCCTGCGCGATAGCCAGGCGCTGCTGCATGCCGCCGGACAACGCGCTTGGGTATTTGTCGCGATGCTCGGCCAGGCCGACGGCCTCGATCAGCGCGAGGCTCTTCTCCATCGCCGCCTTGCGCGCCGATCCGAACAGCCGCGCCGTGAACGGGCTGCCGGCAAGCTCGTAGCCGAGCAGCACGTTGCCGAGCACGGTCAGATGCGGGAACACCGAGTAGCGCTGGAACACGATGCCGCGGTCCGGTCCGGGCTCGGCCGGAAACGGCCGGCCGTCGAGCAGCACCGCGCCCTGGCTCGGCCTCTCCTGGCCGAGGACCAGGCGCAGGAAGGTGCTCTTGCCTGCGCCGGACGGGCCGACGATCGACAGGAACGTGCCGGAGGTGATCTCGAGATTGATGCGCTCGAGCACGACCTGGTTGCCGTATTCGACCCAGACGTTGCGGAAGGAGAGCGTGCTCATCAGCGGCTCCCTCGCGCATATGCCCACGGAAAGGCGTGCCGTCCGAACCAGGCCAGCGCATAGTCGAGGATGTAGGCAAGCAACGTGATCCAGACGACGTAGGGCAGGATCACATCCATCGAGAGATAGCGCCGGACCAGGAAGATGCGGTAGCCGAGCCCGACATCGGAGGCGATCGCCTCGGCCGAGATCAGGAACAGGAAGGCGGGCCCGATCATGAGCCGCAGCCCCTGGATCAGGCGTGGCATGATTTGCGGCAGCACCACCCGGATCGCGACCTGCCAGGTCGAGGCGCCCAGGGTCTGCGCCTTGATCAGCTGCTCGCGCGGCATGTTCTGCACCTCGAGCGAGAGGTCGCGCACCAGGGTCGGCGTGACGCCGATGATGATCAGCACCACCTTGGACAGCTCACCGAGGCCGAACACGATGAACAGAACCGGCAGCACCGCCATCGGCGGGATCATCGACAGAACCGCAATCAGCGTGCCGAAGCCGGCGCCGGCCACCGGCAGCAATCCGATGGCGAGTCCGAGCACGAGACCGATGGCGGCGGAAATGCCGAGGCCGAGCGCGAGGCGCTGCAGGCTCGCCGACGTGTCGGACCACAGCACGTAGTCGCCGGAGCGGCGATCCGGCTCGGTCGCGAGCCGCTTGGAGGTCGCGATCATCTCGGAGACCGGCGGCAGCAGCTTGTCGTCGGGATTGTCCGCGCGCCGCTGCGCCGATCCGACCACGTAGATCAGCGCGATCAGCAGAAACGGCAACAGGGCCAGCAACAGCCGGCTGCCCCGGTTCGGAACGACGTTCATGGCACGCGGCATCAACAGGCTCCCTCAATCCTCATGGTGAGGGGCGCGTCAGCGCCGTCTCGAACCATGAGGCCCCGATGTGGGCCTCATCCTTCGAGATGCTTGCGCTCGCGCAAGCTCTTCAGGATGAGGGGTGGCACCGGCGGCGGTCCAGGAAGCGGATCAGAGCTTCCCTTCGGCCGCCATCTTCATGAAGGTCGGATCGAAGCGCAGCTTGACATTGCTGGCCGCGCCCAGCGCCTTCGTCGGCGTGGAGATGCCGACCGCGTCCTTCGACTTCACGTTCTCGCCGAGCAGGTTGTGATCGAAGCAGAAGGTGCGCACGAGATCCATGATCTTCGGCAATTCCGGTCCGGTCACGAAGGCGAGCGCGTCCTTCGGCTCGTAGTACATGAACGTCGTCTTGAGCTGGGTCTCGAAGCCGGCGAGATCGGTGCCCGACAGCTTGGCCATCGCCTCGCGCGCGGCCTTGCCCTTCTCGCTCTGATCCTTCATCAGCGCGATGGTCTCGTACCAGATGCCGACCAGCGCCTTGCCGAGCTCCGGATTGTCCTTGAGCGTCGCGCTGTTGACGACCAGGAGATCCTCAATCTCGCCGGGGATCTTGCTGGAATCGAACACCAGCGTTGCCCCCGGCTCGGCCTTCACCTCCAGCAGTTGCGGATTCCAGGTGACCACGGCCGTCGTGTCCGGCGACTTCGCGGCGCCGACGATGTCGGCGTCGGAGGTGTTGACGGTCTTGATGTTCTTCTCGGACAGTTTCGCGGTCTCGAGGCCGCGCGCCAGCAGATAGTGCGACACCGAGAGCTCGACGAGGTTGACCTTCTGGCCCTTGATGTCGGCCATGGTCTTGCCCTTCTTCAGCACGACACCGTCATTGCCGTTGGAGTAGTCGCCCATGATGATGGCCGACGTGTCGACGCCGCCGGCAGCGGGGATGGTCAGCGCATCCATGTTGGTGACGGTGACGCCGTCGAACTTGCCGGCGGTGTACTGGTTGATCGACTCGACGTAGTCGTTGATCTGCGTGATCTTGATCGAGATGCCGTATTTGTCCGCCCACTTCTTGACGATGCCGGACTCGGCCGCATAGGGCCACGGCATCCAGCCGACATAGATCGTCCAGGCGATGTTGAATTCCTTCTTCTTCTCAGCTGACGCGGATGACAGCGATGCGGTCGCCAGCGTCGATGCAGCGAGCAGTGCAACAAACAGATTTCGCGCTTTTCCCATGTCCAGTCCCTCATCGGTTTTATGACCGCGGACTGGCATGAAGAACCTCGTGCCTGCCAAGCGCGGCCACTGAGGTCTCCCGGGTTTTTATCCCGCCGTGCACCAGGGCTCTCCCCTGGCGGCTGCTCTCGGACCAGCATTCTCGATGGAGAACCGGAACCCTAGCTGCCAACTCTAAGCAACGAGGGGAGCAATCCGCGTGCCAGGGAAAAATGCTTGCGATTCAACGGAACCAGCGGCACGCTGTGCTCAAAAATTCGGCACTCAGAATTCTTCTTGGGCGAGGTGGCGCATCAGCCGACGCCGGCCATGCAACGACAGCATGAACCGTCCGGTGCACGGGGGCGACATCATCAGGCAGGCCCGTCAGTCGCAGTGGCTTGGAGTCTCGTTGATATGATCAGGTCTTCCGGGATCGCATTGGCAACCATTCTGGCTCTCAGCCTCGCCGCCGAGGCAGCCTTCGCGCAGAGCGTGCCCGCTCTCGATACGCCGGCGCAACCTGCTCCCGCCGCGAGCCCCACCCCGACAGCCACTCCGGCACCAGCCGCCTCGGCCGAGAAACCTGGCGACGCCAAGCCGGCCAGCGAGGCGGCCGCGCCGAAGAAGAAGCGGACGAGGACCACCAGCACGCGCAAGGAAGTCGAGGACTCCCTGCGCAGCGGCACGGTGCCGTCGCGCTATCGCAGCCGGGTGCCGAAGGAGTACCAGAAGTACATCCCGTTCCATCGCTGAGGTCTAGAGTGGCGGTGTCATTTTCACGATGACTCCGACGATCAGCATGAAGGCGAGACACAGCCCCGTCTCAAGGTCGGAATGAACAGACCAGAAGCCGCGCAGGCCGGCCACGGCTTTCTGTGGTGATTCGATTCGGATACGAGGTGCACGCATTTGTTCAACCTCTGATAAAAGGAAAAACAAACTACTACCCTGGAAAATTAATCCCGTCCAAGCCGCGCCTCAATGCGAAAAATCAGCGCATGTCGGGGCAGCAATCAAAATTTACGCCCCAACGCCCGACGCGATCTTGATTTGAGTCAATCCGCTTGCAGGTCGTGATGGCGGCAGCGCGCCGCCCTAGATCCCCAGATAGCGGTGCTGCAGCTCCGGCTCGGCCATCAGTTGCTCCGACGTGCCATGCCACACGGTGCGGCCACGCTCGATGATGTAGTGGCGGTCGCAGATGCGGGTCAGATGCTCGACGTTCTTGTCGATCACCAGGATCGACTGCCCGCGCGATTTCAGCAGCGACAGGCAGTTCCAGATCTCCTCGCGGATCAACGGCGCCAGACCCTCGGTCGCCTCGTCGAGAATGAGGAGTTTCGGGTTGGTCATCAGCGCCCGGCCGATCGCCAGCATCTGCTGCTCGCCGCCGGAGAGCTGGTTGCCCATGTTGCTGCCGCGTTCGGCGAGCCGCGGAAACAAGGCGTGGATCTTGTCGAGCGTCCAGGGATCGGACGCGCCGAGCCGGTTGGCCGAGGCCGCCACGAGATTCTCGGTGACGGTCAGATTCGGAAAGATCTGCCGTCCCTCCGGCACCAGGCCGATGCCGAGCTGAGCAATCCTGTAGGACGGCAGCTTTCGTGTCTCCTGACCGCTGAAGCGGATCAGGCCGGCGCGCGCCTGGGTCAGACCCATGATCGAGCGGATCGTGGTGGTCTTGCCCATGCCGTTGCGGCCCATCAGCGAGACCATCTCGCCGGGACGGATCGCCAACGACAGGCCGAACAAGACCTGGCTCAGGCCGTAACAGGTCTCGATGCCGTCGACCTCGAGCAGCATGGCGCTTGTCCCCAGATCAACCATGGCCGACCACCACATGCTGATCGCCGAGATAGGCGCGCTTGACCTCCTCGTTCTGCCGGATCTCGTCCGGTCTGCCCGAGGCGATGATGCGGCCATAGACGAGGACCGAGATGCGGTCGGCGAGCGCGAACACCGCCTCCATGTCATGCTCGACCAGCACGATCGACACTTCCTTGCGCAGCTCGTTCAGCAGCTTCACCATGCGCTGCGACTCGGTCACCCCCAGGCCGGCCATCGGCTCGTCGAGCAGCAGGAGCTGCGGCTTGGTCGCGAGCGCGACGGCGAGCTCCAGCTCGCGCTGCTCGCCATGGCTGAGCTTCGACACCAGCACGTCGGCGCGATGGCCGAGACCGACGCGCTCCAGCGCGGCCTGCGCGGCGGCACGCAGCGGCTTGTCCTTGCGCGCGGCGGCGAAGAAACGGAACGAGTGCCTGCCGTCATGGGCTTGCGCCGCAAGCGCGACATTGTCGGCCGCGGTGAAGTCGGTCAGCAGCGAGGTGATCTGGAACGAACGCGCCAGCCCAAGCGCGCTGCGCTTATAGGCGGGGAAATGCGAGATGTCGCGGCCCCCTAGGAAAATGCGCCCCGCATGCGGCGCCAGGTGGCCGGTGAGCTGGCTGATCAGCGTGGTCTTGCCGGCGCCGTTCGGCCCGATGATGGCGTGGATCTCGCCCTTGGCAACGTCGAGACAGACGTGATCAGTCGCGACGATGCCGCCGAACCGGCGCACGAGATTGTCGACGCGAAGCAGAGGTTCAGCCACGGTTCAACCTCCCGAGCATGCCCATGATGCCGCCGCGGCCGAACAGCACGATCAGGAGCAGCAGCGGCCCCATGATCAGCGCCCAATATTCGGTGATCTGCGACAGCACCTCTTCCAGCACCAGGAACACGACCGAGCCGACGACCGGCCCCATCAGGGTGCCCATGCCGCCGAGGATGACCATCACCATGAGGTCGCCGGAGCGGGTCCAGTACATCACGGCAGGGCTGACGAAATCGGTGTTGTTGGCAAGCAGCGCGCCGGACAGGCCACAGAGCATGCCGGCGATGACGAAGCACGCCAGCTTGTAGCGCTTCGACGGGAAGCCGATCGCCTGCATGCGCTGCTCGTTGGAGCGCAGGCCCTGCAGCACGAGGCCGAAGCGCGAATTGACGATCCGCCAGATCAGGACCACGACGGCAAGCAGGCAGAACAGGCAGAGATAATAGAACTGCACGCGGTTGCCGAGATTGATCAGGCCGCCGAAATCGCTGCGCTTGTAGACGGTGAGCCCGTCATCCCCGCCGTAACGGGCGAGGCCGGACGCGACGTAGTAGGCCATTTGCGCAAAGGCCAGCGTGATCATGATGAAATAGACGCCGCGGGTACGCAAGGAGAGCGCGCCTATGACCAGCGCATAGAGCGCCGAAACCGCGATGGCGACCGCGAACTGGGCATAGCCGGAGCCGATGCCCTCCTGCGCCAGGATGCCGACGGCGTAGCCGCCGATGCCGAGATAGGCGGCATGGCCGAAGCTCATCATGCCGCCGTAGCCCATGATCAGGTTGAGGCTGACGGCCGCCAGCGCCAGGATCACGATGCGGGTGAACAGCGTGAGGATGAAGACGTTGCCGGAGAGGTTCGAATAGACCGGCAGCAGCACCAGGCCGGCCACGACGATGATGGCCACGATGGTCGAAACGTTGAGCGAGGATTTCATCTGCGGTTGGCCGGAAACAGACCTTCAGGCCGCGCCACCAGCACGATCGCCATCAGGAGGTAGATCAGCATCGACGACATCGCCGGCGCCGCAGTGGAAGCTGCTGCCGAGTTCAGCACCTGGCGCAGCAGATTGGGCAGGAAGGCGCGGCCCATGGTATCGATCAGGCCGATCATGATCGCCGCGATAAAGGCGCCGCGGATCGAACCGATGCCGCCGATCACGATGACGACGAAGGCGAGGATCAGGATGTTCTCGCCCATGCCGATCTGCACCGTGAGGATCGGCGCCTGCATCAGCCCGGCCAGGCCGGCGAGCGCGGCGCCGAGGCCGAACACCAGCGTATAGAGCAGCTTGATGTTGATGCCGAGCGCACCGATCATCTCGCGGTTGGAGGCGCCGGCCCGGATCAGCATGCCGATCCGCGTCCGCATCACGCCGAGATAGAGCAGCAGCGCCACCAGCAGCGCCACGACGATGATCGCGAGCCGATAGGCGGGATATTGGATGCCGGGCAGGATCGTGACCGGGAAGGCGAGCCAGGACGGCAGCGGCAGCGCCAGTCCCGCCGGGCCCCAGATCAGCCGGACCGCCTCGTTGAAGAACAGGATCAGACCGAACGTCGCGAGCACGTGGTCGAGATGGTCGCGCCCATAGAGATGGCGCAGTGCCGTGAATTCGAGCACGATGCCGAGCAGAAGCGTGGCTCCCAGTGCCATGACGGCGCCGAGCACGAAGCTGCCGGTCCAGGCTACGAAGGTCGCCGCGAAATAGGCGCCCATCATGTAGAGCGAGCCGTGGGCCAGGTTCACGAAGTCCATGATGCCGAACACCAGCGTCAGGCCGGCGGCCAGCAGGAACAGCAGCAGTCCAAACTGCAGCCCGTTCAGGAATTGTTCGACGACGAGAAGCATGCCCCTCACTTCACGCTCAAAAAGACGGCGGCAGAACCCGTTCCAGGCGCTGCCGCCATGTCCGTCCCGATCTTAGGCCGGAGATGTTTTAAGCTTCAAGCAAATTCCAGGCCTGTTTCGTCCTCTGGCTCGGAATTCTTTTCGCTCACTTCATCGGGCACTTGTCGTGGAAGCGGTCCTGGTCGTTCTCGACGATGGTGGCGACCGTCTTCAGCGAGAGCTGGCCCTCGGTGTCCTTGACCACGTCCTGCAGGTAGAAGTTCTGGATCGGGATGTGATTGTTGCCGAACTTGAAGGAGCCGCGCAGCGACTTGAAGTTGGCCTTCTCCATCTCGGCCTTCATCGCGTCCTTCTTGGACGTGTCGCCCTTGACCGCAACCACGGCGCTGTTGATCAGCTGGGCCGCGTCGTAGGCCTGGGCGCCGTAATAGGTCGGACGCAGGCCGGTGTATTTCTTGCGGTAGTCGGCCACGAACTTCTTGTTCTGCTCGTTGGGCAGGTCGTTGACCCATTCCTGGGCGCCGGGCACGCCGATCGCATTGTCCTTCTGCAGCGGCAGCGACAATTCGTCGACGGTGAAGGCGGTGTAGAGCGGCATCTTCTCCTTGAGGCCGGCCTGCGAATATTGATTGAGGAATTGCACGCCGGCCGCGCCGGGATAGAACACGAAGATCGATTCGGCGCCCGAGGCGCGCGCCTTGGAGAGCTCGGCGGAGAAGTCGAGCTGGCTCGGCCATACCGTATATTCCTCGCCGACGACCTGGCCCTTGAAGGTGCTCTTCACGCCGGCCAGCATGTCCTTGCCGGCCGCATAGTTCGGCCCGATCAGGAACACCGACTTGACGCCCTTCTGGTTCATGTAGAGGCCCATCGCGGCGGGCGTCTGGTCGTTCTGCCAGGAGGTCGAGAACACGTAGGGCGAGCACAATTCGCCGGCGAGCTGCGACGGGCCGGCATTGGCCGAGATCAGGAAGGTCTGGGAATCCACCGCGGTCTTGAGCGAGGCCAGCAGCACGTTCGACCAGATGTAGCCGACGATGAAATCGACCTTGTCGGACTGCACCAGCTTCTCGGTCTTCTGCTTGCCGACGTCAGGCTTCTGCTGGTCGTCCTCGTAGATCACCTCGACCGGCTTGCCGTCGATCTTGCGGCCGAGATGGTCGAGCGCGAGCTCGAACGAGTTGCGCATGTCGTTGCCGATCACGGCGGTCGGACCGCTGAACGTCGAGACGAAGCCGATCTTGATGGTGTCGCCGGCAAAGGCGGTGCTCGAAAACAGCAGCGCTGCGGCGCTCGCCAGCCAGAAGCTCTTCATGGTCTTCCCTCCCCTCAAACAAATCGTTCTTATCGTTGTTTTGTCGCCGCCACGCAGCAGCACGACCAGCGGCGGCGTTTCGCCGCAGCATTCGTCGCGCGGTGCTGATCCTACGCGCCATCGATCCATGCACCATAATTCCCGGAAACGGGCAAAGGCAAGAACTATAGTGCGTGTTAAGGATACTGCAGCACAGCAGACGGCAGGGTCGGGAAGAAGGTCATGAGAGGAAGTCGCCTTCCCCGCGCCGTCATGGCCGGCCTGTCCCGGCCATCCACGCGGCTCGATAGTCGCCGCTCGACGTGGATGCCCGGGACAAGCCCGGGCATGACGGAGCAACTGAAGAGCAGCGGCTCTCGCGGCATCTACTTCTAGATGTCACTCGTGGATATCACTTGCTCGCTACCCCACGAACGCATCACTTCACCAGCGCACACCCGCCATCGGCGATCGGGCGGAACGCCTGCTCGGCCGGAATCGTCGAGACCAGACGATAGTAGTCGTACGGATATTTCGACTCCTCCGGCTTCTTCACCTCGAACAGATACATCGGGTGCACCACGCGGCCGTCGGCCCGGATCGTCACATCGCCGAATAGTTTGTCCTTGCCCTTCACCGTCTTCATCTGCGGCACGACGTCCTTGGCATCATCGCTGCCGGTGGCGGCGACCGCGTTGAGATAGGCAAGCGTCGAGGCATAGACGCCGGCCTGGTTGCCGCTCGGCATCTTGCCGTTCATGCCGGGGCGCGCTGCGAAGCGCTTGGCGAAGGCGCGGGTATCGTCGTCCATGTCCCAGTAGAACGCTTCGAGCAGTTGCAAGCCCTGCGCCGCCTTCAAGCCCATGCCGTGGATATCGTTGATGAACAGCAGGAACGCGACCAGCGACTGGCCGCCCTGCTGGATGCCGAACTCGGACGCCTGCTTGACCGCATTGATGGTGTCGCCGCCGGCATTCGCCAGGCCGATCACCTTGGCCTTCGAGCCCTGCGCCTGAAGCAGGAACGAGGCGAAGTCCGTCGTGCCGAGCGGATGCTTCGCCGAGCCCAGCACCTTGCCGCCGTGCTTCTCGATGTAGTTGGTGGCCTCCGCCTCGATGCCCTGGCCGAGCGCATAGTTGACCGTGATGAAGTACCAGTCCTTGCCGCCGCGGCCCATCATCGCAGCCGCCGTGGTGTTGCCGGTCGCCCAGGCGTCGTTGACCCACTGGATGGTGTTCGGCGAGCAGGCCTTGCCGGTGAGATCGGAGCTCGCGGTCGACGACGCCAGGAACGTCATCCGGCTGTTGCGCAAGAGCTCGTTGACGGTGAGGCCCACGGCCGAGTTGGGCACGTCGACGACGGCATCGACCTTGTCGACATCGAGCCATTTGCGCGTGATCGCCGAGCCGACATCGGCCTTGTTCTGGTGATCGGCATAGACGATCTCGACCTTGATGCCTTTACCGCCGCCGTTGAAATCCTCCGCCGCCATGCGCGCGGCCTCGACCGAGCCCATGCCGTTGGTGTCCTGGAAGATGCCGGAGATGTCGTTGAGCACGCCGACGCGTACGACATTGTCCGAGATCTCGCCGGCCCGCGCCGCGCCTGCAAGGCAGACTATTGCGACCAGCGCCAGCGCGCACGAATTCAGCTGCTTCATGATGTCCTTCCCCGTGTGTTGCTTGTTTGATTGTTGTCGTTGCGGCTGGAGGTCGTCTCCAGTTGCGAAATCAGCTCTGCCGATCCGGAATGCGCACCACCAGTCCGGCCAGCGCCGGCTGCACCTTGATCTGACAGGACAGCCGGCTGTTCGGCCGCCGTTCGGCTGCGGTGCCGTCCAGCAGCGCATCCTCATCGTCGGACACGGGATCGAGCTTCCCGGTCCAGGCGTCGTCGACATAGACGTGGCAGGTGGCGCAGACGGCGTTTCCGCCGCATTCGGCGACGATGCCGTCGATGCCGTGGGTCAGCGCCGCCAGCATGACGCTGGCGCCGTCCTCGGCCTCCACGCTTTCGCTGCGGTTGTCGGGATGGATGAAGGTGATCGTGGTCATGGTATAGCTCAGGCTGGAGTAAAGGTGACCGGCAGGCTCTCCAGCCCGCGCAGCGTGTTGTTGTAGCGGCGCTTCGGCTCGCCGCTCATCGTGACGCTCCCGACCTTGCGGGCGAGCGCCGTCAGCACCGCCTCGCCTTCGAGCCGCGCGACGAGCTGGCCGACGCACATGTGGATGCCCGAGCCGAAGCCGACATGGCCGGATACTTTTCGGGTGATGTCGTAGCTGTCCGGCTGCTCCCAGCGGCGCGGGTCGCGATTGGCGCTACCTAAGAACATCAGCACCTTCTCGCCCTCGGGAATCGTGACGCCGCCGAGTTCGACGTCACGCGTGGTGGTTCGGAAGAAGGTCTGCACCGGGCTTTCGAACCGCACGGCCTCCTCGAACGCGTTGCGCGCCAGCGACGGATCGGCGCGCAGCCGCGCCCATTGATCGGGGAAGCGCGCCAGGCAATACACCGCGGCGCCGATGCCGTAGACGGTGGTGTCGAGGCCGGCCGACAGCAGCGAGCGCACCAGCAACGGCGCCTCGGCCGGCGTGATCTCGCCGCTGTCGCTGAAGGCGTGGATGCAGGAACCGAAGCCGCCGGGCGTGAGATTGTCGCGCTGGCACTGCTCCGTGACATAGGCCTGGTGTGGCGCCGAGCGCTCGATCGCCTGCTGGCGCAGCTCATTCGGCGGACCGAACGCGTTGAACACCAGGCTCGCATAGGGAATGAGATGCTCGCGCCCCTCCGGCTTCAGCCCGAGCGCATCGGGAAACACCGACAGCGGATAGGCCTCGGCGAGATCGGGGATGGCATCGAACGAGCCCCGGCCTACAAGCTCGTCGATCTTGGCCTCGGCCGCCACCATGAAGCCGTCGCGCAGCCGCTTCATGACGGCGGGCGACAGCACCTTGCTCAGCACGGCGCGGGTGCGCGTATGCGCCGGCGGATCCGCCTCGAGGATCAGGCTCGGCGGCCGCCACGGCTTCTCCTTGGCGAAGTCGCTCAAGCCCACGCCGCGGCTGGAGCAGAACGTCTGGGGATCGTTGAGGACGGCATAGACCTCGGCGTAGCGGGCGACGCCGTAGACGTTCCATGCGTCCAGATGGATGACGGGGCCGGCCTCGCGCATCTCCTGATGCGCTGGATAGGGATCGTCGAAGAATTCATATGAGAACGGGTCGATGGCGAGGTGCGGGATGACCGGCGCCACGCCGGCAGCGGGGGAAAGACCTGTTGGGTTCATGCGGAGCTCCCGAAGTTTGGCCTTGTCATGCGGCTTTTCGTATCCGTATGAGTGGCGATGCATGGACGCTGGGGATCATGAGCGAGAAATCCGGGACGCCGCGCAAGGCGCAGCCGCGCGAAGCTGAGGGGCACGGCCTCACGCTCGATCTCGACCGCTATGTGCCGGCCTTCATCACCTTCATCGCCAACAAGCTGTCGAACAGCGCCACCGCGTTCTATCAGCGCAATTTCGGCGTCAACGTCACCGAATGGCGGATCATGTCGCTGCTGGCGATCGAGCCGGGCATCCCGGCCTCGCGCATCTGCAGCGTGATCGGCTTCGACAAGGGGCCGGTCAGCCGCACCCTGGCGCTGATGAAGAGCCGCGGCCTGATCGCGATCCGCAACGACCCGGAGGACGGCCGCAGCCATTCGATTTCGTTGACGGCCAAGGGCCGCGCGACCCACGACAAGGTCATCGTCGCCGCGCTGGAACGCGAGCGGCGTCTGCTCGCCTGTCTCGACAAGGATGAGCGGGAAGTCCTGATCACCCTGCTGCGCCGAATCCACGACAATCTCGACGCCGTCACGGGCGCGAGCTGAGCCACTCAGGCACGAGCCGCCGAACGGCTGACCCGTCCGCTGCGGCAATCTGTTGGCGCGCGCGCAAGCGGCCGCGCCTGCGGCGAGCAGGCTGCGCATGACGTTCCCGTCCCTTCTTCGAGACGCGGATCATCCCGCGCCTCCGTTGCTGATCGGGTCGATCGTTCCACAGATTAGTTGCTTTAGCAACGATATATTTTCGAATGCATGAGATCCCGCAGCGCGAAAGCGCCGCCGCACTCGGTCCTTCAAATTCTAACTACCGGCGAAGGCGCGCGGCAATTTCGCCCTGATATGCCGTGTCGGCTGCGCTCCCGATTGCGGCGCGGCCTGCGGGGAGAGGCGGATGTTGGGGTTCATTTTCGGTTTCAATGCGCGTCTCGGCCGTCTGCAATATTTTCTCGCCTCGCTCGGTCTTGCGCTGGTTTCGGTGGTCCTGATCGTGGTTGTGGCCGTCGGTCTTGCCGCCCTCGCCCCGCAGACGTCGGAGCTGACGGTGAGCCTGCCGATCGTGGTGCTGATCGGTCTGTGCCTGGTGGCGAACCTGATGCTGCAGGCGATGCGCTTTCGCGACATCGGCTGGGACCCGGTCTGTGTGATCCCGGCCTGGATCGCCGTCATGGTGCTGGACTACGTGATCGCCGGCCGATTTCCCGAATACGCGGCGACATCATCGCACCACGGCACGTGGGTGGGCGCCCTGGTCAATCTCGGCCTCAGCGTTGCGCTGCTGTTCTTCCCCAGCGGGGCTGACGACGCGCCATCGTCGGGAGCCACGGTGACCCGCCCGACGTCTGCATCGTTCCGGACAGCCCGTGGCGCCAGCTCGGCCACCGAGGCACGACTTGCGCGCATCACGGGCGGGGATGCCGATCGGCGCGGGTACTAGGCGGCTGCGGCGCCCGGCCTGCTCACCAATTAGGCAAATCGCCTTCGGCAACCACATCCGACCGCCCGACGGCCTGTCGGACGGCACAGCAACCCACTGACTCTCAAGATTTTTCCTTATCAGGCCCGCATCCTCGCCGTGTACACAATGGCACATGGCTTGCTACGTTCGCAGCCGGATTGGGCGAAGCGGAGCGCAAGGAAATGGCAGGCCAGAGTTTGGGCTCGGACGAGACGCGGAGCGCCGCGTGACCGAGACCATTGCCGAGATCGTCGCCGCCCATCGCGCCGGCCTGACAACGCCAAGCGACACGATCGCGCGCTGCTACGCCGGGATCCGCGCGCACAACGACCCCGCCATCTTCATCAGCCTGCGCGGCGAGAAGGACGCGCTCGCGGAGGCCGAAACCCTCGCCGACCGGGACAGATCGCTGCCGCTCTACGGCGTGCCCGTCGCGGTGAAGGACAATATCGACGTGGCGGGCCTGCCGACCACCGCCGCCTGCCCCGCCTTCGCCTACACGCCATCTCGCGATTCCACCGCGGTGGCGCGGCTGCGCGCGGCCGGCGCGATCATCATCGGCAAGACCAATCTCGACCAGTTCGCCACCGGCCTCGTCGGCGTGCGCTCGCCCTATGGCATTCCGAAAAATCCGGTGCGCGCCGATCTCGTTCCGGGCGGATCGAGCTCGGGCTCGGCGGTCGCCGTCTCCGCGGGTCTCGTGCCGCTCGCACTCGGGACGGATACTGCGGGCTCCGGCCGCGTGCCGGCAATGCTCAACAACATCGTCGGCCTGAAGCCGAGCCTCGGCATGATCTCGACGTCCGGCCTGGTGCCGGCCTGCCGCACGCTCGACTGCATTTCGGTGTTCTCGCTGACGGTCGACGACGCCGTCGCGGCGCTCTCGGTGCTGGCGGCGCCGGATCCGCTCGATCCGTTCTCGCGCGACCGGCCGCTTGGGGCCGTGACGGCATTTCCCGAGGGCGTGAAGCTCGGCATTCCCCGCCCCGGGCAGTTGATCTTCTTCGGCGACAAGGCGGCGGACGCCGCCTATGGCGCTGCCGCCGCGCGCTTCGTCAAGCTTGGCGCCGAGCTGGTCGAGTTCGACCTCGAGCCGTTCTACGAGACCGCGCGGCTGCTCTATGAAGGCCCCTGGGTCGCCGAGCGCTATCTCGTGATCCGCGATCTGCTCGCCTCCGATCCCGATGCGATCCACCCCGTGACGCGCGAGATCACCATCGGCGGCGCGCGCGGCAGCGCGGCCGACACCTTTGCCGCGCTTTATCGTCTGCAGGCGCTGCGCAAGGTGGCCGAGCGTACCTTCGCCGATATCGACGCGCTGGTGCTGCCGACGGCGCCGACCGCCTACACCACCGCGGATGTGCTCGCCAATCCGATCGAGCTCAACAGCCGGCTCGGCACCTACACCAACTTCGTCAACCTGCTCGATCTCTGCGGGCTTGCGGTGCCGGCTGCGATGCGCAGCGACGGCGTCCCGTTCGGCATCACCCTACTGGCGCCAGCCGGCCGCGATGCGGCGCTCGCCAGTCTCGGGCGCGCCTTCCATGCCGACACGGCGCTGCCGATCGGCGCCAAGCCGGTCCCGCTGCCGCCGCTCGCTCCCGTGTCTCCGGCACTGCATGGCGACGAGATCGCCGTCGTCGTCGTCGGCGCGCATCTCTCAGGGATGGCATTGAACCACGAGCTGACGAGCCTCGGCGGACGTATGCTCGAGGCGACGACCACCGCGCCTGACTACAAGCTCTACGCGCTGTCGACCACGCCGCCCAAGCCCGGCATGCTGCGGATCGACGACGGCCAGGGCACGGCAATGGCCGTCGAGCTCTGGGCGCTGTCGGCCGCGAGCTTCGGCAAATTCGTCAACCTCATCCCGCCGCCATTGTCGATCGGCACCATCCGGCTCGCCAACGGCCGCAGCGCCAAGGGCTTCCTTGTCGAGCCTGCCGCCCTCGATGGCGCGCGCGACATCTCGGAGTTCGGCGGCTGGCGCGCGTATATGGCGCAGAAAAGCTGATCGCCTCGCGACTTCGTCACTGCGAGCGCTGCGAAGCAATCCCAGAGCTGCGGTCGGGCCTCTGGATTGCTGCGCGGGCAATGATGGCAACCCGGCAGACGCCGAGCTTAGCTATACCGACACCGCGTAGATCTCGTATTCGCCGCGCACCAGCTCGATGTGGGCTTTCATGGCACTCGCCGCGCCGGCCTTGTCGCCGCGCAGGATGGCGACGACGACGCGGTCGTGCTCGGCATGCGACTTGGCGAGGCGGCCGAGATTGCGGAACTGGGCGCGGCGGAACGGCTGCACGCGCACCCGCGTCGCCAAGGTGATCTCGGCGATGTAGGCATTGTGCGCGCCGGCATAGATCGCGTTGTGGAAGCGCTCGTTCACCTCGTGGAAGCGCTCGGGGTTGCCGGCGTGGCTGAGATTGCGCAGCTCCTCGTGGATGGCTTCCAGCCGCTGCCGCTCGACCGGCGTCATGCGCTGCGCCGCGAGACCGGCGCACAGGCCCTCGAGCTCGGCCATCGCCTCGAACATGCCGGTGAGACGGTCGGCCGACGGTCGCGCCACCACGGCGCCGCGATGTGCACGCGCCTCGATCAGCCCGGAAGTCGCCAATTGACGCAGCGCTTCGCGCACCGGCGTGCGCGAGACGTTGAAGCGCTTGGCGATCTCGGTCTCGTCCAGCGGCGCGCCCGGCGCCAGCGCGCCGCGCACGATCTCATCGGCCAGCTGCAGGCGCAGCTCCTCGGCGCGCGTGATTTTCGCGACGGCAGGCGGCGCGCGGTCGATGCGCTTGATCTCCAAGTCGCGGGCGGACCGCTGGCGCGTTCGCGGCGGTAGATCGTCCAGGCTCATCCTCAGCCGCCCTTTGCTTCATCGATGATGCTGACATGGGCAGCAACGATTCTCCAGCCTTCAGGAAACCGGACCCAGGTCTGCATCTGGCGTCCGACCTTGCCGGGCGCGGTGTCGCGATAGAACAGCGTCGAGGCGACCGCGGCGTCACGGCCGTAAGTGGTGATCACGGTGCGCGCGGTCCGCCGCATCAGTCCAGCCGGCGAGCGCGCGGCGCGAAATGCAGCGATCTCGCCGTAGCCATAGAGGTTCTCGCCGATGCCGTAGCGCAGCGTACGGGAGTCCTGCTTGAACAGCTCGTCGAGCACGGCAACGTCGTTGCCGACCAGCGCCTGTTCGTAGCGCTGGAACTGCGCGGTGACTTCCGCGACGACGTCAGGCAGATCGACTTCCATTCTCCAGAACTCCTCGCGGGGCCGGCGCAGCGGCGACGCCAAGCTGTTGCAAGGCGTGGGCCACACGCAATGCGACATGTTCGCACCAGGGCGCCGCGATGATCTGCACGCCGATGGGCATCGGCGCGAGCGGAATCGGGACGGCGACGACGGGAAGCCCGACGAACGAGATCGGCTGGGTATGAATGCCGATATTGGCACGCACCGGCAGCTCGACGCCGTCGAGCACGAAGGTCGCCTGCCCAAGCTTGGGTGCAACGCAGGGCGTGGCGGGGGCGATCAGCACGTCGACGGACTTGAACAGCTCCAGCACCCGGGCGCGGTACCAGCGGCGAAACTTCTGCGCGCGGTCGACCATCGGTGCCGGAATCATCGCCCCCGCAATCAGCCGATCGCGCACCGCCGGATCGAAATCCTGCGGCTGCTTGCGCAAGCGGTCGAGATGCAGCGAGGCGCCTTCGGTCGTGCTGATGACATAGGCCGCGGCGCGAGCACGCGCGGCTTCGGGCACCTCGACGACGTCGGTCGCCTTGAGCGCGGTCGCCACGCGGCTGACCGCCTCGGCGGCCTCCGGAAACAGGTTCTTCTGAAAGTGGCCGCCGGCAATGGCGATGCGCAGGCCATCGAGCCCTTGCGACAGCGAAGCTGAGACCGGCTCCGGCGCACGCGTGGTGCACGCGGCATCGTCGGCATCGGGCCCCTGCATCACGTCGTAGGCAAGCGCGAGATCCTCGACCGAGCGTGCGAACGGACCGAGATGATCCAGGCTCATGACGAACGGAAACGAGCGCGCCCGCGACAGCCGGCCATAGGTCGGCTTGAGGCCGAAGATGCCGCAGAACGACGACGGCACACGGATCGAGCCGTTGGTGTCGGAGCCCAGCGCGATCGGCACCAGGCCGCCGCCGACGGCGCTGCCCGAGCCGCCCGACGAGCCGCCGCTCATCCGCGTCGGATCATGCGGATTGCGCGACGGGCCGTCGTGCACGTTTTCGCCGGTGAAGTCGTAGGCGTATTCGCCCATGTTGAGCGCACCGACGAGGACGGCGCCGGCCGCCTCCATGCGCTCGATCAGCGTCGCGTCGCGCGTCGCGGGCGCTCGATCACGGTTGATCTTGGAGCCGGCGCGGGTCGGCAGCCCCGCGACGTCGAACAGGTTCTTCACCGCGAACGGCACGCCGGCGAGCGGGCCGATGGGCTTGCCCGCCGCGATGTCGGCATCCACCGCACGCGCCTTCGCACGCGCCCGCTCGGCGGTCACGTCCGTGAACGAGTTGAGCACACCATCGCGGACCGCAATCCGCGCCAGCGCGGCGTCAGTGGCGTCGACGGCCGAGAGCTTGCCGGCGGCGACCGCGGCGGCGATGGCGCTCGCGGTCATCTCGGGAGAACTAAGCGGTGAAGACACTGGCAGGCTCGGCTTCATCAGGCAGGGAGAATTCGTCGACCAGCTTCGCCATCTTCAGCGAGACCTCGAGATTGGCGCGGATGGCCGGGCGCCAAGCGTCCTCGATCGGCAGAGCCAATGCACGCCCGACGGCGTCGATGTAATCGTCCAATGGCTCCGCCATCAGCTTTTCTCCTCAAGCTTTCACGCTCAATGCGCCGGCAATGGCGGGTGCGGAATCGCCGTCAGCAACTCCCGCGTATAGTCATCCTGCGGATGACCTAGCACACGTTCGGAGGTGCCTTCCTCGACGATTCGACCCGACCGCATCACGATCACACGATCGCACAACAGCCGCACGACATTCAAATCATGGGAGACGAACAGATAGCTCATACCTAACTGCCGCTTGAGGTCCTGCAGCAGATTGAGCACGACCGCCTGCACGGAGACGTCGAGCGCCGCGGTGGGCTCGTCGAGGATGACGAGCTTCGGGTGCAGTGCGATGGCGCGCGCGATACCGACGCGCGCCTTCTGGCCGCCCGACAATTGGTGCGGAAAGCGATCGAGCAGATTGAGCGGCAGGCCGACCATGGTGGCGAGCTCCTCGCAGCGGGCACGAAGCGCGTCGCGGCCCTTGATGTCGCCGAGCTGCAGGATCGGGTCGGCGATGGCACGCGCCGCGGTGAAGCGCGGATTGAGGCTGTCGGTCGGATCCTGGAACACCATCTGGATGCGGCTGCGCAGCGGAAGCCGGGCAAAGGCCTGCGGCAGGATGTTGCCGATCTCCTCGCCATCGAAGCTGATGCGCCCCGAGGTCTGGTCGAGCAGCCGCATCACCATCATCGACGTCGTCGACTTGCCGCAGCCGGATTCGCCGACTAGGCCAACGCTCTCGCCATGACCGACCGTGAAGCTGATGCCGTCGACGGCGCGGAACATCTCCGGCTCGACCGCCGGCCTCCGTCCGAACAGTTTCGACAACGTGGCCGAAGCGCCCTGGCGCGGATATTCCTTGACCAGCTTGTCGACGAGGAGAAGCGGCTTGGCGCTGCTCGCACTCCGCTCGCCCTCCGCACTCCGCTCGTCACCCCCGGGCTTGACCCGGGGGTCCATCACCTGGAGCGACTCTTGCGAAGATGGATGGATGGCCGGGTCAAGCCCGGCCATGACGGAGGCTGTGTGTGGTGGGGCTGCCACATCCTCCTCCGGCAGCAGATCGCGCAAGGACACGCCGAGGCGCGGCGTCGCGCGCATCAGCTTGCGTGTATAGGGATGCTGCGGGTTGGCGAAGACGTCGGCGGCCCTGGCGGTCTCGACCACCCGGCCCTTCTCCATCACCACGACGCGATCGCAATAGGCAGCGGCGAGACCCAGATCATGCGTGATCAGGATCGTCGACATGCCCCGGCTCTTGGTCAGCTCGACGACGAGGTCCATCACCGCCTTCTGCGTGGTGACGTCGAGACCGGTGGTCGGCTCGTCGGCGATCAGGAGCTGCGGGTTGCAGGCCAGCGCCAGCGCGATGACGACGCGCTGGCACATGCCGCCGGACAATTCGAACGGATAGGCGTGGTAGCGCTCGCGCGGGCGGGCGATCTTGACCTGCTCGAGCGCGGCGATCGCCTTCTCGGCGCGATCGGTCGCGGCCGCCTGGACGTGCTGCTTCAGCACATCCTCGATCTGCTGGCCCACTTTCCGGATCGGATTGAGGGCCGCGCGCGGGTTCTGGAAGATCATCGAGATCTCGCGGCCGCGCAGATCGCGCATCGCGCTTTCCTCGGCCGCCCTGACGTCCACGCCGGAGAACATCACCGATCCCTCGGCGATGCGCCCGGCGCGGTCGAGGATGCGCATCACCGCATAGGACGTCACCGACTTGCCCGAGCCGGATTCGCCGACGATCGCGAGCGTCTCGCCCTTGGCGACGGAGATGTCGACATGCTGCACCGCCTTGACGATACCGCGGCGGGTGGAGAATTCGACCGTGAGATCGCGAACGTCGAGCAGCGGCTGGGCGGTCATCCGTGGCTCCGCTTGTTACGACCGTCATACGCGGGCTTGACCCGCCTGCGGGGCCGAAGCCCCTTCGGCGCGGCGAAGGCCCGCGCGTCCATCACACTGACGAAGGTGTTCTTGAAGGGATGGATTGCCGGGTCAAGCCCGGCAATGACGGAGTCGTTTTGTGGTGCGCTCATCGCCTTACGTCCTGCGCTGCGGGTCGACGATGTCGCGCAGGCCGTCGCCGAGCAGGTTGAAGCAGAACACCGCGATCATCAGCGCGAGACCCGGGAACAGCGCGATCCACCATTCGCCCGACACCATGAACGAGGCGCCCTCGGCAACCATGATGCCCCATTCCGCCGTCGGCGGCCGCACGCCGAGGCCGATGAACGACAGGCCTGCGGCATTGAGGATGGCGTAGCCCATGGTCAGCGACATCTGCACGATCATGATCGGCATGATGTTCGGCAGGATGTGGCCGAGCAGGATGCGCAGCTCGCTGTTGCCCGACAGCCGTGCCGCCTGCACGAAGCCGGCGTTGCGGCGGACATTGGCCTCGGCGCGTGCCACGCGCGCATAGAGCGGGAAATTCACGATCGCGGTGGCGATGATGATGTTCTGCACGGTGTTGCCGAGCGCGGCGACGATGCCCATCGCCAGTACGAACAGCGGGAACGCCATGATCGTGTCGGCGATGCGGCCGACGATGCGATCGGTCCAGCCGCCGAAGAAGCCGGCGGCGACGCCGGCGAGACCGCCCAGGAAGAACACCAGCGCGACCGAGGCGATCGCGATGAAGGTGTCGAGCCGGGTCGCGACCACAACGCGGCTGAAGATGTCGCGGCCGAGCTGATCGGTGCCGAACCAATGCGCCGCCGACGGCGGCTTTAGCGCGGACGCGGTGTCGCTGGCCAGCGGATCATAGGGCACGATCCACGGGCCGAAGATGGCTGCAAACAGGATCACGACCAGGAGGCCGAAGGCGAAGCCCGTCACCTTGTTCTCGGCCAGGACATAGCGCGTGTGGCCGATCAGGGCTGTCAGTCCCGACGTCCGCGAGGGAACGGCGGCAGGCTCGACGGTCGGCGCGACAGTGCTCATCCTTCCAGCCTCACGCGGGGATCGATGACGCCATAGAGAATGTCGATGACGAGGTTGAGGACGACGTACATGATCGCCATCGTCAGCACGAAGCCCTGCACCGGCGCGAAGTCGGAGGCGATCAGCGCCTCGACCGCATAGGAGCCGATGCCGGGCCAGGCGAACACCTTCTCCACCAGCACGTTGGCGCCGAGCAGGAAGGAGAACACCATCGATAGCGTGGTGATGACCGGCAGCATGGCGTTGCGGAACGCATAGGTCACGGTGACCGTCGCGGGCGACAGGCCCGAGGCGCGCGCCGTGCGGACGAATTCCGACGACAGCACCGACAGCATCGAGGCCCGCGTCATGCGCGCGATCGGAGCCAGCGAGAAGATCGCCAACGTCGCGGCGGGCAGGATCAACTGGCTCAGCGCCGAGCGGAACGCCTCGCCGTCACGCGCGATCAGCGTATCGATGAGGTAGAAGCCGGTCACGGGGTCCGGCGCGCTATAAAACACGTCGAGCCGGCCGAGCGGCGCCGGTGACCAGCCGAGCCGGAAGTAGAACACATACACCAGCACCAGCCCGGTGAAGAACACCGGCAGCGAGACGCCCGCGGTCGTGACGATACGGCAGGTATGGTCGATCCACGACCCCGGCCGCGTCGCCGCGAGCACACCGAGCGGCAGCGCGATCGCGACGGATACCAACAGACCGAGCAAGGTCAGCTCGGCCGAGGCCGGCAGTCGGTTGCGAATCTCGCTGGCGACCGGCTGGCCTGTGGTCAGCGAACTGCCGAGATCGCCATGGGCGAGATCGACGGTGTAGCGGAAGAACTGCTCGACCAGCGGCTTGTCGAAGCCGAGCTTCTTGCGGATCTGCTCCACCGCCTCCTTGGTGGCGGCGGGGCCGGCAAAATACGCCGCGGGATCGCCGGGCAAGGCGCGCGTGAGCAGGAAGGTGACGATCACGACGCCGATCAGCGACGGGATCGCGAACGCGAGGCGCTTGGCGATGAGGCTCAGCATGAGCAGCCCCCTGCCCGAATTGGCCCAGACCTGTCCGCGCGGCGCACTCGGCTCCCTCCCCCCTTGTGGGGGAGGGCTGGGGAGGGGGGTGGACCCAGACGGCAGTGGGTGTGGCTACCCCCCTCCCTGCCCCTCCCCCACAAGGGGGGAGGGAATGAGAGAGCTCGGCCCATATTACATCCCCCCATCACTGTCTCACCCCTTCACCAGAGCCCGATAGTCGAGCCTACGGTGGAACCAGTACTGATAGCCGGAGATGTTCTTCTGCATCGCGACGTTGACGAACGGCTGATACAGCGGAATGCGTGGCACCTCGGCGAAGGCGAGATCGACGAAGCCCTTCACGTCGGCATCGTACGTCGCCTTGTCCCCGGCCGCGGCGGCGTCACGCGCGCCGTCGATGAACTTGTCCATCACCGGCGACTTGTAGCTCATCGTGTTGAACACGGAATTGTTGCCGTGATAGCACCAGTAGAAGAAGTATTCGGGGTAATCGAGCCAGCCCGAGAAGATGTTGGTGAAGAGCGGCATCTCCTTCTTGTTCAGCTCGGTGCGCCAGTTCGCGCCGGGCACCTTGTTGATGGTGGTCTTGATGCCGAGCTGGGCGAGGCTCTCCTGCACCAACACGCACAAGGGCTCGTTGACCTGTGCGAAATTGAGGTCGAAGGAGATCGTGGTTTCGAAGCCGTTGGGGTAGCCGGCTTCCGCCAGCAGCGCTTTTGCCTTCTCCATGTCGGTGAAGTACTTGGTCGGCTGCGGCCACGCCACCTCGGTCGCCTTATCCGCCGGCGCGCCGAACATCGGATTGGCAAGGCCGAACATCACGGCATCGATGATCTTCTGATAGGGCATTGCATAGGCGAGCGCCTGCCGGACCTTGGGATTGTCGAACGGCGGCTTGGTGACGTTCATGCCGATATACTGGATGCCGTTCGAGATCGGCAGCGAGATCACGGTATGCTTGCCGTTCGACTTCATCTCCTGGAAGTCCTTGTTCGGCAGCTCATAGGAGATGTCGGCATCCCCGCGCTCGAGCAGCGCGCGCCGGTTGCCGGCCTGCGGCACCATGCGCCAGATCACACGCTTGATCTTCGGCAGCGGACCGCACGCCCAGTCGTCGTTGCGCTCCATGATCACTTCGGTACCGGCGGTCCACTTCGTCACCTTGTAGGCGCCGGAACCAGCGGTCTGCTGCTTGGTATATTCGAGCCCCCATGGGTCTTTGTCGGTCGCGTTCTTCTTCACGAGCTCCGAGTTGACCACGCAGGGGACGATGACGGCGAGATCGGGGATCGTCAGCCGGTCCTTCTTCAGAAAGTCGACGCGCACGGTGTGGTCATCGACGATGACGAACTGCTCGGTCTTGGTCAGCGAGCCGGCGCTCATCTGGAAGGTCGGGAAGCCCCCGACGCTGACGGCGCGATCGAGCGACCACTTCACGTCCTTGGCCGTGACCGGCGTGCCGTCGTGGAATTTGGCGTTCTTGCGCAGCTTGAAGGTGGCGGACATGTCGCCGATGGTCATGTCCTCGGCGAGTTCGGGCTTGAACTTGTCGCGGTCGTAGTACGGCACCCCGCCCGGGCCGCTCTTCATCTCGTGGCTGATCAGGCGGTCATAGCAGTTCCAGGACACCTCGTAGCCCGGCACGTTGGTGCCGACGCCGTGGATGTCGAGGTTGTTGGGACCGCCTTCGGACACGATCAGCAGCGTCTCGGACCGCGCGTCGGCCTTGGCGGAAGACATGATGGCCGGCGCCATTGGCAGCGCGGCCCCCGCAGCCAGACCGGACACGGATTTCAGAAAATCGCGACGCTTCATCAAATGCTCCCGAGGATAACGACTGTCGGGAACAGTGGTCGCAAGCTTTGTGCCAAGCCCGGCTGAAAGCTAAGCTATTGAAATATCGAGGGGCCTTCACCGAGCGGCACAGCTCAGCGCCCCCAATTGCATACAAAGCTGCATATTTGCTGAGTTTATAATCACCTCAGCTAGCCTGCGACAGATTTACGCAACGCCTGTTGGACCGCCGCCCCGGTTGGGATCACTCCGGCCAGATCAGCGCCTGCAGCTCGTCGAAGTCGCGGACCTTGGCCGGCCAATCCGGAATGCAGATGTGTCGGAGCGGATCGCTGTACTGGTGCAGCAACAGCAGGACCAGCAGCCGTCGCTTCAGCTGCCGGTCGATGTCCTCCAGCGCAAATCCGTAGCCGTCGAACAAGGCACGCACGCGCCCGGGATGACCCGCTGCCATGAAGGCGCTCGGCCCGAGCAGATCATACTCGCCAAAACCGGTCATGACGTCGCCGAAGTCGAACAGCCCGCTCAGCTGCCAGCCATCACCGCTGCGCGTGACGAGTAAGTTCTCCGGAATGTATTCACCGGTCAGGATGACCGGCGGCGGACCCTGCGGCAGCAGTGCTGCGGCCTCGCGCAGGAGATCGTCCAGCCCGGCGAGAAGCGTCGGCGGCAAGCCGAGCCGCTGATGGCGTGCATGACATCCGGCCATCTGCATCCGCAAAAAATCCGACCAGCGCGGACCGAGCGCCAGCAGCTCGCCAGGCGGGACCCGCTGCACGGCGGCGATCAGACGACCGACCTGCCTGAGCAAGAGCTGCTTGTCCCGCTCCGGGAGTTGCCGCCACACATCCGAAGCAGGCATGCCGCCGAGCCTGGTCATGATCAGATAGCACCAGCCGTCGCGCTCCCCTTCGTGTCGCAGGTCGGGGGTACGGACGTCGCCGACGCCACCGGCGAGCACGCGCAAGGCCGCCCGCTCGGACTGAAACTTGCCGCGATGAAACGGCGGGAAGACCTTCAGGATCAGTCCGTCGTTCAGCGCGAGGACCAGATTGGTGCCCGCCGCGAACGGAACCAGCCGCGCGTCGTCGTAGCCATGGCCGCGCGCAATATCGCGTGCAGCCGGCAGCCAGCGCGTCACGTCGGCACGGAGGCGCCGGAGCTGCGCGCCATCGGCGACCGGTGGCAACGTCATTTTCAGCGATCCGGGCTCGCGCGCTCGAACTGGCGCAGCAGACGATTGCCGCGGTCGACGGCGGCATCGAGCGCCGCCTGCGCCGGTTTGCGGCCGCTGAAGGCCTGCTCCATCTCGTCCTCGATGGCATCACGGATCAGCACGAACGAGCCGAGCCGCAGTCCGCGCGAATTCTCCGTGGGTGGGTTGAGCGTCACCTGCTCGATCGAGATCGCGGCTCCTGGATTGCGGTCGTAGAAGCCCTGCGCGCGCGTCAGATCGAAGGCCGCCTGGGTGATCGGCAAATAGCCCGTATTCTGGTGCCAAGCGGCCTGAACATCGGGCCGCGACAGATAGGCGAATAACTTGGCCACGCCCTTGTACTCGGCCGCGGGACGGTCGCGGAGCACCCACAACGTCGCGCCGCCGATGATCGAATTCTGCGGCGCGGCCGCAACGTCAGGCCAGTACGGCATCATGCCGTAGCCGACCTCGAATTTCGAATTCGCCTTGATGTCGGCGCGCGTTGCCGAGGAGCCGATGAAGATGCCGCACTCGCCCTTCTGGAAACGCGGCTCGGCAGCCTGACCGCGGCCGCCATAGTCGAACACCTTGCTCTTCTGCCATTCCGCGAGCTGGGCGATGTGCCGCGTGACCTGCGGATTGTTGAACGTCAGCACGGCGTCCAGTCCAGCAAAGCCGTTGGCCCGCGTGGCGATCGGCAGATTGTGGAAGGCCGAGAAATTCTCCACGTTGATCCAGGCCGGCCACGACGTCGTGAAGCCGCAGTCGACGCCGTTGTCGCGCAGCCGCCGGGCAGCCTTGCCGAGCTCGGACCAGGTCTTCGGCGCCACGCCCGGATCGAGCCCGGCCGCGCGAAACTGATCCTTGTTGTAGTAGAGGATGGGCGTGGAGGCGTTGAACGGAAACGACAGCATGTTGCCGTCGGCGTCGGCATAGGTGCCGGCGATCGCGGGCAGATAGGCCGACGGCGAAAAGCTCTCCTGCTCGTCGCGCATCAACTCGTAAACGGGATAGATCGCGCCCTTGGCCGCCGTCATCGTCGCGGTCGCGATCTCATTGACCTGCACGATCGCCGGCTGGCTGCGCGAGCGGAACGCGAAGATGGCCGCCGTCACGGTCTCCGTATAGCTGCCCTTGTAGCTCGGCACGATGCGGTAGTCGGACTGCGACGCGTTGAAGTCGGCCGCCAGCCTGTCGACCTGCCTGCCGAGCTCGCCCGACATCGCATGCCACCACACGATCTCGGTCGCGGCCTTGGCCGTGCTTGCGCCAACAACCGTCCAGAGCAGGATTGCAAACGAAACAGAACGCAGAAGGACCGTCACCAGGAGGCAACTCCAATCCGATGAATGAATAGGCCCGGGCTGAGATCGCAATCGGACCGAAAAATCAGGTCCAGCAACCCAAGGCTGCAACAAACTATCAGCAAACCATTGACGCGTATCGCTTTGGCGTCAGAATGGCCTTATAGCACCTGTTCGGGAGTGCATTGAACCTTTTCATGTCCGGGCCGACCTCATCATCAGGGGGAAAAGTGTTGCCTGTGTACCGCGCCCATCTTTCGTCGATCTCGAGAGTGGACGTCACGCCGGTGCTGATGCGCGCTGAGGCGGGCGCGCGGTACCGCTCGTCCCTTTCACGCCCATCATGCTCGGCGGCGCGACTGGCTGCGCCGCAGCATACAGGCCCGGCTGCGCGCGGCAGAGCGGACGCAGGCAGGCTCCGCACGACCGGCCCGAGGTAGCGATCGTGGCGCGATCCGAGCAGCGGAAATCCGTCGCGCGGCCGCTCGGTCTGGCGGTTCTGGGGCGGGCACGGATCGTTCGCGCGCTGCGGGCGGTTCCGATTCGCTGGCGCATCCTCTCGATCGCCGCGCTCAACTCGGCTGTCGTGATCGTGCTGGCGGCGCTGATCTGGAACGGCGCGACGGTGCTGGGCACGGCCTGGGACGACGTTCGCCAGGTCCGGGAATCCGACAAGGTGCTGGCCCTGCTCGAAAGCGAGACGAGCCGGCTGCAGAACCTCATTCATCGCTACATCAATCAGCCGAGCCCGGAGCTGTTCGCCGAGATCCTGCTGCTGCGCGAGGCCGTGCTCGGGACGCTCACGACGCGCGCCTCGACCGACCCGATGCTGTCGGGGTCGGTCGAGGAGCTGGAGCGCGTCACCGTGCGTTTCCTGGACGGCTTCGGCGAGCTGCGCAGTCTGCAGGGGACGATCTCCAAGACCTATGAGGAAGAGGTTCTCGGCCCCGCCCGCGACATCGCCGGGCTCTATTCGGTGATCGAAGGCGCGACCGGCCATCGCGACGCGCAGATATGGCCCTCGCTCGGCAAGTCGCGCGAGGCCTTCACCGCCATGCTGGTCGCGGCCAACTCCTACTACCTGTCGCTCGCGCCCGCCTCCGCCGAGGACGCGCGCCGCAACACGGAGACGATCGAGAAGACCATTCCGGTGATGTCGAGCCTTGCGGACAATGATCTGCAGCGGCTGGCGCTGCAGCGGCTGTCGGCCCGGACCGCGGCGCTGCGCGCGGGATTCTCCAAGCTCACCGATCAGCTCACCAACCGCACCGAACTGCTGCGCAACACCATCGATGCGAGCCAGGCCGAAACCATCGGCGCCATCGACGGCCTGTCGGTGAAGATGCGCCAGCACGAGCAGAAGGCGCAGGCGACGTTCGATCGGACGTTGAAGGACATCTCCCGCCGCGTCCTCTCGATCGCGGTGATCTTCCTGGGAGTCATCCTGTCCGCGGGCGTGCTGATCGCCTTGTCGATCCGGCTGCCGCTGCAGCAGATCATGGCCTCGATGCGCGCAATCATGCTGGGCGACTACGACCGCGAGGTCCAGGGCACCGAGGCGCGCGACGAGGTCGGCGCGATGGCCCGCGCCGTCGAGACCTTCCGCGAGAACGCGATCGCCAAGCGCAAGACCGAGGACGAGTTGCGCACCGCGAAGGAAAAGGCCGAGAGCGCGCTGCTCGAGCTCAATGCCGCGCAACGGAATCTCATCGATGCCGAGCGGCTGGCGGCGCTGGGCGGGCTGGTCGCCGGCGTCGCCCACGAGGTGAACAACCCGATCGGCATCAGCCTGACGGTGGCCTCCAGCTTCGCACGCCGCGTCGAGATGTTCGAGGCGGCGCTGCGGTCGCCCGAAGGCGGCCTGCGCCGGTCGCAACTGGAGGAGTTCGTGCGTTCGTCGCGCGATGCGTCCGAGCAACTGGTCGCCAACCTGCAGCGCGCCGGCGAGTTGATCCAGTCGTTCAAGCAGGTCGCGGTCGACCGCTCCCATGCGGAGCGACGGGCCTTTGTCCTGAGCGAGGCGACCGATCAGATCATCACCAGCCTCAAGCCGGTGCTCAAGCGCGCGCCGATCACGCTGGCGGTCGATGTCCCCGAGGGGCTTTTCATCGACGGCTATCCCGGGTTCTACGGTCAGATTCTCACCAACCTGTTCCTCAACGCCGTCAACCACGCCTTTGCCGACGGCCGCGCGGGCACCATCTCGATCACGGCGCGGCCGCGCGGCACGGATGACATCGAGATCATTTTCGCCGATAACGGGGCCGGCATGCCCCCCGACGTGCAGCGCCAGGCCTTCGATCCGTTCTTCACGACACGCCGCAACGAAGGGGGAACGGGGCTCGGGCTGCATATCGTCTACAATCTGGTGACGCAGCAGCTCGGTGGCCGCATGATGCTGGAATCCCGCGAGGGACAAGGCACCACCTTTCGGATTATCATGCCGCGGGTCGCCAAGGGCGGCGCCGAGACAGCAATGGGTGACGGAACGACGCAATGGCCGAACAGGACGATGTCCTCCAACTGATCGAGGATACCGGTTTCGACGAGGACGACGGTTCGGCCCGGAAATGGAAGATCGCCGTCATCGACGACGACCATGCCGTGCACGAGGGCACCCGCTTTGCGCTGTCGGATTACAGCCTGAACGGCCAGGGGCTCGAAATCCTGTCCGCCTATTCGGCGGCCGAAGGCCGCGCGCTGATGCGGGAGCACACCGACATCGCGGCCGTGCTGCTCGACGTCATCATGGAGACCGACGTCGCCGGGCTCGAGCTCGTCGAATACATCCGCAACGAGATCAAGAACGAGACCGTCCGCATCATCCTGCGGACCGGGCAGCCGGGCCAGGCGCCGGAGCGGCGCGTCATCGTCCAGTACGACATCAACGATTACAAGGCCAAGACCGAGCTCACCGCCGACAAGCTGTTCACCTCGCTGACGGCGGCGCTGCGCAGCTACCAGCAGCTCGAGCGCATGGTGCAGACCCGGCGCGGCCTCGAGATCATCATCGACGCCGCCTCGACGCTGTATGATTTCAAGTCGATGCAGCGGCTGGCCGAGGGCGTGCTGACCCAGATCGCGTCGCTGCTGAACGTGGATTGCGCGGGGATCCTGGTGCTGCGCGACGACGGCAGCCAGACCGACGATTTTTCGGTGCTGGCCGGCTCCGGCTGCTACAGCCGCTTCTCCGGCGCCGTCACCTCGCGCTCGCTCGATCCGGATCTGCGCGACATGGTTGAGGCCGCCTTCAGGCAGCGCAGCAACGAATTCGCAGACCACCGCACCGTGCTCTATGTCCGCACCGGCTCGGGGCGCGAAGTCGTGGTGCTGCTGCAGGCGGAGCGGCCGCTGTCCGAGACCGACCGTTCGCTGGTCGAGATCTTCTCCAGCCGGCTGTCGATCGCCTTCGACAACGTGATCCTGTATCAGCAGCTGCATGAGGCCAACACCCAGCTCGAGGACCGCGTCGCCCAGCGCACCCGCGCGCTGATGCAGGCCAACCGGCGGCTGTCGGCGCAATGGCTGCGGCTGCAGCGCGCCAACGGCTTCAAGAACGAGATTCTCGGCACCGTTGCCCATGACCTGAAGAATCCGCTGGGCGTCATCCTCGGCCGCACGGAAATGCTGACCGAGTTGATCGCGACCGGCGCCTCCGCAGAGGGGATCACCAGCCAGGTCGGACATATCCGCGATGCCGCCAAGCGGCTGACCTCGATGGTCGACCATCTGATCTCGGATGCGATGGCCGACGCCTTCGACATCACCATCCGCCGCGAGCCGGTCGACATCACGGCCCTGATCCATGAGGTGGTCGAGGCCAACCAGCCGCTCGCCCTCAACAAGCAGCAGGTCATCGAGGTCTCGGCGCCGACGCTGCTGTCGACCATGTGCGACATCGACCGGATCCGCGAGGCGATCGACAATCTCTTGAGCAACGCGATCAAGTACAGCCCGATCGGCGGCAGGATCACCGTGAACGCCGCCGATGACGGCGACAACACCATCATCGCCGTCACCGACCAGGGCGCCGGGCTGTCGCCGGAGGATCTCGGCCGCCTGTTCGGGCGGTTCCAGCGGCTGTCGGCCAAACCGACCGCGGGCGAGAGCTCGACCGGGCTCGGCCTGTCGATTGTCAAACGCATCGTCGACATGCATGGTGGCGAGGTGACGGCCAGGAGCGAAGGGCCGGGATCCGGATCGACCTTCACCATCACACTGCCGGCGGCCGAATTGTCATGAGTCAGAGCCAGCACATCATCATCGTCGACGACGAGGCCCCTGCCCGCGAAATGGTGGGTGATTACCTCAAGATGCACGGCTTCAGCGTGACGCTGTGCGACGGCGGCAAGAGCCTGCGCAGCGCCATCGAGACCGGCCCCGCAGATCTCGTCGTGCTCGACCTCAACATGCCCGAAGAAGACGGCCTGTCGATCATTCGCGATCTCAAGGGCCGCACCAACATCCCGGTGATCATGCTGACGGCCACCGCCAGCCCGATCGACCGCGTGGTCGGGCTTGAGCTTGGCGCCGACGATTACGTCGCCAAGCCGTGCGAATTGCGCGAATTGATGGCCCGGATCCGCTCCGTGCTGCGCCGCAGCGGACCGGCCAAGGCTGCGGCGGCCGTCACGGAGACCGCTCCGGCCCAGGCCAAGGACCCGCAATTGGTGCGGTTCGGCACCAAATGGCTGGATCTCGATGCCCAGGCGCTGCGCGATGACGAAGGCAACGAGCACCCGCTGACGGCGTCCGAGTTCGGCCTGCTCAAAGTGTTCGCCGCCAACCCGAAGCGGGTGCTGTCGCGCGAGCGGCTGCTGGAGCTCGCCAATGCCCGCGATGCGGAGGCGTTCGATCGCGCCGTGGATCTTAGAATCATGCGCATCCGTCGCAAAATCGAGCCCGATCCGACCAAACCGGCCGTGATCCGGACCATTCGCGGCGGCGGCTACCTGTTCTCCCCGGCCGGCGAGAAGGCCTGAGGACAGCCGGCCGGCGGCGGCGAAAGCAGCCTCTGTACCCCCATTCCGTTCCGCTTCTTGGAATTGGGCACAATTCCGCCACGACTGTTTCGCGATGTGCGGCGCGACGAAACATTTCCGCAGGCGCACGAAACCATTTTCCTGTTTTCGTGCAGACGTCCCGAAACGGGCACTCCTTAACAATCCATCCCGTCGAAACGCCGCAAGGGGGCGGCGGAACGGGAGAGTGCCATGCAGAACGTCGTTGCCATCAATTCCGCAGCCAGCCAGGGCATCATCGCCGCCCAGGCGACCACGGACGACATGCTCCTGGAGAGCATTGCCGATGGCGATCGCACCGCGATGCACACGCTTTATGCGCGTCACAATGTGCGGGTCTATCGCTTCATCCTGCGCATCGTCCGCGACACCACGATCGCCGAGGACCTCGTCAGCCAGGTGTTCCTGGACGTCTGGCGCACCGCCAAGCAGTTCGAGGGCCGCTCGCAGGTCTCGACCTGGCTGCTGTCGATCGCCCGCTTCAAAGCGCTGACCGCGCTGCGCCAGCGCCGCTTCGAGGACATCGACCAGGACGAGGTGCGCGAGATCGCCGACGACTCCGACACGCCGGAGACCTCGCTCGAGCGCTCCACCACCAGCGCCATCCTGCGCGCCTGCGTCGCCAAGCTGTCGCCGGCGCATCGCGAGATCATCACCCTGATCTACTACCATGAGAAGTCGGTGGAGGAGGTCGGGCAGATCATCGGCATTCCGCAGAGCACGGTGAAGACGCGCATGTTCTATGCCCGCAAGCACCTGGCCGAGCTCCTGCGCTGTGCCGGCGTCCACAGCCTCGCCGCCTGACCAAGCTTCATTCTCGTCGGGGCTGCCGCCCCGGCGGGTTCCAAAGACGACGCACGAAAATCGCCGAACGAAACAATTGAAACAATCGGCGAAATCACCTGGAAAATTTCGGCCGCTAGAACGTTATCCATCAGCCGAGCCTCAGTCCCCCAGCTGATCTCGGTTTGGAGCGAGCAAATTCAAGGATACCTCCACCTTCCAAGGTTGCTCCGAAGACCCGGCGGATGCCCCCGCCGGGTCTTCGTCGTTTGGGACCGCTCACGCCGCCAATAGGGCGATTTGACCATTTGATATCGCGCGTTGCCGGTGCAATCTTCCGTCATGGGGCGGTGCTACAAGCCCCACGGCAATGACGGACGGTGCTGATGTTCGGTTTGGATGCGGTTGAGCTGGCGCGCGCGCAGTTCGCCTTCACGGTCACCTTCCACATCATCTTCCCCGCCTTCTCGATCGGGCTCGCGTCCTACCTCGCCGTGCTCGAGGCGCTGTGGCTGTGGACCGGCCGCGACGTCTATCTCAACGTCTTCAATTACTGGCTCAAGATCTTCGCCATCGCGTTTGCCATGGGCGTCGTCTCCGGCATCGTGATGTCCTACCAGTTCGGCACCAACTGGTCGGTCTATTCCGACAAGGTCGGACCGGTGATCGGCCCGCTGATGGCCTATGAAGTGCTGACGGCGTTCTTCCTCGAGGCCGGCTTTCTCGGCGTCATGCTGTTCGGCCTGAAGCGCGTCGGCCCGAAGCTGCATTTCCTGGCCACCTTGATGGTCGCGATCGGCACCCTGATCTCGGCATTCTGGATTCTCTCGGCCAATTCCTGGATGCAGACGCCGGCGGGCTATGCGGTCAACGCCGACGGCCAGTTCGTCTCGGTCGACTGGCTCGCAGTCATCTTCAATCCGTCGTTCCCCTACCGCCTCGTGCACATGGTGCTGGCGGCCTATCTCACCACCTCGCTCGTGGTCGGCGCGGTCGGCGCCTGGCATCTGCTGCGCAATCCGCATCTGCCGGGCCCGCGCGTGATGTTCTCGATGGCGATGTGGATGGCGGCGCTGGTGGCGCCGCTGCAGATCCTGGTCGGCGATCAGCACGGCCTCAACACGCTCGAACACCAGCCGGTGAAGATCATGGCCATGGAAGGCCATTTCGAGAGCCACAAGGACGGCGCGCCGCTGTACCTGTTCGGCTGGCCGGACCAGGCCAAGGGCGAACTGAAATGGGCGCTCGGCATTCCTAAGTTTGGCTCGCTGATCCTGAAACACCAGATCGACGCACCGATGGCCGGCCTCGACACCGTCCCGCGGCAGGACTGGCCGCCAGTGCCGATCACCTTCTGGTCGTTCCGCATCATGGTCGGCCTGGGCCTGCTGATGCTGGCGCTCGGCCTGTTCAGCCTGTGGGAGCGCTGGCGCGGGCGGCTGTACATCAATCGCGGCCTGCACCGCTTCGCGATTGCGATGGGACCTGCGGGATTCATGGCCGTCATGGCCGGCTGGATCACCACCGAGACCGGCCGGCAGCCGTTCACCGTATACGGGCTGCTGCGCACCACCGATTCCGTTTCGCCGCTCGCGGCCCCGGCCGTGGGTGCCTCGCTGCTCGCCTTCATCATCGTGTATTTCATCATCTTCGCTGCCGGCGTGCTGTACATCCTGCGCCTGATGGCCGAGCCGCCGCATCCCGGCGAGCCGGGCCCGAGCAGCGAGCAGCCGGTCCGCACCGCCGGCATCACGCCGGCCGCCGGCGTCGTGCAGGGAGTGGTCGGATCATGAGCGTCGCCATCGATCTCGCCACCCTCTGGGCCTTCATCATCGCGCTCGCCGTGTTCATCTACGTCGTGATGGACGGCTTCGATCTCGGCCTCGGCATCCTCTTCCCGCTGTTTCCAGGCAAGCAGGACCGCGACGTCATCACCAACACCGTGGCGCCGGTGTGGGACGGCAACGAGACCTGGCTGGTGCTCGGCGGCGGTGGCCTGATGGCCGCGTTCCCGCTGGCTTATGCGATCCTGATGCCGGCGCTGTATGCGCCGCTGATCGCGATGCTGGTCGGCCTGATCTTCCGCGGCGTCGCCTTCGAATTCCGCTGGCGCACCCGCGCCACACGCAATCTGTGGGACATCGCCTTTGCCGGCGGGTCATGGGTCGCGGCGCTCGCGCAGGGCATCGCGCTCGGCGCCATCCTGCAGGGCGTGCATGTCGAGGGCCGGCACTATGCCGGCGGCTGGTGGGACTGGCTGACGCCGTTCAGCCTCCTCACCGGCGTCTCGCTCGTGGTCGGCTACGCGCTGCTCGGCGCAACCTGGCTGATCCTGAAGACAGAGGGCGACCTGCGCGACAAGGCCTATCGCATCAGCTGGGTCCTGCTGTTCGCGATGCTGCTCGCCATCGCCGCCGTCAGTCTGTGGACGCCGCTGCTCACGATCCAATATTCGGACCGCTGGTTCAGGTGGCCGGCGATCATTCTCACCGCGCCGGTGCCGCTCGCCGTCGTCGGCGTCACCGTGCTGATGATGAAGAACCTCGCCCAGAGGCACGATAGCTGGCCGTTCTTTCTCGCACTCGCGCTGTTCTTCCTCTCCTACGCGGGCCTCGGCATCAGCATGTATCCCTACGTCGTGCCGCAGAGCATCACGATCTGGCAGGCGGCAGCACCCGAACGCAGCCAACTGATCATGCTGCCCGGCGTGCTGGTGCTGGTGCCGCTGATCCTCGGCTACACCGGCTGGGCCTATTGGGTGTTTCGCGGCAAGGTCGGGCACGACAGCGGCTATCACTGATGCGCGCTCCCGAGCCCGCGTCCCTCGCGAAGCGCCTCGCCTGGTTCGTTGCGCTCTGGCTCGCCGGCGTGGCGACCGTCGGCGCGGTGGCCTTCCTGCTGCGGCTCTGGATGAAGCTCGGATGACAACGGGTGCGCCCTGCGCTCACCTTGACTTTGCTGCGAATATGCTCCTGAAATTTGACGGGTGGATTTGATCGGGCAAGCTTCGCAGGGGTCCGTTGAGGAGAGCTTTGAATGCCGAGTTTCCGTCGCCTGCTTTGTGCGGCCAGCGCCATCATCGCGCTGGCGCTGTCCACATCGCATAGTTTTGCCCAGTCCGAGGACCCCGGCGATCAGCCCGGTCTCGTCGCCGATGACGGCTACGAGCTCGATCCCGAATGGCGCAAGCAGGTGGTCTATTTCCGCACCACCGAGCCGCCGGGCACCATCATCGTGTCCACCGCCGAACGCCACCTCTATCTGGTGCAGCCGGGCGGACGTGCCATCCGCTACGGCATCGGCGTCGGCCGTGACGGCTTCCAGTGGCAGGGGCTGCTGTCGATCACCAAGAAGGCCGAGTGGCCGGATTGGACGCCGCCGCCGGAGATGATCCAGCGCCAGCCCTATCTGCCGCGCTTCATGGCCGGCGGCCCCGGCAATCCCTTGGGCGCGCGCGCGATGTATCTGGGCACCACCGTGTACCGCATCCACGGCACCAACCAGCCCTGGACGATCGGCAGCAAGATTTCCTCCGGCTGCTTCCGGCTGGTGAATGCCGATGTCGCCGACCTGTTCGACCGCGTCCCGGTCGGCACCAAGGTCGTGGTGCGGCAGAAGCCGGAACTGTGACGCCGGCGCCCGCCGCCGGACATTCAGCCATCGCTTTGTCCTGACATTTTCTGAAAGAGATTCACCATGCGCACTTTCCGAGGCGGCCTGCTGATCGGGCTCGCCGTCGCCGTCCTCGTCGCGGCGCTCGCCGTCACCTATGAGATGTACGACACCCGCACCTTGAAGCGGACCATCCGCCGCGGCGAGGTGTTGTGCGGCGTCAATGCCGGCCTGCCCGGCTTCTCGATTCCCGACGACAAGGGCAATTGGAGCGGCTTCGACGTCGACTTCTGCCGCGCCGTGGCGGCCGCGATCTTCGATGATCCGAAGAAGGCGAAGTTCGTGCCGCTCGACGCCAACGAGCGCTTCAAGGAGCTGCAGAGCCGCAAGGTCGACATCCTGTCGCGCAACACCACCTGGTCGATGGCGCGCGAGCAGAACTACGACCTGTATTTCCCGGCGGTCGCCTATTACGACGGCCAGGGCTTCATGGTGCCGCGGTCGCGCAAGCTGGAGACGGCGCTCGACCTCAACGGCAGCAAGGTCTGCGTGCAGGATTCCACCACCAACGCGCTCAACCTCGGCGACTATTTCCGCACCAACAACATGAAGTACGAGGAGGTGAAGTTTCCCAAGCTCGACGACGTCATCAAGGCGTATGACAGTGGCAAGTGCGACACCTTCACCGCCGACGTCTCGCAGCTCTACGCGCTGCGTCTGACGCTGTCGAAGCCCGGCGATCACGACATCCTGCCCGACCTGATCTCCAAGGAGCCGCTCGCGCCCGTGGTGCGCCAGCGCGACGACGACTGGATGATGATCGTGAAGTGGACGCTGTACGCGATGATCAATGCCGAGGAACTCGGCGTCACCTCCAAGAACATCGACGAGGCGCTGAAGTCGAAGAAGCCGGACGTGATGCGGCTGGTCGGCAACGAGGGCAGCTACGGCCAGGACCTCGGCCTGACCAAGGACTGGGCCGCGCGCGTGATCCGTCACGTCGGCAATTACGGCGAGGTCTATGAGCGCAATGTCGGCAGCGAGTCGAAGCTGAAGATCCCGCGCGGCATGAACCAGCTGTGGAACGCGGGTGGTGTCCAGTACGCGCCGCCGATCAGGTAGAACGCCGGTCGGAATTGTCGGCTTCGCTTCGACTGGTCTCACGCCTCTCGCGACACGAACGGTGCACCCTCTCCCCTTGTGGGAAAGGGTCGTTTCGATGCGCAGCATCGAAACCGGGTGAGGGGTTGCCACGAACTCAGACCTGCATTTTCCGCACCAACCCCTCACCCAAGCAAGCTTGGAGTTGGCTTCTGTGTAGCCCTCCCCCACAAGGGGAGAGGGCGCATTCATATGCGCCGCGAGGGCTGATTTTCCGGTGCTTAGAGCAGAACAAACATCATCATCCCCGCGACGTCTTCCGCGCCCGAGCTTTGCCAAATTCTCCACCCTCCGAAAATCGAGGGCGCAGGGAAGGCCAGGTGCCGACTGGCACCTGCGGCCCGCCTGCGTAAAAAAATGCAGGCGGCAGAACCACAGGCTCAGCCGGGACAACCCGGCCTTCCCTGCGCGACGGTGTTAACGCTTATGGCGCGCTCTCCTCGGTGTCCGGCTTGTTAGCCACCGTCGCCGCCCGGGATCATCACCCGTCGACTTGACGCCAGCATCGGGGCGCCAGGACCACGCGCTTTCACGTCCGCATCGCCATCGTTCGTCGGCGCGATCACTCGCGCTGCGATCCGATGCGTCCATCGCGTCACTGGCCCACGTTTCGTAACGATCGCGAAGCGTCCCTCTTGCGGGCCGTGACGGCGGGGAATGTGCGGCTGATTTGCCCGACGAGACAACGCCCGTCGGGTTGCGACAAAATGGCCCGACGGGCACTGCGGATGCTCCCGCAAAGCAATTAGTCCCGCGGTTTCATGGCTCTCGCGCGATCTGCCCGGGAGGCTCGGGGAGCCGCTCACGAGTTCGTGAATTCATTCTCAAATCCAGCCAATCGCAGCGATCGTAACGAGCCTGACCAATCCGGTCGGGTGATGCGCCCCTGCACAACAGGGAGAACAAGGGGGACCGAAATCCCTTTGCGCATCAGCCAACTCATCAGTTCAGTTCACAGGGAAAAACTCGAATGACGCTGGGATTCCGTTCGTTCGTGGCCGGCGCGTTGATGCTGGGCGCGCTCTCCATGTCAGCAGTCGCGGCACGTGCCGCCGATATCGTCGACACCGCCGTCGGCGCCGGTCAGTTCAAGACGCTCGTCGCCGCCGCCAAGGCCGCAGGTGTCGTGCCGGTGCTGAAGAGCAAGGGTCCCTTCACCGTATTCGCACCGACCGACGCGGCGTTCGCCGCGCTGCCGCCGGGCACCGTCGAGGATCTGCTCAAGCCGAAGAACAAGGGCAAGCTCGCCGCGATCCTGAAGTATCACGTGATCCCCGGCGCGGTGAAGGCCGGCGACGTCGCCGGCAAGAAGCTGAGCGTGAAGACGGCGCAAGGCCAGCCGGTGGCCGTCGACGGCACCTTCTTCGGCGTGCAGGTCAACGACGCGCATGTGGTGCAGGCCGACGTCATGGCCTCGAACGGCGTCATCCACGTCATCGACAAGGTGCTGCTGCCACCGGCCAAGACCGCGATGCATCATTGATCGAACGAGAGCGCGCCATCGGTGATGGCGCGCTCTTTTTTTGCGAAATCTGCTGTTGTCGTCGATAGTTACTGTCGTACGCCGCGAAGGCGGGGTACGCAGTACGCTGCGGGCTTGTCGGTCAATCACAACTCGCTCGGCGTACTGGATCGTCCACCTTCGCGGACGATGACAGCTGAGCGCGTGGAGTCGGCGGGTGCCGACAAGCGGCCTTGCTTAGTACCCCCTGAGCTGAGCCAGCTGCGCTGCGTGATAGTTCGCATCGCCGAGCAGCTCCTCGCAGACCCGGGCGCGCTTCATGAAGAAGCCGATGTCGAACTGATCGGTCATGCCCATGCCGCCATGCATCTGCACGCCCTCCTGCACCGCGCGGGTCGCGGTCGCGCCCGCGCGGGCCTTGGCGACGGCCACGGCGGCCGTCGCGCCGGCGGAATCGGCGTCGAGCGTCTGCAGCGCCTTCAGCACCGCGGCGCGGGTGATCTCGATCTCGATATAGAGCTGCGCGGCACGGTGCTGCAGCGCCTGGAATTCGCCGATGGCCTTGCCGAACTGCTTGCGTTCCTTGAGATAGGCAACGGTGCGGCCGAACACCTCCTCGCTCAATCCCACCATCTCGGAGGCGACCGCGCCCCGGCCGAGATCGAGTACGGCGCTCAGCGTGGCAGCGCCACCATCGACCTCGCCGAGCACGTGATCCGCGGTGACCTCGACGTTGTCGAGCGTGACCCGCGCGGCGTTGTGCGCGTCGACCATGATGGTGCGTTCGATCGCCACGCCCTTGGCCTTGGGATCGACCAGGAACAGCGTGAGGCCATCGCGATCGCCGGGCGCGCCGGCGCTGCGGGCGACGACAAGCAAGAGATCGGCGACGTGGCCGTCGACCACCATCGCCTTGGCGCCGTTCAGTTTGAAGCCGTTGCCGGAGCGCACGGCCTGCAGGGCGGTGTGCAAAGGACGATGCTTGGCGCCTTCGTCGAGCGCCAGCGCGGCGAGCAGCGCGCCGCTGGCGATCTTCGGCAGATACTCGGACTTCTGCGCCGCCGAGCCGGCGCGGGCCAGCGCCGAGGCTGACAGCACCGACGTCGCCAGAAACGGCGACGGCATCAAGGTACGGCCGATCTCCTCCATCACGACGCCGGCCTCGACCGCGCCGAGGCCGGAGCCGCCGTGCTCTTCCGGCACGAGCAATCCGGCAAAGCCCATCTCGGCGAAGGTGGCCCAGAGCTGGCGCGAGAAGCCGGTCGCGTCGCGATCATCGCGCAGCTTGCGCAGGTGCGCGATCGGTGCGTGATCGCTGATGAGGCCGCGCGCGCTGTCGCGCAGCATGGATTGTTCTTCGGTGAGGAGGAGAGGCATGGGAGATCCCGTTGCAACGATGGCAATCAATTTTGGTCTTGTCATTCCGGGATGGCCCGAAGGGCCAGGCCCGGAATCCATACTCACGATCGTGGTTATGGATTCCGGGCTCGCCGCGTCGCGGCGCCCCGGAATGACGGCGTGGGTGCGAACTACGCCCCCGGCAGATCGAGGATGCGCTTGGCGACGATGCCGAGCATGACCTCGGAGGTGCCGCCTTCGATCGAGTTGGCCTTGGTGCGCAACCAGGCGCGGGGACGCGCGCCTTCGTGGGAGCGCTCGCTCTCCCATTCGAGCGCGTCGATGCCGCCGGCCGCCATCAGCAACTCGTGGCGGCGCTTGTTGAGCTCGGTGCCGTAGTACTTCATCGCCGACGAGAACGCCGGATGGCCCTGCCCCGCCTTGGCGAGATCGACCATGCGCTCGGCGGCGGCGGCAAGCGCGGCCTCGTCGACGTCGAACGTGGCGATGTCGGCACGTAAGAGCGCGTCGTCGAGCCGCCCCTGCGCATCGCTGCCGACGGAATCCGCCGCGACCTGGCCGAGCGGCCGGCTGCCGCCGCGCTCGCCCATGCCGGAAATCATCGCGCGCTCGTGCTGCAGCAGGTACTTCGCAACGTCCCAACCACGGTTGACGGTGCCCAGCACGTTCGCCTTGGGCACGCGGACATTGTCGAAGAAGGTCTCGCAGAATGGCGAGCGGCCCGAGATCAGGAGAATCGGCTTGGTCGACACGCCCTTCGACGTCATGTCGAACAGGATGAAGCTGATGCCGTCATGCTTCTTCGCCGCCGGATCGGTGCGCACCAGGCAGAAGATCCAGTCGGCGTAGTTGGCGTAGGAGGTCCAGATCTTCTGGCCGTTGATGATGTAGTCGTCGCCGTCGCTTTCCGCCCGCGTCTGCAAGGAGGCGAGATCGGAGCCGGCGTTCGGCTCGGAATAGCCCTGGCACCAGCGGATGAGACCGGCGGTGATCTTCGGCAGGTGCTCGCGCTTCTGGTCGTCCGTGCCGTATTTCAGCAGCGCCGGCCCGAGCATCGAGATGCCGAACGAGGTGATCGGCGCGCGCGCGCCGATCGCCGCCATCTCCTGGCGCACGATCTTGGCCTCCTCGCCGTCGAGACCGCCGCCGCCATATTCCCTGGGCCAGTGCGGCACGGTCCAGCCCTTGTCGCGCATGCGCTCGAACCAGACGCGCTGCGGCTCAGAGGAGAATTTTGCATTGCGGCCGCCCCAGAACGTGTCCTCCTCGGAGGTCATCGGCCGGCGCATCTCCGGCGGGCAATTGGCCTCCAGCCAGGCCCTGGTTTCGCGGCGGAATGTGTCGAGATCGGCCATGCCAAGTCCTCACGCGTTTCCATGATTGCTGTCTTTGGAACGACCTAACCTCAGCGCGTCAGGGAATTCAACATCGATGTCGCCGCGGGCGCCCTCGCCTTGCCAGGCGTTCTATGGTCATGATGCCGCCGCGTGAAATACGAGGAAACGAACATGCGTCTGAAACTTCTTTCGCCTGGCGAAATGAGCGCCGACCAGCGCCAGACCTATGACGAGTCGATCGCCAGCAAGCGCGGCTCGCCGCCGCCGCCGATGATGGCCTGGCTCAACAGCCCGGAGATGGCGCGGCACGCGACGCGGCTCGGCGCCTTCCTGCGCTACGACACGGTGTTTCCGGCAGCACTCTCGGAGATCGCGATCCTGGTGACGGCGCGGCATTGGACCGCGCATTACGAATGGTACGCGCATAAGCGTCTGGCGCTGGCCGGCGGGCTCGACATCAAGATCATCGAGGACATCCGCGACCGTCGCACGCCGGAATTCTCCGATCCCAAGGCACAGATGATCTACGACGTCGCCAAGTCGCTGCATGAGGGCCATGGACTGACGGATGCGCTCTACAAGGAGGCGATCGCGCTGCTCGGCGAACGCGGCTTGGTCGAGATCATCGGCCTGTGCGGCTACTACACGATGGTGTCGATGACGCTGAACGCGTTCGAGTTCGACCTGCCGGAGGGCGAGGTGTCGGAGTTGAAGTGAGAAGCGCGTGAGCTGCGATGCGCCGCTGTCGCCACGATGCCGGTGCACTCCCCTCCCCCTTGCGGGGAGGGGTCGGGGGTGGGGGTCTCCGGGCGCTGCGCGAAGTGAGGTGCGACCTTATCAATCTGCACTGCTATCGGCTCTCAAGGCTGGGCATCCACCGCTCGGCCGAGCGAGAGACTTTGATCCTTGTAATCTGAGAGAGCACGGTTCGTGGACCCCCACCCCCGCCCCCTCCCCGCAAGGGGGAGGGGAGCGCACCGTGGGTGCGGCGCGACCTCGTTACTACTACGCCCGTTTTAGTCAGCCCGCCGCTGCCTCGCGCCGCTTCGACGACCACACCAGTGCAAGCACGCACAATCCCAGCAGCACCGGCGGGAACACCACGAGGTTCACCGCCGACCAGCCGAAATTGGCGAGCAGTTGGCCCGAGGAGAACGAGCCCAGCGCCATCAGGCCGAAGATCAGGAAATCGTTGAACGCCTGCACCTTGTTGCGCTCGGCGGATGTATGTGTCTCCAGCACCAGCGCGGAGGCGCCGACGAAGCCGAAATTCCAGCCGACGCCGAGCATGACCAGGGTGGCCCAGAAGTGCATCGCGGTCAGGCCGGACAGGCCGATGACGGCCGCGACCGCTTCAAGCCCCAGACCCACCGCGACGATGGCAGGCGCACCAAAGCGCGCGATCAGCCATCCCGTGAAGAAGCTCGGGCCGTACATCGCGACGATGTGCCATTGCAGGCCGAAATTGGAATCCGACACCGTGAGCCCGCACATCTGCATCGCCAAAGGTGCCGAGGTCATCACCAGGTTCATCACCGGATAGGCGATGGTGCCGCACAGGGCAGCTGCGATGAAGCGCGGCTGGCGCACGATCTCGGACAGCGGCCGGCCGCCATGGAGATCGGCAGCTTCAGGCTTCGGCAGATCGACGCCGGCGACGATCCCCATCGCGACCAGCGCGACCGCCGCCTGGACCAGATAGCTGAACGCGAACAGATAGGGTTGCCAGACGTCCATGGTCCATTGCACGAGCTGTGGACCGAGCAGACCGGCGAAGATGCCGCCCGCCATCACCCACGACACCGCCTTGGGCCGGAACGTCGCGCTGGCGCCATCGGCCGCCGCGAAGCGATAGGATTGCGCGACGGCGCCATAGACGCCGCCGAGGAACGTCGCCAGGCAGAACAGTGCGAACGAGCCGCGCAAGATGGCGAGGCAGCCGAGCACGCCGGTGACGGCGCCGCAGCCGGTACCGATCAGGAAGGCCGCCCGGCGGCCATAGCGGCGCGAGATCGCGCCGGTCGGCAAGGTGCCGGCGGCGAGGCCAACGACGTACATCGAGATCGGCACCGTCGCGAGCCCGATGTTCGGGGCAATGGTGACACCGACGATCGCGCCGGTGGCGAAGATCACGGCCGAGTTGGCGCCGGTCAGCGCCTGGGCGGCCGCGAGCCGCGCCACGTTACGGCGAGCGCGGGCATCATCGGAGGTGTCTTCGCTCACGGTCAGATCGATCATCTCAGGTATCCGGAGGCGTGGCGCGCACGCTCCCGCCTTGCTGGTTCAGCCGCACTATTGCGGGAAGCGCGCGCCCGAGGCAACGGGCGCGAACGGAGACAAGCCATGCGGCAGCGAACGCGCCACCGAGCGTGATTCGACACTCCCGATGGGCCCGGCTAATCAAGCTGGCGGTATTCTCGCGTCAACGGCGCCCGCGGAGCTTGAGCCATGTCAATCGACGATCGTCCGACCATCGCGGCGCCCGATGACGATCCGTATCTGTGGCTCGAGGAGATCGACGGCGAGCGCGCACTCGCCTTCGTCGCGGCGCAGAACCAGCGCACGCTCGCCGCGTTCGGCGATGCGGCCTTCGAACGCGACCGCGACACGCTGGCCGCCATCCTGGATCGGCCGGACAACATCCCGTTCGTCAGCCGCCGCGGCGGGCTGCTGTACAATCAATGGAAGGACGCGGCGCATCCGCGCGGCTTGTGGCGGCGCACGACGATCGCGGAGTTCCGCAAGGCGCAACCGCAATGGGAGGACCTGCTCGACATCGACCGACTCGCGGCCGACGAAGGCGAGGACTGGGCGCTGAACGGGGTCTCGAGCCTGCCGCCGGCGCATGAGCGCGCCATCCTGAGCCTGTCGCGGGGCGGCAGCGACGCCGTGGTGCTGCGCGAGTTCGACCTCGCGACGAAGCGCTTCGTGACGGGCGGCTTCACGCTCTCGGAGGCCAAGGGCGGCGCCGCCTGGCTCGATGCCGACACCCTGCTGCTGGCGAGCGCGTTCGGCGCGGGCATGGCGACGCCGTCGGGCTACGCGCGGACGGTGCGGCGCTGGCGGCGCGGCCAGCCGGTCGAGCAGGCGGAGGTGATCTTCGCCGCCGAAGGCAGCCAGTCGACATGGGTGCATGTCGGTGTCGATCGCAGCGTCGCGCCGGCGCGGGTGTGGTTTGCCGAGGGCATCGACTTCTTCAACCAATATCTATGGCTCGGTGACGGCGGCGGGGCGCGGACCAGGCTCGACCTGCCGACCGACTGCTGGATGTCAGCGCATGGCGACTGGATGGCTATCAAGCTGCGCCAGCCCTGGACCGTCGGCGAGGTCACCCATCCCGCAGATGTGGTACTCGGTCTCCGGCTCTCGGCATTCCTTGCCGGGCGCCGCGATTTCACCCGCGTGTTCGAGCCCGCGCCGCGACGCGCGCTGCAGGGCCTGTCCTGGGCCGGCGACCGGCTGGTGCTGTCGATCCTCGACGAGCTCAGGGCAAGGTTCGAGGTGTGGACGCCGTCACCGGGGGAGTGGCGCTGCGAGCGGCTTCCCGGCCTGCCGGAGATCGCGACGGTGGACGTCTGGCGTCTCGACACCGACGAGGCCGAAAGCAACGGCGACCTGCTCGCCAACATCCAGGATCCGCTGACGCCGCCGTCGCTGCTACTGATCGAGGGCTTGGCCGCGCCGATCGTGCTGAAGCAGGCGCCTCGCACCTTCAGCGCCGAGGGGCACGTCGTCACGCGACACGAGGCGATCTCGGTGGATGGCGAGCGTATTCCCTACACCCAGACCGGGCCGGCCGAGCTCACAGGCGACGCGCCGGTGCACATGAGCGCCTATGGCGGCTTCGGTCACACGCTCCGTCCGGCCTACAATGCGGCGCTGGGCAAGCTGTGGCTCGAGCGTGGCGGCACGCTCGTGGAGGCCAACATCCGCGGCGGCGGCGAGTTCGGCACCGCCTGGCACGACGCCGGCCGCTATGCGGGCAAGCGGCTCGCGCATGATGATTTCGCCGCGGTCGCCGCCGACCTCGTCCGCCGCGGCGTGACGGTGCCGAAGCGCATCGCGGCGCAAGGCGGCTCCAATGGCGGCATCCTGATCACCAACATGCTGGTGCGCTACCCCGAGCGCTTCGGCGCCTTGTTCTGCACCATCCCGCTGATCGACATGCGCCGCTACACCAAGCTGCTCGCCGGCGCGAGCTGGATCGCCGAATATGGCGATCCCGACAGCGACCAGGATTGGAGCTGGTTGTCGACCTACTCGGCCTATCACACCGCAACGCCCGGCCAGCCCTATCCGCCGATCCTGATCGCGACCACGCGGCGCGACGACCGCGTCCATCCCGGCCACGCCCGCAAGATGACCGCCAAGCTGCAGGCCATGGGCTACGACGCCTGGTTCTACGAACCCGCCGCCGGCGGCCATGGCTATGGCACCGACAACCGCGAGCGCGCCAGCTTCATCACGCTGGGCACGCGGTTTCTGGCGCGGCATGTGGGGTTGGCGATGGATTGAGCAGTACTCTCTACCGTCATTGCGAGGAGCCGAAGGCGACGAAGCAATCCAGGGCCAAGACGGAAGTCTGGATTGCTTCGCTTCGCTCGCAATGACGGAGAGGCTCGTCAGGCGAGCCGCGCGAACACCAGGATCATGTTGTTGGCGGGCATTTCCATCGTCTCGCGCAAGGCGAGCCCGTGGCGCGCGGCGAGCGCCTCGAGGTCGGTGATGTCGCGCACGCCCCAGTCCGGATTGCGCTCGCGCAGCGACGTATCGAACACGGCATTGCTGACCGCCGTGTGCTTGCCGTCGCGCTTGAACGGGCCGTAGAGCACCAGTGCGCCGTCCGCCGACAGCGCCTGCCCGGCGCCGGCGAACAATCCCTCCGCCACCGACCACGGCGCGATGTGAATCACGTTGGCGCAGAAGATCGCGGCGAGCTGCGACGGCCCGCCCGCGGCGCGGAACGCCGCCGGCCAGCCGGGATCTGACAGGTCGATGCGCTGGGCATCACGGATGTTGGACAACCCGGCATGGCTGCGCCAAGCCGCAATGCTGGCGAGGTGGTTGGCGTTGAGATCGCTCGGCCACCACGTCAGGTCCGGGCGCTGCGAGGCGAAATGCACGACGTGCTGGCCGGTGCCGCTGCCGGCCTCCAGCACGTCGCCGGTCTTGCCCGCCAGCAGCCGTTCCAGCACCGCCCAGATCGGCTGGTGGTTGCGGTGGAACGCGGCCGCGTCCAGCCGTCCGTCCGGTTCCACCGGCCGACCGTCCCGGCCGAACTCCACGACATATTCCGCCATGACCATTCTCCCGGCCGCCCCATGGACGGCCCTCGTTAACCGCGTTGCGGCGGCCACCATAGCTGCATTGTCAGCCGATGGTCTTTATGCTTTGCAGCGCCTATATTGCCGAGATCACCGAGACGTCGGAACTCCACCTTGATCACACCTGTCCTGCGTACCGCCCTGGCGATGGGGCTCTCGCTCGCCATGTCCATGGCCGCTCACGCCCAGTCCGGTGCCGTCGACGGCCAGAAGCTCGCCTTCGACCGCGGCAAGGGCAACTGCCTGACCTGCCACGAGATCAAGGGCGGCGACCTGCCGGGCTCGATCGGCCCGAAGCTGGAGAACCTCAAGGCGAGATACGACCGCGCCGAGCTGATCGCGATTCTCAACGACGAGACCAGGCGCAATCCGCTGACGGTGATGCCGCCGTTCGGCCGCAACCGCATCCTGACCGAGCAGGAAATCAGCGCCATCGTCGACTTCCTGCAGACCCTCTGATTCCGTTTGGAGACCGCCATGACTGCCTCGTTCGGCCCGTTGGCCCACCGCCGCCTGTTCCTGAAGGGCGCCGGCCTCGTCGCGCTGATCGGCCTCGGCAACGCCGTGCTGCACGCGACCCCCGTGTTTGCCGCGACCAATGACAACAAATATCCGGAAGACGCCTTCAAGCAGAAGAATGCGGGCGACGCGGTCAAGGCGCTGTACGGCCGTGACCACGAAGCGTCCGACAAGATCAAGCTCGACGCGCCGGAGATCGCCGAGAACGGCGGCGTGGTGCCGATCGCGGTGACGACGTCGCTGCCGAACGTCACCTCGATCGCCTTCATCGTCAGCGAGAATCCGTTCGCGCTGGCGGCGTCGTACCACATCCCCGAGGGCACCGTGCCCGCGGTGGCGAACCGGCTCAAGATGGCCAAGACCTCCAACGTGATCGCGCTCGTCGAATCCGGCGGCAAGCTCTACAGCGCGACCAAGGAGGTCAAGGTCACCGTCGGCGGCTGCGGCGGCTAAGATCAGGAGATCATCATGGCATCGAGCATCCGCGTCCGCGCCGTCCTGAATGGCGACGTCGCCGAGGTCCAGACACTGATTCAGCACCCGATGGATACGGGCCTGGTCAAGGACGCCAAGGGCGAAGTGATCCCGGCGCACTACATCCAGCAGGTCACCTTCGTGCACAAGGACAAGACGGTGTTCCTGGCCGATTGGGGCACCGCGGTGTCGAAGGACCCCTATGTCAAGTTCGCCTTCAAGGGCGCGGCCAAGGGCGACGAGCTCAAGGTGAGCTGGGTCGACAGCAAGGGCGCGACCGACAGCCTGACGGCGACGATCCAATGAGGGCGCCGCGCCTCGCGCTGACCGTGGCGGCCGCGCTCGCTCTCGGCGCCTCCGGCGTCGCGGCCGCGGACAAGCCGAACCCGGCCGCCGACGCCAAGGCGTTCCAGGATTATTTCGTCAAGAAGTTTCCGAAGGTGGCGTTCGACGATTTCGTCAACGGGCCGTATTCGATGAACGCCGACATGCGCAAGCAATGGGAGGAGAAGGAGCAGTTTCCGCCCTACGAGTTCGCGCTCGATGCCGGCAAGGAGATGTTCGCCAAGCCGTTCAAGAACGGCAAGACCTATGCCGACTGCTTCCCGAACGGCGGCATCGGCATCCGCCAGAACTATCCCTATTTCGACGACAAGGAAGGCAAGGTCATCACCCTCGAGCTGGCGCTGAACCGCTGCCGCGAGGCCAATGGCGAGCAGCCCTACTCCTACGTCAAGGACGAGATGGCATCGCTGACCGCCTACATGGCGTACACGTCGCGCGGCAAGCGCTTCGACATCAAGATCCCCGACGACCCGCGTGCGCTCGAGGCCTTCGAAAAGGGCAAGGAGTATTTCTACACCCGCCGCGGCCAGTTGAACTTCTCCTGCGCGAGCTGCCACGTGCAGAGCCCGGGGGAGCGGATCCGCGCCGAGATCCTGGCGCCGGCGCTCGGCATCCTCAACGCGATGCCGATCTACCGCTCGGAATGGAGCGGCATGGGCACGATCAGCCGGCGCTTCGTCACCTGCAACAGCCAGACGCGCGCCGTGCCGCTGGAGCCGCAATCGGACGAATACCGCAACCTCGAATATTACCTGTCCTACGTGTCGAACGGCCTGCCGGTTTCAGGTCCGGGAGCGCGACCATGAAAAATGTCACGGCAGCAAGCGTCATGAAAAAGATCCTGTTCGCCATGATGGTGTCGGCGGTCGGCGCCGGCTCCGCGCGGGCCGCGTCGGAGGCCGACTATCTCTCGGCGGTCGCGGCGGCCGAGAGCGCCAACAAGGAAGCCGGACGTCTGCGCAACCAATGGACCGTGACCCAGGCCGCACTCACCGCTGCGAAGAAGGCAGCGGATTCCGGCAATTTCGATTCTGCGCTGAAGTCGGCGCAGGAGGCCGAGGCGCTCGCCAAGGCCTCGATCGTCCAGGCCACCAGCGAGAAGCAGCGCTGGAAGGACATGGAGATCCGCTAGAGCATGATCCGGAGAAGTGGCAACCGGTTTTCCCTCGCGATGAACGCCGAAGGCGTTTGTGCGGAGATCATGCTCAAACAAAGGGATGGATCATGATGCGATTCCGTGGAATCGCATCATGATCTAGGACGCGAGCCATGATTCGGCGCCGGGACTTTCTGAAGGCATCAGTTGTCGCCACGCTCGCCGCGCCGGCGTTGCTGCGCAGCGCCTGCGCCGCCGACACCGTCAGCCTCTACGACATCGAAAAATTCGGCAACGCGCGCATCCTGCACATCACGGACACGCACGCGCAGTTGCGGCCGCTGTTGTTCCGCGAGCCCAGCGTCAATCTCGGCATCGGCGAGATGTGGGGACGGCCGCCGCATCTGGTCGAGCGCGCCTTCCTCGACCGCTACGGCATCCGGCCCGACAGCGCCGAAGCCTATGCGTTCACCTCGTTCGAGTTCGAGAAGTACGCCGTCCGCTTCGGCCGGATGGGTGGATTCGCGCATCTGAAGACCCTGGTCGACAAGCTGCGCGCCGATGCCGGCGACCATCGCTCGGTGCTGCTCGATGGCGGCGACCTCTGGCAGGGCACCGGGCTCGCCAATGCGATGCGCGGCGCCGACATGGTGAGCGCCGCCAACCTGCTCGGCATCGACGCCATGACCGGGCATTGGGAGTTCACCTATGGCGAGGAGGCGCTGCGCACCAACCTCGCCCGCTTCAAGGGCGAATTCCTGGCGCAGAACGTGTTCCTGACGGAGGAGGCGGCGTTCAACGACGCCAAGGCATTCGATCCCGGCTCCGGCCGCGTGTTCAAGCCGGCCACCATCAAGGAGATCGGCGGCGCCCGCATTGCCGTGATCGGCCAGGCCTTTCCCTACGTGCCGATCGCGCATCCGCGCCGCTTCACGTCGGACTGGACGTTCGGCATCCGCGAGGAGGAACTGCAGAAGCTGGTCGATGGCCTCCGCGGCGCCGACAAGGTCGATGCCGTGATCCTGCTGTCGCATAACGGCATGGATGTCGACCTCAAGCTGGCGAGCCGCGTCACCGGCATCGACGTCATCCTGGGCGGCCATACCCATGACGCGGTTCCGCAGCCGGTCGCGGTCAGCAATTCCAAGGGCGCAACGCTCGTCACCAATGCCGGCTCCAACGGCAAATTCCTCGCCGTGCTCGATCTCGACGTCGGCAAGGGCCGCGTCGCCGATGCGCGCTACCGGCTGCTGCCCGTCTACTCGGAGCTGCTGAAGCCGGACCCGGCGATGCAGGCGCTGATCGATCAGACGCAGCAGCCGCAGGTCGCGGCCTGGAGCGAGAAGCTCGCGACGTCCGACCGGCTGCTTTACCGGCGCGGCAATTTCGAAGGCGCGACCGACGACCTGATCTGCGCGGCGCTGCGCCGCGAGCTCGATGCCGAGATCGCGCTGTCGCCGGGATTCCGCTGGGGCCCGACCTTGCTCGCGAACCAATCCATCCTGCTCGAGGACGTGCTGGCGCAGACCGCCATCACCTATCCCGAGACCTATGTGCAGCGGATGTCCGGCGCAGAGATCAAGGACGTGCTCGAGGACGTCTGCGACAACCTGTTCAACGCCGACCCCTATCTGCAGCAGGGCGGCGACATGGTGCGAACCGGAGGGCTATCCTACCGCTGCGCGCCCGCCGAGCCGATCGGCCGCCGCATCTCCGATCTCACGCTCGACGATGGCCGGCCGCTGGACGCCCGCAAGAGCTACAAGGTCGCCGGCTGGGCCTCGATGAACGCGCAGGACGGCAAGCCGGTGTGGGACGTGGTGGCCAACCACCTGCGCAACGGCCAACTGGTGCTGGTCGGAACGAACAAGGTCACGCTCTCGGGTGTCGACGGCAATCCCGGATTTGCATCGCAGTCGTGACAGCGGATTGCGCGATGCAATCCGACCTACCGAGCGTTCGCCGCATTGGTGACATCGGGCCGGTCGTGCTAATGCCACGATGATCCAGATCGGAAGGAGGCGCTGATGATCTTCCGCCAATTGTTCGACAGCGTCTCCGGCACCTACAGCTACATCCTCGCCAGCCGCAGCGGCGGCGAGGCCGTCATCATCGATCCGGTGCTGGAGAAGGTCGAGCGCTACTGCCAGCTTTTGCGCGAGCTCGATTTGCGCCTGGTGAAGGCCGTCGACACCCACCTGCATGCGGATCACGTCACCGGCCTCGGCGCTTTGCGCGACCGAACCCATTGCGTCACCATCATGGGCGAGCAGACCAAGGCCGACGTGGTGGCGATGCGCGTCAGCGAGGGCGACCGGATCGCCATCGAGGGCATCAGCCTGGACGTGATGTACACGCCCGGGCACACCGACGATTCCTATAGTTTCTCGCTGGGCGACCGCGTCTTCACCGGCGACACGCTGCTGATCCGAGGGACCGGCCGCACCGATTTCCAGAACGGTGATGCGCGGCAGCAGTACGACTCCATCTTCAACAAGCTGCTGCGGCTGCCCGACGACACGCTGGTCTATCCCGCACACGACTACAAGGGCGACACCGTCTCCACGATCGGCGAGGAGCGCCGCTACAATCCGCGCCTGCAGGTCAAGTCGGTCGACGACTACGTCGCGCTGATGGCGAATCTGAAGTTGCCGAACCCGAAGATGATGGATGTCGCGGTGCCCGCCAACATGCGCGTCGGGCTGCATCAGGAGGAGTTGGCGAAGCGGGGCCTGTCGCTGTCGGCACGCGAGGCGATCGAGTGCCTGGGACGCCCCGACGTGCTGCTGGTCGATTTGCGCGAGGCCGCGGAGCGCGCCAAGCATGGCACGCTGTCCGGCGCACTGCACGCGCCCTATCCTGCGATCGAGGACAATCTCAAGCCGGGCGGCATGCTGCGCGAGGTCGCCGCCGCCACCGGCCGCCGCATTGTGTTCTTCTGCGCCTATGGCGAGCGCTCGGCGATGGCCGTGCAGACGGCACAGGCGGCGGGGCTGGCGAATACGGCGCATATTGAAGGCGGGTTGGACGCGTGGAAAAAGGCCGGCGGGCCGGTGGTGCCGTAGGAGATAACGCTCTCCCACCTTTCGGCAGCCCTTGACGGCGCCCTCACACTCCGCTGTCGTCCGGGGCAAGCCCGCGGACGCGAAGCGTCGGCGGACGCCGACCCGGGACCGATACCGCGTGATCTGTCTTGAGGCAGGCTTCACGTTGAACCTGCATTGCAACAAACATCCGCCGCTGGTTATGGATCCGCGTGTGCGGGGATGACACCGAGGTTGACGATGCGGAGCGGCTCCCTCAGCGCGGATGCATGCAAAGCCGACACCCTTGCCGTGTTTCCTCTACCCCAGCCCGCAAACGCCGGTCGCGGCGCGCAGGTGCCATGCGCGGGCGTTCATGGACAATGAACCGCATTCCGATAGTGTGGTGTTGTGTCGCGCGCGGCCCCTGATTTCGGGAGCATCGGCGGTTTGCCGGCAACGCGCCCTCCTTTCCATCGCTGACGCCGGGGGCCAACGGATCGACCATGGCTGACGTTCTCGCCGCACCGCAACATGCTCCGGTCCGGACCGCCTCGCCGCTGTGCACATTGGCGCTGATCTCGCTGGCGCACTGGGTCAGCCATCTGCACATGCTGGTGCTGCCGATGCTGTTTCCCTACCTGAAGGAGAAGCTCGGCGTCGGCTACATCGAGCTCGGCTTTCCGCTCACCGTGTTCGCGGTCGTCTCGGCCCTGACCCAGGCGCCCGTGGGCTATCTGGTCGACCGCGCCGGTGCCCGCCGCATCCTGCTGATCGGCCTGACGCTCGGTGGCCTGTCGCTGGCGATGCTCGGCGTCTACCTGAGCTATGCCAGCCTTGTCGTCTCGGCGGTGCTGCTCGGCCTCGCCAACGCGGTCTACCATCCTTCCGACTACGCGCTGCTGGCCGCACACATGGACGAGAAGCGCATGGGCCGCGCGTTCGGTGTGCATACCTTCGCCGGCTATCTCGGCGGCGCCGTCGCGCCCGCCGTGATGGCGGCGCTGGTCACCACCGTCGGCGGCTCCGGCGCGCTGATCGCGGCCGGCCTGGTCGGACCGCTCGCCGCGCTGCTGCTGCTCGTCGGCAACGTGCCCGAGGTGCATCCGCATCACGCCAGCGCCGACGGCAGCAAGGTGAAACAGCCCAGCCTGCTGACGCCGATGCTGATGCTGCTGACCGTGTTCTTCATGCTGCTCAGCCTGTCCAACGCCGGCATCGCCAGCTTCGGCGTTGTCGCGCTCATGAACGGCTACGGCATCTCGTTCTCGACCGCCAATATCGCGCTGACCGCATTCCTCGGCGCCAGCGCCGTCGGCGTGCTCGCCGGCGGCCAGCTCGCCGACCGCATCCGCCATCACAACCTGGTCGCGGCCGTCGCCTATGCGATCAACGCCGTGCTGGTGCTGATGATCACTTTCATCTACCTGCCGACCGTGCTGCTCACGGCGATCATGCTGGTCGCGGGCTTCATGAGCGGCGTGATCGCGCCGTCGCGCGACATGCTGGTGCGCAACGCCGCCCCTCCGGGTGCCGCCGGCCGCGCCTTCGGCATCGTGTCGACCGGCTTCAACTTCGCCGGCGTGGTCAGCCCGCTGCTGTTCGGCTGGATCATGGACATGAACGCGCCGCGCTGGGTGTTCGGCGCCTCCGTCGTGTTCATGCTGCTGACGATCGTGCTCGCGTTCTTCACCGAGCCGAAGAAGGCCAAGGCGTAGCTGTTAGTCGCAACTATCAAGCTTATCGTCAAAGCGCCCGGACACAGGAGATGAGCGCAGTCCCCATGACTGCGGCGGCGGCTTCTCTCGCAACGCTGCCCCCACTTCCGGCGTGTTGACATCACCGTTCCCTGGCCGATGATGCGGCCAACAACAACACCCGGGGAAGACACGCCATGACGCAGCCAGATCTCCTGATCCGCGGCGGAACCGTTGCCGATGGCTCGGGCGGCGAACTCTACGAAGCTGATGTGGCGATTGCGGACGGCCGCATCGTCGAGGTCGGCAAGGTCAACGCATCCGGCCGCGAGGAGATCGACGCACGCGGCAAACTCGTGACACCAGGCTTCGTCGACGTCCACACCCATTACGACGGCCAGGTGACCTGGAGCCATGACATCTCGCCGTCGTCGCAGAACGGCGTCACCACCGCGATCATGGGCAATTGCGGCGTCGGCTTCGCGCCGTGCCGGCCGGCCGATCATCAGCGCCTGATCCAGTTGATGGAGGGCGTCGAGGACATCCCCGAACCGGTGCTCGAAGCCGGCATTCCCTGGGAATGGGAGAGCTTTCCGGATTACATGGAGTGGCTCGGCAAGCGTGAATTCGATCTCGACATCGGCGCGCAGCTGCCGCATGCAGCGCTGCGCGTCTATGTCATGGGCGAGCGCGGCGCGCGCCGCGATCCGGCCACCGCCGACGACAACCGCGCCATGGCGGCGCTGGCACGCGATGCGGTCAAGGCCGGCGCGCTCGGCTTCTCGACCTCGCGCACGCTCAACCATCGGACATCGACCGGTGACTACACGCCGACGCTCAAGGCGGGCGAGGACGAGTTGACGACGATCGCGCAGGCCATGCACGGCGCCGGCCGCAGCGTGCTGCAATTCGTGCTCGACATCTCCACCATCCACGAAGACCTGCCGATGATGCTGCGCATCGCCGACACGACGAAATGCCCGATCTCGTTCTCGGTGACGCAGAACGACCGCGCGCCGCAACGCTGGCGGCAGACGCTGGCCGAAATCAACGCCGCCGCCGCGCGCGGCCTGTCGGTGACGGCGCAGATCGCGGCGCGCCCGGTTGGGCTGCTGCTTGGGCTGGAGTTGTCGCGCAACCCGCTGCAGACGCATCCGAGCTACCAGGCGATCGCGCATCTGCCGCTGGATGAGCGCGTCGCGCGGATGCGCGATCCGGAGCTGCGCGCGGCCATCCTGGGCGAGCAGGCCAGCGCGACCGACGACCCGCTGTTCTTCAAGCCGAACTACGACAAGATGTATCTGCTCGGCGATCCGCCGGACTATGAGCAGCCGCCGGAGCGGTCACTCGGCGCCCAGGCCCGCGCGCGCGGCTGTCGTCCCGAGGAACTGGCCTATGACGCGATGCTCACGGACAGCGGCCGCGGCATGCTCTACGTGCCGTTCCTCAACTATTCCGACGGCAATCTCGATGCCACCTACGAGATGCTGCGCGACCCGCGCAGCGTGCCCGGCCTCAGCGACGGCGGCGCGCATTGCGGCATCATCTGCGATGCCAGCTTCCCGACCTATCTGCTGACGCACTGGACCCGCGACCGCAAGCGTGGCGACAGACTGTCGATTCCCTTCGTCGTCGCCGCGCAGTCGCGCAAGACCGCGCTCTCGGTCGGCCTCGACGATCGCGGCCTGCTCGCACCGGGCTACAAGGCGGACGTCAACGTGATCGACTACGGACGGCTGCACCTGCATCCGCCCAAGGTACATTACGACCTGCCGGTCGGAGGGCGCAGGCTGATGCAGGAGGTCGACGGCTATGATGCGACGATCGTGTCGGGCGTGGTGACGCGCCGCCACGGCGAGGCCACCGGCGCACGCCCGGGACGGCTGGTCAGGGGGGCGCGCCAGCTGAGCTGAGACGTCAACTGGCCGCGGCGACCGTCTCGGCAAGCCTTGCAAGCTCGGCTTGCGCGGCGGGATGCTCGTTGAACCAGGGTGGCAACGAGCGCAGCGCGATCTCGAGTGCCCTGCCGGCCTCGTCTTTGCGGCCGTGCAGGAGATGCCACTCACCGATGTAGAAATAGGCTTCAGCCTGTTCTGGAGCCGTTGCCGCCGCGTTCAACAGCTGCTGCGCCGTCGAACGCTCCATGAGAAGATCGAACACAGGCCAGGGCCACTGCCCCGCCGCCCAGTACGCCGCGAAAGAAGCGAGATCTGGCCTGGCGCGCCCCGGCAACCGAGCCAGCGACAGGTAACGAAACAGGGCCGCATAGGGCTCGAACTCGAGCGCGAGCGATCGTTCCATGTCAGCTGCCGCGGCTTCGAACCTGCCGCGGCAGAACTGAATATAGCCACGTCCCCGATGCATGACCGGGTCTTTGGGCGCGAGGCCGACTGCTGTCGTGCTCTGGGCGATCGCGCGATCCAGATCGCCCTTCACATGATGAAGGTACGCGAGCTCGCCATGAGCCGCCGCGAGCCTGGGCTCGAGCGCGAGAGCACGCGTCTGATCGTCAATGGCGCCGTCGAAGTCGCCGAGGAATTTGCGTGACACGCCGCGGGCGCCGTAGGTCTGCGCGTTGGGCTTGAGCTTGAGCGCGAGACCAAAATCCTCGATCGAGCTGGCGTAGCTGCCCATGCCCTGGAGCGCCACGCCGCAATTGTGGTAAGCGTAATGGTTGCGCGGGTTGAGCTGGACCACCTTGCTGAAGTGGAAGATGGCGCCCGAGAAGTCCTCGATCGTCAGGCATCGCACGCCGCGCCAGTACTGCAGCATATGAGAGAACAGGCGCATCATGCGGGACCTCACGCGGGTGAATGCGAGGCCGCCTCCTGATGACCCCGGGCGGGGGTTGTATCACGCAAATTCCGGCGCCACACCCTGCTGCGCCTGCAGGCGGGCACGCTCGCTGTTGGGCCAGAGCAGCGCCAGACCCAGCAGGCCGGAGATCACCATGATGACAGCATTGATGGTGAAGCCGGACATGTAGCCTTCGAGCAGGCTGCCAGAGGCCTGGATCATCTTGCCCATCACGAGGGGCGCAACGATGCCGGCGAGCGTATAGAGCGCGCCGTAGATCGCCATGGCGGCGCCGCGCTGCGTGACCGGGGTGAACTCGCCGATCATCGGCGGGCAGACGACGTAGATCGAGCCGCACAATCCCGATCCGACCACGAGCAGTGCGATCTTTGCCGAAGCGGCGTCGACATGCGGCATCATCGCCATCAGCCCGCCGCCGATCACGAGCGGCGTCGCGCCGACCACGCCACGGGCCATGCGCGTGGAGACGCCACGCGCCATCAGCGTCTGCGACACAAAGCCCGTGGTCAGCACCACGCACGCGCCGAAGATCCAGGGCAGGATCGAGATGAAGCCGGCCTGCTGCTGCGAGAAGCCGAGGCCTTTCACCAGGAACGGCGTGAACCAGGTCAGCCCGAGCGACAGCGCCCAATAGGCGCCGAAGGTCGCGGCGACGCAGCCGACGAAGGTCCGCGACGTCAGCAGTTGCAGATAGGGAACGCGCCGCTCGCGCAAGCCGGCGAGCTCGACCTCCGCCAGCGGCCCTTCCTTGCCCAGCCACAGCCACGCCACGCTCCACATCAGCCCGACCACGCCGAGTGCGCCGAAGGCATAGTGCCAGCCGTGATTCACGATGATCCAGTTCAGCGCGGGCACGGCGAGGATGACGCCGAAGGCGGATCCCTGTGACAGGATCGCGGTCGGCATCGCCCGCTTCTCATCGGGGAACCATTTGTAGACCGCGTGAACGGCGACGGACGCCGCGGGACCTTCGCCGGCGCCGAGAATGATGCGGCAGATCAGCAGCGTGGTGAAGCCGACGGTGCCCACCATCGGGAATTGCGCGAGCGCCCAGATCAGCGCCAGCACCAGCAGCACCCAGCGCGTCGGCACCTTGTTGACGACGAAGCCGACGACGATCGCCGAGATCGAGAACAGGAAGAAGAAGGATGATCCAAGCAGGCCGAACTGCTCGGCGTTCAGATTGAGCTCGGTCATGATCGGCACGCCGGCGAGCCCGACCACGATCTTGTCGGCGAAGTTCACCAGCATGAACAGGAACAGCAGGAAGGTGATCTTCCAGGCGCCTTTCGGCGTCGCGCTTGCGCGGGATGTGCCCTTCAGCGTCGTTGGCGCGGCCATGGTCCTTCCCCATTCTGTCATGATCCGCCCCTGTCGTCCGGGCGTTTTGACGATGCTACCCACGAAGCGGCTTCGCAGGCAACCGGCTGGCGCGCTAAGTTATTGCTGCAACGCGGGAATCCGCCCTCTTGGGCTGCATCGCGATACCCTCGCAACCTGATTGCGCGCGGCCGGCATCACATCAGGGGCGTCATGAAGAACGAGCGCGTGATGTTCGCGCTGGCCCTTGTTATGTTGTGACGCAACAACCCCGATCATGCTCGTGCTCAGCGTCCGTCATCTCACCAAGTCCTATCGATCCGGCGGCGAGCCGATCCACGTCCTGCGTGGCGTCGACCTCGACGTCTCCTCCGGCGAGCGCGTCGCGCTGACCGGTGAATCCGGCTCCGGCAAGAGCACGCTGCTGCATCTCATCGCCGGGCTCGATGCCGCCGACGGCGGCGACATCCTGCTCGACGGCGTTTCGGTCGGGGCGCTCGACGATTCGGCACGCGCGGCGGTCCGGCGCGAGCGGCTCGGCCTCGTGTTCCAGCAGTTCAATCTGGTGCCGAGCCTGTCGGTTCAGGACAATCTCAGTTTCCAGGCGCGGCTGGCCGGTCGGCATGATCCGGCGTGGCACACCGAGCTCGTCGAGCGGCTCGGGCTGAAGTCGCTGCTCAAGCGCTATCCGGAGCAACTGTCGGGGGGACAGCAGCAGCGCGTCGCGATCGGCCGCGCGCTGGCGGTCAAGCCGGCCCTGCTGCTCGCGGACGAGCCGACCGGCAATCTCGACGAGGACACCGCCGACGAGGTGATGGCGCTGACGCGCGACCTCGTCGCGCGCACCGGCTGCGGCTTCCTGATGGTGACGCACAGCGCGCGGCTCGCGGCGATGCTCGACCGCCGCGTCCACCTGCATGGCGGGCGCATCGCATGAGGCGCGCGCTGTGGATTCTCGCCGTGCTGCTCAGCCACTGGCGCCGGCATCCGATGCAGCTCGCGACCTTGCTGATCGGGCTGATCTCGGCGACCGCGCTGTGGAGCGGCGTGCAGGCGCTGAACCAGCAGGCGCGCAGCTCCTATGATCGCGCCGCGGCGATCTTCGGCGGCGCGCGCACGCCGATGCTGGTCGCGACCGACGGCAAGATGCTGCCGCAGAGCGTGTTTGCGGAATTGCGCCGCGCCGGCTGGCCGGTGTCGCCGGTGCTTGAAGGCCGCGTGCAGATCGACGGCCACTCGGTGCGGCTGCTCGGCATCGAGCCGTTCAGCATCCCCCGGGAGGTCGGCAATGCGCCGATGGTCGGGCGCAGCGAGCTCGAGGCCTTTCTCACACCGCCACATCGCACGCTGATCTCGCCGGAGACGCTGGCCGATCTCGGACTGAAAGACGGCACGGCGCCGCGGCTCAGCAACGACGCCCTGCTGCCACCCTTGATGGCGCAGCAGCAGCTCGCGCCCGGCGTGCTCGTGGTCGATATCAGCGACGCGCAGCGGCTTCTCGACAGGCCCGGCCAGATTTCGCGGCTGCTGGTCGGCAAGACGTCGGTCCAACGACCGCCGTTGCAGTCGTTCGCGGGCGGCCGGCTACAGCTCGTGCAGCCGGAGGCCGAGACCGACCTGGAGCGACTGACCGACAGCTTCCACCTCAACCTCACCGCCTTCGGCCTGCTGTCCTTCGTCGTCGGCCTGTTCATCGTCAATTCCGCCATCGGCCTCGCCTTCGAGCAGCGCCTGCCGGTGCTGCGCACCTTGCGCGCCTGCGGCGTGTCGGCGCGCCAGCTCAACGGCGTGCTGATCGGCGAGCTCATCGCCTTTGCCTTGGTGGCGGGGCTCGTCGGGCTGGTGTGCGGCTACGTCATCGCCGCCGCGCTGCTGCCGAACGTGGCGGCATCGCTGCGCGGGCTGTATGGCGCGCAGGTGCCGGGCGAGCTCAGCCTGCAGCCGGAATGGTGGTTTGCGGGCCTCGTCATCAGCATCGCCGGCGCGCTCGCAGCCGCGACGACCAGCCTGATCAAATCGATGCGGCTGCCGATCCTCTCCACCGCGCAGCCCTATGCGTGGCAGGAGGCGCAGCGGCGCTGGCTGCGCTTGCAGAGCGCGGTCGCGCTCGCCTTCTTCGTCGCCGCCGGCCTGCTGCTGTGGCTCGGGCAGTCGCTGCTGGCTGGCTTCGGCGTGCTCGCGGCGATGATGCTCGGCGCGGCGCTGCTGCTGCCCGCGATCCTGGAGCTGGTGCTGCGGCTCGGCGAGCGCGGCGCGCGCGCGGCGCTGGCGCAATGGTTCTGGGCCGACAGCCGCCAGCAGATCTCGGGCCTGTCGCTGGCGCTGATGGCGCTGCTGCTCGCGCTCGCCGTCAATGTCGGCGTCGCCACGATGGTCGAGACCTTCAGCCGCACCTTCCTGGTCTGGCTCGATGGCCGGCTCGCCGCCGACGTCTACGTCAGCGCCGCGGATGAAGCGCAGGCGCGCGACATCCAGACCTGGCTGCGCGCGCGGCCCGATGTCCAGGCCGTGCTGCCGGGCGGACGCGCCGAAACGCAGTTGGCGGGCGCTCCGATCGACATTCTCGGCCTGCCCGATCACGACACCTATCGCGACCATTGGCCGCTGCTGCAGGCCGGCGACAGCGCCTGGAAGCAGCTGGTGCGCGGCGACGCCGGCTTCGTCAGCGAGCAGTTGGCGCGCCGGCTCCATCTGTCTGTCGGTGACAGCATCGACCTCCCCGCATCCGGCGGCGACTGGCGCATCACGATCGCCGGCATCTATGCCGACTACGGCAATCCCAAGGGCCAGATCACGGTCAACGTCGCCGCGCTGACGCGCCGCTTCCCGGCGACGCCCATCACGCGCATGGCCGTGCGCGCAGCGCCGCCCGACGTGCCGGGACTGATCAGCGCGCTAACCGACAAATTCGGCCTGGACGGCCGCAACGTCATCGACCAGGCCACCGTGAAGCAGGAGTCGAAGCAGATCTTCAACCGCACTTTCGCGGTCACCGGCGCGCTCAACACCTTCACGCTGGGCGTCGCCGCGATCGCGCTGCTGACCAGCCTGCTGACCTTGGCGAACTCGCGGCTGCCGCAGCTCGCACCCTTATGGGCCATCGGGCTGACGCGACGGCGGCTCGCCGAAGTCGAGCTGTTGAAGACGCTGTCGCTCGCCGGCCTGACCGCGCTGCTCGCGCTGCCGCTCGGGCTCGTCGTGGCGTGGTGCCTGATCGCGATCGTCAATGTCAAAGCGTTCGGCTGGCGGCTGCCGTTCGACGTGTTCCCGCTGCAGCTCATCCGGCTGCTGGTCGTCACGCTGGTCGCGGCGGTGATCGCCTCGCTGCTGCCGGTGCTGCGGCTGGCCCGGATGCAGCCGGCCGATCTGGTCAGGACCTTCACCATTGAGCGCTAGAACGACGATCACGCGGCGCGGCCTGATCGGCGGGCTCGGCCTGCTGGCCCTGCCGCGCCTCGCACATGCACAGGGCTTTGCGGGCCTGAGCGACAGCGCCGACGGCTTTGCACCGGTGACGCCCGGACGAGCGTTCGGCTTCCCTGCGGATCACGGGCCGCACGACGATTTCCGCATCGAGTGGTGGTACGTCACCGCAAACCTCAGCGATAGCAGCGGCAAGGCCTATGGCCTGCAATGGACCCTGTTCCGCTCGGCGGCGCGGCCGGGGCCGCAAGCCGAGGGGTTCGACAATCAGCAGCTCTGGATGGCGCATGCCGCGGTGACGCGCGCGGACAGCCATCGCTCCGCCGAGAAATTCGCGCGCGGCGGCGTCGGCCAGGCCGGCGTCGAGGCCAAGCCGTTCCAGGCCTGGATCGATGACTGGCTGCTGAGCGGCACCGCCGCGACCGACGATCGATCGCTGGCGCCGCTCGACATGACCGCCGCCGGGCCGGACTTCTCCTACGCGCTGCATCTGGAGGCGGACCGTCCGGTGGTGCTGCAGGGCATCGGCGGCTACAGCCGCAAATCCGAGCGCGGCCAGGCGTCTTACTATTACAGCCAGCCGTTCTACCGCGCCCGCGGCCAGATCAATTTCGACGACACGCCGGTCGAGGTGACAGGCGTGGCCTGGCTCGACCGCGAATGGAGCAGCCAGCCGCTAGCCGCCGACCAGAGCGGCTGGGACTGGTTCGCGCTGCATTTTTCCGGCGGCGAGAAGCTGATGCTGTACCGGATGCGGCAGGGCAATGGCGACTACACGTCCGGCACCTGGATCACGGCCGACGGCGTCTCGCGCGCGCTCGGCCCCGCGGGCATCGTGATGACGCCAAAGGATATCGTTGCGATCGGTGAGCGCAGGCTGCCGGTCGGCTGGCGCGTCGAGATATCAGCGCTCGGCATCGCCATCGATACCGCGCCGCTCAACTCCAAGGCCTGGATGGGCACCCGCGTGCCCTATTGGGAGGGACCGATCAGCTTCAAGGGCAGCCACACCGGGGTGGGCTATCTCGAGCTGACGGGATATTGAAAAGCCGTCATCAGGGGGGAACCGCGCATGTATCACTTCACCGCACTCGTCACCGTGCTCGCGCTCATGCTGTATTTCTACATGGGGGTCCGCGTCGCGCAAGCGCGCGCCAGGTTCGGCGTCAAGGCGCCGGCCGTCACCGGCAATCTCGATTTCGAGCGCACCTATCGCGTGCAAGTGAACACGCTTGAATGGATGCCGATCTTCCTGCCGGCGCTGTGGCTGTTCGCGATCTATATCAGCGACCCGATCGCGGCCCTGATCGGCCTCGTCTGGATCGCGGGTCGCGCGATGTACATGGTGTCCTATGCGAAGGCCGCGGAGAAGCGCGGCCCCGGTTTCGGCGTGCAGGCGCTCGCCGCATCCGTACTCCTCGCCGGCGCGCTGATCGCCATCCTGTGGCGGATGCTGCACGGCTGATTGCTGCACCCATCGCCGTCGCCCCGGCTTTCGCCGCGACGGCGGCGATGGTGTGACGATCACTTCGTCAGCGGACAGCCGCTCTCCTTGGCGGTGAAGAACGCCTTGTCGCCGGGCACCGTGGCGAGCTGCTTGTAGTAGTCCCACGGCTTCTTCGATTCCGACGGCTTTTTGACCTCGAACAGGTACATGTCGTGGACCATGCGACCGTTGGCGAGCACCTTGCCCTGCGCGAAGGCGTCGTCGACCGGCAGCTCCTTCAGCTTGGCCGCCACCGCGTCGGAGTCCTTGGTTCCGGCGGCCTTCACCGCCTTCAGATAGGACAATGTCGCGGAATAGGTGCCGGCGTGGATCATGCTCGGCATCCGGCCGGTGCGCTTCATGAAGCGCTCGCTGAAGGCGCGGGACTTGTCGTCGCGACCCCAGTAGAAGCCTTCGGTGAGGATCAGGCCCTGCGCCGCCTCCAGCCCGAGACCATGCACCTCGGACAGGGTCATCAGCAGGCCGGCGAGCTTCTGCCCGCCCTTGACGATGCCGAACTCGGCCGCCTGCTTGATCGAGTTGGTGGTGTCGAGGCCGGCATTGGCAAGCCCGATGATCTTGGCCTTCGAGCTCTGCGCCTGCAGCAGGAAGGAGGAGAAGTCCGACGAGTTGAGCGGGATGCGCACCGAGCCCAGCACCTTGCCGCCCTTCGACGTCACGATGTCGCTGGTGTCCTTCTCCAGCGCATAGCCGAAGGCGTAGTCGGCGGTCATGAAGAACCAGGTATCGCCGCCGGATTCGACCAGCGCGCCGCCGGTGCCGACCGCGAGCGCGCGGGTGTCATAGGCCCAGTGGAAGCCGTAGGGCGTGCAGGCATCGCCCGATATGCGCGAGGTCGCGGCACCGACGACGATGTCGATCTTCTTCTTCTCCTTCGACAGATCCTGGATCGCCAGCGCGACCGAGGAGGTCGTCAGCTCGGTGATCATGTCGACACCCTCGGTGTCGTACCAGCGCCGCGCGATCGACGAGGCGAGATCGGGCTTGTTCTGATGGTCGGCGGTGACCAGCTCGACCTTCTGCCCCAGCACCTCGCCGCCGAAATCCTCGATCGCCATCTTGGCCGCTTCGACGGAATATTTGCCGCCGTAGTCGGCATAGACGCCGGACTGGTCATTGAGGATGCCGATCTTGACCTGCGCCGACGCCGGCGCCGCCGCCAGCAGCGCACCGACGGCCGCAAAAGCCAGCAAACCCGATTTCATATGGTCTCTCCCCGCATGTCTTGGTCTTGAGATGTCATTCGTTGGAATGCGCGCTCATGTTATGCCAGAACCCCGGCCACGCCCATCCCTTCCCGCCTCAGCCAATCGGCTGACAGCCATGTTGAGAGACGCAGGCTCCTCCGCTACATTCGCGTCCAAACAACGAGCCGTCCCGCCGGGATGGTGCGCAGGGAAGGAAACCGCCTGGACGCGTGAGGCAGCACCGTCTGCATCGCGTCGCCATGCCGAGGTGCCGCGGCAGGCGCCTTCCTCCCGCCTGCGCGCCGCGCCGCGGCGAGCTGCGCGCATCGGCAGGAGGACACATGTACACCGGCAAGCACGCCCGGCTGCGCCCATTGCAGCCTGCCTTCATCATGGCCTCGACCGGCGAGGCGGTGACCTATCGCGAGTTGGAGGCGCGCAGCAACCGGCTGGCGCATCTGTTCCGCCAACGCGGCCTGAAGCGGCTCGACCACTATTCGATCTTCATGGAGAACAACAGCCGCTATCTGGAGGCGTGCGGCGCCGGCGAGCGCTCCGGGCTGTATTTCACCTGCGTGAACTCCTACCTCACGCCCGGCGAGCTGGCCTACATCCTCAATAACAGCCGGTCGCGGCTTCTGATCACCTCCCTCGCCAAGCTCGACGTCGCGCGCGAGGCGCTGAAGCAGGCGCCCGACATCGAGCTCTGCATCGTCGCCGATGGCCGACGGGACGAACTTGGCGAGAGCGAGCGGATCGTCGGCCTCGCCGAGGCCACGGCCGGCCTGCCGGCGACGCCGATCGCCGACGAATGCGTCGGCACCGCGATGCTGTACTCCTCCGGCACCACGGGCCGGCCGAAGGGCATCCTGCGGCCGCTGCCCGAGCAGCCGCCGGTTCAGCAGCTTCCGATCTTCGACTTCCTGGAAAGACTGTGGCGCTACCGCGAAGGCATGATCTACCTGTCGCCGGCGCCGCTCTATCACTCCGCGCCGCAGGCCGCGGTCAACCTCACCATCCGCGTCGGCGGCACCGCCATCATCATGGAGACGTTCGACCCCGAGCGCTACCTGCAACTGGTCGAGCAATGGGGCATCACGCATACGCAATTGGTGCCGACGATGTTCTCGCGCATGTTGAAACTGCCGGAAGAGATCCGCACGCGCTATGATCTCTCCTCGCTCGAGGTCGCGATCCATGCCGCCGCGCCCTGCCCGGCACAGGTCAAGGAGGACATGATCAGATGGTGGGGGCCGATCATCCACGAATATTACGGCGCCACCGAAGGCCTCGGCTTCACCGCCTGCGACAGCGCGGAATGGCTCGCGCATCGCGGCACCGTCGGCAAGGTGCTGTTCGGCGACCTGCACATTCTCGATGAGACCATGCAGCCGTGCCCGACAGGAACGGCCGGCACGGTGTGGTTCAAGACGGGATCGCCGTTCGAGTACTTCAACGACCCCGAGCGCACCAAGGAGGCCCGTTCGGCCGACGGCAGCATGAGCACCGTGGGCGACGTCGGCTATGTCGATGCCGACGGCTATCTCTATCTCACCGACCGCGCCACCTTCATGATCATCTCCGGCGGCGTGAACATCTATCCGCAGGAATGCGAGAACCTGCTGATCACGCATCCGAAGGTCGCCGATGCCGCCGTATTCGGCGTGCCCAACCCCGATCTCGGCGAGGAGGTGAAGGCGGTGGTCCAGCCGATGTCGGGCATCATGCCTGGGCCCGAGCTGGAAGAGGAGCTGATCGCGTTCTGCCGGCAGTCGCTGTCGCGGCAGAAGGTGCCGCGCTCGATCGATTTCGAGAAGGAGCTGCCGCGGCTGCCGACCGGCAAGCTCTACAAGCGCCTGCTGCGCGACCGCTATTGGGGCAACAAGACGTCAAGGATCGTGTAGGGCGGCACGACCTCGGATTGATCCTGGTCAAGCGCGCGCGGTGCCGCGCAGCTATTCTCCGCCAATTGCGATCGCAGCACGAGACGACGACATGCGCGCTCATCAAATCATGACCAGATCCGTGATCGCGGTGACGCCCGGAACCCCGGTGGCCGAGGCAGCGCGGATCATGCTGCGCAACCACATCGGCGGGCTGCCTGTGGTCGACGCGTCCGGCACGCTCGTCGGCATGGTCACGGACGGTGATTTCCTGCGCCGCGCCGAGCTCGGCACCGAACGCAGGCAAGGCCGCTGGCTCGACCTCCTGGTCGGCCGCGGCCGCATCGGCGCCGACTTCGTCCATTCCCACGGCCGTACGGTTGGCGACATCATGAGCCAGCCTCCGGTCACGGTCAGCGTCGATGCCAGCCTGGCGGAGATCGCCGAGATCATGGAGAAGCGCAACATCAAGCGTCTCCCTGTGATGAGTGGCGACCGGCTGGCCGGCGTGGTGACCCATACGGATTTCCTGCAAACCGTGGCCGACCTCGCCACTGCCGTTCCAGGCCCCACCCCTGACGATGACGGGATCCGCAACGCCATCCTCGATTCACTCGACCAGGCCGCCTGCAAGCATTGCCGCTTCAACGTCGTCGTCCGCAACGGTATCGCGCATCTCACGGGCGCGGTGCGCAGCGAGAAGGAGCGGGCCACGGCGATCGTGGCGGCCAAGAGCGTCCAGGGCGTCAGGAACGTGCGCGACCACATGTGGGTCTATCCGCCGCCAGAGGACGAGTTCGGCGGCGGTGACATCGTCTCGCTGCAGGACCAGCCGTCGACCGACGACGACCAGCCGCTGTGAGGAGAGCCGGGCGTGCGACGTGCCTCCGTACCATCGCTGCTGCTGCTGGTCCTGCTGTCCGCCCCGGCGGCCGCCGAGGATCTCGATCACGGCCGCCAGCTCGCCGAGCGCTGGTGCGCCGCCTGCCACGCCGTGGCCACAGAGCCGACCAAGTTCCGGCGCGCCCGGCCGTTCGTCGCCATCGCGGCCAGGGATGACGTGACGAAGGAGATGCTGGCCAAGTTCCTCCTGCTTCCCCACGCGACGATGGCCAACAATCCGCTCAGTGCGAATGATGCGGCCGACCTGGCAGGCTACATCCTCAGCCTGAGGAAGTAGTTGATGCGACATTCGCCAATGGGTTGAGCCGCCCCCCCGGTCGGCGGCGTCCGGATGCAAGCGGACCCCTGGCGCCGAACGTTCGGCGGCAATTTAGCAGGATCTCCTGGAACAAAACGCCCATGCCTGCGTTCTCCGTGTTCGCCGTCGTGAGCTGGAGCACGTCGCACGGCCCCAAGGGGGTCTGCCGACGGCAAATCGTCCTGTCCTCGTTGCCGGAAAAACCAACAACAAGCAGCGATCGAGATAGCCCTTGCATTTGTACACAAACAAGTTGGTAATCCGGTGCACGGCGTCTTCTCTGCCGACCTGTTAGCAAGGAGCCTGCGACGTGCACGGAATGCCCGGCGCCTCCCCCGCCCCACGCGTAACCGACGACGATACGGCCTATCTGGCGGCGATCGTGGAGTCCTCGGCCGACGCCATTGTCGGCACCACCGCCGACGGCGTCATCCGCAGTTGGAACGCGGCCAGCGAACGGATGCTGGGGTTCACCGCGGCTGAAATGATCGGCAGATCCGTCTCCGAGATCATCCCCCCCGAGCTGGCGGAAGAAGCGAGCGCCTTGCGCGCCAGGGTCAACGCGGGCGAAGCGATCGAGAGCTTCGAGACCGTCCGGCTGACCAAGCAGGGACGCCCGATCGAGGTCTCCATCACGTTTTCGCCGATCCGCAGCAGCACCGGCGTGATTGTCGGCATCTCCAAAGTCATCCGCGATGTCACGCTGTCGAAGAAGACCGAGCGTGCGGCGGCGATGCTCGCGGCCATCGTCGCCTCGTCCTCGGACGGCGTCGTCAGCAAGACGCTGGACGGCACGATCACCAGCTGGAACAAGAGCGCCGAACGCATCTTCGGCTTCTCGGAAGGCGAGATGATCAACCGCTCGATCCGCACGATCATCCCGCAGGAGCGCCAGGCCGAGGAGGACCGGATCCTCGCCACCGTCCTATCCGGCGCGATCATCGACAATTTCGAGACCATCCGCCTGCGCAAGGATGGGGCGCTCATCGACGTGTCGGTGACGGTCTCGCCGGTCCGGGACTCCAGCGGCCGCATCATCGGCGCCTCCAAGATCGTGCGTGACATCACCGACAAGCGCCAGACAAGGGAGCAGTTGCGCACCTTGCTGGCCGAGGTGAACCACCGCAGCAAGAACCTGCTGTCGCTGGTGCAGGCGATCGCCCGGCAGATGACCCGTCACGGCCGCCAGCTCGACCTCAACCGCTTTCTGGAGCGCCTGCAGGCGATCGCGAGCAATCAGGATCTCCTGATCCAGAACGATTGGCGTTTCATTCCACTCGGCGGCCTGGTCCGCTCGCAGCTCGGGGCGTTCAGCGACTTGATCGGCGACCGCATCGCGATCGACGGGCCGCCGATCGAGCTGACGCCGGAGGCCGCGCAGTCGATCGGCATGGCAGTCCACGAGCTCGCCACCAACGCCGCCAAATATGGCGCACTGTCGAACGACGAGGGACGGATCGCGGTCCGCTGGACGCGCATCGACGACAGCTTCGACATGACGTGGGTCGAAAGCGGCGGACCTGAGGTCGCGCCGCCGGAGCACACCGGCTTCGGAAGCCGGGTGATTTCCGATCTGGTACGCGCCGGCCTGGATGGAACGGTCGAGGTCGAGTTCCTGCCGACCGGACTACGCTGGCACCTGAGGTGCCCCCTGCAACGCCTCTGCCGCGACCGTCATCATGCGCGACAGTGAGAAGACTCATCTCCTGATCGTCGAGGACGATCCCATGATCGGCTTCGACCTCGCGGTCGAGCTCGAAGCCGCCGGATTCACGGTCGTCGGCGTGGCGGCGACCGTGCACAAAGCCCTCCATCTGCTGGAGCGGAATCACTGCGATCTCGCCGTGCTCGACGTCAATCTCGGGCAGGAAACATCGGCGCCGATCGCGCGCGCTTTGGTCGCGGCCGGCGTGCCCTTCGTCGCCGTCACCGGCTATTCCGTCGATCAATGCCCGGAAGAATTCGCCACGGCACCGCTGCTGTCGAAGCCGTTCCAGACGTCGCGGCTGGTAGCCGCACTGAAGCGGCAATTGCATCAGTGAAGTCTGTTGCAGCGGGAGACGAGCTTCCGCGTGACGTGGCTGCAGCGGTTGCATCTTCGAGACAAGCCGACCTCTCCCCGCAACTGCCAGCGCAATCGCTTGTGGCGGTCTCCGTCTTTCGACCGTCTGTTTCCACGTCGTCATGGCCGGGCTTGTCCCGGCCATCCACATCGACGTCGCGCCCTGAAAGGACGCAGGCAGGCAACTCACGCCCACCTGCCCGACGGTCAGGCCGCAATCTCCGCCACGATCCGCCCCGTCGTCACCTGGTCGCCCTCGGCGACCTCGATCGCGGTCACCGTTCCGGCGATGCCGGCGGTGTGGACGTGCTCCATCTTCATCGCCTCGAGCGTCACCACCGGCTGTCCCACAGCCACGCTGTCGCCCGGCTTCACCAGCACCGCGACCACACGACCATTCAACGCCGCGCGAACCCTGCCATCACCGCCGCCAGCGGCTGAGGATTGCGGCCTCGCCAACGTCACGTCGCGCAGCGCCAGCGTCTGGTCGCGATGCTGGACGAACAGCCGATCGTTGTCGCGGACGAAGCGCGCGCTCTCGACGATCTCGGCGTGACGAACGCGGATCGCATCATCCGTGAGCGACACGATCTCGAAGCGATGCTCTGCATCGCCACGCGTCACGCGATAGATTCCGTCACGCTCGCGCAGCAGCTCGCACTCGGCCACCTCACCGGCGATCTCGAACCGGAGCGGCGTCGCGAAGGCTGCCGCGAGCGAGCGGCCGCGGCGGACGGGATGCGCGAGCGGATGGCTGACGGAGAGCAGCAACGCACCCAGCGAGAGGTCTGCCGCTTCGACCGCCGGCGCACGCAGCTCGTCACGATGCGCCGCGATGAATGCGGTGGTCGCCTTGCCCGCGGAGAAGGCCGGATGCCGCAGGCAGGACATGAGGAAGGCCCGGTTGGTCGGGACGCCCAAGGCAATGGCCTGCTCCAATCCGGCGATCAGTCTTGCGCGCGCCTCCTCACGAGTCGCAGCATGGCTGATCAGCTTGGCGATCATCGAATCGTAATGGGGCGGGATGTCCGCGCCGGACTCCAGCGCATGCTCGACCCGGATCGTCCCGGGCATCTGCCACAGCGTCATCCGCCCGGACTGCGGCATGAAGTCGTGCGCCGCATCCTCGGAGCACAGTCGCACCTCGATCGCGTGACCCGAGAAGCTGATCTGCTCCTGGCGCAACGGCAGGGGCTCGCCCGCGGCGATGCGCAATTGCCATTCGACGAGATCGAGTCCCGTCAGTGCCTCTGTCACGGGATGCTCGACCTGCAGCCGCGTGTTCATCTCCATGAAGTAGAATTGGCCGTCGCCGTCGAGCAGGAATTCCAGGGTGCCGGCGCCCTCATATCCGAGCGCCTTCACCGCCTGCACCGCCACGGCGCCCATGCGCACGCGCAGCTCCGGCCCGACCGCGGGCGACGGCGCCTCCTCGATCAGCTTCTGGTGCCGGCGCTGCACCGAACAGTCGCGCTCGCCGAGATGGATGGCATTGCCGTGCCGATCGCCGAACACCTGGATCTCGATGTGGCGCGGATTGGCGATCGCCTTCTCCAGGATGACGGTGCCGTCACCGAACGCGGCGGCCGCTTCGGAGCGCGCACTGCGCAGCAAATCGGGGAACGCGCCGGCGTCTGTCACGAGCCGCATGCCGCGGCCGCCGCCACCGGCGACGGCCTTGATCATTACCGGGAAACCAATGCGGCGCGCCTCGCGCAGCATCGCGTCGTCGCCCTGGTCCTCCCCCTGATAGCCGGGTACGCAGGGCACACCGGCGCAACTCATGATCACCTTGGCGCCGGCCTTGTTGCCCATCGCCTTGATCGCCTCGGGCGATGGCCCGATGAACACCAGACCGGCCTCCTTGCACGCTTGCGCAAAATCCTCGTTCTCGGCGAGGAAGCCATAACCGGGATGCACGGCATCCGCGCCCGTCGCCTTTGCGGCGGCAATGATCGCTGCGATGTTGAGATAGGACTGTGCCGGCGGCGGCGCGCCGATGCGGACCGCCTGATCGGCGAGCCGGACATGCGGCGCCTCAAAATCTGCATCGGAATAGACTGCGACCACACCGTAGCCGAGCCGGCGCGCGGTGCGCATGACCCGCAAGCCGATCTCACCGCGGTTGGCGATCAGCACCTTGTGGAACGGCCTGCGTTGCATTCCCGTCATCTCTCCGCTCATGGCCTGGACACCGAGAACTGCATGCGCTGCGGCTGCCGCGCTTCCGCCTCGCGGCAGATCGCCAGCACCTCCGACAGCACCGCGCGGGTGTCGCGCGGATCGATCACGCCGTCGTCGAGCACGCGCGCCGAAGTCGCAAACACGTCCATCTGGCTGTCGAACACGCCGATGATCTGCGCCTTCATGGCGTCGAGCTTCTCGCGTTCCACCGGCTTGCCGCGGCGCGCTGCGGCCGCTTCGGTCACGATCGCCATCGTCTCCGCCGCCTGCTCACCACCCATCACGGCGGTCTTGGCGTTGGGCCAGGAGAAGCAGAAGCGCGGGTGGAAGCCGCGGCCGCACATGCCGTAATTGCCCGCCCCGAACGAGGCCCCGCAATAGATCGTGATCTGCGGCACGGTCGCCGACGTCACCGCCTGGATCATCTTGGAGCCGTGTTTGATCATGCCGGCCTCCTCATAGGCGCGGCCGACCATGTAGCCGGTGGTGTTGTTGAGATACAGGATCGGTGTGCGCGTCTGGCAGCAGGCCTGGATGAAGTGCGTCGCCTTGTTGGCGCCCGCCGGATCGAGCGGGCCATTGTTGGTGACGATGCCGATCGCCTGGCCCTCGATGCGGGCATGGCCGCACACCGTCGCAGGCCCGTAGTTCGGCGCCATCTCGACGAAGTCACTGTCGTCGACGATGCGCGCAATGACCTGGCGCATGTCGACGGGGCGCTTGTGGTCGAGCGGCATGATGCCGAGCAGCTCCTCCTGATCGTAGCGCGGCGGCTGTACCGGCGACGACTCCTGCGATGGCCGGTCCCAGTTGAGCTTGCCCATGATTTCGCGCGCGATGCGCAGCGCGTCGCGATCGTCCTCGGCGAGATAGTCGCCGAGCCCGGAGATCGAGGTGTGCATCTCGGCGCCGCCGAGCTCCTCCTCGGTGGCGATCTCGCCGGTCGCGGCCCTCAACAGCGGCGGCCCGGCGAGGAAGGCACGGGTGCGTCCGCGCACCATCACGATGTAGTCGGACAATCCGGTCTGATAGGCGCCGCCCGCGGTCGACGAACCATGCGTCACGGTGACGACCGGAAGGCCCGCCGCCGAGAGCCGCGCCAGATTGCGAAAGATGTTGCCGCCGCGGACGAAATCCTCGACGCGGTAGCGCAGCAGGTTGGCACCGGCACTCTCGACCAGTTGCACGTAGGGCAGCTTGTTCTCCAGCGCCAGCTCCTGCACGCGCAGGGTCTTGTCGAGGCCGTAAGGCTGCAGCGCGCCAGCATCGATGCCGGCGTCGTTCGCCGAGACCATGCAGCGCACGCCGGACACGAAGCCGATGCCGGCGACGACGCCGCCGCCCGGCACACTCTTGGCCGGGTCCGGCGTATCGAACATGTAGCCGGCAAGCGTCGATAGCTCCAGGAACGGCGCGCCGGGATCGAGCACCAAGGCGACGCGCTCGCGCGGCAACAACTGGCCGCGCTGATGGAAGCGCTCCTTTGCCGCCGCCGAGGCATTGCGCGTGCGCGCCTCGAGATCGCGCATCCGCGCGATCAGGTCGAGGATGCCGTCACGGTTGGCTTGGAAGGCCGCGCCGGCGGGAGAGATGGTGTTGTCGATCACTGCCACGAACGAGGTTCTCTCTTTTGGCCGTCATTCCGGGGCGCGCGGAGCGCGAGCCCGGAATCCATACTCCCGATGGTGGTTATGGATTCCGGGCCTGGCCCTTCGGGCCATCCCGGAATGACGGCGGAAGTCGTTGATACGGCTCACGCGCTCTTCGCGAAATGCTCGCCATAGGCCTGGCGCAGCTCGACCTTGCGCAGCTTGCCGGTGGCCGTCATCGGCATCTCCTCGAGCACCCGCACCAGCTTCGGCACCTGGAAGCCGCCAAGCGACTTGCGGCAGTGCTCGAGCAGCTCGGTCTCGCTGGCCCGCGCGCCGGGCTTGAGCTTGACGAAGGCCGAGACGGCCTCGCCCCATTGCGGATGCGGCAGGCCGACGACGGCGGCATTCTGCACCGCCGGATGCGCCAGCAGGGTCTCCTCGATCTTGACCGAGGCGACGTTCTCACCGCCGGACTTGATCATGTCCTTCTTGCGATCGAGGAACAGCACCTCGCCCTTGTCGATGACCGCGAGGTCGCCCGTGTGGTGCCAGCCGAACTTGCGGGCGTCCTCGGTCGATTTCGGATCCTTGTAGTAGCCCAACATCACGTTGGGCCCGCGATGCACCAGCTCGCCGATCTCGCCGGGCGGCAGCAGATTTCCGGCATCGTCCATGATGGCGGTCTCGTTGACGAACAGCGACTCGCCCCAGTAGTTGCCGAAGCGGTCGAGCTGGACCTCGGGCCGCGACATCGTCGTCGCCGGATACATCTCGGTCTGACCGCTGGTCAGCGCGAAGTTCGGACACAGCTCCTTGATCGCGCGCTCCAGCAGCGGCCGGCCCATCGGCGCCATGGTGTAGAGGCAGGTGCGCAGATGCGAAAGATCGAACTCCTTCCGCCGCGGATGATCGAGGATGGCTTGGTACATCAGCGGCAGACCGACGAACACGGTCAGCCGATCGCGTACGATCGCCTCCATGCAGGCGACCGGGTCGAAGCCGCGCATCAGCGCCATGCGGCCGCCGACCGAGAGATAGCTGAGCAGCAGCACGTGACCGGCACAGTGGAACAGCGGGAACTGCCCGGTGATGCCGTCGTCGCGCGAGAGCTGCATCTCGATGCAGTTGCTCATGACGGCCATCACCACGGCGAGGTGACAGTGCATCGCGCCCTTCGGCCGCGACGTCGTGCCCGACGTGTAGATGATCATCGCGAGATCGCGATCGTTGATCTCGATCTCGGGCTCGACGTCCGAATGCCCCTGGATGAGGTCGGTGAAGCTGGCGAGCCCCGCGGTCCTCGCCGTGCCGGTGAGATCGACGGCGACCAGCTCGACGCCGCGCTGTTCCAGCGCCGCCCGCCGCTCCGGCTGCGCAAACAGATTGTCATCGACGAGCGCGAAGCGCACCTCGGCATGGCCGAGGATGTAATCCATGTCGGCGGGCCCGAGCATCGTATTGATCGGCACCCAGACGAGACCGGCGCGATGGATGCCGAACAGCGCTTTGACGAACTCGATCGAGTTGTTGCAGACGGTCGAGATCTTCTCGCCCGGCTTCAGCCCCTTGGCGACGAGATGGTTCGCAAACCGGTTGGCATCGCGCTCGAGCTCGGTGAACGTCACCTGACGGGCGCCATCGGTGATCGCCACCCGCTCGGGAAAGCGGCGCGCCGCGCGCTTCAGGAGGTCGCCGATCGCAACCCGGCCGATGCGGCCGGGACCGGACACGCCGCCGGTGGCGTCGAGATTGGTCATTGGTCTGTTCCCTCCCCATTCACGTCATTGCGAGGAGCCGAAGGCGACGAAGCAATCCAGGGCGTCGTGCAGAACTCTGGATTGCGTCGCTGCGCTCGCAATGACGGCGTCTGCCTGCGTCAGTTCACCGTGCCGAACATCTGCCGCGCCTCGGCCGGGCTTGCGATCTCGCGGCCGGCGCGCCGCGCGCACGCCGCGATGGCCTCGATCAGCTGGCCGTTCGAGGTCACCTTGGTGCCGTCGGCGAGATAGAACGTGTCCTCCAGCCCGGTGCGGAGATGGCCGCCGAGCTCGGCGCAGCGCTGGTGCAGCGGCCAGATCTCCGCCCGGCCAATTGCCGTGACTTGCCAGTGCGCTTCCGGCAGCTTCAGCTTGAGCAGGATGGGCAGCAGCTCGGGATCGGCCGGCATGCCGGACGCGACGCCCATCACGAAGTTGTATTCGAGCGGGCCGTCATACATGCCGGCCTGGCGATACATGCCGACGCAGCGGACGATGCCGACATCGAAGCATTCGAATTCCGGGATCGTGTGCGCGTCCTTCATCGCGGCGAGATAGTCCTGGATCTTCTCGACCGAGTTGTCGAACATCATCGGCGGCCAGGCCCAATTGTTGTCGGCCTTGACCTTCAGATAGTTCAGCGAGCCGGCATTGCAGGCCGCGATCTCCGGCCGGGTTTGCCGGATGCAGTCGAGCGCGCCTTGATAGTTCGGTCCCGACACGCCCGAGGTGTGATTGATGATCACGCCGGGACAGGCCTCCCGGATCGCCTGCTGGATCTCGCGGGAGACGTCGACGTCCCAGGACGGCAGATGCCCCTTGCCCGGCGCCTGCTGGCGCAGATGGATGTGCATGATCGCAGCACCCGCGTCATAGGCGCGCCGCGCCTCGCGCGCCATCTCCTCGGGCGTGACCGGCACATGGTGCTGCCTGGGATCGGTGAGCACGCCGTTCAGCGCGCAGGTGATGACGGCTTTGTCGCTCATGGCACTCGTTCGATGGGCTCCGCGCAGGCGGCGCTGTGCTGACAGGGTCCGTATATGACGGCCGCACGCCGGGATCTGCTTGCGTTGACTCGCTGGTGACATGCGGCGCAACCGGATATTGCTTTGCATCAAGTCCGCGGCCGGAAACGGCGCTAAGCGGTTCCTGCTTCTCCTCACGGGCGTGCAATGTCGATCGACCCACAACCTGCGCCGATGTTTCCCAATGGCTTGAGCGCGGCGGAGGCAGCGCGCCGGCTGCGGACGGAAGGCTTCAACGAGCTGCCGCAGCCGGGCTCGCGCTCGATCCTGCGCCTCGTCGCAGACGTTCTGAAGGAACCGATGCTTCTCCTGCTGCTGGGCGGCGCCGGCATCTATCTCGCGCTGGGCGACGCGGCGGAAGCGATGCTGCTCGGCGTGTTCGCCTCGGCCTCCGTCTTCATCACCATCGTGCAGGAGGCGCGGACCGAGCGCGTGCTGGAATCGCTGCGCGACCTGTCAAGCCCGCGCGCCCTGGTGATCCGCGACGGCGAGCGCATCCGCATCGCCGGCCGCGAGGTGGTGCGCGGCGATCTCATCGTGCTGGCGGAAGGTGATCGCGTCGCAGCCGATGCGGTGCTGCGGCAATGCGACGATCTGCTGACAGATGAATCGTTGCTGACAGGCGAATCCGTGCCGGTGCGCAAGCGGCCGGCCGCCGGCGAAGCGATGGACGCGGCAACCGTGGCCGGCGGCGACGACCAGCCCTTCGTGTTCTCCGGCAGCCTGGTGGTGCGCGGCGGCGGCATTGCCGAGGTGATGGCGACCGGGCCGCACACGGCGATCGGCAGGATCGGCCAGTCGGTGACCGCCTTGGAGACCGAGACGCCGCGGTTGCGGCAGCAGACCCGGCGCCTGGTGCTGGCGTTCGCGATCGCCGGCGCCATCGTGGTTGCGGTCACGGTCGTGCTCTATGCGGTGTACCGCGGCGGCTGGCTGGAGGGAATCCTCGCCGGCATCGCGCTGGGCATGTCGATGCTCCCGGAGGAATTCCCGGTGGTGCTGACGGTGTTTCTGGCGATGGGCGCCTGGCGCATCTCGCAGGCGCGGGTGCTGACGCGGCGCGCTTCGGCGATCGAATCGCTCGGCGCCGCCACCGTGCTGTGCACCGACAAGACCGGCACGCTGACGCAGAACCGCATGATGGTGGCCCGGCTGGTGCTGCCGGACGGCGGCGCGCTGCAGCCTGCGACGGCGACGCCGGATGCCATCACACCGCCCTTCCGCGATCTCGTCGCCACCGCCGTGCTCGCCTGCGACCCGCAGTCGCATGATCCGATGGAGCAGGCGCTGCACGCGCTCGGCGCCGACGCCACCGCGGGCGCCACGTTGCAGCGGCGCTACGGTCTGCGCCCCGACCTGCTGGCGATGACCAACGTCTGGTCGCGCGACGGCGCCGGCGTCGCTGCGGCCAAGGGCGCGCCGGAAGCGATCGCATCGCTCTGCGGCGTCGATGGCGGCGAGCTGGCGGCGCTGCAGGCGCGCGTCGAGACGCTCGCCGCCGAGGGCCTGCGCGTGCTCGGCGTCGCCCAGGCGAGCTGGAGCGGCGAGGCGCTCCCCGACACACAGCAGGACTTCGCGTTCTCGTTCCGCGGTCTCGTCGGCTTCGCCGACCCGCTGCGTCCGGAGGTGAAGGATGCCGTCGCCGAGTGCCGCTCCGCCGGCGTCCGCGTCATCATGATCACCGGCGACTATCCCGCGACGGCCACCGCCATTGCGCGGCAGGCCGGAATCGATCCCGAGCGCGTCATCGCGGGCCCCGAGCTTGCCGATCTCGACGACGACGCCCTGGCGCTTGCGGCGCGCGCGCCGACGGCGTTCGCGCGCATCATGCCGGAGCAGAAGCTGCGCATCGTCACCGCGCTCAAGGCCGACGGCGAGATCGTCGCGATGACCGGCGACGGCGTCAATGATGCGCCGTCGCTCAAGGCCGCGCATATCGGCATCGCGATGGGCGGCCGCGGCACCGACGTCGCGCGCGAGGCCTCGGCGATCGTGCTGCTCGACGATGATTTCGGCTCGATCGTCAAGGCGATCCGGCTCGGCCGGCGCATCTACGACAATCTGCGCAAGGCGATGAGCTTCATCCTCGCCGTGCACTTTCCCATCGCCGGGCTGGCGCTGCTGCCGCTCGTCACGGGCCTGCCGCTGCTGCTCGGACCCGTGCACATCGCCTTTCTCGAAATGATCATCGATCCCGTCTGTTCGCTGGTGTTCGAGGCCGAGACCGAGGAAAGCGACATCATGCGGCGGCCGCCGCGCGATCCGCAGGAGCCATTGCTGCCGCGGCCGCTGGTGCTGTGGGGGGCGCTGCAGGGCATCCTGGCTATGCTCACCACCGGCGGCGTCCTGCTGCTGGCACACCGCAACGGCATGCCGGACGACGAGCTCCGCGCGCTGGTGTTCTTCACCCTGGTGTCGGTGATCGTCAGCCTGATCTTCGTCAACCGCTCGTTCTCGAGCTCGCTGCGCGAGGCGCTGCTGCGGCCGAACCGCATGCTGCTGCTGGTGATCGGCTTCGTCGTCGCCGTGCTCGCGACCAGCCTGACGCTGCCCGCCGCCGCGGCGCTGTTCCGGTTCGGACCGCTGCACGCCGACGATCTCGCGCTGACCGCGACAGCCGCGCTGACCACGCTGATCCTGCTCGAACTGTCGAAGTTTCCGCTGCGCGCCGCGCTCGCGCGGCACGCAGCCAGGAAAGGTCAGGTCAAGGCGACCTCGCCGGCGCGGTAGATCGCGAGATCGCGCGAGCCGGAGAAGATCGCGCGCGGCTTCAGCCCGTAGAAGCGCCGGATCGAGTGGCTGAAATGCGTGGAATCCGGATAACCGATGTCCTGCGCGAGATGCGCCAGGTTGAGGTCCTGGTTGGCGTAGTTGAGCAGATGCCGCGCGCGCTTCCAGGCGCGGAACGAGCGGAAGGAGATGTCGGTCTCCTCCTTGAACAGATGCAGGAAGCGCGACGTCGAGAGCCCGACGGCGGCGGCGCAGCTCTCGGCCGTCGCCGGCTCGCCGGAGAAGCGGCTGATCAGCGCGATCGCCTTGACCACGCGCGGATCGAGCGTCCGCTGCGGCAGCACCTCGCCGAAGCACAGCCGGTCGAACACGGCGCTGGTGACGTCGCCGCTCAGCGGCCGCTGCACCAGCTCCTCATAGGCGGCGCGGATGCGGCCAGCATAGGCCTCCGCCTCGCGGGAGACCTTGCTCGCGAAGCGATCCAAGGTGCCGATCGGCACGCTCTCCGGCTCGATCGTTACGACGATGACGGTCCGATAGTCACTCTCGATCGTGTGCGGCCTGTTGGGCGGCACGACCAGCAGCTCGCCGCAACGCTCCTCGCCGCCGTCGGGAATCAGCCGCAGGCTGCCGGTGAGCGCGACGTAGATATGGCACGCGCCCGAGCAGCGCTGGCGCGGACGGCCGAGCAGCCCGGCGTAGAAGACGCGCTCGGGCGTGATCAGCATGAGATGGCCGGAGTCCCGGCGGGTCACATCCATGGTCTTCCTCCTGAGGCGCGGCTCTGTCGGCCGCTTCTTTGGAGAAGAACCATAGCGCAATTCGCGCCCCTGTCATCGGCGACGATTGCCGATTTTTGTCGCGGTTAACTCACCGATCCGAGATGATCGTCATTCCGGGGCGCGCGTGAGCATCGCCCCGGAATGACGTGCCCAAAGCTACGGCCTTACCCGCGGCTCGATGCCCTGCTCCACGCCCGCGCGCTGCTCGGCGGCGCGTGCCCGCTGATAGCCCTCGCGCTGCTGCAATCGCACCCAATAGGCAGCCACATTCGGCCCAAAATCCTTGGCGAGCCCAAGCGTGTCTGCGAGACGCAATGCATAGCCGATCACGATGTCGGCCGCGGTGAAACGACCCCCGCACAAGAACTCGGCATTCGCGGTCGCTGCCTCCACGGCGCGCAGCCGTCCCAGGAACCACTTGGCATAATCCGTGGCGACCTGCGGCGAGCGACGCTCCTCCGGCTCGAGCTGAGTGTATCGCAATACCAGCGTCTGCGGGAACGTCAGCGTGGCGTCGGAGAAATACATCCAGTTCAGGAACGCGCCGTAGTCCTTTTCCTCAGGCCCGACCATCAGCGGCGTCGGGCCGTGCTTGATGCCGAGATAATGGCAGATGCCCGAGGACTCCGTCATCTTCGTCTCGCCGTCGATCATGAACGGGATCGTGCCGAGCGGATTGATCGCCAGATACTCCTTCGCCAGCACCCGCGGCGGGAACGGCAGCATCTTCAACTCGTAGTTAAGTCGAAGTTCTTCCAGCATCCACAACGGGCGAAACGAGCGGGCGCCGTCGCAATGATACAGCGTGATCATCAGGCGCTCCCGGCTTTGCCGGTGCCGGGCAAAGTCCCCATCATCTTGCACAGGATGGTCAACATGACCTCGTCGGCGCCGCCACCGATCGAGCTCAGGCGCGAATCGCGATAGGCGCGACTGACCGGGGTCTCGTTCATGAAGCCCATGCCGCCCCAATATTGCAGGCAGGCGTCGGTGAGCTCGCGGCCGAGCCGGCCGGTCTTGAGCTTCACCATGGTCGCGAGCCGCGTCACGTCCTCGCCGGCGATCAGCGCCTCCGCGGCCTGGTAGGTCAGCGCGCGCAGCAGCTCGACCTCGGTCTGCATTTCCGCGAGCTTGAAATGGACGACCTGGTTGTCGAGGATCGAGCGACCGAAGGCCTTGCGGTTGCGCGTGTACTCGATGGTCGCGTTGATGATGGACTCATGCGCCTTCAGGCAGGCGGCGCCCGCCCACAGTCGCTCCTCCTGGAACTGCATCATCTGATAAGTAAAACCCTGCCCCTCCTCGCCGATGCGGTTGCGCTTGGGCACCCGGACGTTGTCGAAGAAGATCTGCGCGGTATCCGACGAGCGCATGCCCATCTTGTCGAGCTTGCGCGCGACCTGCACGCCCTTGCTCTTCATCGGCACGCAGATCAGCGACTTGTTGCGATGGACAGGTCCGTCGCTGGTGTTGGCGAGCAGGCAGATGAAATCGGCCTGGGTGCCGTTGGTGATCCACATCTTGCCGCCATTGATGACGTAGTCGTCGCCATCGCCGCGGGCCTGGGTCTTGATCGAGGCGACATCGGAGCCCGCGCCGGGCTCGGAGACGCCGATGCAGGCGACGTAGTCGCCTGAGATCGCGGGCGCCAGGAACTCCTTGCGCACCTCGTCGGAGCCGAACCGCGCCAGCGCCGGCGTCGCCATGTCGGTCTGCACGCCGATCGCCATCGGGATCGCGCCGCAATTGATGGCGCCGAGCTCTTCCGCCATCATCAGCGCGTAGGAATAGTCCAGCCCCTGGCCGCCGAACTCGACCGGCTTGTTGAGGCCGAGAAAGCCGAGGTCACCGAGCTTCTTGAACAGCTCATGCGCGGGGAAGATGCCGGCTTCCTCCCATTCGTCGACGTGAGGATTGATCTCGGCGGCGATGAACTTCTGCAGGATGCGGCGCGGTTCGTCGTGGTCGGCGGAGAAGAGCATGTTTCATTCCCTGTCATTCCGGAGCGATCGCGAGCGACCGAACCGGGAATCTCGATATGGTCTCATTTGACTGAGTCACGCTCGTCATTCCGGGGCAAGGCCGCAGGCCTTGAACCCGGAATCCAGAGATTGCTTTGCGTTCGTTGCAACAACCTCGAGATTCCGGGTTCAGCCCTGCGGGCTGCCCCGGAATGACGCGCGCGGGAGGCACGCGTCACAATCCCATCTGCCGGCTCGCCAGGTCCTTCATGATCTCCTCGGTGCCGCCGCCGATGGCGTTGACCTTGACCTCGCGATAGATCCGTTCCACGCGGACACCCCGCATGAAACCGGCGCCGCCGAAGATCTGCACGGCTTCGGAGGCGCAGTAGGCCATCGTCTGCGTCGCCTGGTTCTTCATCATGCAGATCTCGGCGACCGGATTGTCACCCTGTTCGAGCCGCCACGCCAGCATTTCCAGCATCGCCTGCGATGCCGCCACGCGCTGCGCCATGTCGACCAGCTTATGGCGGATGACCTGGTGCTGCGCGAGCGGCTTGCCGAAGGTTTGGCGCTCCTTGGCGTAGGCAATCGCATCGTCGAGGCAGACACGGGCGTAGGCCGTGCAGCTCGCCGCCATGCCCATCCGCTCGCTGTTGAAATTGTGCATGATCAGCTTGAAGCCCTGCCCCTCCTCTCCGATCAGGTTCTCGACGGGCACGCGGCAGCCGTCGAAATGCAGGGTCGCGGTGTCCGACGCCCACCAGCCCATCTTGTCGAGCCTGGTGCGCGTCAGCCCCGGCGTGTCGCCCGGCACGAGCAGCAGACTGACGCCCGCCGGCCCCGGTCCGCCGGTGCGCACCGCGACCGTGATGTAGTCGGCCCGCATCCCGGAGGTGATGAATGTCTTCTCGCCGCTGACGACATAGTGATCGCCGTTGCGGACGGCCCGGGTCCTGAGATTGGCAACGTCTGAGCCACCGCTCGGCTCCGTGATCGCCAGCGCCGAGATCTTGCGCCCAGCCAGAATCTCCGGCAGCACGCGCGCCCTCACCTGCGGCTGCGCGGCGCGCGCGATCGGCGGCGCGCCGATCGTATGGCTCATCAGGCTGGCGCTGATGCCTCCGGCACCCGCACGCGCCAGTTCCTGCGACGACACGATCTTCATGAACTGGTCGGCCGGCACGCCGCCGAATTCCTCCGGGAAGCCGAGCCCAAGCAGGCCGATCTCCGCCGCCTTCAGATACAGCGCGCGCGGAAATTCTCCGGCCTCGTCCCACGCGCTCGCGAACGGCGCGATCTCCTTGTCGACGAAGCGCTTGATGACGTCGCGGAAGGCCTCGTGCTCGGCCGTGTAGAACGGGCTTTTCGTCATGGCGGTGCCGGGAGCATCCTGCTTCGTGCGCTTCCGAAGATGCGCCGGAAACGCCCGCATCAACTTGCGTGGAGTGGCTGACCGGCAAAATCACCTGCGGCGCGCCCGGTCGGCCCGGCCGGCCTCCCGGGGCCAGCGCCTGGACGCAAGACAGTGCATTGCACACATCTGCCCACTCGTTGCCGTGAGCGGCCTTCCATGGTCGCCATCGCCGCAAGCCAAGAACAAGAACGACAATCACGAAAATTCAACCAGAGGAAGCCCAGGGAATGTTGCCGATGACGACCAGGACACTGCTCTCATTCGCGGCCGCGGCCGCCTTTTCCGTACTGGCGAGCCAGAGCGCGCTTGCGCAAAAGAAATACGACACCGGCGCCACCGACACCGAGATCAGGATCGGCAACGTCGAGGCCTATAGCGGCCCGGCCTCGGCCTACGGCATCATCGGCAAGACCGAGGAGGCCTATTTCAAGATGATCAACGATCAGGGCGGCATCAACGGCCGCCGGATCAACTTCATTTCCTATGACGACGGCTACAGCCCGCCGAAGACGGTCGAGCAGGTGCGCAAGCTGATCGAGAGCGACGAGGTGTTCCTGGTGTTCAACGCGCTGGGCACGCCGACCCAGACCGCCGTGCAGAAATATCACAACGCCAAGAAGGTGCCGCAGCTGTTCCTGGCCACCGGCGCCAGCAAATGGAACGACCCGAAGGAATTCCCCTGGACCATGGGCTTCCAGCCGAGCTACCGCGTCGAGGCGCGGATCTTCGCCAAGTACATCCTCAAGGAGAAGCCGAACGCGAAGATCGCGATCTTCTATGCCAATGACGATTTCGGCAAGGACTACGTCCTCGGCATCAAGGAGGTGCTCGGCGACAAGGCCAAGACCATGATCGTCGCCGAGGAGAGCTACGAGACCACCGAGCCGTCGATCGACTCCCACATCGTCAAGCTCAAGGGCACCGGCGCCGACGTGTTCGTCAACATCTCGACGCCGAAATTCGCGGCGCAGGCGATCAAGAAGATCGCCGAATTGGAATGGAAGCCGATGCATCTGATGACCGACGTCTCGATCTCGATCGGCGCGGTGATGAAGCCGGCCGGCCTCGAGGCGTCCGAGGGCGTGCTGTCCGCCGGCTATCTCAAGGATCCGTCGGACCCCCAGTGGAAGGACGACGAGGGCATGAAGAAGTTCATGGCCTTCATCGACAAGTACATGCCGGGCGCCAACATCTCCGACGCCAACCTCGCCTATGGCTATGCCGCGGCCCAGACCATGGTGCAGACCCTGAAACAGTGCGGCGACACTCTCACCCGCGACAATGTCATGAAGCAGGCCGCCAGCCTCAAGGACTTCGCGCCGGATACCCTGATCCCGGGCATCAAGGTCAACACCGGCCCGAACGATTTCGCCCCGATCGAGCAGCTCAAGATGATGCAGTTCAAGGGCGGCAAGTGGGATCTGTTCGGCGACATCATCAGCGCGGATGTCGGGGGATAGCAGCGTCGCTGCGGCGCCTCACTCGGAATCGTCCAACGGCGCGCCGCATCGCTTGAGCCCCCCTCTCTCTACGCCGACGATCGGCTCCCCTCCCCCTTGGGAGGGGTTGGGGGTGGGGGTCTCCGCACTCCAAAGGCCGTGAAGGGCACAGCGCATTTCGGCGCCGCAACCACCCCCCAGAACAATTCCTTCTCATCACCCCAATACTTCGAGCGGTCTTCGTGGACCCCCACCCCCGACCCCTCCCCGCAAGGAGGGAGGGGAGCAGACTGCCCGTGACGCAACATTCTGCCATCCAAAAACTTCTTGCTATTTTTCCGAATCCATGATCATCTCTCGACATCCCGCCTCACCGCAGAGGGGCGTTGCGCGCGATCGTCACGACACGCGAGGCGGGGATGCGGTGGCCGCGAGAGATCGCAGCGTCTTCTCACGAGGGCGCGGACGAACGATCGCTCGCGGACGTGAAGTCGCAGCGTCCTGACACCCCGAAGCTGGTGTCCAGCGCAATGCGCGCAAGCGCATTGTCGCCATGGTGGCCAACAAGCCGGCGCACCAGGGAGACTGCGTATAAGCGTTCAACCCATCGCGCAGGGAATGCCGGCGTGCTCGGCTTTGCCTGTGGTACCTGCCGCCTGCATTCTTTTCGCAGGCGGGCCATGGGTGAGGCCTTCACCCGGCATTCCCTGCGCCCTCTGCACTTTCAGGAGGGACGAACCGGTCGCATAGCTCGGGCGTCACCCGCCGCGAGACCGTATCTTTGTGCCCCTCTTTCACAATTTCCGAGCGTTGCTGAGGCCCGAATTGCTCGCAACGTTCGCGCTGTTTGAGATGTGAATCCGATCTCCCCTCCCGTCGTCCCGGACAAGCCGTGACGTGCGCCAGCACGTCGCGGCGCCGATCCGGGGCCCATACGCCGTGACGGATGCGATGTGCGAGATGCTCATGACTATCCTGCCTCAACCCACGGCCTGTGGTTATGGATCACGGCGTTCGCCGGGATGACGGGGGTGCGTTGAGGCGATGTCGCCCCCCACATGCTCCGTCATTGCGAGCGAAGCGAAGCAATCCAGGCTGAGTGCGCGACTCTGGATTGCTTCGTCGCTTCGCTCCTCGCAATGACGGTGGTGAGTTTTGCGCCCAACACGTCACGGCACGCCCTGCACGAACAGCGCGAACGGCTCCTCGACCGTCTTGCGCAGGTGCTCGCGATACAGCGGATAGTGCGGATCGTCAGCGCCCAGCCGCCCGAAGCTGGGCTCCACCACGTTGCGCAACGGCAGCAACGCGATCGGCGCGGCGATCGGGGTCAGCAGCGAGCCGCGGCCCGCCAGCAGCGTCGTGATGATGCCGTACATCTCGCCGGTGATGGTGGGACGCGACACCGTGATCAGCCGGTGCTGGCCGTGGCGGTTGGTGACGAGGTAGACGAAGCCGGACTGGTTGGGCACGGCGACCTCGCCGAACTGCGTGAACGCCGCATCGAGCCGCGCGCTCTCGCGAAACACCAGCGACGACGCCGCATCGTCCCAGACGATGTCGGTGCGGTACGCATAGACGGCGTCCTTGTCGCCGAATGACGGCCGCAAGGTGACGTAGGTGCCCTCGATCCACTCCACAGCCCGCCGCGAATAGGAGCCGAGGCTGTCGGGTGCAATGCCGCCGCTTGCGGCAGGTGCGGCGAGAGCTGCGCTCGGCGCCTTGCGCAGGGACATGCCGAGCGCCTGCTCGAGCCGGACGATGGTGGCGAGCGTGAACGGGCGGCGGCCGCCGAGGGCCTTCTCCAGGGTCGAGAGGCTCAGCTTGGCCTGCTCCGCCAGCGCCTGCCGCGACATCCGGCGCCGCGCGATCTCCTCGCGGATGGTCTCCGCGACCTGCCGGCTCTGTTCGTCGGAAAGCTCGCTGTTGTCCGGTATCGACATCCTGTCCCCTGCCGCGTGATGCGTACCTCTTCTAGCAGACGGACAAATCAGCACAAACCCGGACAGATCAGCCGCGCTCTCGACCACCACCGACATGCGCAGGCGGGCGGCGGCCGAACAAGACCGACCATTCCGCTCGCGGCGCTGACGCGCTGCGCTCAGTGTCGGCATGCCGAAATTGTTCGTTGCGGAGCCAATGATGAGCGAGACTATGGACCACGATATCAGAAGCAGCACCCATCCGGTCCGGTCGTGGATCGTGACCATGCTGCTATTCCTGCTGCTGCAGGCCGCCGCCGTGCTGCTGGTCGGCTTCACGGCGCTGTTTCTCAGCGTCACCCCTGGCTGGTCCGCCGAAGGGCCGCTGGCGCCGCTGACCAAGCCGGGCGATGCCCGCTCCGGGGCGCTGCTGTTCAAGAGCGACGCCGGTTACGCCGAGGCGCCGCGGCTCGGCATCGATGTCGATATCGTCGTGTCAGGGCCGACGGCGCGGGCGCGCGTGACGCAACTGTTCAAGAACACGAGCTCGCAATGGATGGAGGCGGTCTATGTCTATCCGCTGCCGCCGGACAGCGCGGTGGACACGCTGAAGATGCTCGTCGGCGACCGCGTCGTGGTCGGCGACATCAAGCCGCGCGAACAGGCCAAGGTGATCTACGAGCAGGCCAAGCGCGACGGCAAGACCGCGGCGCTGACCGAGCAGGAGCGGCCGAACATCTTCACCAACTCGCTCGCCAATATCGGCCCCGGCGAAACCGTGCTGGTGCAGATCGAATATCAGCAGCCGGTGGCACAGAGTGGCGGCGAATTTTCGCTGCGGGTGCCGCTGGTCGTCGCGCCGCGCTACAATCCGGCGCCGATCGTGCAGAGCGTCGATTTGCGCCCGGATAGCAACGGCTGGGGCGCCGCTGCGAACGATCCGGTACCGGACCGCAACCGCATCTCCCCGGAGGTGCTCGATCCGGCCAAGAATGACCCGGTCAATCCAACCAGGATCGCGGTGCGGCTGCAGGCCGGCTTCGCGCTCGGCGAGGTCAAGAGCCACCATCACCAGGTGACGATCGACAGCCCCGATGCGAAGACGCGAGTCGTCACCCTGGCCGAGGGCGTGGTGCCGGCCGACCGCGACTTCGAGCTGACCTGGAAGCCGGCCGCTGCGACGATGCCGTCGGTCGGGCTGTTTCACGAGCAGGTCGGCGACGCCGACTATCTGCTCGCCTTCGTCACGCCGCCGGCGGTGGCTGCAACGGCGCAGCGCCCGCAGCCGCGCGACGTCATCTTCGTGATCGACAATTCCGGCTCGATGGGCGGCACCTCGATCCGCCAGGCCAAGGCCAGCCTGCTCTATGCGCTGGGACGGCTGCAGCCGAACGATCGCTTCAACGTGATCCGCTTCGACGACACCATGACGGTGCTCTTCCCCGCCTCGGTGCCGGCCGATGCCGAGCATGTCGGCAGCGCCACCAGCTTCGTGAGTTCGCTGGACGCGCGCGGCGGCACCGAGATGGTGCCGGCGATGCGCGCGGCGCTGACCGATGATGGCAGCGACAGCGACCGCGTGCGACAGGTGGTATTCCTCACCGATGGCGCCATCGGCAACGAGCAGCAGCTATTCGAGACCATTACCGCAATGCGCGGCCGCTCGCGCATCTTCATGGTCGGCATCGGCTCGGCGCCGAACACCTATCTGATGACCCGCGCCTCAGAGCTTGGCCGCGGCGCCTTCACCCATATCGGCTCGGTCGAGCAGGTCGAGGGGCGCATGCGCGATCTCTTCGCCAAGCTCGAGAACCCGATCGTGACCGGGCTCAGCGCGAGCTTCTCGGAGGCCTCCGCCGATCTCACGCCAGCCGTGCTGCCGGACGTCTATCGCAACGAGCCGCTCGTGCTCGCCGCCAAGATCGACCGTCTCGCCGGATCGCTGCAGCTCAGGGGCCGCATCGGCGACCAGCCATGGACCATCACGTTGCCGCTGTCCGGCGCCGCCGAGGGCAAGGGCCTCTCAAAGCTGTGGGCGCGGCGCAAGATCGGCGACGCCGAGGTGGCCAGGACCATGCGGCAGATGACGCCGGAGGAAGCCGACGGCGCCATTCTCAAGCTGGCGCTGGAGCATCAGTTGGTGACGCGCCTGACCAGCCTCGTCGCCGTCGACAAGACGCCGCGCCGTCCCGACGGCGAGCCGCTGAGGCTCGCCGAGTTGCCGATCAACCTGCCGGCCGGCTGGGACTTCGAGAAGGTGTTCGGCGAGCACGGCCGGGTGCCGGCAATGCAGAACGAGCGCCGCGCTGAGGCCAACGGCGACGTCCAGCTCGCCGCGGTGAAGCGACCGGTGGTGCCAGCGTCGCCCGCGACGATCACCCTGCCGAAGACGGCGACCGATGCCGAGCTGAGCATGCTGCTCGGGTTGGGCGTGCTGATGCTCGAACTGATCTGGCTGGTCGCGATCAGGCGGCGAGTTGCCAACTAAGGAGCACGTCATTGCGAGCGAAACGAAGCAATCCAGGGCTCAGGACCCGACTCTGGATTGCTCCGTCGCTTCGCTCCTCGCAATGACGGGAGGAGAGACAATGCCCCGCTTCCTCATCCCTCTCGCGATAGCACTGATCGGCGTCATCCTGTTCGGCCACGGCGCCTTCATCCACGCCAAGGCCGTTCTCGCGCAAGCGCTGCTCGACCGCGCGTTCAGCCAAACCATCGCTACAGGCCATCCGGTGAAGCCGTGGTCCTGGGCCGACACCGTCCCGGTGGCGCGCATCGAAGTGAAGCGCCTCGGCGTCTCCACCATCGCGCTGGCCGGCTCCAGCGGCCAGGCGCTCGCCTTCGGTGCCGGCCATGTCGAAGGCAGCGCCGAGCCGGGCGAGCCGGGCGTCGTGGTGTACTCCGCGCACCGCGACACGCATTTCCGCTTCCTGCGCGACATCAAAATCGGCGACGAGATCGACATCGTCAGGCGTGACGGCAAGACGTTCCGCTATCGCGCCGACGCCGCCCGTGTGGTGCGCTTCGATGCCTCGGGGATCGATCCAGGGACCGACAGCGCCGAACTGGTGCTGTCGACCTGCTGGCCATTCGACGCCCTGACACAGGGGCCGGAGCGTTATGTGCTGCACGCCACAATGATCGCTGCGGGCGAATGAACACGAGCATGGCCGCTCTTGGGAACCAGGCGACGAATGCCCATTTGTCACCCTGCCGCTCCCGTGGGATGATCCCACGGGCTCAGCAAGGCTCACACCCAAGCGCTTCCGACATGCATTCCCAGGTCCAGTATCTGCCAATCACGCCGGCCTTCTTCGCCATCCTGGTGCTGGCGTTCGGCGTCCTGATCGTCCTGATCCAGCTCGGCATCCTGCGCTACGCCTACATGAAGCTCGGCGTCAGCTCGGGCACCGCGATGCTGCTGCTGTTCGGCTCGCTGGTCGGCAGCTATTTCAACATTCCGATCACCATGCTGCCCGGGCAGGTCGCGCGCTCCGGCGAGATCATCGACTTTTTCGGCATGCAATATGTCGTGCCGCTGGTGCATCAATGGCCCGGCACGCTGCTCGCTGTGAATGTCGGCGGCGCCGTGATCCCGACGATCATGTCGACCTATCTCATGCTGCGCTACCAGCTCTGGCTGCGCGCCGCGATCGCGGTGCTGGTGATCGCCGTGATCATCCACGCGATGGCGACGCCGGTGCAGGGCGTCGGCATCGCCGTGCCGGTGTTCGCGCCGGTTGTCGTGACCGCGATCCTGGCGTTCCTGCTGTCGCGCGAATATGCCGCGCCGCTGGCCTATATCGGCGGCTCGATGGGCACGCTGGTCGGCGCCGACCTGATGAACCTCGACAAGATCGGCAGCCTCGGCGCGCCCGTGGCCTCGATCGGCGGTGCCGGGACGTTCGATGGCATTTTTCTCACCGGTATCCTGGCGGTGCTGCTGGCCGGCCTCGCCGCGCCCTCCCGGCCGGGCCTTGCGCGCTGAGCTTTCAACCGGGAGACATAGCGGCTAAAATCGAGCGAGACAGCAGTGGGCACGGAATGCGCGCGATCAATCTCATCGTGGGAACCCTGACGATCGCGGCCGTCGCGGCCGGGATCAGCGGCGTCCTGATCAAGCAGAAGCATCGCATTGCCGAGCAGCGCAGCATGATGCGCGTCGTGTTCGACGGCGGCTCGGCGGCGGGCCTGCGCAAGGGCGGCCCGGTCAATTTCGACGGCGTGCAGGCCGGGCAGATCCTGTCGATCAATCTGGAAAGCCCGCGCAAGATCGTTGCCATGATCACGCTCGACAAGTCCGCGCCGATCCGCAAGGACACCACCGCCGGCATCGAGTTCCAGGGCCTGACCGGCATCGCCGCGATCTCGCTGGTCGGCGGCGCGCCGACGGCGCCGCCGGTGCCGCTCGATCGCGACGGCGTGCCGGTGCTGACGGCCGATCTCAAGGACCAGGAGACGATGGTCGAGACGGTGCACAACATCGACAAATACGTCGTCAGCAATGCGCCGGCCATCAAGGAGGCGCTACAGAGCTTCGAGAGCGAGACCGCCTCGCTGCAGGCCAAGACCGCGGCGTTCGATTCCGCGATCGACAAGGCCGAGGACATCTTCAAGGGCTTCGACACGCTCGTGACCAAGATCGACGGCGCCATTCCCGGATTTGCCGACGGCAATCCCGGCCAGCTGTTCGACCAGATCAAGTCGATGCGCGAGCTGGTCGACGGCTTCAAGCGCAAATCTGCCAAGGTGATCGACGACAGCCGCAAGACGCTGGTCGACATCAGCGACGGCGCCAACGCGATGAGCGTCAAGTTCGGCGGCCAGCCGGCGGGTCCGGGTCCGCGCCGCGTGCCGGCGTCACGCTGAGGGGCGGACGCGCCGCCCCTCGCGTTCGTTCAGTGGCTGATCATCCAGGGCCGCGCCGTCGGAAAGCCCTTGGCGCCGCTCCTGGTCTTGGTCATCAGCCGCGGCGATTTCTTAGGCCCGCAGCAGCCGCAGCCTGCACCGTGTTTGGCCTTGTACTCGGCCACCGTCTGCGGCGCGTGACGGCTGCGCTCGTTGGTGGCATGCGCCGTGCGCCGCTCCGCCGGCATGCAGGCGAAGGCGGGCGCGGTGAGGATCACGCGCGGCGCCATGTCCTGGCATTGTGGACAGACCTGCGGCTCATCACATTCCGCCATCGGACGCATGTCCGTGAACGGACCGCATGCATCACAGAGATATTCATAGACCGGCATCGTCTCGTCTCCTGCGCAACAATCGTCTCCATCTCACGCGGCGGATGCGGGGCGGCCGATACGCTGCCGTCCCGCACCCATCGCGCAGGGAGACCGCTATTTGTCCGGCGAGATCGGCATCTGGATGTCGCCCTTGATGTGCTTGATCGGACCCGCCGACGACGGCATCACGTCGAAGTCGAAGATCTCGGTCGGCAGCCACAAGGTGGCGCAGGCGTTGGGCACGTCGACCACGCCGGAGATGTGGCCCTGCACCGGCGCGGTGCCGAGGATCGAATAGGCCTGGGCGCCGGAGTAGCCGAACTTCTTCAGGTACTCGATGGCGTTGAGACACGCCTGGCGATAGGCGATGTGGACGTCCAGATAGTGCTGCTTGCCGGTCTCATCGACCGAGATGCCCTCGAAGATCAGGTAGTCGCGATAATTGGGCGTGATCGGCGACGGCTTGAAGATCGGGTTCTTGATGCCGTACTTCGCCACACCATCCTTGATGACGTCGACCTTGATGTGCAGCCAGCCCGCCATCTCGATGGCGCCGCAGAAGGTGATCTCACCGTCGCCCTGGCTGAAATGCAGGTCGCCCATCGAGAGGCCGCCGCCGGGCACGTAGACCGGGAAGTAGATCTTCGAGCCGCGCGACAGGTCCTTGATGTCGCAATTGCCGCCATGCTCGCGCGGCGGCACCGTGCGGGCGCCCTCGGCGCCGATCTTGGCCTTGACGTCGCCCTTGGCCTGGCCGGCATGCGCGGTCGGTGCGAACGGCGGGTTGGCGAGGCCGGGCACGCGGGTCGGGTTGGTGGCGATCAGCGCATTCTCACGCTCGTTCCAGGTGGCGAGCAGCTTCGGATCGGGCAGACAGCCGATCAGGCCGGGATGGATGAGGCCAGCGAAGTTCACGCCGGGCACGTGGCGCGACGAGGTGTAGAGGCCCTTGATGTCCCAGATCGACTTCTGCGCCAGCGGGAAATGGTCGGTCAGGAAGCCGCCGCCGTTTTGCTTGGAGAAGAAGCCGTTGAAGCCCCACAGGCTCTCCTTCAGCGGACCGACATCGAGCAGGTCGACGACCAGGAGGTCGCCCGGCTCGGCGCCCTTGACACCGATCGGGCCCGACAGGAAGTGCACGATCGACAAATCGATGTCGCGCACGTCGTCGGCGGAGTCGTTGTTCTTGATGAAGCCGCCGGTCCAGTCATAGGTCTCGATGATGAAGTCGTCACCCGGATTGACCCACTCCACCATCGGAATGTCAGGGTGCCAGCGATTGTGCACCTTGTCGTTCTCGTAGGCCGATTTGGTCAGATCGACCTTGATCAGTGTGTCAGGCATCAGAAGCTCCCCTTGTTACTTGCTTGCACGGAGTGGTTAGACGGACAGATATTTCGAGACCTGCGCAGCATCGACCTGGTCGCGCGGATCGTCGCGGACGATCTCGCCGTTCTCGATCACCAGCACGCGGTCGGCGATGTCGAGCGCAAAGCTCAGCACCTGCTCGGAGACGACGATCGACAGCCCCTTCTCGTCGCGGATGCGCTTCAGGGTGCGCGCCATCTCCTTGATGATCGACGGCTGGATGCCCTCGGTCGGCTCGTCGAGCAGCAGCACCTTCGGCTTGGTGGCGAGCGCGCGCGCGATCGCGAGCTGCTGCTGCTGGCCGCCGGAGAGATTGCCGCCACGGCGTCCCTTCATCTCCAGCAGCACCGGGAACAGCTCGTAGATGTCGCCGGGCACCTCGGACCCGCCGGACACGACGAGCCCGGTCTCGATGTTCTCCTTCACCGTCATGGTCGAGAAGATCATGCGGCCCTGCGGCACGTAAGCGAGGCCCTTGGCGACACGCTCATAGCTCTTCAGGCTTGCGAGCTCGGCGCCGTCCATCGCGATCGAACCGCTCTTGGCCGGAAGGATGCCCATCAGCGACTTCATCAGCGTGGTCTTGCCCATGCCGTTGCGCCCCATGATCGCAACGATCTCGTTGGGCGCGACCTTGACGTTCAGGCCATGCAGCACCTCGCTCTGGCCATAGGCGACATGGAGATCGGAGATTGCGAGCATCGGATATCTTCCTATGCAAGAGGGAGTGAGACGGCCGATCGAGCGGCATTGGCACTAAGCTCCCTCCCCCCTTGTGGGGGAGGGTTGGGGAGGGGGGGCTCCGGGCGAGACTGCCCGTGTGGACCCCCCCCGACCCCTCCCCGCAAGGGGGAGGGCGGCGCAGCGAGGGTGTGGATCGAGCGATTTTCCGAGCATCGGCTCAGTGCCCCAGATAGACTTCGACGACCTTGGGGTCGTTCTTGACTCGCTCCATCGTGCCTTCGGACAGGATCTGGCCCTGGTGCAACACGGTGACCTTGTGAGCGATGTCCTCGACGAACTTCATGTCGTGCTCGATCACCAGCACCGAGCGGTCCTTGATGATGCGATTCAGCAGCTCGGCGGTCTTGGCGCGCTCGCTGACGCTCATGCCGGCGACGGGCTCGTCGAGCATCAGAAGGTCCGGGTTCTGGATCAGCAGCATGCCGATCTCGAGCCACTGCTTCTGACCGTGGCTGAGCACGGCCGCCGAGGTCTTGAGACGATCCTTGAGGAAGATCATCTCGGCGACCTCCTCGACGCGATCCTTGACTGCGGCGTCACGCTGGAAAATCAGCGAGCCGAAAACGGTGCGACCGCGCGGAAACGAGATCTCGAGATTCTCGAACACGGTGAGATCCTCGAACACCGACGGCGTCTGGAACTTGCGGCCGACGCCGGCCTTGACGATCTCGTTCTCGCGCAGCTTGGTCAGCTCCTTGCCGCGGAACTGGATCGAGCCCGAGGTCGCCTTGGTCTTGCCGCAGATGAGGTCGAGCACAGTGGTCTTGCCGGCACCGTTGGGGCCGATGATCACGCGGATCTCGTTCTCCTCGACATAGAAGGAGAGATCGTTGACCGCCTTGAAGCCGTCGAACGACACGGTGAGCGCTTCAACCGCGAGCAGGAATTCCTTGGGCTGATGACCGATGAGCATCGCTGTGTCCTCACTCTGCGGGGGCGCCGTTGGCGACGAGGCCGCCATTGCCGGATTTCTTGGTGCGGGAGGCCAGCAGCTTGTCGATGCGCGGCTGCACGTAGTCGCCCCAGATGCCGGCGAGGCCGTTTGGGAAAGCGAGGACGACGGCGATGAACAGCGCTCCCAGGCCAAACAGCCAGAGCTGCGGGAACGTCTCCGAGAGGCTGGTCTTGGCAAAGTTGACGAGGAGCGAGCCGTAGACCGCGCCGAAGATCGAGAGCCGGCCGCCGACCGCGGTGTAGATCACCATCTCGATCGACGGCACGATGCCGACGAAGGACGGCGACATGAAGCCGACTTCCAAGGTGAACAGCGCGCCGCCGACTGCGGCGAACACGGCGGCCGCGCAGAAAGCAAAGATCTTGAAATTGGCGACGCTGTAGCCGGAGAAGCGGACCCGGTCCTCCTGCTCACGCATCGCCACCAGGATGCGGCCGAGCTTGGTCAGCCGGATGAACTGGGCGACGAGGATCGCTGCGAACAGGAAGAACACCTCGACGAAGTAGAGGATGTACTTGGCGTGGTCGGTGCGGATGTCCCAGCCGTGCAGCGTGCGCAGGTCGGTGATGCCGTTGATGCCGCCGGTGTAGCCCTGCTGTCCCACGATCAGGATCGTCATGATCGCCGCGATCGCCTGGGTGATGATTGCGAAGTACACGCCGCCGACCCGCCGCTTGAACATCGCAGCGCCGATGATGAAGGCGAAGATCGCCGGCACCAGGATGATCGCGGCGAGCGCGAACGGGAAGCTCTGGAACGGCTTCCAGAAGAACGGCAGCTGCGTCAGCTGATTCCAGTCCATGAAGTCCGGAATGCCCGGCGTCGACTGGATCTTGGTGTTGGCGACGCTGGAGGCTTCCAGCTTGAGGAACATCGCCATGCAGTAGCCGCCAAGGCCGAAGAACACGCCCTGCCCGAGGCTGAGAATGCCGCCATAGCCCCAGCACAGCACCAGGCCGATCGCGACGAAGGAATACGTCAGATACTTCGCGACGAGGTTGAGGCGGAAGATGTCGAGTGCCAGCGGCAGGATGACGACGAGCAGCAGCAGCAGCGAAGCGAAGCCGATGAGCTCGGAGCGGTTGAAGAAGCGCGTGTTGATGATCATGACCGTGCCTTCTGATTCCCTATTCCCTGCGCGTTTCGGCTACTTGCGGACCTTCAGGGCAAACAGCCCCTGGGGGCGCAGCATCAGGATCGCGACGATCGCCAACAGCGTGAGCACCTTGGCCATCGAGCCGGACATGAAGAACTCCATGGTCGACTGCGCCTGGGAGATGGTGAAGGCCGATGCGATGGTACCGAGCAGGCTGGCGGCGCCGCCGAACACGACGACCAGGAACGTATCGACGATGTAGAGCTGTCCGGCGGTCGGACCGGTCGAGCCGATCATGGTGAAGGCGGAGCCCGCGACCCCGGCGATGCCGCAGCCGAGGCCGAAGGTGTAGCGGTCGACTTTCTCGGTGTTGATGCCGACGGCGCCCGCCATGACGCGGTTCTGCACCACAGCGCGCACCTGCTTGCCCCAGCGCGACAGGAACAGCACGTAGGCCACGACGATCGTGATCAGGATGGTCAAGCACATCACGAACATGCCGTTGATTGGGATCTGGATGGCGTCGGTCGCCTGCCAAGAGCCCATCATCCAATCCGGCAACTCGACGCCGACCTCGCGCGCGCCGAACACGGAACGATAGGCCTGCTGCAGGATCAGGCTGAGACCCCAGGTGGCGAGCAGCGTGTCGAGTGGCCGCCTGTAGAGACGGCGGATCATCGCCCACTCGACCAGCATGCCGAGGGATCCGGAGGCGATGAAGGCGAAGATCATCGCGACGAAGAAGTAGCCAGGAAACAACGAGGGCAGGAAATGCTGGAAGGCGTTCGACGTCATCCAGGTGACGTAGGCGCCGAGGATCATGAACTCGCCATGCGCCATGTTGATGACGCCCATCTGGCCGAAGATGATGGCAAGCCCCAGCGCCATCAGCACATAGACCGAAAACAGGATGAGGCCCGCGAAGCCCTGCATCGCGAAGATGGCCCCGAGGTCGCCGATGGAATAGTCACCGAACATGATCCGTCCTCTCGTGATGCCCTGCTGCAAAATGGATCGGCGCCGGCACAGTGTGTCCGCAGCCAGGATCGTTCCCTCCCCCCTTGTGGGGGAGGGCTAGGGAGGGGGGCCTCCGCGCCGAGCTGCGGGTGGGGTACCCCCCTCCCCAGCCCTCCCCCACAAGGGGGGAGGGAGCGCACTTCCCGCGCAGCAGCATCAGCGATCTCATTCGCCTGTTGCTATGAGACGCGACAGATCAGCTCACTGGTAGCCCTTCGGAAACGGATCGGGCTCGACCAAGTCGGCGGTCTCGTAGATCAGCTCATACTGACCATCCGCCTTGGCGCGGCCGACGCGGGTCTTGGACCAGAGATGGTGGTTCTCGTGGATCCGAACGTAGCCTTCCGGCGCGCCCTTGAACTCGATGCCAGGCGAGGCGGCGGCGACCTTGTCGATGTCGAAGCTGCCGGCCTTTTCCACCGTCAGCTTCCACAGCCACGGACCGAGGTAAGCGGCTTGCGTCACGTCGCCGATGACGGTCTTCTCGCCCCACATCTTCTTGAATTCGGCGACGAAGGCCTTGTTGTTCGGATTGTCGAGCGACTGGAAGTACTTCATGCAGGCGTAGGCGCCCGCGATGTTCTCGCCGCCGATGCCGTCGATTTCGTCCTCGGTCACGGAGATGGTGAGCAGCGTCTGCTTCGACATGTCGATGCCGGCCGCCTTGAGCTGCTTGTAGAACGCGACGTTGGAGCCGCCGACGATGATCGCGTAGATCACGTCCGGCTTGGTCAGCTTGATCTTGTTGATGACCGAATTGAACTGGGTGTGGCCGAGCGGGAAGTATTCCTCGCCGACGACCTTGCAGCCCTGCAGATGGCCCTCGATGTGCTTGCGCGCGATCTTGTTCGAGGTGCGCGGCCAGATGTAGTCGGAGCCGAGCAGATAGAAGGTCTTCGCGCCCTTGGTCTTGTTGACCCAGTCGAGGCCGGCGATGATCTGCTGGGTGGCTTCCTGGCCGGTGTAGATGACGTTCTTGGACTGCTCGAGGCCTTCGTAGAAGGTCGGGTAGTACAGCATGCCGTTGTACTGCTCGAACACCGGCAGCACCGCCTTGCGGGAGGCGGAGGTCCAGCAGCCCATCACGGCGGCGCATTTGTCGTTGACCAGCAGCTTCTTCGCCTTCTCGGCGAAGGTCGGCCAGTCGGACGCGCCGTCTTCCTGGATGTACTTGATCTTGCGGCCGAGCACACCGCCCGCGGCATTGATCTGCTCGATCGCGAGCTTCTCGGCCTGCACTGACCCGGTCTCGGAGATCGCCATGGTGCCTGTGACCGAATGCAGAATACCGACGGTGACTTCGCTATCCGTGACTGCAAGGCCGGTGGTGTTGACAGCGGAGGTTGCGGGGCCGGCGCCGAAGGACGGCCGCGGCATCATGGCCAGCGCCGGGATCGCGGCCATTCCCATCAGCAATTGGCGCCGAAGCGGCGACTTCAGGCCCTTTTTCGTTTCGTCTGACATGAGCACCCCATTCATTGGTTCGAGGACACGCGTTGGGTCAGACGAAGGATGGCGCGCTTTGTGCAACGCACGGATACGCAAGATTGCGTATACTGCACCGCAAAAGCGCGACGTAGGCTCTGCGTAGGTCTTGCGAGGGGCAGGACGAGCGTGCGGACAAGCGCTCGCGGGTGAGGAGTTCGAGAGTGGCAGGGCGGCAGCGGATCGACCGCGTCAGGCGCCAATACAACCAGTGGGTCGCCAACCAGACGTTGGAGGACTATGCGCTCCGTTTCACGGCCAAGAGCGCACGGCGCTGGTCGGCCGCCCGCGTCGCCAACACCGCGCTGGGCGCGATCTCGTTCCTCGCACTCGAGGCCATCGGCGGCACCATTACGCTGAACTATGGCGTCACCAACGCGACCGCCGCGATCCTGGTCGCCAGCGTCATCATCTTCTGTTGCGGCCTGCCGATCGCCTATCATGCGGCCAAATGCGGCATCGACATCGACCTGCTGACCCGCGGCGCCGGCTTCGGCTATATCGGCTCGACCGTCACCTCGCTGATCTACGCGTCGTTCACCTTCATCTTCTTCGCCATCGAGGCGGTCATCCTGGCTTCGGCGCTGGAGATGTGCTTCGGCATTCCCCGGCCGATCGGCTATCTCATCAGCGCCGTCGTCATCATCCCGCTCGTCACCTACGGCATCACCCTGATCAGTCGCTTCCAGCTATGGACGCAACCGCTATGGGTCGTGCTGCACATCCTGCCCTTTGCCGCAATCGCCTATGCCAGCCCGCACTCCTTTGTCGAATGGCAGCAGTTTCCCGGCGAGCACGGCGATCCCATGGGCCATCTCGATCTGGCGCTGTTCGGGACCGCGGCGGCGGTCGTGTTCTCGCTGGTCGCCCAGATCGGCGAGCAGGTCGACTTCCTGCGCTTCCTGCCGCGCGACAGCCGCACATCGAAGCGCTCGTGGTGGATCGCGCTGCTGTCGGCTGGCCCCGGCTGGATCGTGCTCGGAGCACTGAAGCTGCTGGCAGGCTCGTTCCTCGCCTTTTTCGCGCTGAGCCACGGAGTCTCCGCCGACCACGCAGCCGAACCCGCGCACATGTATCTGGAGGCGTTCCGCTATGTCTTGGCCCGGCCGGACCTGGCGCTTGCGTTGACCGGCACCTTCGTGATCGTCTCTCAGATCAAGATCAACGTCACCAACGCCTATGCCGGCTCGATCGCCTGGTCGAACTTCTTCTCGCGTCTGACGCACAGCCATCCGGGGCGCGTCGTGTGGCTGGTGTTCAACGTCGTCGTCGCGCTGCTGCTGATGGAGATCGGCGTCTACAAGGCGCTGGAGCAGACGCTGGCGCTGTACTCCAACATCGCGATCTCCTGGGTCGGCGCACTAGTGGCCGACCTCGTGATCAACAAGCCGCTGGGCCTGCGCCCGCCGCAGATGGAGTTCAAGCGAGCCCATCTCTACGACATCAACCCGGTCGGTGTCGGCGCGATGACGATCGCGACGATCGTCTCGATCAGCGCCTTCTATGGCCTGTTCGGGCCGACCGGAAAGGCACTGTCGACCTTCGTCGCGCTCGGCGTCGCGCTCGTCACCGCGCCTGCGATCGCCTATCTGACCGACGGCAAATACTATCTGGCACGCAAGCCAAAGCGGAGCTGGCAGAACATCGAGCGGATCCAATGCTGCATCTGTGAGCATCAGTTCGAGCCGGAGGACACCGCCTCTTGCCCGGCCTATGCGGGTCCGATCTGCTCGCTGTGCTGCTCGCTCGACGCCCGCTGCCACGACCTGTGCAAGCCGCACGCGCGGGCACAGGCGCAGGTCGCAGCGGCGCTCAGCGGCATGCTGCCAGAGTCGTTGCTGGCCAAGATCAACTCGCAGCTCGGTCACTATGTCGGTGTATTTCTGACATCGGCCGGGCTCGTCGCACTGACGCTCGGCATGATCTATCTGGAGACCTCGGCGGCGCTCCCGGGCTTCAAGGGCATCATCTCCGACGTGCTGTGGAAGGTGTTCTTCGCCCTGTCCATCATCATCGGCGTGGTGACCTGGCTGTTCGTGCTGGCGCAGCAGAGCCGTCGCGCCGCCGAGGCCGAGACGCGCCGGCAGACGCAGCTGTTGATTCAGGAGATCGAGGCGCACAAGCGCACTGACGCCGAGCTGCAACGCGCCAAGGAGGTGGCGGAGTCGGCCAATCTCGCCAAGAGCCGCTATGTCGTCGGCCTCAGCCACGAGCTGCGCTCGCCGCTGAACGCGATCTCCGGCTATGCGCAACTGCTCGAGCAGGACACGAGCCTTGCACCGAAGCCGCGGGACCAGGTCCGCGTCGTCCGCCGCAGCGCCGATCATCTGTCCGGCCTGATCGACGGCATTCTCGATATTTCCAAGATCGAGGCCGGGCGACTTTATCTGTCGCGCGACGAGGTCCGCCTGAGCGAATTCCTCGATCAGCTCGTGGGCATGTTCCGATTGCAGGCTGCGGCGAAGGGCGTCGACTTCGTGTTCAAGCGGCCTGCCGTACTGCCGCTGGTCGTCTATGCCGACGAGAAGCGGCTGCGCCAGATCCTGATCAACCTGCTGTCGAATGCCATCAAATTCACTGGGGAAGGCAGCGTCCAGTTCGTCGTGCATTATCGGAGCCCGGTGGCCGAATTCGAGGTGATCGACACCGGTCCGGGCATCCAGCCTGACGATCTGGAGCGCATCTTCGCGCCCTTCGAGCGCGGCGCGCTCGGGGTTGCGCAGCCGCAGACAGGTACGGGGCTCGGCCTGACGATCAGCCGTCTGCTCGCCGGCGTCATGGGCGGCGACATCAAGGTCGTGAGCAAAGTCGGCGCGGGCAGCACGTTCAAGGTCAAGATCCTGCTGTCGGAGGTCACCAACCCGACACGGCATCCACCGGTGAAGGCGCCGGTGGCCGGCTATCTCGGGCCGCGCAGGACGATTCTGATCACCGACGATGATCCTGTGCATCGCGACCTCCTGCGCGAGGTGCTGACGCCGCTCGGCTTCATCCTGCTGAGCGCGCCCGACGGTCCCGCCTGCCTCGCGCTTGCACAACATTGCCAGCCGGATCTGTTCGTTCTGGACATCTCGATGCCCGGCATGGACGGCTGGACAGTGGCCGAGACCTTGCGCAACAGCGGTCATCATCAGGCCCGGATCCTGATGACATCTGCGAGCGCGCTCGAGGCGCACGGCCGGCCGTTGGCGCAACCATTTCACGACAGCTACCTGATGAAGCCGATCGACATCCCAAGGCTGCTGGAGGCGATACGTCAATTGCTGAAGCTCGAATGGAGCTACCAGACCGATATCCCCGTGGTTCCGCCACGCTGGCGGCCGGACACCGGATCCAGGCCCCCGCTCAACTATGTCGAGGAGTTGATGAGCCTCGGCCAGATCGGCTACATCAGGGCCATTCAGCTCAAGCTCGACGAGATCCGCAATGCGCATCCGGAGCATGCCGACTTCGTCGCACATATGCGCACGCTCGTTGACCGCTTCGATCTCGATCAGTACATGGCAACTCTGAAGACCTTGCATGCCTATGAGCACTGACAGCAGGAAGCGTGACGTCGCGCTGGTGGTCGACGACTCGCCAGAAACGCTTCGGCTGCTCACCGACGCGCTGGATAGCGCCGGCATGACCGTGATGGTGGCGCTCGACGGCGCGGCCGCGATGCGCATCGTCGACCAGATCACGCCGGACATCATCCTGCTCGACGCGGTCATGCCGGGCATGGACGGCTTCGAAACGTGCCGCAAGCTGAAGCGCGAGGCCGGCCTCTCCAACGTCCCCGTGATCTTCATGACCGGGCTCGCCGATACCGAGCATATCGTGAAAGGACTGGAGGCCGGCGGCGTCGATTACGTCACCAAGCCCATCGCCGTCTCGGAAATGCTGGCGCGCATCCGCGTGCATCTCGCGAACGCCCGGATGACGCAGAGCGCGCGCGCCGCACTCGATGTCTCCGGCCGCTTCCTGCTTGCCGTCAACCGTGAGGGACGGCTGATGTGGGCAACGCCGCAGGCGCAGAAGCTGCTGTCGGACAGTCTTGGCACCGCCGACGACGTCGTGCTGCCGGAGGCGCTGCGGCTGTGGCTGGATCAGGCGCAGAACGGCAAGGGCGGTGCAAAGGCCGCCGCTTCGATCCCGGATCATCCCGAACTGCGCCTCTACTATATGGGCGGAGCCGGGCCCAACGAGTTCCTGCTGCGGCTCGCCAAGGAGTCCTCCGGTGAGCTGCCCAAGGAGTTCTCCAGCGAGTTCGGTCTCACCACGCGCGAGGGCGAGGTGCTGTCATGGCTCTCCAAGGGCAAGACCAACCGCGACATCGCGCAGATCCTGGGACTGAGTCCGCGCACGGTCGACAAGCACCTCGAGCAGATCTACGCCAAGCTCGGCGTCGAGAACCGCACCGCCGCCGCGGCGGTCGCGACGGGGGTGACGCGGCGGGAGGAATGAGGCGGGCCGACCAGCGTGCCCCAACCATCACTGCCGTCCCGCGCAAGCCCTGCGGCGCGAAGCGCCGGCGGGCGCCGACCCGGGACCGATACCGCGTGATGCTGCTTGAGGCGGGACGAAAGTTGACGTTGTGCCCAACACACCTGCCGGTGGCTATGGATCCCCGCTTTCGCGGGGACGACGCCGTCTTTGGAGCGGCACACCGGCCGTCAAAAGCTCACCCATACACGAACGCCGGATCATCCAGATCGATTGCCGGGATCTGGTCCTTCTCGCTCCAATAGTCCTGGCTGTGCTGCCACTCCGGCTTATCGCCGCGCTTGGGCAGCAGGTGCATGTTGCGCATCATGTAGCCGGGGTTGAAGTTCTCCGGGTCGATCCATGGCAGCAGCGGCATGTTGTGATCCTCCGGGCGCAGCGCCGGCACGACCTTGCTCACGCCTTTTTCCTTCATGTGCGCGAGCAGGCGGCACACGAAATCCGCGACGAGGTCCGTGCGCAACGTCCAACTGGCGCGGAAATAGCCGAACACCCAGGCTAGGTTCGGCACGCCGGTGAACATCATGCCGCGATAGGTCACGGTGTCGGCGAAGTCGAGCGGCTTGCCGTCGATCGAGAATGCGATATCGCCGAGCACGCAAAGATCGAAGCCGGTCGCGGTGACGATGATGTCGGCCTTGAGCTCGTCGCCGGACTTCAGCTTGATGCCGTCTTGCGTGAACCGCTCGATCTCGTCGGTCACGACCGAAGCCTTTCCGCTCTTGATGCCTTCGAACAGGTCGGCGTCCGGTACGAAGGCGATGCGCTGCCGCCACGGACGGTAGCTCGGCGTGAAGTGCTTGGCGGTGTAGTCGGGTCCGAGGATGGCGCTGATCTGGCCGATCAGCTCCTTCTTCACCTGGTCGGGCTCGGTCAGGCAGCGCTTGGTGAACCAATCCTGTTCGAACAGGATCTTGCGCCTGACGATCTCATGGATCCATTCCTCCTTCACCTGCAGTCTCCGCAGCTCCTCGGCCAGCTCGATCGCATTGCGGCCGATGCGGAAGTAGGTCGGCGAGCGCTGCAGCATGGTCACGTGTGCGCATTGGCCCGCGATCGATGGCAGGATGGTCGCGGCGGTCGCACCGGAGCCGATGACCACGACCTGCTTGCCCGTGAGATCGAGATCCTCGGGCCACACCTGCGGATGCACGATGCGGCCCTTGAACTCCGCCATGTCCGGCCACTCCGGCGTGTAGCCCTTGGAGTGGCGGTAGTAGCCCTGGCACATCCAGAGGAAATTCGTTGTAAAGGTGGCGGGCTGCTGATCCCTGCCCTTCACCGCCTGCACCGTCCAGAGACCGGTCGCGCTCGACCAGCTCGCCGACACGATGCGGTGGCCGTAGCGAATGTGCCGGCCGAGACCGTTCTCCTCGATCACGTCGCCCATGTATTTGAGGATCTCTTCCGCGGTCGCGATCGGCGGGCCGACCCATGGCTTGAAGCTGTATCCGAACGTATGCAGGTCGCTGTCGGAGCGGATGCCGGGATAGCGGTGCGTCCGCCAGGTGCCGCCGAAGCTGTCCTGGCTCTCCAGGATCACGAAACGCTTGTCGGGCATCTGCCTGCTCAGCTGATAGGCGCTGCCGATGCCGGAGATGCCGGCGCCGACGATCAGCACGTCGAAATGTTCGGTCGCGTGCGAGGACGCGGCCTCCCGGATGGGCGCGATGACGTTCATGTGAGTCCCTGGGCTTTGGTCTTGATGGTGTTTCCTCGCGTGACAGGCTGAACCCGATCACGACGATGGTCAACCCGCGACGGCGAGCCGCAACCCAGCCCTGAACGATCTCAATTTCCGCTGAGCGGTATGCCCCATTGCCGCGCGGTCTGTGCGACCCAATCGCGATATAGCGTCAGCGGCGTGACGCCGGTCATGCCGCCGCAGCCGGCGCCGAGATTCGGTCCGGTCGACCATGAGATGACGCCGATCAGCACCTGACCCTGCGGCTGCGTCTCGAACGCAGGGCCGCCGGAGTCGCCGGTGCATCCGCCCAGTCCGGACCGCGCGCCTTGCGTCGCCGGATCGACCAGCCGGATCTGCAACGTGCCTGGCTTGCCCGTCGCAACCAACGCAGCCCCACGCACCACGCCGCCGCTCTTGCCGTCGCCGGGAATCGCGACGCCGATCCCTGCGACCGTGAACGCGTTGCCGGCGGCAAGCGGCGGCTGCGGCACGCCGAGCGCCACCGGCACGCGCGCCTCCGCGGGCGCCTCCAATTCCAGCAGCGCGACATCAGCGGTGGCGCGATGCGCCAGGATGGCCTGCACGCTGAAGCTCGGATGCACCGCCACCCGCCGGACCGTCTTGAGAACCGGCTTGCGGTCACGATCGTATTCCACGATGCGGTAATCGAGCCCCGGCGGCACGCAATGCCCGGCGGTCAGCACCAGCTTCGGAGCAATCAGCGCGCCGCTGCAAAAATTGCCGCGCGAGCCGACGATCGTGACCACGGAGCGGCCGATGCCGTCATTCAGCGCCGGCGCGTTGCCGACGATGGCGAGGATTGGCGATGGCGCCAGCAGGACGGCGGCTGCAATGATTGCGTGAGACGGCTTCATCGCGGCAGCAATAGCGGCTGCCGCCGAGGTCGCCAAGTGCGGCGTCCCGTGCTAGCGATCATCAAGGGATCGAGGGAGGACGGGGACTGACATGGTCGAGGCGGTGATCTTTGATTTCGGTGGCGTGATGACGACATCGCCGTTCGAGGCATTCGCGCGGTTCGAGAAGGAGCGCGGCTATCCCGGCGACATCATCCGCAACACCAATGCTGCCAACCATCTCGAGAACGCCTGGGCGAAATTCGAGCGCGCCGAAATCGACCTCGAGACGTTTGACAGGTTGTTCGCCGAGGAGTCGCTGGCACTCGGTGGCGCAGCGGTCAGCGGGCGCGAGGTGCTGCCGCTGCTCGCCGGCGATCTCCGGCCCGACATGGTCGAGGCGCTCCGACGCATCAAGACGGAATGCAAGACCGGCTGCATCACCAACAATCTCCCGGCGAACGCAACCGGCAGCCAGGGCGGCCGCTCGTTGTACGTCGCGGAGGTGATGGTGCTGTTCGATCACGTGATCGAATCGGCCAAGATCGGGCTGCGCAAGCCCGATCCCCGGATCTACCAGATGATGACCGAGACGCTCGGAGTCAGCCCCGCGGACTGCGTCTACCTCGACGATCTCGGCATCAACCTGAAGCCGGCGCGCGAGATGGGCATGACCACGATCAAGGTCGTCAGCGCATCGCAGGCGATCGCGGAGCTGGAAGCGGCGACGGGATTGAGCCTGCGCTGATCATCATTGCGCGGCGAACTTGCGCCGAAGCAATCCAGAGGCTTCGTGGGATTCTTGATTGCGTCGCTGCGCTCGCAACGACGCTGATCTCAATAGTTCGTCTGTTTGGCCCGCTCCGGAAAAGCCGCCGCCAGTGCTGCGCCGTCGGCCCGCAGCACGCCACGCTCGGTGATCAGCCCGCTCACCAGCCGGGCCGGGGTGACGTCGAAGCCGTAGTTCGCGACTGGCGATCCCGGCGGCACGATGCGCACGGTCTCGATGCGGCCGTCGGCGGTGCGGCCGGTCATCTCGGTCACCTCCTGCGCACTGCGCTGTTCGATCGGGATCTGCCGTCCCTCGGCAACGGCAAAGTCGATCGTGGGCGACGGCAGCGCGACATAGAACGGCACACCATTGTCATGCGCGGCCAGCGCCTTCAGATAGGTGCCGATCTTGTTGCAGACGTCGCCATTGGCGGCGACGCGGTCGGTGCCGACGATGGCGAGATCGACCATCCCATGCTGCATGAGATGGCCGCCGGTGTTGTCCGGGATGACGGTATGCGCCACGCCGTGATGCCCGAGTTCCCAGGCAGTCAGCGAGGCGCCCTGATTGCGCGGCCGGGTCTCGTCGACCCAGACATGGATCGGAATGTCGCGATCGTGCGCGAGATAGATCGGCGCGGTCGCCGTGCCCCAATCAACGGTCGCAAGCCAGCCGGCATTGCAGTGGGTCAGCACGTTCACGACTTCGCCCGGCTTCTTGCGCGCCGCGGCCGCCTCGATCAGCGCGAAGCCGTGCGCGGCGATGCCCTGGTTGATCGTGACGTCCTCGCCGGCAATGTCGACGGCGCGGGAATAGGCCGCATCGCGACGCTCCGACGGCGCCAGCCGGCGCAGCATGGTGCTCATCGTGTCGAGCGCCCATTTCAGGTTGATCGCCGTCGGCCGCGTCGCGATCAGCATCTCGTAGGCGCGGTCGATGCCGGGATCGGAGCGGTCGTCGCGCATCGCCAGCGCCATGCCGAACGCGGCGGTAGCGCCGATGAGCGGCGCACCGCGGACCAGCATGCCGCGGATCGCGTCAGCGGCCTCCTCGCATGTCGTGATCTTCGCCATCACGAACTCGTGCGGCAATCGGCGCTGATCGATCGCGCAGACCGACCAGCCGTCGGAGTCGAGCCAGATGCTGCGATAGTGCCGGCCGTCCACCTTCATGTTCGATCCCCCTCAGCCGCGCAAGATACGGCCTGCGACCGCATCGAGCTTCTTCAGAAGCTCGGGATCGCGCGCCTCCGGCGCAGTGATCAAGGCTGTGTCGAGCGCACGGTCGGAGCCGATCGGGCACGGTTCGTGCTCGCGCGGAAACTCGCGGGCGAGCCGCGCCACCAGTGATTTCGCCTTGTCGGCGTTGGTGGTGAGCACGCGAATGATATCCTGCACGGTGACGGCGTCATGATCCGGATGCCAGCAGTCGAAGTCGGTCACCATCGCGACCGTCGCGTAGCAGATCTCGGCCTCGCGGGCGAGCTTCGCCTCCGGCATGTTGGTCATGCCGATGACCGAATAGCCTGACGCCTTGTAGGTCATGCTCTCGGCATAGGTCGAGAATTGCGGCCCCTCCATGCAGACATAGGTGCCGCCGCGCACGATCGCGATGCCTTCCGCCTCGGCCGCCGCCGCCAGATGAATGCGCAACCGCGGCGAAACCGGATGCGCCATCGACACGTGGGCGACGCACCCCTTGCCGAAAAACGAGCTCTCGCGCTTGTAGGTGCGATCGACGAACTGATCGACCAGCACGAAGGTGCCCGGCGGGAGCTCTTCCTTGAACGAGCCGCAGGCCGACAGCGACACCAGGTCGGTGACGCCAGCGCGCTTCAGCACGTCGATGTTGGCGCGATAATTGATATCGGAGGGAGACAGCCGGTGTCCCTTGTCATGGCGCGGCAGGAACACGATCGGCAGGCCCGCGATCGTCCCCCGGCGTACCGGCGCCGACGGCTCACCCCAGGGGCTCGCGATCACCTCTTCGCGGGCATCTTCCAGTCCCGGCAGATCATAGATGCCTGAGCCGCCGATAATGCCAAGCACAGCCTTCGTCATGACGTCCCCATCTCCAACCGAGACGAGAATGCCAGCTTTGCGACGAATTGAAAACAGCGACGCGGTGATCCGTGGGGCGTGGCAACTGGATCAGGCAGCCTTGGCTGCCGCCAGCTGACCGCTCACCAGACGCTCCAGCGTGGCGACAGACTGGAAGTTCTCCGGCGTGATCAGCTCCTGCGGAATGGTGAAATCGAACTCCGCCTCAAGCGCCAGCATCAGGTTGACCATGTCCATGGACGTCAGCCCGATGTCGACGAGCTTTGCATCCGCCGTCACGTCGGCGGCCGTGGCGTTCTGCGCGAGGATATCGCGCACGAGCGCCACGATCCTGTGACTGACATCGACATCGAAACTCGGCATGGGGACCTCTTCACTCGCGGCTTGTTCGGGCACGTCGGATCTGATCGACGCTCGCGCAGGGAGATAATGCAATTCGGCGTCGAAAGAGTTACGCCGCAGCCCGTTCCAAGTCTGAACTCGTCTTAACGCTAACGGCTTGGTCCAGAATTCTCGGACCAAAACAACCAGGAATTAACCCCCACCCGTCGATGGCGCGGCGTTTACCCTGAATTTCGTCGACGTATTTGAATCAAATCCATACCCTGCGTGCAGCCCAAAGAAGGCGCAGTGCATCTGTCCTGATCTTGCGAGGACGCACGTGCCGATCTCTCAACGAGACAAAATCCGGAGTATCGATCGGTCATGACTCTCCAGGGAACCGCGCTTCGAAACCCGATCCCCGACGATGGCGAGAGCCTCCTGCTCGATCGCAGCGACATGTTCCTGCAGCGGACCGCCGCTGTTGCCGCGCAGGCCGCCGCGGAAGCCGACGAGGTCGACCGTGACGGCCGCTTCCCGAAGGCAGCAATCGAAGCGTCACGCGAGCACAAGCTGCTCGGGATGCAGATTCCGGTCGAGTTCGGTGGCTTCGGTGCCTCGATTCACGACATTGCCGATGCCTGCTATGCGCTCGGCCGCGCCTGCGCCTCCAGCGCCATGATCTTCGCCATGCACCAGACCAAGGTCGCCTGCCTGGTGCGTCACGGCCGCGGCAGCGCCTACATGGAATCCCTGATGCGCCGTATCGCATCCGAGCAGCTGCTGATGGCCTCGTCCACCACCGAGGGACAGAACGGCGGCAACATCCGCGCAAGCGCTGCGGCCGTCGGCCACGAGAATGGCCGCATCTCGCTGAAGCGCGACGCCACGGTCATCTCCTATGGCGCGGAAGCCGATGGCCTCGTCACGATTGCACGGCGCGCCGACGGCGCCGCCGCCTCCGATCAGGTGCTGCTGGCGCTGACCAGGGACGACTACACGATCTCGCGCACCCTTGGCTGGGAAACGCTGGGCATGCGCGGCACCTGCTCAACAGGATTCGCGCTCGAGGTGAGTTGTCCCTCCGACCGCATGTTCACCGAGCCCTATGAGCGCATCCACGGCCAGACGATGACGCCGTTCGCACATCTGTGCTGGTCGTCGGCCTGGGCCGGCATCGCTGCGGCTGCCGTGGAGCGCGCTCAGCGCTTCCTGCGCAAGGCCGCACGCGGCGCCGGCGGACAGATGCCGCCGGCAGCTGCGCATTACACCGCGGCGAAGATGGCGCTGGCCCGGCTGCGCGCAATGATCGTCACCAACATGGATGCCTTCGTCGCCCATGAGTATGACGAGCGGGCGCTGGGTTCGCTCGACTTCCAGTCCTCCATCACGCTATTGAAGGTGCAGGCCTCTGAACTTGCCGTCGAGACCGTGATGCATGCCATGCGCGCCTGCGGTCTCTCGGGCTATCGCAACGACGGCGAGTTCTCGATCGGCCGCCACCTGCGCGACGTTCTGTCGGCGCCGATCATGATCAACAACGACCGTATTCTCGCAAACATTGCCACGGCCAACTTGATGAGCACGGTACCGACTTCGCTCCATGAATGATCGCGCCGATTGCAGCCATTGCCTCGACCCAGGATTTGCACAATGACGATTCCCGTTCTCCCGCAGTCGCCCGAGATTGCACCCCAGCCGGCCGACGCGCTCGATCATCTGACCGGCGCGCTGTTCCATCGCATGGGCGCGGATGGCGTCTATGCGCGGACCGCGCTGTATGAAGGCGTGGTGGAGCGGCTCGCGACGCTCATCACGCGGCATCGCGAGCCCGGCACGGAGGTCATGCGCTTTCCGCCCGTCATGAGCCGCGCCCAGCTCGAAAAGTCGGGCTATCTCAAGAGTTTCCCCAACCTGCTCGGCTGCGTCTGCGGCCTGCACGGCACCGAGCGGGACATCCATGAAGCCGTGGCACGGTTCGACAAGGGCGGCGACTGGACCACCTCATTGTCACCAGCCGACCTCGTGCTGTCGCCCGCGGCCTGCTATCCGGTCTATCCGATCGCGGCGAGCCGCGGCGCGCTGCCGGTCGGCGGCCTGCGCTTCGACGTCGCGGCCGATTGCTTCCGCCGCGAGCCGTCGCGTCATCTCGACCGCCTGCAGTCGTTCCGGATGCGCGAATATGTCTGTATCGGCACGCCCGACGACGTCTCGGCATTCCGCGACCGCTGGATGGTAAAGGCACAGGCGATTGCGCGCGATCTCGGCCTGTCGTTCCGCGTCGATCACGCCAGCGACCCGTTCTTCGGCCGCGTCGGCCAGATGAAGGCGGTCAGCCAGAAGCAGCAGGCGCTGAAATTCGAGCTGCTGGTGCCGTTGCGCTCGGAGGAGCAGCCCACCGCCTGCATGAGCTTCAACTATCATCGCGAGCATTTCGGCACCACCTGGGGCATCGACGATGCCGACGGTGCGCCGGCGCACACCGGTTGCGTGGCCTTCGGCATGGACCGCCTGGCAGTCGCGCTGTTCCACACCCACGGCATCGATCCGACGCGCTGGCCGTCGCGCGTGCGGGAAGCGCTGCAATTCGAGCGCCAGGCAAGCACCGTCGGCTGACGCCACCAAGCCGCCGGCGAGGGATCGGCAGACCATCTCATGAGCGCGCTCCAGCCACCGATCCGGTGCCGCGAGATCGGAGCCTCCGATCTGGACGCGGTCGCCGATCTCTTGGCGCGCGGCTTTCCCCGGCGCCCCCGCCGCTATTGGTCGAGCGGCCTGCAGCGACAGGCCGCGCGCCCGACGCCCGAGGGCTATCCACGCTACGGCTACCTGCTCGAGCAGGGCGGCAATGCGGTCGGCGTCCTGCTGCTGATCTACAGCAATCGAGGCACACCAGCGCAGCCCCGGATCTGGTGCAATCTCTCGAGCTGGTATGTCGAGCCGGCGTTCCGCAACTACGCGACGATGCTCACCGCGATCGCCCAGCGGCGGCCCGAGGTCACCTACGTCAACATCAGCGCCGCGCGCCGGACCTGGCCGATCATCGAGGCTCAGGGGTTTCGTGCCTATTGTCGCGGCCTGTTGTTTTCCATTCCGGTACTCTCGGCTGCGGGCCAGGGCGCTCGAGTCCAACAGGTCGCGGCAGATGCGCACGCTGTAGACGGCATTCCATCCGACGAAGCGGATCTGCTGATCCGCCACGCCGGCCATGGCTGTCTCAGCATCGTGGTCAGGTCGAAGCAGAGCAGCATTCCCCTGGTGCTGCAGCAGGCGCGCATCCGGCAAGGACGGTTCGCACTGCCCGCCATGCAGCTGATCTATTGCCGCGACATCTCAGACTATGTCGCCTGCGCCGGCGCCGTCGGCCGTTTCCTGCTGCTGCGGGGCCGCGTGTCCGTCATCGTCGACGCCAACGGACCGGTCGCCGGGCTGTACGGCGTCTACACCGAACGCCGCGGCCGCAAGTACATCAAGGGGCCGCAGCCGGCGCGGCTCGGCGATCTCAGCGACACCGAGCTTCCGATCTACGGGTCCTGACCTATGCCGCCGCCCTGGCCTGTTGCGCATAGTCCCAGTACAGCGTGCGCGCACGGCTGAACACCGGACCGATCGGCATCGTCCGCTCGTCGATGCGGATCACCGGCGCGACCTTGGCGAAGTTGCCCGATGAGAATATCTCGTCGGCGTTCAGAAAATCGTCATATCGGAGCGTCGTCTCGACCACACTGACGCCGTCGCCTCGCAGCAATTCGATCACGCGCTGTCGCGTGATCCCGTTGAGGAAGGTTCCGTTCGGCACCGGCGTGAAGACAACGCCATCCTTGACCATGAACACGTTGGCATTGCCGAACTCGGCGACATTGCCGAGCAGATCCAGCATCAGGCAATTGTTGAAGCCGCGCGAGGCCGCCTCGATCAGCGCGCGCGAATTGTTCGGATAGAGGCACGCCGCCTTGGCGTCGACCGGCGCGCATTCGGCCGTCGGCCGCCGGAACGGCGACAGCGTGATGGCGTTGCCCGTCGGCTGCGGCATCGGCGCCTCATAGATGCACAGGCACCAATTGGTGGTCTCGGGATCGAACAGGACACCACCGCCGGCGCCGTGCTGCGCCCAGTACATCGGGCGGATGTAGAGCTCGGCTCTTGCTGCGAAGCGCGCGACGCCCTCTCGCGCCAGCCCCATCCAGGTCTCGACGTCCACCACGGGCTTGAGCCGGAAATTGATCGCGGACTGATTCACCCGCGCGCAGTGCCGATCGAGATCGGGCGTCACGCCTTCGAATGCGCGCGCACCATCGAACACGGTCGATGCGAGCCACGTCGCGTGGGTCCGGACGCCCATGATCGGTGCATTGCCCTCGCGCCATTCGCCGTCGAAGAAGGTCCAGGTCTGCGAGTAACTGACAGGCTTGACAATGTGGGTCATGGCGGCGCTCCCGTTCGGCATCGATCGTATCTGCACTTCTGGCGTGAATATTTTAAGGATTTCCCGGTCGCGACCTGCCGCTCATGATCGATTCACTGCTGATGGGCACAATGCCCGATGCCTTGGTTAACTGGAGCTGTCATGCCGCTCGACCCTCGCGCCCAGCGCCTGCTTTCGATGGTGGCGGCAGTTGTGACGGAAAGCCGGGAGCCTCCGAGTCCCCGGCAACGCCGGCAGTCGCTGGCGAAACTGATGCAGTTCGCGCGCAACGACTGCGGCGCCGCCATCACGCGGGACGGCGATTTCTCCGGTCCCTCCGGGCTGCTTCGTTATCGCCTGTATACGCCTGCAGCAGGCCTGGACGATACCGGGATGCCGCCCGGCTTCGTATACTTTCACGGCGGCGGTCTCGTGGCAGGCAGCATCGACACGCACGACAAGGTCGCCGCCGCGCTTGCCGCCGCCGCCGGCTGCCGGCTGCTCTCGATCGACTACCGTCTCGCTCCCGAGCACACGTTCCCCGCAGCAATCGAGGATGCGATCGCTGCGGTTCACTTCGCCATCGATCACGCGGCCGCGCTCGGCATCGACGGCAATCGCATTGTGATCGGCGGCGATTCCGCGGGCGCCACGCTCGCCGCCGCGGTTTGTCAGCAGGCTGCCGGCAGCACCGGTCTCAGGATCGTGCTGCAATGCCTGATCTGCCCGGTGCTTGATTTTTCCAACCCCTGGCCGTCGCGCGAGTTGTTCGGGACCGGCTATCTGATCGACAGGGCGACCTGGCAGGCCGACCTCGCCGACTATCTGGCCGGCGAGTCCGATGTCGCCAATCCCCTGATATCGCCCTTGTGCCGCGAGACGCTGGCTGGGCTTCCCCCCGCCGTGATCCACACCGCGGAGTTCGATCCGATGCGCGACGAGGGCAATGCCTATGCGGCACGGCTCACGGAGGCCGGCGTCACCGTCGCGCATGTCTGTCACGACGGCATGGTTCACAATTTCCACGCCCTCGGCGCGATTTTGCCGCAGGCGAAGGTCGCACTGGATCTGGTCGGGCAGCAGATCCGGTCGCTCCTGCGTGTCCCTGTTGCGCGCTAATTCGAAGCTCTTCGGCCACATATCGTTAGGGTTATTTCGTCGTTCTTGTCGCGAATTATTGCCCGCTTTACGCCTGCGCTCCTACAACGACACCACTCGCGGAATACGAGCAGCTCGCCGCATTGATCGAAGCGAGCGGGGAGATCGCCGATGCGCAACGAGACGATTGCAATCCACGCCGGCTATGAGCCGGAGGCGACCACCAAGGCCGTCGCGGTTCCGATCTATCAGACCGCCGCCTACGCCTTCGACAGCGCCGATCACGGCGCCGCGCTGTTCAATCTCGAAGCCGAGGGCTATCGCTACAGCCGGATCTCGAACCCGACCACGGCGGTGCTCGAGAAGCGCGTCACCGAGCTCGAGGGCGGCGTCGGCGCGCTCGCCGTCGGCACCGGGCAGGCGGCACTTCACTTCGCATTCGTCAATCTTGCCGATGGCGGCGGCAACATCGTCTCGGTGCCACAGCTCTACGGCACCACGCACACGCTGCTCGGTCACATCCTGCCGCGCCAGGGCATCACCGGACGCTTTGCCGAAAGCGATGCGTCCGACGCCATCGAGCGTCTCATCGACGAAAACACCAAGGCCGTGTTCGCCGAGACGATCGGCAATCCCGCCGGCAATGTCTGCGACATCGAGGCGCTGGCGAAGCTCGCGCATCGCAACGGCGTCCCGCTGATCGTCGACAACACCGTCGCAACACCGATCCTGCTGCGGCCGTTCGATTACGGCGCCGACATCGCGGTGCATTCGCTGACCAAGTTTCTCGGCGGTCACGGCACGACGCTGGGCGGCATGCTGGTCGACAGCGGCAACTTCCCCTGGAAGGATCACGCCGACCGCTTTCCCGCCTTCACCCAGCCCGACGCGTCCTATCACGGGATGGTCTACACCGATCATTTCGGCCGCAGCGCCTATATCCAGCGCGCGCGCAGCGTCTATCAGCGGACCATGGGCGCGGTGCTGTCGCCGTTCAATGCCTTCCTGCTGCTGCAGGGCATCGAAACGGTCGCCCTGCGCATGGAGCGCCACGTCGAGAATGCGCGCAAGGTCGCCGAATTCCTCCGCAACGATCCGCGCGTGGCGTGGGTCAACTACGCCGGTTTCGCCGACAGCCGCTATTATCCCCTGGTCCAGAAATATCTCGACGGCCGGGCGTCGTCGCTGTTCACATTCGGGATCAAGGGCGGCATGGAGGCGGGCAAGGCGTTCTACGACGCCCTGAAGCTGGTCACACGGCTGGTCAATATCGGCGATGCGAAGTCGCTGGCCTGCCATCCCGCATCGACCACGCATCGGCAGATGCCGCCGGACGACCAGCGCAAGGCGGGCGTCCTCCCGGAGACGATCCGGCTGTCGATCGGCATCGAGCACGTCAGCGACATCATCGAGGATCTCGACCAGGCGCTCGCCCAGGCCTGCCCTCGCACGCGTCAGCTGGATGCGGCGGAGTAGAGCGATCAGCCTATGACCCTGCTGTTCGACCGACATCGCAGGATCGCGAGCCCTGCCCTCGCACCCGCTGAGTTCGACGACCGCGGCCGACGCCCGATCGAGCTTTCGATCGGCCTCGTCAACAACATGCCGGACAGCGCCCTGAAGGCGACTGATCTCCAGATCGGCCGCCTGCTGCGGCAGTGCGCGCCGCGGCACGTCCGCATCCGCCTGCACTGTTTCTCGCTGCCCTCCATCTCTCGCTCGCAGGCGGCCAGGAGCCACGTCGCCCAGTCCTACGCCGACATCGGGTCGCTCGATCGGCTCGGCATCGACGGCCTGATCGTGACCGGCGCCGAGCCTGTCGCCGCGGCCTTGCGCGACGAGCCCTATTGGTCGGACCTCACCTCCGTGATCGACTGGGCCAGAACCAACACGCGCTCGACCATCTGGTCGTGTCTCGCGGCCCACGCGGCCGTGCTGCATCTCGACGACATCGAGCGGCAGCGGCTGGCGAGCAAATGCTCCGGCATCTTCGACTGCGTGAAGGTCCAGGACGACTGGCTCACGCACGGCATCCATTTGCCGCTTCAGGTGCCGCACTCCCGCCTCAACGCCGTCAACGAGCCGCTGCTGGCGGAGCGCGGCTACGACATCCTGACCCGCTCGGACGAAGTCGGCGTCGACATTTTCGCGCGCTCGATGCCGAGCCGGTTCGTGTTCTTCCAGGGCCATCCCGAGTATGACGCGCTCTCCCTGCAGCGCGAATACATGCGTGACATCGCGCGCTTTCTCGCCGGGCAGCGCGACGACTACCCGCGGCTGCCGAAATCCTATTTCAGCGCCGAGAGCGAGGCGGTGCTCAACGCGTTCGAGTGGCGGGCCAAGGAAAGGCGCGACCCGACGCTGGCGGCCGAGCTCCCGGGATTGACGCTGCGGCCCGATCTCGCCGCCGAAAGCGCCGCCCAGACGCTGTTCAGGAACTGGATCGGCCATCTCGGGCAAACCGGATAGCGCCAAGGCCCGCGTCCCATCGCAGCGATCGCGCGATCGCGCGCCGTCTGTTAGATTGGCACGGCACACTTCGCTTGCAAGGTTCCGATGGCCCGACGCACCGGCAGCGCCGATCTTCCGCTCCATTCCGGACGCGTCCCGGCCTGGCTCGGCACGCGCATGGCCTCGCTCGGCGCCATCATCACCCAGGCGATCGTGCATCATTACGGCCGCGACGAATTCCTGGCGCGGATGTCGCATCCGTTCTGGTTCCAGTCGTTCGGCGCCGTCATGGGCATGGACTGGCATTCCTCCGGCATCACCACGAGCGTGATCGGCGCGCTGAAGCGCGGGCTGAAGCCGCTGTCCGGCGAGCTCGGCATCTACGTCTGCGGCGGCCGCGGCGAGCATTCGCGCAAGACGCCCGACGAGCTGCGCCTGCTCGGCGACCGACTCGGCCTCGACGGCGAGGAGCTGGTGCGGACCAGCAAGCTCGTCGCCAAGGTCGACAGCGCCGCGGTGCAGGACGGCTTCGACCTCTATCTGCACGGCTTCTTCGTCACCGCCGACGGCAAATGGACCGTCGTGCAGCAGGGCATGAATGGCGACGCCCGCCAGGCCCGGCGCTATCACTGGCACTCGCAACAGCTCGCGAGCTTCGTCGACGCTCCGCACAGCGCCATCGACGGTCCGGTCCAGGGCGAGATCGTCAACCTCACCGACAAGCGCGCCGCGCCGTCGCGCGACGCCCAGCTCGAGCTGCTCACCGAGCTCGGCCCCGACCGCGTCGTCGCCGAGTTCGCGCGGCTGAGCACGCCGGAGCCGGCGCAGGGCCTGCTGCCGCATCTGGTCATGCCGGCGCATCACGACGTCAGGCCGAAGGACGTATTCGCCCGCCGCCTTCACGGCACGCTGGCGGCCGCGGCCGAGCGCGGCCCGGTCGACTTCCCCGACCTGCTGCTGACGCCGGGCGTCGGCGCCCGTACCGTGCGCTCGCTCGCCATGGTCGCCGAGGTCGTGCACGGCGCGCCGTATCGCTTCGGCGACCCGGCGCGGTTCTCGCTGGCGCATGGCGGCAAGGACCGGCATCCCTATCCGGTGCCGATCAAGGTCTATGACGAGACCATCCGCGTGCTCAAATCGGCCGTCGGCAACGCCAAGCTCGGCCGCGACGAGGCGCTGTCGGCGCTGAAGCGGCTCGACGACCAGGCCCGCCGGCTGGAGCGCAGCGCGACCGGCCCCTCGCTCGATGCCTACATCGCGACCGAGCGCGCCGCCTCGCCAGAGCTCGACGGCCGTTCGGTGTTCGGCTGGGAGCGCGACCTCATCCAGCGCACCGGCGAGGCGTAGCGGCATGCCGGCGCGCAGCGCGGGCGTGCTCGCCTTTCGCCGCACCGCCGATGGACTCGAGGTGCTGCTGGTACATCCCGGCGGCCCGTTCTGGCGCAACAAGGATCTCGGCGCCTGGTCGATCCCGAAGGGCGAGTTCGGCGCCGGCGAGGCGGCCGAGGCGGTGGCGCGGCGCGAATTCGCCGAGGAGCTCGGCACGACGCTGACGGCGCCGCTCGTGCCGCTCGGCGAGATCAAGCAGCGCGGCGGCAAGGTGGTCGAGGCATTCGCCGCCGAAATCGATCTCGATGCCGGCAGCATCACCAGCAACGCGTTCGAGCTCGAATGGCCGCCGCGTAGCGGCCACATCAGGCGTTTTCCCGAGGTGGACCGCGCCGCCTGGTTCGACCTCGCCGAGGCGAGGGTCCGGATCAATCCAGCCCAGGCCGCGCTGCTCGACCGTCTCGTGGCGATCGGCGGAGGGTGAGCTGTCACCATCCGCCGCCGACGTCACGCCGCTCGGACGTTGCCGAGGAATCGCCCGGTCTGGGTCTTGAGCTGATCCGACTGGCTGCCGAGCTGGGAGGCCGCGCTCAGCACCTGCGCCGCCGCGGCGCCGACCTGGCCGGACGCCTCGCGCACGCCGACGATGTGCTGCATGACCCCCTGGGTGCCCTGCGCCGCCTGCTGAACGCTGCGGGCAATTTCCTTGGTCGCGGCACCCTGCTCCTCGACCGCGGCTGCGATCGCGTCGGTGATCTCGTTCATCTGGCCGATGGTCGCGCCGATCTCGCGGATGGCGTTGACCGTCGAGCCGGTGGCGTCGCGGATGGCTTCGATCTGGCTGGTGATCTCCTCGGTCGCCTTGGCGGTCTGCGCCGACAGCGCCTTGACCTCGTTGGCGACCACCGCGAAGCCCTTGCCGGCCTCGCCGGCACGCGCCGATTCGATGGTGGCGTTCAGCGCCAGCAGGTTGGTCTGGCCGGCGATGGTCTGGATCAGCGCCATGACCTCGCCGATCTTCTGCGACGCGTGGACCAGCCGGTCGACCATCGCCTCCGTCCGCGTCGCCTGCCCGACCGCGTTCTGAGCGATCGAGGACGACTGCGTGACCTGCTTGGCGATCTCCTGGATCGATGACGACAGCTGCTCGGCGGAGGCCGACACCGTCTGCACGTTCTTGGCGGTCTGCTCGGCGGCCGAGGCCACCTTCGCGCTCTGGTCGGTCGTGCCGGAGACGATGCTCGACATCGATTGCGCCGAGGTCTGCAGCTCGCCGGCGGCGGTCGCGGTGGTCTGGATCACGCCGCCGATCGAGCGCTCGAACTCGTCGGCGATCCGCACCAGCACCGTGCGGCGCTCCTCGGCGGCCTGCTGCTTGGACTGCTCCTGCTCGGCCCGGAGACGCTCGCTCTCGGCGAGATGGTCCTTGAAGATCTGCAGGCTGCGCGCCATGCGGCCGATCTCGTTCCTGCGATCCGTGAACGGCACCTCGAGGCCCAGATTGCCCTTGGTCAGCTCGTCCATCACGGCGCAGGTACGGTCGAGCGGAACGACGACGCTGCGTCCGAGCCAGAAGGCGACGACCGCGGCCACCAGCAGACCTGCGAGCGCGCCGAAGCCGGCCCACAGCGCGCGCTGATAGACGACCGCATCGATGTCGTCGACATACACGCCGGCCTGGATCGCCAGCATCTTGTCGCCGCTGCCATAGGCGCCGACGTAGGACATCTTCGGCAGCTCGGTCGTCCCCCCCGCGCGCGGCACCTTGTACTCGACGAAGCCGCCGCCGGCGCGCGCCATGCGCACGATGTCCTGGATCAGGAGCTTGCCGGTGGAATCCTTGAAGTCCCAGCGGTTGACGTTGATGTATTTCGGGTTGGCGTGGACATAGGTCACGCCTGCATCCGACGATCCGGTTCCGTAGACGCCGAGATAGTCGTTGTACTGGCCCCAGCGCATTGCGCCGATCGCGGCGTAGGCCTGCTGCCGCGCCTGCTCCGGCGCCATTTTGCCGGCGGTCGCCGCGGCGTCATAATAGCTCAGCACCTTGACGGCGGACTCGACGAGGTTGCGGACCATGGTCTGCCGCTCCTCGAGAACGGTTCCGCGCAGCATCAGGATCTGCATGGCGGAGACGGCGAACAGTGCGATCGACATCACGGCGATGATCGCCGCGAGACGCTGATAGACAGTCAGGTGTCGCATTTTCTGGTTCTCGTTGCGTGGACTGTATGCACGATACCAACCGTACATTAATGGTTTGCTATCCGTTCCGTCCGAACACTGGCGAACTAATTAGTTTTTGGACAGATCATGTCCACTCACGCGAACTCAAGCCTGAGAACAACCAACCCGAGCTGGGGTGGCGATCGTTCGAATTAACATGCGATAATCAGAAGTATCGTCCAAGGGGGCGGCCGGTTCCCTTGCCAGTTCCAGTGGGTCAGGTGTCGAGTTCCCACGGAGTTTCGTCGTCGCGACGCGTCAGGCGCCCGAGCTTTGTGCAGCGAAGCCCTCACCTCTTGGGAAGACCAGGCATCGGCTGATTCCTGCGGCCCCCGTGCGGAAAGGAATGCACGGGGCAGGAACCACAGGTTCAGCCGGGTTTGCCCGGCCTTCCCTGCGCAATGGTGTTACGGCTGCTTCGCACTCTCCTCGGGGACCGGCGTTCTTGCCCCCGTTTGCGACAACGCGCCAATGGCACGCCGCGCAGGCATCAGCGTCGGGATGCCAGGACCATGCGACTTGACCGTCCGTGCCGGCGCCGCTCGTCAGTCGGCGCCTGCCCGTCCATCACATCCCACCTCAACGCTCCTGACGATGCGCAGCGCCCCTCGTCGATGAGGCGGGATAAGCAGAGAGAAGCACGAATTCCGATAAAACGAAAGAACAAAATTTGCGCAGGCGGGCGCGATTGCGCCGATGTCGTTGAGACGGCGAATGAACTTTGTGTTTCGGCGCAGGGGGAATGCGGCATGTCGCGGCGCTCCCGGCGGAGCCCATGTCCGGCCCGACGGGCGACTCGGTCGAACGCCTCAGGGAGAGACCGCCGCGCGCGCCGGCCGGCGCTGCCGCAGCAGCAACAGGATGACCACCGCCGCGCACGAGCAGGCCAGGCTCAGCGCCAGCGGCGCTTTGCTGCCGTAGCGGGTCAAGAGCTCGACGAGGATGGGCGCCGACACCGCCGACAGCAGGTTGAGCGGCAGTCCGATCTGGGCGGACGCCTTGGCGAACGCCGCCTTGTCGTAGAACACCAGCGGCATCGTGGCTCGCGCCACGGCGAGCGCGCCGCTGCCAAGGCCGTAGATCAGGATGAAGCCGCCGATCGCGGCGTGCGACCCGTCGCTCAGCATCAGCAGCAGCATCGCCACCGGCAGCGCCAGTCCGGCGACGATCGCGGTGGTGATGCCGTCCCAGCGGCCGCCGCCGAGAAAATCGATGGCGCGGGCGCTGATCTGGATCACCCCCAGCATCGAGCCGAAACCGACCGCCTCGGCCGCCGACAGGCCTTTGGCCTTCAGGAGCTCGATCAGCACGGCTCCCATCCCGAACGCGACGAAGGCGTTGAGGCCGGAGGCGCCGACCAGCAGATAGAACGTGCCGCGCGACGGCGTCGATGCGGGAGCCGACGCCGGCGCATCCGATGACGGCGGCAGATGATCATGGACGCGCCGCGGCAGCAGGAACACGAACAGCGGCAGCGAGACCAGCAGCAGCAGGCCGGCATAGACGAGACAGGTGCTGCGCGAGCCGATATGCGCGGAGAGGGCCGAGGTGACCGGCCAGAAGATGCTGCTCGAGAGGCCCGTGACCAGCATCAGCGCGCCGATGGCGCTGCGCGCGCGCAGGCCCGCGATCTCGTTGAGCACGATGTAGGAGGCGGTCGAGAGCGTGGCGCTGCCGGCCACGCCGAGCAGCAGCCAGGCGGCATAATAAGAGAGCGGCCCCTGCGCCGCAGACAGCAGCGCGTAGCCCGGCGCCGCCAGCAGAGTGCCCGCGATCATCACCCGCCGCCCGCCATGCTTGACGAACGGCCGCGCCAGCAGCGGCGAGCACAGCCCCATCGACATGTACAGCACCGTCGTGCTGGCGAAGATCGCCGTCAGCTCCATCTCCAGATCCGCCGCCATCGCCCGGCCGATCACCGCCGGCAGGCTGAGCGTGCCCCAGGCGATCAGCTGGGTGATGGCGAGCACGATCAGGACGCGCAGGAGGGAGGGGTCGGCGATGACGGAGGGCATTTCGGACGGGGGCACTGCACGGAGGTGACGCGCGGCGCGCGTTGCAATCCTAATTCTAGAGCATTCGCGCCGAATCAGCCCCGCTGTTTCGGAATTGCGGCCCCGCCGCCGGCGGGGTGCTCGTGCCAGGTGCCGGCAACTGCACGCACGGCCGCCGGCCCGAGCAGGAGCAGCATGAGCAGCGCCGCACGGGAGCAGCCGATCGTCAGCCCCCATGGGTCTCAAGGCGAAGCAAGAGCATCGCCTAACGCGCCGCAGAGCGGCGCTCCTCACCATGAGGGTTTAGATTTGGCCGCGAAAAAGACCCTCATCCCGAGAGGCCGCCTTAGGCTGCCGTCGCGAAGGATGGCCGCGAAACGAGCGCTCGCCACAGCTTGTTGCCTCATATGCGATCGCCCCACCGGCGGAGCTCAAGCTTCGCGCGTCTGAAGGAGGTGTGATCGAAACCAGTCACGCGCAGCCGAGGATGATCGTTCGAAGTGCTCGACATAGGGCGCGAAATGCCCGCAGGGCAAACTGACAAACTGTTTTGGCTCGCCGGCGCGCGCGAACGCCTCCCGCGACGCCTCGATCGGCATCAGCATGTCGCCCTCGGCCGCGATCAACATCAGGGGCCGCGGCGCGATGCGATGCAAGAAGGCGACCGGCTCGAAGCTGAAGGTGAGCTCCAGGCTGCGCACGGTAACCTCGTTGCGCCACAGCGGCGAGATCTTCGCCGCCTCCATGCACCAGTCGTAGGCGTCCGATGTCCCCAGGATGCACGGCGTCGTCGCCGGATCCTGCGCCACAACCTGCATGGTCATCGGCGGCTCGCCCGCGGCACGGGCCAATCGCTCGCCTACGAACAGCTGCGACAGCTGCGCCTTCGTCTCCGCCGGAATGTGGCTCCAGATCGCGCCGCCGCTGAGGAACGAGACCTGCACTGCCACGCAGCGGATGCGCTGATCGATCGCCGCCGCCTGGATGGCGACACCGCCGCCATAACTGGAGCCCCAAGCGCCGATCCTTCTGGGATCGACGCGCGACAGGGTCATTGCGAAGGTGATGGCATCGCGGTAGTCGGCCAGCTGCTGCATCGGGTCGATCTCCTGCCGGACGCGCCCTTCGCTCTCGCCAAAATTGCGGGGATCATAGACCAGCGCGCCGAGACCGGCTGCGCTGAACGCGGCGGCATATTTGTCGAGATAGCTTTCCTTGAGCCCGCTGAAGCCGTGATGAAGCACGACGATGGGCGCTGTCGGCGCGTCCCCCTGCGGCGGCACGTGCCAGCCGCGCAGCACCGTACCATCGTCGGCCTTGAAGGCCACCTTCTCGAACCCAGCCCGCCGTTCCGAACCGACCATTGCAACCTCCCTTTGCTCTCGTCTCTCCGCCTTGTCTGCACGGCGGTCACAGCCTAGGCTCTAGTCCAAGCGCGGCACCGACGTCCCGGACGGCAGCGAAAGCGAACCCGGACGACGGCGAAACGCGGGCGGACGCAGCCGCCGCAAGCGAGGGCCTCCGGGCGGCCGAGGGAAAGCGTTGCAGATGCCGAACGTGCAAGGGTTTGCCTCGCTGACCGCGCCCACGACGTCCCTCGACCCACTGCTCGGCTGGACCATTCACGAGGCCATCTCGCTCCGTCAGCAGTTGAGGCAGCTAGGCGATGCTCTCGTGATCGAAGCGCAGGTCGCACAGGGCTGCGCCGGGATGCGCCGCGCTTCCGATGCCGGTCTGGTGGTCGTGATGACCGTGATCGAGGGCCGGGAGCGCGGCGAGGACTCAACGGGCACGGTGCTGTTCGAAGCGGGCGACGTGATCGTCTGGAACACGCGCGAGACGCTCGCCTTCGCCACGCTCAGTCCGCTGCGCAAGATGATGATCGCCTGCCCTGAAGCCGTGATCCGGAATTTTCACCCCGACCTGATCGGACGCGGCCGCCTGCATCTGCCCGGCCGGCACGGCTTCGGCGCCGCCGTGTCCGGTTACTTCGAGGGCTTCGCCGGCACGCTGGCCGAGATGGACGACCGCGAGGCCCATGCCGCCGTCGATACCGGGCTCGAGATCGTCGCCAGGGCTGCGCGCCTCGTGCGCCGCGACGCTGCACCGCGCCGCTCATCCGCGCGGCTCGCGCGCATCATGAGCTACATCGACGCACAGCTGCACGACCCCGATCTCGACAGCGCCGAGATCGCCGCCCACTTCGGACTATCCGTCCGCTCCGTACAATTGTTGTTCGCCGAGCACGGCACCACGCCCTCGGAATGCATCCGCCAGCGCCGCCTCAACCGCTGCCGCCGCGACCTCCAAGCCGCGCGCCGAACCGAGAGCATCACCGACATCGCCCTGCGCTGGGGCTTCAACGACCCCTCGCATTTTAGCCGCCTCTTCCGCCGTCGATATGGCGTGCCCCCGCGCACGCTCGTGCGGAAGAGGCCGGAGGGCTGACGGCCCGCAGCGATTTCATCTTCTCGCAACTGAATGGAATGGCTGGGATGGGTGACTGGCGGAGAGAGTGGGATTCGAACCCACGGTACGGTTTCCCGCACACACGCTTTCCAAGCGTGCGCCTTAAGCCACTCGGCCATCTCTCCAGCGGCCCTCTCTTGGCGGGGTCGGCGGCGTTTTGCAAGCCGGGCGGGGGCTCCGGCGGCAAATTTCCCCCAAATCGCTGATAAAAATCATCAATCCGCCCTGGTTGCGGGCTCGGTCGGGGGCCGCTGCCGCGCGCCGGCCGATCGATGAACCGGCTGGCCGGCCGGCACGACCACTGATTTGCAGCCCGTCGGTCCGGCTGCGCATGAGGGACCTCGCGATGCCGTCATCCACCCCTGCCCGTCTCGCCGTGCTGCTGGCGGCAGCATTCAGCCTGACTGCCGCCGGCCCGGCGCGCGCCGATCAATGCACCAAGCAGGGCGTCGACGTGACCTGCGACGACGGCCGCAAGGGGATCTGGCAGGGCGATGCGATCCTGTGGCCGGACGGGACCAAGTCCAGCCTGAAGCCGCACCCGTCCGTCATCGTCGGCAACAAGGCATCGGTGGTGGTGGGACCCGGCGTGTTCGTCGGACAGGGCAACGGGATGGTGCCGATGGACAATCCGAGTTCGCCAAACAAGCTGCGCTGCGCCGTGCTCGACGGCGTCTCCTACTGCCATTGAGCCTCGCCGCCGCGCGGCGGCGAGGTGTAACGCCCGGTTCAGTGATAGCGCGCGCCGGGCGACAGCATGCGGCCGGCCAGAAAACCCGCCGGCGCTGCAGGCAGAGGCTCGATCTCGACCTCGGCCGAGTCACCGTCCTGCAGGGTCTCGACGAAGTCGGCAAACCATTGCTGGATCGAATGGCGGCGCAGCTTCGTCATCATGATCTCATAGCGCATGCGGCGCTCGTTGAGCGGCATCGACAGCGCCATCGCGATCGTCCGCGCCATGCCGTCGATGTCATGCGGATTGACGATCAGCGCCGCGTCGAGCTCGTTGGCGGCGCCGGCGAATTTCGACAACACCAGCACGCCGGGATCGACCGGGCTCTGCGCGGCGACATACTCCTTCGCCACCAGGTTCATGCCGTCGTGCAGCGGCGTGACGACGCCGACCTGGGCGCTGCGATAGAGGCCGGCCAGCACGCCCTGACCATAGCCCTTGTTGAGGTAGCGGATCGGCGTCCAGTCGACCTCGCCATGGCGGCCATTGACCTCGCTGACGAGGCGCGCGACCTCGCTCTGCAGATTGCCATAGGCCTCGATCGATTCGCGCGACGGCGTTGCGATCTGCAGCAGCGACGCGGCGCGCAGCAGGCTCGGGTGCATCGTCCACATCCGGTCGAACGCGTTGATGCGGTTGACGAGGCCCTTGGAGTAGTCGAGCCGGTCGACGCCGATGGCGAGCTTCTCGCCATTCAGGCTGCGGCGCAGCCGCGACACGTCCGGATGCGCCACCGCCTTCGCCGCCTGCTGCGCAAACTTGTCGGCATCGATGCCGATCGGGAACACCGCCAGACGTGTGCGGCCGTGCAGCGACCTGACCACGCCGTCACGCACCTGCAAGCCGAGATCGGCGCGGATGCAGGCGGTGAAGTTCTCGCGATCGTCCTCGGTCTGGAAGCCGATTAGATCATAGGCGAGCATCGCGGTGACGAGATCGCGGTGATTCGGCACGCTGTCGATGACGCTGCGGGCGGGCCACGGCGTGTGCAGGAAGAAACCGATCGGGCTCTTGACACCGAGCGTGCGCAACTCCGCGCCGAGCGACAGGAAGTGATAGTCCTGGATCCAGAACAAGGTGTCCTGCTTCTGGAACCGGAGCAGCGCGCGCGCCACGAAGGCGTTGACCTCGCGATAGGACCGATAATCATCATGCGAGACGCTGATCAGATCGCTGCGTGAATGCAGCGCCGGCCACAGCGCCGAATTGGCGAAGCCTTCGTAGTAGCCGGCATAGTGCGCAGCCGGCAGATCCAGCAGCGCGAGCGCGCCTTCACCGATCTGCTCGATCTCCGCGATCGGTTCCGTCTGCGCGCCGTCGCGCACACGTCCCGAAGATCCCACCCAAACTGCCCCCGATTTCTCCACGATGGGCAGCAATGCTGCCGCAAGTCCGCCGGTCATTGGCTCGTTGGCTTTGCCACGTGCCACCCGATTCGAAACCACGACGAGGTTCACAGCTCCCTCCTGTTGGTCATGTCGGTTAACAGCTGTTCATCAATATGGTTCCAGGCCACCCTTTCAACCAAATGAAACCAAATTCGGGCATTCGCGCGGTGTAATCACAGCGTCAATCAAGTCAGAACGTTTCTAATCAAGAGCGACGCATGCAACATGCGAATGCATGGCGGATGGAACTAATAACGCGGCGATACCGAGCCACTGCGCGGACCGCTAGGTCGATGAATTAGTTCCGCCGTCGGCGAGGCGCGCCAGGAACGCGCGCACGTCGTCCGGAGCGTCGAAATGTCCGTCGACACCGAGCGCCCGACGGCCGACCGAGAACGACAGGCCGGCGAAATCCGGCATGATCGCGAACACCGTCTCGTCGGTGACGTCGTCGCCGATGAAGAACGGCTTGCGTCCCTTGAAGGGCGCGTGCCGCATCAGCTCGCGCACACCGCTCGCCTTGGTGAAGCCGGCATGCTTGATCTCGCACACACATTTTCCGGGCAGCACCTCGATCGGCGCCTCCGGCAACTCGGCGCGGATGCGCGACACCTCCTCGTAGATCGCCTTCTCCGCCTGCGGCGCGAGGCGATAATGCAGCGCCAGCGAGTACCCCTTGTCCTCGAGCAGAATGCCGGGGCTGAGCTTGGCGATCGCAGCGAGCCTGCGCTTCAGCTCCCTGTCCAGCGGCGGCGCCTTGATCGCATCCGCCTCACTGCCGCCGCCGAGCCGCATCTCCGCGCCATGACCGCCGACGGCGGGGTAGACCTCCGGCGCGAAGATGAGATCGATGTCGTTGAGTGAGCGGCCCGAGACCAGCGCCAGCGCGCCGGAGGTTCGTTGCAGCAACGCGTTCAGTGCCTCGGCAAGCCCCGGCGGGACCCACACCTCGCGCGGTGTCGGCGCGAGATCGAGCAGGGTGCCGTCGATATCGAGCAGGATCGCCACCTCGCGAAGATGCGGCACGAGACTCACCGGCGTCGGAACGATCTCGGCGGGCTCCGCCGCAGGAGAACCGATCAGATCGGAGTTGTCGGACATCATCATCTACTCCATGACAGCGAGCGGGCGCGCCACCTGCTCGAGCGATTTGCGCTCGGCCGCAATGGCATAGCGCCAGGCGACGAGCGCCGCCATCAGCATCAGCGCGGCACCGAACAGATAGCCGCCGAACACCGCGCCGCGCGCCCCGCTGTCGAGCAGCGCGCCGAACAGCGCGGGTCCCGCCACGCCGCCGATCCCGGTGCCGATGGCGTAGAACAGCGCGATCGCGAGCGCGCGCACTTCCAGCGGAAAATTTTCCGACACGGTGAGATAGGCGGCGCTCGCCGCCGGTGACGCGAAGAAGAAGATCACCATCCAGGCCGCGGTCTGCGTCGCGGCGCTCAGCACTCCGATCGAGAACAGATAGCCGGTGAGCGCGAGCAGCACGCCGGAGACGCCATAGGTGAAGGTGATCATGGCGCGGCGGCCGAGCGTGTCGAACAGACGGCCGAGCAGCAGCGGTCCGAGCACGTTGCCGGCCGCGAAGGGCAGGATGTACCAGCCGACATGATCGGACTTGATGCCGTAGAAGTCGGTCAGCACCAGCGCGAAGGTGAAGAAGATCGCGTTGTAGAAGAACGCTTGGGCGATCATCAGCGTCAGCCCGACCAGTGAGCGCTGACGATAGACCGAGAACAGCGTATGCGCGACCTCTCGTAACGGCGTGTGGCTACGCATCCGCAGCCGCATCCTCGGCAATTCCTTAGCGCGCGCCTCGCGGTCGTGGCCGGTGACGCCGCGTTCGATCTCCGCCACGATCCGATGCGCCTCTTCGGGATGGCCGTGAATCATCAGCCAGCGCGGACTCTCCGGAATCCACATCCGCATGACCAGCACGACCAGGCCGAGACAGGCGCCGATGCCGTAGGCCAGCCGCCAGCCGACATCCGGGCCGGCGACATCAGGATCAAGCAGCACGATGGCGCCGACGGCGCCGAGCGCGGCCCCCAGCCAGAAGCTGCCGTTGATCATGAGATCGGTCCAGCCGCGATAGCGCGCCGGCACCAGCTCCTGGATCGTCGAATTGATCGCGGTATACTCGCCGCCGATGCCGGCGCCGGTCAGGAAGCGAAACAGCGCGTAGGTCGCGACATTCCACGACAAGGCGGTGGCGGCCGTCGCGGACAGATAGAGCGCGAGCGTGATGAAGAACAGCTTCCGGCGGCCGATGCGGTCGGTCAGCCAGCCGAAGCCGAGCGCGCCGAGCACGGCGCCGGCGAGATAGGCGCTGTTGGCAAGCCCGATCTCGAGATTGGAGAAATGCAGCGCCGGGCTCTGCTTGAGTGCGCCCGACAAGGCGCCGGCGAGCGTCACCTCGAGCCCATCGAGCACCCAGGTGATGCCGAGCGCCAGCACGACGCGGGTGTGAAAGGCGCTCCAGCGGAGGTCGTCGAGCCGGGCGGGGATATTGGTTTCGATGATTCGATCCTGGCCAGCCGTGTCGCCCGGCGGCGCGCCGGATTGCGGCGCTGACGTGACGACGCGGAGGTGCGGAAAGGATGCCTGTCGGGGTGCCATGGAATCCCAATGCGACGGCGCGGGTCGCACCGCATGCTCGACCGAGAGGATGAAGCAAATGCGGCAATGAAACCCTGCCGCTGCGACCCAACGTCTCGCCGCGCGCCGGGTTCCCGGAAGTGGGGCGGGGTTCGGCGCTCGACCCGCCCGGGGGCGCAGCGTTTCCTGAGTGAGGCCCAGGCGCGCCTCATTTCAGGTGTCGTCCCGGGCAAGCGGGCGGAGCGAGCGCGACCTGGCATACCGCGTGATGCAAGATTGGGGCACGCGATCGATATCGCCCGCCACATATCGGCCGCGGCGTATGGATCCCGGCGTTCGCCGGGATGACAGCGGAGGGTTTGGCCGTGGGCTCGCCAGCGCATTTGCGAGCGGCGTGAAGACCAGCCGGTCGCCGCAAGACTCACGCCGCGCGGATGTTCGCCATGAAGCGGTTGAGCTCCGCGCGCAGGCGGGCGCTTTCCGAGGACAGCGACTGGGCCGAGCGCAGCACCTCCTCCGAGGCCTCGCCGGTCTGGGTCGCGCCGCGATTGACCTGGGTGATATCGGCGGCGGCGGCCTGCGTGCCTGCCGCGACGCTCTGCACGTTCCTGGCGATCTCCTGGGTCGCGCCGCCCTGCTGCTCGACCGCGGTCGCGATCGACGAGGCGATGGTCGAGATCTGACGGATCGTGCCGCCGATCTGCTTGATCGCGGTCACCGACTCCTGGGTCGCTGCCTGCATGCCGGAGATGTGGTTGGAGATGTCGTCGGTCGCCTTGGCGGTCTGCTCCGCCAGCGACTTGACCTCGGAAGCCACCACCGCGAAGCCGCGGCCGGCATCGCCGGCGCGTGCCGCCTCGATGGTGGCGTTCAGCGCGAGCAGGTTGGTCTGCTCGGCGATCGCGGTGATCAGCTTGACGACGTCGCCGATCTCCTGCGCCGCGCGCGACAGCTTGCCGATGCGCCCGTCGGTCTCCTCGGCCTGGGCCACGGCGGATTCCGCGATGCGGCTGGACTCGCGGACCTGGCGGCCGATCTCGTCGACCGAGGCCGACAGCTCGTCGGTCGCGCTCGCGACCGAGTGGATGCGGCCGGTGGCCTGGTCGGAGGTGCCGCTCACGCGGCTCGCCAGCGACTGCGTGGTCTCGGCGGTGCGCGTCAGGGTCGAAGCCGCCTGCTCGAGGTGCTCGGCCGAGCTCGAGACGTTGGACACGATCGAGCCGACGGCGGTCTCGAACTCGTCGGCGAAGCGGATGAGCTCGGCCCGGCGCGCGGCGCCCGCAGCCTTGTTCTGGGCGTCCTGCGTCGCGGCGTCGCGCTCGGCCTTGGCCACCGCCTGGACCTTGAACTCCTCGACGGCGGCCGCCATCTCGCCGATCTCATCGGCGCGCCCGAGGCCGGGCAGCCGGACGTCGAAATTGCCCGAGGCGAGCTCGCGCATCGCCTTGCACATCGTGATCATCGGCCTGGAAATGCCGTTGCCGAGCATCAGCGCCAGCACGGCGCCGAGCGTCAGCCCGCCGATCGCCAGCATCGCGATCAGCCGCTCGATGTCCGCGATGGTGGTGTTGGCGGCGGCCTCGATGCGCTGCTGGTCGGACGCGACGTCGGATTTCAGCCCGTTCGACAGCGCGATGATCTCGGTCCCGACGACGCCCATCTCCTGTTCGAGCTTGCCGAGCGCTTTCATGTTCTCCGACAGCTTGATGAAGGCGGCGCGGTACTGCTTGATCAGGTCGCCGAGCTCGGCGACGCGCTGGGTGATCTTCTCGTCATTGGCATAGATCGTCACCAGCGAGGTTTCCAGGAAGCGCGTGCGCGCGATGGCGCCGTCGGCCGTCTTGGCATCGGGCTTGGCGATGTAGGTCCCGACCAGCGCGGACACGGTCAGGTACTGGCCGGTGAGGTCCTTGGCCGTCGTCTGCACGGACGGCAGGCCGGCGAGCGCGGCGGTGTCCGCCAGATCATCGAACTTGAACCGGATCTTGTTGCCGATGATGCCGATCTGGTCGGTCGCCAGCTTCGCGTTCTCGCGGGTCAGGGCAACGATGCTCGAGAATGTCTTGGCGAAGGCCTGAAACTGCGCCTGCAGCTTGCCGACCTGCGCCCGCCGCTCGGCGCCGGTCGCGGCCATCGATTTGTCGATCGCGGCCTGGAGCGCCTGATGGGCAGCGGTGGCCGCCGCCTCGTCGTCGGCTTTGCCGGTCAGGGCATAGTAACGGGCGAGAGCCTGGTACGAGACCAGCTCGCGATCGATGGTGCGGGTGGTGTCGGCTTCCGCAACGCTGCTGCGATAGGCCGCCACTGCCGCGGCGACCCGCTCGAACCCCAGATAGGAGAAGCCGATGCTGACGGCGGATATGGCCAGCACCACGGCAAAGCCCAGGAAGATCTTGCCGCGAAATCGCAGGGTCAGAAAATTGGCACGCCGCGACTGCGGCGCAAGCTGCGCAGACATTCCCACCCCCGACACGCCATTCTTTATATTGGCCAGAAACCAACCGCCCGGCAGCAACGCACCAGAGCGTGATCAAAACTACGTCACAATGGCTAAGGGGCGGTAAATGGGCGGCCTCGGCCTGCGGCCTGCGCTTCACCCGCGCCGGCGCCGCCTCGCGTGGCGTGCCACATGCGACCGAATCGCCGAGGCCGCGCGCAAGACGTCGCAATGACATCAGAGACGAAAATTCGAGTTGCAAAGTCCTGAGGGCGCTGTTTCTAATCAGAATAAGAAAAATTCATCGGGAGGTTACTCGTGTCGACAGTCAAACTGACGGTGAACGGCAAGGCGGTCTCGGTCGAGGCCGAGGATCGCACCCTGCTCGTTCACCTCCTGCGGGATCATCTGAACCTCACCGGCACCCATGTCGGCTGTGACACCAGCCAATGCGGCGCCTGCGTCGTCCATATCGACGGCCGTGCCGTGAAATCCTGCACCGTGCTGGCCGGCCAGACCGCCGGCGCCAACGTCACCACCATCGAAGGCATCGCCAAGGGTGACGAGCTGCACCCGATGCAGGCGGCCTTCCGCGACAATCATGGCCTGCAATGCGGCTATTGCACGCCGGGGATGATCATGTCGGCCATCGACATTGTGCACCGCCACGGAGGCGAGCTCGACGAGAGCACGGTGCGTGAGGAGCTGGAAGGCAACATCTGCCGCTGCACCGGCTATCACAACATCGTCAAGGCCGTGCTCGACGCTGCCGGACGGATGAAGGTCGCGCAAGCTGCCGAATGAGACCGGCGAGAGCCGCCGTTTACCGCAATACCGAGACCACGACCGCTGCGCGCGATGGCCGCGGCGGGACAATAGAACTCCGGTAGGGGAGAGATTCGCATGGGTATGGAAGGCATTGGCGCCAGCGTCGTCCGCAAGGAGGACAAGCGTTTCATCACCGGCAAGGGCCGTTACGTCGACGACGTCAAGCTGTTGGGCATGACCTTTGCCCATTTCATCCGCAGCCCGCACGCGCACGCCAAGGTCAAGAGCATCGACTCCTCGGCCGCCGAGGCAATGCCCGGCGTGGTCGCGGTGCTCACGGGCAGGCAGATCGTCGACGACAAGGTCGGCAATCTGATCTGCGGCTGGGCCATCACCTCGAAGGACGGCTCGCCGATGAGGATGGGCGCATGGCCGGCGATGGCGCCGGAGACCGTGCGATTCGTCGGCCAGGCCGTGGCGGTCGTGATCGCCGAGAGCAAGAACCTCGCCCGTGACGCCGCCGAGGCCGTCGTGGTCGAATATGAGGAGCTGCCGGCGGTCGCCGACATGCCCTCCGCGCTGAAGCCCGGCGCGCCGCAGCTTCACCCGGAGGCCCCCGGCAACGTCGTCTATGACTGGCATATTGGCGACGAGGGGGCGGTCAACGCCGCCTTCGCCAAGGCCGCCAACGTCGTCACCCTGGAATTGACCAACAACCGGCTGGCGCCGAACGCGATGGAGCCGCGCGCGGCGATCGCCGAGTACGATGCGGCCGAGGAGCATTTCACGCTCTATACGACGTCGCAGAACCCGCACGTCGCTCGCCTGGTGCTGTCGGCGTTCTACAACATCGCACCAGAACACAAGCTGCGCGTCATCGCGCCCGACGTCGGCGGCGGCTTCGGCTCCAAGATCTTCATCTATCCCGAGGAGATGGTGGCGCTGTGGGCCTCCAAGAAGGTCGGCCGTCCGGTGAAGTGGACCGGCGATCGCACCGAGGCGTTCCTGACCGACGCGCACGGCCGCGACCACATCTCCAAGGCCGAGATGGCGCTCGATGCCGACAACAAGATCCTGGGGCTGCGGGTCAAGACCCACGCCAATTTCGGCGCCTACATGTCGCTGTTCTCGTCCTCGGTGCCGACCTATCTGTACGCGACCCTGCTGTCGGGCCAGTACAACATCCCGGCGATCTATGCCGAGGTGATGGGCGTCTACACCAACACCACGCCGGTCGACGCCTATCGTGGCGCCGGACGCCCTGAGGCGAGCTACCTGCTGGAGCGGCTGATGGAGACCGCAGCGCGTCAGCTCAAGGTCGATCCGGCCGAGCTGCGGCGCAAGAACTTCATCACCCAGTTCCCGCACCAGACCCCCGTGATCATGGCCTACGACACCGGCGACTTCAACGCCTCGCTCGACGCGGCGTTGAAGGCGATCGACTACGCCGGCTTCCCGGCGCGCAAGGCGGCCGCCAAGGCGCAGGGCAAGCTGCGCGGTCTCGGCTTCTCCTGCTACATCGAGGCCTGCGGCATCGCGCCGTCAAAGGCAGTCGGCAGCCTTGGCGCCGGCGTCGGTCTGTGGGAATCGGCCGAGATCCGCGTCAACCCGGTCGGCACCATCGAGGTGCTCACCGGATCACACAGCCACGGCCAGGGCCACGAGACCACCTTCTGCCAGCTGATCGCCGAGCGCCTGGGCGTGCCGATCAGCCAAGTCTCGATCGTTCATGGCGACACCGACAAGGTGCAGTTCGGCATGGGCACCTACGGCTCGCGCTCGGCCGCAGTCGGCCTCACCGCGATCCTCAAGGCGATGGAGAAGGTCGAGGCCAAGGCCAAGAAGATCGCAGCCCACGCGCTGGAGGCCTCGGAAGGCGACATCGTCATCGAAAACGGCGAGTTCAAGGTGACCGGCACTGACAAGTCGATCGCGCTGCCGATGGTTGCGCTCGCTGCCTACACCGCGCACAACCTGCCGGACGGGATGGAGCCCGGATTGAAGGAGACTGCTTTCTACGATCCGACCAACTTCACCTTCCCCGCCGGCACCTATATCTGCGAGCTCGAGGTCGACGAGGCCACCGGCAAGACGTCGTTCGTCAACTTCGTCGCGGCGGACGATTTCGGCCGGCTGATCAATCCGATGATCGTCGAGGGCCAGGTTCATGGCGGTCTGGTCCAGGGCATCGGCCAGGCACTGCTCGAGCACGCGATCTACGACAGCAACGGCCAGCCGGTGACGGCATCGTTCATGGACTACGCGATGCCGCGTGCCGACGACGTGCCGTCCTTCAAGCTGAGCCACACCACGACCCTGTGCCCGGGTAATCCGCTCGGCGTGAAGGGCTGCGGCGAGGCCGGCGCGATCGGCGCATCCGCCGCCGTGATCAACGCGATCACGGATGCGATCGGCAACAACAAGCTGGAAATGCCGGCGACGCCGGACCGCGTCTGGCACGCGATCCACGGCAACGCCTGATCGAACGGAGGAGCAACCATGTATCAGACGACTTATCATCGTGCCTCCTCGGTCGACGAGGCGGCGGCGCTGTTCGCCAAGGGCAGCGAAGCCAAGTTCCTTGCCGGCGGTCACACCTTGATCCCGGTGATGAAGCAGCGCCTTGCTGCTCCGTCCGATGTCATCGACATCGGCAAGATCAAGGACCTGATCGGGGTGCAGTTGTCGGGCGACACGCTCGTCATCAAGGCCGCGACGACCTACTACGACATCATGACCAATGCCGATGTGAAGAAGGCGATCCCCGCGATCGCCCATCTCACCTCGGTGCTCGGCGATCCCGCGGTGCGCGCCCGCGGCACGATTGGCGGCTCGATCGCGAACAACGATCCGGCGGCGGATTTCCCGGCGGCGCTGATCTCGCTCGGCGCCACCGTGAAGACGAACAAGCGGTCGATCTCGGCGGATGATTTCTTCAAGGGCCTGTTCACGACGGCGCTGGAGGACGGCGAGATCATCACCCAGGTGTCGTTCCCGGTGCCGGAAAAGGCCGGCTACGCCAAGATGCGCCACCCGGCGTCGCGTTTCGCGCTCACTGGCGTGTTCGTCACAAAGACGAAGGGCGGCGACGTCCGCGTTGCGGCCACCGGCGCTTCGCAGAGCGGCGTGATGCGCGTGCCGGCGATCGAGGCGGCGCTGAAGTCGAACTGGTCGGCCTCGGCGATCGACGGGGTCACGGTGTCGGCGTCAGGCCTCTTGAGCGACATCCACGGCTCCGCCGATTACCGTGCCAATCTGGTGAAGGTGATGGCGCAGCGCGCGGTGCAAGCCGCGGGCTGACCTCACGACGCGGATCATTCCGCGCAACGGCACGACAAATTCCATGCGGCGCGCAGCGATGCGCGCCGTTTTGCTTTGCGGCATACAGCGCGCTTGCGTTGGCCTGATGCACGCGGGACAATCAAAGGATCAGGAAACGCATCGCGCGTGATGATGTTTGATTGATGCGGACAGCAGCCAAGCACACCCACCCTCCCCTGGAGGCGGAGGGTGAAGGTCACGGCGACCATCTTTGTCCGATCGACCTCATCACGCGCCGAAGCACCGCAGGGACAAGACAAACGTGCTCGACAAGACCGCACCACAGACCGAGATCCGCGCCACCGGACCGCTCGCGGGCTTCCGCATCGTCGAGTTCGCCGGCATTGGACCGGGTCCGTTCGCCTGTATGCTGCTGGCCGACATGGGCGCGGAGGTGGTGACGCTCGATCGCGTCGGTGCGCGCAAGACCATGAAGTCGGTCGCCGGCCGCGGCCGCAAGGTGATCGAGCTGGATCTCAAGGACAAGGGGGTCATCCCCCAGGTGCTCGATCTGCTCGCCGGTGCCGACGCGCTGATCGAGGGTTTCCGGCCCGGCGTGATGGAGCGGTTGGGCCTCGGCCCCGAGGTCGTGCTCGCGCGTAATCCGAGGCTCGTCTACGGCCGCATGACCGGCTGGGGCCAGGACGGACCGCTGGCGCATGCGGCCGGTCACGACATCAACTACATCTCGATTACCGGCGCGCTGGCCGCGATCGGACCCAGGGAGCGGCCGGTGCCGCCGCTCAACCTGGTCGGGGATTTCGGCGGCGGTGCGCTCTATCTGGTCGTCGGCGTGCTTGCCGCACTGCTCGAAGCCTCGAAGTCCGGTAAGGGGCAGGTGGTGGATACCGCGATGTGCGACGGCGCGGCCTCGCTGCTCGCGATGTTCTTCGACCTCACCGCGATGGGCCGCTGGACCGAGGGGCGCGAGCGCAACTTCCTCGACGGCGGCGCGCACTTCTACGGCGTCTACGAATGCGCCTGTGGCAACTTCATCTCCATCGGCTCGATCGAGCCGCAGTTCTACGCGCTGCTGCGGCAGCATGCCGACCTCTCCGATCCCGCCTTCGATGCGCAGATGGATCCGCGCGCCTGGCCGGCGTTGAAGGAGAAGCTGGTCGCGGTGTTCAAGAGCAAGACGCGCGAGGAATGGTGCGCAATCATGGAGGGCACCGACATCTGCTTCGCACCGGTGCTGACGATGTCGGAGGCGCCGAAGCATGCGCACATGGCCGCGCGTGGCGTGTTCGTCGAGCGGCACGGCGTGACGCAGCCCGCGCCGGCGCCAAGGTTCTCGCGGACGCCGTCGAATATCCGCGAGCCGGAGGTGACGGAGATCAGGGCTGTGGTGAGTGCGTGGCAGGCGGGGCGGTAAAGCTCGATCGCTGCAGCAGCGCCGATCGAGCGCTGCTCGACTGTTCCGAGGTCAATGAGTTGGCTACGCCGTCGCCTCAATCTCAGTGTCGTCCCCGCGAACGCGGGGACCCATAACCACAGGCCGTGCTGAGACGACGATTATCTGTCGCCGTGCCTCATCGACGCACCCTGCGGTATGGGTCCCGAGTCGGTGCCCAACGCCGCTTACGCGCCGTCGGGCTTGCCCGGAACGACAGTTGAGAGTTTGGCGACAATCCTGCCTCCAATCACGCCGTCATTGCCAGCGAAGCCAAGCATTCCAGGGACAGACGGAAGTCTGGATTGCTTCGTCGCTCCGCTTCCCGCAATGACGGCCTACTTCCTTCGCCTACTCCGCCGCCTCCACCTTCAGCACGCCGCGGCGGATCTGGTCTTCCTCGATCGACTCGAACAGCGCCTTGAAGTTGCCTTCGCCAAAACCGTCGTCGCCCTTGCGTTGGATGAACTCGAAGAAGATCGGCCCGATCGCATTGGCCGAGAAGATCTGCAGCAACACCTTGGTGTGACCGCCAGCGACGACTCCCTCGCCATCGATCAGGATGCCGTTTCTCTGCAGGCGAGCGAGGTCCTCGCCATGCTTGGGCAGGCGAGACTCGATGCGCTCGAAATAGGTGTCGGGCGGCGACGGCATGAACGGCAGGCCTGATGCGCGCAGGCCCTCGACGGTGGCGTAGATGTCGCGGGCGCCGCAAGCAATGTGCTGGATGCCTTCACCGCGATAGATCTTGAGATACTCCTCGATCTGCCCGGAATCTCCGGCATCCTCGTTGATCGGAATCCGGATCTTGCCGTCGGGGCTGGTCAGCGCACGCGAGAACAGGCCGGAGGCGCGGCCCTCGATGTCGAAGAAGCGGATCTGGCGGAAGTTGAACAGTTTTTCGTAGAAGCCGGCCCAGACGTCCATGCGGCCGCGGTGCACATTGTGGGTCAGATGATCGATGTAGTACAGGCCGGAGCCTGCGGGGCGCGGGTCGCGCGCGCCGGTCCACTCGAAGTCGAGATCATAGGCCGAGCCCTTGGCGCCGTAGCGATCGACCAGATACAGCAGGCTGCCGCCGATGCCCTTGATGACAGGAACGTCCAGCGTCTTCTGCGATGCGGGCAGGTCGGCCGGCTCGGCGCCGAGCGCGATCGCGCGGTCGTAAGCCTTGTTGGCGTCGACCACGCGGAACGCCATCGACGGTGCACACGGCCCGTGCGCGGCGACGAAGTCGTGGCCGTGGCTGCCCGGCTCCTCGTTGACGAGGTAGTTGATGGCACCCTGGCGGTACAGCGTGATCGCCTTGGTCTTGTGGCGCGCGACCGCGGCGAAGCCCATCAGCTTGAACAGCGCGTGCAGCTCGCTTGCTTCGGGGTGCGCATATTCGACGAACTCGAAGCCGTCCGTGCCCATCGGGTTGTCGGCGGAGATGGTGGCAGGAGGCGCATCGTGCGGAAATGGACCCATCGGTGGAAGCTCCTTCGGCTTGATGTGCCGATCATCTCCCGAATTCCGCGCACAGGGCATGCAAACCATTGTCATTTTCGCCTGGTTATGCACGATCCATGCACGATCAGAGGAAATGGCGCATGAATTCGGTCGACAGCTTCGATCTCCGTATCCTGGCCGCGCTGCAGGACGACGGCCGGCTCACAAACCAGGAGCTGGCGGACATCGCCGGCCTGTCGGCCTCGCAGTGCTCGCGGCGCCGGATGCGGCTGGAGCAGGACGGCGTGATCGCGGGGTATCGCGCGCAGCTCGCCAGCCAGGCGCTCGGCTTCGAGCTGATTGCCTTCATCCAGATCACCCTGGCGACGCATTCGCCCGACAATGCGCAGAAGTTTCGCGCGCTGGTCAACCGCGTCGACGACATCCAGGAGGCCTACGCGCTGACCGGCGATTCCGACTATTTGCTCAAGGTCGTGCTGCGCGATCTCAAGAGCCTGTCCGACATCGTCAACAACGTGCTGATGCCGCACCAGAGCGTGGCGCATGTCCGCTCCTCGATCGTGCTCGACCGCCTCAAGGAGAGCGCGAAGCTGCCGCTGGCTTCGCTATCGACCGACTGAGCGTCTGCGGCGCAAATCGAGGGAAATGCGTCCTTCAACATCGCCAGCGCTTTTGCGACAGTGACCGTGTCCCCTGATCTGCGAGACGACCATGGCCCTGCAGCTTCGGCCCAATTGCGAATATTGCGACAAGGACCTGCCGCCCTCGGCAACAGAGGCGTGCATCTGCTCCTACGAATGCACGTTCTGCGCCGACTGCGTCGAGACCAAGCTGTTCAATGTCTGCCCGAACTGCGGCGGCGGCTTTGCGCCCAGGCCGATCCGGCCCAGCCGCGAGTGGCGGTCGGGAGCTTGCGTGACGAAGCAACGGCCGTCCGACACGCGCGTGCATCTGAAATATGCGGCGGAGGACGTTGCGGCATTCGTGGCTGGTGTGAAGGACGTTATGCCAGAGGACCGCTAGATCTTCGTCATTGCGAGCGCAGCGAAGCAATCCAGGGCTGCGCACACGACTCTGGATTGCTTCGCTACGCTCGCAGTGACGCCTACTCCGCCGCCGCGATCGTGCCTTCGACCTCGCCGAAGCCGACGCGATAGCCCTGCCCCTGGCACCAGCCGTGCATGATGAGGGAGTCACCGTCCTCCAAGAACGAGCGCTTCACGCCACCGGCGAGCTCGACCGGCTCGGTGCCGTTCCAACTGATCTCCAGCAGGCTGCCGCGCTGGTGCTTTTCCGGACCGGAGATGGTGCCGCTCCCCAGGAGATCGCCGACACTCATGGCACAGCCGGACGAGGCATGGTGCATCAGCTGCTGCACGCTCGACCAGTACATGTACTTGAAATTGGTCTGCGCGATGGTCTGCGCGGCGTTACTGCCGGAGGCGCGCAAGGCCACGTCGAGGGAGAGATCGTAGTTCTGCGCCTCCTTCTGCTGCAGGTAGGGCAGCGGCGTTGGATCCTGCGTTGGCCCCGACACGCGGAACGGCTCCAGCGCCTCCCGCGTCACCACCCACGGGCTGATCGACGTCGCAAACGCCTTGGCCTGGAACGGGCCGAGGGGCACATATTCCCATTGCTGGATGTCGCGCGCGCTCCAGTCGTTGAGCAGCACGAAGCCGAAGATCATCGCCTCCGCCTGCGCCTCGGTCAGCATCTCGCCGAGCGGCGAGGACTGGCCGATGACGACGCCCATCTCCAGCTCGAAATCGAGCCGCTTGCATGGACCGAAGCTCGGCACGTCGGCGCCCGGCGGCTTCAGCTGTCCGCGCGGCCGACGCACTCGGGTGCCCGACACGACCACGGTCGACGCGCGGCCGTTATAGCCGATCGGCATGTGCAGCCAGTTCGGCTGCAGCGCATTGTCCTTGCCGCGGAACATGACGCCGACATTGGTGGCGTGCTCCTTCGACGAATAGAAATCCGTGTAGCCGGCGACATGGAACGGCAGATGCAGCGTAACGTCGGAGCGCGGCAGCAGCGCCCGGCTACGCAACGGCTTGTCGTCGCGCAGCCGCGGATTGTCCTGGCGCAAGAGGGCGCTGATCGCAGCCCGCGTCTTCGACCACACGGCGGGGCCGAGCGCCATGAAGGCATTCAGCGAGGATTGCGCGAACACCTCATAGGCCGGCGCCAGATCGAGCAGGCCTTCGTCCTCGAGCACCGCGAGGTCGAGGACGACGTCGCCGATCGCCACGCCGACGCGCGGCTTCGGCGAGTCGGCGGCGGAGAACACGCCGTAGGGCAGGTTCTGGATCGGGAAGTCAGAAGACGGATCGACCGGGATGAAGGAGCGGAGCGAGGGATCGTTGGGGTGGGGCACAGTTGTCTTCCTGAGTTCGGACCATGTCTCCGCTCGTCATTCCGGGGCGCGCGCAGCGCGAGCCCGGAATCCATAGCAACGGGCAGATGTGTGGGGCACAGTGGTTGTGGCCGAGCTTTGCATCCCCACGGCCGATCGTGGTTATGGATTCCGGGCTCGCCGCTGCGCGGCGCCCCGGAATGACGGCGGAGGTCGTGGCTACGGCCGGTTCGGATCGAACCGCTTCTCCAGCCCGTTCCAGCAATCGGCGTAGTCGCTCTGCATGGTGCCGGACTCCGCTGCGTGCTTGGTGATCCGCTGCGGGAAGCGCGTCTCGAACATGAAGGCCATGGTGCCTGTGAGCTTGACCGGCTTCAACTCGCCATTGCTGGCGTGATCGAACGCCTCGCGATCCGGCCCGTGCGGCAGCATGCAGTTGTGCAGGCTCATGCCACCCGGCACGAAGCCCTGCGGCTTGGCGTCGTAGACGCCGTAGATCAGCCCCATGAACTCCGACATGATGTTCATGTGATACCACGGCGGACGGAAGGTGTTGTCGGCCACCATCCAGCGCTCGGGGAAGATCACGAAGTCGATGTTGGCGGTGCCGGCCGTCTCCGACGGCGAGGTCAGCACGGTGAAGATCGACGGATCGGGATGGTCGAAGCCGATGGCGCCGACCGGGGAGAAGGTGCGCAGGTCGTATTTGTAGGGCGCGTAGTTGCCGTGCCAGGCGACGACGTCGATCGGAGAATGTTCGAGCTCGGTCTTGAACAGCGCGCCGCCCCACTTGACGTAGAGCTCGGTCGGGGTGTCCTTGTCCTCGTAGGAGGCGACCGGCGTCAGGAAGTCGCGGGCATTGGCGAGGCAGTTGGCGCCGATCGGTCCGCGCTCCGGCAGCGTGAAGGCGCCGCCATAATTCTCGCAGAGATAGCCGCGCGCCGGCCCCGCCGGGATCTCGACCCGGAACTTGACGCCGCGCGGGATCACGACGATCTCGCCAGGCTCGGCGTCGATGCGGCCGAACTCGGTGACGAACAGCAAACGCCCCTGCTGCAGGACGAACATCAGCTCGCCGTCGGCATTGTAGAAGTGCTGGTCGACCATCGATTTGGTGATGACGTAGACATGCGCCGCCATGCCGGCCTGCGTCGCGGCGTCGCCGGCCGTCGTCATGGTCTGCACGCCCTGCAGGAACGTCACATCGCCCGACGGCAACGGTGTCGGATCCCAGCGCAGTTGCTGCACCGTGACCTCCTGCTCGTGGCAGGGCGCGGTGCGCCACAGCCCGGCATCGACCTTGGCGAAGCGGCCGGAATGCTTCACCGACGGACGGATGCGATACAGCCAGGAGCGCTCGTTGGACCCGCGCGGCGCGGTGAACGGCGAACCCGAGAGCTGCTCGGCATAGAGCCCGTAGGCGCAGCGCTGCGGCGAGTTGCGCCCGATCGGCAGTGCGCCGGGCAGCGCCTCGGTCTCGAACGAATTGCCGAAGCCGGACATGTAGCCCGGCGTCACCTGCCCGGTGGCGCGGTTGAGCTGGTCAGGCGATGTGTTGACGTTCATCATCCTTCTCCTTGCAAGCGGGCCCACATCTCGCGGTCGCGCTCGGCGGTCCAGATCACGGGATCGTCGATGCCGCTGGCCTCGTCATAGGCGCGCGACACGTTGAACGGCAGGCAGTGCTCGTAGATGGCGAAGCTCGAGAATTTCGGATCCATCACCTCGCGCGTCGCCGCCATCGACTCCTTCAGGCTGCGCCCCTTGGCGACCGACATCTCGGCCGCGCCATACAGCGACGTAACGAAGTCGCGCGTCATCGCGATCGCCTCGCGCACGGTGGCCTCGCCCTTCAGCGCATCGCCGCGGCCTGGCGCGATCGCCTTGGGATTGAAGTCGCGGATCTCGTTCAAGGTCGACGGCCATTCGCGCAAATAGGCATCGCCGCAATAACAGGCCGAGTGATATTCGATGAGATCGCCGGAGAACATCACCTCGGCGTCCGGCACCCAGGCGACGATGTCACCGGAGGTGTGGCCCGCGCCGAGTTGGATCAGTTGCACCTCGCGCTTGCCGAGATGGATCGTCATCTCGCCCTCGAAGGTCAGGGTCGGCCAGGTCAGGCCGGGAATGCTCTCGGCGTCCTGGAACAGGCGCGGGAAACGGCCGTATTCGGAGTCCCAATCCTGCTGGCCGCGCTCGACGATCAGCCGGTGCGTCTCCTGCGAGGCGACGATGCCCTGCGCATGATAGGCCGAGGCGCCGAGCACGCGCACGGCGTGGTAGTGCGACAGCACGACATATTTGATCGGCTTGTCGGTGACGGTCTTGACCCGCTCGATCACCTTGTTGGCCATCGCCGGCGTCGCCTGCGCGTCGAACACGATGCAGCCGTCGTCGCCGACGATCACCGCAGAGTTCGGATCGCCCTCCGCCGTGAAAGCATAGAGATCCGGGCCGATCTCCGAGAAGGTGACCTTCTTCTCGGCGAGATCCGTGGTCGATGCGAAACCCTTCGCCATCACTTCATTCCTTGTGTGCGCAGCAGCCTATTGCTGCTGCTGTTGTTGCTGTTGGCCGGCATCCGCCATGCTGCGTTTCGCCAGCGCGATCGCCTCGCCCAGCACACCGATGTCACCGATGTGATTGGCGAGGATCAGGACCAATGCCGCATCGAGATCGGCGCTTTCGAGGTCCGAGAGGCCCCGATGCGCTTCGACAATGGCGCGGAAGGCATCGTCGGGCTTGGCGAAATTGGAGGCGGTCGAGAGCGTCATCGTTGCGGCTTCCTCAGTTCAGGCCGGAGGCGCGGGCGACCGCCGCCGCGATCGCGGCGCGGCGCGGGTGCCGGAAGCGCGCCGCGACATAGCCATCGGGACGCAGCAGATAGGAGGTGCCGGGTTCGGCCCCGTAACGCCTGCCCGCGAAACCCTCGCCATCGGCAAGTCCATTCGGACCGCCGATGCTGACGACACCGACATCGTCGGGCACATCGATCGCCTCACCATTGGCAAAAGACAGCAGGGTGAAACGCCGGCCCTGAGCATTGAATGCATCGGTAAGGTGAAGGTGCCGTCCGTCTGCCGTCTCGAGCGGCGCATCCGGCATCGATGTTCCCGGACGAGGGCCACCGTGCCAGGCCTCGTCGTCTTCGGTCGACAACGGCGTCTGGTAGACCGAGGGAACCGACAGCCGGCCGCCATTGACCATGCGCTTGCCGAATTCGGTGTCCCTGGCGAGCGCGAGCACCACCTTGCGCAGCCGCGCTTCCTGGTGCGAATTCGGCGCCATGAAATCCGTCGCCCGCGTGGATTCGCGAATGTTTTCGTCGGCGGCCGCGCTTCGCTCCAGATGGTAGGTTTCGAGCAGCGTCGCGGGCGAGGTTCCGCGCAGCACGCGATCGAGCTTCCAGGCCAGATTCTCGGCATCCTCCAGCCCCGAATTGGCACCGCGTGCGCCGAACGGCGAGACCTGATGGGCGGAATCGCCAGCGAAGACGACGCGACCATGAATGAAGCGCTCCATGCGCCGGCACTGGAATTTGTAGAGCGAGATCCATTCGAATTCGAACTGATCATGGCCGAGCATGCGTGCGATCCGGGGCCGCACATTCTCCGGCTGCTTCTCGACGTTGGGATCGGCATAGCGGCTGAGCTGCAGGTCGATGCGCCAGACATTGTCCGGCTGCCGGTGCAACAGCGCCGAGCGCCCGGCATGGAACGGCGGATCGAACCAGAACCAGCGCTCGGTGGGGAATTCGGCCGTCATCCTGACGTCGGCGATCAGGAACTGATCCTCGAACACCTTGCCGGAAAAACCCGCGCCGACCATCTGGCGCAGCGACGAGCGCGCGCCGTCGCAGGCGATCACATATTGCGCCGACAGCCGATAGGGGCCGTCCGGCGTCTCGATCGTCAGCACGACATGATCGTTGCGCTGTTCGAGCGCGGTGACCTTGTTGCGCCAGCGCAGCGAGATCTCCGGCAGCGCGTTGACGCGATCGACCAGATAGGCCTCGGCATAGAACTGCTGCAGGTTGATGAAGGCCGGCCGCTTGTGCCCGGGCTCCGGCAGCAGGTTGAACTGATAGAGCTCGGACGGACCGTGAAAGATGCGGCCGACGTTCCACACCACGCCCTTGTCGACCATCCGGTCGCCAACGCCGAGGCGATCCCAATATTCCAGCGAGCGCTTGGAGAAGCAGATCGCGCGCGAGCCCTCGCCGATCCGGTCGGCATCATCGAGCACCACGACCGCATGGCCGCGCTGCGCAAGATCGATGGCAAACGACAGCCCGACGGGACCCGCCCCCACGACGACGACCGGATGCGCGGCCGGCGTGGCCTGATCCTGGTCTTCGTGCCGATGATAGCCGAACTGAACCTTCGCCTGGCTCGCGCCCTGCCCCGGATTGGCCTGCACCATGGCTTGCTCGCCTTGTGGTTTTCTTGGACTTTCGAAGCGACGACTTTCGAAGCGACCGACATTTCCTCGGGCGAGGCATCTGGCCGTCTTGCCAGATAGTCTCACCTGCAACTATTCTAAAGCCGACGGCTTCGGCCGCGTCAACTCAAAAATCGGAGCGCGATCTTGGCGAAGCCCTCTACCGCGGCGTCCAAGCGGCAGGCGAAGCCGGTCGAGGATGACCGAAATGCGGCAGTGCCGCAGGACGACGAGCGGCTCGACCTGTTCAAGTTCGCACCATTCCGGCTCAACCGTCTGGCCGCCGAGGTCAGCGCGGCGCTCGCCGTCGAGTATCGGGAGCGCTACGGGCTCGACATTCCGGAATGGCGCGTGCTGGCGACGCTCGGCTTCCGCCGCGAGGCCTGCAGCGCGCAATATGTCGCAGCGTGCACCCGCACGCACAAATCGACCATCAGCCGAGCCGTGACGTCGTTGCTGGAGCGGCGGCTGATCGAGCGCGTCGAGAACGCCGAGGATCGCCGCGAGTTCCGTCTGCGCCTGACACGTAAGGGCAAGACGCTGTACGAGGAGCTGATCCCGCGTTTGCAGCAGCGCGAGCGCGAGATCATGGCATGCCTGTCCGCCGACGAGCGCAAGACGTTCGACCGCCTGATCGGCAAGATCGAGGCGAGCCTCGATCTGATCCAGACCAGCGAGGAGGCCGACGCGAAGCAGGCCTATTGAGCCGAGCTTCGTCGGGTGGGTAAAGCGCCGAAGGCGACCCGTGCCCACCATCCTTCGTCAAACGACAGCGATGGGCACGAGCGCGCGCGAGACTGCCGTCGACGACGAGCAAGGCGCCGCGCGCCCTTGCCCGCCCTACTTGTTAGTCGCCGACGATCGCCGCGGCTCCTCGACTTCGACCACGTCCGCGCCCTCCCCCCGCCAGCGCAAAATCTCCATCGCCAGCACCGGGTGATTGAAGCCCTTGAGATGCAGGTCGTCGATCGGCCTGGCATCGACCGACTGTTCGACGACGCCGAACACCCGGCGCGACACGATCACTTGGCCTGCCTTGGCCTCGTCGCACAGCCGCGAGGCGAGATTGGTGACGCTGCCGATCGCGGCGTATTCGAGCCGGTGCTCGAAGCCGACCTGGCCGAGCGTCGCATATCCCAGTGCGATGCCGACGCCGAACCCCAGGCTGTGGCCGCGATTTTTCCAGCGCTCCGTCAATTGGCCGATCTCGTCGCGCATTTCGAGCGCCATCTTCACCGCGCGCATGGTGTGATCCTCGAACGGGATCGGCGCATTGAACAGGATCATCACGCCGTCGCCGGCATAGCGATCGAGCGTGCCCTCATATTTGAAGATGAGCTTGCCCAGCGCGGCGTGATATTCGCGCAGCACGTTCATCGCCTCTTCGGGCTCGGTCGTCTCGGTAAACGCTGTGAAGCCGCGCAGATCGCAGAACACCACCGTGACCTCGCGGCGGTGGCTTTCCAGCAGCGCATCATGGCCGTCCGACGACGCGATGATCTGCGCCACCTGCGGCGCCAGGAAGCGCTCCAGCCGCCTGATCCGCTCGATCTCCGCCAGTTGCTTCTCGACGCGCTCCTCGAGCGACTTGTTCCATTCGCGCAGCTGCTCGGTCTGCTCGGTGAGCTTTTCGGCCTGCTGCTGCACCGTCGCGTGGGTCAGCGCGAGCTCGCGGCCCTTCTGATCGACCTCGGTGAACAGTCGTGCGTTGCGCATCGCCAGCACGGCCTGGTTGGCGAACGTTCGCATCAGTCCGATCAGGTTCGGCGGGAACGTACCGGCCGACCGGCGGAGCACCACGAGCGCGCCGAGCACGCCCTGCTGATCGACCAGCGGCGTGAACAGCACGGCGTGAAAGCCGGCGGCAACCGCGACGTCGCGCAGCGGGTGATCGGGCGCGTTTTCCAGCTCGGCGATCGCGATCGGCTCGCCGCTGCGCACGGAGTCGGAGAGCAGGCTCGTCCGCTCGTCCAGCACATTGTGCGGGCCGTCCCGGTCGACGCCCTTGGCCTCCACCAGCCTGAAGCGGCGTTCGGCGGCCTCATAGGAATAGATCAGCACGGCGTCGGTCTTGGTGATCTCCAGTGCCCGGGCCGCCACCGTCGGCAGCACCGCATTGAGATCGAGCGAGGAGGCCACCGCGCGGCCGACCTCCTCGAGCACCTTCAGCTCATTGATCGACTGGGCCAGGTCGCGCGTGCGTTCCTCGACCTTGGCTTCCAGCACGGCATAGGACTGCGCGAGCTGGCCGGCCATGCTGTTGAACTGATCGGCGAGCTCCTCGAGCTCGTCATGCGTTTTCACCTCGATGCGCTGGGCGAAATCGCCGGCGCCGAGCTTGCGCGCGCCGGCGCGCAACGCGGTGATCGGGACGAGCATGCGTCGCGCCAGCACCGAGCCCGCGAGGATCGCAACCGCAAGGCCGAGCGCGATCAACAGCGCACCGCGCAACAGCTGATCGCGGATCGGCGCCAGCGCGTGAGCCGTGGACTGCTCGAAGAACACGGCCCAGCCGAGCTTGGGCAGCGTCGCGGCCGCCGAGAGCACCGCGTGCCCCTCGCCGTCGGTGCCGGAGGCCAGCGGCTCGCCATCCGGCGTGAGCACCGCCGCGACCTGCGGCAGCTTGGAGAGGTCCTGACCGACCGCCGGTCCCCTCGCCGAGCTCGCCAACACCTGGCCCCGCGGATCGACCACGTAGGCGGTGCCGACCTTGCCGATCTGCGCCTCGGTCATGAAGTCTTCGAGAAAGTCGAGGTCGATGTCGGCCACAGTCACCCCGGCATTGAAGCCGGAATGCGCGACCGAGATCGACATCATCGGCTGCGCGCCCTTGAAGGTCACGGCGGAGAAATTGCTTCCGTGTGTGACGGTGTCGGTGAAGCGCAGATCGCGTGACAAGTCGTTGCCCGAGGCAAACGAGATCGAGGTGCGCGACACGCGGAGCTGTTCCCGGCCCTGGCCGTCGAGCTGATACAGCTGCCGCACAGCCGGCGCCTGACTCAGCAGTTGTACATAGTCGGCGCGGCGGAGCTCCAGCGTATTGGCGCTCGCCCGCGTCACCCAGCTGATCTGTCGCTGCAGATCCGAGAGCGCCTGATCGATCCGCCGGGCGCTGGCGTCGGCCTTTTCGGCCATGGCGGCGGTCAGGCTCGCCTTGGTGGACTGATAACTGATCCAGGTTTCGGTCGCGCCATTCACGGCCAGGACGAACACGACGAGCCCGACCAGCGACACGACGTATTTGGCGAACAGGCCCTGCCGCAACGACCAGCCTCTGTTCTCGACCTCGTTCATCCGGACCCCTCACGCGCGTCATCACCGAGGTCAGCCTCGGACAAGCGCGTCCGCTGCCGTCCTCGCGGCAGCAACACTTTGGAGGCAGGACCGCTCGGGTGCGAGACGGCCCGTCGCCGGCACCCGTTTAGCACAGAATGGCATGCACAGCGGCGACCATGCCGGCGCCCCGCGCCAACTCGTTATTGCTCGGCTGGCCCTGAATCGCATGCACCGCTCGAGGAGATTCTCCGCAGGCTCGGTCGATCGCGGCTATATATTACCTATTGAAGATGCGCTTCAGAACGTCGTTCATCGGCTGGCTGTCCTGCACACCCTCCTGCAAGGGCTCGGCGGGAGCTGCCTCCGCCGCGCCCCGGCCGTCGTCGCCCGGAGGCCGAGAAACAGCGCCGTCCTGAGGCGCAACCAGCGTACGGCCGCGGCTCTTGGCTGGCGGCTGCGCGGCCTGCAGTCCTTGCTGAATCAGATTGCCGATCGCCGATCCGAGATCGCCGCCGAGCAGGTCGGATTGGCCAGCCGCCGGGGCCTGTGCATTCGGGGCTGCCGTTGACGGCGCGCCGTTCGGACCAGCAGCACCGGTGGGCGCAGAATTTCCGATGAGGCCGCCGATGCCGTTGATCAAATTGTTCAGCCCGACCCCGTCCTTGCCGAACAGGCCCTGGCCCATCTGCTTGAGCCTGGCGTAGGCAGCATCCGGATTGTCGAGGATGCCGGCCATGTCGGGGTAGAAGCGCGGCTGACTCCAGGGGCCGTCGATGACGACGGGAATCCCGAGACCTATCGGCTCCGAGGTGCGGCCCTGCCCCTCGGTCGTCATCACGAGCTTCGGCTCGACCCGCATCGCCAGCGCCCGATTGCCCAGATCGATCGTCCCCGTACCGGTGACTTTGACCAGCGGTCCGACCAGGTTGAGGTCACTGGTGGCGGCCTGCCCGCGCTCGACCTGAAACGAGGCCGAGAGCTGCGTGAGATCGGTCGTCAGTTCCTTCGAATCCTGCCATCCCGACAGCGGATTGGACGTCAGTGAGCGGATCATCTGCGCAACGTTGATGCCGCGGATCGCGCCGTCCTGGAACAGCAGGAACGCCGAGCCGCTCAGGTTGCTCATGAGAGCCTGCTGGCTGGCGCCGCTGGAGCGCAAGGCCAGCTTGCCCTGCATCCGCGCATCGAGCTTGTCGAATCCGGCGACGCTCGAGAGCAGCGGCAGCGCCCGGATGCCGACGAGATCACAGTGCATCGCATAGGCCGGATTGCCCGTGGAGGCGTCGATCACGACCTCGCCACTGGCCTGCCCCTCATAGGCGCCGAGATTGGCGACGGTCGCCTTCAGCAGGCCGCCGGCCAGCGAGGCTTCGAGATCGAGCGGCCCGAGGCGAGTCCCGGAGAGAACGACATCCGTCGCCGACAGCTTCACGCGCGCGTCGACGTAGTTCAGACCCCGCAAGTCGATTGCCGCCGTGCTCCATCCCGACGCGCCGGCAGAGCCCTGCGCGGCAGGCGCTCCCAAGTCGAGCCGGCGAACGTCGAGATCGACCTTCACCAGCGGCTTGCTCGCCAGATCGACCGAGGCCCAGCCGTTGAAATCGCCGTCGCCAAGCGTGCCGCTGAGGCCGTTGATCATCACCACCGGGCCATTCAGCCGAACGTCGGCGCGGCCGGCAAGACTCCCGCGGAATGCAGAAGCCATGTCGATCTTGAAATCGACCGGCAGCGTCTGGCGCTCAATAGGCAGCGCGGGCGCGGCCGCTGTGAGGTCGAAGGTCACCGGACGGTCGCCGGCCCGGGCCGTACCCGTGATCTTGACCTTGCCATCGGACAGAGACGCCGTCGCGCCGATGCCCTCGAGCCGATTCTCGACGCGGTCGCGCGGGTTGGAGAGGACGACGGCGCCGTCCCTGACGGTGACCCGTTCGATCCGGGCCGCAAGCGCCGCTTCCGGCTTCGCCGAGGCACGGCTGCGCGGCGCATTGTCCCGCAGCCGTTCGCGCAGCAACGGCAGATAAAGTGTGGGCTTGTCGATGATGATCTCGCCGATGTCGGGCCGGCCGGACCACAGGCTCGACAGCGCCACGTCGGCCTGCAGCTTGCCGATCGTCAGCCGATTGTTGCCGTCACGCTCCTTCGGATCCTGCAGGGTGATGTCCGTCAGGGTCGCATGCAGCGACGGCCACAGGCTGACGCTCGCCGAGCCGGCGATGCTCAGGCGATAGCCGGTGTCACGCTCGACGCGGTCCTGGATGGCCACCGTGAGGAAGCTCGCCGGAAGTCCAAAAGCCAGCGCCAGAGCCAGCACGACGATGACGGCGCCAATCAAACCGCCTGCGATCTTCAATGCCTTCATGTCGATGTCCCAAGCGCGAGGCGCGAGCGGTCTCCACGGGTTAGCGTGCGGCAATGCCGACCCGGTTCAATCCGAAATTTTCTCGGAACGAAGACCGCTCCCAGCGCGACCAAAATAGTCGGAAGCCCGTGCGTCATTATGTGACTTATGACACACTTCCGCCCGGGGGGTTTCTGTAACTGAGGCTTTGAACCGTTGCCGAAGGTATAGTGATGAGCAAGCAGGCCGAATTTGCGGTCATTCTGAAGATGAACCCGATGTTCGCCGACCTCGGCGCGGACGAGCTGCAGCGAATCTCGAGCCTCTGCCACACCCAGCATCTGTCGTCGGGCGAGGTGCTGTTCCAGAAGGGCGACCCCGGCAATGCCCTGTTTGGGGTGCGGCGCGGCCAGATTCGCATCGAGACCGGTGCCACCGACGGCAGCCGGCTGACGCTCAACTTCATGGGGCCCGGCGATCTGTTCGGCGAGGTCGCCGTGCTCGACGGGCAGGAGCGCACGGCCGACGCCACCGCCGGTGAAGCGACCGAGCTGTTCGTGCTTCGCCGCGAGGATTTCCTCAGCTTCCTGGAACGCGAGCCCAAGGTGGCGATCAGGATCATTCAGCTGCTGTGCCAGCGCATCCGCTGGCAGAGCGAGCGAATGGAGGAATCGGTGCTGCAGCCGCTGCCGGTCCGGCTGGCACGCCGGCTGTGCGCCTTGGCGGAGGATTTCGGCTCCGAGGTTCATATCTCGCAGGAACAGCTTGGCGTCTTCGTCGGCGCGGCGCGTGAAAGCGTGAACCGCCAGTTGCAGGCCTGGCGCAAGGACAAGATCCTGGATCTGCAACGCGGCCGCATCCTTCTGCATGACCTGACCAAGCTGAACACGATCGCACGCAACGACTAATTGGCCGAGCGCGCAGCGTGCTCACCGCAAATTTGTCGATTGCGGGTCCGGTCCATGGCGGGAACCGCCCGCCATGCATCGTTTCGTATCAGCATCGGCCAAACATGATCGCAATTGGGCCACCACGCCTCACAATTTGCGACATGAACTCTTTTTAACAATTCTAACAGGGTTCAATCCGGCAGCGGAGAGTTCCATTTGCTCGCGCGCGGCGGCGCGCGGGGTGGAGCTTTGCGCGCCAGGCAAGCGTGGTTGGAAGTGACGTCATGAGTCTTGCGTTGCCGGCAATCGCCATCGAGGCCAGTGGTTCTGTTGGCCGTTGGCGCAGAGCTCTCGCGGTCTGGATCGACGCCGTGGAGGACGGCTGGGCCGTTCCGGCCTTGATCGTCGGGTTCGTCGCGGTCTGGATGGTGTATTTCTCGATCGCCTATCTCGGGGGCGATCTCCACCAGGACGTGATCGAGACCTGGTCGCTTGGACGCAGCTTCGACTGGGGTTCGACCAAGCATCCGCCGCTGATGGGCTGGGCGGCGTGGGCCTGGACCACCGTGTTTCCGCTGACCAACTGGTCGTTCAACCTGCTGGCGCTGACCAACGCAGCCGTCGGCCTCTTCGCCGTCGACCTCATCACCCGGCGTTTCGCGCGCGGTGACAAGCGGCTGGTCGTGCTGCTGTTGCTCATGCTGCTGCCGGTCTATCAACTGCATGCGCAGCGCTTCAACGCCAACGCCGTGCTGCTGTCGAGCTGGCCGCTGGCGACCTGGTGTTTCCTGCGCTCGTTCGAGACGCGTCACGTCGGCTGGGCCATCGCGGTCGGCCTGACCGGGGCGCTCGCGATGCTCGGCAAGTACTACTCGGTCTTCCTGATCGCGAGCTTTGCGGTCGCAGCGTTGTGCCACGGCGAGCGTCGGGCCTATTTCACCTCGCCCGCGCCGTGGATCGCGGCGCTGTCCAGCCTGGTCGCGCTGGCGCCTCATATCTATTGGCTGGCCACGACCGGCGCCCAGCCGTTCTCGCATGCAATCGAGCATCACGTCGGCAAGACCGCCGTGGCCGCCCTGGTCGAGGGCAGCGGCTTCCTGTTGGCGATGGCCGGCATCGCCGGTATCCCCGGCCTCATATGGCTCGCCATGACGCGGCCTCGCCCCACCCGCGTGCTGAACGATGCGCTCAGCCTCGACTCCGGACTCCGGCTGCTGGCGATGATCAGCATCGGGACCGTGGTGTTCCCCGCACTGGTCTCGATCGTGTTCGGCACCGACATGCCGCCGCTGTGGGGCCTGCAGGGCGTCTTCCTGTTCGTCATCGTGATCGTGTATGGCGCGAGCTATCACGCCCCCCGCGACATCACGATCAATCTCGCCGCTGCGACGATCGCAATCGCCGCATTCGCGGCCACGGTCGTAGCGCCCTTCCATGCAGTGTACCGGAACTACGTTCCGTTGAACGAGGGTCGCAACTTCTATGAGCCGGCCGTGACCGAGCTGGACCGCCTGTGGCAGACGGCATCGAACGGCGTCCTTCCCGCCGTCGGCGGCGATGACGGCCTCGCCTTTGCCGCAGCGTTCTACAGTCCCGACCACCCGCACTATGAAATGGCGCTGGTGCACCCGCATGAGCTGCAACCTCCGTCCGAAGCGCTGACTGCGCAGGGCTGGGCGGCGCTGTGCTACGACACCGACATCTCCTGCATCTCCGGCATGCAAGCCGCGGCGGCGCTGGCGCGACGTTCGGTGCGGGCCGATTTCACGCTCCGGACCAAGCTGTTCGGCCTGGAGGGCGCCAGCCAGGGCTTCGTTGCCCTGATCGTGCCGCCTGAGACCGCCGCGCCAGTCGACGGCGCCCCGAGCGGGGGCCAGGATCTCAGCGCGCGCCGCCGCATGCCCTCGACCGCGAACTGAAACAGCTCGTTCCGGCACGTCATCTCATTCCGCAGCCGGCGACATCGCCGACGGCGGCTTTGACTGATGCGCCGCCTCCGGCCCATGGCCGGACTGCGCCTCGTCGGCGGCATCGCCGGAAGAGACGATCAGCTTGCGGCCAAGGCGGGCGAACAATGCGCCGACATCGTCCATCACCAGGAACATCGCCGGCACAAACAACAGCGACAGCACGGTCGAGAACACCAGCCCGCCGATCACCGCCAGCGCCATCGGCGAGCGGAATTCGCCGCCGGCACCGACCGCGAGCGCGCTCGGCATCATGCCGGCGACCATCGCGATCGTGGTCATCACGATCGGACGGGCCCGCTTCATGCCGGCATCGATGATCGCCTCGTCACGCCTGACGCCGGCATGGATCGCCTCGACCGCGAATTCCACCAGCATGATCGCGTTCTTGGTGACGATGCCCATCAGCATCATCATGCCGATATAGACCGGTATGGTGAGCTGCTTGCCCGTCAGCATCAGCGCGGCGATCGCGCCGCCGATCGACAGCGGCAGCGAGAACAGGATCGTGATCGGCTGCAGGAACGTGCCGAACAGCAGCACCAGCACGGCGTAGACGATCATCAAGCCCGCCGTGATCGCCGTGATGAAGCCCGACGCCAGCTCGTTCAGGCTCTCGGCATCATCGGACGGGATCAGCTTGACGCTGGCCGGCATGCTCTTTCTGACCGGCAGCTCGTCGATCTGCTTGGTTGCGTCGCCGAGCGCCGCAAGTCCGACGAGGTCGGCGGCGACGGTGGCCTGCCGCCCGCGATCGTAGCGGCTGATGCTGGTCGGGCCCTGGTCGAGCTTGATGTCGGCGACGACGGCCAGCGGCACGCCGCCCTTTTCGCCGTACTGGCCGAGCGGCACCCGCAACTGTTCGAGGATCTTCACGTCGCTGCGCGCCGCGTCCTCGAGTTGCACCCGGATCGGGACCAGCCGGCCGCCGGCGTCATACTTCGCCAGCGCAGGTCCAACATCTCCGATCGTGGCGACGCGGATCGTCTGCGACAGGCTTTCGGTCGACACGCCCAGACGTGCCGCCAGATCCGCGCGCGGCTGCACCCGCAACTCCGGCCGGTCGAGCGAAGTGTCCGACACCACGTTGGAGATGATCGGAATCCGCCTCATCTGCGAGGCGAGCTCGCTCGCAACGTTGTCGACCAGCTTGGGATCCGAGCCCGTCAGCACCAGCTTGATCGGGCGCAGACCATTTTCGTCGGTGAACCAGAAACGGATGTCCGGAATGGTTTCGAGATCCTTGGTGATCTCGAGCTCGAGCTCTTTCTGGGTGATCTTGCGCTCGGTCTTCGGCGTGTAGTTGACGATCATTCCGGCGCGACGAACCTCCATCGCGCCCTGAAGCCGGCCGCCGTCGACGAACACGCTGCGGACTTCGGGCCGCTTGCGCAGGCGCGCGACGATGTCCTCGGTGACCTTCTCGGTGTAGGCGAGCTGCGCGCCTGGCGGCAGCTCGATCGCGAGCAGCGATCGCGCCGCGTCCTGCGCCGGCAAGAACCCTTGCGACAGCAGCGTCGTGCTCCAGATCGAGGCAGCGAAGATCCCGATGCCGAGCAGCACCGTGACAAAGTAGTGCTTTACCGACCACGTCACGATGCGCTGATAGGCACGCAGGATGAACCCCGGCGGCGGATCGTCGTGCTTGTGATCCTTGAGGAAGTAGGCCGCCAGCATCGGCGTGACGAAGCGCGCCGCCAGCAGCGAGAAGAACACCTGCACCGAGACGGTGATGCCGAACTGCTTGAAGAACTGTCCGGCGATGCCGGACATGAAGCTCGCCGGCGCAAAGATCGCGATGATGGTGAGGCTGATCGCGATGACCGCGAGCCCGATCTCGTCGGCGGCATCGAGCGCCGCGCGATAGGGCGACTTCCCCATCCGCATGTGGCGCACGATGTTCTCGATCTCGACGATGGCGTCGTCGACGAGAATGCCGGTCGACAACGTGATCGCCAGGAACGACACCATGTTCAGCGAGAAGCCGAGAATATCCATCGCCCAGAAGGCCGGAAAGATCGACAGCGGCAGCGAGATCGCCGCGATCACCGTGGCCCTGAAGTCGCGCAGGAACAAGAGCACGATGATGACGGCCAGGATCGCGCCCTCGAACAGGGTCGAGATCGCCGCTTCGTAATTGCCCTTGGTGAAATCGACCGACGTATCGATCAGCTTCAGCTCGACATCGGGATGGGCGGCTCTGACCTGGTCGATGCGCTTCTGCACCGCGGCGGCGACGACCACATCGCTGGCGCCCTTGGCGCGCTTGATGCCGAGCGCGACCACCGGCTCGCCGTTGAAGCGCGCAAAGGTGCGCCGATCGGCGATCGTGTCGGTGACCGTCCCGAGATCGGCGAGCCGGACCTCGCCGCCGCCGAACAAGGGAATCATCGTGTTGGACAGCTCGTTCAGCGTCTTGGCGCCGGCAAGCGTGCGGATCGCCTGGTCGTTCTTGCCGATCTCGGCGCGGCCGCCGGCGACGTCCACATTGGTGCCGCGCAGACTCTGGCTGACATTGACGGCGGTGAGACCCATGGCCTGCAGCCGGTCGGGATCGAGCGAGACCAGAATCTCGCGCTCGACGCCGCCGATGCGCTCGACCTGGCTGACGCCGCGCACGCCCTGCAGCTCGCGCTTGACGACGTCGTCGACGAAGAACGACAGCTGCTCCGGGGTCTTGCCCGGTGAGATCGCCGCATAGGTGACGATCGGCAGGCCGATCTTGTCGACGCGCGAGATCAGCGGCTCGGTGACGTTCTGCGGCAGGTCGGAACGAACCCGGGTGACGGCGTCCTTGACGTCGTTGATGGCGCGATCGGTGTTGGTCTCGAGCGCGAACGTAATCGTCGTCACCGACAGGCCGTCGGTGATCAGCGACTGGATGTGGCGCGCGCCCTCGACGCCGGAGACGCCGTCCTCGATGATCTTGGTGACCTGGGATTCAAGCTCCGACGGCGCCGCGCCGAACTGCGCCACCGCGACCGAGATCACCGGAATGTCGGCGTTCGGCAGCCGGGTGACCGCGAGCTTGGTGAAGCTCATCCAGCCCAGGATCAGCAGGATGATGGAGAAGAGGATCGACGGCAGCGGGTTCCGGATCGACCATGCCGAAATGTTCAGTGCCATCAGCGTACCCGCGTGCGATCGATGTCTTCGGCAAACATGGTCTTGATCTGGTCGCCATCGTGCAGCGAGCTGCCGGCGTCGGCCACCACGATTTCTCCCTCTGTCAGCCCGTCGAGGATCTCGCTCGCCGTATCCGACACCAGGCCGACCCGCACCCGGCGGGTCTCGATCGTGTTGCCCTTCACGACCTGGATGGTGAGATGATCGATCGCCGTATTGGGCACGGCGACGCCGCAGCTCCGCCGGGCATCGATATTGGCGCGCGCGAACATGCCGGGCTTGAGCGACGGATTGCTGGTCAGCGCGATGCGCACATGGCCCAGCTGGGTGGTCCGGTCGACCTGCGGCGCCACTACGCGCAGGCGGCCGACAATGTCAGGTAGGTTGTCGCGAGTGATGCGCACCGGCGCGCCCGTGCCGAGCTTCAGGAGATGAACGCTCGGAACTTCGGCGTCGAGCTCCAGCTCGTTGTTCACGGCGATGCGGAACATCGGACCGGCCTGCGGCGAGGCCGGCGCACCGGCGATCGTGCGGACCTCGGTGACGAGTCCTGCGGCCGGCGCACGCAGCGACACCGGCCGGTTCGCGGCCGCCGCCGGCGCTCCCGGCTGCGGCGGTGGCGGCGTCAGGCGCGCCAGCTCCTGGTTCTCGGTAACGGTGTCGCCCTCCTTGACCAGAACGTCGATGACCCGCGAGCCTTCCTGATCGGCGCCGACCACCGCCTCGCGTCGGGCCACGACGAAGCCGGTGACGCGCACCAGATCTGAGAAGCAGGCCTTCACCGCCTTGGTCACCAGCACCTGGGCCTGCATCGGCGGCTCCTCGGCGGTGTGATGGGGACGATGCTCATACCAGTAATAGCCGGCGAACAGGGCCACGAAGACGACCGCACTGGCCGCGGACTTGAGGGATTTTGGCAGCTTCATCGGCAGGGGGATCCGGTCGGCGCGAGATGCGGGTTATGGATGCTGCGAATTTGGCACGGGGCGCTCCGACAAGGCGATGCGCCCCGCAATCCTGCGGGACGCATCCGGCACCTCGATCTCCGGCCACGCGACCTCCGACGGCGCTTGATGGACGCGGCGCTACTTGGCCGCCGCCGTCTTGCTCTGCATGTTGACGACCTGAACGCGGCGATTCACCTCGGCGAGCGGCTGGCTCGGATCCTTCAGCTTGCTCTTGCCATAGCCCACCGTCACCAGGTCGGCGCCGGCGATGCCGAACTTCTCGACCAGATAGCGCTTGATCGAATCGGCGCGGCGCTCGGAGAGATCCTGATTGTAGGCCTCGCCACCGGCGGCATCGGTATGACCGGCGACGACGAAGGTCGACCCTTTCAGCTCGGCGTTGGTCAGCGCCCGGCCGAGCGCCTGCACCGACGGCAGCGACTTCTGGCTGATGTTGGCGGAGTTGTAGTCGAAGGTGATCTCGAGGTCGATGTTCGGCTTGGTCCTGGCGACCGCCGCGATCTCCTCGCGCTCGGCAGTGGACAGCGACCGCGTCGAGCGGCCGCGAATGCTCTGCAGGAACTTGTCCTGCTCCGGCGCGACCGCGGGTGTGGCCTCCGACGGCGGCGACATCGACAGTCCCCGGGTCAGCGGCCTCTTCGGCCCGGCCAGGGCGCGGACGATCTGATCCTCGCTGACATCATCGGCGGCGAAGGCCGGCATCGCGCTCAGCGACGCGGCCGCGCTCAGGACCGTCGCGGCCAGGAGAGCCGTCAGGCCGGCGGTCATCGTCGAATTCGTTTTCGGTGCGGTCATTGCCAATCCCTCCTCACGCGAACTGATCGTCCCGGTCTCCGCCGCGCCCGGCGCGACACCCGGCTGTTCGCTGTTATGTCGGTCCGGCCTGCCGCATGGTTCGAGCCGGCCGGCCGACGCGCGCAACAAATCAGCGCACGCCGTAGGCTTCGAACTCGCGGACGATGTTGGGGTCCATCGCCTTGGCGTTGGCGATGTCGAGCGCGCCCTCCTGCGCGGCGCCGTTACGCTGTTTGGCGAGACCGCGGCCGTACAATGACGACGTCAGCCGCGGGTTGATCTTCAGCGCCGCATCGAAATCGGCGATGGCGTTCTTGACCGCGCCGCTCTTGAGGTTGACCAGCCCGCGGCTGTCGAGCGCGTCCACGAAATTCGGCCGCAGCCGCAGCGCCTCGTTGCAGTCGCGCAGCGCAGGTTGCAGCTCGCCGACGACGGTGCGCGCCCAGCAGCGGTTGTTGAGCGCCTCGACGTCCTTCGGATTGATCCGGATGGTGTCGTCGAAATCGCGGATCGCCTGCGCGTAGGCGCCCTTGCTCGCATACACCTGGCCGCGCCGGTACAGCGCGCCGGCATCCTCCGGATTGGCCGCGATCTTGGCGCTCAGGCTCTTGATCGTCGGATCCTCGGCGAACGGATCCTGCGCGGGCGCTGCTGGGGCCGCGGGCGCAGCAGGCGCGGCGGGCGCCACGTTCGCGATCACAGGAGATGGCGCGGGCGCCGGCGGCGCCGGAGCAACCGGCGCGGGCGACGGGGTGTCCACCTTCTGCACCGGCGTCGGCTGCGGCGCGGACGGAGCCGGCGGCAGCGGCGACGGCACCGGCGGCGCCACCACGACCTGCGTCGGGGTTGGCGCAGGTACAGGTGCAGGTGCAGGCGCCGGCGCGGCATTGCTCTCGGCCGGCGGCGGCCTGACGCCGCCATTGCCCGGCACGAAGGAGAAGTCCTCCGCCAACGACGACGAGATCCACGGCACCTGCTCGCTGCGCGAGGCGCGGGTGACGCCGACGCGGGTGCGGTTCAGCGTCTCCTCGGCGGTGAGATCGGGAACGCGGATCTCCTTCAGGAGCTCCTGCACGAACAGGCTGCGATCGCGCCCGCCATCCGTCACGACAGCGGACAGCGCCGCCGAGTACATCACCAAAGTACCGCTCGGTGCGATGACCGGCGCGAGGCCGGCCGAGGCGGTGCGGAACCTGCGCTCATAGGGATTGCGCCGGGAGGCATCGAGCAGCGCGATCTTCACGCCGGCGCCGCGGCTGTTGATCTCCTGCAGCACCTGCTCGAGGCCGATGCCGTCGCGCCGCACGTCGGCCTCCTGCCAGATCTGCGCATCGACCGGGATCATGTAGCTCTGTCGGCTCGACTGGATGCCGTAGCCGGAGAAGAACAGCAGCGCCACCGAGCCCGGCTTGATCTTGCCATAGAGCCGATCGAGGCCGCGGCGCATCGCGTCGCCGCCGGCATTTTCCAGCGTCTCGACGCTGAAACCGTCACGCTTCAACTCGTCGGTGAGATCGCGGGCATCGTTGACCGGTTCCTTGAGCGGCGCCTCGGCATCCGGATATTTCGCATTGCCGATCACCAGGGCGAAGCGGTCGCCGGCCGCGTGCGCGGGCCCGGAAACCACGGCCGAAAACGCGACGGAGAACATCAGGCCGAGCGGCAACAGCAGGCGGAAAGTCATCACGATGGCGGTCCAGCGGTCAGCAATCAGGCGCCGTCCAGCTTGCGCCGCGGCGACCATATCCCACGCGTCAGGCATTATCAAATCGCCGTGACGGCACGTCAACCGCTTGCAGAGGTTGACGAATCGTCTGAGGCGGCGACCGCCCGCAGGAGCCTCTTGCGAGCTGCGGGCCATGACACGAGCGGACCATGCAACGATCCCAATGGCTTGAAATGTGAGATGCCTCACGCTGTGTCGCGGCAGCGCAGCGTCCGGTTCGACGAGCACCGCGATTGACCTCGATGCGATTGACCTCGATCCGTGCCGATGGCTCGATGGTTGCCGCGCCCAACCAACGAGAAGGCCATCATGGGGAACGCCGCCGAGATCTACGCGCTGCGCTACGCGACGATGTCGCCGCGCACGTCGCACATGAACTTCCTGCAGCCCGATCCGCACGACAGCACGGCGCAGGACCTCGACTATTTCGTGTGGCTGATCCGCCGTGACGGGCGCGACATCCTGGTCGACACCGGCTTCAACGCCGCGGAGGCCGAGATCCGCCATCGCACCCTGACGCGCGATCCGATCGATGCGCTCGCTTCCTTCGGCGTCGCGGCGGCCGACATCCGCGACATCATCGTGACCCATCTGCACTACGATCACGCCGGCAATCTCGACCGCTTCCCGAACGCGCGCTTTCACCTGCAGGAGCGCGAGATGGCGTATGCGACCGGACGCTGCATGTGCAACGGCATGCTGCGCTACCCGTTCACGGTCGAGCACGTCACCACGATGGTGCGCCACGTCTATGGCGAGCGCGTCACCTTCCACAACGGCGACGGTGAGGTCGCGCCGGGCGTCACCGTGCACCGGGTCGGCGGCCATTCCGACGGGCTGCAGGTGGTGCGCGTCGACACCGCGCGCGGCCCGGTCGTGCTCGCCTCCGACGCCGCGCATTACTACGCCAACCTGCAGCGCCGCAGCCCGTTTCCGATCGTGCTCAACATCGGCGACATGATCCAGGGCTGGGAGATCATCGAGCGCCTCGCCGGGCATCCGGATCGATTCATTCCGGGCCACGATCCGCTGGTGACCGAACTCTATCCGCGCGTGAGCGAGGCGGCCGATGCCTACGCACTGCATGTGGCGCCGTCTCGGTCGTTTGCGAGATAGCGGCGCGGCAGGACCAAGTGACGTGACAGGAATGAGCATCGTTTCCGCCATCCCGAGGCGGTGCTGATTTTCTTCGCCGTCATCGCCCGGCTCGAACGGGCGATCCAGGACTCCGAGACGGACAGGCTCAATCACCACGGCCGCGGCGTACTGGACCACCCGCCTGCGCGGGTGATCGACGAAGCGCCGCGCGAACATGACACTTCGGTCTCGCGGCGCGTTTCGCGTCCGAGCTTTACTCATCGAGACACCCTCTTCTGAACAGAGGGCGCAGGGAGAGCCAGGCCTCGGCTGAGGCCTGCGGTCCGCCTGCGAAAAAATGCAGGCGGCAGAACCACAGGTACAGCCGGAATGACCCGGCCCTCCCTGCGCGATGGCTTTACGATTTATACGCAGTCTCCTCGGTGACCGGCTTGTTTGTCACCGTGGCGACGACGCGCGCATCACGCGCGCCGCGCGGACCTCAGCGTCGGGAGGCCAGGACCCTGCGACTTCACCGTCCGCAGCATGGCGTACGTCGGCGTGCTCTCACGCTGCGCCCCGCCGCGGCCATCGCATCCCACCTCAACGCGTCGTGACGTTCGCGAAAGCGCCCCTCTTCAACGAGGCGGGACGGGCGGAAGTCTCCACCTGATTTGCCCGACGGCACAAGCGATTTCTTTTTTACCGAACATCTGGACGACCCAGATCAAGTTGAGATGACTGAATAAATCGGCCACTACGCGCAGATGCAGATTGACGTGCTCCGTCATTGCGAGGAGCGAAGCGACGAAGCAATCCAACCGCCCCGGAATGATTGTGAACATTCAATGCAGCTCCACCTTCGCCTTCTTCGCCAGGTGGTCGCCGAGGAATCGCACGTCCCAATTGGTCAGCCGCACGCAGCCATGCGACTCCGACTTGCCGACCTTGGACGGCTCGGCCGTGCCGTGGATGCCGTAGCCGTTGCCGACCGACAGGCCGATCCAATAGGCGCCGACGGGGTTGTTCGGGCCGGGCTTGATGGTGAACGGCTTGCGCGACTTGACGCCCTTGAACTCGTAGTCCGGATTGTAGCGGTAGTTGGGATCGGCATCCCGCGAGGTGACCTCGAAGCTGCCGTCGGGCGTCGGCTTTTCGTCGCTGCCGACCGTGGCGGGAAACACCGCCACCAGCTTGCCGTCGCGGTCGAACGCCTGCACCGTGCCGGCGTCCTTGCTGATGTCGAGCCGCATGATGTCTGGCGCCTTCTCGTCCGGCCTGATCACATTGGCGACGGCGATCTGCTCGCCCTCCTTGTCGAAGCTGGCCTTCGGATTGAGCGCCGACAGCAGCGCCTCGCTCATGTGGAATTTCTCGGCCAGCGCCTCGCGCGGCGAGGTGTAGCCGAGCGCCGGGAGGTCCTTCATGTCCTCCATGTGCTGCGGCAGCTTCTTCAGGAACGGCCCTTTCACATCGTCGCGGGTGATCGTGTAGGAGACGATCGCCGGCGCCTGGTCGCCGCGCAGCAGCGCCTCCCACAGCTCGGGCGTCAGCTTCGCATCACCGGCAAGCGCCTTGGCCCGCGCGAACGCGGCGAGCGCCTTGCGCGCATTGTCGCCGAAGCGGCCGTCGATCTCGCCGGGCGAGACATGCGCGCGATCGAGCAGCACCTGGGCGCGGATCGCCACCGGATCCATCTTCTCCTCGGCCGGCGGCCGCTTGCGCAGCTCGGCGCTGTTGACGGCGTCGGCGGTGAGCTCGGCGGAGACCGCAGGCGTGACGCCGACGACGCAGAGCAGAAGCGGTATCCAGAGCCGAAGCATGGTCGTGGGTCCCAAGTGAAAGACGGCTGACATTCGGCAACGTCAACGGCGACCCGGCCGAGAAGTTCGGCACCATCGGCTGAACGTCGCGGCATCCTGGCGCGACTACCATGGACGCGGGTCGGCTGGCCCGGCGGCGGTGCGTCTGCTATCCCGGCGACAGCCGTGCAATGAATTGGGTTCGCGAGGATCGGTTTCGGATGGGACATGCCGCAATTGCCGCCACGATGCGCCGGATGCCGATGCTCGCCGCCGCCGGCCTGCTGGCGATGATCCAGGCTGCGGCAGCCGATGACGGCGCGCCGAAGGGCGCCGCGGTCAGCGTGCTCAAGGCGACCAAGGCCTGCTTCGACAACACGGTCGAGGTGTCCGGCATGGTGCTAGCGCGCGACGAGACCGCCGTCAGGCCCGATCGTCCCGGCCTGAAGGTCGCGGAGGTGCTGGTCGATGCCGGCGACACCGTCACGGCCGGACAGAACCTGGCGCGGCTGACGCCGCCGGAGGGCGGCACGATCATGATCCAGGCGCCGGTCGCGGGCACCATCCTGTCGTCGAGCGCCACCATCGGCGCGTTCGCCTCCGGTCGCGGCGAGGCGCTGTTCTCGATTCTCGCCCGCAACGAATATGATCTCGTCGGCTTGGTGCCATCAGCCCAGCTCGGCAAGCTCGCGGTCAACCAGACCGCGCGGATCCGCATCGTCGGGGCCGGCGAGGTCGAGGGCAAGATCCGAAGGGTGGCGCCGACCGTCGAGCCGAACAGCCAGCTCGGCCAGGCCTTCATCGGCATCACCGGCACGGCGCGGTTGCTGGTCAATTCGTTCGGCCGCGCCGTGATCAAGATCGGCCAGAGCTGCGGCGTTGCGGTGCCGCTGACCGCCGTGCTGTACGATCCCGACGGCACGGTGGTGCAGGTGGTCCGGGCTCAGCGGATCGAGACCAAGCGGGTCGAGATCGGCCTGATGGCCGGCGGCCAGGTCGAGATCCGCGACGGCCTCGCCGAGGGCGACGTCGTCGTCACCCGCGCCGGCGCGCTGCTGCGCGAGGGCGACCCGGTCCGGCCGGTGATGGCGAGCAATTGAGGGCAGCGGCGTCGTAGAGAGCCGGCGGGCGCGCTACGCACCCGCCCTTCGAGGGCAACCCGGAGCAATCGAAGCCTTCATTCAGAAGGCGCGCGAGATCGAGGCGGATGAAGACAAGTCTGCGGCCGACGAGATTATTAAGCAGCTGGCGTCAAAGAAGCCGGAACCACATGAAAAATAGTGCAACGTACGATTGGCACATCAGAACCTCAGATATCGGGGTTGAATTGGCTACGTTCTGCCGCATGCTAGAGATTGAGCAAGTAGACTCCGGGCGCGGCTGGACTATCATCCGATGCACTCACCCGGATCAGAGACGCACGCTACAAATATCACGCGAGCGGTCTATCGAGGCTGCGTTGCAGTATATGTCAAGTACATGACTATCGCCTGGAGGGGGAGGGTCGTCGCACGGCGCGTCAGCGACGTGCGGCGGAGCCACGGATGACGGTGCAAGTGGAGAGATCACCCCACCCCGCCCCACGGTTCGCTTCGCTCGCCGTGAGGCGACCCTCCCCCTCCAGGGGAGGGTGGGAGACCGCCGAGAAGGCGGAGCATCTCAGGCGCGGGACAGGCTAAGCTCAGCTGCCGGCGTTGGCGACGTCGGCGCTGAAGCGGATGTCCTCGACCAGCGAGGACGACACGGTCGGCACCTGCTCGCCGTCGGAGCTGCGGGCGATGGCGTTGCGGGTCTTGTTGAACACGGTCTCGGCGCTCGGGCTCTTGCCGAGCTGGTTCAGCAGCTCGGTGACCAGCACGCTGTTCTGGCCCTTCGGATCGTCCAGCACCTTGCCTGGCGTCGCCGACGACAGGATCAGGGCGTTGGCCGGCGCATTGATCGGCGCCAGGCCGTGCGAATAGGCGCGGAAGCGGCGCTCATAGGGATTGCGGCGGGCGGCGTCGATCACTACCAGCTTGGCGCGCGCACCCTGCTCGCGGACGGTGTCGAGCAGGCGCTCGATGCTGGTGCCGTCGCGGCGCACGTCGGCTTCCCGCCAGATCTTGGCGTCGACCGGGATCATGTAGCTCTCGCGTCCGGCCTGGATGGCGTAGCCGCCGAAGAACAGCATCACGACCGAGTCGGGCTTGATCCTGGCCTTGAGGCGCTCGACCGCGCGGGCCATGTCGTCCTTGTTGGCATCCTCGACGACGTCGACGTCGAAGCCGTCGCGGCGCAGCGCGCCGGTCAGCGCACGGGCATCGTTGATCGGCTGGACGAGCGGCGCGTTGGCGTCGGGATAGTGACCATTGCCGATCACGAGCGCGAGGCGCGCGCCGTTGCCGGTCGCCACGCTGCTCTGCTCGGAGGCCGCGGCCTTGGGCGCCTCGAGCGAACGCTTGTTCAGGGCAGCATGCGCGCCGATCGCGAGCGACACCGTGCAGAGAAGCGCGGCGGCGATCACGGCCGATCGGCGGGAAAGAGAAGGCTGCCTTGCGGTCATCACGTCAATCCTGGTCCGAGCCTGCCCATCGATGCCAAAGGGGTGCACCCTTTGGTCGCGCTGGTGCCTCTGAGGTTTGAGGGGTTGCGAGACGATGTGTCGTCTCAATGCGCGCAAATTGCGGCGCCGCAACGAAGAAAGGCTTAACCCGAACCCGCGTCCCAAGCAACATCGGAACACCATTGACTTTTCAAGCACTTGAAGAGAAACGCAAATTTAACCATGACGGCGATCTCCAAACGACCCCGGACGGACCGCCGGGAGACCACATTGCCGCCAAATCCGCCTCCCGCGCCGTGACCGCCGTCACGTTGTCTTTGGCCGTCCAGCGTGTCAGTTTGCCCAATGCATGCGCGTGACGCGCCGTTTGCCGGGCGTCTCGAGCAACGCATGCCGCTCGTCCTGCCTTCGACAACCCGCGAGTCCTCGCTTGAGTTTCCAGTATTTCGCCGGCGCGGCCTGTCGCGCACTGACGGCCCGGAAGGATGGGCCCTCGCTGTACGAGGTCTGCGATCCCATCCTGCGCCGGCCCGGCAGCGGCGACCCGCATCTGTCGAAATTCTATCGGACCGCGCTCGGGAACCCGGCGCTGCGCGCATTGCTGCGCCGTGCCGGCCTGCCCGAGTTGAACGATCCCGCTGTTCTCAATGCGCTGCGCGACGCGCTGGTCCTTGCCCGCGACAATCCGACGCCGGACTGGGAGCAGGTCGGCCGCCCCGTCGCCGATCTGGTCGACAGCGTCGCCTTGCACCACCCTGCCCCGCCGCGCCGGACTGCGGCGGCGGCCATGCCGCCGGCCGGCGAGGTCGATCGCGTGATCCGGGCCTGTGGCGCCGATCTGCTCGGCTCGTTCAGCCGCAATGGCTTCATCCCGACCTATGCCGCCTTCAACCTGATCGGCGATCCCGACATGAAGGGCCGCGAGGTCAAGATGGCGCTGCAGGGGCTCGACGCCCGCGGCTACAAGAACTCGACCTTGCTGTTCAACCTCGCCCGCGTCTTCATCGCGCGATCGCCGGCGGCCGCGGTGATCAATCCGCCGTGGCGCGGCATCGCCGAGCCGATGTGGGAGCCGGTGCAGATCCGCCACCGCTCGGCCTATTACGACGCGTTCTTCACCGAGGCGCTGCTGAGCTATCTGGAGACGGGCCTCGCGTCATCGGAGCAGACAAGCGCGGCGCGCAGCGCCATCGCCGCCATGGTCGAGTTCTGCCTGACCATCAGCCGCGAGGAGGTGCGCGGCGCCGACGGCAAGAGCTACAATGTCGTCACCGCGCTGGCGCCGCCGCCGCATCCGCGCTTCTCGCGCTTCTTCACCCAGATCAAGCAGGACCTCGGCTTCGGCGTCTACGTGCCGGATTGCGACACCACGGCGTGCTCGTTCTCGGCGGCGACGCAGGCCGGCTCGGAGGATCCGATGTTGAGCCAGCCGCTGCTGGATTTCTATGCGGGCTACCAGGTGCGCGCCGGCGGCAACGAGCCGCGCGTGACGGTGCCGATCAACGACAACATCGACTATGAAGGCGGTGTCGCGACCTGGATCGACAGCCTGGCCGGCGAGCGGCCCTACGGCAATGATCTCGATCCGACGTTGAACCTCGACGTGCTCGAGGTATCGTTCCGCAATCTCGGGCGCTGGCAGATCCTGGAGACGCAAGCCCGGCTCGATGTCGTCAGGCGGATTGTCGGCTTCCAGCAGCGGCTGGTGCTGAGCGGCGCCTTCGCCGACCCCCGCTCGCACATCTATTATCTGCCGGAGCTGTACTGCGCCTATTTCGGCCGCTGCTACCACGCCTTCATGGCGCTGCCGCCGGCGGCGCGGCAGGCGATCGATCCCGACGGCGCGTTCGAGCTCATTCGTCTGCGCGTGCTGGCCTATGTCGAGGACGAGCTGGTCGGCCGCGAGATGAACCCGTTCGACGCCGCGCTGGCGCTGATCGCGCTCGGCCATCTCGGCGGCGCTGCGGCGAGCTTCGCGCCCGCAGTGCATTGCATCGTGACGTCGTTCGGCGAGGGTGGCCGGCGGCATCCGTACCGCGCCTATGAGTGGAACAAGATGAAGACCCCGACCCGGATCCTGGTCGGCGGCCCTGAGGTGACATCTGCCTTCGTGCTGATGGGCCTGGCGCTGGCGCGGCGGGTCGTCGTGCGGTGAGGGAGTGATGGCGGTCGGCTCCCCTCCCCCTTGCGGGAAAGGGAGCGCACTGCCGTCGAGGTGATAGCTCGAGTCGCCCTTCTCTCAGCCCGCCATCGCGCGAAGTTGAGCGGCTCAGCCAATCACGGCGCTGGAACCGCGGGCCGATCCGCCGCACAATTGCTCCAGCCTTCCCATCCCCAAGGACGACCCGCGCCCGTTGATGTCGATGAAACCAGCTTTGCTTGCGCTCCTCCTGCTGCTGCCCTCCGTCGCGTCCGCGGCCGACATCACCGGGATTCCCAAGATCCGTGAGGCCGATGGGATCACGATCGGGACCACCCGCATCCGGCTCGGCGGCATCGACGCGCCCTCCGTGGATCAGCTCTGCCTCAACAAGAACGGCGAGCGCTGGACCTGCGGCGTGGCGGCGCGTGACGAGCTGATCAAGTACGTCGACGGCAAGAGCTGGACCTGCCATCCGCGCTCGATCGACCGCCGCGGCCGCCAGGTCGCGCGCTGCGACGTCGACGGCGAGGACATCCAGAAATGGCTGGTGCGCAGCGGCTGGGCGCTGGCCTATCGCACCCTCTCGCATGACTACGAGCCCGACGAGGCGGAGGCGCGCGCAGCCAAGGCCGGCATGTGGCAGGGCGCGTTCATCGCGCCATGGGACTGGCGCGTGCGCAACAAGAAGACTGCGATCCTCGGGGCCACCAACCCGCCGGAGGGCGCGCGCAAAATCCTGCTCGCCTCGGCCTCGGGCCCGGTCGCGCCCTCGCCGGACTGCACCATCAAGGGCAATGTCAACGGCGCCGGCGAGTGCATCTATCACACGCCGCAGAGCCGCTGGTACGCGCAGATCAAGATGCACGTCGCCAAGGGCACCCGCTGGTTCTGCTCGGTCGAGGAGGCCGAGGCCGCCGGCTGCCGCGAAACGAGGCGCTGACGGCCCAACCCGCCGGCCTGCCGGGGCATGCCAGCCCCCCGGCTTCTCCGGCTTTTCTTAATGCGCCGCGCCACGTAAAACGACCATGGGCCGGCCGTGTGCGAGAGCCCGTCACCACCCTCAACCGCCAAACCACATCGCCGAGGACACTGACAATGACCGTTCGCGCGGGCCGGGAGTTTCTGGCCATCCCGGGACCCACCACGATGCCCGACGAGGTGCTGCAGGCGATGCACCGCCCGGCGCTCGACATCTACTCCAAGCAGATGGTCGAGCTGACCGACGGCATCATGTCCGATCTCGGCCGGCTGTTCGCCACCAAGGGCAAGACCTACATCTACATCGCCAACGGTCACGGCGCCTGGGAGGCGGTGCTCTCCAACGTGCTGGCGCGCGGCGACAAGGTGCTGGTGCTGGAGAGCGGCCGCTTCGCGATCGGCTGGGGCAATGCGGCGCGCGCGATGGGCGCCGAGGTCGAAGTGCTCCGCGGCGACTGGCGCCGCGCGGTGCGGCCGGCCGAGGTCGAGGCGCGGCTGCGCGCCGACAAGGAGCACAGCATCAAGGCGATCGTGGTGGCGCAGATCGATACGGCGTCCGGCGTCGTCAACGACGTCGAGGCGATCGGCCGCGCCATCAAGGCCGCGGGCCATCCGGCACTCTACATGGTCGACACCGTGGCCTCGCTCGGCTGCATGCCGTTCGAGATGGATGCCTGGGGCATCGACGTCGCGATGTCCGGGTCGCAGAAGGGCCTGATGACGCCGCCGGGTCTCGGCTTCGTCGCGGCCAATGACCGCGCGCTCGAGGCGCACAAGCGCGCCAACATGCGCACGCCCTATTGGGACTGGAGCGAGCGCGAGGGCACCGAGCACTATCGCAAATATGGCGGCACCGCGCCGGTGCATCTGCTGTTCGCACTGCGCCAAGCCATGGACATGCTGTTCGCCGAAGGACTGCCGCATGCCTTCCGCCGCCATGAGCTGTTGGCTGAGGCCGTGCGCCGCGCGGTGGCGAAGTGGAGCGAGGGCCAGGTGATCGGTTTCAACATCGAAGACGCCGCCGAGCGCTCCAACACCGTGACCACTGTGCTGGTCGGCGAAGGTTATGATCCGGCCGTGTTGCAGACCTACTGCAAGGAGCAGTGCGGCGTCGTGCTCGGCACCGGGATCGGCGATCTCCAGGGCCAGGCGTTCCGCATCGCCCATATGGGCCATGTCAACGCGCCGATGGTGCTGGGCACGCTCGGCGTGATCGAAATGGCGCTGGTGGCGTTGAAGATTCCGCACGGCCGCGGAGGCCTCGACGCCGCGATCCAATGGCTCGGCGAGAGCGTGACCCCGTAAAGGACGACATGACCGACTTGAGCACCAAGGCGCCGGTGGCGCCGCGCCATCCGCACAGCTTCACCCGTCACGGCATCACCGTAAGCGACGACTATGCGTGGCTGAAAGACGCGCGGTGGCAGGAGGTGCTGCACGATCCGTCGCTGCTGGATGCTGATATCCGCGCCTATCTCGAGGCCGAGAACGCCTATGCGGAATCCGTGCTCGGCCACACCTCACCGCTGCAGAAGAAGCTCGTCGCGGAGATGCGCGGCCGCATCAAGGAGGACGATTCCTCGGTGCCGTCGCCGGACGGGCCCTACGCCTATTTCCGCAAGTATCGCGAGGGCGGCCAGCACGAGCTGTTCTGCCGGACGCCGCGCAACGGCGGGGCGGAGACGATCGGGCTCGATGGCGATGCGCTGGCGCGAGGCCACGACTATTTCAAGTTCGGCGGCAGCCGGCATTCGCACGACCACAAGCGCGTCGCCTGGAGCGCCGACACCAAGGGCTCGGAATATTTCACCATCCGCGTCCGCGACTGGGATAGCGGCAACGATCTCGACGACGTCGTCGAGGAGACCGACGGCGGTGTGGTGTGGTCACGCGATTGCACGAGCTTCTTCTACGTCAAGCTCGACGACAATCACCGCCCGATGCAGGTGTGGCGGCATAAGCTCGGCACCAGGCAGGCCGAAGACGCGCTGGTGTACGAGGAGAAGGACACCGGCTGGTTCACCCATGTGCACGAGTCGACGTCGGGCCGGTTCTGCGTCATCGCCGGCGGCGACCACGAGACGTCCGAACAACGGTTGATCGATCTCGATGCTCCCGAGGCGCCGCCGCGCCTCGTGGCCGCGCGCGAGAACGGCGTGCAATATTCGATCGCCGACCGCGGCGATGAGCTGTTCATCCTGACCAATGCCGACGGCGCCATCGACTTCAAGATCGTCACCGCGCCGCTGTCCGCGCCCGAGCGCGCCAACTGGCGCGACCTCATTCCGCACCGCGCCGGCATCTACGTACTCGACCACGATCTGTATGCCGGGCACCTCGTGCGGCTGGAGCGCGCCAATGCGCTGCCGTCGATCGTCATCCGCGATCTCGCATCCGGCGAGGAGCACGCCATCGCCTTCGACGAAGGCGCCTATTCGCTCGACGCGATGGGCTCCTACGAGTTCGACACCACCAATCTGCGCTTTGCCTATTCGTCGATGACGACGCCGTCGGAGGTGTGGGACTACGACATGGTGACGCGCGCGAAGACCTTGCGCAAGCGCCAGGAGATTCCGTCCGGGCACAATCCGGCCGACTACGTCACCACGCGCATCATGGCCAAGGCGGAGGACGGCGCCGAGGTGCCGGTGTCGCTGCTGCACCGGCGCGACCTCAACGCCGACGGCTCGGCGCCGCTGCTGCTCTATGGCTACGGCTCCTATGGCCACGCGATGCCGGCCTCGTTCTCGGCCAACCGGCTGTCGCTGGTCGACCGCGGCTTCGTCTACGCCATCGCCCATATCCGCGGCGGCACCGACAAGGGCTGGGGCTGGTATCTCGACGGCAAGCGCGAGAAGAAGACCAACAGTTTCGACGACTTCGCTGCCTGTGCACGGGCGCTGATCGCGGCGAACTACACCAGCGCCAGGCGCATCGTCGGTCATGGCGGCAGCGCCGGTGGCATGCTGATGGGCGCGGTCGCCAACCGCGCGGGCGAGCTGTTCGCCGGCATCGTCGCCGAGGTGCCGTTCGTCGACGTGCTGAACACGATGCTCGACGATACCCTGCCGCTGACGCCGCCGGAATGGCCCGAGTGGGGCAACCCGATCGAGAGCGAGAAGGATTTCCGCACCATCCTGTCCTACTCGCCCTACGACAACGTCGCCGCCAAGGAGTATCCCGCGATCCTCGCGATGGCCGGACTGACCGACCCGCGCGTCACCTATTGGGAGCCTGCAAAGTGGATCGCGCAGCTGCGCGCGACGATGACCGGCGGCGGGCCGGTCCTCCTGCGCACCAACATGGGCGCCGGCCACGGCGGCGCCTCCGGCCGCTTCAACCGGCTGGACGAGGTCGCGATCGTCTACGCGTTCGCGCTATGGGCGGTGGGTCTGGCAGATCGGACGGCGTGAGCGGCGATGGGCTGCAATCCGATCTGAGGCAAACTCTCGCCTGAACACCGGTGTCGTCCCTGCGAACGCAGGGACCCGTAACCATCGCCGTCCGTTTCTGAGCGCGCTGGAGCTGCGTCCTTCGTAGTCACGTCGCCCTGTGGTTATGGCTCCCGGCTCAAGGCCGGGACAACAGCGGAGGACATGACTGCTACCGGTTGTGCTTCGCGCGCCACGCCGCGAAGTCGGCGGGCGTCTGCGGATCCGTCGCGGGATAGAGGCCGAGGATCGAGCGGCCCTTGGCAACTTCCTCGGCAACGAAATCCTCGAACGCGGTCATCTCGAACGTCTCGTCCGCGATCTCGTCGGCGAGATGGGCGGGGATGACGATGACGCCGTCGGAATCGCCGAGGATGACGTCACCCGGAAACACCGGCGCGTCGCCGCAGGCGATCGGGCCGTTGATCTCGATCGCATGATGCAGGGTGAGATTGGTCGGCGCGCTCGGACGCTGGTGGAAGGCGGGGATGCCGAGCTTGGCAATGTCGGCGGCGTCACGGAAGCCGCCGTCGGTGACGACGCCGGCGACGCCGCGCTGCTGCAGGCGGCTCACGAGAATGGCGCCGGCCGAGGCGGCGCGCGCGTCCTTGCGGCTGTCCATCACCAGCACGGCGCCGGGCGGACAATCTTCGACGGCCTTGCGCTGCGGATGGCCGCGGTCGCGAAACACTTCGATGGTGTTGAGATCCTCGCGCGCTGGGATGTAGCGCAAGGTGAAGGCTTCGCCGACCATGGTCGGCTGCGCCGGGCTGAGCGGATGGACGTTCTGGATGCACTGGATGCGCAGGCCGCGCTTGAACAGCGCGGTAGCGACCGTGGCCGTCGAGACGGTCTTGAGCTTGTTGCGGGTGGCGGTGCTGAGTCTGGTCATGTCCTGCTCTCTCCGGTCGTCATTCCGGGGCGCGCGGAGCGCGAGCCCGGAATCCATACTCCCGATCGTGGTTATGGATTCCGGGCTCGCCGCTCCGCGGCGCCCCGGAATGACGGGTGAACTAATAAATCGCTGGCTCGCCGACTGCGGCGCCGAAGCCGGTCTCGAGGAAATCGAAATCGCAGCCATCATTGGCCTGCTTGATGTGGCGGGCGAACATCCAGCCATAGCCGCGCTCGAAGCGCGGGTCCGGCGGAGTCCAGGCGGCGCGGCGGCGCGCCAGTTCGTCCTCGGGCACATCGAGATTGATGGTGCGCGCGGCGACGTCCAGCGTGATCAGGTCGCCATTCTTCACCAGCGCCAGCGGACCGCCGACATAGGCCTCCGGCGCGACGTGCAGGATGCAGGCGCCGTAGGACGTCCCGCTCATGCGCGCGTCGGACAGCCGGACCATGTCGCGCACGCCCTGCTTCACCAGCTTGGTCGGGATCGGCAGCATGCCCCATTCCGGCATCCCCGGCCCGCCCTGTGGCCCGGCATTGCGCAGGATCAGCACATGGTCGGCGGTGACGTCGAGATCGGGATCGTCGATCGCCTTCTTCATCGAGGGATAGTCGTCGAACACCAGCGCCGGGCCGGTGTGCCTGAGGAAGCGCGGATCACAGGCAGAGGGCTTGATGACGCAGCCGTCCGGCGCAAGGTTGCCCTTGAGCACGGCGAGCGCACCTTCGCGATAGATCGGGTTCGACTGCGGACGGATGACGTCGTCATTGTAGACGCCGGCGCCCTTGATGTTGTCGCCGAGGGTGCGGCCATTGACGGTGAGGCAGTCGAGATGGAGATGCTCGGTCATACGGCTCATCAGGCCGGGCAGCCCTCCGGCATAGTAGAAATCCTCCATCAGGTAAGTGTCGCCGCTCGGCCGGACATTGGCGAGCACCGGCACCTTGCGGCTGGCGGCCTCGAAATCATCAAGGCCGATATCGGCGCCGGCGCGGCGCGCCTGCGCGATCACATGGATGATGGCGTTGGTCGAGCAGCCCATCGCCATGGCGACCGCGATCGCATTCTCGAACGCCTGATGGGTCTGGATCTTCGATGGCGTCAGGTCCTCCCACACCATCTCGACGACGCGGCGGCCGCATTCCGAGCTCATGCGGATGTGCTCGGCATCGGCAGCCGGAATCGACGAGGCGCCGGGCAAGGTCATGCCGATCGCTTCCGCGATCGCGGTCATGGTCGAGGCCGTCCCCATGGTCATGCAGGTGCCGTGGCTGCGGGCGATGCCGGCTTCCATCGCGTTCCAATCAGCGTCCGACAGCTTGCCGGCGCGGCGTTCATCCCAGTACTTCCAGGCGTCGGAGCCGGAGCCCAGCGTCTTGCCCTTCCAGTTGCCGCGCAGCATCGGCCCGGCCGGGAGATAGATCGCCGGCAGGTTCATGCTGGTGGCGCCGAGCAGCAGCGCCGGCGTGGTCTTGTCGCAGCCGCCCATCAGCACGACGCCATCGACGGGGTGGCCGCGCAAGAGCTCCTCGACATCCATCGCCAGCATGTTGCGATAGAGCATCGTGGTTGGCTTCAACAGCGACTCCGACAGCGACAGCGCAGGCAGCTCGATCGGGAAACCGCCGGCCATCAGCACGCCGCGCTTGACGTCGTCGACCCGCTGCTTGAAGTGCATGTGGCAGGGCTGCGCGTCGGACCAGGTGTTGATGATGGCGATGACCGGACGGCCCTTCCACTCCTCCTGGGCATAGCCCATCTGCATCACCCGCGAGCGGTGGCCGAAGGAACGGAGATCGTCGGGCGCGAACCAGCGCGCGCTGCGCAGCTGATCGGGGCTCTTCTTGTGGCTCATGATTGCGTTCCCCAGGTCAGCACGGTCTTGCGCTCGATGGTGCGGAAGATCAGGTTCTCGACCACGAGGCCGATCAGGATCACGGTCAGCAGGCCGGCGAACACCGCGGGGATCTCGAGCAGATTGCGGTTCTCGAAGATGAACCAGCCGAGGCCGCCCTGCCCCGAGGAGACACCGAACACCAGCTCGGCCGCGATCAGGGTGCGCCAGGCGAAGGCCCAGCCGATCTTCAGACCCGTGAGGATGGCGCCGAACGCCGCCGGAATCAGGATTCGGATCACATAGGAGAAGCCGCTGAGACCGTAGTTGCGCCCGACCATGCGCAGCGTGTTCGAGACGCTTTTGAAGCCGGAATGGGTGTTGAGCGCGACGGGCCACAGCACCGAATGGATCAGCACGAAGACGAGACTGCCGCTGCCGAGCCCGAACCAGATCAGCGCCAGCGGCAGCAGCGCGATCGCCGGCAAGGGATTGAACATCGCCGTGATCGTCTCGAGGAAATCGGTGCCGATGCGGGTCGAGATCGCGAGCACAGTCAGGATCGCCGCGAGAACGATGCCTGCGGCATAGCCCATGAACAGCACCTTCAGCGAGGTCCAGACGCGCATCGGGATGGTGCCGTCGCGGACCTTCTCCCACAGCGCCGCGATGGTGTCGGAGAAGGTCGGGAACAGCAGGGGATTGTCGAGATAGCTGCCATAGGCCTGCCAGATCGCGGCGAGCAAGACGATGATCAGGCTCTTGCGCACGAAGCCGTCGTTCCACAGCAGCTCGAGCACGCCGAGCTTGCGCGCGACATCTGCAGGCGCGGCGCTCGCGGCCGACGTATCGCGCAGGATGATCTTGGCTTCAGCCATGGGCGCCGTCCTCAATGCGTCGTTGCAGGTTCGGAGAACAAGAGATCATGGATCTGCTTCTCCAGGCGCGCCGCGCTGCCGTCCTCGGCCGAGACCTTGTCGACGTCGACCACCTCGGCCTTGACGCGGCCGGGATGCGGCGACAGCAGCAGAATGCGGTTGCCGATCTTGATGGCTTCGGCGATCGAATGCGTCACGAACAAGACGGTGAATTTCGTCTCGTTCCACAACTGCAGCAGCTCGTCCTGGCAGGTGCGCCGCGTCAGCGCATCGAGCGCGGCGAACGGCTCGTCCATCAGCAGGATGTCCGGCTCCATCGCCATGCCCCGGGCGATCGCGACGCGCTGCTTCATGCCGCCCGACAGCGTGTGCGGATAGGCATCGACGACGCGCGTCAGCCCGACTTTCTCGATATAGGTGCGGGCGCGGCTCTCGGCCTCCTTGCGCGGCATGCGCCGCGCCGTCAGCAGCGGGAACATCACGTTGGCGAGCACGGTCTTCCACGGCAGCAGCTGGTCGAACTCCTGGAAGATCATCATGCGGTCGGCGCCGGGACCGGTGATCTCGCGGCCGTTGATGCGCATCCGGCCCTCGCTCGGCTTGATGTAGCCACCGACCGCCTTCAGCAAGGTCGACTTGCCGCAACCGGACGGTCCCAGCAGCACGAAGCGATCGGAGCGGTCGACGGAGAAGCCGACCCGCTCCGTCGCGGTGATCACTGCGCTGGAGGTCTTGTAGCGCAGGGTGACGCCATCGACGTCGAGCAGAGCGGACATCAGTTGCCCTTCAGATCATGCGCGACGGGGAGATAATAATCGGTCCAGGCCTTGGGCTGGGTCTTGATGGTGCCGATCTTGGCGAGATGGGCCGCGAACTTCATGGTGCCCTGCGGCTCCAGATTCCATTCCATCATGCCGGGCTCCTTGAGCCAGGCGAGCAGGTCATCGACCGAGGTCTTGTCGCCGGTGATCTCCTTGTAGATCTCGACCGCCGTCCTGGTATCGCTGCGGATCAGGTCCTGCGCTTCCTTGGTCGCATCGCGCACCGCCTGGATGATCTTCGGATTGGCGTCGGCGAACTTCGTGGTGGTGAAGAACTGCGCCTGGCTCAGCGGTCCGCCCATGACGTCGGGCGAATTCATCACGACATGCGCGCCGGGCACGTTCTTCAATTCGAGGAACGTGTAGGGCGGGATCGAGAAATGATTGTGCACCTCGTGCTGCGGGTTCGACAGCGCCGTATAGGCGTCGGGGTGACCGAGCTGCACGGTGTTGGCGTCGAGCTTGTTCCACTGATCGGCGCCAAACGCCTCGGCGGCCGCGATCTGCAGCACGATGGCCTGGGTCGAGACCTTGACGGTCGGCACGGCGATCTTGTCACTGGGACCGAAGTCCTTGATCGACTTGATGTTGGGATCGCGGCTGATCAGGGTCATCGGCTGCGCCGAGGTGGCGACGATGCCCTTCACGCCGCCGCGGGTACGATCCCACAACAGCAGCAGATTGCCGGTGCCGGTGTTGAGGATGTCGACGCTGCCCGACAGCAGCGCATCGGTCTGCGCGCCGCCGCCGGAGAAGGTCAGCCATTTGGTGGTGACGCCGGGCACGCCGAGCGCGGCCGCATGCTTCTCGATCAGCTTGTTCTTCTCGATGATGTGGCTCGGCATGTAGAAGATGCCAGGCTGGCGCGACAGCGAGATTTCGGTCTTCTGCTGGGCCTGCGCGGCGTCATTCCAGGCCGCCGCGACCAGCAGCGTGGCCAGCAGGCCGGCGGCTCGTGCGGCCGAGCGCGCGAACTTCTCGAACATGGGACATCCCTCCTCGCGTGCCGGCTCCTTCTTGACGGCCGGCGGAGAGATGCACTAATGCATTAGTGCATCTCTGACAAGGGCTGTTCTCCCCCTGCGACATTCGAGCCGGACGTCCCACCAAATGGCATTGCCCGCGACGCCTGCTGCGGTTCTCCCGCCCGAACGGCTCGATCCGAGCCGGCGCGCGGCACCGCAGGTCTTCGAGCGGTTGCGCGACCAGATCATCGCCCTCGCGCTCCCACCGGGAGCGCCATTGTCGCGGCCGGCGCTGCAGGCCGAGTTCGGCCTCAGCTCGACGCCGATCCGCGACGCGCTGATGCGCCTCGCCGAGGAAGGCCTCGTCGACGTGTTCCCGCAGCATGCGACCCTGGTCAGCCGCATCGATGTTGGTCGGGCGCAGCAGGCGCAGTTCCTGCGCCAGGCGCTGGAGCTCGAGATCGTGCGCCTGCTCGCGCTGCGGCCTGCGGCGGCGCCGATCGACGAACTCCATGCTCTGATCGCCCAGCAGCGGCGATTCGCCAAGGACGGCGACTTCGCGTCATTCACGGTGGTCGACAACGCATTTCACGAGCGGCTCTACACCGCCGCGGACAAGCACGAGCTGTGGACCCTGGTGCGCAGCCGCAGCGGTCACATCGACCGGCTGCGCCGGCTGCATCTGCCCTCGCCCGGCAAGGCGCAGACGATCCTGCGCCATCACAAGCAGATCGTCGATGCGATCGCCGCCGGCCGGCCGGACGACGCGCAGACGCATCTGCGCGAGCACCTGACCGGGACGCTGAGCGACCTCGCGACCATTCGCGGCCGCTGGCCGGACTATCTCAGTGGCTAGCGGCCCCGCCCAATCGGAGGACGTGAGCGGTGTCACGCCGCACGCCGGCATGTCGTCTGTGGCCACTTCGTCCCGTGCTGGTCCGCACCGTCTGTCGCGCCACCTGGGATCGCAAACCCTCAGACATGTGCTCAAATATTGTGCATTCCACGCGAGGACGAGGCGATTGTGAAGCGCTCCGTGCCATGCAACTACGGCGCGAGCGCCTCGAATGCAGGCCCGGCGCCCGGATAGTCCACCCTTGTCCCGTACAGGACATCGATCACCGCGCCCCATCCTGCATGTGACTTGCCCGGCGAAACGCTTGCGGCGCGCCGCGAATTGGGCAAAACCTTACAACTGACCGTTGGTCTTGCTGCCAGCCAATCGGGAGATGCGGAGCGTGGCGAAGATTCTGGTCGTGGACGACGATCCGCTCATGCAGCTGACAATTCAGCGCGTGCTCGAACGGGCCGGTCACGTCGTCGGCATCGCCGGCGACGGCCAGAAGGCACTCGTCCGCTTCAAGAGCGAGAGCTTTGACTTGGTGATCCTGGACATCTTCATGCCGGGCATGGACGGGCTGGAGGCGATGCGCTTGATCCTCAAGCACACGCCGGGCGTTCCGATCATCATGACCTCGGGACGTGCCCACACCCCGACCTCGGTGACCGAGCCCGACTATCTTACCATGGCCACCAGGCTGGGAGCGGTGTCCGCATTGCCCAAGCCATTCAAACCGGCAGCCCTCCTGACGATGGTTTCCGAATGCCTGGCATCGGCAGGCGATCGGGCTGCTCGACCCCGGCCAGGCCAAGATGCTGTTCCGAAATCCTGACGGCCGAACCGAAGGGCTCCTGCTCAGCGGCGCGCAGCGCGCGAGCGAGGCGCCGCGGTTCGGCGGCCGCCTCACGCTGACGACGCGGCTGGCGATCGCGATGATCCTGCTGGTCGCGATCGCGGTGTTCGCCGTCGGCTGGCTCGGCTATCGCAGCCTCGAGCGGGCGCTGTTGCCGCGCGCGCTCGATCGAATCGAGTCGCATTCGCGGCTGATGGCGACCGAGCTCGAAAACTATGTCGGCAGCGCCCGGAATGACATCAACGGCTATCGCGCCTCGCCGAATCTGGCGACGTTGATGCGCACGCTGAAGACGGGGGCTCCCGATCCCCGCGAAGGGCTGCCGGCGCAGTCGTGGCGCGAGCGGGTCGCAACGCGCTACTTCGCCGAGCTGCAGGCCAAGCCGACCTACGCGATGATCCGCCTGGTCGGGATCGAGAACGATTATCGCGAGCTGATCCGGGTCGACCGGCTCGGGCCGGGCAACACGGTGCGGATCGTTCCGGAGAACGAGCTGATCACGCGCGGCGAGCGCAACTACATCAAGGAGACGCTGAGCCTGCCGCCCGGCGGCATCCGGCTCTCGCCGATCATTCTCGACGGCAACACGACGGACCCCAAGACAGGCGTGCCGATGCTGTGCGTCGGCACGCCGGTGTTCGCGCCGGACGGCAAGCCGTACGCGATCCTGATGGTCGATCTCGACATGCGCCCGATCTTCGCGCATCTGCGCACGGCGGCCCGCCCGGGCGCGCAGCTCTATGTCGTGAACGCCCGCGGCGACTATCTCTTCCATCCCGAATCAGACCGGGAATTCGCCTCAAAACGCGGCCGATCTACGCGATGGCAGGACGATTTTCCGACGCTCGCCGGCGCGACCGGCAGCGCCGAGGGTTTCGCGCAGATCCTGCACGACGAAGCCGATCGTCCCGGCGGTGTCGCCTTCGCGCCGGCGCTGCTCGCGGGACAGGAATGGGTGGCGGTGATCGAGACGATCCCGAACACCGCCTTCATGGCGCCCGCCCTCGCCATCCGCAAGACGGCGATCGAGGTCGGCCTGATCGCGATGCTGTGCGCGGCCGCGCTCGCCTTCGTGGTCGCGCGCTCGCTGACGCGGCCGATCAACCAACTGACCCAGGCCGTCGAGGGCGTGGGGCGCGGCGAGGCGGTGAATATCCCGCTCGAGGCGGTCGGCGAGACCGGCGTGCTGGCGCGCGCCTTCGCCCGCGTGCTGGACGAGGTTCGCACCAAGACCGCCGAGCTCGAGCGCGAGGTCCAGGAGCATTACCTGACCGAAGCAGCGCGCGACCATTTCGCCGCCCGCGAACGGCTCTACAGTGCCGCGGTGGAATCGTCGAACGACGCGATCGTGACGCTGTCGCTGGACGGCACCATCACCGCCTGGAATCCGGCAGCCGAGGCCATGCTGGGCTACTCCGCCGAGGAGGCCGTGGGCCGCCTTGCGGATTTCCTCGTGCCGCCCGAGCGCATGGCCGAGGCCCAGGACCTTCTGGCGCGCATGGCCCGCGGCGAGCGGATCCAGCATTTCGAGACGGTGCGGATCCGCAAGGACGGTGAGCTGGTCCAGGTCTCGCTCAGCGTCTCGCCGATCAAATCACCGACGGGCCAGATCATCGGCGCCTCCAAGATCGCACGCGACGTCACCGAGAGCCGCCGGACCGAACTGGCGCTGCGCCAGCAGACCGAGGAACGGCGGCGCATCTTCGAGACGTCGCAGGACCTGATCCTCATCACCGACCGCAATGGCATCCTGGTTCAGGTCTCACCGAGTGTGGAGGCGATTCTCGGCTATACGCCGGCGGAGATGATCGGCCGCAGCGGCGCGGAGTTCATCCACCCGGACGATCTACCCAAAGCACGCGAGGAGCTTCGCGCCTCGCGCCTCGGCCTTCGGGCGCGCACCTCCGACTGCCGCTACGTCCACAAGGACGGCCGCGTGGTGACGCTGTCCTGGACCTCGAACTGGTCGGAGCCGGTGCAGCGCCACTTCTTCATCGGCCGCGACATGACCGAGAGCCGGCTGGCGCAGGAGACGCTCCGGGAGAGCGAACAGCTCGCCCGCAACATCGTCGAGACCGCGCTCGACGCCTTCGTCCAGGTCGACGACAACGGGGCCATTCTCAACTGGAACTCCCAGGCCGAGAAGATCTTCGGCTGGTCGCGCGCCGAGATCATCGGCAAGGACGTCTTCGACGTGATCACGGTCGGGGACGTCGGCGAGGAGCTGCGCGCCGCGCTCGGCCGCATCCTGATGACCGGACAAGCGAGCGCACTCGGGGTCGGCCGCCGACGCGAGGTCATGGTGAAGCGGCGCGACGGCCGCGAGTTCAAGGCCGAGCTCAGCGTGACCGCGCTGAAGACCCGCAACGGCTTCGTGCTGAACGGCTTCTTCCGCGACCTCACCGACAAGATCGCGACCGAGGAACGGATCCGCCAGTCCGAGAAGATGGAGGCGATCGGCCAGCTCACCGGCGGCATCGCACACGACTTCAACAACATCCTCACCGTGATCACCGGCACGATCGAGATTCTCGCCGCGGCCGTGGCCAAGGAGCCGCAGCTCGCCGCGATCACTAGGATGATCGACGAGGCCGCCGCGCGCGGGGCCGATCTCACCCAGCATCTGCTCGCCTTTGCGCGCCGGCAGCCGCTGCAGCCGCGCGAGGTCGACGTCAACACGCTGATGATCGACACGGCCAAGCTGCTGCGGCCGACGCTCGGAGAGCAGATCGAGATCGAGTCCGTCTTCCAGGACGAGACCTGCGTGGCGCATGTCGATCCGAACCAGCTCGCCACGGCGGTCATCAACCTCGCGCTCAATGCCCGCGACGCGATGCCGAATGGCGGCAAGCTCATCCTGGAGACCGGCTGGGCCGACCTCGACGAGAACTACGCAAGTCTCTACGACGACGTGCGGCCCGGTCGCTACGCGATGATCGCGGTGAGCGACAGTGGCAGCGGCATTCCCGCCGCCATCATCGACAAGGTGTTCAATCCGTTCTTCACCTCGAAGGGGCCGGGCAAGGGGACGGGGCTCGGATTGTCGATGGTGTACGGCTTCGTGAAGCAATCGGCCGGCCACATCAGGATCTACAGCGAAGAGGGCCACGGCACCACGATCCGGATGTACCTGCCGCCGGGCAGCGAAGAAGCGATCACGCAGCCCTCGGGCGACGCGCCGGCGATCCAGGGCGGCCAGGAGACGATCCTGGTGGTGGAGGACGACCGGCTGGTGCGCGGCTACGTTCTCGCCCAGCTCCATGCACTGGGCTATGCGACGCTGGAGGCGGCCAATGCCGCCGAAGCGCTGGCGATCACCAATGCCGGAGAGCCGTTCGATCTGCTCTTCACCGACATCATCATGCCGGGGACGATGAACGGCCGCCAGCTCGCATCCGAGATCCAGCGGATTCGTCCGACGCAGCGGGTCCTGTTCACCTCCGGCTACACCGAGAATGCCGTGGTGCATCACGGCCGGCTCGACGAAGGAATTCTTCTGCTGCCGAAGCCGTACCGCAAATCCGAGCTCGCCAAGATGATCCGCAAGGCGCTCGCCGCGACCGAGGCTTGAAAAACCAGGCTTGAAAAACGAGGCTTGGCCAATGCGGCCCGACCAACGCGGCCTGGCGCTTGCGGTTGCCGCTACTCCAGCTTGAGGCCCCGTGCGGGCGGCCCGGCCATCGGCTCAATTGGCGCGCGACGCCGTCATCACGATGCGGATCAGATCGGCCGCGTTGCGCGCGCCGAGCTTCTTCATGATGTTGGCGCGGTGATCCTCGATCGTGCGCGGGCTGATGCCCAGCGTGCGCCCCGCCTCCTTGTTCGAGGCCCCCGCCGTGAATTGTTCCAGGACCTCGCGCTCGCGCCGCGTCAGCGGCTCGCGGCCGGGGAAATGCAGCGAGCCGATCTTCGGCGAGGCATTCTCCTTCTGCCGCCGCGCGAACGCGCCGATCGCCTCGTTCAGACGGGCCACGATCTCACTGCCGCGGAACGGCTTCTCGATGAAGTCGAGCGCCCCGTTCTTGATCGCATTGACGGCCATCGGGATGTCGCCCTGGCCCGAGATCATGAAGATCGGAGCCGGATAGTCCTCGCCGTGCAGTTCCCTGAGAATGTCGAGACCGGACTTTCCGGGGATGTGCACGTCGAGCAGGATACAGGCCGGTGTCCTGCTCCGCGCCACCGCCAGGAGCGCGGCGCCGTCCGCAAAACAGATCACTTCATACCCACCTGCCGACAAGACCATCGAGAGGGTGTCGCGCACGGCTGGGTCGTCATCGACGACAAAAATCTCACCGCGGGAAGCTGTTTGTTCGGCCATGGGCGATTGCTCTTGCAAAGGAGAAGAAACAATGAAAGCGCGTCTTATGATACCATACTCGTCGGGTGCTTTGGGCACCCGTATTTGTACGGTTTATGATCCTAACCCACAAGTAGTAGCTGCAGACCGGTGATCGCCTTCACGAGACCATGATCTGGACACGATCTCAAGGCAGTCGTCTCGGGCAGCATGCTGCCTTGCAAAAACACATCAACGCCGACAGCGTCATGATCGACATCAAACTCTGATCGCATCGGCGTTGCCCACGTGCACCACGCCCACAGACATGCTCGGCGGCGGACGCGTGCACGCCCCTCAGCCCACGAAAATCTGCACGGCATTTGACACAAGACGTACAGCCGTCAGCCGGCCTTGCCCTCGTTTTGATCAGAGATCGGCGGGATTCGGACGTTGCATAGGATTGTGCGCCCTGGACCGCGGCTTGCGCCGATGCAGCTCTGTCAGGACCGATGCTTCGCGGCAACACTTTCGGCGGCGACGCCGCCCCAGGTGTGAACCACGGGCAGGCCGAGCACAGTCTTGCCGAGATTCGCCAGGCAGATGCGCAACGCTGCCAGATCGACTGGCTTCGGCAGGCTCTGCAGGTCGATCCCGAGCGAGCGCGCGAACAGCCGGGCCTCAATTCGCTTTGCCGCATCCATGCCGCTGATCACGATCACGGAACCGGCGAAGCGGGTATCTGCGATGACCTTGAGGACCTCGGTCCCCTCGCCATCCTCGAGCATGAGATCGAGCGTCACGCAGTCAAAGCGGTTGCTGCGCACCTCGCGGATCGCATCGCTGCACGTGGCCGCGACCGTCACGGCGTGGCCGGCCTGCTTGGCCGCCAGCGCGATCAGCGTCCGCTGCGCGGCGTCGTCGTCGACGACCAAGAGCTGCAGCGCGCGCCGTTCGCCATCATCGGCGCGCTCCGACCGGCTGGATGCAAGTTCCGAACTCATGACCGGCATTGGCCGTCCCTGGAAAATTTGACCGACGTCATTGTCATACACGTCCGACCCTGCGGCGACGTAAAGCGGCTCTCGGAAAAAAGGCCACGCGTCTTAGGACTTGCGCAGGACCCGGGCTGGCGCGTCTCCTCGTCGCTCCGCGCGCGGAAGTTTCCCGAGCGGCGGGCGAGCAATGCGCCGTGCTGCCGCAAGGCGAACTAGTTGACGGTCGTTTCCTGGCCGGCGGAAGCGTTGCCACGCTTCTTCTTGTTCTTTCCCTTGATGAACTGGATGTCCATCTCGGAGCCGTTGACCCGGACCAGCTCGCAGCGGCGGTAGGCGAGCCCCGTCGAGGACAGCAGCAGAAAGAACTCTTTCAGATTCAATCCCTGGATCGATCCCTCGACCGTCAGCACCGCGTCGGTGTCCGAGATGGCGTTGAGCTGGCAGTCCCTGCGCCAGGTCCCGTCGATGCCCATGATGCAGACATCGTAACCGCGGCTGAAGGTGACGCGCTCCGTACCTTTGTTGTCGTCAGACATCTTCGCGTCCTGCTCTATTGGGCTGCGGGAACATCTAGTTGCCCGCGGCCGCGATCCTGGGCATTCCCGGAGCGGACGCCTTCGCCGCGGAAGCGATCCCGCTCGGGCGATAAAGGCCACGCCGGTCCGCGAGCGGCTTGAACACGTCGGTGAGGCCGACGACGGTCTCCGCCGCACCGAGTACGAGGAAGCCGTCCGGCTCCATCTGCTTGGCGAGCCGGCCGAAGATGTTGATCTTGGTGTCCTGATCGAAATAGATCAGCACGTTGCGGCAGAACACGACGTCGAACGTGCCGAGCTGTGAGAAGTCGTGCAGCAGATTGAGCTGGCGATGCTGGACCATGCCGCGCACGTCGGAATTGATCTGCCAGAGTTCGCCTGCCTGCTTGAAATATTTGACCAGAAGCTGGATCGGCAGCCCGCGCTGCACCTCGAACTGGCTGTAGAGGCCGGCCTTCGATTTCTCCAGCACCTCCTGCGACAGATCGGTGGCGATGATCTCGATGCGCCATCCACTGAGCGCAGATCCCATCTCCTTGAGCGACATCGCCAGCGAATACGGCTCCTGGCCGGTCGAGCAAGCAGCGCACCAGATCCGGATCGACTTGCGGTTGGCGCGCGCCTTGAGGAGCTCCGGCATGATCACGTCGCGAAAATGATCGAACGGGACCTTGTCGCGGAAGAAGAACGTCTCGTTGGTCGTCATCGCTTCGACGACCTGGCTGATCAAGGCGCTCGACCCGTCCTTCAGCTTCTGGACGAGATCGCTGATGCTGGCCAGGCCGGCCTTGCGCGCGAGCGGAAGCAGGCGGCTCTCGATCAGATATTGCTTGTCGGCAGACAGATCGAGACCGGACTTGTCTCGAAGCAGCTTGCGCAGGAACTCATAATCAGGCTGGTTCACGGGCGGCCTCTTCTGGGCAGACGAAGGGATCAGGCGGATTCGGCTGACAGCGCCTGGATGAGACCAACTTCCTGGAATTTGGCGGCCACAATCTCTTTGTCGAACGGCTTCATGATGTATTCGTTGGCGCCGGCGTTCAGCGCGCGCGAAATGTGATCGATGTCGTTTTCGGTGGTGCAGAACACCACCTTCGGGCCTTCGCCGCCCGGCAGCCGGCGCAGGCGCCCGAGGAAATCATAACCGTCCATGACGGGCATGTTCCAGTCGAGCAGAATGGCGTCCGGCAGGCTCTTGGTGCAGATCTCGAGCGCCCGCTCGCCATCCTCCGCCTCGACGACGGAGAAGCCCAACTCCTCCAGGATACGGCGTGCGATCTTGCGCACGACGCTGGAGTCATCCACGACCAGACAGCTCTTCATTGTTGTTTCCCCTATGCGACGGTTGACGGGCTAAGCGGCGATTGCCGCCTTCGGCAGGAGCTCGAGCACGCGATCGACGTCGAGAATGACCATCAGCTGGCCGTCGAGGCGGTGCACGCCGCCGGCGAATTTCGCCATGCGCGGGTCGAGATTGACGGGGTTCTCCTCCCGGCTCTCCTCGGGCAGCCGCAGCACCTCGCCGATCTGGTCGATCAGGAGACCATAGGACTCGCCGCGCAGATCGACGCCGACCGCCATCGGCGGCTTGCCGTCCTCGGCGCGGGCGAGGCCGAGCCGCGCCCGCATGTCGACGACGGTCACGATGCGGCCGCGCAGGTTCAGGACGCCGGCGATCTCCGCCGATGACAGCGGCACCCGCGTCACCCGTTCCGGCATGAACACGTCCTGCACCCGCGAGATCGGCAGGCCGAAGAGCTGACCGCCGATCATCGCAGTGACGTATTCGACGGCGGCCCCCTCGGTGGTTTCAATCTTGCTGCTCATCGCACGCTACTCCTGCCCGCTTGCTGTCACGCGGCCCGCCGGTTGGCTTCGGCGCGGGCACGTTCCTCGATCTGTTCCTTCAGCGCCGCGATCAGGCCGGGCCGGTCGAACTTGGCGATGTAGTCGTAGAGGCCCGCCTGGCGGCCGCGCTCGATCGCCGCCGGCGACACCAGCGACGACACCGCGATGACCGGCATCTGGCTCAGGTTCTGGTCGGCGCGGATCGCCTCGGTGAACTCGAAGCCGTTCATCTCCGGCATCTCGATGTCGGTGACGACGATGTCGAAGCTGTGCCCGGAGCGCAGCGTGGCCAGACCCTCGATCGCCGAGGCCGCCGTGCGCACCTTGTAGCCGGCCGACTTCAACACCGGCGCCAGCATGTTGCGGAAGAACGGCGAGTCGTCGACCAGCAGCACCGACTGCGTCTGCGCGTCGGTGTGCATCTCCTTGCGGATGAACCAGTCGGCGAAGGCCATCGGCAGGAAGTGGCCGACGTCGATCACCTCGGTCGCCTGGCCCTTGATCACCGCCGAGCCGAGGATGCCATCCTTGGCGCCGGAGACCTGGATGTTGAGCCGCTCCTCGACGATGTCGATGATCTCGTCGACCACGAGGCCCATCGCGCGGGTCTCGTCGGCGAACACCAGGATCGGCTGCGAGCCCGACGTCTGCACCGACACGCCTTCCATCTGCACCAGGGGCATCAGCTGGTCGCGGTACTGCACCATGTAGCGGCCGTTGGAGATCTCGATCTTGTCGGCCGCGATCTCCTCCAGGCGCGTGACCAGCGCCAGCGGCACCGCCTTGGGCTGCGCCGTGCCGGCGCGGAACACCAAGAGCGAGGTGAGCTGCTCGCCGCCGATGGCGTGATGCGCGGCGTGCTCGTCGGACACCGCCTGCGAGGCCGAGCCGGCGGCGCCGAGCGCTTTCGCAATGCCGTTCGGATCGATGATCATGATCACGGCGCCGTCGCCCAGGATGGTGTTGCCCGAGAACATGTCGATGTGACGCAGCTTGGTCGACATCGGCTTGACCACGATTTCCTCGGTGTGGAACACGCAGTCGACCACGATGCCGAAGGTCTGGTTGCCGACCTGCGTCACCACGATGAAGCCGTTCTCCGGATCGGTCGACGAGCCGTCGTCGATCTTCAGGAGCTTCTTCAGATGCATCAGCGGCAGCAGCTTGTTGCGCAAGCGCAGCACGGCGGTGTCCTTGATGCGCTCGATGCGGTGCTCGGAGTTGGCGCGCGCACGCACCAGCTCGACGACCGACAATTGCGGGATCGCGAAGCGGTCGCCGCCGGCTTCGACGATCAGCGCCGAGACGATCGCGAGCGTCAGCGGGATCTTGATGGTGACCGAGGTGCCCTCGCCGAGCACCGACTTGATGTCGATGGTGCCGCCGATCTGGTCGATGTTGGTGCGCACCACGTCCATGCCGACGCCGCGGCCCGAGACCGAGGTGACGGCGGCCGCGGTCGAGAAGCCCGGCTCGAAGATGAACTTGTGGATCTGCGCTTCCGTCATCTTCTCGAGCTCGGCCTCGGTGACGAGGCCGTTCGCCAAGGCCTTGGCCTTGATGCGCTCGGTGTTGAGGCCGCGGCCGTTGTCGGCGATGCAGATGATGATATGGCCGCCTTCGTGATAGGCGGACAGCCGGATGGTGCCCTGCTCGGCCTTGCCGGCCGCGGCGCGCTCGGCCATCGTCTCCAGGCCGTGATCGGCGGAGTTGCGCACCATGTGGGTGAGCGGGTCCTTGATCAGGTCGAGCACCTGGCGGTCGAGCTCGGTGTCGGCGCCGTGCATCTCGAGCTCGATCTGCTTGCCGAGTTCGGTGGCGAGGTCGCGGACGATGCGCGGCAGCTTCTGCCAGGCATTGCCGATCGGCTGCATGCGCGTCTTCATGACGCCCTCCTGCAGCTCGGCGGTGACGTTGGACAGCCGCTGCAGCGGCACCTTGAACTCGGTGTCCTCGTTGCGGCGGGCGATCTCCAGGAGCTGGTTGCGCGTCAGCACCAGCTCCGAGACCATCGTCATCAGATGTTCGAGCGTGTCGACGTTGACGCGGATCGACTGGTTGGCGACCTTGTCGTTCTCGTGCACCTCGCCGTCGGCATTGACCTTCGGCCGCGCCGCCTTCTTCGGCTCGGCCTTGGCCTCTGCTTCCGCCTTGGCAGGCCCGGCCTTGGCGACCGGCGCCGGGGCAGCGGCCTTGGGCTCAGGCGCCTTCTCATGCGCGGGCGGCAACTCGATCGCGGTCTCGCGGAAGGCCCGCTCGAGCTCGTCGAGCGACACTTCGCCCGGACGCAGCGGACGCTCCAGCGTCTGGTCGATCAGCGAGCCGTGCGTCACCGCGGGGGCGGGCGGCGCGGCCGGCACCAGCGGCGGGGCCGCCTCGCCGGCGGCCATGGCCGCCATGCCGCGCTCGACCATGGCCTCGAGCTCGCTGATGAGGTCGCGGTCCTCGCCCTCGGGCTCGGCCTCGTTGGCCTCGAGCTGTCCCAGGATGTCCTTGATGCGGTCGATCGTGGTCAGGATCAGCGTCACGGCCTCGCCGGTCACCGGCATGCCGTCGCGGAATTTGCCCATCAATGTTTCGGCGGCGTGCGCCAGCGCCTCGAGCCGAGGCAGGCCGAGGAAACCGCAGGTCCCCTTGATCGTGTGCACCAGCCGGAAGATGTTATCGAGGATCTTGGCGTTGTTCGGCTCCTGCTCGAACCGCACCAATTGATTGTCGACGGTGTCCAGGCTCTCGCTGGTCTCCGTCAGGAACTCACGCAACAGGTCATCCATGAAACTGGCCTTCGCACGCAACGGAACGCGACATGACGCGCCCTTCAAACCGTGGCCAGTTTCGGTGCAAAGCGTTTAATATTAGTTGAGTAAGCGCAAATGAACGGACTCAACAAAGAGATAAGATGCATCCGGACAAGTTCGGACACATCGGCAAGGCTTGATTAACCATGGTGAATGGATTGTTGCGTCTGTCCCACGACACGAGGTCGCAGGGACTGACGCGGCAGGACGTCCGCCCGATCAGGCCGCCTGCACGACCATCGCATTGCCGTCGGCGGTGAGCGTCACCTTGAGGCCGCAGGCATCGGCGAGCAGACGGGTGTAGTAGGGCTGCACCGCGTGGGCATCGATGGTCGATTGCAAGTCGCCACCGAGCAGATTGACGATGTTCTGCGGCAGCCGGGCATTGAGCCCGGTGGCGGCGACGCGGAAGCTCATGGTCTCGCCATCGCCGATCGGGTCGACGGTCAGCATGCCGCCGCGCGGGATCGTCTGCTGCGCCACCACCATCATGTTGAGCAGCAGCTTGACCCGGTTCTTGGGCAACAGCAGCCGCGGCAGATTCCAGGTGATCGAGGTCTTGGCGTCCTCGATGTGGCCGCGCGCCATGGTCTGGGCGTCGCCGAGATCGATCTGCGCGCCCGCAGAGCCGGCCGCACCAAAGGCGAGGCGGCAGAATTGCAGCCGGGCCGACGCCGTCTTGGCGCTCTTGCGGATCAGCTCCAGCGCGAAGTCGCGATCCTCCGGCTTCGGATTGTCGTCGAGCACCTCGAGCCCATTGACGATGGCGCCGACCGGACTAATCAGGTCGTGGCAGACCTTCGAGCAGAGCAGAGCGGCAAGTTCGAGCGTATCGGGAGCGGGAATCGGATTGGCGATCTCGGGAGAGGACGTGCCGGACATTCGATGTTCCTGAAATCCGCGAACCTGGGCGAATCATGCTTGCGTTAACGCTTGATACACTGCGAAAGCATGGACCGCCACCGAACTGAGAGCGGGACACGGGAAAGTACGTAGCGGTTTTCCCGGCAGCCGCAATGAACGTGCGAACGGCCGTACCCGGATGCGCCGGGCGCCAGAACAGGGATACGATGATGCCAGCTGCGTACGGAACGGCCGGAAGGAGCACCGCGCAATGACGACGGCACCGACTGCAGGAACCGTCGGGGTCGAGGCCGCCGCGGCGCTGATGACGCCCCTGACGGAGCTCGTCGTCGAGGCGGCCTACGCGATCCTCGCCGTCAACCGGCGCGCCATGGCCGTTACCGACAAATCCGACGGCTCGCCGGTCACCGAGGCCGATCTTGCCGCCGACCGGGTCATTGCCGAGGGGCTGGCGCGGCTGGCGCCCGCGATTCCCGCGCTGTCGGAGGAGCGGGTCGGGGCGAGCGCAGGACCGTTCGAGGGCAGCTTCTTCCTGATCGATCCGCTCGACGGCACCAAGGAGTTCGTCGCCGGGCGCGGCGAGTTCACGGTCAATCTGGCGCTGGTTACCGACGGCAGCCCGCTGCTCGGCATCGTCTGCGCGCCGGCGATCGGCCAGATCTGGCGCGGCCTGGTCGGCCGTGGCGCCGAGCGGCTGTCGTTCACGGAGGCGGGTCTGGCGGCCGCCGAGCCGATCCGCACCCGGCCGATGCCGCCGCAAGGCGCGGCATGGGTCGCCGCGGTCAGCCGGTCGCATGGCGATGCCCGCACCGAAGCCTTCATTGCGGCGCGTCCGGGCGCGGTGCGCCTGCCGCTCGGCTCGGCCGTGAAGTTCGGCCGGCTCGCCGAAGGTCTGGCCGACATCTATCCCCGGCTCGGCCCGACCTCGGAATGGGACGTGGCGGCAGGCCACGCCGTGGTCTCAGCCGCCGGCGGCACCGTCACCAGCGAGACCGGCGCGCCGTTGCGCTATGGCGAGCGCCCCGACGGCTTCATCGTGCCGTCCTTCATCGCCTGGGGCGACCCGGCTGCGGTGAAGGTTTGAGACAGCCCTGCCGCGCTATTGCGGCAGGTCGCCCTCGAGCGCCGGCCAACGGGCCTCCGCACCCGGCAGATAGCGGCTCGGGTCGGCCGCGAAAGCGTCGCGGCTCTCTTCGCGGTTGAACAGGAACAGCCGTTCCTCGACCACGACGAAGAAGCGCGGGTTGCCGGCCACCGTCACGCCGCGAGCCACATCGGTCGGGTCGTAGCCGCCGAATTGCGGGCCATAGACCTCCGGATGGGCCAGGAACGAGGCGCGATTGCCCTCGTTGCGAAACCGCCAGACCACTCCACCCTGGGACGCCTCGAAATCCGGCAGCCCCGGCATGGCCCTGCCATCCACGAAATAGGAAACAGGGTCGAAGCCGTCGATCGCCAGCCCGCTGAAGCGGTCGGAGATGATGCGCTGCGTCGTGGCCGCCGGCGCGCCGACCGGCGGCAGCGCAGCGAGCGCGATAGCGGCAATTACAAGGCGAAACAGCGACTTTGACCCGGTCTGGGGCGGTTGTTGCCGTTGTGCGGTCATAGTTGGTGCCGATAACATGGGAGTCGCAGGGGCATCGCCCCTCGCCCGACAATCGCCCGATGTGATTGGCGTCAGGTTAAGGCGAGGCTCGGGCAGCCGATAGCAGGGGATTTCCATCGATGAGTTTCGCATCCCGCCTTGCCGCCACGACGTTCGCGGCCGTGCTGGCCATGACCGCGTCGGTCGCCGCGCAGCAGGCGCCCCCGCCTGCCGCGCCGCCGTATCAGCAGCCCGCCCCCCCGCCGCGCCCTGCGCCGAGCCCGGACAGCTTCAACCCGGACGAGCTCGTCAATGCCGGCCACCGCTTCTTCGGCAACGTCTCGCGCGGCCTCGCCTCGGTGATCGAGCGCGCCGTCAGCCAATGGGGCCTGCCGAATGGCTACATCCTGGGTGAGGAAGGCGCCGGTGCCTTCGTCGCCGGTCTCCGTTACGGCGAAGGCACGCTCTACACCAAGAACGCCGGCGACCTCCGCGTCTATTGGCAGGGCCCCTCGCTCGGCTTCGACTGGGGCGGCGACGGCGCCCGCACCATGACGCTGGTCTACAACCTGCCGGCCACCAGCGCGATCTACCAGCGCTTCGTCGGCATCGACGGCTCGGCCTATATCGTCGGCGGCTTCGGCATGACGGCGCTCACCGCCAACAACATCGTGCTGGTCCCGATCAGGTCCGGCATCGGCCTGCGGCTCGGCGCCAATGTCGGCTACCTCAAGTTCACGCCGAGCGCGACCTGGAACCCGTTCTGAGGCCGCCGCCGATACCGCCAATTGATGCCGCGAGGACACGTTCTCCCGTGACGGATCAAGGTTAACACGGCATTGGGCTGGCGTTGAATCAGCCCGCCGTGCATTGTGATTCCGTTAATCATTTCTGACCGGGAGTTGTGCGTCATGGTCGAGCCGATCATGTATTTTGCGATCGGTTTTCTGATCGCCATGCTCTGTGCGCTGATGATCGTGCCGCTGGTGCACAATCGTGCGGTGCGGCTGACGACGCGCCGGCTCGAGGCGGCGACGCCGCTGTCGATGGCCGAGATCCAGGCCGACAAGGACCAGCTGCGCGCGGAGTTCGCGATGTCGGCGCGGCGGCTGGAGATGAGCGTCGACGCGCTCAAGAACAAGGCCACCGGCCAGCTCGCCGACCTCGGCAAGAAGACCGACGCCATCAACCGCATGAAGATCGAGCTCGGCGAGAAGAACGCCGCGATCTTTGCGCTGGAGGCGCGCGAGAAGGCGCTGAAGGATCAGCTGCGCGCCACCGAGGAAGAATTCGCCGCCAAGACGGAGGCGCTGCGCGCCGCCGAGCAGGCGCTGAAGGAGAAGCAGGCCGAGCAGGTGCGCCTGACTGCCGAGCTCAACGACAAGGCTTTGCTGGCCGACAGCCGGCAGGTCGAGCTGGTGTCCGTTAGGACCCAGGTCGAGGAGCTGCGCAGCCGCGTGGCCGACGCCGAGAAGGAATTCTCCGCGACCCAGACGCGGCTCGCGCTGGAGCGCGACGAATCCGACACCGCGACCAAGGCGCTCAACGACGCCCGCGCTCGGGTCGAGAATCTCAGCCAGCGCGTCACCGAGCTCGACCGCCAGCTGATCGTCCAGGTCAAGGAAGCCGAGATGCTGGCGAGCCGCGTCGCCGACCTCGAGGGCCGGCTGTCGACCCAGGGCAAGCTGCTTGCCGAACGTGATTTCGAGAACAACCAGTTGCGCGAGGCCAACGTGGCCGCCGACCGCGCCTTGAAGGAGCTGCGCGAGGAGCTGGCCGGCATGGGCAGCGGCAAGTCGGCCGCGTTCGAGCGGCTCAAATCCGAGAAGGCCGCCCTCGAACAGCAGCTGCAGGCCGCCCGCGACGAGCGCACCAAGCTGCAGCGCGAGATGAACGCCATCCAGCAGCAGGCCGAGAGCACCTGGGCCCAGGAGCGGATGGAGAACGCGCTGTTGCGCGAACGTATCAACGACATCGCCGCCGAGGTCGCCAAGCTCGCGATGCAGATCGAGGGCCCGAACTCGACGATCGAGGCCATGCTGGCCGCCGAGCCGGCCCCCGCCAAGCCTGCCAACGCCAATGGCGTCGCCGCGGCGCCGGCTGCTGCGGCCGGCGGTGCGCCCCAGGGCGGTACCCTGGCCGACCGCATCCGCGCGCTGCAGTCTCATGCCTCGCGAGCACGGCAGCTCGGGGCCTGAGGCCGCCGGATCGGAGCCGAGTGCGGCGGATATCTGCCCCTCGCTTCAGTATGGAGGCTGGCCCGCGAGAGGGCCGGTTTCGGCCCCGATCGAGGACGGGCCACCGCACCCCGGCAGTTTTCCTCGCCATCTCCGCCGCAAATCCTTGACACCCCCTGCCCGCGCTTCGTAAATCGCGGGCTCCGACGGACTGCTTCGGCGGCTCGCTGGCTCACAGCCACGACCGCCACCGGCAACCGGGCGCATAGCTCAGCGGGAGAGCGTTCCCTTCACACGGGAGAGGTCCAAGGTTCGATCCCTTGTGCGCCCACCATTTGCCGTCGCCATCCTTTTCCTTTCATGCGATCGCTTGTGCTGGTCTGGCCCGTCGTCATGCCTCCGGCGACGCGATGGTCACGCAGGATTGAGCGGGATCAACGACTGCGTCGGCGCCTGGCTTATGTTAGCTGTCTTGCTCTGCGACCGGAAAGGTAACTCCATCTCGATGCGGCTCGTCCGTACCATCCTGGCGTTCGCGATTGCCCTGTCCGTGGCGATGCTGCCGATCGGCGCATCGGCGGCTGTGATGGCGTCGTCGGACGAGATGCAGACGAGCATGCAGATGGACGACGGGGCCGGCATGTCGATGGACGAATGCTGCCCCGACGACATGAAGGGCACCGGCTCCCCGTCGCACAACACCAAATGCAGCATGGGTTTCTGCTGCGCGGGAGGGACGGTTGCGCTCGGCGATGTCAGGGCCGTTGCCTTCGCGCCCCTCGCCGTGAGCGCGACCAGGATCGCCATTCCCGCCGATCAGGTCGCTTCTCTTCACAGCGGCAGTCCTCCGTTCCGACCTCCTCGAGTCTGATCTCGCACGAGCCGACGCGCACAATGTCTGCGCGCCGATGACTGACGTGCGCGCCGCGGGCGCCACGGCCGAGATCCATTCATGAGGACAGGACCATGCTTTCCAGAATCAGCACCGCGGCCCTCGCCGCCACCCTTTCGCTCGCCGCACCGGCCGCCATCGCCGGCGCCGCCGACTACAGCTTCGAGCCCGTCACGGCCGAGATGAAGAAGGGCGACGACGTCACGGTCGCCGTTCGTCTCACCCATAAGCAGACCGGCAAGGCCGTAACTGACGCGGTCATTTTCAAGACACGCGTCGACATGGCGCCGGATGGGATGGCCGACATGGTGTCGGAGGTGGCGCCGCTGCCGTCCAAGGAGCCCGGCGTCTACGCCTTCAAGACCGACCTGCCGATGGCCGGGCGCTACCAGGTCACACTCTCCGCGAAGGTGCAGGGCGAGCCGGAGACGGTCACCGGCAAGGTCGTCGTCAAGGCGACGAAGTGAGCCTGCGGGGCGCTCCCCGACGAGCGCCCCGCCCTTCCCAACGGATCGCGCGCGTCGCGCGCCTCACGGTGATGTCATGAACACATTGCGTCTGCTCGCGGCCGTTACGCTCGGCGCCGGCCTTGGTTTGGGTGGTCTCTGGTCGATCCAGACATCGCCGCCGTCGCTCCGCCCCCATCTTGCCGCCACGGCGGCGGAGCGGATGCCGCTGTATTATCGCGATCCCAGCGGCGCCCCTGCCTGGTCGGCAGGCCCCAGGAAGGACGAGCGCGGGCGGGACTACCTGCCGGTCTACGACGACGATCAAGCCGCGCCCGCCCCCGCCAAGCCGAAGCAGCAGGCGGACTCCTCGCGCCGGATTCTCTACTACCGCAATCCCATGGGCCTACCTGACACGTCGCCTTCTCCGAAGAAGGACCCGATGGGAATGGACTACGTTCCCGTCTACGAGGGCGACGATGCCGAGGATGGCGTGGTGAAGCTGTCGCCCGGCAAGATCCAGCGGACGGGCGTGAGATCCACGCCGGTCGAGCGGCGCACGCTCCGCATCGCCGTCAAGGCACCGGGAACGATCCAGCTCGACGAGCGCCGAGTCTCCGTGATCGCGATGCGGGCCGAAAGCTTCGTGCAGAAGGTCGCCGACGTGACCACGGGCACGCGCGTGAAGGCGGGCCAGCCGCTGATGGAGATCTACAGCTCGGCGATGGCCGCGGCCGCAGCCGAGTATCTCTCCACCATCAATTCCAACATCGTCGGCGGCAACGCAGCCTACGGCCGCGGCGCGCGCCAGCGCTTGACCAATCTGGACGTCCCGGAGCCGGTGATCATGGCGATGGAGAGGTCGCGCGTCGCACCGATCACGGTTCAATGGTCGGCGCCGCGCGATGGCGTCGTGCTGGAGCGCAATGCGACCGAAGGCATGCGCGCCAATCCGGGCGACGTGCTGTTCCGGATCGCCGACATCTCGACGGTCTGGGCCTTGGTCGATGTCGCCGAACGCGACCTCGGCAGCATCGCCGTCGGACAGCCCGTGACGATCCATGCGCGCAGCTTCGCGGGCCGAACCTTCGCCGGCACGATCGCAGTCGTCTATCCCCAGGTGAACAAGGACACGCGGACGGCGCGCCTACGGATCGAGCTCGCCAATCCGGACCTCGCGCTGCTCCCCGACATGTATGTCGATGCCGAGATCGACACCGCGGACCCGGCGCCGCTCTTGGCCGTGCCCGCTGATGCCGTGCTCGACACCGGCAGGCGCCAGGCGGTCCTCATCGACAAGGGCGGCGGCCGCTACGAGCCGCGCGCCGTGACGCTCGGCCGGCGCGGCGCCGGCTATGTCGAGGTGCGCGATGGCCTGTCGGATGGCGAGGCGGTCGTCACCTCGGCCAACTTCCTGATCGACGCCGAAAGCAACCTGAAGGCCGCGCTGAAGAGCTTCGCGGACTCCGACGAAGCGCAATCCGCCGGCAGCGACCACGCCGGCATGGGAGACCACAAATGATCGCCCGCATCATTGCCTGGTCGGCGCGCAACCTGCTGCTGGTCCTGTTCGGGACCGGCTTCGCCGCAGCAGCCGGGCTCTACGCACTCATTCACCTGCCGCTCGACGCAATTCCCGATCTGTCGGACACCCAGGTGATCGTCTACACCGAGTATCCCGGTCAGGCGCCTGAGGTCATCGAAGACCAGGTCACCTATCCCCTGACGACCGCGATGCTCACGGTGCCGAAGTCGAAGGTCGTGCGCGGCTTCTCGTTCTTCGGCGTGTCGTTCGTCTACGTCATCTTCGAAGACGGCACCGACATCTACTGGGCGCGCTCGCGCGTGATGGAGTTCCTGAACAGCGCGGCCTCGCGGCTTCCGGCGGGGATCACGCCGACGATCGGCCCGGACGCGACCGGCGTCGGCTGGGTCTACCAATACGCCGTCATGTCGAAGGAGCTGAATCTCGCCGACACCCGCACGATCCAGGACTGGAACCTGAAGTTCGCGCTCGCCAAGGCCGAGGGTGTCGCCGAGGTCGCGAGCATCGGCGGCTTCGTCAAGCAGTACAACGTCGTGCTCGACCCGCAGCGCATGCGCGACCGCGGCATCAGCCTGCAGAAGATCCGCGATGCGATCCGCGCCAGCAATGCCGATGTCGGCGGCCGGACGGTCGAGCTGTCCGAGTTCGAATACGTCATCCGCGGCAAGGGCTATCTGAAGAGCATCAACGATCTCGGCAACATCGTGCTCAAGAGCTCAGGCGGCACGCCCGTGCTGCTGCGCGACGTCGCCAATGTCGAGCTTGGCCCCGACGAACGGCGCGGCATCGCCGAGCTCAATGGCGAGGGCGAGGTCGCCAGCGGCATCGTACTACAGCGCTTCGGCGTCAACGCGCTCGACGTGATCGAGAACGTCAAGAAGCGCCTGCATGAGATCGCGAGCAGCCTGCCCAAATCGGTCGAGATCGTTCCGGTCTACGACCGCTCGAACCTGATCTATGCCGCCATCGACACGCTGAAGCACACGCTGCTCGAGGAGAGCATCGTCGTCGCCTTCGTCTGCATCGTGTTCCTGCTGCACGTCCGCAGCGCCCTGGTCGCCATCCTGATGTTGCCGGTCGGCGTGCTGATGGCGTTCGGCGCGATGAAGCTGCTCGGACTCGGCTCGAACATCATGAGCCTGGGGGGCATCGCGATTGCGATCGGCGCCATGGTGGATGCCGCGATCGTCATGATCGAGAACGCCCACAAGCATCTGGAGCGTGCCGAGCCCGACGCATCACGCGTCCAGATCCTGATCGACGCGGCCGCGGAGGTCGGTCCCGCCCTGTTCTTCAGCCTGCTGATCATCACCGTGTCGTTCATGCCGATCTTCACGTTGGAATCGCAGGAAGGCCGGCTGTTCAGCCCGCTCGCCTTCACCAAGACGTTCTCGATGGCGGCAGCGGCGCTACTCTCGGTGACGCTGGTGCCGGCGCTGATGGTGATCTTCGTGCGCGGCAGGATCGTTCCCGAGCATCGTAATCCGATCAACCGCTTGCTGATCTGGATCTACCGGCCGGTCATCAAGGGTGTGCTGCGGGCCAAGACGCTCGTGATCCTCGCCGCGGCCGCCGTGCTCGCCATCACCGTCTGGCCGGCACGCCAGCTCGGCACCGAATTCATGCCGAGCCTGAACGAGGGCACGCTGCTCTACATGCCGACCACCCTGCCCGGCATCTCCGTCACCAAGGCCGCCGAGCTGATGCAGATGCAGGATCGGATCATCAAGTCGTTCCCCGAGGTCGCCTCTGTCTACGGCAAGGCCGGGCGGGCGGCGACCGCCACCGACCCCGCGCCGACCGAGATGTTCGAGACGGTCGTCAACCTCAAGCCCAGGGAGCAGTGGCGTCCCGGCGTCACGATCGACAGCCTCGTTGCCGAGATGGACAAGGCGCTGCAATTCCCCGGCGTCTCCAACGCCTGGACCATGCCGATCAAGGCGCGCATCGACATGCTCTCGACCGGCATCCGCACGCCGATCGGCGTCAAGGTAATAGGCACGGACCTGACCGAGATCGATCGTCTGGCCAAGCAGATCGAGCGGGTGATCAAGACCGTCCCCGGAACCTCCTCGGCCTATGCCGAGCGCGGCATCGGCGGCTATTACCTTGAGATCACGCCCGACCGCGAGGCCCTCGCCCGCTACGGACTCCTGGTCCAGGACGTCCAGGATACGATCGCGGCCGCCCTCGGCGGCCAGACGATCACCACGACCGTGGAGGGCCGCCAGCGCTTCAGCGTGAACATGCGCTATCCGCGCGATCTCCGCGACAATCCGAAGGCCATCGCCAGCGATGTCCTGGTGCCGATGCCCTCAGGCGGCGCCGTGCCGCTCGGCGAGGTCGCGAAGGTCGAGCCGGCACGTGGCCCCACCTCGATCCGCACCGAGAACGGCCAGCTCGCGACCTACATCTATGTCGACATCCGCGACCGCGACATCGGCAGCTACGTCGCGGACGCGCAGCGCGCCGTCACCGAGAGCATCCAGTTTCCGGCCGGCACCTATGTACTCTGGAGCGGGCAGTATGAGTATCTGCAACGCGCGACTGCCCGGCTCAAGATCGTCATTCCGGTGACGCTCACCATCATCTTCCTGCTGCTGTATCTGAACTTCAGGGCCATGACCGAAACCCTGATCGTGATGCTGTCGCTGCCGTTCGCGCTGGTGGGCGGCATCTGGATGATGTGGTGGCTCGGCTTCAATCTGTCGGTCGCCGTCGCCGTCGGCTTCATTGCGCTTGCCGGCGTCGCCGCAGAGACCGGCGTCGTGATGCTGATCTATCTCGATCACGCGCTGGCCGCGGTGAAGGCGAGGCGCAGCGTCGAAGGCTGTCCGGTGAATCGGCAGGATCTCCAGGACGCGATCATGGAAGGCGCGGTCGAGCGCGTGCGCCCGAAGATGATGACCGTTGTCGCGATCATGGCGGGCCTGCTGCCGATCATGTGGAGTACGGGCACAGGGTCAGAGATCATGCAGCGCATCGCCGTGCCGATGATCGGCGGCATGATTTCGTCGACCCTGCTCACCCTGATCGTGATTCCGGCCATCTTCGGTCTGGTCAAGGGACGCAGCCTGTCGACCAGAACCGGGACGGCGGCAAGCGCTTCGAGCGGGTCGCAGGACGTGCAAAGGGCAGCTTGATCCACCGACAGCGAGAGGAGAGACGATGAGAAATTTCGCGACAGGAGCTCCGGTGGTCGCGGCGGCGCGGCTAAGGCGCCCGATCACGGTCAGCGACTAGCCGTACCGGCGCTGACAACGAACGATCGTCACCCCTGAGCCCGCCGACCGTTGATGTGGATCAACCTGAATGGCCCACGTCTGGCCATTGTTGATCGCCCCCTGAAGGAGGACTTGGTCATGCAAAAATTGCCCCTGGCTTTTCTGTTGGCGTTTTCTGCTTTGGCGCATCCCGCCTTTGCTCAATCCTCTAGTGACCATTCGGCCCATCATCCTGATCAGAAGGAAGCGCCAGCAACTGATGCCGGCAAATCGACCAGCGGGGCGAGTTCGTCACAGACCATGATGGGCGGCGGCATGATGAAGATGATGGACGGCATGCCGATGTCCAACATGATGCCGATGATGTCCGGCATGACGCGGCCGTCCGACGATTGTATGGGCGGCATGGAGGTGCTCGATCATGTGGAGGGACGGATCGCGTTCCTGCGGGCGGAGCTCAAGATCACGGACGCCCAGATGCCGGCATGGAACAGTTTCGCCGACGCGTTTCGCGCGCGTGCGAAGACGCTCGGCGATCTGCGGACTGCGATGATGTCGCAGGCCGGCTCGGAGACGGTGCTCGACCAGCTGACCGCACAGGAAAAATCGCTATCGGCTCGCCTCGACGCCACGCGAGCGATCAAGACCGCCCTGAGCGACCTCGTCGCAACCTTTTCCGACGAGCAGCGAAAGGTGGCCGACGAACTGCTCGCGCCCAATCTCGGCATGCCGCCGATGGGGATGCGGGGCGGCAGAATGAGCTCCATGCGGATGCAGCGGGGCCATTAGGAGAGGACCTGCTCCATGAAGCCGGTCGACTCCGCCTCCGCCTGGCAGTCGTCAATCCGAACGGGGGATCCGCGGCGCTCGTCGGTTTCGTGCAATGACCGGTACGAAGGGGCTGCCGGGGGCCGATCGGCAAGCGGATACGCCGCGAGCGTCGCATTCGACGTCTGCGGTCGACATGGGAAGTTGACCTATATAGGGTACCCCCCTATATTATCCCGATGTCGCACACCATCAAACACAAGTCCAAGCTCCTCGCACGGGTCCGGCGCATCAAGGGCCAGATCGATGCGGTGGAGCGCGCGCTCGAAGCGGAGTTGGGCTGCGCCGACGTGCTCATGCTCGTCGCGTCGGTCAGGGGCGCAATCGGAGGCCTGACCACCGAGCTGCTGGAAGATCACATCCGGCACCATGTCGTGGACCCCGCGCACGAAAGCGATCCCGACAAGGCCAAGGGCGCCGCCGACCTGATCGAAGTGGTCCGGACCTATCTGAAGTGAGACTGGCATTGACCGATCTGTCTCAACTGCTCCAGCAAGGCAGCGCGCATGCGTGGCTGTTCGTGCCCAGCGCGATTGCCCTGGGTGCGCTGCATGGCCTGGAGCCCGGTCATTCCAAGACCATGATGGCCGCCTTCATCGTCGCAATCCGCGGCACCGTCCTGCAGGCCGTGCTGCTCGGCCTCTCGGCGACCATCTCCCACACCGCGATCGTATGGGTGATCGCACTCGCCGGTCTTCACTTCGGTCAGGAGCTTTCGGGCGAGCGCAGCGAAGCCCTTCTGCAACTGATCTCGGCCGTCGTCATCATCGGCATCGCGGCCTGGATGGTCTGGCGCACCTGGCGGGACCAGAGTGGACACCATGACCATGACCATGACCATCATCACCATCACGACGCGCTGCGATCGGTCGCGCTTGCCGGCCACGCGCTGTCGGTGGAGATCTTCGAAGATGGCGTGCCGCCGCGTTGGCGGATCCGGAACGAGACCGGCGCACTCCCACCCGCCGATACGCTCCACGTCACGACCGTTCGTGGAGACGGCCACGAGCAGCAGTTCAGTTTCCGGGCCAGCGGCGACGCCTTGGAGAGCATCGAGGAGATCCCCGAGCCGCACGCGTTCAAGGCACGCATCACGCTTGCTGGCGCCTCCGTCGAGATCCTGTTCGAGGAGCACACCCACGATCACATGGACCTCGGCGACGAGGACGATGCCCATGCGCGCGCCCACGCCGACGACATTCGACGGCGCTTCGCCGGCCGTACGGTCACGACCGCACAGATCGTCCTCTTCGGACTGAGCGGCGGTCTGATCCCTTGCCCCGCCGCCATCACGGTCCTGCTGTTGTGCCTTCAACTGAAGCAGTTCAGCCTGGGCTTCATCCTGGTGCTCTGCTTCGGCATCGGCCTGGCCATCACCATGGTGTCCGTCGGCGTCCTGGCCGCACTCAGCCTTCGACATGTCGAGCACCACTGGTCCGGCTTCAGCCGCCTCGCGCACCAGGCGCCCTATCTCTCGGCTGCTCTGATCGTACTGGTCGGGACCTATACGGGTTGGCTGGGACTGCACCAACTGATGACTTGAGGCGAAAGCGCGACCTAAGCCGATGCGGCGCCACAGAGGATTCATGGGCGAATTCGTCCGTGAATGGCGGCCGGACTAGCCTCTCATCGGCAGATCGAACCGCCGCCGATCGATCGCCTCGCGCTCCGACAGTCCCGCCGCCCGCGCAGAGATCCGGCTCTGACAGCGGCCCTCCTGGCTCTCCGTAGCGGCGTCGATGAGATCATCGATGTCGCGCGCAGCTTCCAGGCAGCGCCCGAGCTTGGCGGGAATGCCGAGGTCCTGGTCGTGGGCTCGAGCGACCTCCGCCAGGATCTCGGCACCGCGCTGAGGCCGATTGGCATGACATTCATTCCCATGACGCCGCGAGCCCACCGCATCGCGATGAGAGCCCGAAGCTCGCAGCCGCAGTTGGAGGCTGCTGCGTCGATGCACTGGGCCAAATTGGCCTCGCTCACCCGCGCATGGGCTCCCTGCGTCCGGCACAATCGTCACAGAATGCCCTCGCCGCTGCCCGTGCCGCCGGTGCAAGTCGGCTTTTGCGGGGCGGAACTCTCACGTTTTCCTGATTCCTGCGTCAGAACGCCGCTGGTCGAATTCGCCTATGGTCCGGCGCGTTTCCAACCCACGGAGGTTTTCCGCATGCGTAAACTGATCATCGCTACCGCCGCCCTCGCGTTCGTCTCGTCGGCCGCTCTTGCCCAGTCCACCGAGAAGCCGATGACGACCACCGGCCAGTCGGCGAAGAGCGGCGACGCCATGGGCGGGGGCGACGACATGAAGATGAGCAAGACGAAGAAGAAGTCGGCGAAGAAGTCGTCCGGCGACGCCATGTCGAAGTAAGGCGTGGGAGCGCCTGTCCGCAGGCTCCACATGCGCGACGAGATCGGGCCGCTCCTCTCAGGGGCGGCCCTTGTTCATTCGCGTCGACCGGCGATCGCGCACCTCTTCTGCGAGATGTCTCAGCCGGCGGCGAGTCCCATCTGCTGCAATCGCCCCGCGAACCAGGCCGACAAGACCGGATCGATCCGGGCGCCGACATAGACCTCCGGCGTGATCACGCTGCGGCGGTCGAGAATCACCAGCACGCCGATCCAATAGGCGAACCACAGATGCGGATCGGTCAGCGCCATCAGCTTGTGGCGGTCATGCGCCAGCGGCTGGTGGTTGCCGGCCTTGCGGACCTCGATCGCCAGCAGATTGTCGGGCACGGCACGCTTGTGCACGACGATGTCCGGGTAGACCGATTTTCCCAGCTCGTCGTCGGTCGAGACGATGGTGCCACGCGGCAGCAGCATGGCGCGGTCGCCGAGCCGGTTGTAATCGCAATCGACGTCCCACCCCAGGAAGTTGCGTTCGAGATGCACCGCCAGCCGATGCGTCAAGGCGCGCTCGCCGAGATCACGGTCGAGGATGAAGCGCTCGCGCGCATAGAACTCCTGCAGCGCAGAGATCAGCCGGTTCAATTCACTGTGCATGCCGCTCAGATACAGGAGAGAAGGACACCTCACCATCAACACGCGATCGGCGTGAGTCGCCAACCCCATAAATGAGGCGATGCGCCTTCCCTCGGCCGGCGGCCGTTTTGCGGCCGCCAGCGTTGCGGATTTACATCTGCACTTCGATCAGGCGCGGACCATATTCGGCGTTCGCCTCGGCCAGCGCGGCATTGAACTCGTCGGCCGAGGTAACGGCGCGGCCGGGGACGCCCATGCCCTTGGCCATGGCGACGAAGTCGAGCGTCGGGCGGTCGATCTTGAGCATGTCCTGGGCGCGCTGGCCGGGCTCGCCGGCGCCGACGCCGTCGAACTCGCCGCGCAGGATCTGGTAGATCCTGTTGGCGAACACCACCGTGACGACGTTGAGGTTCTCGCGCGCCTGGGTCCACAGCGACTGGATCGTGTACATCGCGCTGCCGTCGCCCACGAGGCACATGACCTTGCGGTCCGGGCAGGCCACCGCGGCGCCGGTCGCGACCGGGGTCGAGAAGCCGATCGAGCCGCCCATGTTCTGCAGCCAGTCATGCGGCTTGGCGGCCGCCGTCGGCGGGAAGAAGCCGCGGCCCGTGGTGATGGATTCGTCGACGACGATCGCGTTCTCGGGGATCGCATAGGCGATCGCCTGGGCGATGGTGGTGTGGTTGAGCGCCCCTAGCGGCTTGATCAGCTCGGCGAGCGGCTGCGGCTTCACGTCGGCCGGCTTGGCGCCGAGATGGCCGGCCAGCGCCTCGAGCGCCGCAGCCGAGTTCTCGCCCCAGGCGGTCATGCGGTGTACCTCGGTGCCCTCGGCCTTGAGCATGCTCGGCTTGTTCGGATAGGCGAAGAAGGCGACGGGGTCGTTGGCCTCGACCAGCACGATGTGCTTGTAGTTCTTCAGGATCGGCAGCGCCTGCTCGATCACGTAAGGAATGCGGTCGATCGAGAAGCGGCCGGCGCCGCGCGCCATGCGCGGGTGATAGGTCTGGCCCATCACGCGGCAGCCGGTCTTGCCGGCAATCTGCTGGGCGAAGGTCAGCGCCTGCTCGGTCAGCGCGCCCGCCGTCATCAGCACCAGGGTCTCGGGGCCGTGGGCATGCAGGATCTTGGCCGCCTTCTCCACCGCGTCAGCCGAATAGCTCGGGCGCTGCGCCTCTCCCGGAACCTGGGCAATGCCGTCGGCCTCGTTCCAGGCGGTGTCGGCGGGCAGGATCAGGGTGGCGATCTGCGGCGGCGCGCTCTTGGCGGCGGCGATCGCGGCGGCGCCGTCGGCGGCCACGGCCTTGGCGCTCGGCGAGGTCCGCACCCAGTCCGACATCGGCCGCGCCAGGCCCTCGATGTCCGAGGTCAGCGGCGCGTTGAAGCCGATGTGGTAGGTGGCGTGCTGGCCGACGATGTTGACGATGCCCGAGCGGGCCTTCTTGGCGTTGTGCAAATTGGCAAGGCCGTTGGCGAGGCCGGGGCCGAGATGGAGAAGCGTCGAGGCCGGCGTGCCCTTCATGCGGAAATAGCCGTCGGCGGCGCCGGTCACCACGCCTTCGAACAGGCCGAGCACGCAGCGCATGCCCTCGACACGGTCGAGCGCGGCGACGAAGTGCATCTCGGAGGTGCCCGGATTGGTAAAGCAGACGTCAACGCCGCCCGCGACCAGGGTCCGCACCAGGCTTTCCGCACCGTTCATCCTATTCTCCTGCTGATTCCGCGCGCCATTTGCAATGCTGGGCAGATCAATCATTGTTCGCCCGCGGCGTCAAAGGGGCTGGCCGCATTGCTGCCATCGCCGCGGTGCTCATGCGCGGGCTTGGCTAACAGGATGTTGGTCCAGGACGCGCGCGATTTTCCGTGGGATTTGGGTCACGGACCGTCGCCACATACCGGCCTCACGCCGCCGTGGGTTGCGAAGTGCAACCGTTTATGGCCTGTCTGCGAACGGAATTTGATGTTTGCCAGGGGATGGAAATGAAGCGCTGTTTGGCTTTGGGAATTGCTGTGGTCGCCTCGGTGGCAAGCGCCGGGATGGCGCGGGCGGAAATGTTCGACACCAGGGACCTCTTCGGCGGCGGGCCGAACTTCTACCAGAGCGGCGTGAGCCCGATTCCGCGCCAGACCGTGATGTTCCAGAGCCAGTATGCGCCGGGCACCATCATCGTGAACACCAGCGAGCGCCGGCTCTATCTGGTCCTGCCCGGCGGCCAGGCGTTGCGCTACGGCATCGGCGTCGGCCGTGACGGGTTCCGCTGGAGCGGCGTGCACCGCATCACCGCGAAGAAGGAATGGCCGGCCTGGACCCCGCCGTCGCAGATGCTGCGGCGCCGGCCCGACCTGCCGCGCCACATGGCCGGCGGCATCGAGAACCCGCTCGGCGCCCGCGCGATGTATCTCGGCTCCACGCTGTACCGCATCCACGGCTCGAACGAGCCCGAGACGATCGGCCAGGCGGTATCGTCGGGCTGCTTCCGCATGACCAATGACGACGTCGCCGACCTCTACGACCGCGTCTCGGTCGGCACCACCGTGATCGTCAAGAACTGAGAGCCGCACGCGACCACGACGATGAGGCAATGTCACAGCGCGCATCCTCGCCGGCAGCACCGGTGCTCCGGGCGTCCCCTGCGGAGCGCGGTGGCTGCCGCGCTGGCTGCGCTCGTGACCGTGGTGGTCCCGCTGCCGGCGTCGGCCGCCGAAATTCCGGCGATCGCCGCCCGCCAGCGCATCGAGAAGAAGAGCTTCACCGACGCCGAGATCACCGACGGCTTCTTCAAGACCGCCTTCGGCGCCGAGTATCACCTGGCGGGCCGGGTTGACCGCATCCGGAAATACAGCGCGCCGGTGCGGGTGTTTGCCGACGGCCGCCGCGCCGACCGCAAGGCGCAGCTCGCCAAGGTCGTCAAAGATATCGCCGCCCGCATCCGCAACCTCGACATTGCGATGACCGAGACCGACGGCGATGCCAATGTCCGCGTCAAGCTGGTGCGCGACCGCGACCTCTACCACACCATCAGCCAGGCCTATGGCAGCGAGCGCGCGCGCGAGATCAAGACCTCGCTGGATCCGCAATGCCTGTCCGGCTTCCGCAAGAACGAGGCGTTCGAGATCGAGCGCTCCGACGTCATCCTGACCGTCGACAACGGCGATTTCGTCTTCCTCGATTGCGCCTATGAGGAGCTGCTGCAGTCGCTCGGGCCGATCAACGACACTTCGAGCGTGCCCTGGACGATGTTCAACGACAACGTCTCGATGGGCTATTTCGACGTCTACGACCAGTACATCCTCAACCTGCTGTACGACCCGCGCGTCAAGGCCGGCATGACGCTCGCCGACGTCAAGGCGGTGCTGCCGGACGTGCTGGCCGATGTGCGGGCCTGGGTGAGGAAGACCAACAATCTGGCGGAGTGAGCGGTCGGTTGATCCGAACGCGCTTGTGATCGCCTCATTGAGAGCCCGGACGCCGCCTCAGCCTCCGCTGTCGTCCCTGCGAACGCAGGGACCCATACGCCGCGGCCTCTGCAAGTGGCAAGCTGAGCGACGCCCGCTTCCAACAACAAGGTTCGGTGGTTATGGGTCCCTGCGTTCGCAGGGACGACACCGAATGTATGGCAACGCTGTCGGCACAAATCGACGCCAAGCGCAGCCGTCGCCCAACGCCAAACGCGTCCCAATGCCTAGCGACAAATCCCCTTCAGCGCCCGCCACTCCTCCGCACTGAGCAGCGGCGGGCCGCTCGGCGGCCGGTCCTCGGCGCGCATGCGGGCGAGACGGTCCTCGCTGAGCGGATGGCTGGCCCACAGCGACGGGCGCTTGCCGTCCTCCTTGCCGGTGATGCGGAACAGCAATTCGCCCATCGGGCGCGTCGGCCGTCCGAGCTTGTGCATCACCTCGATCGCGAAGCCGTCCGCGGCCGCCTCCGCCTCGCGCGAATAGGACGCGTTGATCATGGCCCGCGAGGCGAAGATCGCCGCGCCCGCGCCGGTGACGTCGCCGAACAGCAGGCCGATCAGGAACGAGCTGCCGCCATTGTGGATCATCTGCCGCAGGTTGTCGCGATGCTTGAGGTGGCCGAGCTCGTGCGCCAGCACGCCGGCGACCTCGTCGGGGTCATTGGCCTTGTCGAGCAGCCCCCTGAACAGGAAGAATCGCCCGCCCGGCAGCGCGAAGGCGTTGGGGATCGGCGTGTCCAGCACCTGCGACGCGATGCTGTCGTCGAGGCCGGCGGGGCGGCGCAGCGCCGTGACTAGCTTGGCGAACGCGGCCTGCCCCGCCGCCTCGCTGCAGAGCTTGTCGCCGAACACGGTCTGGATCTGCACCACGGCGGCCTCGCCGAGATGCCGCTCCATGGTCGGCGGCACCAGGGGCGTCAGCCGGTCGGAGGCGAACGGAATCACCACCAGCACGACGGCGACGATCGAGGCGGCGGCGGCCAGCGACCAGCCGACGATGCGCGTGATGGCGCCGCGGGTCATCCTATTCTGGTCGATGTGGCTGCAGCGCGCGATCAGCTCAGCCGACAGCGCTGCGTCGCGGATCTCCAGCCGCGCCAGCGGCGACGCCGACAGGCAGCTCACGCGCAGCGTGCCGCTCGGCCCATCGACGCGGCGGATGTCGGCATAGGGCCAGGAGACGAAATTGTCGGCGCTGCGCATCACGAGCTGATTGGCAAAGCCGATCGTGACCACCTGCCGCCGGTTGGACAGGCCGTCGAAATAGACCGCAGGGCCGCCGAGCGGAGCGGCAGGCTCGACCGGCGTGGCGGCGGCCGGCGCAGCAGCGCCCGCCGGCCCGGAATCAGAATCCGGCGACGTCGAGTCCATCGGCAAATCCTTCGCCGAGCGCGCTGGCCAGATCGCCCTTGGCGGCGACATTGGCCATGGCCTCGATGCCATGCACTTGAACCGACTGCAGCACGGTCGCCCACATGTCGCGCACCAGATAGAGCCGCATCACGACGTTGAGCGCCAGGATCCAGGCGACGTAGCCCAATCCGACCAGCACCAGCATCGGTATGTTGTCAGACAGCGCCTGCACCTGAGGCAGGCCGTCGCTTCCCGGCCCCAGCAGTTTGATCATCAGCGCGGCGACGCCACTGAAATAGGCGCCGGAGGCGACCGACAGCAGAAACCACCAGCCGATCACCTTCCAATACAGACCATAGAACGCGTTGCCGGGCAGGTCCGATTCCAGACGCACGCCGCCGAAGCGGATGCCCGACAGCCACCAGCGCCACTCGATCGCTTTGAACTGCGCATAGACGAACGGAAACAACGGAAACAGCAGCAGCGCAAACGGCGCGATGACCCACAGATACCAGGCGCGCTTGAAGAACTCCCAGCCGCGTCCCTCGAAGTCGCCGCTGAGATCGCCATAGTGCGAATGCCGCATCTTGTAGCGCTCGAGCGCGGCGGCGCGCCACGGCCAGGCCAGCCCCAGCGTGACCACCGTCAACAAGGTCCACAGCATGGCGCGCCCGGCATAGGCCCAGCCCGAGCCGGTCATCCAGAATCGGATGCCGCGCCAGACCGTGCGCGTCAGGCGGTAGCGGCGCGCGCGGAAGATCGCGAACTGGCCGAAGGCGTAGAAGGCGATCACCAGCGGCACGCTGGCGAAGGCCTTGAAGCGCTCGGCCTCGACGCCGACGAGGAAGTAGGCAAGGTAGATCGGGACCAGGATCGCCATCGCGAACAGGAAGCCAATCAGGAGCTCCTTGCCGCGGCCGGTATATTCGGCGGCATCACCGTCGACGGCCGTGTTGACCCAGAGATGACGGCGGATGTCGGTCGCGAGCCAGAACCGGTAGAAGCCCAGCGTGATCAGTTCGATGGCCGCCCCGCGGCTGACCAGCCGGAAGAACTCGCCACGCGCACCTGAGAAGGTGGCGGTGAGAGGCGGAAGCGGCGGCGGCTGCTCCGGAACGTAGCTCATCTGGTTCACGGCTCAAGCCTCCGACACCCGCAAAAGATCTACAATATACCTCGATGGTTCGTCGCCGGGACGACTTCGAGGTTCGACGTATTTTCTACGCAAGTCGGCCGGAAAAAAACACCGGCCTCGACGAGGATGACTAAAATATCTGCATCCGGCCGGTTGGCGAACGCATGTCCCGCATACGCCAACCGCTTGGTCTGCGCCTCAAGACGTCTTCTCGAACAATTCCCGCCCGATCAGCATGCGGCGGATCTCGCTGGTGCCGGCGCCGATCTCGTAGAGCTTGGCGTCGCGCAGCAGCCGCCCGGTCGCATAGTCGTTGATATAGCCGTTGCCGCCGAGCAGCTGGATCGCATCGAGCGCACATTGCGTCGCCTTTTCGGCGGCGAACAAAATCGCGCCGGCGGCGTCCTCACGCGTCGTCTCGCCCCGATCGCAGGCCTTGGCCACGGCATAGACATAGGCGCGCGCGGCATTCATCGTCGTGTACATGTCGGCAACCTTGCCCTGCACGAGCTGGAAGGTGCCGATCGGCTGGCCGAACTGCTTGCGCTCGTGCACGTAGGGTAGCACCGCGTCCATGCAGGCCTGCATGATGCCGAGCGGACCTGCCGCGAGCACCGCGCGCTCGTAATCGAGGCCACTCATCAGCACGTTGACGCCGCGGCCGACCTGCCCCAGCACGTTCTCCTCCGGTACCTCGCAATCCTCGAACACGAGCTCGCAGGTGTCGGAGCCGCGCATGCCGAGCTTGTCGAGCTTCTGCGCGGTCGAGAAGCCCTTCATGCCCTTCTCGATGATGAACGCGGTGATGCCGCGCGGGCCTCCTTGCGGATCGGTCTTGGCATAGACCACCAGCGTCTCGGCGATCGGACCATTGGTGATCCACATCTTGTTGCCGTTGAGGACGAAGCGGTCTCCCTTCTTGTCGGCGCGGGTCTTCATCGACACCACGTCGGAGCCGGCCTGCGGCTCGGACATCGCCAGCGAGCCGACATGCTCGCCCGAGATCAGCTTCGGCAGATATTTGCGCTTCTGCGCCTCGTTGCCGTTGCGGCGGATCTGGTTGACGCAGAGGTTGGAGTGGGCGCCGTAGGACAGGCCCACCGAGGCCGAGGCGCGCGAGATCTCTTCCATGGCGATGCAGTGCTCGAGATAGCCGAGGCCGGCACCGCCATACTCTTCCTCCACCGTGATGCCGTGCAGGCCGAGCTCGCCGATCCTGGGCCAGAGATCGCGCGGAAACTGGTTGGAGCGGTCGATCTCGGCAGCGCGCGGCGCGATCTGCTCTTGCGAAAAGCTCGCCACCGTCTCGCGAATCGCGTCTGCGGTCTCGCCGAGATCGAAATTGAACATGCGCTGCGCGTTGGCGATCATGGGGGCGGCCTCCTGCTAGTCTTCTGCTTTGCAACAATCGCTCAAAGCCATATTCCGTGACGTGGCGCTTGTCACGCCCGACGTCCGGACAAATACCAGCGTTGCGACGCAAGACCGGCCCGGCGGCCCCACTCCGCGCTTGCCCCGCGCTCCCGGGCAGGATGTAATCGCACCCAACATCGCCGGACAGCTCAAATCCGGCCATCAGGGAGACGTCCATGCACGGGACCACCACGACGGCCGAGGCACAGCGACACGCCGCAGCAGGCGAGCGCGTCGACGACGCGGCCGCCCGCCGCGCCGCATCGTTGCCGCTCGCCGAATTCGACCCCGGTCATCCGGAGTTGTTCCGTACCGACACGCACTGGCCCTATTTCGACCGGCTGCGCCGCGAGGATCCGGTGCACTACTGCAAGGAGTCGATGTTCGGCCCCTACTGGTCGATCACCCGCTACGACGACATCATGGAGATCGAGACCAATCACGCGGTGTTCTCCTCGGCGTCCGCGCTCGGCGGCATCACCATTCGCGACGTCGATCCTGACCTGCGCCGCGAGAGCTTCATCGCGATGGATCCGCCGCGCCATGCCGCGCAGCGCAAGACCGTGGCACCGATGTTCACGCCGACACATCTCGACGAGCTCGCGATCAACATCCGCAAGCGCTCCGCCGAATGCCTGGACAATCTGCCTGTCGGCGAGGTGTTCGACTGGGTCGATCGCGTCTCGATCGAGCTGACCACGCAGATGCTGGCGGTGCTGTTCGACTTCCCCTGGGAAGACCGCCGCAAGCTGACGCGCTGGTCGGATATCGCGACCACGATCCCCGGCCCCGATGGGCTTGTCGCGACCGAGGACGAACGGCAGGCCGAACTGATGGACTGTGCGCGCTATTTCGCCCGGCTCTGGCAGGAGCGCGTCAACCAGCCGCCGAAGAGCGACCTGCTGTCGATGATGGCCCACAGCGAGGCGACCCGGAACATGGACCCGAAGAACTTCCTCGGCAATCTCGTGCTCCTGATCGTCGGCGGCAACGACACCACGCGCAATACCATGTCCGGCAGCATCTATGCGCTCAGTCAGAACCCTGATCAGTACCGCAAGCTCAAGGACAACCCCGCGCTGATCGACAGCTTCGTCCCCGAGGTCATCCGCTGGCAGACCCCGCTCGCCCACATGCGCCGCACCGCGCTGGAAGACATCGAGTTCCGCGGCAAGCAGATCAAGAAAGGCGACAAGGTCGTGATGTGGTACGTCTCGGGCAACCGCGACGAGGCCGCCATCGAGCGTCCCTACGACTTCATCATCGACCGTGTCAGGCCGCGCCAGCATCTGTCATTTGGCTTCGGCATCCACCGCTGCGTCGGCTTGCGATTGGCCGAACTGCAACTCAAGATCATCTGGGAGGAGATCCTGAAACGATTCGATCATATCGACGTGATGGACGAGCCGAAGCGGGTCTATTCGAGCTTCGTGAAGGGATACGAGACGTTGCCGGTACGGATTGCAGTGTGAACTGATTGCGATGCAGATCAACTTTGCCGTCATGCCCCGCGCAGGCGGGGCATCCCGTATTCCGGAGAACGATATTGCAATATGATTGACGTCTCGACGTACTGGATCGTCCGCCTTTGCGGAGGATGACGTGAGTACGATCGGTACGGCAGCAAGAAACAGCAGCAAGAAAAGGACCACCCCATGACCGTCCAGGCCGCGCTTCGCTCCGATAAGGCCGATCTGCTGCGCGACGCGCGCCTCGAGGCCTACTCGACGCCGATCGAGGACTTCCATCCCGGCGCGCCCCGGCTGTTCCAGAACGACACGATCTGGCCGTGGTTCGAGCGGCTGCGTAAGGAGGCGCCCGTGCACTACTGCACCAAGGCGCCGATCGAGCCCTATTGGTCGGTGACGCGCTATCACGACATCATGCATGTCGATACCAACCACGCGGTCTTCTCGTCGGACGTCAGCAATGGCGGAATCATGATCCGCGACGTGCCGCCGGGCTATGAGTGGCCGAGCTTCATCGCGATGGACGAGCCCCGCCATGGCGAGCAGCGCAAGACCGTGCAGCCGATGTTCACGCCGGACCATCTGGACGAGATGGCGGTGCTGATCCGGCAGCGCTCGGCCAAGGTGCTGGATTCGCTGCCGCGCAACGAGACCTTCAACTGGGTCGAGAAGGTCTCGATCGAGCTGACGACGCAGATGCTGGCGACCCTGTTCGACTTCCCGTTCGAGGAGCGCCGCAAGCTGACGCGCTGGTCGGATGTCTCGACCGCACTGCCCAAGAGCGGCATCGTTTCGTCGGAGGAGGAGCGCCGCCGCGAGCTCGGCGAATGCGCCGAGACCTTCGGCCGGATGTGGAAGGCGCGTCAGGCCGAGCCCGGCCGCGACCTGATCTCGATGATGGCGCACAGCGAGGCGACGCGGCACATGACGCCGGACAATCTGATGGGCAACCTGATCCTGCTCATCGTCGGCGGCAACGACACCACCCGCAATACGATGACGGCATCGGTGCTGGCGCTGAACGAGAACCCGGCCGAGTATCAGAAGCTGCGCGACAATCCGGCGCTGATCGAGACCATGGTGCCCGAGGTGATCCGCTGGCAGACGCCGCTCGCCCACATGCGCCGCACCGCGCTGGTCGATACCGAGCTCGGCGGGAAGACGATCAAGAAGGGGGACCGCGTCGTGATGTGGTACGTCTCGGGCAACCGCGACGGGGAGGTGATCGAGAACCCCGACGCCTTCATCATCGACCGCAAGCGGCCGCGCATTCATCTCTCATTCGGCTTCGGCATCCACCGCTGCGTCGGCATGCGACTCGCCGAGTTGCAGCTGCGCATCGTCTGGCAAGAGATCCTCAAGCGCTTCGACCGCATCGAGGTCGTGGGCGAGCCGAAGCGGGTCTATTCCAGCTTCGTCCGAGGCTATGAATCGCTGCCGGTGCGGATCCCGGGGTGAGTTCCTGTTACTCCCGCCACTCCACATGACGATCGCGTGGTCGGCCGCATGGGGCCTCATGGTTCGAGACGCGCCGCGAGCGGCGCTCCTCACCATGAGGGTGTGGAGCCGCGCAGCGGCGTCTCGAACCATGAGGCCTCCCCAGCCGAACCACGAGGCCCTAGGCTGCCTATGAGAATCCAGCATGGCGGGTTGAACGAGATTCAATGGGCTTCGACGGTTGTTTCTGGCTAAATCATCCGCAGCACCATCGGTGCTCATGAACCTCAGGACGCCATGGCCGCTTCCGACACGCCCACCACCGACTGGCCGCTCGCCATCTACGAGGCGCTGAAGGCGGCCGACGTCCGTCAGCTCTGCTACGTCCCCGACGCCGGCCATTCCCGCCTGATCGGCCTCGCCCATGACGATCCCGCGATCGCCACCACGGTCCTGACCACCGAAGAGGAAGGTGTCGCGCTCTCCGCCGGCGCCTGGCTCGGCGGGCAGCGCGCAGTGCTGCTGATGCAGTCGAGCGGCGTCGGCAATTGCGTCAACATGCTGTCGTTGCTTCAGAGCTGCCGCTTCCCGTTCCTCGCCTTCGTGACGATGCGCGGCGAGTGGGCCGAGTTCAATCCGTGGCAGGTGCCGATGGGCAAGGCGACGCAGGCGGCCTTCGAGATCATGGGCGTCACGGTGTTCCGGCTGGAACGTCCCGAAGACGCCGGCGAGATGGCGGCCGCTGCAGCGAGGCTCGCGTTCGACAGCGATCAGCCGATCGCGGTGCTGATCTCCCAGCGCATGATCGGCGCCAAGAAGTGGACGGAGGCGAAGTGATGGGAGCACCGCTCGACCGCCGCACCGCCGTCAAGGCGCTGCTGCAGGACCGTGGCGACCTGCTGGTCGTCAGCGGCCTCGGCTCATCGTCCTACGACGTGTTCGCCGCGGGTGATCACGACGCCAACTTCTATCTGTGGGGCGCGATGGGCGGCGCGGCCATGATCGGCCTGGGTCTCGCCCTGGCACAGCCATCGCGCCCGGTCGTCGTCATCACCGGCGACGGCGAACAACTGATGGGGCTCGGCAGCCTCGCGACTGCAGCCGCGAAGAAGCCCAAGAATCTCTCGATCGTCGTGCTCGACAACGCCCATTTCGGCGAGACCGGCATGCAGATGAGCCATTCCGGGCTCGGCGCAAATCTCGAGCTGATCGCGACCGGAGCCGGCTTTCCCTCCGTCAGCACGCTCGAGGACAGCGCCGCGCTCGACGCCTTCCGGCCGAAGCTGCACGCGTTCTCCGGGCCGCACTTCGCCCGCGTCGCGATCTCGACCGATCACGTTGACCGCGCGCTGCCCGCACGCGACGGTGTCTTCCTCAAAAACCGTTTCCGCGGTCATCTCGGATTTCCCGTCAGCTAGAACGTCGCCGCAGGCGGCCTGCTCTGTCGCTCCGGCAAGGCTGCTCGGCTGCAACGCTGGCATTCCAAGCTTGCCAAGCGTGACCCGCTTGGTCATAGGCTATCAGGAAACAAGTCCAGGGAGAGAGCCCAGGCCGCGTCACGGCGGCCGGCGGAGCAACAGATGACAGACCAGCATCAGCACGACGATTACGCCGATATCCGCGACGCGGTGGCCAAGCTGTGCGCGCAGTTCCCTGGTGAATATTGGCGCAAGCTCGATCGCGAGATGGCCTATCCCTCGGCCTTCGTCGATGCGCTGACCGAGGCGGGCTATCTCTCCGTGCTGATTCCCGAGGAATATGGCGGCGCAGGATTGAAGCTGTCGGCGGCTGCGGCGATCCTCGAGGAGATCCAGCGTGCCGGCTGCAATGGCGGCGGCTGTCACGCCCAGATGTACACGATGGGCACGGTGCTGCGCCACGGCTCCGCCGAGCAGAAGGCGAAGTGGCTGCCGAAGGTCGCCAGCGGCGAGTTGCGGCTGCAGGCTTTCGGCGTCACCGAACCCACTTCGGGCACCGACACGACGTCGCTGAAGACGGTCGCGAAGCGCGACGGCGACAGCTATGTCGTCAACGGCCAGAAGATCTGGACCAGCCGCGCGGAGCATTCCGACCTGATGATCCTGCTCGCGCGCACCACGCCGAAAGAACAGGCGCAGAAGCGCACCGATGGTCTCTCCGTCTTCATCGTCGACATGCGCGAGGCCAAGAAGGCCGGGCTCACCATCCGCCCGATCCGGACGATGATGAACCACGCCACGACGGAAGTGTTCTTCACCGACATGCGCGTGCCCGCGGAGAACCTGATCGGCGAGGAAGGCAAGGGCTTCCGCTACATCCTTTCCGGCATGAATGCCGAGCGCATCCTGATCGCGGCCGAATGCGTCGGCGACGCCAAATGGTTCATCGCGAAAGCCACCACCTATGCCAAGGAGCGCGTCGTGTTCGGCCGGCCGATCGGCCAGAATCAAGGCGTCCAGTTCCCGATCGCCAAGGCCTATGCGTCGATGCGCGCGGCCGAGCTGATGGTCAAGGAGGCCACGCGCAAATACGAGGCCGGGCTCGACTGCGGCGCCGAGGCCAATATGGCCAAGATGCTCGCGGCCGATGCGTCGTTCGAGGCGGCCAATGCCTGCATCCAGACCCATGGCGGCTTCGGCTTCGCCGAGGAATACGACGTGGAGCGCAAATTCCGCGAGACGCGGCTGTATCAGGTGGCGCCGATCTCGACCAACCTCATTCTCTCCTACGTCGCCGAGCACGTGCTCGGCATGCCGCGCTCGTATTGAGGTCGGGCCATGCTGCCGCTTGAAGGGATCATTGTCGTCGCCGTCGAGCAGGCGGTGGCCGCGCCGTTCTGCTCGTCGCGTCTCGCCGATGCCGGCGCTCACGTGATCAAGATCGAGCGGCCCGAGGGCGATTTCGCCCGCGGCTACGACGCCGCCGCCAAGGGTCAGAGCAGCTATTTCGTGTGGCTCAACCGCGGCAAGGATTCCGTCGTCGTCGACCTTTCAAGACCGGAAGGTCGCGCCGAGCTGGAGAAGCTGATCGCCGGCGCCGACGTGCTGCTGCAGAACCTGAAGCCCGGCTCGATGGACAGAATGGGCTTTGCCCGCGAGCGGCTGCGCAAGGACTATCCGAAGCTGATCTGCTGCACCATCACCGGCTATGGCGACTCCGGTCCCTACGCCGATCGCAAGGCTTATGACCTGTTGATCCAGGCCGAGAGCGGGCTGGCCTCGATCACCGGCGGGCCGGACGGCCCCTCCCGCGTCGGCATGTCGATCGTCGACGTCGCGACCGGCGCGACGGCGCATGCCGCGATCCTGGAGGCGCTGATCAGGCGCGGCCGCACTGGCGAAGGCGCCGACATCAGGATCTCGATGTTCGACGTGATGGCCGACTGGCTCACCGTGCCGCTGCTCAACGCGGAAGCCGGCAATGCGCCGAAGCGCATCGGCCTCGCCCACCCCTCGATCGCGCCCTATGGCGTGTTCACCTCGAAGGACGGCAAGGACATCCTGATCTCGATCCAGAGCGAGCGCGAGTGGAAGACGCTGTGCGCCAAGGTGCTGGACCAGCCCACATTGCCGGACGATCCGCGCTTCGCCAACATGGTCGAGCGCGTGCGCAACCGTGCGCTGACCGACGGCATCGTCGCGGAGCGCTTCGCGGCGCTGTCGCGCGATGAGCTGCTGGGCAAGCTCGCGAGCGCCGACATCGCCTTTGCCGAGGTCAACAGCATGGCCGACCTCGCGGTTCATCCGCATCTGCGGCGGATCGAGGTGAACACGCCGAACGGCGTCGTCAGCTATCCCGCGCCGGCGGCGATCGTGGTCGGCGACGACAGGTGTTACGGCGCCGTGCCCGCGATCGGCGAGGCGGCCTCGCCGCATCAGCGAAAGGGATGATCATGACGGACACGCTCGATCTCGATCACCTCCGGCAATGGGTCGGCCGCAGCGCCGAGGCCACCGACCTCGTCACCCCGCAGCTCACCAAGGGGCTGCGCGCGACGCTGTTCCAGGAGATCGGCGAACCGACAACCGGCGACATCGCGCCCTACACCGTGCACTGGTGTTTGGGCCAGCCGGTGTTTCCACACGATCAGCTCGGCCCCGACGGCCATCCGACCCGCGGCGGCTTCCTGCCGCCGGTACCCTTGCCGCGCCGCATGTGGGCGGGCGGCGAGGTGCAGTTCATCGATCCCTTGCGCGTCGGCGATGTCGCGACGCGCGTGTCGACCATCACCGACGTCGCGCTGAAGAGCGGCTCGACCGGCCAGCTCTGCTTCGTGTCGGTGGAACATGTCGTATCGACGTCGCGCGGGGTCGCGATCCGCGAGCGCCAGGACATCGTCTATCGCGACATGGGTGGCGCCCAGGCTGCGCCGGCGAAGGCGCCGCCGCCTCCGCCGGTCGCGCAGCACAGCGAGACGCGCGTCTCCGATGCCGTGCTGTTGTTTCGCTATTCCGCCCTGACCTTCAACGGCCATCGCATCCATTACGACCGCGACTACGTCACCAGGGTCGAAGGCTATCCGGGCCTGATCTTCCACGGACCTTTGCAGGCCGCGCTGCTGGTCGAGTTCGCCGCCAGACTTAAGGGCAAACCGCCGGCCAAGTTCGCCTATCGCGGCGTGCAGCCCTTGTTCGAGGGCAGCGCGTTCTCGGTGAATGCGAATGACAAGGATGGCGGCCTGGAGCTGTGGACCGCCAACGCCGAGCGACAGCCGACGATGAAGGGCACCGCGAGTTGGTGACGTAGACTCTGTCGTTCCGGGGCGGTGCGTCGCGACAGAATGGCGAAGCCATTTTGGCGCAGAGCACCGAACCCGGAACCTCGAGGTGAGGGAGAAGAACCGCTCGAGATTCCGGGTTCGATGCTTCGCATCGCCCCGGAATGACGACCCACAAAAGCACCCGAGGGAACGCCTTTGGCCAAAACAACGAAAACAACAACCAAACCCGTCACCGTCAAGCAGGCCACCTTCGAGCTGCTGCGCGCCTTCGGCATCAAAAAGGTGTTCGGCAATCCCGGCTCGACCGAGCTGCCGTTCCTCAGCGACTGGCCCGAGGACATCGACTACGTGCTCGGCCTGCAGGAGGCTTCCGTCGTCGGCATGGCCGACGGCTATGCCCAGGCGACGCGCAATGCCGGCTTCGTCAATCTGCATTCGGCGGCCGGCGTCGGCAACGCGCTCGGCAACATCTACACCGCGCACCGCAACCAGACGCCGCTGGTCATCACCGCCGGCCAGCAGGCGCGCTCGATCCTGCCGCTGCAGGCCTTTCTCTATGCCGAACGCCCGTCCGAATTCCCGCGCCCTTACGTCAAATACAGCGTCGAGCCGGCGCGGCCCGAGGACGTGCCGGGCGCGATCGCCCGCGCCTACTACACCGCGATGCAGCCGCCTTGCGGGCCGACCTTCGTCTCGATCCCGATCGACGACTGGATGCATCCGGCGCAACCGATCACCGCGCGCAAGGTAAGCCGCGAGCTCGGCCCCGATCGCGCCGCCATGGACGACCTGGTGAGCGCACTTGCCGCCGCGAAGAATCCCGCGCTCGTGGTCGGCCCCGGCATCGACCGCGCCGGCTGCGTCGAACTGATGGTCGAGGTCGCCGAGAAGGCCAAGGCCGCGGTCTGGGTCAGCCCGTTCTCGGCGCGCTGCTCGTTTCCCGAGCGCCATCCGCAATTCCAGGGCTTTCTGCACGCCTCGCCCGGACAATTGTCCGACGCCCTGAAACCGCACGACCTCGTCGTCGTGATCGGCGCGCCGGTGTTCACCTTCCATGTCGAGGGCCACGCCGCGATCTTCGACGGCGCCACCACGCTTTATCAGATCACCGACGACGCCGAAGGCGCCGCGGTGCCGCCGGTCGGCACCAGCATCATCGCCACGATGCGGCCGGCGCTGTCGCTGCTGCTGGAGCTGCTGCCGGAGACCAGGCGCGCGGCGCCGAAGGGCCGCGTGCTACCCGACGCGCCGAAGCCATCCGATCCGATTCCGGTCGACTATCTCCTGCACACGCTGGCGCAGGCGCTGCCGGCGGGCAGCGCCGTGGTCGAGGAGATCCCCTCGCACCGGCCGGTGATGCACAAGTACATGCCAATGCCCGGCGCGGAGTCGTTCTACACGATGGCGAGCGGCGGGCTCGGCTACAGCCTGCCGGCGGCGGTCGGCATGGCGCTGGGCCGTCGCACCGGCCGCACGGTGTGCCTGATCGGCGACGGCTCGGCGATGTATTCGCTGCAGGCGCTGTGGACCGCCACGCAGCGCAGGCTGCCGCTGACGGTCGTCGTCATCAACAATTCCGGCTATGGCGCGATGCGCTCGTTCAGCCAGGTCATGCAGGTGCGCAACGTGCCCGGGCTCGAGCTGCCCGGCCTCGATTTCGTCAAGCTCGCGGACGGCATGGGCTGCGACGCAGTGCGCGTGAACCATGCCGCCGATCTCGCCGGTGCGCTGACGCGAGCCCTCGCCCATGCCGGCACGAGCCTCGTCGAGGTGATGGTCGACGCCGCGGTCCCGCTGCTCTACGCCCAGAAGGGCTGAGCCGCCGTTCGCACAGCGGACGACTTTCACGACATATGCGACAATGCGTCGCATCTTCAATGGCGGCGGCATGGCTCGCCGCGAAATGCTCATCGGCCCGCCGCAACCGTGCAACCGGCGTTCCGACTGCAACCGTTTGTTTCAAAAGCTTTCTGTTCCCCTGCGCCATCTCGTCGCGGCCGGCTTGCCGCAAACATCGCGAAATCCTGCCGTCAGCTTGCAGGCAGACGCCTTGCTGCTTGCAAGGTCCGACCATTCTGCAAGCCAAAATCATTTTCAAAAGGTTCCATCATCCAATCCAGCGTACCAAGGGAGTTGAGCTGATGGCGGATAAGAAGAATCTTCAAACCGCGGCGTCGAGGACCGATCTCTATCGCCATGTCAGCGTGCTGGCCCTGATGTCCGCTCTGGCGGTGACGGCGCTGCCGCATCAGGCCAATGCGCAGGCCATGACCACCGCCCTTGCCACTTCGGCCACCACCAACGCCGCCGCGAAGGCGGCGCAGGAGGCGGCGGCGAAGGCCGCAGCCCAGGCAGCCGCCAAGGCGGCCCAGGATGCCGCTGCCAAGGCTGCAGCCGCTGCCGCCGCCAAGGCCGCGCAGGACGCCGCCGCCAAGGCTGCGGCAAACGCTGCGGCCAAGGCTGCAGCGAATGCTGCCGCGAAGGCGGCGACCGACGCGGCAGCGAAGGCCGCAGCCAGCGCCGCTGCGAAGGCCGCGGCCGGCGCCGCCGCCAAGGCTGCGAACACCGCTGCGACCACGGCCGCCACCACCGCCGCGGCGACCGCGGCGAGCACCGCCGCCAAGACGGCGGCCGTAACGACCGGCACGGCTGCGGCCAAGCCCGTCGCTGCCGTCGCCACGGCCGCGACGACCGCCGCCAAGCCCGCCGCTGCCGCCACCGCCGCAACGACGACGACCGGTGCGGCCAAGACCGCAGCCGCGACCAGCACCACGACGAGCGCGGCGAAGCCGGCCGCTGCGGCCGCCGCGGCAGCGACCACCACCGTCGCGGTCGCCAAGGCCACCGCGACACCCGCAGCCGCAGCGACGCCGGCCAAGGCGGCTGCCGCGGCGTCGAGCAGCACCGATGCCGTCGCCAAGGCCAACGCAGCGGCCGCGGCCGCCGCGCAGACCGCCGCCGCCGCCGAGGCGCAGGTCGCTGCCGACCGCAAGGCAATCGACGTCGCTCGTCAGGCCGAGCAGAACGCACGCGGCGCCGCGATCGAGGCCCAGGAGCAGGCCGAGAAGAACCCGACCGCCGCCAACCAGGCCGCGGCGACCGCGAACGCTGCGAAGCTGACGGCAGCCTCGGCCGCGCTGCAGGCCGCGTTCCAGAAGCTCGACAAGGACATCGACGTCTCCAACGAGGCCAAGGAAGCCGCCAACGCCGCCAAGGACACCGCGCGCGAGACGGCCGAGGCCGCCGGCAAGGCGGCCCAGCAGGCCGGCCAGGCGGCCGGCAACGCCAACAATGGCGGCAATGCCAACAATGGCGGAGCGGCGGCCGGCAACGGCAACAACAATAACAACAATCAGCAGAACCAGGCGGCCCAGGAAGCCGCCGAGCAGGCCGCGCTGCAGGCGGCGTTGAAGACCGGCGAGCAGGCACGCGCGGTCGCCCAGCAGAAGACCCAGGCCGCGCAGGCGGCTGCGACCCAGAACCAGAAGACGGTCGAGGCCGCGCTGAACCAGAAGATCGGCACGATCGATGCGACGGTGGAAGCGGCCGAGCAGAAGGTGAACGCCGACCGGCAGGCGCTGGAGCAGGCGCGTCAGGCCGCGCAGCAGGCCAAGCAGGACGCACAGGAGGCCGCCGAGGTCCTCGAACGCGCCAACAATGCGGCCAACCAGGCCGCACTGGCGGCGGCCCAGGCCAAGGCGCAGACCACCGCCAACGCCTTCAACCAGGCCAATGCGACGCTGAATGCCGACAATCAGGCCCTGACCCAGGCCCGCGAGACCGGCGAGCAGCAGGAGCAGGCGCTGCGGGCCGCGGCTCAGCAGCAGATCCAGGCCGGCTACACCGCCGCCCAGCAGGCCACCCAGGCCGCCTGGGCCGAGGCGCAGCAGATCGGCAACGCTGCCCTGGCCGCGCTCGAACAGTGAGACCGCTGCGCTCCGCGCCGCCTGTCGGCTTACGCCGGGCGGCGCGGACACGGATAACGATAACAAGACCATCACCAGCCGCATGCCGAACCAATCCGGGACGACCCACGCGTCGGCGACCTGACCTCATCCCGCCGCGTGAGACGCCCGGGTCCCCCCCCACCCGACCGGCATGCATTGCCTTCAAGCCCCGTCCCCTGCGGGGCTTTTCTTTTGAGCGCGACAGACCAGCCGCTTGTGGTCGATGCAGACCAGCCGCGTCGTTCGCAATCCGGTCAGACATCCGTCGCGGCGTCTGGGTCCCCGTCGGCGTCGCACCCGCGCTGTCGCGCGGCTTGCCCGGGACGACGGCGGAGATGCAGGGCGGCGAAGGTGCGCCACCGGACCCGGCCGCTGCTCAATATTGGAATCGCACGCCGACGACGCCGACCACCGTCATGAAGTTGTTGAGAGCGATGTTGGAGCGGGTCCATTCGGTCCGGACCTCGCTCTTGAGCTGAACGTTGCGGTTCATCTTGTAGGTGCCGCCGGCGGCGACGAACATGCGCTGGTCGACGCGGCCGATGCCGACGAACTGATCCTGGCCGTAGCCGCCGCGCAGCGTTCCGATCAGCCACGGCTCGAACTGATGGTCCATCTGCAGGATCACGTCGCGCGACAGGATGCCCGAGACGTTCATCGCCGGCGTCTCCGAGGCCTGCGAGCGCGCCACCAGCACGAACGTCGTGGCGTCGGTCGCGGCCCAAGCGAGCGTCGCATCCGCGATCACGCCGTTGATGTTCGGCATCAGCGGCGAGTCCATGCGGCGCGAGAGATAGCCGACCGAGGCCTCGCCGGTCAGCGATCCCATGTTGACGACGGCGCCGCCGCGCGCGGTGATGCCGCTGGAATCGCGGCGCTGGCCGTTGAAGTCGACCTGCAGATCGTGGTTGCGCCGATCGAAGCTCATGTCGACGAACGGCGAGATGTTCGGCGTGAGCACATAGGTGACGCGGACCTGCGCGCCCGGCTGGGTGTAGTTGCGGTCCTGCGTCCGCAACGGCACGTTGGCCAAGATCAGCGCGTCGTTGAACATGACGCGGTCGGCCGATCCCTTGAATGCGATCTCGGCGGGACCGATCTTCTGCAGCACGCCGGCGCTGCCGCCGAACGTCGTGGCGCGCGGCAGCTTGAGCGCCCCCGGAAGCGCCAATGCATCGTTGACGAAACGCGCCTCGCCGGTGATCGCGGTGCCCTCGGTGACGTCGTAGCGTCCTTGCGCCCGCGCCTCGAACGTCGGATGACTGAGCGAGCGGACGTTGCTGTCCTCGGTGTAGGCGCCGCGGAAATCGGCGTTGAGCTGATGCCGCTCCCATTGCGAGCGGACCGCGACCTCCGTCGCCACGATGGCGACCGGTGAGCCCTGCCCGCCGTTGCGCCGCGTGGGATTGGTGTCATAACCGGCCTGGATCTCGACGGCCGGTTTCACCAGGAACGACCCGACCGTCACGCCCGTCGGATCATAGGGCTTCGCGTCGGCGGTCACCGGCTGCGGCTTCACCGTATTCAGGTTGCGATCGGGAAGAACGTCACGGTTGCGCAGCACGGCCGCGGGCTGGGCGGTTGCCACGGTCTCGTCTGGCTTGGCCGGCGGCGCCTCGGCGGCTGCCGCGGGCTTTGCCGCGATCTGCCGCGCAGCCGGTTGCGGCGCGGCGCGTTGAGCGTCTCCCGCCGGCTCGGCCGTGGCCACGCGCGCGCCACGGGCGGGCTGAAACGCGGAGAATCCGAAGCTGCCTACCGGCGCGCCGGGCCTGCCCGGCGCGGCCAGCGACGGCGCACCGGCCTCGCGCACCGGACGCAGCAATGCGCTCACGCCACGCGGGTCCTGGCGCATCATCAGCGTCCGGCTGTCGTTGGTGATCCGCGGAACGTTGTAGTAGATGCTGCGCGCCGTCACGTGACGAAAGAACAGCCGGTCGGCGCGTCCCGGGACGACGTCCGTCGGCTTGGCCTTGATGGTCTGCTGCGCGGACGCGCCGTCCACCACCATCACGGTCAGCAGCAGCACCTCGACGAGCGCGAGCGTGACCCCGCGGTGGGATCGCGTCACCATGAGCCGCTTGGTCCGCACCGCGAACGCGCCGGTCTTGTGTGGTGAATGAGCCTGCAAAGCAAATGCCGGGGTATGCCAATATCACGCGACGAGGTCGGGTCAGGGCGCCGTCGCGATGAATACGCAGCGCATGCACGCGACGAAGCCCCTTGCCTTGGAGATAGCCGGCAAACGTCGGCGGAAGTTTTGCCGAGCTGGGAACATTTCAGGCGAGATTGAGAGCTGTTCGCAACGAGCCGCCGCGGAGCGGCGCCTAAGCATCTTCGCGTTCGTAGAAAGCACTAATTAGTTGAAACGGTGACGATCGCTGCGCGGCTTCGCGGAAGCTGGCGAAATTCCGACTTCAGCATGAAGCTGTTTCGACCACGATCGCTCGCGTCCGAGACCGCTCGGCGATCGCGGGCCTTGCGCCATCGGCGACAGCCGACGCCTTTCAGATTCAGACCGCGAGGAAGCCGCCGTCGGCCGCCAGGACGTGGCCGACGACGTAGGGCGACGCGTCTCACCGCGATGCAGCTCGGCGCGGTCCTGCACCTGGAAAAATCCGGCGTCAGCCGCATGGTCCGCAAGCTGATCGACAGCGGCGAGTTGCAGGAGACAATCGATTCCGGCGACGCCCGCATCAAGCCGCTCTGCCTCACCGCGAAGGGACGGAAGAGGGTGGCCACGCTGCACGCCTTCGGCCGCCAGCAGGTCCGCGGCGCCCTGTCGGCCCTGTCGAAGACCGAGCGGCGCACGGTGCGCGAGGGCCTGTTGCTGTACGCCCGCGCGCTCGAAGCCTGGCGCGCGGCAGAGCAGGACATGCAACCGTCGGAGCCATGAGGGCGCCCGACGGGCAGATTGCGCATACACACCATGACGAAACTGCCCGTCGTGTTGAAATGCCGCAGCATGCGGCCTTGCGCCGTCGGGCAAATCAGGACGATCTTTCCGCGCATCCCGCCTCACCACGGAGGGGCGTTGCGCGCGATCGTCACGACACGCGAGGCGGGATGCGATGGCCGTGGCCATGCCGCAGCGTAGCTTGCTACGCGGACGAACGGCGTGGCCGCGGACGTGAAGTCGCAGCGTCCTGACACCCCGATGCTGGTGTTTCGTTCGCGATGGCGATGATGCACCGCGCGGACAATGGTGGCCAACAGCCCGGCGCACCAGGGAGACTGCGTATAAGCGTGAAGACCATCGCGCAGGGAATGCCGGTGATCGGCTGCACCTGTGGTACCTGCCGCCTGCATTTTTTGCTGCAGGCGGGCCATGGGTGAGGCCTTCACCCGGCATTCCCTGCGCCCTTCGAATCTTGAAGGGACAAGTCAACTGTACAGCTCGGGCATGATGTGCCGCGAGAAGGCGCAATGATGTCTATCGATGTCGGATCAAGTCCGCTGCCCATGATGTCCGCACGATCTCTCCTTAGCGTCATTCCGGCGAACGCCGGATCCATACGCCGCGGTCGAAAACCTCGGGCGAGATGGTCGACGCGCGTGGCTCGAACTGCACCCTGGGACTATGGGTCTCCGTGGTCGCGGGGACGACCGCGGAGGGCGTTGAGGCCGGGCGCCGTCACGTCGACCGACGATGGTCGCAGACCTACTTCCCGAACTCCTCGCGCATCTTTGCCTGGATCTTCGCCATGCCGCCGAGCCAGCGGTCGTAATTCTCGGTCTTCTTGCGCATGTAGCCGAGGACCTGCGGATGCGGCAGGATCAGGAAGCTCTCCTCGGCAAGGCCTTTCAGCACGTCCTGCGCGACCTGCTCAGGGCTCAGATCGCCGTCGCCGGATTGCGGGCCCTTCGGAATCGATCGCAGCATGTCGGTGTCGACGCCCTGCGGGCACAGGATCGAGACCTTGATGTTGTCGGCCTTGTGCGAGATCGCGAGATTCTCCGCAAATCCCACCGCGGCATGCTTGGTGGTGGAGTAAGGCGCGCTGCCGACCTGCGACAGCAGGCCGGCCGCGGAGATCGTGTTGAGGAAATAGCCGCCGCCGCGCGCCTTGTAGCGCGGGATCAGATGCCGCGCCGCGTAGACATGCGCCATCACGTGAATGGCCCAACTGCGCGCCCACGGCTCGTCGGAGGTGCCGCCGACATTGACCGACAGCGGGTCGAAGCCGCCGCCAATGCCGGCATTGGAGCAGAACAGCGCAATGGGCCCGAACTGCCGCTCGGTTTCCTCGATCACGTGCCGGATGTCGGCTTCCTGGGAGACGTCGCATCTGAAGGCGGCGCCGCCGATGCCACCAGCGACGGCCTTGGCGCCGGTTTCGTCGAGATCGGCTACGATCACCTTGGCCGCACCGGCGGCCGCGAAGGCCTCGCACAACGCCTTGCCGATGCCGCGGGCTCCGCCGGTGACCACAACAATCTTGCCGGTCACCTGCATGCAAAGCCCTCCTCGTGGAATTTTCTAGGTCAAGACCAGGTCGAGCACTGCGGTATAATGAAAGCCGGCGCCCAGCAACACGAAACCATGCCAGATCGCGTTCTGGAAGCGCAAGCGCCGCCACGAATGGAAGATGACGCCGAGGCTGTAGAGGATGCCGCCGGTGAGCACGAAGGCCAGGACCGAGGGCGGCATCACCGAGATCACCCGGTCGTACATCATGACGCCGCTCCAGCCGAGCGCGAGATACAGCCCGATCGAGAGCGCGTCGAAGCGGCCCGGCCAGCGCAGCTTCAGCACGATGCCGAAGATGGCGACGCCCCAGACCCCGAGCAGCAGCGCGGCCGAGAACACCGTATCCTTCAGGGCGGCGATGAACGGCGTATAGGTGGCTGCGATCAGCACATAGATGGCGGAGTGGTCAAAGCGGCGCAGCACCCATTTGGTCGGCGACACCGGCCACAGATTATAGGTTGCCGACAGCGTCAGCATCGAGAGCAGTCCCGCGACGTAGATCGACACCACCACGATGTCGACGGCGCTGGCATAGATCGAGGTCAGCACGACGAGCACGGTTGCGGCGACCAGGCCGGCGGCGATGCCGACGACGTGGACGACGCCGTCCGCGATCATCTCGACCTTGTCGTAGTTCCAACGCATCGCGCCGGTGGCGGCATGGACGGAGGTCGAGGCGAACTGCTTCAGTTGAAATACGGTCATGTCAGAACCTGGTGCCGGTTTTCCGGGACAATTGTGCCGGAAGGATTATGGTTTCCAGTGGTCAACGTTCCGTTCAAAGTCTGGTTCTATCCGGAAACGGGCCGGAATTGTGAGCTTGAATCCGGCGTTTTGCATCGCCACCTGTCAAAAATCGCTCACGCCCTTTTCAACTGGCGAATTCCCCTCCTCCCATGGTGACCTTTTCCGAACTCGTCGAGGAAGCGCGGCTGTCGGCCCGTGCCCTGCTTGATTATGGCGAGAGCTTCCTCAACCCGACCATCCGCCTTGGCGTCACCGGGCTGTCACGGGCCGGCAAGACCGTGTTCATCACCGCGCTGATTCATGACCTCGTGCGCGGCGGGCGCATGCCGGTGTTCGAGGCCTTGGCATCGGGCCGCATCGCCCGCGCATATCTGACGCCGCAACCCGACGACGGCGTGCCGCGCTTTGCCTATGAGAGCCATTTGCGGGCGCTCGTCGCCGAGCGGCGCTGGCCAAGCTCGACCGTCGACATCAGCGAGCTCAGGCTGGTGATCGAATTCCAGCGCGCCAACGGCGCCGAGCGGACGCTCACGCTCGACATCGTCGACTATCCCGGCGAATGGCTGCTCGACCTGCCGCTGCTGAACAAGAGCTATGAGCAGTGGGCGCGGGAAAGCCTCGCGCTGTCGCGCAGCGAGCCGCGCGCGCATGTCGCCAAGGACTGGCACGCGCATCTGGCGACGCTCGCCCCCGAAGGCCGCGAGGACGAGTCGGCGACACTCGAGGCCGCACGGCTGTTCACCGACTACTTGCGTGCCTGCCGCGACGAGCGCTTCGCCATGAGCCTGCTGCCGCCCGGCCGCTTCCTGATGCCGGGCAATCTCGCGGGCTCGCCGGCGCTGACCTTCGCGCCGCTCGATGTCCCGGCCGACGGCCAGGCGCCGGCCGGCTCGCTATGGGCGATGATGGCGCGCCGCTACGAGTCCTACAAGGACATCGTCGTCAGGCCGTTCTTTCGCGACCATTTCGCCCGGCTCGATCGCCAGATCGTGCTGGTCGACGCGCTGGCGGCGTTCAATGCGGGCCCCGAGGCGCTGCACGATCTCGAGGCCGCGCTGACCGGCATTCTCGATTGCTTCCGCGTCGGACGCGGAAACATGCTGACGGCGCTGTTTCGGCCGCGCATCGACCGCATCCTGTTCGCGGCGACCAAGGCCGACCATCTGCATCACACCAGCCACGACCGGCTCGAAGCCGTGCTGCGGCGCGCGGTCAACCGCGCGGTGGCCCGAGCCGAGAGCACGGGCGCCGCAATCGACGTGGTGGCGCTGGCCGCCGTCAGGGCGACGCGCGAGGCGCTGGTCGCCCGCGGCCGCGAGAAGCTGCCGTCGCTGCTCGGCACGCCGGCGGCCGGCGAAAGCGCCAATGGCGAGATCTTCGACGGCGACACCGAGGTGGCAACCTTTCCGGGCGAGCTGCCGGCCGATGCGGAGGAGCTGTTCAAGGGCGGCGCCTATCGCGGCCTGTCGAGCGCTGCCGCCGACGGCACCGACTTCCGCTTTCTTCGCTTCCGTCCGCCTTTGCTGGCCCCCGATCCTGGCGGCGAGCCCGCTTTGCCCCATATCCGCATGGACCGCGCCCTTCAGTTCCTGATCGGAGACCGGCTGCAATGAGCGAACGCGCCAAGCATCGTCGTCCCCAGACCTTCCGGCTCGATGATCCCGACGTCGTCGTGGTCGATGCCGAAGAGGCCGCCCGGCCGGGCCGCGGCACCATCCAGATCACGCCGGAGGCTGATCCGGCGCAATTGCCGGTGCCGGTCGAGACCGTCCTGCCGACGCGGCGCAGCTTCGGCTGGGGCGCACTTTTCTGGGGCTCGGTCGCAGGCCTCGTCCTGCTCGGCCTCGGCCTCGGCGTCGTCAGACTGATCGAGGATCTGTTCGCACGCAGCGAGGCCCTCGGCTATGTCGGCGCGGGGTTCGCGGCCGCAGCCGCGATCGCATTGGCGGCCGTCATTGCCCGAGAGACTTACGGGCTGGTGCGTCTCGCCACCATCGAGAAGCTGCACCAGCGCGCGGCCGCGGTGCTGCTGTCCGACGATCGTGCCGAGAGCCGCGAAGTGGTCGCCGAGCTGTTGCGGATCGCACATGCCAATCCCCGCCTGGCGCGTCCGCGTGCCGCGCTCGCCGGCCACGCCGACGACATCATCGACGGCGGCGACATGATCAAGCTTGCCGAGCGCGAGCTGATGGCGCCACTCGACAGCGAGGCGCGGCGTCTGGTGTCGGTTGCGGCGCAACGGGTTTCCGTGGTCACGGCCGTGAGCCCGCGCGCGCTGATCGACGTGCTGTTCGTCTTCGTGGCAAGCTTGCGGATGATCCGGCAGCTCGCGCGGCTCTATGGCGGCCGTCCCGGCGCGCTTGGCATGATCAGCCTGTTGCGCCATGTCGTCGCGCATCTCGCCATCACCGGCGGCATGGCCGCGAGCGACAGCCTGATCCAGCAGGTACTGGGCCATGGCATCGCGGCAAAACTGTCGCAGCGCCTCGGCGAAGGCGTGCTCAACGGACTGCTCACGGCGCGGCTCGGCCTCGCGGCCATCGACGTGACGCGGCCGATGCCGTTCGCCGCGCTGCCGCGGCCGGCGCTGGCGGATCTCGCCAAGGATCTGCTGCGCAAGCAGGACGACCGGGAATGAGGCTCAGGCCCGCAGCGTGGAATCGAACCCACCGGCGAGCCAGCGCCATTGGTACAAGGGCGAGTCCGGTGGCGGCGCCAGTTCGGGAGTCCAGCCCGTCAGCCTGCCGAACGCGTAACTGTCCATGACGCGGCCGCGCCAGCTCCGCTCGACGTGTCCGAGCGGCTCGCGGTGCGCGGTCGTGTCCGACAGCAGCGGGCCGGTATTGTCCGGCTCGCGCACGACATAGAGGCCGGCATGTCCCGCGATCAGGTCCATGCCGGGATCACGGAAGCCGATGAAGCGGGCCCGCTCGTTGATCTGGACCACCGGCACGCGGCCGCGAAAGAACCACCGCATCATCGCATAGGTGCGATAGTCGGAGGTCGCGATCCAGGTGGCGCCGGTGCTTGCCAGTTCCTGCTCGGCGCGTGCCGCCACCTGCTGATAGCCCGCCTCGGCGCCGATCGGATCGGCCCGCCCGAGAAAATTCCACGGCGCGACGACGTAGTAGAGAAAGATCAGGACCACCATGGCAATGCCGCTAACGACGGCGATCCGCGCCCAGCGCACGGTCGATCGGACGAACCAGGCGGACGCGCCGTCCTGCGGCAGCTTGACGATGTTGATCGCGACCGCCGCAAACCCGATCGGCCACATGAACATCGGCCAGGTGTCGCCGATCCGCAAGGTAAACGATTTCCAGAGGAAGTAGAGAAACGGCACCAGCACCGCCGTCGACAGCAGGATCGCGACCGGCTCACGCGTGCGATAGCCGCGCCAGGCCGTGAAACTCAGCGCCGACAATGTGACCGGCAGCAGGACGAAGCCGACCTGTCCGAACTGCAATCCGAGATAATCGCCGAGCGTCCGCAACGAAAACTCATGCGGCGCGGTGGCGCGAACGAACTGGAAGCGGAACGAGGCCCAGTCGTGCTGTACGTTCCAGATCAGCACCGGCGAGAACACGGCCAGCGCAATCAGTGCTCCGCACCATGGATAGGGACTCAGAAGCCAGCGGCTGCGCCAGGCCGGAACGAGCAGGAACGCCGCCACGCCCGGCAGCAGCATGACCACCGTGAATTTGGACAACAACGCCAGTCCACCGAACAGGCCGGCCGCGAGCCACCAGCGGCCGTCATCGCTCTCGGCGAGGCAAACCAGCGCCCAGATCATCGCGAGTGCAAACGGGATCGCCGCGACGTCCGGCGCCACCTTGGCCATCAGCAGGCCATAGTAGAGCGCGGCCTCGGGCAGCAGCACCGCGAGGATCACGGCCCGCATATCGTGAGTGGTACGGCGAACGATGTCGGCGAGCAGGAGCTGCGTCACCCCCATCGCGAGGATGCCGGCAAAGCGAACGCCGAGATTGGTATCGCCGAACAGGGCAGTGCCCAGCCGGATGAACCAGGCGATCATGGGCGGATGATCGAGGAAGCAGAGCTGCAGCTCCTTCGACCAGGTCCAGTAATAGGCCTCGTCGGTGCGCAGATCGAGCGTCCCGGCATAGACGATGCGGATGATCGTCATGCTTGCGATCACGGCCGCAGCCGTCAGCCACGCAGAGCGCGTGGATCGAGACTTTGGGCTGTCGATGCCTGGGGAAATGGCCGTCACGCGGTGCTTTTCCCCGACTCCACCGGGCGAGTCAACGTTCCCGCGCAGCTCGCGCCGCCGGATGACCGCCGCCACCAGCCCTCTAGGACAACAGGGAATAAATCTCTAGCATTGCGGCTCCAGATCATACGGGCCACATGACCATTTCGATTTACCATCGTTTGCGGTCGACCTGTCGCGGCATCGGTGTGCGGCAGGTGCGGCTGATCTGCGGCTTCATACTCTTCAGCTACCTGCTCAGTCATTTTCTCAACCATGCGCTCGGCAACATCTCGCTGCAGGCGCTCGCCGAGGGCGTGTCCTATCATGTGGCGTTCTGGCAGTCTCTTCCGATCGCGGTGCTGTTCTATGCGGCCGCTCTTACCCATGGCGGGCTCGGCGTATGGGCGCTTTATCAGCGCCGGCAATTCAGCCGCAACACGATGGAGCCGCTGCAACTGCTGCTCGGCCTAAGCATTCCGGCGCTGATCTTCAGCCACATCGCCGGCGTCCGCATCGGACAGACCCTGTACGGACAGGAGAAGCTGTACCCGCAGGTCCTGTACTCGTATTGGACCGGCCCATCCTGGCGGATCTGGTTGATGTCGGCAGCCCTGCTGACGTCATGGGCGCATGGCTGCATCGGGCTGCACTTCTGGCTGCGGCTCAAGCCGTTCTACAAGCGCGCAGCGCCGTGGCTGCTCGCCTGCGCCGTGCTGCTCCCGGCGCTGGCGCTGCTCGGCTTCTATCGTGGGGGCCGAGACGTCATCGCCGCCAACGCAACACCGCGGTGGCGCGCCGAAAATCTTTCATTAAGGCAGACCGGCACGCCATCTGAACAGGCGGTGCTGGAGACCATCATGAACGGCTTCTTGGTCGGCTATGGCGGCCTGATCGGCTTGGCGCTCGCCGCGCGCGGCGTGCGCGCGGTGCATGAGCGACGCGGCGGCATGGTCACGCTATCCTACAACAATGGCCGCTCCATCCGGGTGCCAAAGGGTTTGTCCGTGCTCGAGGCCAGTCTGCGCAACAACGTACCGCATGCCAGCATGTGCGGCGGCCGCGCACGTTGCTCGACCTGCCGCATCAGGGTGATCGGAGATCCCGGCGCGCTGCCGCCGCCCTCGCCTCGCGAGGCCTTCGTGCTCGCGCAGATCGGCGCGGCGGACCCGTCGGTCAGGCTGGCCTGCCAGTTGCGCCCCACCGGCGATCTTTCATTCTTCCAACTGTTCATGCCGAACCCGACACCCGGCGAGCGCGGCAGCTCGCGCGCCGGAATCGGGCAGGAGCGCTACCTCGTCAGCCTGTTCGTCGACATGCGTGGATCGACCGGCCTCGCTGAGAAACGGCTGCCGTTCGACGTGGTGTTCATCGTCAACCGCTTCCTCAGCGCCGTCTCCCAGGCCGTGCTGGCGAATGGCGGGCAGCCCAATCAGTTCGTCGGTGACGGTATGCTCGCGCTGTTCGGGCTAGCCACCGATTCACATGTCGCCTGCGGCCAGGCGATCCAGGCGGCGCGTGACATCGCGGCCAACATCGCCGAGCTGAACGCGTTCCTCAGCCATGATCTGCATGACCCGATCCGCTTCGGCATCGGCATTCACGGCGGCGAGGTGATCGTGGGCGAGATCGGTTATCGCGACCACATGGTGTTCACCGCGCTGGGCGACGCCGTCAACGTCGCGTCACGACTGCAAGACATGACGAAGACCCTCGGCTGCCAGGTCATCATCTCGGACGAGGTCTACGCGCGGGCGCGACTCGGCTCCGACGTGCTGCCGCAGCGCGAGGTCGAGATTCGCGGCCGCGCCGAGCCGATGCGCGTCAGGACGGCCATGGACGCCGCTGAACTCGCGATGCTCTCGGACGAGGGGACGGCTGCGTGACAAGTTGCGTTGAACCTGTTTGCAGCCTGCGCTGTCATACCGAGAACGGTTGCAGCGGGTCCGCGGTGACTGGCGGAACGGTGGCACTGCGGTCAAAAGCCGCAAAGTCGCCACGATATCGATCATTTCGGGCCAAAACCGCCCGCTGTTTGCGCTATCACGCCTGTCACAACCGCAGTAGTCTCGAATTCCGGGCCTGACGGTTTGCGGGGACCGCGGCTCGTACTCGGATTGGTCCCGCGGAGGCGACGTATGGCTAAAGGTACGGTCAAGTGGTTCAACCCGACCAAGGGCTATGGCTTCATCCAGCCCGCGGCCGGGGGCAAGGACATTTTCGTTCACATCTCCGCAGTGCAGAAGGCCGGGCTGGCGACCCTCAACGAGGGCCAGACCATCGAGTACGACGAGATTGCCAACCGCGGCAGGAGTTCGGCCGAGAACCTGAAAGTGTAGCGGATCAATTGGCGCGCCATTCCGCCTCGCGGCTATTCGGCGCGATCGTTTCCCTCACCAAGCCAGCATGATTGTCGACACGTCGAAATAGACAGGAGCGGTGCCCGCTCCTGATCACATCTTTGCGTTTGTTTGTAGTTTCAGCTCCCTCCCCGCCATTGCCTCACCCGCCCGACCCGGGTCAAATGCGCCTCGAACCGCGCCGTCAACGTAATTCCAGCGCGCGGAAACAAGCGACGGGAGCGACGCAACATGGACGACAAGGGCATTTTCCATGGCCTGAAGGTGCTGGACTGCGCGAGCTTCATCGCGGCCCCCGCAGCCGCCACCGTTCTTTCCGATTTCGGCGCTGACGTCATCAAGATCGAGCCGCCCGGCGCCGGCGATCCCTACCGCAACCTGCCGAACCTGCCGGGCTATCCGCGCAGCGAGCATAACTACGCGTGGTATCTCGAAGCCCGCAACAAGCGCAGCCTCGCACTCGACCTGTCGAAGCCGGAAGCGCAGACCGTGCTGCAACGGCTGGTAAGTGAAGCCGATGTCTTCATCACCAATTTCCCGCCGTCGGTCCGCGCCAAGCTCGGCCTCACCCACGAAAAGCTGGCGCCGCTCAATCCGCGGCTGATCTATGCGTCGTTCACCGGATATGGCGAGAAAGGCGAGGAAGCCGACAAACCCGGCTTCGATAGCAATGCCTATTGGGCGCGCTCCGGACTGATGGACCTGGTCCGTGCCGACGAGAGCACGACACCCGCCCGCTCCGTGGCCGGCATGGGCGACCACCCCTGCGCAATGGCGTTCTATGGCGCGATCGTCACGGCGCTTTACCAGCGCGAGAAGACCGGCAAGGGCTGCCATGTGGCCTCCAACCTGATGGCCAACGGGGTCTGGGCCGCCTCCGTGCTTGCTCAGGCCAAGCTTTGCGGCGCGACCTTCGTTGAGCGGCGGCCGCGCGAACGCGCGCTGAACGCGGTCGCCAATCACTACAAATGCCAGGACGGCCGCTGGATCATGCTGTCGCTCCTCAATGAGGAGAAGCAGTGGCCGATCCTCGCCCGCTGCCTTGGCCGAGAGGAGCTGATCGACGATCCGCGCTTCGTCACCAAGGCCGATCGCCACGCCCGCTCGGTCGAACTGATCCACGAGTTCGACGCGGTGTTCGCGACCAGGCCGCTGGCCGAATGGCGCCGGATCCTCGACGGCAGCGGGCTCGTGTTCGGGGTGGTCGGGATTCTCGACGACATTCCAAACGACAGGCAGATGATCGAGAACGAGGTGCTGGTGCCGTTCGAGAACGACACCATGCTGACGGTCAACAGCCCGATCTTCATCGACGGCCAGCGCAAGGTCACCCCGCGCAAGCCGCCCGGCATAGGCCAGCACAGCGACGAGATCCTGCGCAGCGCCGGCTTCGACGACGAGGCCATCCGCGACCTGCGCGCGCGCGGTGCGGTGGCCTGAGCTAGCGCGTCGCGATGAAGCACATGCCGAACCGCGTCGCCGGGCCGGTCTGACAGGACAGGTTCGCGGCGCAGGTCCAGCTCGAGAAGCTCTTGTCGTTGTCCGCGGCCGCGGCGTGGCTCGCGTAGCAATGCCCGCCCCAGCCGTCATTGTAGACCGTGCCGGCGAGCTCATCGCTGCCGCGCAATTGCGGGCGGCTGGCGAAGCCGCGCGAGAAATCCGGAGTCCGCCCCTCGGCAAAGGCGTTGAGGATGTCGCGTCGGCGGACCTGGTCGCCGAAGAAGTGCGGCGAGCCCGGCACCACGACGGTGTTGGACGGCTTCTCCGCCATCCAGTCGACACCGGGAAAGTGAAAGCCGCCGATGCCGCGGGTCTGATGGCAGCCGCCGCAGCTCGAATCGTTGAGGCGTCGCTCGAAGCCTGCGACCGACCGGATGTTCTGCAGCACGATGCCCTGCGCGGCCGCCTTCTCCAGCGCACCGACCACGTCGGCCTCGGTGAACACCGCGCCCTGCCCGGCCGCGCTCCCCTGCACCAGCCCGTAGGCCGGCAGCAGATCGGAATTGACGAATCCGACCGGGGTCGGCGCCACCGCAACCTTGGCCAGGAACTGCTCGGGGATCACCGCGGTGCCGCGGTCGAGCTCGCCGAGATGGACGGGGTCGAGCAGCCAGGCCTTGAACTCGCGCGCCAGCGCGGCATCCGCCAGCAGCCGGTCGCGATCGACCTGATCCTCCAGCACCGCCTCCTCGAACGTCCCGCTCGCGGCCTGATAGTCGAACACCTTCATCATGTAGTCGGTGCGGAAATCGCGGATCGCCGATTTCGGCGCATGCGCGATCTGCAGGTTGGTCTCGATGCGGTGGATGTTCTCCGGCCTGATCAGCGCCAGCGGGCCGTCCGGCGCCGTCAGCTTCGCGGCAAGCCCAGGCCCGGTCAGTTGCAGATCGGACGTCGCCAGCCACCGCTTGGCGATCTCGGCACAACTCGGCGAATTGCTCTTGGCCTCCGCATCGCTGCGCGCCTTGAGCACGATGTTGAGCGTCATCGGCAGCCGCGGCGAGGCGACCTCGCCATCTTTGGCCTCGGGCGGCGTGGTCCGCGTCAGGCGGTACAGCAGCCGCACCTCGCCGCAATGATCGGGATCGACGAAGGCGCGATCCATGCGATTGACGACGCCGGCCAGCACGAAGCGGGCATCGGGCGAATCGAGCACGGTGCGGTCGAACAGCTGGAACGCGTAGGACGTACCGACGCCGATGCTCTCGTTCGGCAACGTCGTCTTGTGCTTGTCGACGTAGCGGTCGAACTCCGTGTCGAGCGCCTTGCGTACGGGCATCATCGACGGCAGCGCAAACAACGCCGCGTCGGTCAGCGGCGCATCACTGGCGTGCGCAAGCATCTTCCCGAGGCCGAACGCGCCGTTGTCGAGCTCACGCAGCGCGAACGGCTCGAGGATGGCGGCGCCGCGCTCGACCGGCGGGCTCTCGTCCGCATGAGCGAGCGGGCCGCAGCACAGCATGACAAGGCCGAATACCGACAGTCGCAAGACGCGCCTCCTCACTTCCACGAACATGCAATTGAGGGCCTGCTAGTCCTCGAAGATAGCCGAAAGGCGGGCGGCTTCGGACAATTGTGCGACGAGGCGCCTCACGTCGCGGTGAGGCGCCTCGTCCAGATTCGTCTCCAAAAACAGATGGTCCGTCAGCGCGCGACGACAAGCCCCTTGGTGGTGACGACCACCCAGCGACCGTCCTGCTTGCGAATCGCGTCGACCTTGCCGAGGCCCGGCACGGGATCGCCGGCATAGACCTCGTAGAGGCCACCGCGGCCCTCGATCAGCGCGCCGCCACGACCGACGTCGCGCAGCACCCAGCCCTCGACGACCTTGGGCTTGGTGGCCTCCGTGCGGTTCGGCTCGGGGCGAGCGGTCTCCGCCCTGGCCGGCTCGGCCCGGCTCGCCTCTGCCCTTGCTGCTTCGGTCCTGGCTGCCTCGGTGGTCCTGGCCGCGTCGGCCCGGCTCGCCACGCCCGCGGGCGGCGCCGCCGCATTGATCGCCCCCACCGCCTGCGGCGCGGACGCGGCGCTGTCACGCGCGGGGGCTTGCGCGGTCGCGGACGCCTGCGCGGCGCGCAGCCGGTCCACGGCCTCGCTCAGACGCTGCAACTCGCTCGGCTTGGCCGACGATTTCGTCGACAGGTCACCCAGGATCTTCTCGAGCCGGTCGAGACGCTCCGCGGACTTGTTGAGCTCGACGAGGCTCGTCTGATTGGTCTGGTCGAGGCTCGCCTTCAGCGCGGCGACATCATTGTCGATTCGCGCCACGGTCGCGCCAAGCGTGGAGTCCGCAGCCTCGCCGGCCGTCGCATCGGCCGCGTCGCCGCCGCCGGAGCGCGTGACGAATTTGGCCGTGACCAGACCACCGGCAACCCCGCCGACAACCATCGACAGCAGCAGGATCGCAGCCATGGCCGGTAGGCCGAGCCTGCCGTTTGCGGCATGCGGCGGCGGGGTCTGGCCCGGTTGCGGAGGTGGCAGCGTCGCTCCCGCAGCGGCCGTGCTGGCCGCCGTTGCGGCAGCGGCCGCCGGCTTGGACGCCGCATTGAACTTGAAGGGCTCGGTCTTGAACTTCGCTTTGGCCCAGGCCGCGGCCTTGTCGACCGCGGCAAAAGCACCCCCCCTGGTCGCCGGTCCGGCATCCGCCTGGACTGGCGTGACCGGGCGCGTCGCGGACGCCCCGGGTTTGGCCGCGGATGCCTGCTTGGCAACGGGCTCCGACTTGGCATCCGGTTTGGCATCCGACTTGGCAACAGTCTCCGGCTTGGCAGCCGGCTCAGGCCGAACGACGGCTTCTGTCTTGGTGGCAGTCACCGACTTGATCGGCGCGTCCGGCTTGATGGCCGTCTCCGGCTTCGGCGCGGCCGCTGCCATCGGGCCGACTTTCGGCGCATTGGCCGCGAGCATCGACAGCTTCGGTGTCTCGACCTTGAGGAGCTCACCGGCCGCAGCCGTCTTGATCGGGTCCGACTTGACCGGCTCCGTCCTGATCAGATCCAGGATCGTCGAGGGAGATTTCGCAGCACTCGAGGCCGCTGCGGCTTCGACTTTGCCCGGCACCGCAACGTTGCCCCCCACCGCCTGGGGCTTGGTCAGCTCCGGCTTGGCCTTGTCGGATTTGCCCTTGTCGGACTTGACCAGGTCGAGCCGCGCGGGCTCGGCTTTGGCTCGCTCCGGCTTCACCGCTTCGATCTTGGCGGGCTCGATTTTTTCCTGCTCGGCCGTGAGGGTTTCGACCTTGACCTGCTCGGGCTTGACCGACTCGACCTTGGTCGTCCCGATCTCGGTGTCGGCCGCCACCTCGGTCTTGATCTCGGACTTGCTGGCCTCCGGCTGTGGCTCGGGCGCGGTCACCGCTTCCACGATCTTCGCCTTCGGGTCGATGCCCGGACGGTCAGCCGCCGGCGCTTCGTGATCCGGCGCGATCATGGGCGGGGCGACGGTCGCGATCGCAGGCACGGCCAGGTCGACTGCATCGGGGACTGCGGATGTCTTCGGCATCGGGTCGACACTCGCACTGGCCGCGCCAGTCGTACCGGCCACGCCAAGGCTGGCCCGCTCGGGCTTTTGGTCGCTCACGTTCAGAGTCTCCGCATGACGTTGAGCACTTGGTAACCTTAGTTAGCGTTCGATTGATTGCCAAAATCTTACTTTTGCAGGGCTTACCTGAGTTTTAGGGATTCATACCGGGCGGATTTGCGCCGACAAAGTGGAGCAGATGTGGCGAGCGGTGCCCGAATATTCAGCTCTGGGGGCCCCATCCGGCGGCAGCAGGCACGATCGGCACGCGGCACAGCGTGGTCGACGCAGAGTCAAACGCGGAGTCAAACAGAGCCGCTCTCGCGGCGCGATTGCACCCGAGCTTTGACCATCATTCCCTCCGGATCGGTCGGAGGGTGCAGGGAAGGCCGGGTGCCGACTGGCACCCGTGGCCCCCGTGCGGAAAGATTGCACGGGGCAGGAACCACAGGTTCAGCCGGAGCGACCCAGCCTTCCCTGCGCGATGGTGTTACGGCTGCTTCGTAGTCTCCCCGGTGCGCCGGGCTTTCTGGTCACCGTCATCCGCACGAGGCGAAGCCTGCATGCGAACTTGGCATCGGCGTCGGGATGCCAGGACCCTACGACTTGACCGTCCGTACCTCGCTTGCTCGCCGGCCCGCTCGCGCAGAGCCCCAAGCCTGATACGGCCACCGCTCCCCGCTGCTACGCCTCGTGACGATCGGCCGAGCCGCCCCTCCTCATCGCGAACGGGATGGCCGGGATCATCGTCGTGATTTGCCCGACGCTGCAAGGCGGCACACATGCGACAAACTGGCTCGACGGGCAGTTGGCGCATGGACGGATTGCCGGAATTGCCCGTCGGGTGGGTGGGCGATGGGCGACTGCAGGCTCGCGAATGTTGTAGTCCTGCAATGCAATCGACAGATGGAAGGCGTGCACCGTCAGCGAAATCACCTCCGGCCGAAGCGGCAACCACCGATTGCATAATGTCCCGTACAGCCCGCCGTTTTCGATGAACGCTCTGGTTGCTTTCGTAGACTAACACTCTGCGTTCGGGCTATTTTTCATTTCCAGCATTTCAAGGGGAGCGCTCATGCGAAAGCTCATTTCTTCGATCGGATTTTTGTGCGCCGCGTTTTTGATCCTTGCCTCGCCAGGGGCTCACGCGCAGGCGACGCGGACCTGGGTGTCCGGCGTCGGCGACGACGTCAACCCGTGCAGCCGCACGGCGCCCTGCAAGACCTTCGCCGGAGCGATCTCGAAGACCGCCGCGGGCGGTGAGATCGACGTGCTCGATCCCGGCGGCTACGGCGCCGTCACGATCACCAAATCGATCACGATCGACGGCGGGGGGACGATGGCCTCGATCCTGGCATCGGCGACCAACGGCACAACGTGAATGCCGGCGCCAACGACGTCATCATCCTGCGCAATTTGAGCATCAACGGCGCCGGCACGACCCTCGGCCTCAATGGCGTCAATTTCCTGGCCGGCCGAAAGCTCGTCGTCGAGAACTGTACCTTCGAGAACTTCTCGCAAAGCGCGATCTCGGTCGCGCCGACCGGTGCGGCCCAGGTGGTGATCGCGGACTCCTCGCTCAAGGCGTCCGCGTTCGGCGTCACGGTCTCGACCGCGAATTCGAGCAGCGCGATCAGCGTGCTCGTCTCGAACACCAAGGCCATCGAAAATGGCAATGCCGGGATATCCGCCACGGTCCCGGCCGGAAAGCCGGGGATGGGCGTGTTTCTCGACCGGCTGACCTCCGAGTTCAACAACACCGGCGTTCTGGCGAGCGGCAGCGGCGCCATCGTGACGTTGGGAAATTCCGTCATCCAGGGCAATTCCAACGGCGTCGTCCAGACCGGCGGCGGCTCCGTCTCGTCCTTCAAGAACAACGCAATCAGCAACAACGGCGTCGACGGCACGCCGCTCACGGGGATCAGCCTGAACTAGCGACGCCGCCGCGGGAAACCCGGCATTTGGCGAGCTGCGCCTGCCGGACAACGTGCAATCACATCAGTGAGGTCCCGTTGCCGGCGGGACCTCGCTCGATTGCGTCAATGCTGGCGCTCAAACGCCGGTGGCGGCCGCGTGCTGGGCCGCCATCTCGGCATCCGCGGCGGTGACGCGCTGGAACGCCGGACGCTGGGTGATGCGCTCGGCGTAACGCGCGAACACGTCCTTGCGCGGCACGACGCCGAACATCATGGTCCAGTTGAAGGCGACGCCCCACAACACGTCGGCGGCGGTCATGCGCTCGCCGAGGAGATACGGCCCCTTGGCGAGCTGCTGCTCCAGCGCGCCCAGCATCGTATCGTAGTCGGCATAGGGTGACTGCGTGATCGGGGCCGGTTCGCGCTTCATGAAATGGTCGATCACGGCGGGCTCGAACGACGCACCGTAATAGGCGATCCAGCGCAGATAGGGCCCGCGCATGGCATCATCGAGCGCCGGCGTCAGGCCCGCTTGCGGAAACAGATCGGCGAGATAGATGAAGATCGCGACCTGCTCGGTCACGATCTGGCCGCGATGTCCGATCGTCGGCACCTTGCCGAGCGGATTGACGGCCAGGAACTCCGGCTTGCGCTGCTCGCCCGCCTTCATGTTGAGGACATGCAGATCGTAGGGCGCGCCCAGCTCCTCGAGCAGGACGCGGGTGCCGGCGGCGCGGGTCTGCGGCGAGTAATACAGCGTGATCTTGTCGTCGGCGGTCATGATGGTGTCCTCCCATTGCCGGCTGCGGTGCTGGCTTGTCGCACACCATACCTGACAAGGTGTGTCAGGTATGTTTAAAGAAGGGCATGCGCGCGAGCCGGCTGCTCTCCATCCTCACCACCTTGCAGGCCAAGGGACAGGTCACGGCGCCCGAACTCGCAGGCGCCTGCGAGGTCTCGGTGCGCACGATCTATCGCGACATCGACGCGCTCGCCGCGGCGGGCATCCCGGTCTATGCCGAGCGCGGCGCCGAAGGCGGATTCCGCCTGCTCGACGGCTATCGCGTGCGGCTGAACGGGCTGTCGCCGACGGAAACCGACGCACTGTTCATGGCGGGCCTGCCGGGCCCCGCCGCCGCGCTCGGGCTCGATGGCGCGATGAGCGCGGCGCAGACCAAGCTGGTGGCGGCACTGCCGCAAAGCCTGCGCGCCAATGCCGGCCGCATGCAGGCGCGCTTCCATCTCGACGCGCCTGGCTGGTTCGGCGAGTCCGAGGAGCCGACGCATCTGCGCGCCATTGCCGACGCCCTGCTCCGCGACGTCATGGTCGACGTCCGCTATCAGACCTGGCGTGCCGAGAAGCGCCGCCGCGTCGCGCCGCTCGGCCTCGTGCTGAAGGGCGGCAATTGGTATCTCGCCGGGCAGGTCGAGCGCAGCGTGCGCACCTATCGCGTCGCGCGCATTCTCGACTGTGCCGTGACCGACGAGTGCTTCGCGCGACCTGCAGACTTTGACCTCGCCGCCTATTGGCGCGCCGCGACGGAGCGGCTGGAGGCGGAGCTGCATCCGAAGCAGGCGACGGTGCGCCTGTCAGCGCTCGGTGTGAAGCTGCTGGAGGTGTGGAGCCAGCCTTACGTGCGCGCCCGCACGCGCCTCGCCGACGACACCGATGCCGACGGCTGGCGCATCGTGACGATCCCGATCGGAACGACGCTGTGGCATGCCGCCGGCGAGCTGCTGCGCTTCGGGCCCGAGGCCGAGGTGCTCGACCCGCCCGAGCTGCGTGCGAAAATGGCCGAGCTGGCGCGGGCGATGGCGGAACGCTACGGCGCATGAGCTGCGACGGCGTGAGTTGCGGACGTATTTTCCATCCGCATCATTGGCGAGAGGGGTGCGCGCTCACGTCCAGCCAGGATGAGCGCGACCGGCAAGTGAGCGCGACCGGTATGATCGGAGCTAAAGCACCACTGGTGTGTCGGGCAGCTCGTTGGGATCGCCGGCATGCGGCGGGTAGTGCCTGGCGAGCTCGCGTGACACCGCGGCAATGCCATCGACCACGCCCCGCTCAAAGCGGCCTGCGCGAAACTCCGCTTCCATCGCGCGGCAGATCGTCTCCCAGCCTTCGGCGCCGACATGTCGATGAATGCCGCGATCGGCGATGATCTCGACGTCGCGATCGGCCAAGAGCAGGTAGATCAGGACGCCGTTGTTGTGCGCGGTGTCCCAGATCCGCAGGTTGGAAAAGATGTCCAGCGCGCGCTCGCGCGGCGGCTGGTCGCGCCACAACGGCCGGCCGTCGAGCGCGCCCTCGACGACGAAGCGAAGCTGGCCGGCATGGGTGCGCTCGCCGTCCTTGATCGCCTGCTCGATGCGTGCCAGCACAGCCGGCGTGAAGATGCGCTTCAGCTGCCAGTGATGATGCAGGAGATGCCGGCCGATCCGCCTGATGCTCATGGTCGCGCGCCTCGTCCTCACCAGTTGCCCGAGGCGCCGCCGCCACCAAAACTGCCGCCGCCGCCCGAGAAGCTGCCGCTGTCGCTCGAGCTGCCGCTGCTCCAGCCGCCGGATGACGAGCCGCTCGACCAGCCGCTGCCGCGGCGCCCGCCCGACGTCGGCATCGACGAGGACAAGCCGCCGGCGATGAAGGCAATGACGATGCCGGCCACGCTGGACAGCAGCGCAAGCGTGGTCGATCCCACAAGCACCCAGGTCAGAATCCCCAGCGCGCCGCCGGTCGCAAGCGAACCCAGCAGCCGCCCGAACAAGGCCCGCAGCGCGCCACCAATAAAGATCGCACCGAAGAAGGCGACAGGTGCGAACGAGGAGATGGTGTCGATATCAAGATCCGTGCCGTGCGAGGCCTGCGGCTGCGGCACCGGCAGACTCTCGCCATTGATCACGCCGATGATGCGGTCGACGCCGGCGTCGATGCCGCCGGCGAAATCGCCGCTGCGAAATCTTGGCGTGATGACCTCGTCGATGATGCGCCGCGCGGTGACGTCGGTGAGGCTGCCTTCGAGGCCGTAGCCGACCTCGATGCGCAGCTTGCGGTCGTTCTTGGCGATCACCAGCAGCGCGCCGTCGTCGACCTTCTTGCGCCCGATCTTCCAGGCCTCGGCGACGCGGAGCGAAAACTGCTCGATGGTCTCCGGCTGCGTCGTCGGCACGATCAGCACCGCGACCTGGCTGCCCTTGCGGGTTTCCAGGTCCTTCAGCTTCTGCGTGAGGCCTGCGATCTCCGAGGAGGACAGCGTGCCGGTCTGGTCGACGACGCGGCCGGTGAGCTGCGGCACCGCGACGTCCGCCAGCACGATCGTCGCGAGGCAGACGAACAGCGTCGCAAGCAGCGCCTTGAGGACCGGCAGCGCGCGCACGATTCCCTGCTCCGGCTATTTCGACGGCGCAGGCGACGGCGCGTTGAAATCGACCTTCGGCGCGACCGATATCTCGCGCTCGTTCTCGACGGTGAAGTTGGCCTTTTCCTTGTAGCCGAAGACCATCGCGGTCAGGTTGTTCGGGAAGGTGCGGATGCCGACGTTGTACTCCTGCACCGCCTTGATGTAGCGGTTGCGCGCCACCGTGATGCGGTTCTCGGTGCCTTCGAGCTGGGACATCAGGTCGCGGAACAGCGCGTCCGATTTGAGCTGGGGGTAATTCTCGGTGACGACCAGCAGCCGCGACAATGCTCCGGTCAGTTCGCTCTGCGCCGCCTGGAACTTCTGCAGCGCCGCGGGATCGTTGACGACGTCGGGCGTGGCCTGCACGCTGCCGACCTTGGCGCGGGCGTTGGTGACGCCGAGCAGCACGTCCTTCTCCTGCTGGGCAAAGCCCTTGACGCTGTTGACCAGGTTGGGCACGAGGTCGGCGCGGCGTTGATACTGGTTGACGACCTCGGACCAAGCCGCCTTGACCTGCTCGTCATTGGTCTGGATGGCGTTGTAGCCGCAATTGGTCAGGCTCAGCGTCATCAGTGCCGCCAGCACGGTCAGCAATCTCCGCATCGCGCGTCCCCCTCTTCATCCGGTTGTACCGCCTTCACACAGCACAGCTTTGGCGACGGCGCAATGACGGCAGCCGGCCGCCGGACATGGGTCGCGGCGGCCGGTGCGTCGGTTCAGGGAGGTTCCGGGTCTGCCGCGGATGCGGGTCATTCGCGCGGAATGACCGGCGGAGAGAGGCAATGTCGTCTTTGCAGCGGGACTCGCGGCTGGATGATGGGCCTGCGCCAACCACACACCCCGTCATTCCGGGGCATCCGCGCGCCCCGGACGACACCATAGGCGCTTACGCTCAACTGCCCTTGCGGTCGCGTAGCTGGGTCACGAACATGTCCTGCCAGCTCGCCGGTTTGACCTTGATCGAGCCGACGCCGTGCATGAACTCGGCGATCTTCAGCACGCCCTCCGGCGTCGACGAGAACCAGGTGTCCTTGTCCTGCAGCATCTCCAGCACGTCCTCCTTGGTGGTCTTCACCTTGGCGGTGCGGGCATAGATCTCGGCTGCGGCAGCCTTGTCGTTGGCGATCAGCGTGCAGGCCTCGTCGAGCGCATCGAGGAACGCCTGCACGACCTTGGGATTGGCGTCGACGAAGCGCTTGGGCGCGAACACCACGTCCATCGTCATCCGTCCGAGCACGTCGGCGGAATTGGCAACGCGGCGAATCTTCGAATCCTTCAGCTCGATGTAGGAGAACGGCGGCGAGGTGAAATGCGCCGTGATCTCGGTCTTGCCCGAGGTGAGCGCCGCCAGCGCCTCCGGATGCGGCAGGCCGACGGTCATCGGATCGAGCTTGGCGTAGTTCTCCTTGCCGAACTCCTGCGCCGCCATCATCTGCAGCATGACCGCCGAAAGCGAGGTCTTGATGCCCGGCAGGGCGATCTTGTCGCTCGGCTTGAAATCCTTCAGCGACTTGATCTCAGGATTGTTGGTGTTCATCCACAGCGAGGTCGAGCTGAGGCCGCTGACGCCGACCACCTCAACCGCCGGAATGCCCTTGGCCTTGGCCCACAGCGTGATGAAGCCGGGCGCGCCGGTGCCGGCGATGTCGAGCGAGCCGGCCATCATCGCGTCGTTGATGATGTTGCCGCCGTCGAGCATCTGCCAGTTCACCTTGAACGGACCGAGCCCGGCCTTCTCCGCCTGCTTCTCCATCAGCTTCTGATCCTCCATCACGATCAGCGGCAGATAGAGGATGCCGTAGCCCTTGGAGAGCCTGATCTCCTTGACCTCGGCCTGCGAAGCGCCGGTGGCGCCGAGCAGCGCGGTGAGGCCGAGCGCGGCGGCCGTGAATGATTTGCTCCAGGACATGGTCGTCTCCTTCCCTGTTGTTGTGCTTATAACTCGAAGTTCAGTGCTGCATGCCCCAGCGCCGCACCGTCTTGCGCTCGATGGTCGCGAACACGACGTTCTCGACGACGAGGCCGATGAAGATCACGGTGAACAGGCCGGCGAAGACGTTGGCCGTCTCCAACTGGTTGCGGTTCTCGAAGATGAACCAGCCGAGGCCGCCGGAGCCCGAGGATACGCCGAATACCAGCTCGGCCGCGATCAGGGTGCGCCAGGCGAAGGCCCAGCCCACCTTCAGGCCGGTGAGGATGGCCGGAAATGCAGCCGGGATCAGGATGAAGCGCACCAGCTTCAACCCGCGCAGGCCGTAGTTCAGGCCGACCATGCGCAAGGTGTTCGACACCGAGCGGAAGCCGGAATGGGTGTTGAGCGCGATCGCCCACAACACCGAATGCACCAGCACGAAGATGATGCTGCCCTTGCCGAGGCCGAACCAGATCAGCGCCAGCGGCAGCAACGCGATCGCCGGCAGCGGATTGAACATCGAGGTCAGCGCCTCCAGCATGTCGGCGCCGATCCGCGAGCCGATCGCGATCGTGGTCAGCACGGCCGCCAGCGCGATGCCGATGCCGTAGCCGATCAGCAGCGTCTCCAGCGACACGAGGGTGCGCGCAGGGATGATGCCGTTGCCGATGTTCTCGAAGAAGGCTGAGAGCGTGTCGGTGAAGGTCGGAAACAACAGGGGATTGCCGAGCCACAGGCCATAGGCCTGCCACAGCGCGGCGAGCGCCACCAGGATGATGGCCTTGCGGACCGCACCGATATGGTAGATGCGTTCCAGCCAGGACAGGCTCGCCTCGACCTTGACGTCGCCGAGGGGCGTGTCTGCATTGACGATTTCGGGGCGCAGCGCCAGCGTCTCGCTCATGGATGCTCTCCTCGTCTCAGTGTTGGCCGAACAGCATGTCGTTGATGCGCCCTTCGAGGGCGACCTGTTCGGGCGAGCCCATCGTGCCCGGCGGCACGCTGTTGAGCTCGGCGCGGACGCGGCCGGGATGCGGCGACAGCAGCAGGATGCGGGAGCCGATCTTGATCGCCTCCTCGATCGAATGCGTCACGAACAGCACGGTGAAGCGGGTGTCCTGCCAGAGCTGCAGCAGCTCGTCCTGCATCTTGCGCCGGGTCAGCGCGTCCAAGGCGGCGAACGGCTCGTCCATCAAGAGCACGTCGGGCTCCATCGCCATGCCCCTGGCGATCGCGACCCGCTGCTTCATGCCGCCGGAGAGCATATGCGGATAGGAGTCGATGAACTTGGTGAGGCCGACCTTGTCGATATAGGACTTGGCGCGCTCGTTGGCTTCCGCGGTGCCGAGCCGGCCGCTGGCGGTCAGCGCGAACACGACGTTCTCGCGCACCGTCTTCCACGGCAGCAGCTGGTCGAACTCCTGGAATACCATCATGCGGTCCGGGCCGGGCTCGCTGACATCGTGGCCCTTGAGGCGGATGCGGCCCTCGGTCGGCTTCAGATAGCCGCCGATCGCCTTGAGAAGCGTGGATTTGCCGCAGCCGGAGGGGCCGAGCAGCACGAAACGGTCGGAATCGAAGACCTTGAAGTCGACGCGGTAGGTCGCCGTGACCAAGGTGTCCGGCGTCTTGTACTGGAGCGTCACGCCCTCGACCGAGAGCAGCGGCTCGAACTGAGATGGCGATTGATGGACGGTCATCGTCCTCCCCTCCTTTATATTGCAATGCGAAATTTCGCTCGGTGCACTTCGGCGCCCTTATTCGAAGTGATAGAGGAGGAGACTGACGCGAACCTGACTCCGAGGCGGACAACAAGACCTTGCGCATCCTGCTGGTGGAAGACACGCCCGAGATCGGCGCCGCCGTGACCAGCCGGTTCGAACGGATCGGCTATGCCGTCGACTGGGAAAAGGACGGCCGCACCGCGAGCGAGCTGATCGAGGTGCAGACCTATGACCTTATCGTGCTCGACGTGATGCTGCCGAACATGGACGGCTTTGCCGTGCTCAAGCACCTGCGCAAGCGCGGCCTGCGCACGCCGGTGCTGGTGCTGACCGCGCGCTCGGCGGTCGACGACCGGATCGGCGCGCTCGACCTCGGCGCCGACGACTACCTGATCAAGCCGTTCGACTATCGCGAGCTGGAGGCGCGGGCGCGGGCGCTGCTGCGCCGGGCCGCCGGCCAGTCCGACAATCTGCTGACCCTGGGGCCGCTGGTGATCGACCGCGCCGGGCGCACCGCCAGCGTCGCCGGCCAACCGCTGGACCTGACGCGGCGCGAGCTGACCGTGCTGGAAATCCTCGCCGCACGCCCTGGGCGTTACGTCGCCAAGGAGGAGCTGGTCGAGCAGCTCTTCAGCTTCGACCAGGATCCGAGCCCCAACGCCGTCGAGCAGTTCGTCGCGCGTCTCAGGCGCAAGCTGGCGGCGACATCCGTCGAGATCAAGACCGAGCGCGGCCTTGGCTATCAGCTCCACGCTTCGTGACCTCAGGACCTCGCTGCGCGCGCGGCTGCTGATCGCGATCGGCGCGATCCTGGCCGTCGGCGCCATCGTGCTGAGCCTCGCCGCCTGGCAATATGCCGCCACCGCCGCGCGCGACGCCTATGACAAGCTGCTCGCCGGCGGCGCCGTGCAGATCGCCGAGAACATCTACATGCAGGGTGGCGTCGTGACGCTGGATCCGCCGGCGGCAGCGTTTGCGACATTGTCGGCCTATGACCTCGTGTTCTATCGCGTCACCGATCCGCGCGGCGTCGTCGTCGCCGGCTATGACGATCTCGCCGTCACCGCGCCCGCCAGGGCGCTGCGTGAGGGCGTCGTCCTGCGAGACGGCATCTATCGCGACCAGGCGGTGCGCATCGCGGCCGTGGCGCGCAAGCTCGACGGCGCGCCCGGCGACGGCTGGAGCGAGATCGTGCTGGCGCAGACCTTGCGCGCCCGCGACGCGCTGACCTGGGATCTCGCCTCCAAGGCGATCGGCCTGATCGCTGCGATGAGCCTGCTGGCGCTGGTGGCGACTGCGCTGTGCCTGCGGCTGGTGTTCGCGCCGCTGACGCGGATCGAGGCCGAGATCGTCAAGCGACGGCCGGACGATCTCAGCCCGATCGCGATCACGCCGCCGCGCGAGGTGCGCGCGCTGGTCGGCGCGATCGACGGCTTCATGCAGCGCCTCGCCGAGCGCATCGCGCTGATGCAGCGCTTCATCGCCGACGCCACCCACCAGCTGCGCACGCCGCTGGCGGCGATCGATGCCGAGGTCGAGCTGCTGAGCGATCAGACCAAGGACCCGAAGGCGCTCGACAGGCTGCGCGGTCGCATCGCGGATCTCGCCCGCCTCACCAGCCAACTGCTCGATCACGCCATGATCCAGCACCGCGCCCAAGCACCGCGCTTCGCCGCGGTCGATATCAACGCGCTGGCGAAATCGGTGCTGTCGCAGAGCGTGCCGCTCTCTCTCGATCGCGAAGTCTCCGTCAGCTTCGTGCCATCGGAGGACGAGGTGATGCTCGCCGCCGACGCCATCAGCCTGCGCGAGGCGCTCGCCAATCTCATTCACAACGCGCTGGCGCATGGCGCGCGGACCCGGCTGATGGTGACGGTGGGAAGAACCGCGACGCATGTTGCGATCATGGTCTGGGACGACGGACCTGGGATCGCAGCCGACGCGCAGCAACGCCTGCTGACCCCGTTCCAGAAGGGCGACGGCTCCCACGGCTCAGGCCTCGGCCTCGCCATTGCGAGCGAGGTCGCGCAGGCCCATGGCGGCCGGCTGCGGTTCAGCGGAGTGGCAGGCGACTTCAGTGTGCGACTGGAGCTGCCGGTCGATCGGTCGACAGCAGTCGATCCACGTCCAGATTCACAGCTCAAACAGCAGCAGACATGACGTCGTCGTCCCGCGGCGGATCACGCCCGGGTCTTGCGATCGACATGCCCTTTCGAAGATCGAGAGGGCGCAGGGAAGGCCGGGAGCTCGCCGCCCCCATGGCCCCCGTGCGAACAAAATGCACGGGGCAGGAACCACAGGTTCGGCCGAGACATCCCGGCCTTCCCTGCGCGACGGTTTTAACGCATATATCGTGCTCTTCTCGGTGCACCGGGCTTTTTGGCCACCGTCGTCGCTCGGATCATCACCCAAGCAACTTAGCATCAGCGTCGGGATGCCAGAACCACACGACTTCACGTCCGCCCTCGCCGCGTTCGTCTCACGCCGCAAAAACGTCCATCGCATCCCCGCCTCGCGTGTCGTGACGATCGCGCGCAACGCCCCATCTCGTTGAGGCGGGATGGACGCATCATCCATGATTTCTGATAAAAAGAAAGAGGAAAATTTCGGGACTAGGGCCTCACCAGCCCTTGCGCGTTGAAACGGCTGGCGAAATGAATTTTTCCGCGCACATGATTTTCGTCCCCTACGGCACTCCCGTACGATCGGGCCGGCACAATTGGTCGCTTGATTTGCCCGACTCAGCCGGCGAGCAGCCAAGGCGCGGCATCGTTGCCTCGCGGCCTGAACATGGCGGCAGTCGCGCACATGGAAGCTCGGTGGCAGGGGGGACATACGCAACGTCCGGGTCGATGCTCGGCCACCGAGCAAGGTGTTTTTGGAGCGCGCTGAAACCTTGCCGGGGGCAACTCGTCGTGGAGCCATTGGCGCTCGGGAAACCTCCGTTTTCAGCCCGTTGCGGACGTGGGCTACGGGTCAAGGGTGGCTGTGGCCGGCAAGCTGGTGGCGCAGCCGGTGTACCCCCAGCTTCGGAAATGACACCTCCGTTCCGGGACTTACGTTCGTGCAAGAGCTGCCGACGATCGGGTTGGAGCCTTCCGCGCTCGCTTCAGGTCCGCGCGGCTATCGTCGCAAATGTGGCATTCCGCCCCGCCGCCTTGTCCGCATATGGCGCATTGGACATAGCTCTGCCAACATCCGCTTTGACCGCTGATGCGGGAGAGCTTTGACGACGCGTGGCGAATTGCGCGGTCTGGCCACCAAGTCAGATTCCGCGTTCCGCGCAACACCTGAATATTCCGATCAGCACCTTCAGCACGCAACCATTGATTGACAGCGACAATTTACCTCTATCTCATAACCTGTTGGCACCAAACGGGCCGACCCGGGGGCATTGTCGTGCGACGCTGGCGTCTTCTCTTCGTGCTCATGTTGCTGGTCGCGCTTTTCGGTGCGCGCGCCCAACAGCCCATGCCGCAGGCTTCCCTCGACGAGTCGTGCTCCGTAGCGGTCGATCCACGCTGGACCAAACAGGAGCAGTTCGTCTGGGAGCACGTCTGCGCCGGGAAGGATACGGATTTCAACGAAGGGTCAGACTACGGCGGGGACCTCGATCCCAGGAAGCCGGAAGGCTGGCCACAGAATCGCGTGCTGCGACCGGTCTTTCTCGCGACGATCCTGCTCAAGGACCCATACCGCCGTGCCTTGACGCGCCGCGGCGTTGTCATTCGCGGCGCATGGTTCACAGAGGCTGTCGACCTCGCAGGCGCGGAACTCCAGCATTCGCTCGAGCTGACGCGGAGCCGTCTTGAAAAGGGCGCCAGCCTCCAACAAGCAAGATCAAAATATCAAATCAACTTCTCCGGTTCGAAATTTGCAGGCACTCTCGACATGAGCGGGACCGATATCGACGCCGGTCTGTACATGTACGGTAAGGCTGAGTTCGCCGACTTGGACCTTGGCGGTGCACATGTCGGCCGAGTGCTAGTGCTGGTCGGTTCTAAAGTGACCGGCAAACTCAACATGCTGGGCCTTCGAGTCGAGCACGCTCTGCTCGGCTACGCCGAGTTCGCCGAGGTGTACCTTACCGGCGCCCACGTGGGCGGGTTACTAACGCTGGTCGGCTCCAAAGTGACCGGCGAACTCAGCATGAACGGCCTTCGAGTCGACAAATCCCTGCTTATGCACAGCAAGGCCGAGTTCGCTGAGGTGGACCTTACCGGCGCCCATGTGGGCGAACAGTTGGACTTGAGCGGCTCCAAAGTGATTGGCACACTCAATATGAGCGGACTTCAAGTTGACCAGTTTCTGCTCATGCGCGATGGGGCCGAGTTTGCCGAGGTGAATCTGGGCTTCGCGCACGTCGGCAGGCTAGAGCTTAGCGGGTCGAAAGTAGCCGGCAAACTCAACATGAACAGCATTCAAGTCGCGCAATTTCTGCTCATGTACAATAAGGCTGAGTTCGATGAGGTTGAGCTTATCGGGGCCCATGTGGGCGGACAGCTGAACTTGAGTAGCTCCAAAGTGATTGGCAAACTTAGTATGAGCGGACTTCAAGTTGACCAATTTCTGCTCATGCGCGATGCGGCCGAGTTCGCCGAGGTAGACCTTGGCTTTGCGCACGTCGGCAGGTTAGAGCTTAGCGGTTCGAAAGTAGCCGGCAGGCTCAATATGAACGGACTACAAGTCGGCAACGATCTATTCATGGGTGATAAGGCCGAGTTTGCCGACGTAGACCTTGCCGGCGCCCGCGTGGGTGCGCATCTAAACCTGAGCGGTTCGAAGGTGGCCGGAAGGCTCAATATGAGCGAACTACAAGTCGGCCAAGATCTACGCATGGATGACAAGGCCGAGTTCACCCAGGTAGACCTTAGCGGCGCCCACGTGGGCGGACAGCTAGGGCTGGTTGGTTCCAAAGTAGTTGGTAAACTCAATATGAACGGACTTCGAGTTGACCGGTTTCTGCTCATGGCGGCCGAGTTTGCCGAGGTGGATCTTGGCTTTGCGCATGTCGGCGGGTTAGTCCTCGGCCGCTCGAAAGTAGCGGGCGAACTCGACTGTGCCGGCATGGAGGTTGGGCAGCATATCCTCTTGGGTGGCGGCACGAGATTTGATGGCCCGATCAACTGTGGCGCTGCCAGGATCAAAGGCAATCTTTACCTGACCGATGGAGAATTTCACCAGAATGTGAATTTGACTGGGGCTGAGATCGGCGGCGAGTTGGCGTTTGGCTCGGCGCGATGGTCGGATGGTGTGACTCTCGGGCTGCGCAACGTCAAGATCGGTCTCATTCCCGCTTTGGCGGATGCCTGGGCCCCGAAGCTCGATGTTGATGGCTTGACTTATCGGAACGCAGGCAGGGCCGACGAATTCGAGAACTGGTTTCGCAAGCTTCTTCGCTACGCGCCACAACCATACGATCAGCTCGCATCCGTTGTTCAGAGCCAGGGGAACAGGGCGCTTGCGACCAGAATCCGATATTCAGGTCGCGAAAGCGAGCGCGCCAAAGCCGTGGGGCGCGAGTGGGCTTGGCTGACCGCCCTCAAATTGGTGGTCGGCTACGGCTATTACCCTCTACGAGCAGCCTTCTGGGCGATCGGTCTGGTGATAGCGGGGGCCACCGTCTTGCGGGTTTCCAGAGAGGGGCCGCGCAACGGAATGCCGTTCGGCCTAGCCTACAGCTTCGACATATTGCTGCCGATCATCCAGTTGCGCAAAAAGCACTACGATTACGATCTGCAAGGCTGGGCCCGCTACTATTTCTATGGGCACAAGATCATGGGCTATGTGCTGGCATCGTTCCTGATCGCCGGGCTTTCGGGCCTCGCTAAATGACGTTCGCCGGGCTCACGGCGAAGCGTCGTGGGCCGCAATCTCGATTTTGGACGACGTTCAGCACGAATGCTTTGCCTGCTACCGGTTTTGAAGACACCGAGCCAACTTTGATGATGAACGCAGGCTATCAGTTCGGCCGAAGGTCTGCTTCGGGTCAGGGGCAGCCGTGGTCGGCAGGCTGATGGCACAGCCGGTCTACCCCCAATTACGATTTGATCGGACCGCCCGGTCATGTCCGGAATTCGCCCGAGGCAGACATCGACCCGTCAGCTCGATCCGTCCTTTACAAACGGCGCGGCGCTTCCAGGCCGGTGCGGTGGCAGGGCTGCACGGCGAGCGGCCGCCAATCATGTAGCGCGGCGTGCAGGCGCCACAACGCAAATATAAAGATGACGTTGTATCTGTCCTCAGGGTTCCGCCCCCGTCAGGAGCCGCCTTTCTTGAATTCCAGCGGCGCGGCGGGCTTGAACTGGCTGCTCACCTCGCCGACCAGATCCCTGTCCGCCCCGGACAGGTCGAGCTTGCGGATCGGAGCGCCGACGGAAAGGTCCAACAGCGACAAGTTGACCCAGACGATGTTCGGGCTGAGGGTCGATTCGAAGAAATAGAGCCGGTCGGTCGAGTCGGCGACGGCGCGCCAGATCGTGTGTGACGCCTCCGGTCGCTTCGGGTCTGGCCGCACGAAAGGCTGCGCCACGTTGCGCATGACCGACAACATGCGGGCCACGGTCTGGCGGGTGTCCGACGGCTTGGTCTGGTTCTGGATGTAATAGGCGGCGCGGACGAAGCGGTCGGCCGCTTCGCTCGTCCCCGGCAGCGCTTCGGTGCCGCCAAAGACGTGGTACTTCTTCAGATTGGCGAGCTGCTCGGGGAAGGGCGGCGAGTTCGTCATGACCAGATAGCGGCGGTCGTGATGAACGCGCACCTTGCCGCCATCGACGATTTCGATGATCGCCGAATCGCCCGTCGCGTCCGAAAGCGACAGATGCACGGTCGCCGTCGCGTATCCGGGCATGCCGGCGGCGATGAGTTGATAGCGACCGGTTTCGATGTCGGCCACGGCCTCGGCAACGGTGGCAAAGTTGTCGAGATTGTATTGCGCCCATAGCGACAGCGCGAGGCCGGGGCGCTTGAGATCGCGCTTTCCGTAATCGCTCTCGGAGAGCCACAGCAGGTTGGCGACAAGACCTTTTTCATTCATGCCGTCGGCGATCGCCAGATTATAAACCGCCCCGCCGACGCTGCCGTATTTCGACGTCCAGCTCAGTTCGTTGTCGTCGCCGCTCTCTCCTTTGCGCGCAAGGCCGCGCGGAAAGGCCCAGAGATCGGTGCGCATGTCTTCGGGCCAATCCATGTTGCGCCCGGTGACAACGGCCTGACCATTATCGGCCCAGAGGACGCGCGAACACGCGTCCGCCAGAGATGATCCAAACGCGACGATTGCCAAAGCCATCGCCCCGCTCGTCACGCCCGCACACCGCCGCATGGTCACGCTCCTCGTTGTGTTCAATACAATCTAGAGGCGAGTGCGAGTCGGCGACCTTGATCTGGGTCAATCATCGTCGGTCGCGGCGCCGCGACGATTCGCATGAGATCGTTGTCTTGCCGGGCTCGGCGGGGGCGATCCGACAGCATCGTCCCCTCAGTTGCGCAATTGCACCGAAAATCTCGAGATTCTGGACTCAGCCCTGACGGGCTGCCCCGGAATGGCGGGCTATGACGCAGCAAGATCAGTCGCCGCTGCGCATGCAGGGGCGCGACCAGATGCGGGCGTGACCCTCGCCGCTCTCGTCACTGAACAGCTCGGCGCAGATCGGCGCGTTGAGCGACGCAACAGGAGCACGTCCGGCGCGGGAGCGTCCCGCGCGCTCGCTCAGGCCGACGCTTTGGCCTTTGCCGCCTTCGCCTCGGAGATCGCCGCCCACACCTTCTCCGGCGTCAGCGGGGTCTGCAGGTTGGTGATGCCCAGTTCGAACAGCGCGTCCATGACGCCGTTGGTGACGCAGGGCGGGCCGCCGATGGCGCCGGATTCGCCGCAGCCCTTGGCCCCCAGCGGGTTGGTCTTGCACGGCGCGGAATCGTCGAGCGTGACCACGATCGGCGGCACGTCGTCGGCGCGCGGGATGCAATAGTCCTGATAGGTGGCGGTCAGGAGCTGGCCGTCGGCATCATAGGCGACGTTCTCGTACAGCGCCTGGCCGATGCCCTGCGCGACGCCGCCATGGATCTGGCCGGCGACCAGCATCGGATTGACGGCGACGCCGACGTCGTCGACCGTGGTGTAGCGCACCACGCGGCTGATGCCGGTCTCCGGATCGATCTCGACCTCGCAGACATGCGTGCCGTTCGGCCAGCTCGGACCGTCGACCTCGCCCTCGCTGTCGACCGACAGCTTGGCGCCCTGCTCCTTCCCGGCGATGTCGAACAGGCTGATGCGGCGGTCGGTGCCGACGACGGTGAGGAAGCCGTCGCGATACTCGATGTCCTCGACCGCGGTCTCCAGCAGGTTGGACGCCTTCTCGCGCGCCTTGGTGATGAGGTCGTTCGACGACACCGCCACCGCCGTGCCGCCGACGAACAGCGAGCGCGAGCCGACGCTGCCGAAGCCGGTGGCGAGATCGGTGTCGCCCTGCACGACGTCGATCTTGTCCAGGGGAATGCCGAGCGTGTCGGAGATCATCTGCGTATAGGTGGTCTGCAGGCCCTGCCCCATCGCCATGGTGCCGGAATGCAGGATGACGCGGCCCTCGGAGGTCGCGTGCAGCGATACCTTCTCGGTGTGGGCGCGGCCGCCGGTCCATTCGATGTAGCTGGTCAGGCCGCGGCCGTAGAGCATGCCGCGCTTCTTCGCCTCGCGCTTACGCGCGTTGAAGCCGTCCCAATCGGCAAGCTTGGACGCGCGCTCCAGCATGTGGGCAAAGGCGCCGGAATCATACACCTGGCCGACGGCGTTGGTGTAGGGGAGCTGCGCCGGCTTGATGTAGTTGGTCTTGCGGATGGCGCGCGGATCGATCCCGATCTGGCGCGCGGCCGCATCGAACAGCCGCTCGACGATGAACACCGCCTCGGGGCGTCCGGCACCGCGATAGGCGCCGACCGGCGCCGTATGCGTCATCACGGTCTTGATCTCGAAATGCACCAGCGGCAGATCATAGACGCCGGTCTGCACGAATGGCCCGAGCACCAGCGGGATGATGTTGGCCGCGCCCGACGAATAGGCGCCGGTGGCGCCGATCGAGCGCACGCGATAGGCCAGCACCCTGCCCTTGGCGTCCAAAGCGAACTCGGCGGTGGAGGTGAGGTCGCGGCCATGCGTGCCGCCGACGAACTCGTCGGTGCGCTCGGCGCGCCAGCGGATCTTCTTGTTAAGCTTGGTGGCGGCATAGGCGACGATGCCGTCCTCAGGATAGAGGTTGGTCTTCTGGCCGAAGCCACCGCCGATGTCGCCGACCAGCACGCGCACGCTCTCCTTCGGGCGCTTCAGCACGGCTTCCGCCAGCACGTCGCGGGTCGAGGCCGGGGTCTGCGACTGCACGTGCAGCAGCAGCCGGCCGGTCTTCTTCTCGATCTCGGCGATGGTCGAGCGCGGCTCCATCGCCGAGGGCACCAGGCGCTGGCTGGTGATGTCGAGCGAGACCTTGTGCGCAGCGCCGGCGAACGCCGCCTCGACCTTGGCGGCATCGCCATAGCTCATCGCGGCGACGACGTTGTCGGGCGCCTCGGCCCAGACCACGGGCGCGCCGGGCTCGATCGCCTTCACCGGATCGGTCACCGCCGGCAGCACCTCGTAATCGACGACGATCGCTTCCGCGGCCTCCTGCGCGACCGTGCGCGAGGTCGCGACCACGGCGGCGACCGCCTCGCCGGTGAAGCGGACAATCTCATGGGCAAGCAGGCGGCGCGGCGGCACCGTCATCGGCTTGCCGTCGGGACGCTTGAAGATTGCCAGGGTCGGAATGGTGCCGACATCGTCAGCGACGAGGTCCGCGCCGGTGTAAATCGCCTGCACGCCCGCGATCTCGCGGGCAGCGGCGGTGTCGATCGACAGGATCCTGGCATGCGCATGCGGGGAGCGCAGCACGTAGAGCCACAGCGCGCCGTCCTCCGCCTTGTCGTCGATGAACTGCCCCTTCCCGGTCAGCAGCCGCTGATCCTCCAGACGCTTGAGGGGCTGCCCCGCACCAAACCGCATATTGTTGGGAAGAATGTTCATTCGTCAGTCCTTGGTCAGTTCAATGAATTTGGCAGGGTCTTAGCGGATCGGCGTTGCGGTGGCCAACACGTGTTTAAGCTGATGCGTCATGACGAACCGTCATTCCGGGGCGCGCGCAGCGCGAGCCCGGAATCCATAACCACGACCGGTAGTTTGGAGGCTCGATGTCTCCCGGTCTGCCCACCCGAGAGGTCGCGGAGTATGGATTCCGGGCTCAGCCCTTGGGCTGCCCCGGAATGACGATGAGGAGAGAGCGGGGGCCAAAGCCGGGGCTAGCTCACCCCAGGCTGCGCAGTACCTCTTCGACGACCTTGCGCTGCTCGGGCGAGAGCGGGGCCTGCGGCGGCACGGGATCGCCGACGTCGTAGCCCTGGATCGACAGGCCGGCCTTGATGCAGGCCGCGAGGTTGAAGCGGGCGAAGGCCTCGTTGACGCGCCACAGCTTCTTCTGCAGCAGCATCGCATCGTCCCAGCACGACGCCTTGCAGAGATTGTAGAGCTCGACGCTCTGGCGCGGGATGATGCAGGCCGGCCCGGCCATCCAGCCCTTGCCGCCGATCAGCATCACCGCGGCCGGAATGTGTGAGGACGCCGCGAACACCTTGATGGCGTCGCCGCAGCGATTGATGATCGACAACAGCCGGCCGGTGTTGGTCGAAGCGTCCTTGATGTAGTTGATGCGCGGATGCTCGGCGAGGCTCGCGATGACGTCGAGCGACAGGTCGGAACGCTGGAACTGGGGATTGGTGTAGATGACGACGGGAACGTCGACGGCATCGGCAATCGCCCGGAAATACGCCTCGATGCCGGCGTCGTTGACCGGGAAGTAGGCTTCGAGCACCGCCAGGATGCCGTTTGCGCCGCGCTTCTGGTAAGCCTTGGCCTGCGCCACCGCGTCAGCGATCGCAGTCGAGGCCACGCCTGCGATCACGGGAACGCGGCCCTGGGCGGCATCGATGGTCGTCTCCACGACGGTCATGCGCTGGGCACGATCGAGATAGGCGAACTCGCCGGTGGAGCCGAGCGGCGTCAGGCCGTGCACACCGGCAAGGATCAGATCGTCGCAAAGACGCCCCAGCACCTCCGTACGGATCGTTCCATCCGCGCCGATCGGCGAGGCCAGGTAGGGAAAGACACCATGAAATTCAGTCATGCGGCCGGTATAGCGGCCGGGTCGCTGGTTCCGCAAGGCGGCCGCCGAAGCGGGAGGCGCCCTTCTCAGGCCCGGCCTGTTGCCCGCAGCGACATCTGCCTCAGGGACCTGACACCAGCGGACAAGAGCCGGTGTGTAGCAGCGCCACACTGCCGCGATGGAATGCGGGGTGTTGCCGCAAACCGAGCTGCCAATCAGCTCACGTTAAATCCGGCTTCAAACTTTCTCTTCACCATAGGTGCATGTCCCGCGGCGGAGGCGGTCAGAGGGCAGCGATTCAATCTGGGATTGCGCGCACCGTGGCGAAGAAGGACGAGCGCGATGACCTCAAACACGGCAAAAATGGCTACGAACTTCGCCATTTTCAGTCATTTTTCCGCCGGATTGACCAACCATCATGCGAAGCGGAAAGAGTTAGTACGAGTGCTCCAGCGTAAATTCGCCGTAGGAATTTCGATCGGAGACGAGGGAAGCCTGCAGCGAGAACGACGATGAAGACGCTTTACGATTTACTCGGAGCTCTTCCGGACGATGACGCTGACGATATCCGGGCGGCCTTCCGCAAAGCGGTCAAAGAGAGCCACCCCGACGTCAATCCCGGCGATCCGGATGCCGCGCTGCGGTTTCGACAGATCATCCGCGCCAACGACATTCTCGGCGACAAGGAGCAGCGCACGGCCTATGACCGGCTGCTCGGCGCCGCGCAGGACGAGCATCAGCAGGATTCCAAGCTGGCCGTCGTCGCCAAGGTCCACAAGGTTGCGTCCGGCGTGATGGCGCTGGCCGGTGCGTCCGCCGTGGCGCTAACCGGCTACCTGCTGTTCACCCACATGTCGTCGGCTTCCGTCGCGCCGCTCAAGCCGATCGTGGTTGCGACCAACAAGGTCAAGCCGAACGAGGTTCCCGCCAAACCGATCGATAGCGCCACTGAGGCGGCGACGGCCGGCGATGCGGCCGCGAATTCCGGCGGCGAGACGGCTGCCAGCGCAACGGTCGGCAGCGCATCGGGCAGCAATGCCTCGGTATCCGCCGATCCGCTTCCGCTACGCGTCAGCAAGATCGACACGGTCTATTCTGCCGAGCAGGAGCGTGCGCCCTGCGCGGCAGGCGCGACCGCGCCATGCACGGCGGATGCAATGCTCGCCGGGGGTACGGCTTCGAACGAGGCCCAGGCCCATCACGATCGCGGCATGGCCGCGTTCCAGAAGGGCGACTTCGCGGCGGCGCTGGCCGATCTCGACGCGGCGATCCAGCTCGATCCCCGCTACCATGAGGCCTATATCGACCGCGGCATCGTGTTCTATCGCATGCGCAAGTTCGACCGCGCCTTTGCCGACGTTGCGGCCGCAAAGCGCATCGAGAAGACGAACCGCGCCGTACTCGACGCGATGGCGAAGCGTCAGCCGCTGCGGCCGCTGAAGCTCGAGCCGCCAAAGTCCGACATCAAGGCGGAGACGCCGAAGGCAGAGGCGCCGAAAGTGGCGGCGGCGGCGCCGATGCCCTCGCGGATGTCGACGGCGACGCCGGTCTATCCAACCACCGACCCCAGCCGCGCCCCCTGAGCGATTGACGAAGATTTAAGGTAACTCCGAACCTTCGTCGCGCGAATCGTTCGCGCCCATCAACTGTTAGGAAAGGTGTCCCATGGTGTTCCCATGGGACATGGGCTGCTTTCCAGATTCATCCATCCGAACCCGGCGATCCGGCGCGAGCTCGTCGATCTGCTGTACACGTCTCTGCCGCAGGTCATGTCGATCAACGCGGCCGCCATCACCGGCTCGGTCACGCTTGCGGTCCTGCACGGCGATCCCGGCTACATCGCGATCACGTTCGCGATCATCGTCAACGCCATCGGTCGCGTGGTCAGCCTGCTGCGCTACAAACAATATGCGGGACGCCTGTCCGATCGCGACGTGATCCTCTGGGAGAAAGTCTACGCCGCGGGCGCCGCCGCCTTCGGCCTTGCGCTTGGCGCTCTCACCTTCCGCGCGTTCCAGCTCAACGATGCTCCGGGCGCATGGATCGCCTTCGGCCTGTCGATGTCCTATTGCGTCGGCATGGTGTCGCGCGCGGCGATCCGCCCGTGGGTCGTGCTGACGACAACCGCCGTGCTGCTCGCCCCGACGCTCATCGCCGGGTTGATGCGCCCGGAGCTGCCCTATCAGCTCGGGGCCGTCCTGCTGGTGCTGTTCTGGTTCTCGATCCGCGAAGCCTCGCGCCATCTCAGCACCGCGTTCATCGAGCGGCTCGAGGCCAAGCACGCGCTGGCCCGCCAGGCCAACCATGATTTCCTGACCGACCTGCCCAACCGGGCGGCCTTCCTGGCTGCGCTCGAACGCACGACCCGGACTGTCGCGATCATTGCCATCGATCTCGACGGCTTCAAGCCCGTCAACGACCGCCATGGCCACCACGCCGGCGACGACCTGCTGCGTCAGGTCGCAGCCCGGCTGTCGAGCTGTGTCGGCCAGGGCGGTCTCGCCGCGCGCTTCGGCGGCGATGAGTTCATGCTGCTGAAGCCGGTGACGGGCGGCGCGGACGGACGCGACGAGGCGCTGGCGCTGGCGCGCGAGGCCATCCGTTCGCTGTCGATGCCGTTCCTGCTGTCCGACATTCCCGTGGTGATCGGCGCCAGCGCCGGCCTGCTGGTGAACGACCGGCCGCTCACGGACGAGTCCATGGACGAGGTGCTGCGTCAGGTCGACAGCGCGCTCTATGCCGCCAAGCGCGCCGGGGGCGGCTGCTGCACCTGGGCCGAGGTCGCGGACGGCGCATTGCGGCAGGCGGGCTGACGCGCGGCCTTCGATCTCAGGCGACGATCACCTCGTGCAGCAGCGCGTCGATCTCGCCGGCGTCGAGCTCACCTTCGCGTCCGATCAGCACGAGCTGGGCCGTGAGGCCATCGGCGGGCGACACCGGCGACGGCGCCAAGGTGCCGCGCGTCGCCACCGACTGAAACAGGATCGGCTGTCCCGGATGGTCGGTGAACAGCAGGATGCCCTTGATGCGCAGGGTGCGCGGCGCGAGCTTTCCGATCACCTGCTGGAAGCGGGCCAGCGACAGCGGAGCACGGGAGGTCCAGGTGAGGGTTGCGAAAGGTTGCGACATCGTCGGCACCTGCTTGGGCAGCTCTCGCGGCGCGCGAATGTCGCGGCTGAACAGCAGGTCCGGCGCGACGACGCCATGCGCGATCTCGAAGATCGCCGATTGCGGCTTGGTGCCGCGGACGACGGCGCAGGCGGCATCGAGCGCGGCGCGGTCGAGCAGATCGGCCTTGGTCAGCAGCACGAAATCCGCGGCCCGCAACTGCGAGCGCCACAGCACATCCTGTTCGATCTCGGGATCATCGCGCAGCCGCTGCGGGTCGACCAAGGTGACGACGGTCTCGAGCGGCGCAACCTTGAAGATCACGGGATCCATCAGGCTGCGGATGATTTCGGCGGGATCGGAAATGCCCGATGTCTCGATCGCAATCGCGTCGGGTGCCGGATCGCGCTTGATGACGGAGGACAGCGTGCGCAGCAGGTCGCCCTGCAGCGAGCAGCAAATGCAGCCGTTCTTGAGGCTGATCACCTCCTCGGTGACGGTGCCGAGCAATTGCGCGTCGATGTCGACCGCGCCGAAGTCGTTGACAACAGCGGCGATGCGCCGTCCGTCCGGATTGGCGAGCAGATGATTGAGCAGGGTCGTCTTACCGGCACCGAGCGATCCGGCGACCAGCAGGACCGGGACGATCATGACAGGACCGGACGGCGTACCGCCTGCCCCGGCCTGACGTCGCGAACGAGCTCGCCATCGGTGATGACGGCGCGGCCATTGACGAGCAGATGCCGCACGCCCTCGGACGGCCGGTTCATGTTGAGGAAGTCGGCGCGGTCACGCAGGCTGGCGAGATCGAGCACGGCGATGTCGGCGTCGCAGCCGGCCTGCAGCCGTCCCTTCTTGCGCATCGCGGGCGTCGACGGTTCCAGAATCCGGGCCGGGATCAGCGTGCACTTGGCGAGGCCCTCCATCAGCGGCACCGCCTTGCGGTCCAGCACCCATTCGCGCAGGAATTTCGTGAACGTCGCCGATGAGCGCGGATGCGACACCGCGTCATCCGGCAGCGGCCAGGCGTCGCCGGTGTAGTCCGTGCCGTTGGACAGGATCCACGGCATCGCATCGGAGGCGATGGCGCCGCCCGGAAACAGCACGGAGACGTCGAGCAGGTCGCGGTGGCGCTGGTTGACGGCGACATCGAGGAAATGGATCAGCACCAACGCGCCGGGATCGTCCTGCTGCCGCGCGAGCAATTCGTCACGGCTGCCGAGCCGATGGCGCTCGGCGACCATCTCGATTGCGTCATAGCCGGTGCCCATGCGCTGGCAGAACGCGGGATCGGCGAAGAAGCCGGCGCCGACCACGGTCGAGCCGGTGCCGTAGGGATAGGCTTCGGTCGTGACCTTCAGGCCTTGCTTCTGCGCGGTCTGCACCAGCTCGGCGCAGCGCTCGACATCCTGCAGGCTGGTGCTGTTGAAATGGCAGATGTGCATGTGGGCGCCGGTCGAGCCGGCCAGCCCGATCAGCCGCGTGTAGGCATCGACCGAGCTGCGCGGATCGACGTTCGACATATAGGCGATGTGCGTGTAGGTCGGCACGTCATGCTTGGCCGCCAGGCTGCACAGCTCCGACAGCTCCTTCATGCCGGTGCCGGGCGCGTAGGCGTTCGGGAAGGCAATGCCGAGACCGCCCTGCTCCAGACCCTGCCGCGTGCGCTCGACGATCTCGGCGGTCTCGGCAGCCGTGGCGACCTCCTCGACCCAACGCTTGTCGCGCATCGCCTCGCCCATGCCGGCGATGTTGGACGCGGTCTGCTGCGTCGTCATCGTCGCGATCCGCGCGAACACCCAGCCCGACGCTGCGCCGTAATTCAGAAGGCGGCCGATCGCCGCCTGCTCGTCATACCAGCGCGCCACCGGCATCACGCCGATTTCGAGCTCGAGCGTGGTGGTGACGCCGTCGAAAGCCTGCATGCGGTCCGCCGGCAGCGACTGGCCATGGGCGTGCAGATCGATGAAGCCGGGCACGACGGCAAGGCCGGCCGCATCGACCACCTGATCGGCGGCCCCGCCGACATCGCCCACGGCAGCGATCGCGCCATCCTTGATGGCGACATCGGCCGTGGCGTCGAGCTTCGTTTCCGGGTCGAGCACGCGACCGCCGCGAATGATCAGATCGTAGTGAGGCATGAAATCAGCTGGGCTCGCGAAGTGGAACTGCGCGCAGGCCTAACACAGATGCGCGGCGATGAGAACGCGGCGGGAGAGATCGATGCTCTCCGAGCCATGCGTGGCGCACTTATCAGTTCGTCGAACTGGGGCGCCGCTCTTCCCCTTGCGCAAGGGATCGGTCAGGATTGCGAAAGACGACCTCTCGGCATCCGCCGTTCGACAGAGGAGACCCGAATGGCTTCGCACACACGGCGCATCGCCGACTTCACCTGCGAGAAGCAGCCGGCGACGGGCTCGCGCGGCATGGTGGTGACCAATCATCCGCTCGCCTCCAGCGCCGGTGCCGAGATGCTGATGCGTGACGGCAACGCGATCGATGCCGCGGTCGCCGCACTGTTCGCGCTGACGGTGGTCGAGCCGATGATGGTCGGCATTCTCGGCGGCGGGCTGTCGCACATCCGCCTTGCGGATGGACGGCACATCGTGCTCGACGGATTGAGCACCGCGCCGCGGCGCGCCACGCCGGGAATGTATGATCCGGTCTCCGACGAGATCGCGCTGGCGCGCGAGACCCGCGGACGCCGCAACGTCGCAGGCGCGCTGGCGGTCGCCGTGCCCGGCGCGCTGAAGGGATGGTGCGAGGCCCTGTCGCGCTTCGGCCGGCTGCCGCTGGCCGAGGTGATGGCGCCGGCGATCCGGCTCGCCGAGCATGGTTTCATCGCCAGCCCCTATCTCAACGACTGCGTGCGGCTGGTCGCGGACGACCTCGCGGGCGATCCGCATCTCGCCGCGCTGTTCCTGCCGGGCGGCGAGCCCGTCAGTCCAGGCACGCGCGTGATCCAGACCGACTATGCGGCATCGCTGCGGCTGATCGCGGAGCAAGGACCGGACGCTCTCTATGGCGGGCCGCTCGGGATCGCGCTGGCCGACTACATGGCCGACAATGGCGGGCTGATCGATGCGAGCGACCTCGCCGCCTACAAGGTGATCGAACGCGCGCCGATCCGCGGCCTCTATCGCGGCCACGAGATCATCGGCCCGCCGCCGCCGTCCTCCAGCGGCGTGCACATCGTGCAGATGCTGAACATCCTCGAGGGCTTCGATGTCGGCGGGCTCGGCTTCGGTTCGGCCGATGGCGTGCACGTGCTTGCCGAAGCCTTGAAGATCGCCTTTGCCGACCGGGCGGTCGCCACCGCCGATCCCGCTTTCGTCGACGTGCCGGTCGAGCGGCTGACGTCGAAGGCCTATGCCGCGCAGCGGCGGGCGCAGATCGACATGAGCCGGGCCCGGAGCTTCGGCCCGGGCCTTGCGCCGACGGAGTCCGCCAACACCACCCATGTCACGGTCGCCGATGCCGAGGGCAACGTCGTCGCGGCGACCCAGACCATCAACGGCCTGTTCGGCGCCTGCGTGCAGATCCCGGGCACCGGCATGACCGCCAACAACTACATGTACAATTTCGATCCGCATCCGGGCCGCGCGCTGTCGATCCAGCCGGGCAAGCGCGTCTTCACCTCGATGGCGCCGATGATGGCGCTGCGCGACGGCCGCTTGCGCTATGCGCTCGGCCTGCCCGGCGGCCTGCGCATCTTTCCCTCGGCCTTCCAGGCGCTGGTCAACCTGATCGACCACGGCATGTCGCTGCAGGAGGCGGTCGAGGCGCCGCGGCTCTGGACGCAGGGCGGCGTGCTCGAGCTCGAGCCGGCGTTTCCCGACCATGTGGCGCGGGAGCTCGCCGCACGCGGGCACGAGATCAAACGCGAGCCGGTCGTGGCCGGCGGCATGAACGCGATCGCGTTCGGCGACGACGGCACGCTGACAGGAGCCGCGTGCTGGCGCGCCGACGGCACCCCGATCGCGATCTCCGGCGGGCGCGCCCGCGCCGGGCTTCGCTTCGCCATCACGTGAGCTCTACAGGCGCTCTCGCATCATCCGCGCGATCGCCTCGCCGATCACGACGGTGGTGAAATGCGTGTTGGCGCGGCAATCGGACGGCATGATCGAGGCATCGGCGACGCGCAGGCCGGCAATGCCCTTCACGCGGCCGTCCGGATCGACCACGCCGTCGCCATCGTCGAATCCGCTCATGCGGCAGCTCCCCGCCGCATGCTGGATGTCGCCGGTGACCTGCCGCAGCAGCGCATCGAGCTCGGCCTCGGGCAGCGCAGCCGCCTGCGGCAGCGTGAACTCCGTATCGCCGAGGCGAATCCAGTCGGCGATGTCGCGCAGCGCGGGCTGCACCGTGATCACGGCCAGCCGCTTCACCGCGTCCCGCATTCGCGCCACGTCGCGCGGATCGGCCAGCATGTTCTCTTCGACGATCGGATCCACGCTCGGATCGGTCGAGGCGAGCCTGAGCGTACCGCGCGAGAAGGCGTTGAACAGTCCGGCGCCGATCGCGCCGGGCACGCCGATGCCCCGATGGTTGAACGCGATCAGGATCATGTCGCGCTTGCCGCCGCCGGCGAGGCCCGACGAGTAGGTGACGCAGCAATTGGTATGGCGCGTGTCGCGGTCGGTCGGACGCAGCGCCTCGCGGAGCTGGATCGTGGTGCGGAACAGCGGATGATCGAAGAAGTGCCGGCCGACCGGAAGATCACGCACGACCGCAATTCCCATCTCCAGCAGATCGGTCGCAGGGCCGATACCCGAGCGCAGCAGGATCGCGGGGCTGTGGATCGCGCCGGCACACAGCACGACCTCGCGCGCCGCGACGTTTTTCACGCCTTCACCTTCGACGTGGACGCGCACGCCGGTCGCCCTGCCGTCGCTGATCAGCAGCCGATCGACCAGCGCCCGTCCGCGGATCTCGAGGTTCGGACGGCCGCGGGCCGGCTCGAGATAGCCCTCATTGGTGGAAATACGGCGGCCGGCGCGGCTGTTGATCGGATAGCAGGCGACACCCTCGCCATCGGGCCCGTTGAGATCGTCGCACCAGCGATAGCCGCTCGCCAGCGCGGCATCGCGCAAGCCACGATCGATCGGGCCCCATGTGTCAGGCGGTGCGCGAGTGACTGGAAGCGGGCCGCCGCGACCGTGCCCCTCGCGATCACCGAATGCGAGATCGTCCTCGATCACCGAGAACAGCGGCATGACCTCCTTGGCTGACCATCCCGTACAGCCATTGGCCGCCCATTCGTCGAACGCATCGGCCACGCCGCGGATCGCGATCTGGCCGTTCATCATCGAGCTGCCGCCCAGCCCCTTTCCGCGCCAGTAGAAACGCATGTCCTGCCCGGCGACGCGGCGGGACATCAACTGCGGCCACTGCCATTTCTCCTGGAAGGCGCGATCGTGGATGATCGGAATCGGGTTCGGCGTCACGATCTCCCACGGCGCGTCGTCCGCGCGCCAGTCCGCGCCGGCTTCGAGCAGCAGGACCCGCGTCCGGGGGTCTTCGGACAGGCGCGCAGCGACGACCGCTCCCGCGGAGCCGCCGCCGACCACAATGACGTCATACATGGACTGAATTCTCGCTTGTTCTCAGGCACCGCAACCATGACGGCCAGCTTGCGCTGCCGAGAGCGATCCGTGAAGCCCTTGAAAACTCAGGCCGTCAGCATGCCGACGCAGAGCTGCGGCGCATCCTCGGCAACGAGACAGGAGGCGACGGCGATCACCTCGCGCGCCGATTTCCAGGCGCCGCCGCCACCTGCCGGGCCATTGGTGTAGAGCGTCTCGACCTCGTTGCCGATGCGGATCGCCTCCGCCATCGTCTCGGTCCTCCCGGCGACACGAACGCGCACCTCGTAGGGCTCGGCGCCCTGTGCGCGATCGTCGCCATGCAGCGCATTCAACCCGATCAGGTCGCAGCGCAGCTCGTTCACCGCCACGCCGGTGAGCGCGAGGCGCTCCCTGACGACATCGAGCGCAAGGCGGCCGCGCGTGACCGCGCCAGGGCCGGCATAGGAGATCTGACCCTCGCCGATATAGGAATCGAGATAGCCGACCGAGGTCTTCAGCAGTCCCGTCTTCGGCCGGCCGCGACCGCCGACCACCCTGACCCGGTCCGGACCAAGCTCCTCGACGGTCACCTGCGAGAAATCCGCCACGACGTCGGGTTGGAAATATTGCTCGGGATCGTGGATCTCATAGAGCAGTTGCTCCTTCACGGTCGCCGGCGTGACGCAGCCGCCGGAGCCCGCGACCTTGGTCACGATCAGTTCGCCATCCTCGCGCACCTCGCCGATCGGAAAGCCGAGCCGGGCGAGATCGGGAACATCCTTCGCTCCGGGATCGGCGAAATAGCCGCCGGTGATCTGTCCGGCGCATTCGAGCAGATGACCGACGACGGTGCCCTGCCCGAGCCGGTCCCAATCATCCAGGGCCCAGCCGAACTCGTGGATCAGAGGTCCGAGAAACAGCGCCGGGTCGGCGGCGCGCCCGGTGATCAGGACATCCGCGCCGGCCGCGAGCGCCTCCGCGATCGCGCCCGCCCCGACATAGGCGTTGGCCGAGACGACCCGATTGCCGAGGGCCCGGATCGTGTCGCCGGTGTCGAGCACGACATCCGCTGTCTTCAACGGCTCCAGAACATCGTCGCCGGTCACGGCCGCGATCTTCAGCCCCGTCAATCCAAGCCGGCGCGCGATGGTGCGGGTGGCTTCGGCCGCGGCGACCGGGTTGGCCGCACCCATGTTGGTGACGATACGGACGTTGTTGGCGCGGCAGATCGGCAGCACGGCCTGCATGCGCGCCGCCAGCAGCGGATCATAGCCGGCGGCCGGATCCTTCATGCGCGCCTGCTGCGCCAGCGCGATCGTGCGCTCCGCCAGGCACTCGAACACGAGATAGTCCAGGCCGCCCTTCGCCGCGAGCTCCACCGCAGGCTCGATCCGGTCACCGGAATAGCCTGCTCCGGCGCCGATCCTGATGCTCCGCATCGGCCGCTCCTCCTGACATCGTGCGCCGTTCGTCGGCTTCTGCCGGCCACATTAGCGGCCGCGGTCCGAGCTTGCCAGCGTCCGCGTGGAGCGGTCAGGCTGCGATCGTGCTGCTAATCCGCGAGCGCCAGCGTCGGCGCCTCGCTGCTCGCCGTGCATGCGACGGCGACGGCCATGTGGTCGTCGGCCCAGCACCAACGCTGGCCGCCGGCACGCTTGGCCGCATAGAGCGCGCGATCGGCCTGGTCGAGCAGCGCCTCGGTGTCCGCCTGCCGATCCTCGGTGACCAGGATGCCGGCGCTTGCGCCGATCTGAACGCGCGTTCCAGGCAGCGTGAAGGGTTGCGACAGCGCCGTCACCGCCGCTTGCGCGAACGCGAGAGCGGCGTCACGTTCCACCGCGGGCAGCAGCAGCATGAATTCGTCGCCGCCGAACCGCGCCGCCAGGCCCGTTTCGCCGAGGCAATCCTGCAGACGTGCGCCGACCTGGCACAGCAGCTCGTCACCGGCCTGATGGCCGAACCGGTCGTTGACGAGCTTGAAGCCATCGAGATCGACCGCGATGATGGCGACGGGGCGATCGCACCGGCCGAGCGCGGCGATGAACGCGGCGCGGTTCGGCAGGCCGGTGAGGAAATCGCGCAGCGCCTGCCGCGCCAAGGCCTGCTGCGCCGTGATCCGCTCGGTGAAGGCGGCCGTGAGTCGATACGCCGTGCCGCGCAGCGTGATCCAGAACAGCACCACCATGCCGGCGCCCATCCGGTACACCGGTTCGGGCTGCATCAGACAAGCCACCACGGTCGGAATCAGCAGCACCGCCGAGGAGGTCATGACGATCCATGGGCTGACCCGCGACACGATGCCGACGCAGAAGGCCATCGACAGGCCGAAGCACATCCAGATGCCGGGCCCGTCGCCGATCTGAAACGCGCGTGCCGACAACGCACCGACGGCCAGACCGAAGGCGGCGGCGCCGAGGCCGTAGAGGCGTTCCCAGCGAATGATCGCATCGTGATCGAGCCGATCGAAGCGCGCGGCGAACATCCGTAGCTTGAGAACACGAAGGGCACCGATCACCAGCAGCACCACCGTGATCGCGGCGTAGCCCGGATCGCGCGCTACCCAGGCCATCACGCTGCCGATCACGACGGCGGCGGCCGAGATCGTCCCGACCAGCGGCATCGAGCTGTACAGCAGATGCGCGAGATCGCGACGAATGTCCGGGTCCAATCGATGCATCGCAATTCCAGTTCGCCAAGCGCGCGCACTCTCGTACCCACGCCTTAACGAAATCTCGCTGCACCCGCGAAGGGCTGCCATGCGCCGCGGATGCTTAAGAGATCCTCACCGCGACGATGACAATGCAAGTGGATACAATGCGAATGATGGTACGCGCACGCGCGCATGAGCGATGCAGGGCCGGGATCAGCTCGCCCAATTGTCTCGGAATTCGCCGAACAGCGTGATGCCGCCGCATGCATAGATCGTCTGTCCGGTGATGTAGCTCGCTTCGGACGAGGCGAGAAAGGCGAACACGCCGGCGATCTCTTCCGGGCTCGCCACCCGCCCCATCGGAATGTGGGACTCGACCGCCGCGCGCTTGGCCGGGTCCCCGGTCCAGGCCGCGTTGATCGGCGTGTCGACGGCGCCCGGCCCGACCGAATTGACGCGGATGCCGCGCCCGGCGAATTCGAGCGCCAGGGTCCGCGTGAGGCCCGCCATCGCGCTCTTACTGATCGAATAAGCGAGATAGCCGGGCTTCGGAATGATCTGGTGCACGCTTGAGGTGTTGATGATGTTGCCGCCGCCGCGCGTGACGAAATGCGCCAGCGCGTGACGCGCGCAGAGCACGGCACCGTTGAGGTTGACCTCGAGGATCTTGCGATACGTGTCGACGTCGAGCGCCTCGCTGGGCGATTCCCGCTGAAAGCCGGCATTGTTGACCAGGCAGTCGAGCCGGGGCCAGCGCTTCAGCACCGTCTCGAACATCTCGGCGATCTCGGCCTCGACGCCGATGTCGGCCTTCACGGCAACGTGATCGCGCGAGCCGTGACCATGCGCGGCTGAGGCGGCCTGCACCAGCGCCAGGGTTTCGTCGCCGGACGGCGACGGGCCGCCGAAATTGATCGCGACATGCGCACCCTCCTCGGCAAACCGCACCGCGATCGCGCGGCCGATGCCTTGCGTTGCGCCCGTCACCAGCGCGTAGTGTCCGACGAGACGCGACGCCCGTTCGGCTGGTTGGTCAGATGGCTCCATGTCTCGACTCCGTGAAAATGATCTCGCCTCAGCGCCCTGCGATGACTCGCGTTCGGATGACAAGGCTATCAGGAGTCTGGTATCGCTCCACTCCGTATCCGTCGTTGCGCACGCAGGCGTGAGACGTCATGTATCTCGGCATCGATCTTGGAACATCCTCGGTCAAGACGATCATCGTCGATGACACGCAGCGCGTCGTTGCGAGCCGCAGCCACGCCTTGACGATGGACGTGCCACGACCGGGCCGGGCCGAGCAGGACCCCGCCGCATGGATCGGCGCGGTGTTCGCCACGCTCGATGCGCTGAAGGCCGATCATCCCGGCGCGTTGGCGGCGGTGGACGCCATCGGCCTGTCGGGTCAGATGCATGGCCCGGTGCTGCTCGATGCCGCGATGAATCCGTTGCGGCCCTGCATTCTCTGGAACGACGGCCGGTCGGAGCGCGAATGCGTTGCGCTGGAGCAGCGCTGGCCCGCCTTGCGCACGATCACCGGCAACAAGGCGATGCCCGGCTTCGCCGCGCCGAAGCTGATGTGGATCGCGGCGCACGAGCCCGAGATCTTCGCGGCCACGCGGCTGGTTCTGCTGCCGAAGGCCTATGTCCGGCTGGTGCTGACGGGCGATGCGATCGAGGACATGTCCGATGCGTCCGGCTCGCTCTGGCTCGATGTCACCAGGCGCGACTGGTGCGACGAGGGCCTCGCCGCTACCGGCCTCACCCGTGCGCAGATGCCGCGCCTCGTCGAAGGCTGCGCGCCGGCAGGCCGGTTGCGCAGTAACCTCGCGGAACGCTGGGGCATGACGAAGCGTCCGGCCTTCGCGGGCGGCGCCGGCGACAACCCGGCCGGCGCCATCGGCATCGGTGCTGTCCGGCCGGGCGCCACGTTCATCACGCTCGGCACGTCCGGCGCCGTGATCTCGCCGGTCGACGCCGTCACGGCCAATCCCGAGCGCGTCGTTCACACCTTCTGTCATGCCATCCCGGCGATGTGGCTGCAGGCTGGCGCGATGCTGTCGGCGGCCTCATGCCTCGCCTGGGTCGCGCGGCTGCTCGGCGCGAGCGAGACCGAGCTGCTCGCCCCGCTGGGCACGGGCCCCGCCGCGCCGTCGCCGGTCAGCTTCCTGCCCTATCTCGCGGGCGAGCGCACGCCGCATGACGATCCCCATGTCCGCGGCCTGCTCGACGGCCTGAGCCACGCCACCGACCGCAACGCCATCGTCCAGGCGGTGCTCGAGGGCGTTGCCTTCGCACTGGCCGACTGCCGCGACGCGCTGACGGAAACCGGGCTCGTCATTGCCGAGGCGGATGCGATCGGCGGCGGATCGCGCTCGGACCTTTGGCTGGCGATCCTGGCGAATGTGCTCGGCATTCCCGTTCATCGGCTCGCCGAGGGCGAGACCGGCGCCGCCTTCGGCGCGGCGCGGCTGGCACGTCTTGCCGTCACCGGTGAGGACATCGGCGCGGTCTGCACGCCGCCGGCGCGCGTGCGGACCTTCGCTCCGGACGTCGCGCTGTCGGCAGCCTATGCCGAGCGGCGGCCGCGCTGGCGACAGCTCTATCGTCGGCCGAGCTAACCGGATCTCTGAAAGGCATTCGTCGCGGCGACGTGTTGCGGCGGCGTCTCTTTCATATTGTATTCGGCAACAGCCTCTAGTTTAATGGCTTCCCGCGCCAGCGATCAACGAGCCGCGGACGACGAGACGACGTGCATTGGGAGGCACGATGAGCGGTCCGATCCTCGAGATGCGCGGGGTGTCGAAGTCATTCTTCACCATCAAGGCCCTGCACAAGGTCGACCTCACCGTCTACGCCGGCGAAGTCCATGCGCTGATGGGCGAGAACGGTGCCGGCAAATCCACGCTGATGAAGATTCTCTCCGGCGCCTATCGCCCGGATCCCGGCGGTGAGATCCGCATCGAGGGCCGGCCGGTGCGCATCGAAGGGCCGATGGGCGGCCGCAACGCCGGCATTTCGATCATCTACCAGGAGTTGTCGCTGGCGCCGAACCTGACGGTCGCCGAAAACATCTATCTCGGCCGCGAGCTGTCGCAGAGCGGCCTGCTCGCGCGCAGCGCGATGCGCGAGGGCGTCGGACCGATCCTGGACCGGCTCGGCGCCGATTTCACGGCCTCCACCTTGGTGGCCGAGTTGTCGATGGGCCAGCGCCAGCTGGTGGAGATTGCCCGCGCGCTGCATGCACGATCCAAGATCCTGATCATGGACGAGCCGACCACCTCGCTGTCGGCCGGCGAGAGCGAGAAGCTGTTCGCGCTGATCCGCCAGCTCCGCGCCGAAGGGCTCGCCATCATCTACATCTCGCATCGCATGGACGAGGTCTATGCGCTCGGCGACCGCGTCACCGTGCTGCGCGACGGCCGGCTGGTCGGCTCGCTCGACAAGCCGGAGATCCGCGCCGACAGCATCGTCCGCATGATGGTCGGCCGCGACGTGTCGTCGTTCTACAAGAAGGACCACGACCCGCACGCCAAGCGTGATCGCGCGGTGCTCAGCGCTGTCGACCTCGGCGACGGCCATCGCGTCAAGAATTGCTCGCTGACCGTTCATGCCGGCGAGGTGGTCGGCCTCGCCGGGCTGATCGGCGCCGGACGCACCGAGCTCGCGCATCTCATCATCGGAGCCGCGCCGAAGACGACCGGACACATCGAGCTCGACGGCGAGAAAGTCAGCATCGACACGCCGCGCGATGCGCTCGATGCCGGCATCGCCTATCTGACCGAGGACAGGAAGGCGCTCGGGCTGTTCCTCGACATGTCCTGCGCCGACAACATCAACCTCGCCGTGATCGGACGGGACGCGAAGCCCGGCGGCATTCTCGACCGCGACAAGGCGCGCGCACGCGCCGACGAGGCGTTCAGCGCGCTCGGCATCCGCGCTCCCAATCCGGGCGTCACCGTCGGCGGCCTGTCGGGCGGCAATCAGCAGAAGGTGCTGCTGTCCCGCCTGCTTGCGACCGCGCCGAAGGTCCTGATCCTGGACGAGCCGACCCGCGGCGTCGATGTCGGCGCCAAGTCCGAGATCTATTCGATCATCGACAATCTCGCCAAGTCCGGCACCGCGATCCTGGTGATCTCGTCCGACCTGCCGGAAATTCTCGGCATCTGCGACCGCGTGCTGGTGATGCGCGAAGGGCATCTGGCCGGCGAGCTGCAGCAGAGCGCGACATCCCCCATCACCCAGGAAGACATCATGGCGCTGGCCACCGGGACGGAGCACGTCGATGCCTGACAACAGTTCGTCGCAAGCCAAGACCGCGCCTTCATCCGGCCTGCCGTCCGCATCGGACAACAAGCAGCAGCGGCTACGGCTGATGATCCGCGCCGCCGGCATGCTGCCGGTGCTGCTGATCCTCTGCGTCGGCTTCCACATGCTGTCCGACGGACGCTTCTTCTCCGGACAGAATCTCGGCATCGTGCTGCAGCAGGCCGCCGTGAATACCGTGCTCGCCGCCGGCATGACCTTCGTCATCCTGACCGGCGGCATCGATTTGTCGGTCGGCTCGATCCTCGCCGCGGCTGCCATGGCCGGCCTGACACTGTCGAAGATGCCCGATCTCGGCGCACTGTGGCTGCCGGCCGCGGTGCTGACGGGCCTTGCCTTCGGCGTCGTCAATGGCGCGCTGATCGCGCTATTGCGGCTGCCGCCGTTCATCGTGACACTCGGGTCGCTCACGGCGGTGCGCGGTCTCGCCCGCCTGATGGGTGGCGACACCACCGTGTTCAACCCATCGATTCCCTACGCCTTCATCGGCAACGCCTCGCTGACGATCATTCCCGGCGTCGTCTCGATCCCCTGGCTGTCGGTGATCGCGCTGCTGGTGATCCTGGGCTCCTGGCTGATCCTGCGCCGGACCGTGCTCGGCGTGCACATCTATGCCGTCGGCGGCAATGAGAGCGCCGCGCGGCTCGCCGGCATCAAGGTCTGGGCGGTGCTGATCTTCGTCTACGGCATGTCCGGCCTGCTCGCCGGCCTCGGCGGCGGCATGCAGGCGGCGCGGCTCTATGCGGCGAACGGTCTGCAGCTCGGCCAGTCCTACGAGCTCGACGCGATCACCGCCGTCATTCTCGGCGGCACGTCGTTCGTCGGCGGCATCGGCTCGATCTGGGGCACGCTGGTCGGCGCGCTCATCATCGCGGTGTTGTCGAACGGGCTCATCTTGGTCGGCGTGTCCGACATCTGGCAATACGTCATCAAGGGCCTCGTGATCATCGGCGCCGTCGCGCTCGACCGCTACCGGCTGCAGGGCTCGGCCCGCACCTGAGACAACATGGCGGGCGCCACCGGGGCCCGCCACAACGCATTCTTCCACGGCCACTGGTCCGCCGTGCGTAGACGAACAGGAAGGACCAGGGAGGAAACACATGGTCAAGTCGATGTTATCAGCCGGTGCCGCGCTGGCGCTCGTGATGAGCTCCGCGCCGTCATCGGCCAAGGAGCTGAAATCGATCGGCGTGTCGCTGGGTTCACTCGGCAACCCGTTCTTCGTCGCGTTGTCGAAGGGCGCCGAGTTCGAGGCCAAGAAGACCAATCCCAACGTCAAGATCACCGCGGTCGGCTTCGAATATGATCTCGGCAAGCAGGTCACCCAGATCGACAATTTCATCGCCGCCGGCGTCGACATGATCCTGCTCAACCCGGGAGATCCCAAGGCGATCGGCCCGGCGATCAAGAAGGCGCAGGCGGCCGGCATCCTCGTCGTTGCGGTCGACACCGCGGCCGAGGGCGCCGATGCCACCGTGACGACCAACAACGTGCAGGCCGGCGAGATCTCGTGCCAGTACATCGTCGACAAACTCGGCGGCAAGGGTGACGTGATCATCGAGAACGGGCCGCAGGTGTCGGCGGTGATCGACCGCGTCAACGGCTGCAAGAGCGTGTTCGCCAAGGCCCCCGGCATCAAGGTTCTCTCCAGCGACCAGGACGGCAAGGGCTCGCGTGAGGGCGGCCTCACGGTGACGCAGGGCTATCTCACCCGCTTCCCGAAGATCGACGCCATCTTCGCCATCAACGATCCGCAGGCGATCGGCACCGATCTCGCTGCGCGTCAGCAGCAGCGCACCGGCATCATCATCACTGCGGTCGACGGCGCCCCCGACATCGAGGCGGCGCTGAAGGATCCGGCCTCGCAGCAGATCCAAGCCTCGGCCTCGCAGGATCCGTTCTTCATGGCCCGCCGCGCCGTGCAGATCGGCGTCGGCCTGCTCAATGGCCAGAAACCGGCCTCGACGGTCGAGCTGCTGCCCTCCAAGCTGATCACGCGCGACAATGTCGGCGAGTACAAGGGTTGGACCTCGGAGCGGAAGGAATAGAGCTCGATCGTCGACCCGCATCTGATTGAAAGCATCGAGAAGCGCCGCCCTCTCTGGGGCGGCGTTGTGCTTGGAACCACATTCTGTCTCGTCGGCGTGCCTTCAACGACCGATCGCCGTAGACTCGCACGTCGATGGCAGATGTGGCAAACAACGTTCTCGACGGGGGAATTCAACCTGCGCTGCGCCTTGTCGCGTTTGCGACAAGACTCCCCTGTTTGTCCCGCTTTCCGCTGGTCCGGAACTTGCGTGGGCCTGCCTGACCGCATCAATCAGCAGGCGATCCGATGGCTTTCACCGCAGTCTGTCCGACAAGCGCCATGACCGAAGGCGGCATGGGCCTGTACCAGGTCGGCAAGAAGAGCGTGCTGCTGCTCTGGCCCCGTGGCGGCGAGCTGAAGGCCTATCGCGGCCGCTGCCCGCATGCCGACGTGCCGCTGGCGGAAGCGACCTTCGACGGCCGGACGATCACCTGCCCGCATCATCAATGGGGCTTCGACGCCACCCACGGCAAGTGCGTCACCCACCTCGTCCGCAATGCGTTGCACGCCTACCCGCTGCAGGTCGAGGGCGATGAGATCCAGGTGGATGTCGGGCCGGTGAAGCCGGCACGCGCCGCGAGCTGATCGGGCCCAGGCCGGCCGGGCGCTCGACGGTCGCGCGGCAGACACCTGCCCGCACACCGCCGCAGCTATCCCGTTGCCATCAGCCGCTTCATGAACTGGTCGACCTCGCGACGCAGCGTCTCGACCTCACCATGGACCCGCTCGGAGGCATTGTTGACCCGCGCCGCGATCCGGCCGGTGTCGGCGGCAGCGCTGCTGATCGCGCCGACATTGGACGCGACCCGTGCCGTGCCGGACGAGGCTTCCTGAACGTTGTGCGCGATGTCTCGCGTCGCCGCCGCCTGCTGGTCGACCGCGGCCGAGATGGCGGAAGCGATCTCGTCGATCTCGGCGATCGTTCGCGCGATCGCCTCGACCGACGCGACCGACGTGGAGGTCGAGTGCTGCATCTCGTTGACCTTGGCGCTGATCTCTTCGGTCGCCTTGGCGGTCTGATCGGCAAGACTCTTGACCTCGGCCGCAACGACGGAAAAACCGCGCCCGGCGTCGCCGGCCCGCGCCGCTTCGATCGACGCGTTGAGCGCCAGGAGATTGGTCTGTTCCGCGATCTCGCTGATCAGCTTGACCACGTCGCCGATCCGGACCGCGGCATCGGCCAGTTCGCGGATCTCCCCGCCGGCACGATTGGCCTCGCTGACCGCACGCCCGGCGCTTTCGGTGGAGCGTGAAACCTGCCGGCCAATTTCGGCGATCGAGGACGCGAGCTGATCGGCCGCGCCCGCCGCCGTCTGAACATTGGACGACGCGCGCCCCGAGGCGGCGATCACATCCTCGGTCTGGCGGCTGGTTTCCGTCGCGGCCGTCGCGACGTGGCCGGCATCGGACTCGAGATCCTCCGCCGCACCGACGAGGCTGACGACGATCTGATCGAGTTGGGTGCCGAACTGCCGGGCCAGACCCGCAATGTCGACCACCCGGCGGCCGAGGCTGTCGGTGCCCTGGTTGATGATCGCCGCGGACCGGCGGAATGCGCCAGGCAGGCCTCGCGCCATGATCTTGCGGAAATGCTTGCCGCGGCTGGCATAGTCCATCGAGGCCGACGCTTCGCGCACGAAGGCGTCGGTGATGTCGAGCATGTCGTTGATCGATTTCTGCAACAAACCGATGTCGCCGTGCTGGCGCCGGCTCAGCACCCGCGGCTCAAGGTTGCCTTTGGCCGCGCTGTGACACACCATGGCCGCCTCCGCGACCACGGCGGCCGCCAAGCGCAGCTGCCACAGGGCAAGGCCGAGCAGCAGCGCGACCGCGATGAGCAGCGCTCCGCCTGCCGCGGGCGGGGTCGCGCCGGCGACGACGAGCCAGGCCAGCGCGCCAAGCGCCAGCAGCGCAGCGGCCGCGATCGCGATCTGCGCCTTAGAGAGAGAGCACGAACTCATCATATTCAACGCCTTGTTGTTTGATCACCGCGACCATCATGTCAAAGCTTGCGCGCAGGCCGTCCTTGGCATTGGCGTGGCGCGCCTCTTCGTCGCACAGCGCCTTGTAGATGGACTTGAGCCGCTCGATCGGCGCACGATCGGGTCTGCGGCGGTTGGAATGGTAGCCGATGATATTGCCCTGGTCGTCCAGCGTCGGCGTCACATGGGCGAGCACCCAATAATGGCTGCCGTCCTTGGCCAGGTTGACGACATAGGCGAAGATCTCGCGCTTGGCCTCCAGCGTGTCCCACAGCAGCTTGAAGACGCAGCGCGGCATCTCGGGATGGCGGATCAGGCTGTGAGGCGCTCCCAGGAGCTCGTCATAGCTATACCTGGCCATGCGAACGAAGACGTCGTTGGCGTAGGTGATGCGTCCCTTGCGGTCGGTCTTCGAGACGATCAGGTCTTCTTCGCCGAGCATGTGCTCGATTCCCGTCGGCTTCACAACGTGGGCCATGGCTGGTCCTCCTTGCGGTCATCACGATGCGGGGCGGACAGACGGGATGTCCCGGCCTTCACGGACGGTCCGGTCGACGCGCTGGCGGAACCGGCGTCGTCCGGCATGCGGCCGGGTGTCGCCGAGACCCCCATCGACCGGCTTTCGTCGGCTCAGGAAAAAGGCTGTCCGCCTCACCGGCCTCAATCTGACGTTAACTGTCAAACATCGCGTTAACCGGGAGGTCCGCCAAACTACAGAGACCGCCCGCGGCAGGGACGGGACGCGCCGGCTCGATGGTCGGCGTTGGGTCTGGACCGCTGGCCGGAGGATCGCATCGGCCGTCGCCTTGTCGGAAGGTGTGGCACAAGGACCAGGAGGTGCGTACGTGACGCCACGCAACCTCGTGAGACGCGCACGGGCCGGTCGGGGCGCTCATGCCCGACCGGCCCGGCGCCCCCTGCCTCAGAAGAAGCCGAGCTTCTTCGGGCTGTAGCTGACCAGCATGTTCTTGGTCTGCTGGTAGTGGTCGAGCATCACCTTGTGGGTCTCGCGTCCGACGCCGGACTGCTTGTAACCGCCGAACGCCGCATGCGCCGGATAGGCGTGATAGCAGTTGGTCCAGACGCGCCCCGCCTGGATGTTGCGGCCGAAGCGGTAGCATGTGTTGGCGTCGCGGCTCCACACGCCGGCCCCCAGGCCGTAGAGCGTGTCGTTGGCGATCGCCAGCGCCTCGTCCTCGGTCTTGAAGGTCGTGACCGAGACGACCGGCCCGAAGATCTCCTCCTGGAACACGCGCATCTTGTTGTGTCCCTTGAACACCGTCGGCTTGACGTAATAGCCGCCGGCGAGATCGCCGCCGAGCATGTTGCGCTCGCCACCGATCAGGAGCTGCGCACCCTCGTTCTTGCCGATGTCGATGTAGGACAGGATCTTGGTGAGCTGCTCCGAGGAGGCCTGCGCGCCGATCATGGTGGCGGGATCGAGCGGGCTGCCCTGCACGATCGCGCCGACGCGCTTCAGCGCGCGCTCCATGAAGCGCTCGTAGATCGACTCGTGGATCAGCGCACGGCTCGGGCAGGTGCAGACCTCGCCCTGGTTGAGCGCGAACATCACGAAGCCCTCGATCGCCTTGTCGAGGAAGTCGTCGTCCTCGGCGCAGACGTCCTTGAAGAAGATGTTGGGCGACTTGCCGCCGAGTTCGAGCGTGACCGGGATCAGGTTCTGGGACGCATATTGCATGATCAGCCGCCCCGTCGAGGTCTCGCCGGTGAAGGCGATCTTGGCGATGCGGTTGGAGGAGGCCAGCGGCTTGCCCGCCTCTAAGCCGAAGCCGTTGACGACGTTGAGCACGCCGGGCGGCAGCAGATCGCCGACGATCTCCATCAGCACGAGGATCGAGGCCGGGGTCTGCTCGGCCGGCTTGAGCACGACGCAGTTGCCGGCGGCGAGCGCGGGCGCGAGCTTCCAGGCCGCCATCAGGATCGGGAAATTCCACGGAATGATCTGGCCGACGACGCCGAGCGGCTCGTGGAAGTGATAGGCGATGGTATCGTGGTCGATCTCGGCGATCGAGCCTTCCTGCGCGCGGATCACGCCGGCGAAATAGCGGAAGTGATCGATGGCGAGCGGGATGTCGGCGGCGGTCGTCTCGCGGATCGGCTTGCCATTGTCCCAGGTCTCGGCGAGCGCGAGCTTGTCGAGATTGGCCTCCATGCGGTCGGCGATCCGGTTGAGGACCATCGCGCGCTCGGTGACGCTGGCGCGGGCCCAGCCGTCCTTGGCGGCATGCGCGGCGTCGAGCGCGGCCTCGATGTCGGAGGCATCGGAGCGCGCGATCTGGCACACCGGCTGGCCGGTGATCGGCGAGATGTTGTCGAAATATTTGCCGGCGTTGGGGGCCTTCCAGGCGCCGCCGATGAAATTGTCGTAACGCGCAGCGAACGGCGGCTTGAACGCCGCATTGACGTCAACCTTGGTCATCTGTCTCTCCCATTCACGCCGATGCACACGGCGTTGGAGACAGGCTCGATCAAACCGACGCAACAGACCAGAGGCCGGAGCGAGCGCGTCCGAGGAAGTGTCGCAGTTCTGCGACATCTTGGCTGCGATTCGACAGCCGCGGCGCGTTCACCGCTCGAGCCCGAGCCGCTTCATCTTCCGGTGCAGGGTGGCGCGCGACATGTCGAGCTCCTTTGCCGCCTTCGAGACGTTGCCGCCGGCGCGCGCCAGCGCGCGCTTCAGAACGGCACGCTCGGCGGCGTCGATGTCGTCGCCCTCGGTGGTTGCGTCCTTGATCAGGTCGCCGGCTGGCACCGGGCGCGCCAGCGCGGACGAAGAAAGGTTGAGCGCACGGCGCGCCGCCCGTGTGGCACCGATGACGAGGTCGTTGCGATCGACCGCCAGCAGCGAGTTGATCTCGCGCTCGCTGTCCGGCGTGAGCACGATGCGGGCGTGCGGAAAGGCCTGGCGGAAATTCTCCGCCTCGATCAGGCGCGCGGCATCCGCGACGGTGGTCGCGATCAGCCGGCTGAAGCCTTCGGTGAGATCGGCACGACAGGAGGAGACGTCGAGCGCGGCCTTGAGCTGACCGTGCTCGTCGAAGATCGGCGCGGTGGTGCAGAACAGGCGCGCGTTGCGCGACAGGTAGTGCTGATCGCGGTCGATGGTCAGCGGCCGCTTCTCGACCAGGCAGGTGCCGATGGCGTTGGTGCCCTCGTGCCGCTCGCTCCACACCGCGCCGGTCCACAGGCCCCAGGATTCGAAGGTGGCGTCGTCCCCGCGGGCGCCGCGGCGCTCGAGCACGGTGCCGTCGGCATCGGCGAGCAGCACCGAGCAGCCGACGCCCCCAACCGCCAGGAACAGCCGGTCGAGGCTCGCCTGCGCGATCGCGAGCAGCCGCCCGAGCCGCGCGCGCGCGTCCGCGATTTCGGCGGCAGTCAGGCGAGCCGGCAGCTTCGGCGTGGCGGGATCGAGCGCATGGAGATGGCCGGAGCGGCGCCATGATGCCGCGAGCGCCGAGACCGCCGGCGCGCCTCTGTCGGCTCTGCTGTCTGCGTCAGCCTTCGCATCCCCCTTGGCCAAGGCCTCCAGGACGCGATCCGAATGGGCATTCCCGGGCGAACGCCCCATGTCCCTCCTCCCGGCTCTGCCCGCGTTGGCGCGGCTTATTGCTAGACTAGCGCAACTACAGCACCGCGGTTTGACCGGCGTCAAGGAACGCCGACCAGGCTGCAATCCTTCGCTCGCCGCCGGGGCCGCGACCGATGCCTCACTTTCCCCGGACGACTACGGGGGTGTCGCAACACTGCGACACTCCCTCGCCCGAACTGGTCCGTGTGCCCTGAAATGGAGCCGGTGCCTTGAAGCGCATTAATCCTCAGTCCGGATGGTTCCCGTATGCGCTTCGCACCGACGAACGTCATTGCCGGTGTCGCGAGGCAACCATGAGAGGGAAACATGCGCCTATCCTTTGCGGCAATACGCTCCATCCAGACCAAGATCGCCTTGATCGCCGGCTTCTGCCTGGCGCTCACCTGCGTCATCCTGATCGGCTATGGTCTGTTCTCGACGCAGAGCATGAACCAGTACGTCAACCACGAGGTGATGCAGCTCGTCGATCGCCAGACCAAGGAGAGCCTGATGAACCGGGCCTCCACCGAGGCCAACGTCATCAAGGCCGAGCTGGAGGTCGGGTTCGACGCCGCGCGCACGCTGGCGCAGTCCTTTGCGGTGTTGGCTGACGCCAAGAACGGGACCGCCACGAGCGCCCGCCGCGCGCAGCTCAACGCCGTGCTGCGGCACGTGCTGGAGCTCAATCCCGCCTTCAACGGCACCTATTCGGCCTGGGAGCCCGACGGGCTGGACGGCAACGATGCGGCCTTCAAGGCCAACAAGGAAATGGGCTCCGACCACACCGGCCGCTTCCTCCCCTATTGGACGCGAAGCGCCGGCGGCGCAATCGCCGTGCAGCCGCTGGTCGAATACGACAGCAGCGAGCGCCATCAGAATGGCCTCGTGAAGGGCGCCTGGTACATCAACCCGAGCACCACGGGGAAGGAGAACATCCTCGGACCGCTGCCCTACATCGTCCAGGGCAAGCCGGTGTTCCTGGCCACGATGTCCGTTCCCGTCATGATTGACGGCAAATTCCGCGGTCTCGCCGGCGCCGACTACAATCTCGACTTCGTGCAGAAGCTGGCGGTCAAGATCAACACCTCGCTGTTCGACGGCAAGGGCAAGGTCGTGATCCTCAACGACACCGGCCTCGTCGTCGCCGACAGCGCCGACCAGAACGTCATCGGCAAATCCGCCGCCGAGGCCGACTCGCGCTGGGCCGACAGCGCCGCCATCGTTCGAACCGGCAAGGGCACCGTTCTCGACGAGCCCAACAATCCCAACGTCGACATCTACGCCCCGATCACATTCGGTCTCACCGACACGCCCTGGTCGGTCGTGATCTCCGTCCCGCGCGACGTCGTTCTCGCCTCCGCACGGCAGCTCGACGCCTCGCTCAGCGGCCGCTCGACCAACAACACGCTGTGGCAGCTCGGGGTCGGAACGGTGATCACGGCGCTTGCGATCTTCCTCATCTGGGTGGCGGCACGGGGCATTGCCCGTCCGATCCAGGATTGCGCCGCGTTTGCCAATGGCATCGCCAAAGGCGACTTCAACCAGACCCTCACCATCGAGCAGGCCGACGAGGTCGGAGCCCTCGCCACCTCCCTGAAAGCCATGCAGGGCGACCTGAAGCAGAGCATCGCGCAGCGCGCCGAGGACCAGGCCGCCGCCGACGCCCAGCGTCGCCACGAGATGAGCCAGATGGCGGATCAGTTCGAGGCGTCCGTCGGCAGCATCGTCGAAACCGTGTCGGCTGCCTCGAGCACGCTGGAGACGTCGGCCGGCTCGTTGAGCGCCACCGCGGAGCGGGCGCAGACGCTGGCTACGACGGTCGCCGTGGCATCGGAGCAGGCGTCCACCAACGTGCAGTCGGTGGCGTCCGCGACCGAGGAGATGGCCTCCTCGGTGACCGAGATCAGCCGCCAGGTGCAGCAGTCCGCGCGCATGGCCAACGAGGCCGTCACGCAGGCACGCTCCACCACGGGGCGGGTCGGCGAGCTGTCGAAGGCGGCCGCGCGGATCGGCGACGTCGTCGAGCTCATCAACAGCATCGCCGGCCAGACCAACCTGCTCGCCCTCAACGCCACCATCGAGGCGGCACGGGCGGGCGACGCCGGACGCGGCTTTGCCGTGGTCGCCACCGAGGTCAAGGCGCTTGCCGAGCAGACCGCGAAGGCGACCGGCGACATCGGCCAGCAGATCGCGGGCATCCAGACCGCCACCCAGGAGTCCGTCGGCGCGATCCGCGAGATCAGCGAGACCATCGAACGCCTGTCGGAGATCTCGGCCACCATCGCCGCCGCAGTCGAGCAACAGGGCGCGGCGACGCAGGAGATCTCACGCAACGTCCAGCAGGCGGCCCAGGGCACGCAGCAGGTCTCCTCGAACATCACCGATGTGCAGCGCGGCGCAAGCAGCACCGGGACCGCGTCCTCCGAGGTGCTGTCGGCCGCGAAGCTGCTGTCGCGTGACAGTGGCCGCCTGAGGGACGAGGTCGGCAAGTTCCTGAGCTCGGTCCGCGCGAGCTGAGCGCCGGCCGACCAAAACCGAAAAGGCCGCCTGGATGAGCCAGGCGGCCTTTGTCGTGTGGGATGCAATGCGTCTGCTGCTGATCTCAGCGGCCGCCGCGCGACAGCATCTCGAAGCGGTAGTTGACGCCGACCATCGCCGTGTGGAGCTGGGTCTTCTGGCTGACGACGTTCGGCCCTCCGGTGATCGCGGCGGCGCCCGGCAGCGTGCCGGTCACGGTGCCGAAATCGGCGTAATCATATTCGGCGAAGGCCGACCAGTTGCGGGCGAACATCCACTCGACGCCGGCGCCGACCGTCCATCCGCTGCGGTTGAACGCCACGCTTGCCGACTGCCCGGTGGCGGCGTTGACCACCGAAACGTTGGTCCGTGTCCACGCCGCACCACCGCGCACGTAGGCCAGGATCTCAGGTGTCACGAGATAGCCGGCACGCACCGTGGCGGTGTAGAGGTTGCTCGTCCGCGTGTTCATCGTCAGCGCCGGCCCGAGCGGGCTCGACGCGTTGATGATGCCGATATCGGCCATGGCCTGGATGCCGACCACGAAGCGGTCCATCTGATAATCGCAGCCCAGCTGCAGGCCGCCGATGACGTCGCTGCCATTGCTCGAGATGGCTGTCGGAATCTGCACGGCAGCGACGGGCAGCGGCGCCACGTTGCCGCCGCCTGCCACCGGCGGCTGGTTCTGCGGCGGCGGGTTGCCATTGTTGCCCTGCGGCGGCGGGTTCGGCTGGCCGCCGCCATTGTTCGGCGGCGGATTCTTCGGCGGCCAGGGCTTGTCCGGATGATACGGCCATCCGCCATGATGGTAGTTGCCGCCCTGCTGCTGCCAATGATCCTTGTCGGGCTGCTTGTCGCCATAGCCGCCCTTGCCGTCATCATTGTCGCGCAGCTTGCCGCCCCAGCCATAGCCGCCATGCTTGTCGTCGTCGCGTTGATCCGGCTTCAGCCAGGCGTAGCTGTCACGCTCGCTCTTCAGCGGCTGCTTCGACCAGCCGAAACCGAGTGGCTTGTCGTATCCGTCGTCCTTCTTCCCACCCCATCCGGAAGCCGGCTTGTCGTGATCGTCCTGCCGATCACGGTGCAGCCAAGCCGATCTGTCGGAGTAGCCGTTTGAATGCAGCTGCGACCAGCCGCTCGACTTGTCATGGTCGTCGTCGTGATGCTTGTCGAACCAGCCGCCACCATATTTGACGTCGTTGTAGTTGTTGTCCTTGTTCTTGGATGGCGCCGACGGCCAGGACGACTTGTTGTCGCCGCCTTTCGATCCAACCTTTGGCCAGTCGTGATCCTTGTCGCCATACGGCTTGCCGGGCTGCCACCAGCCCTTGTCGCCGCGCTCACAGATCGGGGGCTTTTGCGGCGGCTTATGCGGCGGCTTCCACCCGCCGTTATTCCCGCCGGGGTTGTTCGGCGGCGGCGGGTTCGGCGCAGGGTTTGCAACCAAAGGCGGCTTGACCACAGGCGGGTTGTTCGCGTTACCGACCGGTTGCTGCACGGGCTGAACGGGCGCGGCAGCGGCATTGGCGACCTGACTCCACGTCTGCTGCTGGCGTGACCAGGCCATCCCGGCATTCGCGCCGGCATGGCAGCCACTCCACCTGTAGGCGAAGACGTCGGGCGGCGGGAGCGGGGGAGGCAGGGCGAGATCAGTCGCCCAGACCGATGTCGTACTTCCTGCGAAAGTAGATAGGCAAAGGCATACGCCAAATACGCGACGCATCGAACTCACAACTCCTGAACACGTGCCGCAACAAACGGCGGCCGCATCAGGAGGGTGAGATTGTGTCGCGAACTGAATTGAAAAATGTCATTCGGAAGGAATGCAGATCGGCCCCCCGACGCGATCGAGATTCGGCTTTGACTGTTGCACGCAAGATGCAGGATTCTGGCAAAAAGAAGCAGCGCGCGACACGATTGCGACAAACGGCGCGATGCGCGATGCCGTCGCGGCTCACGAGTTCATTCGTAGACGAACGTGCGCACCGAACTCACTGGATGCGCTGCGCGCGGCCCCGCGCTCGACGGCATGCTTCCTGATCGCGCGCACCTCGCGATCGTCGTCCTTCACATCTACTACACGTCTCGATTGCATCACATCGAGCAGGGCGGCATATCGGCTGCACGGCCGCCATCGTCTTCGACGCGCCGACGCTCGGCTGTCCATGCGTGTCGACAACCCCTGCTCTTGGTTTCGCCGTTATCGCGCAGCCTGTGCGACGTCATCGATCGGGAGAGAAAGCGGCGGACGCCGCCGTAATCGCACCGAATGAGGCGTGGCTTCGTCAACGTTGCGGCAACTCATCGGGGGCGCATGCCGCGAAGCATCCATAATTGCGGCCAGTTGTATCGTGCTCACTCGCCGGGCTCGAAGGCCCCGCAGAGGGTGTCGATCCGATCCTGCACTCCGAAGAGATGCACCCATTTCCGCTCGTTCTGGATTGCGATGAGGATGGAACGAAGCTAGGTCACGGCCGATCGCGTCCGGAAATACGGATTTGAGCTCGCCGCTAAATCGTCCGGTCATCAGCACAAGCGCCGCCTGCGGCGCGCAGCATCATGGCGGGGCTCGCCTCGGCCATGACGACAGACTGAGGCCCGTCGGGCGGATCAGCGCAGCGTGATCCGCCGCACCGCGCGGTGCGCACGGCACATGGCGTGTCATGCCACCATCATCACGGATTGCGCCGGGAGAACGAGATGGCATAGGCGCCGTTGCGGATGTCGATCATCGGATCGTCGGAGGCCTCGATGCCGTCGGTGAGCTGGCCCGGCAGGAACAGCAGCTTCTTCTGCGCGGCGTCACTGTCTTCGACCGCCTTGTCGATCGTCAGCACGCCGAGCTCGACCAGCTTGCGATCGTCAGGCCACGGCTTTGCCGGATCCTTGGTGTCGTCGCCGGCCGCGGCGAGCTGCGCCTTGAAGCGGAACGTCACCGGCCCCTGCTTCAGCCGCGCCGGCAGCTCGGCCATCAGGAAGTCCGGCGCGCGTTTCGCCGCGTCCTCCTGGTCGATATGCACGACCTTCTCCGGCAGCATCTGCCAGCGCACCGCCTGCTTCTCGCCGGCCTTGTTGACGAGGACGAAGGCGTTGACGCCGAAATAGGCCTCGTCGGCAAGACTGTCCGGCGTCGCGATGGTGCCGAGCGCCGCCGGCACCGAGGGATGGCTGGCGATGAACTGCTCGAGCCTGGTCGGCTTGACCGCGTTCGGTCCAGAGTCCGCGATCGCCAGGAACAGATCGCGCAACTCCGCACCGGTCGAGACGGGGAAGAATTTCAGCGAATTGATCACGAGGTCCATGTCGCTGCCATCGGCGAGATGAAACTTCACCGCCATGCCGTGCGGATTGGCGTCGCCGGAGCCGTCCGGCAGGTTCGGCACGCCGGTGGAGTCCGAGAACCGCACCGTCACCGGAATCTCGCCGCCGCTGAACAGCGACGCCTTGCTCAAGGTTGCCGCCTCGGTCGACGGCTTGAACTTGCCCTCGACCACGACGCCCTTGGCGTGATTGGCGCGAAAGCCGGCGTGCACGCCGAACACCTTGTTCATCGCATTGACGAGTTGCTCCTCGACCGGCGGTTCCTGCGCGAGGGCAGCGGCGGGCAACGCGAGAGCAATCCCGGCCAGCGCGGCAACGAGTGTGCGTATCGTCATGAGCGGCGTCCTCCTGTATGAGCGATGCAGCATAGCAGCATGAATTGACGCGTGAGCGATTTTCGAGCGCGGCCGATTGGGCGCCCATCACAGCGGCATGATCCACCTTGCGGTCTGACAGGAGCCATCACGCCCCATCACCGCTCCTTGCGGCGAGATGGCGAATGTCTCTATTGTAGCCACACGTGCCCGGTCTGCCTCCCTCCGCCCTGCGGTGCGGATCCGGGGATCGTGCCCCCTCCGACCCCGACGCCGGACGGCGCGCCCACGACGGAGTTTCGACTGTGTCCGCACCGGAAAGCTTCCCCATCGACAAGATCCACATCCCCGACAAGAAGCGCAAGGCGCTGAAGCAGGACGCGATCGACGCGCTGGCCGAAAGCATTTTGGAGGTCGGCCAGCGCGAGCCGATCCTCGTCCGCCGCGACAAGGACCATTTTGTCCTGGTCGAAGGTCTGCACCGCCTCGAAGCCTGCAAGGCCCTCGGCGAAAGCGCCATCATGGGTCTGCTGATCTCCGCCGAGGAAGCCCGCCAGCGCGAGCTGCCACCGCCGCCCGTCGATCCGGAGCGCGAGAAGATGGAGCGGCTGCGCAAGCTGCGGCTGGAGAAGGAGGAAGCGGAGAAGCTCACAACGGCGCCGAGGGGCGTCTCTGGCGCCCATGCCGCGACGCGCCCGCGCGCGCCGACGGAGACGACGAACCGGAGCAACAGGCCTGCCACCGCGAAACCATCGCGCCCCGGACAAGGATCGTCGCCCCGGACCTTGTCGGATTGGATCAAGCAACAAGAGCGCAGCGGCGGGCGATACTGACGGTTTCAACGCGCGAGTTCCTCCCCGGCCACGGTCTGATTGAGCGGCAGTCCGTCTGGCGGGTCAGCGCAGCGTGATCCGCCCGGCGGCCTCTCCGATGCGCCTTGCGCAGCGGGATCACGGCAGGCTGCATGCAGATCGGACCGGCCTGGTTCTGCCCGTAGGCGCCGCGAGTCCGTCCCGCATGTTGCTCCGCGGAGGACGGTGCGGGACGGGATCGCTAGGCAACTCGGATCAAGCCCATATGACTCAGCGCGACGCGAGGGAGCGCGGCAATCACTGCGAGCATGCCAAAGGCTGCGACGTTGGCCCCCACGTCCCTCGTCGCAGCCGCCTTCGGCTGAAAAAGCCTATTCTCGGAGAAGATGCTCGCCGTCTGGATCATCGACTTTTTGCGCGCTTACGGGTTCGGACGCCGTTTCCGGTATTTCACGATTGCGCCGATGCGAGGTCTGTCGCTCGGCCAGGGGCTTATCGCGGCCGCCAAGGCCGATACGATTTCGATCGCGTCTTGGCAGGTCGGAATGCACGGCGTCACACTTGCCATTTCCACGGCCTCCGACACGTGCTCGGCACGCGACTGGAGGTCTACGGCTCGTGAAGGTCAGGAGCCCGGAGTTCCGTGCTCCTGGGTTCCTTCCCACCCGGCGAACTGGTGGCTTCTGACTCGGGGCTCGAAGGAGAAGAAGTAGCGACCTCCGCGGCCGATCGAGGCCCGTTTGGTATGGAGCTGCGGATTGTCTCACGCCCCCCGCTATACCGACAGTGCCAGAGATAGTCCGCCATGCGCCGAGGAATTGGGTTGGCAAACCGGATGGGGGCCCTTCTCGGCCCCGAACGGGTACGGATGCGGCGCGTGGAACCCCTGCTTCGACGAGACATTCTTTTCTCGTCCGTTGAATCACCGCCGCTGCCCCGCGCTCGTCGGCCATGAATCTTGGAGCGTTGACTTGACCTCATTTGAGCAGAGGCCGCTCGGCCCGATCATCATCCTCGTGGCAGCCGCCGCCGGCACGCTGCTCGGCCTCTACGACTACCTAGCTCCTTTGACCGGGGTCACTGGCGCCCCGGGCGCGTTGCTCGTCATCGGATCCAGTCTGGCACTCGTCTTCGACGCCTTCGTCCTGTGGTTTGGTCGAAGCGGGTGGCTCTTCTGGGTGTTCTGGTCCCTCGGGCTGCTCGGCGCGCTCGGCACAATAACCGCCGCCTGCTTTCTGCATGCGTGGTGGCTGGCGGCGGCCACGGTCGTCGCACTCGTCGGATTGATTGTGACGCTTGCCGCCCCACCCCAGCCAAGAAGAGCCGTGGCATGAGAATCCGTTCATTCTGCCGTAGCGCCCCATTTGCGGCGCTCACGCTGGCGGTCATGGTCGCGCTGCCGCCGGCGATTGCACAGAACGACACTGCTCATCCGGCTGCCACCCCCGGAAGCATTCCAGGCCCAGAGCAGCATGGGCCTTCGAGCACTGGCTCGGAGCAGCCCCACAGCAATGCCGGTCGCGCATCGTCAGCACCGGGCAACGAGCAATCGGGAGCTGCCGACGCAGGCGCTCAGCTGCCGTCCGGCAGCTTGCCCACGCCGAAGCCGATCCCGCTCGTCCCGACCCATGCCGTCTGGAATACGTTTCACGGTCAGCTCAATGCCCAGAAGTACTCTCCCCTGACCCAGATCACAGCCGACAATGTCCGATCGCTGGTAAAGGTGTGGGAGTATCACACCGGCGACGTTTCGGATGGGTCGGGCAAGCTGCCGACCAGCGTCTGGTCCGCCACGCCGATCTTTGCCAATGACACGCTCTACATCGGCACGCCGTTCTATCGCGTTGTTGCGCTGGAGCCCGCGACCGGAAAGGTCAAATGGACCTTCGACTCCAAATCGACGCTCAAGGCCTTGACCCAGCCGGCGCTGAAGAACCGCGGGGTCGCCTATTGGGAGGCAGCGAATCCCGTCGCGGGCCAGCCGTGCCAGAAGATCGTCTATCTCGGCACCATGGACGCGCAGCTCTTTGCCATGGACGCGGATACTGGCAAGCTCTGTCGTGATTTCGCGAACGGCGGCGTCCTCAACGTCGATCAGTGGAACGACGTGAACAACAAATATCCGCTTTCGTTGCTTCAGCCGCCGACGGTCGCGGGCAATCACGTGATCCTGGGCTGGGCCGGCAAGGACTGGGCCTATGCTGAAGCACCGCCCGGCACCGTATTCTCGCTCGATCCGCAAACGGGCAAGCGACAATGGTCCTTCGCTACGCTGCCGCCGAAGATCGCGTCCCGCACCGGCACCGCCAATGTGTGGACGGGCATGTCGGTCGACGAGGGACTTGGATTGGTCTATCTCCCGGTCTCCAGCCCCTCCCCGAACTACTGGGGCGGCAACCGCACCGAGCCGATCCCGTTGGCCACATCGACAACGGCCCTCAACCTCGAAACCGGCGAGGTCGTTTGGTCTCGCCAGTGGGTGCACCATGACATCTGGGACTACGACATCAACTCCGCGCCGACGTTGATGGACATCACCGTCGATGGGAAGCAGATCCCAGCGCTGATGCAGGCAACCAAGATGGGGTTCCTCTTCGTCGTCGACCGACGCACTGGCAAGGACGTCTGGCCGATCGAGGAGCGCAAGGTGCCTGGTGGCGACGGCTCGATCCAGGGCGAAATCTACGCGCCGACGCAGCCGTTTCCGATCAGGCCGGCGCCGCTGCTCGACCAGTCGAAGAAGCCTCCCATCTGGTGGGTCGCCGACGCCCTCGGGCTCGGCCAATGCTCGAGGCTCTGGAAGAGCCTCAATTACGCCGGCATGTACTCGCCGCCGACTCACAAGGACAGCGGCGTGCTCGCCTATCCCGACTCGGCCGGCGGCGTGCAATGGGGCGGCGTAGCCTTCGATCCGCGCGGCAAGACCGCGATCGTCAACTTCTCGCACGTGGTGCAATCCATCAAGCTCTACCCCCGGAAAGAATATGAGCAGCGCGCAGCCGGCTCGGGCAACGAGCAAGGCTTCTATCCTCAAGAGGGTGCGCCATACGGCATGTCACTCGACAACGCGCTGAACTGGCTCGGCATGCCCTGCTGGAAGCCGCCATTCGGCGAGATCGCCGCCATCGACATGACCACCGGTGACATCAAATGGCGCCGTCCCATCGGCGCCTCCCAGAAGTGGGGCTTCTACATGCCGGAGTCGATGGGATCGGTGACGATCGGCGGCCCGGCGGTTACGGCCGGAGGCGTGATCTTCATCGGAGCCTCGATGGACGCCAAGGTGCGGGCCTACGCGCTGGCCGACGGCAAGGAGCTCTGGTCCGACATCGTCCAGGCCCCCGCGGTCGCCAATCCCGCCGTCTATGAGTACAAGGGCCGCGAATACGTCGCCTTCATCGCGGGCGGCAACACGATCCTCAAGGACCAGGTCGGCGATCAGGTCGCCGTCTACGCTCTACCGTAGTGCGGCGGTGCTCGCCAGCTGGCTTGCGCTGAACCGGAGCGGAATGGCTTCCGTGCCTACGCCGCGGCGATACAGCTGCCGTCGCATTCGCTGCGCAAATGGCGCGGCCGACTGGACCGCGGCGAGGTCGCGATCGCCGGCGGGCGCATCCTCATCCCTCCGCCCGCCCACCGTTAGGACGTCTTTAGGCGAGGTCCGCCTTCATCAGGTCGCGCAGCGCTTTCGGTATGGGCTGCGCCCTGCCGCCGCTGACGAACGCAACTCTCACGTCGGCCTTGACGAGCACCTCCTCGCCGCGCCTGACCTCCTGCGCCAGCGTGATCGACGCGCCCTTCACCGCCACGGGCCAGGTGACGACGTCGAGCACGTCGTCCATACGGGCCGGCCGCAGGAAGTCGAGCGTCATCGAGCGCACCACGAAGGCGAAGCCCGGGGCCTCGCTTGCCGCCTCCGCGAACAGCGCGTGCTGCTCGGCGCCCATCAGCCGCAGATGATTGGTGCGGCCGCGCTCCATGAAGCGGAGGTAGTTGGCGTGATAGACGATTCCGGAGAAATCCGTGTCCTCGTAGTAGACCCGCACCTGCATGTGGTGGCGGCCGTCGCGGATCGCGCCGTCGAGATGTCGTTGGGTCAAGGGAAGCCCTCGATAGCCGGAAATGGCGATCGTTTCGCCCAGTTCAACGGCCAACGCAAGAGCAGGCCAGCACGAGCCGGCTAGGACGTCACCTCGACGGGTTCCCTGCCGACGTTGACCAGCACGATCTCCGGCGGCATGCCGATCCGGACTGGCATGATGCTGCAGCCGAGGCCGCCGGAGACGATCACGTCGCATTGGGTGCGGATGTGGCCATAGGCCAGATTGACGCCATTGCGCGCGGGAACGGCCGGCGACCAGCCGAGCACGCGGATCTGGCCGCCATGCGTATGCCCCGACAACTGCAGCGCCACGCGCGGCGGCACCCGGAGCGCGACGTCAGGCTCGTGCGCCAGCAGAATTACCGGGGCGCTGTCCGTCACCTTGCGCAGCGTCGCTGCGAGATCATCGATGCCGATCCGCGGCATCGGCCGGAAGCGCCGCGCTGGCATGTAGGCCAACTGATCGCCGAGGCCGGCAAGCCAGAAGGCATGGCCATTCTTGGTGAGACGCACGACGTCGTTCTCGTAGACGGGAATGCCGGCGGCCTCGAGCGCCTTCTGGGCATACGGCGCGCCGCGGCCGTCGCGCTGCACGGTTCGATCATCCCAATAATCATGATTGCCCAGGATGGCGTGCACGCCCAACGGCGCCTTCAGGCCGCCGAGCACCGGCGCCCAGGCATCGGCGTCGATGCGTCCGATGTGATGACGATGACCGGCGACGTAGTCGCCGAGCAGAACGATCAGATCCGGCTGCAGCGCGTTGGTTCGCTGGACGATCCCGTCGATATGAGCGAGCGACATCCAGGGATCGCAGGCATGGATGTCGGCGATGGCCGCGATCTTCAGTCTTAGCCCAGCCGGCCAGTTGCGTGGATGGATGTGATAGTCGGTGACGCCCAAGCGGAGCGGCTCGACGCCGACGCCGTAGGTCGCGGTCGAAAAACCGGTGGCGGCAAGACCGCCTGAGAATGACAGAAAGCGACGGCGTGACAGCATCGATAAACTCCTCGCAGCGGCTCCCTTCTCCCCGATCATTGCAACCGATTTCGGGTGCGTCTGTGCAGATTGTCAGCAGTTTCGTTAATCATCGTCCTCGCTGCCGAACAGACCGAACTGGCCGGGATCGCGGTTCGAGGGCTCGGCCATGCCGAGATGCCTGAACGCGTGCGACGTCAGCAGCCGGCCGCGCGGCGTACGCTGCAGATAGCCGCATTGGATCAGATACGGCTCGATGATGTCCTCGATCGCATCGCGCGGCTCCGACAGCGCTGCCGCCATGGTCTCGACGCCGACCGGCCCGCCGCCGTAGTTCAGCGCGATGGTCGAGAGATAGCGCCGGTCCATCGCGTCCAGCCCGGCGGCATCCACTTCGAGCGCGCTCAGCGCGTGATCGGCGATGGCACGATCGATCGCACTGGCGTTGGCGGCCGACGCGAAGTCGCGCACGCGGCGCAGCAGGCGGCCGGCGATCCGTGGCGTGCCGCGGGCGCGCCGCGCGATCTCGTTGGCGCCGTCGGCGGTCATGCCGACCCCGAGCACGCGGGCACCGCGCGTGACGATGCCTTCGAGCTCCTCCACCGTGTAGAAGTTCAGTCGGATCGGAATGCCGAACCGGTCACGCAACGGATTGGTCAGCAGGCCTGCGCGCGTCGTCGCGCCGACCAGCGTGAACTTCGACAGGTCGATCTTGACCGAGCGGGCCGCGGGGCCTTCGCCGATGATGAGATCGAGCTGGAAATCCTCCATCGCCGGATAAAGGACCTCCTCGACCGCCGGGCTGAGACGATGGATCTCGTCGATGAACAGCACGTCGCGCTCTTCGAGATTGGTCAGCAGCGCGGCGAGATCGCCGGCCTTGGCGATGACCGGGCCCGAGGTGGCGCGGAAGCCGACGCCGAGCTCACGCGCCACGATCTGCGCCAGCGTCGTCTTGCCAAGTCCGGGCGGACCGACGAACAGCACATGGTCGAGCGCCTCGCCGCGCTTGCGCGCCGCCTCGATGAAGATCGAGAGGTTGGCGCGCGCCTGCTGCTGGCCGACGAACTCCGACAGCTGCTGCGGACGCAGCGCAGTGTCGCCGACATCGTCGGAGCGCCGCTCCGGACTGACCATGCGCGCCGGCGGCTTCATTCGTTGCCGCGCCTGTATTTGTTCGGCAGCAATTCGCCGATGGTCACCGCCGCAGGCCCCTTGCCGTTCGACGGCACGATGACGCGCGCCTTGGCATCATAGTCGTGGATCAGCTCGCGGCAGGTGCCGCAGGGCGAGACCACGGCGACCTCGCCGGGCTCGCCGGGCTTGGGATGGCGCACGGCAACGATGGTCTCGATGCCGTGGTCGCCAAACTCGGTGATGGCGCGGCCGATCGCGATGGCCTCGGCGCAGACAGCGTTGCGGCCGAGATAGGCATCGATGTTGACGCCAGTGATGATGCGGCCGTCGCGCGTGCGCATGGCGGCGCCGACCTCCTGCCAATCGTTGCGATAGCGGCTCTTGACCGCTGATGCGGCCGCCTCGATCAGCTCCTTGTCCTTCTTGCTCACCATGGGGGAAACGGATGTCCTTCTGCTCGCCCGGCCGGGCGACGATAGCCTATTTCGCCAGCTCCTTGAGGCCGAGGCGAATGAGTTGCGCGGTCTCGGCCTTGTCGCCGGCCGCGCGTGACGCGGCGGCAATGGCGGCAGCCGCCTGCGGCTGGCCATAGCCGAGATTGATGAGCGCGGAGATCGCGTCCGCGATCGGCTGCGGCGCGCGGGATTCTTCGATGGCGCCGGACAGCCTGACGACACCGGGATCGACATCGGCGAACGCCGGCGCCTTGTCCTTCAGCTCGGTGACGATGCGCTCGGCGACCTTGGGGCCGACGCCCGGCGTGCGCGCCACCGCGGCCTTGTCGCGCAGCGCGATCGCATTGGCGAGGTCCGCCGGCGGCAGAGTGCCTAGGACCGCGAGGGCGACCTTGGCGCCGACGCCCTGCACCGTCTGCAAAAGGCGAAACCATTCCCGTTCGACATCCGAGCGAAAACCGAACAGCTTGATCTGGTCCTCGCGCACATAGGTCTCGATCGACAATGTGGCGGCTTCACCGGGCGACGGCAAGGCCTGCAGCGTCCGCGCCGAGCAGTGCACCTGGTAGCCGACGCCGCCGACGTCGAGGATGACGAAATCCTCCGCGTAGGAATCGATCAGCCCCTTCAGCTTGCCGATCATAGCCCGGCCACCTTCATGCGCAGCGCCTGGCCCTGGCGGTGATGGGCGTGGGTGATGGCGATGGCGAGCGCGTCCGCCGCGTCGGCCGACGGCGGCTCGGCCTTCGGCAGCAGGATCTTCAGCATCACCGCGATCTGGCCCTTGTCGGCATGACCGGCGCCGACCACGGTCTTCTTGACCTGGTTGGGGGCGTATTCGGCGACCGAAATTCCGAACATCGCCGGCGCCAGCATGGCGATGCCGCGGGCCTGGCCGAGCTTCAGGGTGGCGACGCCGTCCTTGTTGACGAAGGTCTGCTCGACCGCGGCTTCCATCGGCGCGAACCGGCCGAGCACCGCCGATAGCCCCTCATGGATCGCCAGCAGCCGGCTCGCCAGCGGCAGATCATCGGGCGGCTCGACCGAGCCGCAACCGACATAGATCAGCCGGTTGCCCTCGCTCTCGATCACGCCCCAGCCGGTGCGGCGGAGGCCGGGATCGATCCCGATGATGCGGATTGCTGCGCGAATCGGCTGGGCTTTCATGGATTAGAGATAGCCTCGCGCCGCACCGATGGAAACATAAACGGAACGCACGAACGACGTGGTTGAGCGTCCGTCAACCGCTCATCTTCGCCATCAGGGCGTCCGAGATTTCGAAATTGGCGTAGACGTTCTGGACGTCGTCGTGTTCGTTCAGGAGGTCCATCAGCTTCAGCAGCTTCTCGCCGGTCTCGTCGTCGACGGCCACCGTGTTCTGCGGCTTCCAGGTCAGCGCCGCCTTGCGCGGCTCGCCGAACTTGGCTTCGAGGTTCTTGGCGACTTCATGGAAACTGTCCGGCGAGGCATAGACCTCGTGGCCGCCCTCGCCCGAGATCACATCGTCGGCGCCGGCCTCGATCGCGGCGTCCAGCACGGCATCGTCGGAGGCGACGCTGCGGTCGAATTCGATGATGCCGACGCGGTCGAACATGAACGAGACCGAGCCGGTCTCGCCGAGGTTGCCGCCTGATTTGGTGAAGAAGGAGCGGATGTCGGACGCGGCGCGGTTGCGGTTGTCGGTCAGCGCCTCGACGATGACGGCGACGCCGCCCGGGCCGTAGCCCTCGTAGCGGATCTCGGCATAGTTGTCGCCCTCGCCGCCGAGCGCCTTCTTGATGGCCCGCTCGATGTTGTCCTTGGGCATGTTCTCGGCCCGGGCGGCGACCACGGCGGCGCGCAGCCGCGGGTTCATCGCCGGATCGGGCGTGCCGAGCTTGGCGGCGACGGTAATTTCGCGCGCCAGCTTGCCGAACAGCTTGGACTTCATCGCATCCTGCCGGCCCTTGCGATGCATGATGTTCTTGAATTGGGAATGGCCGGCCATGCGAGGTCTCTTGCAATCGTAGGGGATCAGGTGGGGAAGCGCGGCCTTATAGGCCGGGAATCGTCAAAATCAAAGATTTGAGGTAGTTTCAGGGTGGCTGCCCCCTCCTCGGAGAGCCAGTTGGCTGCCCCGCACCATAAGCCAAATGTTAACCATGGCTTCACAGTCAAGTGCAACGATGCCGCCCCTCTGCACCTTTTCACCCGCACCGGGGCCTACCCCATGGCGTTTGGTTTCTTTGCAAGACGAGCCTCTGCGCCCGAGCCGGTGGCCGAACCGAAGCCGGTGGCCGCGCCGGAGCCGCTGGCGTCGTCGGATGCCGATTCGGCCAAGGCCATCCTCGACCTGCTGGAGCTGGAACTCGGCGGCATGATTCGCCAGCTGGAGCGCGCCGCCGATGCGGTCGCCAGCGGCGCCGAGGCGACGGCGGGGACGCTGACGGACATTCGCCAGCGCGCCGATGCGCTGAGCGGACGCAGCAGCACCGCGCAAGGAACGGCGGCGACGTTCGCCCACGCCGCAGAGAAGGTGACCCAGTCCGCCCACGGTATCCGTGCCCAGGTCCAGGACGCCGGCCAGCTCGCCGACCAGGCCAGCGCCGCCGCCTCGGAAGCCCGGGCCAACGTCGACCGCCTGCGCGAATCCTCGGCGGCGATCGGCAACGTCGTCAACCTGATCTCCCAGATCGCGCGCCAGACCACCTTGCTCGCGCTCAACTCGACCATCGAGGCCGCCCGCGCCGGCGAGGCCGGCCGCGGCTTCGCGGTGGTGGCCACCGAGGTCAAGGCGCTTGCCGTCCAGACCCAGAACGCGACCGAGGAGATCACCCGCAAGATCGAGGCACTGCAGAAGGACGCCGCCGGCTCGGCCGAGGCCGTCCACCGCATCTCCCAGGCGATCGAGGCGATCCGCCCCGTCTTCACCAACGTCAACGGCGCCGTCGCCGAGCAGAACCAGACCACCGGCGAGATGTCGAACAATGCGGCCCAGGCCTCGCAGTTCATATCCTCGGTGGTCGACAGCGCCGCAGACATCAGCAACGCCACCCAGCAGGCCGAGAGCTATGGCGAGCGCGTCACGAACGCCGGCCGCGCCGTGACCATGTACGCCCAGAAGCTGAAGGCGCGCTGCGCCGTGCTGCTGCGGCAGGGCGATCGGCCCGTGCGCAGCGGCAGCGAGCGTCTGCCCTGTCACCTCAAGCTCGAGATCAAGTCGGGCGCACGCACGATCGGTGCGCCGGTCTATGAGATTTCCAACGACGGCCTTCTGATCACCGGCCCGGATGCGAGCCGCCTGCCCGTGAACGAGCGTCTCGACGCCGTGCTGGAGGACGTCGGTCCGTGCCGCCTGCGCGTCACCGAGCAGGTCAAGGCCGGCGCCCAGGCGCGGTTCGATGCGCCAAGCGCCGAGCTGCGCGAGAAGATCGAGGACAAGCTCTGGGCGCTGCATGAGGAGAACAACGAGTTCGTCACCCGCGCCATGGAAGCCGGCACCGAGCTGAACCGGATGTTCGAGAGCGCCGTTGCGCGCGGCGAGATCACGCTCGAGGACATGTTCGATACCAACTATGTCGAGATCCCCGGCACCAATCCGCAGCAGCACCGCAGCCGGATCCTCGACTGGGCCGAGCGCGTGCTGCCGTCGTTCCAGGAGGCCTTCCTCGCCAAGGACCAGCGCATGGCGTTCTGCGTCGCGATCGACCGCAACGGCTATCTGCCGGTGCACAACCGGATCTATTCGCATCCGCAGCGGCCGGGCGATACGGCCTTCAACACCGCCAACAGCCGCAACCGCCGCATCTTCAACGATCCGGCCGGGCTCGCGGCAGGCCGCAACCAGCGGCCCTATCTGATCCAGAGCTACGCGCGCGACATGGGCAACGGCAACACCATCATGATGCGCGAAATCGACGTGCCGATCCGGGTTCGCGGCCGGCACTGGGGCGGCTTCCGCACCGCCTACAAATTGTGAGCCAAGCCGTGATTTTCTGATCCTTTCAAGCCCGGGAGTCTGGACATGTCGGTCGCGCAACGCGCCATTCTGGAAAGTCACGACGCGCGCACCGGCGCCGAACGGCTGATGGACGAGATCGCCGACCGCATCGGCGGTCTCGGCGTCGAGCTCGCCGATGTCGCCGGCAACGTCCAGGAGGTCGCCAACCGCGTCAGCTACCAGTCGCAGCGGTTCGGGCATCTCCAGGCCACCGCCAAGACCATGGTCGCGGCCAATCACGACATCGCCACCGCCTCGCAGGCGGTGCAATCGGCCACGACCGCCGCGGTCGGCGACATCGCCCAGTCGCGCAACGTGGTCGACACCGCGGTGCGGCACATCGCCGAATTGGTCGAGTCCGTCGAGCGCATCGAGCAGCGGCTCGGCTCGGTCGGCGATGCGCTGTCGCAGGTCGCCAAGGTCTCGGTCGCGATCGAGGCGATCGCCAAGCAGACCAACCTGCTGGCGCTGAACGCAACCATCGAGGCGGCCCGTGCCGGCAGCGCCGGCCGGGGCTTCGCTGTCGTCGCAAGCGAGGTGAAGTCGCTCGCCGAGGCGACGCGGCAGGCCACCCAGGAGATCGGCGATACCCTGCGCGGGCTCGACTCGCAGGTGAAGAGCCTGCTCGGCGAGAGCGGCCAGGCCTCCTCCCGCGCCAAGACCGCGGGTGAAGGCGCCCAGCAGATCGGCGGCATCATCGTCCGCGTCCAGGACGGCTTCACCAGCGTCGGCCAGGAGATCGACGGCGTGGCGAAGGCCGCGACCTCCAACCTCGCGCATTGCGACGCCGTGATCAGCGAGCTCAACGAGCTCGCCAAGGGCGTCGACCAGTCCTCGGTCGAGCTCAAACAGGCCGACAGCCGGATCGCCAAGCTGCTCGATCATTCCGAGGCGCTGATCGGGCTGATCGCCGAGAGCGGCGTACAGACCGCGGACGCGCCGCTGATCAAGACCGTCGTCGACACCGCCCGGCAGATCTCAGCGACCTTCGAAACGGCGATCGACCACGGCGAGATCACGCTCGCCGACCTGATGGACGAGAGCTATCGCGAGATCCCCGGCACCAATCCCAAGCAGTACATGACGCGCTACGTCGAATTCACCGACCGCGTCCTGCCGGCGATCCAGGACCCGATCCAGGGCAGCGATCCGCGCATCGTGTTCTGCGTCGCCTGGGCGCGCGGCGGCTACCTGCCGACGCACAATCCGAACTACCGCAAGCCGCAGGGGCCCGATCCGGTCTGGAACAACGCCAACTGCCGCAACCGCCGGCTGTTCGAGGACCGCGCGGTGAAGAAGGTCGCCGCCGCCAGCAACAAGCCGTTTCTGCTGCAGACCTACCGCCGCGACATGGGCGGCGGGCAGTTCGTGCTGATGAAGGACCTCTCGGCGCCGATCTTCATCAAGGGCCGGCATTGGGGCGCGTTCCGGATGGGTTTTCGGCTCAAGGCCTGATCCAGGCTCTCATCCTCCCCAGAACGAAGGCTTCGCCGGCGACAGCCGGCCGCCGATGCGCACCGGCGCGATCTTGATCGCAAGCCCGGTGCCGTTGTCGGTCTCGACCGCCACGCCGCTCAACGTCGCCTCGCCGGAGGCCGGCTCGAAGCGCGCCGACGGGATGCCCGACTGGAAGCGGCGCAGCGGCTCGTCCTTCTGCATGCCGATGATGGAGTCGTAATCGCCGGTCATGCCGGCATCGGTCATGTAGGCGGTGCCGCCGGGCAGGATCTGGTGATCGGCCGTTGGCACATGCGTATGGGTGCCGACGACGAGGCTGGCGCGGCCGTCGCAGAAATAGCCCAGGCCCTGCTTCTCGCTGGAGGCCTCGCAATGCACGTCGACCACGATCGCATCCGCCGCCTCGCGCAGCGGGCAGGCGCCGAGCTCGCGGCCGACAGCCGCGAACGGGTCGTCGAACGGCGTCATGAACACGCGCCCGAGCACGTTGACCACCAGCGCGCGGGCGCCGTTCTTGGCGTCGACCAGCGCCGCGCCACGGCCGGGCGTGCCCGCCGGATAATTCGCAGGGCGCACCAGGCGCGGTGCGCGCTCGATGAACACCAGCGCCTCGCGCTGGTCCCAGGAGTGGTTGCCGAGCGTGACCGCGTCGGCGCCGGCGTCGACCAGCTCCTGATAGATCGCCTCGGTGATGCCGAATCCGCCGGCCGCGTTCTCACCATTGACGATGACGAGATCGAGCGCCCAATCGCGGATCAGGCCTGGCAGGTGGTCCGAGACGGCGCTGCGGCCGGCCCGGCCGACGACGTCGCCGACGAAGAGAATTCGCAACTCAATTGCTCCGGAAATCCAAGGTCTCGCGCTCGGTTAGCACATAATCCAGCGCCGCGTCGTGGGCCAAGGCCGGGATCGCCTCGGTTTCCTGCACGGCAAAGCCGAGGCCGACGCCGATGAGGTGATGCGATTTACGCAAGTGCGAGAAGGTGTAGTCGTAGTAGCCGCCACCGTAACCGATGCGATGGCCGGTGCGGTCGAAGGCGGCGAGCGGGACCAGCATCACGTCCGGCACCAGTTCGGCCGCAACAGGCGACGGCTCGGGGATACCGAGCGAGCCCAATGTCAGCCGATCACCCGGCGACCACGCCCGGAAGGAGAGCGAATGGCCGCGCGCCAGGATGACCGGCAGTGCCAGCCGCGCACCCTTCGCCGCCAGCACGCGCATCAGCGGCACCGGATCGAGCTCGTTGCGAATCGGCGCATAGCCCGAGACCACCTGGCCCGGCTCCAGCGCGAAGGGGAGCCCGCGCGCCGCGATGGCCTGCGCGGCGGCGCTGCGCGCCTCGTCGCTCAGCGCGTCGCGCGCGGCGAGGGCTGCAGCTCGCAGCTGCTGCTTGGTGTGCTGGACGGCCTTCATCGGCATGCGGCGGGATCTCCGTCAAGAGCTCGCGGACGCGGGCACTCCAACGTTCTCAGAAACGCAGCAGGTCGGCAATCAAGGGGACAGAACAGAGGGAGAGAGACAAGCGCGAAGCCGCAATCGCCGTTGAAACGCTCGATCCCGGAGTTCCCTACGAAAGTAGGTGGGCACCATATGTCCAGGTCCACGGACCTGGCCAGGGACAGTTCCCTAAAGGATCGATAAGGCCCCGGGGATATGTTGGTTCCGGACGCGCGTCGCAGCCTCGCTGACGCAATGTAACCATGGCGGGGTGATTTTGCCAGCGGTGGAAGCGGATTGACGCGCGCTGCCGTTGTCCAACCTCGGCGTCGTCGCCCGGCTTGACCGGGCGCCCCCGTACGCCGAGGCAGCAGTGGTTGAGCCGACAGGCCGCGGCGTACCGGATCGCCCGCTTTTCGCGGGCGATGACAGTTGTCGGGTGGTAGGAGCCGGGCCGAACACGGCAGAGCAGATCAGAATAGGCATGGCATCGCGTCCTCGTGGCGCTCGGCGTCCGAGTTGTTCATTTGGCTCGCCCTCTCGACACAGAGGGCACAGGGAAGGCCGGGCGTCGGCTGACGCCCGTGGCCCGCCTGCGTAAAAAATGCAGGCGGCAGGTACCACAGGTGCAGCCGGAAACACCCGGCCTTCCCTGCGCGACGGTTTGAACGGCTGCTTCGCGATCTCCCTGGTGCGCCGGGCTTGTTGGCCACCATGCGCGACAACGCGCTTGCGCGCGTTGCGCGGGACACCAGCATCGGGGTGTCAGGACCACGCGACTTGACCGTACGTGCATCGCCGTTCGTCCGCGCGATCAACTCACGCTGCGGCAATCCACGCCCATCGCATCCCACTGCCAACGCCTCGTGACGGTCGCGACACGCCCCTCATGCGGCAGCAGGACGAGCGGAAGCATCCGCCTGATTTGCCCGACACGGCAAGCCATGCGGCCTGCGACATCGTAACGCGACGGGCAGTCTGCGCATGATCGACATGCGCGGTTTGCCCGTCGTGCAGTTTACGACGTGCATCTGCTCCCGTGCCGCCAGCTCAACATTCCGCCGTCGTCCCGGCCTCGCGCGCCCTTGCGCCGAGGCAATTCAGGATCTCTCCGCAGATGCAGCCTGGATTGCTTCGCCTCGCCACTGCGCTCGCAATGACGCCGTGGTGATGACGGCGCTCCCGCGGCAGCGCCGCGTCGGCAGCGCATAGTCTTGCCACGATTCAGGCTCATCGACTTGGAGCTGAGGTTGTGGCAGATCATGCCTACATCCCAATGCCCTGTATCGTACATTGGAGTCCTGGCATGCGCTTCGATCTCAAAACCGTCACGGCCGCCTGCGCGCTACTGATCGCGTCGGCTGCTGCGAGCCTCGCCGCCGACGTCAAGATTCATCGCGTCTCGATCCAGGTCGATCAGAACGATCCGGCAATCATGAATCTGGCGCTGAACAACGCCACCAACATCATGGAGACGTTCAAGGAGAAGGGCGAGGAGGTCGAGATCGAACTCGTCACCTATGGACCCGGGCTGAACATGCTGCGCGAGGATACCTCGCCGGTGAAGGACCGGCTCAAGCAGATCGCCGAGCTCAGCTTTCCCGCCAAGATCAAGTTCTCCGCCTGCAACATCACCAAGCGCGGCATGGAGAAACGCGAAGGACATCCGATTGCGATCGTCGCCGAAGCGAGCCTGGTGCCATCGGGCGCGGTGAGGCTGATGGAACTGCAGGAGAGCGGCTGGAGCTATCTGAAACCTTAGGTAGTTTCTGCCCCAAAACTGCCAGCTTTAGGGCTCATTGAGATACGACCTTGGATTGAGCTGTGTCATCAGTCTGCTCGGGGGATGGCGAGCAGACGCGATCGGGGACTAGTCACATGCACAGAGTACTCGCCCGGCCGGCGCTGCTGGCGCTGGCAACGCTTTCGGCTGCCTTGCTCACCCCCGTCGGCGCGGTGCTTGCGCAAGGGCAGTCCGCCGCTCCGCTCTCGATCAAGCCTGCGCGCGCGTCGGAACGGCGGGCCGTCGAGCCTCGGGTCTCCGAGACCCGCGCCCCCGAGCCACGGAGCGCCTCGGACGAAGCCGCCATCAAGACGCGCATGAACCAATGGACCGTCGGCCTGGCCGCGGGCCTGCCCGACGGCGGCTTCGTGCGCTTCGCCAGCGAGATGGCGCGGACCATGGACGACGGCGACAACATGCGCCTGATCCCGATGGTGACGCGCGGCACCACCTCGAACATCGCCGACCTGCTCTATCTGCGCGGTGTCGACGTCGCGATCACCTATGCCGATGCATTCGACTTCTATGCCAGGCAGGCCGGCCTTTCCAATATCAACGACCGCATCCGCTACGTGCTGCGCTTCTTCATCTCCGACGTGCACATCTATGCGCGCGAGGAGTTCAAGTCGCTGCAGGACCTGAAGGGCCAGAAGGTCGCGGTGGGCACGGCGGGCGTGGCCGCCGCCCACACCGGCCCACTGATCTTCCGGCGCCTCGGCATCGACATCGAGCCGGTCGCGGTCGGTGGCCCCGTCGCACTGGAGAAGCTGCACAAGGGCGAGATCGCCGCGATGGTGTATGTCGCCTCCAAGCCCGGCGAACTGTTCAGCGGCAAGAAGGCGGATCCTGGATTCCACTTCGTGCCGGTGCCGTACACGCAGCAATTCTCGGACTTCTATTATCCGACCAGCATCAAGGCCGACACCTATCCAGGGCTGGTCGCACCCGACACCGCCGTGGAAACCATCGCCGTGCCGTCGGTGCTGGCCGTCTACAACTGGAAGCCGGGCAGCGACCGCGCCGACCGCGTCAACCGCTTCGTCGACACGCTGTTCACCAACCTCGCGCGGCTGCAGCAGCCGCCGTTCCATCCGGGCTGGAAGGATCTCAATCTCGAGGCCCAGGTGCCGGGCTGGCAGCGCTATCCGTATGTCGACGCCGTGCTGGAGCGGATGAAGAAGGAGGCCAATGTCGGCCTGCCGCCCGCCGCGGCCGGCAGTCTCTCGCAGCAGGAGCGCTTCGATGCCTTTCTCGAATCGCAGGCCAAGGCGCCGACCTCGAAGGCGGAGAAGGAGGAGCTGTATCGCTCCTTCCTGGACTGGAGCCGCAAGCGGCAGAAGTGAGCAGGCGATGGGCTGATGACAGCGGGCGAGGTGGTGGGCTGTCGACCATAAGTTCATTTGCATTCTCGCCCTAACGCTGGCGTGTTGCGAGAAGCTGAAAAATAGTGGGACGAGACATGGCGGCTCGGACAGTCTGCTCCCTCTCCCCGTTCTCACGGGGAGAGGGTTGGGATAAGGGGCCGACGCACGGGGAGTGCACGTGGTGAGACCTGTCCCCCCTCACCCGGATTGCATCTCACGATGCAATCCGAGCTCTCCCCGCAAGCGGGGCGAGGTACACCGAGCAAGCCGCCAAAGCGATCTTCCGACCCGCGACGATCAGCTCAACAACAACGCCATCCCCGGATCCCCCTTGGCCATCGCGCGCTGATAGGCCGGGCGCGCAGCGATGCGGGCGAGATAGGCGCGGATGTTGGGGAAGGGTCCGAGATCGTAGGGCAGGAAGTAGCGCATGGTGGTGAGCGAGAAGACGGTCATGATGTCGGCGGTGGTGAGCGCGTTTCCCGCGAGATAATCCGCCTCGCCGCAACGCGCCTCGACCAGCGCGAAGGCACGGTCGAGCCTCGCCCTGATGGCGCCGAGAACCGGATTGTCGTCGGGCAGATGCAGCCGGTTGAGGATCATCAGTCGGCCCATCGCCGCCTGCAACGTACCGTTGGCGAAATGAAGCCAGTAGAGGAACGGCGCGAAGCTGGGATCATCAGGCCCAGGCCGCAAGCGGTCTTGGCCGTAGGTCGCGGTGACGTAGTCGACGATCGCGCCGGATTCGGCGAGCACGAGATCGCCATCGGTGATCACGGGCGCCGCGCCGATCGGATGCAGCGCCTTGTACTCGGGCGGCGCCAGCATCGTCCGGGCGTCGCGCGTGTAGCATTTCAGTTCGTACGGAATTTCCAGCTCCTCGCAGAGCCAGACGATACGTTCGGACTGCGACTTGCCGAGGTGATGAACCGTGAGCATGCGCTATTTCACCATCGCGCCATAGACGATGTCCTGCACCTGCTCGCGATAATATTTGCGCAAGTCCCCGGGCGCCGCCGTGCCGACCACGACGACGAGACGCTCCCTGGGATCGCAGAAGAACTGCGTGCCATAGGCGCCGTTCCAGCTGAACTCACCGGGATTGCCGGGCACCGCCGACAGGCCCTCGCTGACGCGCACGGCGACGCCGAGCCCGAAGCTGAAGCCGGCGCGATGCGGCTCCACATTGGCGACGGTGTTCTTGATCTCGGGCCCGAGATGGTTGGAGGTCATGTGGTGCACCGTCTTCGGACTCAGGATGCGCGCGCCGTCGAGCTCGCCGCCATTGAGCAGCATCTGGCCGAAGCGGACGTAGTCGCCGATGGTGGCGAACGAGCAGACGCCGCCGCAGTCCGACTTGGTCGGCGTGTCCAGCAGCTTGATCGCCTGCGGCTTGCCGGTCAGCGGATTGTTCGGAAACGGATGCGCCAGCCGCGGGCGCTGTGCGTCGGTCGGCGCGAACGTCGCATCGGCCATGCCGAGCGGCTTCCAGAGATTGGCCGACAGATATTCGCCGAGCCGCTGCTCGCTGACCTTCTCGATCACGGCGCCGAGCACGTCGATGGAGAAGCCGTATTCGAACTGCGTGCCGGGCTGATGCGCCAGCGGCAGCTTGGTGATGCGCTCGATGAACGCCTGGGTGTCGCCTTCGATCGCAGGCGCGGTGCCGTCGGGATAGAGCCGCGCCACCGCGCTCGAGCTGTCCGGCCGGCCGCCATACATCAGGCCCGAGGTGTGGCGGTAGAGATCATGGATCAGGATGGGGCGGGCCTGCGGCACCAGCAGCAGCGCTCCGTTTTCCTGGGTGACGCCGACCTTCATGTCGGCGAATGCCGGATAGTAGTCGGCGAGCCTGGCCTGCAGCGGCAGCCGCCCCTGCTCCATCAGCATCAGCCCGCCGACCGCAGTCAACGGCTTGGTCATCGAGGCCAGGGCGAAGATCGCGTCGAGCGGCATCGGCGTGCCCTTGACCGGATCGAGCTGGCCGTAGGCCTTGTAATGCACGAGCTTGCCGTCGCGCGCGATCGCCACGACCGCGCCGGGCACGCGCTTGGCGGCGATCTCGCGGGCGAAGAAATCATCCATGCGCGCGAGACCCGCCGGCGAGAAGCCGACCTCGTCGGGCTTGGCTTCGGGCAGCGGCGCGGCCGAGAGCTGCGTGATGATCATGGTGAAGGCTGTGGCTACGGCCGCCTTGAGCAGCGTCTTCATGGGCACTCCCTGATGCGCGGACGATCCCGTTTGTCGCCACGGGATTCAATGGCTCCGCCTGGACAATGAGTAGAGGACACAGGGAGGAACGACAAGCGGTCGCAACACGATCGCATCGCGATGACGTGATCGGCCTCGCTGCCGCACAACGGCGTATCCGCGCGACCAATCGGAGGGAGACGGGCGAGACCGCTGACACGCGAGATCACGCATGCTGAGGACGATCGGACTCATCCTTCACACGCTCTGGGCCATTTGTACGCTTGCGACCGGAGCCTTCGTCGGCGCAGCCGTCGGCTTTCACTATCATGGCTGGATCGGCGCCATTGTCCTCGGCGTCATCGGCCTGGGCGTCGGTAGCCTGGCGGCGGCCTACCCGCTGGAGACGATCGCGACGCTGTTGGAGGGTCTTTGACGCGAGGGCCATGTAGCCCGCATGAGCGAAGCGACGCCCGGGAAAGCGCGGGCACCGAGATGGTCTCGGATATCGCTGACCTTCATTGAGGCTACGGGCTGGGAACCGCCATGCCGGCCCCGTGTTGTTCGATGCAACGCGTTCGTCCAAACAGCCGCGCCATGACCGGACCCGAGCTCGCCAATCACTATCGCGGCTATATCGTGTGCCTGAATGCGCAGGCTTGGCCGCAGCTCGGCGATTTCGTGCACGAGCACGTCGTTCACAACGGCCGGCAGCTCGGACTCTCCGGCTATCGCGACATGCTGATCGGAAACTTCGCCGACATTCCCGATCTCCGTTTCAACATCGGCCTGCTGCTATCAGACCCGCCCCGCGTCGCGAGCCGGCTGTACTTCGACTGCACGCCATCCGGCGAATTTCTCGGGCTCGCCATCGACGGCCAGCGCGTCGCCTTCACCGAGAACGTGTTCTACGAATTCCGCGAGCGCAAGATCGTGGAGGTGTGGTCGGTCATCGACAAGGCCGCAATCGAGGCGCAGCTGTGAATGCGAACGCGTGGCGGCACCAGCCGCCCCAATGGGCTCAAGGCCGGGACGACACCTTGGATGAGGCGGCAGGTCAGACAATCGCTGATGGAGAGACCCACAACACGATGATACGTTGTCGCGAGGGCTTGAATCGTCTCACCCGATCGCCACACCACCGCCGATGGTGCGGTTCAGCACCTGTGTGGTGCGCTCGATGCGCTCGGCGGCGGCGTTCAGCGCCTTCGCCACCGCGACCTGCGTGGCACGGGCGCGGTCGCTGGCCTGGTTGCGGACGTTGCGCAGGCCTTCGAGCTCCTGCTCCAGCACCTGGACGCGCTGATTGGCATCGATCAGCTCATCGCACACGGTGAGCGCCGCCATCACGGTGAGTCGGGCGTCGCCGATCTCGCCGAACTTGCCGCGCAGATTGGTGATGCGCGTCTCGAGACTCTCCGCGAGCTTCAGCAGCCGCAGCTCCTGGCCCTCCTCGCAGGCCATGCGATATTGACGGCCGTTGATGGTGACGTTGATGTGGCTCATTCCTCGTCCTCATCATCATGCGCGGCGTCCTGCCCGTCGCCACCAGCGAGCACCGCGCGGATCGTGCCGATCGCGGTGTCCAGGCGTTCGGCGATCTCGCGGTTGGTGCGCTCGAGCCGGCGCGTCTTCATCAGGGAGCCGTCGAGCTCGTCGGCGAGACGCGAGCGGTCGGCGCCGAGCGCCTGGATGCGCGTCGCCAGCTCGTCCTCGTCACGATCCGCCTCGCGCCGCCGCTCGACCGCGCTCTCCAGCGCGTCGAGGGCCGTCATCAGTCGCCGCGTCGCCGCCTCGAGATCGGCGGCGCCGGGTTCCACCTGGCCGGTAAGATTGGCAGGGTGATCGTTCATGGCACGGATGCGAGGCCCTCGGAGCAAGCGGGATGCGACAAAAGCGCTGTCCGGCAAGCGGTTACGGGCAAAATCTTACGTGGTGGGCGAGCCAAGCGCAACGCTCGGCCGAAACTATGCACTACTAAGCAACTTTTGGGAGGTTCCCGGCGTTGCAGAACCTTTGATTCCCGGAACCGAGGTGCTAATCAGCCCGCAAAATCCCGGCCCGCCAGCAATACCGGCGGCGCTCCTGTCATCAGCATTTCACGTTTGGACGGATTCCAGCATGACGCAGGTCGATCATTCCCGCATGGCCAACGCCATCCGCGGGCTCGCAATGGACGCCGTCGAGAAGGCCAAATCGGGCCATCCCGGCCTGCCGATGGGCGCGGCGGACGTCGCCACAGTGCTGTTCACCCGCGTGCTGAAATACGATGCCGCAGCGCCCGCCTGGCCGGACCGCGACCGCTTCGTGCTGTCGGCCGGCCACGGCTCGATGCTGCTCTATGCGCTGCTGTATCTGACCGGCAACGAGGAGATGACGCTCGACCAGATCAAGCGCTTCCGCCAGGTCGGTTCGCTCACCCCCGGCCATCCGGAGAATTTCCGCACCAAGGGCATCGAGACCACCACCGGCCCGCTCGGCCAGGGCATCTCCACCGCGGTCGGCATGGCGCTGGCCGAGAAGATGCTGCAGGCGGAATACGGCAAGAAGATCGTCGACCACCACACCTATGTGCTGGCCTCGGACGGCGACCTGATGGAGGGCATCTCCCAGGAAGCGATCGCGATGGCCGGGCACTGGAAGCTCAACAAGCTGATCGTGCTGTGGGACGACAACGGGATCTCGATCGACGGCCCGCTGTCGATCGCCGACTCGGTGGACCAGGTGAAGCGCTTCAAGGCGTGCGGCTGGGCCGCCGAGCTGATCGACGGCCATGATCCCGAGGCGATTGCGGCCGCGATCGCGCGGGCGCAGAAGTCGTCGAAGCCGTCGCTGATCGCCTGCAAGACCACCATCGGCTACGGCGCGCCGACCAAGGCCGGCACCTCCAAGGTGCATGGCGAGGCGCTCGGCGCGGAGGAATTGAAGGGCGCCAAGGAGAAGCTCGGCATTTCGCAGGAGCCGTTCTCCGTGCCCGACGACGTGCTCGCCGCCTGGCGCGAGGCCGGCCGCCGCGGCGCAACCGCACGGGCGGAGTGGGAGACCCGGCTCGGCGAGATGGGCCCGCGCAAGCGCGCCGAGTTCGAACGGCGGCTGCGCCACGAGCGGCCCGCCGCGCTGGCGAAGGCGCTGAAGGACCACAAGAAGGCGCTGCTGGAGACCCCGCTCAACGTCGCCACCCGCAAATCGTCGGAGGCCGCGATCGAGGTGATCGCAGCCGCCATGCCGTTCGAGTTCGTGGCCGGCTCCGCCGACCTCACCGGCTCCAACAACAACAAGGCGAAGTCGGCCGTCTCGTTCTCGGCCAAGACGCCGAAGGGCCGCTTCATCCACTACGGCATCCGTGAGCACGGCATGGCCGCCTGCATGAACGGCATCTTCCTGCATGGCGGCTTCGCGCCGAACGGCGCCACCTTCCTAGTGTTCTCGGACTACGCGCGCGGTGCTATCAGGCTGTCGGCGCTGATGGGCGCGGGCGTCGTCTATGTGCTGACGCATGATTCGATCGGCCTCGGCGAGGACGGCCCGACGCACCAGCCGGTCGAGCATCTGGCGGCGCTGCGCGCGATCCCGAACATGCGCGTGTTCCGGCCGTGCGACGCGGTCGAGACCGCCGAATGCTGGGAGCTGGCGCTGAACCGCACCAACGGCCCGACCGTGCTGGCGCTGACGCGGCAGAACCTGCCGCAGCTGCGCACCTCCGCGCCGGCGGACAATCCGTGCAGCCGGGGCGGCTACGAGCTCGTCGCCGCGCAGGGCGAGGCCAAGGTGTCGCTGTTCGCGACCGGCTCCGAGGTCGAGATCGCCGTGGCCGCGCAGAAGCAGCTCGCCGAGCGTGGCATCCCAGCCCGCGTCGTCTCGGTACCGTCGCTGGAGCTGCTGCTCGAGCAGCCGGCCGAGGCCAGGGCCAAGATCATCGGCAACGCTCCGGTCAAGATCGCCATCGAGGCCGCGGTGCGCTGGGGCTGGGACGCGGTGATCGGCCAGGACGGCATCTTCATCGGCATGCATTCGTTCGGCGAGAGCGGCCCGGCCAAGGAGCTCTACAAGCATTTCGGCATCACCGCCGAGGCGGCTGTCGCGGCGGCCGTACAGCGGCTGGCGTAAAGCCCGCTCGATCCTGCGCGGCGGTTCACCAAATCAGGAGCGCCGCGCGAACATGATTCGCGACGGTTGAGCGAGCGCAAAAAAAGGACTACGAAAGGGCCATATCGTCCGCTCGCGCCCGGCAGAACCGGGCGTCAACAGGTCCAAACCCTCGTAGAGCCCTTGCCAGGGGCCGGCTGCGAGGGACGAGAAACGTCATTGAAGGAGACGAAAATGGCAGTCCGGGTCGGGATCAACGGGTTTGGCCGCATCGGCCGCAACGTTCTGCGCGCCATCGCGGAATCGGGTCGCAAGGACATCGTGGTGGTCGGCATCAACGATCTCGGCCCGGTCGAGACCAACGCCCACCTGCTGCGCTTCGACAGCGTGCACGGCCGCTTCCCCCATACCGTGACCGTCGACGGTGACACGATCGATATCGGCAACGGCAAGATCAAGGTCACCGCCGAGCGTGATCCGTCGAAGCTGCCCTGGAAGGACCTCGGCGTCGACATCGCGCTGGAATGCACCGGCATCTTCACCTCCAAGGACAAGGCCTCCGCGCATCTGACCGCCGGCGCCAAGCGCGTGCTGGTCTCGGCCCCGGCCGACGGCGCCGACGCGACCATCGTCTACGGCGTCAATCACACGACGCTGACCAAGGATCACCTCGTCGTCTCCAACGGCTCCTGCACCACCAACTGTCTGGCGCCGATCGCCAAGGTGCTGAACGACACCGTCGGCATCGAGACCGGCTTCATGACCACGATCCACGCCTACACCGGCGACCAGCCGACACTCGACACCATGCACAAGGATCTCTATCGCGGCCGCGCGGCGGCGATGTCGATGATCCCGACCTCGACCGGCGCGGCCAAGGCGATCGGCCTGGTGCTGCCCGAGCTGAAGGGCAAGCTCGACGGCGTCGCGATCCGCGTGCCGACGCCGAACGTCTCGGTGGTGGATCTCAAGATCGTCGCCAAGCGCAACACCGACCCGAAGGAGATCAACGAGGCGATGAAGCGCGCCGCCGAGCAGGAGCTCAAGGGCGTGCTCGGCTACACCACGTCGCCGAACGTCTCGATCGACTTCAACCACGATCCGCACTCCTCGACGTTCCACATGGACCAGACCAAGGTCATGAACGGCAACCTCGTGCGCGTGATGTCCTGGTACGACAACGAGTGGGGCTTCTCCAACCGCATGGCCGACACCGCCGTCGCGATGGGCAAGCTGCTCTAACTCTCGCCCAGTCATTCCGGGGCGCCTTGCAGAGAGGCCCCCGGAATCTCGAGATCCGGGTGCGGTCCTGCGGACCGCCCCGGAACGACGGCTGAGGAAGCGCGATGACCCTTCCCAACTGGCTTGGAATCCCCGGCGCGCTGCTGCTGATCGGCCTGATTGCCTATGGTTTCCGCCAAGGCATGCGGGTGACGACGAAGCAGGAAGGCGATCCGCCGGAAAACACCAACGGCTACAATCAGCCCTGATAGTCCCTCGTTCAACGGTGGCTTCAATGAAACAATTCCGCACCCTCGACGACGTCGACGTCAAAGGCAAACGCGTGCTGCTGCGCGTCGACCTGAACGTGCCCATGGAGAATGGCCACGTCAGCGATGCGACGCGCCTGGAGCGCGTCGCGCCGACCATCAATGAGATCGCGACCAAGGGCGGCAAGGTCATCCTGCTCGCGCATTTCGGCCGGCCGAAGGGGCGCGATGCCAAGGACTCGCTGAAGCCGGTCGCCACTGCGCTCTCGCAGGTGATCAAGCGTCCTGTCGCCTTTGCCGACGATTGCATCGGCGAGCCGGCGGCGACCGCCATCGCCGCGATGAAGGACGGCGACGTGCTGTGCCTGGAGAACACGCGCTTCCACAAGGAGGAAGAGAAGAACGATCCGGCGTTCGTCGCCGAGCTCGCCAAGCTCGGTGACATCTGGGTCAACGACGCCTTCTCCGCCGCGCACCGCGCCCACGCCTCGACCGAAGGCCTCGGCCACAAGCTGCCGGCCTATGCCGGCCGCACCATGCAGGCCGAGCTCGACGCGCTCGACAAGGCGCTGGGCCGGCCGGCCAAGCCGGTCATCGCGATCGTCGGCGGCGCCAAGGTCTCCACCAAGATCGACCTGCTGGAAAACCTCGTCACCAAGGTCGATGCGCTGGTGATCGGCGGCGGCATGGCCAACACCTTCCTGCATGCACAGGGCGTGCAGATCGGCAAGTCGCTGGCTGAGAAGGATCTCGCCGCCACCGCGCTCAGGATCATGGAGAAGGCCGAGGCCTCGAACTGCGCCATCATCCTGCCGGTGGATGCCACCGTTTCGTATCACTTCGCGGCCAACTCGCCGTCCTTCGCCTATGGCCTCGACGCCATCCCGCCGGACAGCATGATCCTCGACGTCGGCCCGCAATCGACCGCCCGCATCCATGCCGCGATCGACGACGCCGCGACGCTGGTGTGGAACGGTCCGCTCGGCGCCTTCGAGCTGACGCCGTTCGACCGCGGCACGATGGTCGCCGCCAAGCACGCGGCCGAGCGTACCAAGGCCAAGAAGCTGGTTTCGGTGGCCGGCGGCGGCGATACCGTCGCCGCGCTCAACCAGGCCGGAGTTGCCTCGGACTTCACCTATGTCTCGACCGCCGGCGGCGCTTTCCTGGAGTGGATGGAAGGCAAGCCGCTGCCGGGCGTCGAGGTGCTGAAGATCTGATTTCTCGAACGTTGTCGGCCATGGATGTTTCTGTTATGTTCCATCCATGGTCGAGACTCCGACAGACCATTCGATCCTGATCAAGATCCAGGAGAGCATTGCTGCGCTCCGGACAGAGGTCGGACAGTTCAGGCTGGATAATCGAGCCGAGCACGAGCGCATGGAAGCCTTGATCCGCAGGCAGCGTCGGGACTCTGCCGGCATGCTGGTGATGATGCGCGCGGCCGCCGGTGACTTAGACGTGCGTGTCACCGAGGTCGAGGAACGCATCACCGCTCTTGAAGCCAGGAAGACCTGATCTCCCATCGTTGAGCTACCGGCAACGCGCCAGCCCTACGCGCTAACCCTAGACGTATCCTGACCGCCTCCTCCTCCAGGCTGCGTCGCCACTGCCCTTGGAATCCGCCCACCACCGCGTTATGCACGGTGCAGCAGTTTCGGCGCGTGCGCATCCTGCCGCACGGTCCAATCCTTAATCTCAGGGAGTTCCAGCCATGGCTCGTATCACGTTGCGTCAATTGCTCGACCACGCGGCGGAAAATGACTACGGCGTCCCGGCGTTCAACATCAACAACATGGAGCAGGCGCTGGCGATCATGGAGGCGGCCAATGCGGTCGACGCGCCGGTCATCATCCAGGCCTCGCGCGGCGCCCGCTCCTATGCCAACGACGTCATGCTCAAGCACATGATGGACGCGGTCACCGAGATCTATCCGCACATTCCGGTGTGCGTGCATCTCGATCATGGCAACGGTCCCGACACCTGCATGACCGCGATCCAGTCCGGCTTCACCTCGGTGATGATGGACGGCTCGCTGAAGGCCGACGGCAAGACCCCGGCTGACTGGGACTACAATGTCGGCGTCACCAAGACGGTCGCCACCATGGCGCATCTCGGCGGCATCTCGGTCGAGGGCGAGCTCGGCGTGCTCGGCTCGCTCGAGACCGGAATGGGCGACAAGGAGGACGGCCACGGCGCCGAGGGCAAGCTGTCCCACGACCAGCTGCTGACCAATCCGGACGAGGCCGTGAAGTTCGTGCGCGAGACCCAGGTCGACGCGCTCGCGATCGCGATGGGAACGTCGCACGGTGCCTACAAGTTCACGCGCAAGCCCGACGGCGACATCCTCGCCATGAACGTGATCGAGGAGATCCACCGCAAGCTGCCGAACACGCATCTCGTGATGCACGGCTCGTCGTCGGTGCCGCAGGATCTGCAGGAGATCATCAACGCCTATGGCGGCAAGATGAAGCCGACCTGGGGCGTGCCGGTCAGCGAGATCCAGCGCGGCATCAAGAACGGCGTCCGCAAGATCAACATCGACACCGACAACCGCATGGCGATGACCGGCCAGATCCGCAAGGTGCTGTCGGAGCACCCGGAGGAATTCGATCCGCGCAAGTACCTGAAGCCGGCGATGGAGGCGATGGCCAAGCTGTGCAAGCAGCGCCTGCAGGAGTTCAACACCGCCGGCCAGGCCTCGAAGATCAAGCGCGTGCTGACGACGGCCGAGATGGCCAAGCGCTACGCCAAGGGTGAGCTCGCCCCGAAGGTCGCGTGAGCGTTCGTCGTGTAGTTCGACCTTCGCCCTGAACTCGGTGTGCTCCCCTCCCCCTTGCGGGTAGGGCTATCGCATCTGGCGCTTTACGTCTTGCGCCCGCCTTTTTCCACTTCGTCATGGCCGGGCTTGTCCCGGCCATGAGGGAGTAACTCGTTGGCAGCAGTTCGTGCCGCGATTGCCGAATTCGTCAAATGCGATCGCCCTGCTCGTGCGGGGAGGGGAGCCGACTGCCGCTGAGTTGACAAGGTTGCCCCATCAGCAACCTCCCTTCACCTCTCCGAGAGTCCGCCTCACCTGCGGCCAATGTTTGCTCGGCAACCGCCCGAGAACCGTCTATTTTGATGGGCAGGGCAGGTGCGTCTGGAGCCAAGCATGAACCTCTCCGCACTGAACACCACGGCCCTTGCCATGGTCGCGCCGGGCAAGGGCATTCTCGCCGCCGATGAATCCACCGGGACGATCAAGAAGCGCTTCGATGCCATCAAGGTCGAATCGACCGAACAGAACCGCCGCGACTATCGCGAGATGCTGTTCCGCAGCGCAGGCATGTCGTTCATCTCCGGCGTCATTCTCTATGACGAAACCATCCGGCAGAACGCCGCCGACGGCACCCCGCTGGTGAAGCTGATCGAAGCGGCCGGCGCCATTCCCGGCATCAAGGTCGACGAGGGAACGCAACCGCTGCCCGGCTGCCCCGGCGAGCGGGTCACGGCCGGGCTCGACAGGCTTGCGGATCGGCTGGCGACGTACTACGCGCTGGGTGCGCGCTTCGCCAAATGGCGGGCCGTGATCGATATCGACAAGGACAATATCCCTTCGATGACAGCGATCCATGTCAACGCGCATGCGCTCGGCCGCTATGCCGCCCTGTGCCAGGCCGCGAACATCGTGCCGATCGTCGAACCGGAGGTGCTGATGGACGGCGATCATGATATCGCTCGCTGCTTCGACGTCACGCGCCGCGTCCTGAACGAGGTGTTTCGTGAATTGCGCATCCAGCGCGTCGCGTTGGAAGGCATGATCCTGAAGCCCAACATGGCGGTCCCGGGCAAGCAATCGCCGGACCAGGCCGGGGTGCAGGAGGTCGCCGAAAGGACCGTCCAACTGCTGAAGGAATGCGTGCCTGCGGCGGTGCCCGGCATCGCCTTCCTGTCCGGCGGACAATCCGACGAGAGCGCGACCGCGCATCTCGACGCGATGAACCGGCTCGGTCCGCTGCCCTGGAGGCTGACCTTCTCCTATGGCCGTGCGTTGCAGGCCGCGCCGCAACAGGCATGGGCCGGCAAGGCGGCGAACGTCGCTACCGGCCAGCGGGCCTTCACCCACCGCGCTCGCATGAACGCGCTTGCCAGCCGCGGCCAGTGGACCGCCGCGCTCGAGAAAGAGGCCGCCTAGTGTCCGGCAAGACGACATCCGCGCGGCCCGCGCCGCGCCTGTATCTAGCAACGCCGGTCGTGACCGACGCGGCGGCGCTGGCCGCCGGCCTGCCGGCGATCCTCGCCAGCGCCGATGTGGCGGCGGTGCTGGTGCGGCTGAAGGAGAGCGATCCGCGCAGCATGATCACGACGGTCAAGACGCTGGCGCCGGCGATCCAGGGCGCCGGTGCGGCGCTGCTGATCGACGGCCATCCCGACATCGTGGCCCGCGCCGGCGCCGATGGCGCGCATCTGACCGGCGTCGCCGCGCTGGAAGAGGCGCTGCCCGGCCTGAAGCCGGACCGCATCGCCGGCTGCGGCGGCCTGTCGACACGGCATGATTCGATGCGTGCCGGCGAGCTTGGCGCCGACTATGTGCTGTTCGGCGAGCGCGACGCGCAGGGCCGGCGGCCCTCGCCGGATGCCGTCAACGAGCGCCTGGCCTGGTGGGCCGAGCTGTTCGAGCCGCCCTGCGTCGGCTATGCGATCTCGCTCAAGGAAGCCGCGGACTTCGTCGCCGCGGGAGCCGATTTCGTGCTGGTCGACGACCTCGTCTGGAACGACGCCCGCGGTCCGGCCGCCGCTCTTGACGAGATCAGCGCCGCGATCCGGAGCGCGCATACGGCCGTGCTGGCCGACGCGCCGGGACAGAGCTGAACGGCCGCCGATGACGATCCTGCGCCTGACATGTGTTGTTGCTGCGCTCGCCATGGCGACGACGGGCGCGGCCGCGCAGATCTCGTTGACGCCGCCTGCTCAGCAGCCGCCGACGGAAAAGCCCAAGCCGGTCGAAAGGCCGGCGGAGAGGCCCAAGCCGCCGGCACCGTCCGCTGCGAAGAAGCCAGCCCCTGCCCCGTCGGCCAAGCCGGCCGCCCCGGCGCCGGCCGCGACGCCACAGCCCGCCGCCAATGATCCCAATGTCGACGTGGTCTACGGCGCCTATCAGCGCGGCCAGTACAAGACCGCGTTCGATCTGGCGTCGCCGCGCGCCCAGGCCGGCGACCCCAAGGCCATGGCGATGCTCGGCCAGCTCTACGAAAACGCCATGGGCATCCGCCGCGACTACGACAAGGCGGCGATCTGGTACAAACGCGCCGCCGAGGCCGGCGACCGCGAAGCGATGTTCGCGCTGGCGATGATGCGGCTGGCCGGGCGCGGCGGCCCTGTCGACAAGCTCGAGGCGGTCAAGCTGCTGGCCTCCGCCGCCAAGCTCGGCGAGCCCAAGGCGGCCTACAATCTCGCGCTGCTCTATCTCGACGGCCAGACCTTTCCGCAGGACCTCAGACGCTCGGCCGAGCTGCTGCGCCTTGCTGCGGATGCCGGCAACGCCGAGGCGCAATACGCGCTAGCGACCTTCTACAAGGAAGGAACCGGCGTGCCGAAAGACCTCGAGAAGGCCGCCCAATTGCTGAAGGCGGCCGCGGTCGCCGACAATATCGACGCCGAGGTCGAATACGCGATCGCGCTGTTCAACGGCACCGGCGTGCCGAAGGACCAGCCCGCGGCAATCGCGCTGCTGCGCAGGGCCGCGCGGCAGAACAGCCCGGTCGCCCAGAACCGACTGGCATGGGTGCTGCTGTATGGAATCGCCACCCAGATGGACAAGGTCGAGGCCTACAAATGGCACCTGGTGGCCAAGACAGCCGGCAAGGGCGATCCCAAGCTCGACGAGAAATTCGCCGACATGCCCCCCGAAGACCGCGCCAAGGGCGAACAGGCCGCCAAGCGCTGGCTGGGCACCATCAAGTGATCGGCCGCTGATCCGGCCTTGACGCGGCGGCCCCGGCAGGGCACCCACAGCCAGCCATTTCACCCGCCTTCGTCCGCTTCCGGGGAAGGCGCGCACCGCGAGGTGCGGTCAGCCCAGCGCATCGAGCTCATGATCCATTCCGCCCTCATCAATGTCATGGTCAAGGCCGCGCGCCGCGCCGGTCGCAACCTCAAGCGCGATCTCGGCGAGATCGAGCACCTGCAGGTGTCGCTGAAGGGCCCGGCGAACTTCGTCTCGCGCGCCGACAAGAAGGCCGAGGAGATGCTGTACGAGGACCTCTCGAAGGCCCGGCCCGGCTACGGCTTTCTCGGCGAGGAAGGCGGCAAGCGGGAAGGCAGCGACAAGTCGCACACCTGGATCGTCGATCCGCTCGACGGCACCACCAACTTCCTGCACGGCATCCCGCAATTCGCGATCTCGATCGCGCTCCAGCGCGAGGACACCGTGATCGCCGGCGTGATCTACAATCCCGCCAATGACGAGCTCTACATCGCCGAGCGCGGCAAGGGCGCGTTCCTCAACGACCAGCGGCTGCGCGTCGCCGCACGGCGCCAGCTCCATGAATGCGTCATCGCCTGCGGCCTGCCGCATATCGGCCGCGGCGACCACCAGCTGTTCCTGCGCGAGATGACCTCGCTGCAGGTCAAGGTCGCAGGGCTCCGCCGCTTCGGCGCCGCCTCGCTCGACCTCGCCTTCGTCGCCGCCGGTCGCTTCGACGCCTATTGGGAACGCGACCTGCAGCCCTGGGACATCGCGGCCGGCCTGATCATGGTGCGCGAGGCCGGCGGCACCGTGTCGGGCATCGACGGCAAGGAGGACGCGCTGGCGACCGGGCACGTCGTGTGCGGCAACGAGGTCATTCACCGCGAGCTCGTGAAGGTGCTGAAGGCGGCGGCGTAGCTTTGATTCTGCGCGGCCACGCCGTTCGCACCGCTCGCTTCACATACGGTGTCGTCCCGGCCTTGAGCCGGGACCCATAACCACCGGCTGTTCTGATGGAGCGAGATGGGGCGACCTGCGCGCCTCAAACATCTCCCTGGGGGTATGGGTCCCGGATCTGCGCGCGCATACGCGCGCTTCTCCGGGACGACGCCGAGGATGGAGTTGGCGGCCGAGCTCTACCGCCGGAAAGCTATCTACAGCCTGAACGCTATCTGCGCCCGCTGGTGAACGCCTGCGGCGTCGCGCCGGGCAATGCCGGGGAATTGATGTCGCTGTCGATGCGATCGGACGACTGGCCGGCATAGCTGAAGCCGAGCGACAGGCTGACATTGGATGTCGGCTTGAACTCGACGCCGCCATTGATCGCGTAGGCCGGCGTCGAGGTCGATCGCCCGTCGAACGTCGCGAACGGGCCACCGAGGCCGGGATTGTATTTCAGCGTCTCGAAGCCGCCATAGAAGCTGACGCCGCTCTTGAAGGTGTAGCCGTATTGCGCGCCCTCGGTCGTGTACGACCCGAGCCCGCCGTAACGGTTGACGAGGTTCGAGCTCAGGCCGACGCCCGACAGCGCCGCCCAATTGTTCGTCGCGCTGTAGCTCCGCGCGAAGAAGCCGCTGTCCTTGCCGCTGCCCGTGAAGCTTGGAAAGTCGCCGTAGGAATTGAGACTGCCGGAGTCGCTGAAGCCGACCGGCCAGCCCGGCAGCCAATATTTGACGGGACCGGATTGGGCGTGGGCGGCTGAGGCACCGAGACCAGCGAACACCAACGCGAGAACAGATTTGCGAGAGACCATCGACATGCCGCACCCGTCACGTGTCGTCGCAGAATACACGTAGAGTCTCGGGAACTCCAGCCGAGGAGGTGAGCCTCCGGTGTCGCCGCCCGGACGGTACGCTCCCCTCCCCCTTGCGGGGAGGGGTCGGGGGTGGGGGTCCGCGAACTCCGAACGTCGATAAGGCCACACATCTTCGTGCGCCCACGAATGAGCGAGCGGCTGTGTTATCGCTAGAGCACCTGAGCCGCGTCGTGTGATGGGAGTAGATCTCATCACCTCGAGCGGGACTCGTGGACCCCCCACCCTCAACCCCTCCCCGCAAGGGGGAGGGGAGCTGACCGACGGCGTGGCGAGATTGCGGCTCGCTTGATCGAGCGAGATAGTTCAATGGCCTACGGCTTCGCCGGCGCCGGCGGCCCATAGACCTCGCGCTCCGCCATTGGCTCCGTCTTCTCCCGATCCCCCGCGAGCACGCGCTGGACCGAGACGAAGAACACGGGGACCATCAACAGCGCCAGGATCACCACCGCGATCATGCCGCCCATCACATTGGTGCCGAGCGCCTGCTGGCTGGCACCGCCGGCGCCCGTCGCCATCGACATCGGAAGCACGCCGCAGACGAAGGCGAGACCGGTCATGATGATCGGGCGGAAGCGCAAGGAGCAGGCCTCGATCGTCGCCGCGACCAGCGGCTTGCCGTGGGCGCGCAGATCCTTGGCGAACTCGATGATCAGGATCGCGTCCTTGGCGGCGAGACCGATGATGGTGATCAGCGCCACCGTGAAGTACACGTCGTTGGACAGGCCGCGCAGATTGGCGGCGACGACGGCGCCGAGGATGCCGAGCGGCACGGTCAAGAGCACCGCGAGCGGGATCGTCCAGCTCTCGTAGAGCGCAGCGAGACACAGGAACACGACCAGCGCCGAGAGACCGAGCAGCAGCGGCGCCTGCGAACCCGACAGCTTCTCCTGCAACGACTGTCCGGTCCATTCATAGCCGAAGCCACGCGGCAGCTTGCCGGCGAGGCGCTCCATCTCCTTGAGCGCGTCGCCCGAGGTGTAGCCCGGCTTGGCCTCGCCGGAGATGCGGATGGCCGGATAGTAGTTGAAGCCGGCGATCTGGGTCGGCCCCTTCGCCCACTGGATGGTAGCAAAGGACGAGAACGGCACCAGCTGGCCCTTGGTGTTCTTGACGCTGTAGTTGAGGATCTCGTCCGCGTTCATGCGGCTGATGCGATCGGCCTGGACGACGACGCGCTGCATGCGGCCACGGTTCGGGAAGTCGTTCACGTAAGTAGAGCCGAGATTGGTCGAGATCGTGGTGTTGATGTCCTCGAAGGTGACGCCGAAGGCGCCGGCCTTCTCGCGGTCGATCATCAGATTGATCTGGGGTCCCGGCGGAAGACCCTCGACATAGACCTTCTGCAGCACCGGGCTCGCATTGGCTTCCGCGATCAGCTGGTCGGCGGCAGCGGTCAGCGCAGCATAGCCCTTCTGGCCGCGATCCTGCAGGCGGAAGCTGAAGCCCGAGGAGTTGCCGAGATTGTCGATCGGCGGCGGCTGCAGCGCGGTGATCTTGGCGTCGCGCAAGCCGGCGAGATCGCGATTGATGTCGGCGACCAGCGCCGCGGCGCTGTCACGCTTGCCGCGCTCCGACCAGTCCTTCAGCGAAATGAAGGCCTGCGCGGTGTTGACGCCCTGGCCGGCATAGCTGAAGCCGGTGAGGAAGGTGACATCGTCGATGCCCTCGCGCTTGGCCAGATACTTCTCGACTGCCTCCACCGCGGCTTGCGTCCGCGCGTAGGAGGAATCCGCCGGCGTCTGCACGTCGGTGGTGATGAAGCCCTGGTCGTCGACCGGCAGGAAGCCGCCGGGCAGTTGGATGAAGGCGAAGGTCAGCCCGACCAGGAAGATCGCATAGATCAGCATCAGCCGTCCGGTGCGCTTCAGCGCGCCGCCGACCACGCCGGTGTAGCGGTTGCGGCTGTTGTCCATGAAGCGGTTGAACCAGCCGAACACACCCTTCTTTGCGTGGCCGTGGCCGGCCGTGACCGGCTTCAGCAGCGTCGCGCACAACGCCGGGGTCAGCGACAGCGCCAGCAGCGCCGAGAAGCCGATCGCCGCCACCATGGTGACCGAGAACTGCCGATAGATGATGCCGACCGAGCCGGGGAAGAACGCCATCGGCACGAACACCGCCATCAGCACCAGCGTGATGCCGATGATGGCGCCGGTGATCTGGCCCATCGCCTTGCGCGTCGCCTCCTTCGGCGACAGCCCCTCCTCGGTCATGATGCGCTCGACGTTCTCGACCACGACGATGGCGTCGTCGACGAGGATGCCGACCGCGAGCACCATGCCGAACATCGTCAGCATGTTGATGGAGTAGCCGACCAGCATCAGCGTTGCGCAGGTGCCGAGCAGCGCCACGGGCACCACGATGGTCGGAATGATGGTGTAGCGGATGTTCTGCAGGAACAGGAACATCACCACGAACACCAGCACCACGGCTTCGACCAGGGTCATCAGCACCCGCTTGATCGACGCCTTCACCACCGGCGTGATGTCGTAGGGGATCTCATAGCTGATGTTGGAGGGGAAGAAGCGCGACAGCTCCTTCATCTTGGCCTCGACCGCGCTCGCGGTCGCCAGCGCATTGCCGGTCGGCGACAGCAGCACCGAGAGACCCGCGGTCGGCCTGCCGTTGAGGCGGGTGTTGAACTGATAGCTGAGGCCGCCGATTTCGACGCGCGCGACATCGCGCAGCCGCACCGTCGAGCCATCGGGATTGGCACGCAGGATGATCGATCCGAACTCGTCGGGCGAATCGAGCTGGCCCTTGACCAGCACCAGCGCCGAGGTGCGCTGCGAGGTCGTCGCGGGCTCGGCGCCGATGCTGCCCGAGGCGACCTGCGCGTTCTGCGCGCCGATCGCCTTGGTGACGTCGTCGGCAGTGAGGCCGTAGCCGATCAGCTTGGCGGGATCGAGCCAGACGCGCAGCGAGCGCTCGGTCGAATACAGCGTGGCGCGGCCGACGCCGGGAATGCGCCGGATTTCGCCGAGCACGTTGCGGATCATGAAGTCGCCGAGCCCGACCTCGTCGAGGCTGCCGTCGGTCGACTGCAGCGTGATGATCTGCAGCACGGCGGCGGAGGCTTCCTCGACCAGGATGCCCTGCTGGATGACGGCGCGCGGCAGCCGCGCCTCGACACGCTTGAGGCGGTTCTGCACCTCGACCGAGGCGTCATTGGTCGACGTGCCCGGCACGAAGTTCGCCGTGATCTCGACCTGGCCGAGCGAATCGCTGGTGGATTCGAAGTTGAGAATGCCGGAGGCGCCGTTGAGCTCCTCCTCGATCAGCCGCGTCACGCTGTTGTAGAGATTCTCCGGCGACGCGCCGGGGTAGCTGGTCGAGATCGAGATCGAGGGCGGCGCGATGATCGGATATTGCGCCACCGCCAGCAGCGGAATCGCGATCGCGCCGATCAGGCAGATGAACAGCGCGACCACCCAGGCGAAGATCGGCCTGTCGATGAAGAAGCTCGGCATGGCGACTTACCGCGTCGCCGACTTCGATTCGAGCTGCGTCGCGGCGCTGACCTCGGTCCAGACCTGCGGCGCGACCCTGTCGCCGGCGGCGAACTTCTGGAAGCCGTCCACCACGACCTTGTCGCCGGCGCGCAGACCGTCGGTGATCAGCACCAGGCCATCCTGGGTCGGGCCGGTGCGCACCGGCCTGGCGATCGCGCGGTTGTCGTCGCGGATGACGTAGACCTCGGACCCGCCGGCCGCGTTGCGCTGCACCGCCTGCTGCGGCACGCCGACGGAGTCGCTGTCGATGCCCTGCTCGATGCGGACGCGGACATACATGCCCGGCAGGAGCTCGCGCTTCGGATTGGCGAACTCGCCGCGCAAGGTGACCTGACCGGTGGCGGCATCGACCTTGGCGTCGGAGAACAGGAGCTTGCCCGGAATCGAATACGGCGTGCCGTCGTCGAGCACGAGACGGACCTTGATCGCGTCGGGCGCGATCTGGTCGAGGTCGCCGGACTCGAACGCCCGGCGCAGGCGGTTGAGCTCGCTCACCGACTGGGTGAAGTCGGCATAGATCGGATCGAGCTGCTGGATCGTGACCAGCGAGGTCTCGTTCTGGACCGCGATGGCGCCCTCGCTGACCTGGGCCGCGCCGACGATGCCGTCGATCGGCGCGCGCACGGTCGCATAGTCGAGATTGAGCTGGGCACGCGCAAGATCGGCCTTGCGGGCCTCGATGTCGGCCGCTGCCTCGCGCTCGGTCGAGATCGCCTTCTCGTTCTCGACCGCCGGGGCTGCGCGCTCCTTGAACAGCAGGCTGATGCGGTGGGCCTGCTGCACCGCGCGCTCATGCACCGCCTCGGCCTTGGCCAGCGCCGCCCGGCTCGACAGGATCTCCACCTCGAACGGCTTCGGATCGATGCGATAGAGCGGATCGCCCGCCTTGACCTCGCTGCCCTGGCGGAACAGCCGCTCGACGATGATGCCCGAGACGCGCGGACGGACGTCGGAGACGCGGGTCGGCGCGATGCGGCCGGGCAGCTCGCGCACGATCGCTCGCGCCTTCTGCTCGACGGTCACGATGCCGACGTCCGGAATGACGATCTGCTCATTGGCGGAGGCCTGAGCCTGGATGGGGTCGTTACAGCCGGCCAGCAGCGGCGCGGCGGCCGCGAGCATCAATGCACTGCTGACCAGCGACGCGCGAAAACGTGACATGCGTGGAGGAGCCCCCTCGATGATGATGATGAAAACAGTCGACCGGATGGCCCAGTCATGGCGCCATTCTGGCGCTCGCCTTGCTGCAACATAGAAAAGAGCTGCTGCGACGCAACGCGAAACCCGGGCGGCTTGATGTCACACGAACTACATAACTGATAGATCAAGCTTTTTCGGGACTCACCTAATTGTGAGTGCTTTGTGGCAGCAGGTTCCCAGCAGGTTCCGCGGAGCGAAACGCGAATCCCCCTCCAGCACTGCGGCATCCCGCCGCAGCGAACAAATTAGTTCGCCGGCCGCAGGCGGTAGTGACTGACGCCCCATTCACGGCCTTCGTCGTGCCCGAACAGACCCGCGGTGGCGAGGAAGAACCAGCGCCAGCGGCGCATCCACAGCGCCGTGTCGTCGCCATAGACCGGCTGCAGCACCTGCAGGATGCGGTTGTAATCGGCATCGAAATTGGCGAGCCAGTCCCGTGCCGTGTGCTGATAATGCGTGCCGCTCCAGCGCCATTCCTTCTCGACCGCGAACAGATCCGCGTACTGCCGGATCAGGCCGTGGCTCGGCATGATGCCGCCGGTGAAGAAGTGCTGCGCGATCCAGTCCTCGCGATCGTTGCGGTCGAACAGGTAGGATCCGGTGCGGTGGGTGAAGATGTGCATGAACAGGCGGCCGTCCGGCGCGAGCCATGATCTGACCCGCGACAGCAGCTCGCGCCAGTTCATCATGTGCTCGAACATCTCGACCGAGACGATGCGATCAAAGCGCGCGTCGGGAGCGAACCCGTTCATGTCGGCGGTGACGACCCGCAGGTTGAGCAGGCCGCGCGCGGCCGCCATCTCCTCGATCGCGCGGCGCTGCGAGTGCGAGTTGGAGACCGCCGTGATCTTCGCACGCGGGAACTGCCGGGCCATGAACAGCGACAGCGAGCCCCAGCCGCAGCCGAGCTCCAGAATGGTCTGGCCATCCTGGAGATCGGCATTGGCGACGGTCTGGCGCAGCGCCTCCTCCTCCGCCTCCCGCAGGGTCGAGACCGGCTCCTTGTAGAAGCAGCAGGAGTATTTGCGGTTCGGCCCGAGCACGCGGGCGAAGAACGCCGCCGGCACCTCATAGTGCTGGCTGTTCGCCGCGTCGGTATGCTCGGCGATCGGCCGCGTCGTCAGCAGGCGGGCGAACTCTGGGTCACCCATCGCATCGGCCCCGCCGAGCCGCGCCGCCGTGCGCGAGCACAATTCGGAGATCGCGGAGCGGATGACGGCATCGGGCAGCGGCACGCGCTCGGCGGCGCCGATGATGGTCGAGATGAAGCTCATGCGGTGGCTCCGTTACTTCGTAAAAGGATTTGGCGGCAGGGGAAAGAACGCGCTGGTGCGCGCCTGATAGGCCCGGTAGCGATCGCCGCGCGAGCGCAGCATCTGCTGTTCCAGCGGCGGGATGCCGGTGACGTGGACCAGGATCCAGTACATGAACAATGGCGCGAGCAGGCTGGCGAGGCCCCACGGATGGTCGAACGACAGCGCGATGACCGGATAGGACAGCCAGCACACCCACTCGAAGAAATAGTTGGGATGGCGCGACCAGCGCCACAGGCCGACGTCGCACACCTTGCCCTTGTTGGCAGGATCGGCGCGGAACGCCTTGAGCTGAGCGTCGGCGACGCCCTCGCCGGCGATGCCTGCGAACAGCACGAGGATGCCGAGATAGTCCTGCAGCCGAAGCTCGGCGGCCGGCGCATGGGCGGCGACGAACATCGCGAACACCAGCGGGATCGAGCCCCAGGCCTGCTGCTGCAGGAACAGGAACATCTTTCGCGGTGCGGCCGCACCCCATTGCCGGGCAAACTCCGCGTAGCGCGGATCGTCGGAGATGCCGCGGCTGCGCGCTGCGACATGGCCGCCGAGCCGCAGCGACCAGACCGCCACCAGCACCGCGACCAGCCACTGCGGCGCGTTGGGGGCGGCGCCGCCGGCGGGCCAGATCGCGCCGGCGGCGCCGACCAGCCCGACGGAAAATGTCCAGATCGTGTCGACCCAGCCGGAGTTGCCGGTGCGCTGCTGCACGACCCAGGCGAGCCCCATCAGCACCGACATCGCCACGGCCATCGCCAGCAGCGCCTGCAGATATTCAACGACGGTCATGACAAAGCCAGGGCGTTCCCGTTAGATATGAGCCACGGGACTAACTACGCCGCGGATGCCCGCCGGTTTCAGCCATAGTTCCGCGCAGGGACGGGATTGCGCTGATCGCGGCTTTTTTCCCGCTGCTGCTGTGCCATAGTGGATTTCAGGGACCGGTCCCCGCAACGGATGTCATCGACAATGCCTCAAGGCTCCCCTTCCCGCTCCGCGATGGATCTCGAACCGACCAAGCTGTCCACGCCCCGGATCTTCCTGGTGCGGATGCTGGTCTTCCTGGTGCTGTGCGCCCTGGTCGGTGTCGTGCTGTACAAGCAGATCATCCTGGCGTTCTTCGCCAATCCCGGCCTGAACGCGCTGATCGGGGCGGTACTGTTGATCGGCGTCATCCTGGCGTTCCGCCAGGTGGTCCGGCTCTATCCGGAAGTGTCCTGGGTCAACAATTTCCGCATCGCCGATCCCGGCCTGGCGGTGCCTCGCCACCCGGTCCTGCTGGCGCCGATGGCCGCGATCCTCGGCCGCGAGCGCTCGGGGCGAATGTCGATCTCGCAGCAGACCATGCGGCACCTGCTCGACTCGATCGCCACCCGGCTCGACGAGGCCCGCGACATCTCGCGCTACATGACCGGCCTCCTGGTGTTCCTGGGCCTGCTCGGCACGTTCTGGGGCCTGATCGAAACGGTCGGCTCGGTCGGCAAGGTGATCGAGGGGCTCAAGGTCGGTGGCGACGCCGGCGCGCTGTTCGATACGCTGAAGGGCGGCCTTGCCGCGCCGCTGGGCGGCATGGGCATCTCGTTCTCGTCCTCGCTGTTCGGCCTCGCCGGCTCGCTGATCCTCGGTTTCCTCGACCTGCAATCGAGCCAGGCGCAGAACCGCTTCTATACCGATCTGGAGGACTGGCTCGCTGGCACCGTGCGGGAATATGGCGGCAGCGGCGACACCGGTGCCGACCTCTCGGTTGCCATCGAGCGGCTGCGCACCGCCTTGGAGGACGGCTCCAACCGCGGCGCCACCGCGGCGATGGCCAACCTCGCCGAGGCGATCCAGGGCCTGGTCGGGCACATGCGCACCGAGCAGCAGATGATCCGCGAATGGGCCGATGGCCAGGGCGAGCAGAACCGCGAGATCAAGCGGCTGCTGGAGCGGCTGGCGCGGCAGACCGAGAAGAGTTGAGCTGCTCCGCCGGCCGGCCGAAGACGAACTAGGAGACGCTGAATGGCGCTTGCCCGTACCCGCCGTGGAGATTCCGGCCTCAACTACTGGCCGGGCTTCGTCGATGCGCTGTCGACGCTGGTGCTGTCGATCGTGTTCCTGCTGACCGTGTTCCTGGTGGTGCAGTTCTTCCTGTCGCAGGAGGTCACCGGCAAGGACAAGGCGCTGGAGCAACTCAACGCCAAGATCGCGCAGCTCAACGAGATGCTGTCCCTGGAGAAGCTCGGCAAGCTCTCGCTGGACGACCAGGTTGCGCAACTGCGCGCCGGGCTCGCAAGCGCCGAAGCTGAGCGCGACCGCGTCAAGGGCCTCTATGACGGGCTCGCCAATGCCGGCAGCAATGCCGCCGGCCGCGCCAACGAACTCAACCGGGCACTCGACTCCGAGAAGCAGGTCACGGCGCGGGCGCTGGCCCAGATCGAGGTGCTCAACCAGCAGATCAGCGCACTGCGCCGCCAGCTCGCCGCGCTCGAGGATGCGCTCGATGCCTCGGAGAAGCGCGACAAGGAATCGCAGAGCCGCATCGCCGATCTCGGCTCGCGCCTCAACGTCGCGCTGGCGCAGCGGGTCCAGGAGCTGACCCGGTACCGCTCGGAGTTCTTCGGCCGGCTGCGCGCCATCCTCGGCAACCGTCCCGACATTCGCGTCGTCGGCGACCGCTTCGTGTTCCAGTCCGAGGTGTTCTTCGACACGGGGCAAGCCACCCTGCTGCCCGAGGGCCAGCAGGAGCTGAACTCGGTGGCGACGGCGCTGGTCGATCTCGACAAGCAGATCCCCGCTGAGATCTCCTGGGTGCTGCGGGTCGACGGCCACACCGACGTTCGTCCGATCAACAGCCCGGTGTTCAAGTCGAACTGGGAGTTGTCCTCGGCGCGCGCCATCTCGGTGGTGCAGTATCTGATCTCGCTCGGCGTCCCTGCGCAGCGCCTGGTCGCGGCGGGCTTCGCCGAATTCCAGCCGCTCGACCCCGCGAACACAGAGGACGCCTTCCGCCGCAACCGGCGTATCGAGCTGAAGCTGACGGAGCGGTGACGTCGAGCTCCACCCTGCGCCCCTATCGCGCCGACGACGAGGACGCGGCAATCGCGCTGTGGCAGGAGACCTGGCAGCTCGCCTATCCCGCCATCGATTTTGCCGCGCGCGTTCCGTGGTGGCGCGAACGCTGGCGCAGCGAGCTGGTGCCGAAGGCCGATGTGATCGTGGCCGAGGCGGAGGGCGTGCTCGCCGGGTTCGTCACGATCGATGCGACGGGCTATCTCGATCAGCTGGTCGTCTCGCCCGAGCATTGGGGCTCGCCGCTCGCTACTCAGTTGGTCGATGCAGCGAAGGAGCGATCACCTCACGGCATCACGCTGCTTGTGAACAAAGACAACGCGCGCGCGATCCGCTTCTACAAGCGCAACGGCTTCATTGAAGCCGGCGAGGACGTCAACCCGACCTCGGGCCGTCCCGTGCTGCGGATGGTGTGGATGCCAACACAATCTGTTGAATCCGAGATGGTGCCGCAATGACGCTGCGCTCCCTCTCCCCGTTCTTACGGGGAGAGTGTTGGGGTGAGGGGCAGCCACGCGCACCGACCGTGCGGAGAGCCCCCCTCACCCGGATTGCATCTGACGATGCAATCCGACCTCTCCCCGCACGCGGGGCGAGGTGCACCGAGCGCGCCGCGATTTCTATTCACACAATTGCTGGCGCAGGGAGCTAACGACTTCTCTGCTCGACCCGTTTCGTATTGTCCTCAAACGCCGCGAAACAGCACACCGATCGTCAGCACCACGAACGCGATCGCCAGCGCGTCGAAGGCGTGGGCGGCCGACAGCAGCGGCACCGAGGCGTGCATGTAGTGCGCGAGCATCGCGACGAGGGCGAGCACCAGCGCAATTGCGAAGATGACGAACGAGGGCGGCGTGAGGGCAAAACTGCCACGACGATAAGGCATGTCCGTTGCTCCTGTTGGGACCCGGCACGCCTGCTACGAGCGGCGCGCCATCTGTTCCGGCAGGGAACGTACAAGGCGGGAGAAAGGTTGCAGGGTCGGGAACGAGAATTCCGAGGGTGTTGCCGGCCGTCCACGGTGTTGCAGGAACTACACGCCCTCGAACTGCAGCCGGGCCAGCCGCGCATAGAGGCCGTTGGCCGCAACCAGCGACGTGTGGGTGCCCTGCTCGACGATGCGGCCGCGATCCATGACCAGGATGCGGTCGCAGGACAGCACCGTCGCGAGGCGATGCGCGATCACCAGCGTGGTACGGTCCTTCATCAGCCCCTCGAGCGCGGTCTGCACCAGCGTCTCGCTCTCGGCGTCGAGCGCCGAGGTCGCCTCGTCGAGCAGCAGCAGCGGCGCATCGCGCAGGATGGCGCGCGCGATGGCGATTCGCTGGCGCTGGCCGCCCGAGAGCGTGACGCCGCGCTCGCCGAGCGAGGTGTCGAAGCCGTCCGGCAAGCGGCGGATGAATTCGCTGGCATGAGCGAGATCGGCGGCGCGCTCGACCTCGGCGTCGGTCGCCTCCGGCCGGCCGAAGCGGATGTTCTCGCGCGCACTGGCGGCGAACACCACGGATTCCTGCGGCACCAGCGCGATGCGCTCGCGCATCCTGCGCGGGTCGGCCGCGCGCACCGGCACACCGTCGAACGAGATCGAGCCGGAGGCGGGATCGTAGAAGCGCAGCAGAAGATGGAACAGCGTGCTCTTGCCGGCGCCGGAGGGGCCGACGATCGCGACCTTCTCACCGGCGCGGATCGCAAACGAGACGTCATCGAGGACGCGGACATCGGGGCGACCCGGATAGGCGAAGCTGACCCGCTCGAAGCCGAGGTCGCCACGCGCCGGCTCCGGCATCGGGCGCGGCTGCGCCGGCGCCGTGATTTCCGGCTGCACGTGCAACAGCTCGAACAGCCGCTCGGCGGCGCCGGACGCCGCCGACACTTCGCCCCAGACCTCCGAGAGCTGGCCGAGCCCGGCGGCCGCGAAGGCCGCGTAGAGCACGAACTGACCGAGCCGTCCGGCGCTGATCGCACCGGTCAGCACGTCGTGGGAGCCGACCCAGAGGATCGCGACGACGCTGGAGAACACGATGAAGATGATGATCGCGGTGAGCACGCCGCGCGCCTGGGTCGAGATCCGCGCCGCCTCGTAGGCCTGCTCGACCTCGCCGCCGAAACGCGCCGCCGCGAGCCTCTCGCTGGTATAGGCCTGCACCGTCCTGATCGAGCCGATCAGCTCGGACGCATAGGCCGAGGCGTCGGCGAGCGTGTCCTGGGCGTTGCGCGACAGCCGCCGGACCCAGCGCCCGAACGCCACCAGCGGCAGCACGATCAGCGGGATCGCCAGCAGCACGAAGCCGGACAGCTTCGGGCTCGTGATCACCATCATCGCGGTGGCGCCGATGAACAGCAGCAGATTGCGCAGCGCGATGGACACGGAGGCGCCCGCCGCCGATTTGATCTGGGTGGTGTCGGCGGTGAGCCGCGACACCAGCTCGCCGGAGCGCGCGGAATCGAAGAAGGACGGCGACAGCGACATCAGATGCGCGAACACGTCGCGCCGGAGATCGGCGACGATGCGCTCGCCGATCGTCATGACGAGGTAGTAGCGGGCCGCGCTTGCCAGCGCGAGCACCGCCACGACGGCGATCATGACGCTGAAATAGCTGTTGATCAGCTCGATCCCTTTCGGCGTGAAGCCGAAATCGATCATGCGGCGGACCGCGATCGGCACCAGAAGCGTGGTCAGGGCCGCGACCGTGAGCGCGATCAGCGCCAGCAGGGCGCGGCCGCGATAGCGCAGGACATAGGGAGACAGCGCCAGCAGCGGGCGCAGCTTCGAGCGCCGCACAGGGCTTGCCGGCTCGGCCAATGCCTCGACGGCCGCAACGGCATCTCCAACCGGATCCTGCCCTGGGGCAGCGCCCTGCCGCTCGTCAAGCCGTTCCACTGCGCTCATGGGCCACCTGAGAATTCTTCCAAATACCGATCTGCCGTCCTGATAGGCCCGCCGGGCCGGGCTTGGCAAATCCGGAAACGTACCAAGGTGTTCATCCGCGACCTTGGCTTGTTTTGGGCAGAACCTTGGGCTATAGAGCGCGCCAATTGTCCCCCTTCAGTGACGACAGGATCAGGCGCGGCCGCGTCGCATCATGTCTTCGCATCGTGCCGTAGGATCAGCCATGAAAGCCGACATTCACCCGAATTATCATACGATTACGGTCGTGATGACCGATGGCACCGAGTACCAGACCCGCTCGACCTGGGGCAAAGAGGGCGACAAGCTCAACCTCGACATCGACCCCAAGTCGCACCCGGCCTGGACCGGCGGCACCCAGCAGATCATGGATCGCGGCGGCCGTGTCTCGCGCTTCCAGAAGAAGTTCCAGGGCTTCCTCAAGAAGGATTGATGCCTTCTTGCCCTCGGCACCGGCCTTCCTGGCCTGCGCCTGATCGAGAGCTCACAGCAAAACGCCCCCGGAAACGGGGGCGTTTTTGTTTCTGAGCTGGTCGCAACGAGACCTTCGGCTGGGGGAGCGGCCCCGGCGGGGGCCGCCCGATGCCGGGGCCTACTGCTCGAACGCGGCCTTCAGCCGGTTGAGATGCGGCACCAGCGGATTGCCGATCGCGCTCTGGTCCGGCGGCGGGGAATGAATGGTCGAGTCGAGCCGGCGGACCCGCACCTGCAGGCTCATCGAGCGCGAGATCAGGCTCTGCAGCTGCTGCGGCAGCTTCTCCAGCAGATCATCCGGCCCGGGATCTGCGGCGGTGAGCTTGACCTTGGTCTTCTCGCGGTTGGCCTGGCTCAGGGTCATCTCGCCCTCCTTCACCGCGCGGTGCAGGAGCAGCCAGGACGCCAGTTGCATCAGGCGGGTGGTGAGACGCATGCTCTCGGTCGCGTAGGTCAGGCTGACGGCGCGGTCGAGCGCCTTGGCCTCGTTGCGGCCGTCGCCATCGAGATAGGCGGCGGTCTCCTCGACCAGATCCATGCCTTCCCGGAACAGCGCGCCGAATGCAGCAGAATTGGTGAGCCGCTCGTTGAACTGAACCAGAGCGCCATCGCCCAGCAAACGGTCCGACATGGTTAACGCCTCTTAAACGCGACTGTTTACGCAACCCGGCAACGTCGCCGGTATGATGAACAAATCATTGCGCGGCCGGTTTCGAGAGTCCAGCAGCAACGCCTTTTATGGTTTCCACGGCGTGGGCCATGCCGTGCCCTCGTACCATTTGCGACTGCAACACGGCCGATCGCGGCCGAGTCGCACGATCAGCTCAACTAGCAACCATGATCACGGCAATAGTTTGCAGTCGTCGAACGAGGATCGTCACGCCTGCCGCGGCGCACAGGATTTTCGCGCCTGACCTGCTGGCGACCGAAGACCGGCACGGGCGCAATGAGCCGGCACGACGTTCGTTCCACGATCGCCGCCTGCGCATGGGGGAGCGCGCCACGGGCGACCGCCCGGTTCGCCCGGCTCGGCGCGGGCGCAAAAAAAGAGCCGCCGTTTCCGGCGGCTTTGAAGTTGATAACAGGGAGGCGTCAAACAGAGTGGACAGGAGCCACTCGGTGTCCAAACGAGGACGGTTCCGGTTGTAAACGCGAAAGCTTAATCAACCGTAAATGGCGAAAATTTTTCAATCTTCGTTAGCCATGTCGGCCACTGGCCGACCGCGTTTCTACGGCCGCGAGGTTCACGACTTGAAGATGCTGGCGGCGGCATCACGCGAGGCGCGCTTTTTCGCCACCGCCTGCTCGATGCGCTCGATCTCGGCCCGGAGCAGCGCCACCCGGCTGGTCAGCTCCTCGACCGACAGCATCGACAGATCCTGCCCGATCTCGTGCGAAACGGCCTTGCGCGGCCGATCGTCGTCCTCGTTCGCCATCTCACCCTCCTCCCGGTTGCCAGCCATGCCCCGGCTGGCTTAAGCACGCGGCAGCACCCGCTTTCAGCCCTCGCCGAAGGATTTCTCATGGAACAGCTGCCCGCGCAAATGACCGTGGTCGCCATCAGCCAGCCGGGCGGACCCGAGGTGCTCAAGCCGGAAACCCGGCCCGTGCCCAAGCCCGGCCCCGGCGAGATCCTGATCAAGGTGAAGGCCGCCGGCGTTAACCGTCCCGATGTCGCCCAGCGCTCCGGCAGCTATCCGCCGCCGCCCGGCGCCAGCGACCTGCCGGGGCTGGAAGTGGCCGGGGAGGTCGTGGCGCTCGGCGAGGGCGCCGTCCGGCACAAGCTCGGCGACACCGTGATGTCCCTGGTCGCCGGCGGCGGCTATGCGCAATATTGCATCGCACAAGACGCGCAGGCGATGGCGGTGCCGCCGGCGCTGTCCCTCCTGGAAGCCGGCGCCCTGCCCGAGACCCTGATGACGGTCTGGCACAACGTGTTCGAGCGCGGCGGCCTGAAGGCGGGCGAGACCCTGCTGGTGCATGGCGGCTCCTCCGGCATCGGCACCATGGCGATCCAGCTCGGCAAGGCATTCGGCGCCAAGGTGCTGGTCACCGTCGGCTCGCAGGACAAGGCCGACGCCTGCGTGAAGCTCGGCGCCGACCGCGCCATCAACTACAAGACGGAGGACTTCGTCGCCGTGGTCAAGGAAGCGACCGGCGGCAAGGGCGCCAACGTCATCCTCGACATGGTCGGCGGCGACTACATCGAGCGCAACTACGACGCCGCGGCCACCGATGGCCGCATCGTCCAGATCGCCTTCCTCGCCAGCCCCAAGGCGTCAGTCAATTTCGTCAAGCTGATGGTGAAGCGCCTGACCCATACCGGATCCACGCTGCGCCCGCGCAGCAACGCCGACAAGGCGACGATGGTGGCGGCGATCGAGGCCAAGGTGATGCCGTTCCTGCGCGAGGGCCGCATCAAGCCATTGATGGACTCGACCTTTCCCCTCGCAGATGCAGCCAAAGCGCATGCACGCATGGAGACGAGCCAACATATTGGCAAAATTGTGTTGGAAATCTAGGCGCAGTCTAAACACAGCGTGTTTGGAAACTCTTTGATTCTCCTCGCTTTCGTGCCAATGATCGCGCACAGCTGAACCGTGCCTGGAACGGCTCCAATTAGCCCGGCGACGACCTCTTTCGATTTGGCTTGTTTCGCTTTGGATTGGTGTCGAACGCGGAGATTTGACATTGCGTCTGATCAGGTGCCTTGCGTCGTTGGCGGCGCTGGGCCTCGTGATGTGTGGTGCCGCTGCCCCCGCTCAGGCCGTTGACGCCGTCAGCGTTCGCAGCGACGCGCCTGCGATCGACCTCACGGGCATCCTCGATCATCAGCGCAGTGAGAACGACCGCATCCAGGTCTCGACCGCGCCCGGCACCGACGGCATCGTCCGCCGCATCGAGGTGCGGGCGCGCGAGGGCGGCCAGAACTGGATCGTGTTCGCACTGGCCAACAACACCGACGACCAGCTCGACCGCCTGATCGTGGCACCGCACTACCGCGTGGTCGGCTCCGGCGTGTTGTGGCCCGATCTCGGCCTGTCGCGCATCGCCACCATCACGCCCTCGGTCGGCGACCTGCCGGAGCGGCAGGAGAGTCCGACCGCCGACGTCTTCCGCGTCACCCTCGATCCGGGCTCGGTCGTCACCTTCGTGGCCGAGCTGCGCACGGACAAGCTGCCGCAGCTCTATCTGTGGGAGCCCGAGGCCTACAAGGACAAGGTCAACTCGTTCACGCTGTACCAGGGCATCGTGATCGGCATCTCCGGTCTTCTCGCCCTCGTTCTCACGATCCTGTTCGTGGTCAAGGGCAGTATCATGTTTCCGGCGGCCGCGGCGCTGGCCTGGGCGGTGCTGGTCTATATCGGCGTCGATTTCGGCTTCTGGGGCAAGGTCCTGGACATGTCGAACAATGCCGAGCGCGTCTGGCGCGCGGCGGGCGAGGCGATCCTCGCCGCGACCCTGCTGGTGTTCCTGTTCGCCTATCTCAATTTGTCGCGCTGGCACGTTCGCTACTCGCACATCACGCTGGGCTGGCTGTTCTTCCTGGGCTCGCTGGTCGCGGTGGCGCTGTTCGACCCGGCGGTGGCCTCGGGCATCGCGCGCATGTCATTGCTCTTGATCGCCGTGCTGGGCTTTGCGCTGATCGTCTATCTCTCCAGCCACGGCTTCGACCGCGCGGTGCTGCTGATCCCGACCTGGTTCCTGCTCACGGTGTGGGTCGCCGCCGCCGGCATGACGGTCGCGGGCCAGGTCACCAACGACATCGTCGGCCCGGCGCTGCTCGGCGGCCTCGTGCTGATCGTGATGCTGATCGGCTTCACCGTGATGCAGCACGCCTTCGCCGGCGGCGGCGCCACCACCGGCATCGTCTCCGACGTCGAGCGCCGCGCACTGGCGCTCGCTGGCTCCGGCGACCTGATCTGGGACTGGGACGTCTCCGCCGACAAGGTGTTCACCAGCCCGGAGACCGAGAGCCTGCTCGGCCTGAAGCGCGGCACGCTGGAAGGCCCGGCCGCGAAATGGCTCGAGGTGCTGCATCCGCTCGATCAGGACCGCTTCCGCGCCGCGCTCGACAGTGTCCTCGACCAGCGCCGCGGTCGCCTGGTGCAGGACTTCCGTCTGCGCACGCCCGACGGTCATTTCATGTGGTTCGCGCTGAAGGCGCGCCCCGTGGTCGGCTCCGACGGCGAGGTCTCGCGCGTGGTCGGCACCTTGACGGACGTGACCGAGTTCAAGAATGCCGAGGAGCGCCTGCTCCACGACAGCGTGCACGACAATCTGACCGGCCTGCCCAACCGCAAGCTGTTCATCGACCGTCTTGCCGCCGTCGCCAATTTCGCCAAGTCGATGCCGGCCATGCGGCCGACCCTGATGGTGATCGATCTCGACCGCTTCAAGCAGGTCAACGACTCCGTCGGCATCGCGGTCGGCGATTCCATCCTGCTGACCCTGGCGCGGCGGCTGTCGCGCATCCTCAAACCCCAGGACACGCTGGCGCGGCTGGCCGGCGATCAGTTCGGCCTGATCCTGCTGTCGGAGCAGGACCCCGCCCGCATCACCGCCTTCGCCGAGACCATCCGCAAGACCATCCGCGCGCCGATCGCCTTCAACGAGCGCGAGATCTTCCTGACCGCCTCGATCGGGCTCGCTTTGTCCGATCCGCAGACGCAGCTGTCGGAGGACATCATCAAGGATGCCGAGCTTGCGATGTATCATTCCAAGCGCATCGGCGGCGACCGCATCGACGTCTACAAGCCGGCGATGCGCGCGCGCAAGAACGACCGCCTGACCCTGGAGAGCGAGCTGCGCCGCTCGATCGAGCGCCAGGAGATCACCATCCTTTACCAGCCGATCGTGCGGCTGGAGGATCGCTCGATCGCCGGCTTCGAGGCGTTGGCACGCTGGGACCATCCGAAGCTCGGCCGGATGTCGCCGATCGAGTTCATCACCATCGCGGAAGAGATCGGCCTGATCGTCGATCTCGGCACCTTCGTGCTCGACCAGACGGCGCGGCAGCTCTCGGTGTGGCAGCGCGCGACACGGCTGCGCGAGCCGATCTTCGCCAGCGTCAACGTCTCCTCCCGCCAGCTCCTGCGCCACGACCTGATCCACGACATCCGCTCGGTGCTGGCGCGCTCTTCGGTGGCGCGCGGCTCGCTCAAGATCGAGCTGACGGAATCGCTAGTGATGGAAAACCCCGAGCACGCCGCGCAGATGCTGGCGCGCATCCGCGAGCTCGGCGTCGGCCTGTCGATCGACGATTTCGGCACCGGCCATTCCTCGCTGGCCTATCTGCAGCGCTTCCCGTTCGACACCTTGAAGATCGACCAGTCGTTCGTGCGCACCACCGCGCGCGGCACCCGTCCCGTCATCCTCAAATCGATCATCGCGCTGGCGCACGACCTCGGCATGGACGTGGTGGCGGAAGGCGCGGAGACCGACTCCGATGCCGTCGAGCTCTATCAGCTCGGCTGCGAATACGCCCAGGGCTACGCCTTCGGCGAGCCGATGGACGCCGACGCCGCGATGCGGCTTCTCACGGAAGAGCGGCTGGAAGCGGCGAGCTGAGGCTGCAATGCATCCAGGACGGCAACAGCCTCAGGATGCATCTTTCATTTTGCTTCGTTTGAGGTAGATTTACTGCGGTACCGCGTAAAGGGTGCCGTGTGAGTGATGACCGATGCGTGCTTGCGGGGCAGAAGGCTCGCGACATGGCCCGTTCGCGACGAGCCTAGTCCGTCTCGAACTGCGACAGCGCCGTGAGCGCGCGGCGATAATTGTCGCCCCCGAGCCGGCGTGCCACCCGCTTCTCGTGCGCGGCGACCAGTGCATTGGCCTTCTTGAGCATCAGGCGGCCACGCGGCGTCAGGCCGAGCGCATGGGCCCTGCGGTCGTGCTCGGAGCGCTCGCGCACGATCAGGCCGGCCTGCTGCAGGTCGTCGAGCAGCGCGACCATGCGCGCGCGCTCGATGCCCAGCGCGCCGGCGATCGCGATCTGCGCGGCGCCGGGATTGGCCGCGATCGTCTCCAGGATCGAATAGAGGATGACGTCGAGGTCGATCGTCGCGAGCGCGGCGTTGACGTCGCGGAAAATCCAGTGCTGGAGGCGGCGGACGAAATAGCCGAGATGGTTCTCGAGCTCACCGAGACCGATCCCGGAATCCTGGCTGGTTGCGTCTCGCTGCGCTCCGGTGCTCGCGCTCTTCGGCATGCTGGCTCGCTGACATGAGGCATCCCTGCCTAGACCGATGCCGTCGCAGGGGCAAGCCGCTCCAATCGGTCACATCCACAATAATTGCAAAGTACAACCATTCTGTTAGTCTCGCGGTCAACGAATACAACATGGGAGGGAAACGCATGCCGTCATCGATGGCGACGGTTGCCTGCACTGCAACCGCAATGCGGCAGCGCATTGCACCCGATCGCGGCGCCCGCCGCGCTGCGTGTTCCTCCCGCACTGCAGCTTCAGCGATCACCTCCCGCAGCCCGGAGACACGCCATGGCTGATGCAGAACGCCGCGCCTCCGAGCCTGCGATGTTCGCCAAGCCGTCGATCGAGGCTGTCAGGCGCGACGACGGCGCGATCATCCTGCGCTCGCGCATGCCGCTGCAGCCGGCCGCGCGCTGCACCGGCGAATGGCTGGAGCATTGGGGCCGCCATTTCCCGGATCGCACGTTCCTGGCCGAACGTCGTGGCGACAACTGGACCTGGCTCACCTACGGCGAAACATTGATGCAGGTCCGCGCCGCCGCGGCCTGGATGCTCGCGCAGGGCCTCGGTCCCGAGCGTCCGCTGGCGATCCTCTCCGACAACAGCATCGCCCATGCCGTGCTGGCGCTCGCAGCGCAGCATGTCGGCATCCCCGTCTGCGCGATCTCGCCGGCCTATTCGCTGATGTCGACGGATCACGAGAAGCTGCGCGCGATGATCCGTCTGCTCGATCCGGGCGCCATCTTCGTCGCGCAGCGCGAGCCGTTCGCGCGCGCGCTCGCCGCTGTCGACGGCCTGCATCGGGCGACGGTCATCGCCGGCGACGGCGATGCAACGAGCGCGCTGTCGCTGCAGGCCCTGCTCGCGACAAAGCCCGGGCCGGAGGTCGACCGCGCCTTCGCCGCGGTCACGCCGGACACGGTGGCCAAGCTGCTGTTCACCTCCGGCTCGACCGGGCAGCCGAAAGCGGTGATCAACACGCACCGGATGCTGACCATGAGCCAGCAGGCCAAGGCGCAGTTGTGGACGTTCCTGCGCGAGGTCGAGGGCGGCCCCGTCATCGTCGACTGGCTGCCATGGAGCCACACCTTCGGCGCCAACCACAATTTCAACCTGGTGCTGAGCCACGGCGGGTCGATCTACATCGACGGCGGCAAGCCTGCGCCGGGCCTGTTCGAGACGTCGCTCGCCAATCTGCGCAGCCTGGTGCCGACGATCTATTTCAACGTGCCGCGCGGCTTCGACATGCTGGTCGCGGCACTCAGGTCCGACGACGATCTGCGCCGCAGATTTTTCTCCGGCGTCAGGTGCATCCTCTATGCGGCCGCGGCCTTGCCGCAAAATCTGTGGGATGCGCTCAACGAGATGAGCCGGGCCACGATCGGCCGCCCTGCACCGCTGGTGTCGGCGTGGGGCGCCACCGAGACATCGCCGCTCGCGACCGACTGCCACTTCTTCGCCGAGCGCGCCGGCAACATCGGCGTGCCCATCCCCGGCACAGAGCTCAAGCTGGTGCCGACCGGCGAGAAGCTCGAGGTCCGCGTGCGCGGGCCGAACGTGATGCCGGGCTATTGGAAGGCGCCCGAACTCACGGCCGCGGCTTTCGACGAGGAGGGCTTCTACAAGATCGGCGACGCCGTGAAGCTTGCAGATCCCGAGCATCCGGAGCGCGGCCTGTTCTTCGACGGCCGCATCACCGAGGATTTCAAGCTCAGCTCCGGGACATGGGTGAACGTGGGCGCGCTGCGCGTCGCCGGCATCGCGGCGCTGGCGCCGTTGGCGCAGGATATCGTGATCGCCGGCCACGGCACCGACGAGGTGCACTTTCTCATCGTGCCCAACATCGCAGCGTGCCGCGGCGCTGCCGGGATGACCGAGACCGTCCCGGCCGGCGACGTTCTGGCGCATCCATCGGTGCGCACCGCCATCGCGCGAGGATTGGCCAGGCTTCGCACCGAGGCGGTCGGCTCTTCCCGCTATGCGACCCGTGCGCTGTTGATGGCGGAGCCGCCCTTGCTCGATGCCGGCGAGATCACTGACAAGGGCTATATCAACCAGCGCGCGGTGCTCACCCGCCGCGCCGATCTGGTCGCACGACTGAAGGATGAAAACGCGACCGAGCTGATCAGGCCCGATATGTCCTGACCCAGAACTACGCAACTACTCAACTCACTCACAAGATGGCGTCCGTACTACTACGGGAACGCCTCACGAGTGCGGCAATTAGTTACCATCCACACTTAACCGGGCATCAACTGCGAATCCTTAAAATCACTCGCATCTAGCTCCCTCATTTGCCCGGACCGCCCCATGGCTCAGCCGCGTTTCTCTCTCGCTTTCCGCATCTACGCGATCATCGGCCTGTCGTTCTGTGGACTGGTCGGGCTCGCCGCAACGCAGAGCCAAAACCTCGAGACCGCTCTCAAGGATCAGCGGCAGAGCGAGCTGAGCCATCTGGCGCAGACGGCAGTCAGCATCGCCCGCGAGGAATATGACGCGATCGCGCGCGACAAGGTGGCGCCCGAGGTCGCGCAGAAGAAGGCGGCCGAGCGGATCGGCAAGCTGCGCTACGGCAGCGGCGACTACTTCTGGATCAACGACATGGGTCCGAAGATGGTCATGCATCCGATCAAGCCGGAGCTGAATGGTCAGAACCTCGCTGACAACAAGGACCCGACCGGAAAGCGGCTGTTCGTCGAAATGGTCGATGTCGTCAAGCGCCAGGGCGCCGGCGTCGTCGACTACATGTGGCCGAAGCCCGGCAAGGATGCGCCACAGCCGAAGATGTCCTATGTCGCCGGCTTCGAGCCCTGGGGCTGGATCATCGGCACCGGTGTCTATGTCGATGATCTCGAAGCCCAGATGTGGGAGAGCAAGCGCAGCGTGTTCATTGCCGCCATGCTGGTGATGCTGATCATCGGGTCGATCACGCTGATCATCGCACGGCGGATGTCGTCGGCGCTGGCCGCGATGAGCGGCGCGCTGACCGAGCTCGGCAATGGAAACTTCGACATCAAGCTGCCGGGCCAGAACCGCAGCGACGAGCTCGGCGACATGGCGCGCTCGATCGAGCAGTTCAGGCAGAAGACCGAGGAGAAGGCGCGGCAGACCGCGATGCTCGAAGACGAGCAGCGCCAGGTCGCAGAGCGCATCAAGACCAAGGCGCTGCAGGAGATGGCCGAAGCCGTCGAGCAGGCCGCCAGCAGCGCGGTCGGCGAGGTCGCGCAGGGAACCGGCCACATGGCCGACAATGCCAAGTCGATGACCGACAGTGCGCTGACGCTGGAGCGCAACTCGAGCAGCGTTGCGGCGGCGGCCGAGCAGGCCCTCGCCACCACCCAGACGGTCGCCAAGGCGTCGGCCCAGCTCGCCGCCTCGATCTCGCAGATCTCCAGCCAGGTCAGCTCGTCGCGCGAGCTCACGCGCAAGGCCGTCGCCGCCTCGTCCGACGCCCAGGCCACCATCGCGAAGCTGTCGGAAGCCGCCGACAAGGTCGGCGCCGTGACCAGCCTGATCAGCGAGATTGCCGGCCAGACCAACCTGCTGGCGCTGAACGCCACCATCGAGGCCGCCCGGGCCGGCGATGCAGGCCGCGGCTTTGCGGTCGTCGCCTCCGAGGTGAAATCGCTCGCCGAGCAGACCGCCAAGGCGACCAGCGAGATCGCGCAGCAGATTGCCGAGATTCAGGACTCGACCCGCGCCTCGGTCACCTCGATCGGGGCGATCGGCGAAGTCATCCGCAACGTCGAAGCCGTATCCTCCGGCATTGCCGATGCGATCCAGGCGCAGAACAGCGTGACCATCGAGATTTCGCGCACGGTCGAGGAGACGTCCGCCGCCGCGCGCGAGGTCGCCAGCCAGATCGCCGAGGTCTCTCGCGAAGCCAGCGAGGCCGGCCGGCGCTCGACCGACATCCGCGACGGCTCGACTGTTGTCGCCGACAAGGTGCAGCGGCTGCGCACCGAACTGGTGCGGGTGATCCGGACGTCGACTGCCGACGTCGATCGCCGGCTGTCGACGCGGCTCAACATCAACCGCCCGGGCACGCTGCAGGTGAACGGCGAAGCGATCCCTGTCACCGTGCGCAACCTCTCGCTCGGCGGCGCCCTGCTCGAAGCCGTTCCGGTTCGTCTGACGATGAACACGTCGGTGACGCTTGCCATCACCGGCATGGTGTCCGATCTGCCGGGGACCGTGACCCGCGTTGGCGACCGTACCGCGTTGGTCCAGTTCGCATTGAACCCGGAGCAATCGGCGCGGCTGACGGCGCTGGTCTCGGACCGTCAGGCGGCGTAACGCGCCGATCTCCGCCTCAACGGAAATGGCAGGCGACGAGATGCCCCTCGGCGCTTGCCTTCAATGGCGGCACTTCCTTGCTGCAGACGTCCTTGGCGATCGGGCAGCGGGTATGAAAGTGACAGCCCGATGGTGGATTGATCGGGCTCGGCACCTCGCCCTTGAGCCGCACGCGCTTGCGCTTGACGCTCGGATCCGGGATCGGCACCGCCGACAGCAGCGCCTCGGTGTAGGGATGTTTCGGCGTCGAATAGAGCTGGCGTGACGGCGCGGTCTCGACGATGCGGCCAAGATACATCACCGCGACGCGGCGGCTGATGTGCTCGACGACCGAGAGGTCGTGGGCGACGAACAGATAGGCGATGCCGAACTTCTGCTGCAGATCCTCGAGCAGGTTGATGACCTGGGCCTGGATCGACACATCGAGCGCCGACACCGGCTCGTCGCAGATGATCAGCTTGGGCTCGACCGCGATCGCCCGCGCGATGCCGATGCGCTGGCGCTGGCCGCCCGAGAACTCGTGCGGATAGCGCGTCATGTGGTCGGCCTGCAGGCCGACGGTCTCCAGGAGATGAACGATGCGCGCCTCGTATTGCTGGCGTGAGGTCGCCAGCCCATGGATGGTCAGCGCCTCGCCGATGATGGCGCCGATGGTCATGCGCGGGTTGAGCGAGGCATAGGGGTCCTGGAAGATGATCTGGATGTCGCGGCGAAGCGCGCGCAGGCTTTCGCCGGACAGCGCGATGACGTCCTTGCCCTCGAAATTCAGTTCGCCCGAGCTCGGCTCGATCAGCCGGAGGACGCAGCGCCCGGTGGTCGATTTGCCGCAGCCGGACTCGCCGACGAGGCCGAAGGTCTCGCTCGGCTCGATGTCGAAGTTGACGCCGTCCACGGCCCGCACGCTGCCGATCTGGCGCTTCAAGAGCCCGCCCCGGATCGGGAACGCCTTGGTCAGGTTGCGTACGCTGAGCAGCGGCGCGGGTACGACGGGGGTGGCAATGGCAGCTTCGGTCATCACAGCAACGTCTCTTCGGCGCGGATGCACGCCACCTTGTGGCCGGGCTCGATCTCGCGCAGCAGAGGCTGCGCGGTCCTGCAATCGGGAATGGCGAAGCGGCAGCGAGAGGCGAAGCGGCAGCCCTCCGGCGGATTGACCAGCTTCGGCACGCTGCCGGGGATGCTTTCCAGCCGGCTCTTCCTGACCGCGTCGAGATCGATCCGCGGGATCGAGCGGATCAGGCCCTGCGTATAGGGATGGCGCGGATTGGCGAACAGCCGCTCGACCGGCGCCTCCTCCGCGACCCGGCCGGCATACATCACCACGACACGTTGCGCGACCTCGGCCACGACGCCCATCGCGTGGGTGATCAGCATGATCGACATGCCGAGCCGCTCCTTCATGTCGAGCAGCAGATCGAGGATCTGCGCCTGGATCGTGACGTCGAGCGCCGTCGTCGGCTCGTCGGCGATCAAGAGCTTGGGATTGCACGACAGCGCCATCGCGATCATCACGCGCTGGCGCATGCCGCCGGAGAAATGGTGCGGATAGTCGTGAACGCGGGCTTTCGGATTGGGGATCTGCACCAGCGCCAGCATCTCGGCCGCCCGATCCATCGCCGCCTTGTTGGACAGGCCCTGGTGCAACCGGATCACCTCGGCGATCTGATCGCCGACGGTGTAGACCGGGTTGAGCGAGGTCATCGGCTCCTGGAACACGATCGCGATCTCGCTGGCGCGGATCTTGTTCATCTCGGACGAGCCGAGCGGCACCAGGTCACGGCCCTGCCACAGGATCTGGCCCCCGGCGATGCGGCCGGGCGGCATCGCGATCAGCTTCAGCACCGACATCGCGGTGACGGTCTTGCCGGAGCCGGACTCGCCGACCACGCACAGGGTCTCGCCGCTGCCGATCGAGATGTCGACGCCGTCGACGGCCTGGACCTCGCCCTCGTCGGTGTTGAAATAGGTCTTCAGCCCCTTGATCTCGAGCAGCGGAGCTACGCGCGCGTCCATCACATCACCTTCCGCGGATCGAGCGCATCGCGCAGGCCATCGCCGATGAAGTTGATCGCGATGACCGTGAGGAAGATCGCGCCGCCGGCGAACAGCGCCCAATGCGGCGCGATGTCGAGATAGTCCTTGGCGTCGAACAGCAGCCGGCCCCAGGTCGGAATGTCCGGCGGGAAGCCGAGACCGAGGAACGACAACGTCGATTCCGCGATGATCGCGGCCGCGACGTCGATGGTGCCGGCGACGATCACCGGCCCCAGCGCGTTCGGCAGGATGTGGCGAACGACGAGACGGGTGTTGGAGGCGCCGAGCGCGCGCGCCGCCTCGACGAATTCCTTCTCGCGCAGCGACAGGAACTGGGCGCGGACCAGACGCGCCACATGCATCCAGCGGAAGCCGCCGATCACGAGCACGATGAGCACGAACACGCCGCCTTCCGGGCCGAGCCAGCCTTTGAGGAAATCGCGGAACAAATAGATGATCAGGAGCAGCAGCGGCAGTTGCGGCAGCGACAGAAACAGATCGGTCAGCCACATCAGCGCGGCATCCACCGGTCCCTTGGCCGAGCCGGCGATCGCACCGACGAGAATGCCGACGAACAGCGCCACGCCCATCGCGGCAAAGCCGACCGCAAGCGAGATGCGGCCGCCATAGATCATGCGCGCCAGCAGATCCTGGCCGAGATCGTCCGTGCCGAACGGGTGCTCCCAGGACGGCGGCGCGAGGCGTGCCGTGAAGTCGATCTCGTTGATCGGAATCCGCCACAGCCACGGGCCGAGCAGGATCGAGAGCGCGAGCAGCAGCAGCACGACGATGCTGGCCGCCGCGAGGCGGTGACGGAGGAAGCGGCGGAGCGCGTCGCGGCCCGGCGAGAAACGCCGTTTGGGCGATGCGACGACCGGCACCGTCTCAACGGAAGGAGATGCGTGGGTCAAGCCAGCCATACAGAATGTCTGCGATGAGGTTGAAGAGGACGACGAGGCAGGCGAACACGAAGGTCACCGCCATGATGACCGGCGTATCGTTGGCGAGGATCGCGCTGATCAGGAGCGAGCCGATGCCGGGAATGCGGAAGATCTGCTCGGTGACGATGGCGCCGCCGAACACCGTCGGCATCTGCAGCGCGACCAGCGTCACCACCGGGATCAGCGCATTGCGCACGACGTGCTTGACGATCACCTTGCCCTCGTCGAGGCCCTTGGAACGCGCGGTCGTGACGTAGTCGAGCTTGATGACGTCGAGCACGGCGGAACGGACATAGCGCGTATAGGACGCCGCCTGGTAGAGGCCGAGCACCATGACCGGCATGATCGCCTGCTTGATGCTCTCCCACCACCATTGCCAGCCGGTCGCCTGCAGGTCGGCGCGATAGACGAACGGCAGCCAGCCGAGATTGACGCTGAAGATCAGGATCAGCAGCAAGCCGGTGAAGAAGGTCGGCAGCGAGAAGCCGATGAAGGCGAAGGTGTTGGCGATCTGGTCGAAGATCGAATACGGCCGCCGCGCCGCGAGCACGCCCACCGGCAGCGCCACCGCCAGCGCCAAGATCTGCGCGGTGCCGACCACGTAGAGCGTGGTCGGTATCCGCTGCAGGATCAGCGTGTCGACGTTGACGCGGCTGGCGAAGGAGAAGCCCCAGTCGCCCTGGAACATGGCGACCAGCCAGTGGACATAGCGCAACAGCACGGGATCGTTCATCCCGAACTTGATGCGCAGCGCCTCGCGCACCTCGGGCGGCACGTTCGGGTTGCTCGCGAGCTCGCCGAATGGATCGCCCGGTGCCAGCGCGAGCAGCACGAATAGAATGAGACTGATGCCGAGCAGGCTCGGCACAGCGACGATGAGGCGCCTGAGAAGATAGTTTCCCATCGCTCCACCCCTACAATGTCTGGCTGGTCATGCTGGCCGCGCGTCAGCTCGCCCGATACCAGGTGGCGATGAACGCCAGATCGTTGTCCCAGCCGCTCTTGTACAGCACCATGCCGTTCTTCACGCCGATCGCATTGAGCCGGTTGATCTCCGGCAGGACGTAGTTGTCACGCACGACGAGATCGTTGAGCTTGATGAACAGCGCGGCGCGCTTGACCGGATCGAGCTCGCTCTGGGCCAGCATGTAGGTCTCGTCATACTCCTTGTTCTGCCAGCGGCAGATGTTGCGGCCCTGCCACTTGTTCTCCTTGGTCGCGGCCTCGGTGGACACGAACTGGTTCATGAAGAACTGCGGATCCGCCTGCGGCATCGTGGTCTGATACATCTGCATATCGCAGTAGAAATGCGAGTAGGTGTCGGGGTTCGCGACGTCCGAGGAGAAGAACACCGACGCGACCACCGACTTCAGCTCGACCTCGATGCCGGCCTTCTGGAACGCCTGCTTGATGATCGCCTGATTCTTCTGGCGCGGGCCGTTGATCGAGGTCTGGAACACGAATTTGAGCGGCTTGCCGTCCTTCTCGCGGATGCCGGAGGCGCCCTTCTTCCAGCCGGCGGCGTCGAGGATCTGGTTGGCCTTCTCGATCGAGAACTCGAAAGTATTGTTCTTGGAGCGGAAGCGCTCGGGGTTGTTGAGAAAGTTGGGCGTCGCGACGCCGGCGCGTCCATAGATGAACTTCTGCACCGACGCACGGTCGATCAGGAGATTGATCGCCTTGCGCACCTCGGGATCGGAGAACAGCGGGTGCTTGGTCTTCAGGCTGGCGCGCTCGCCGTCGACCTCGACATTGGGATCGGTGACGTTGAGGCCGATATACTCGATGTTGCCGGTCAGCGTCAGCTCGGTCTTGCCCTGGCCGCCCGCCTCGAGCTTGGTCAGGATCTCGTCCTCGACCTGCAGATTGTAGGCGTAATCGTATTCACCGGTCTGCAGCACTGCGCGCGCAGCGGAGACCGCGTCGCCGCCGCCCTTGATCTCGACCGTGTCGAAATAGGGCTGCGTCGGCACGTGATAGTCCGGAAAGCGCTTGCCGGCGACGGTGTCGCCCGGCTTGAAGTCCACGAACATGTAGGGACCGGTACCGACCGGCTTCAGGTTCGCCGGCGCCTCGCGCGACTTCGCCCCGATATAATCCGCAAAGTGATGCTTGGGGATGATGCAGCCGAACGAGGCGACGAAGGCATCGGCCCAGAACGGCGTCGGCTGCGGAAAGACCAGCTTCACGGTCAGATCGTCGATCTTCTCGATCGACTTGACGTTCTTGTAGCTGCCGATCGAGACCGCCGAGGTCTCGGGGTTGTTGGCGTATTCCCAGTTGAAGATGACGTCGTCGGCGGTGAACGGCTTGCCGTCGTGCCATTTGACGCCCTTCTTCAGCTTCCAGGTCACCGACATGCCGTCGGCGGCAAGACCGCCATTCTCCTTGCTCGGAATCTCGGCCGCGAGAATCGGCACCAGATTGCCGTCCTTGTCCCATCCGGCCAGCGGTTCGTAGAACAGGCGGCTGGCCTCCTGGTCCTTGGTGCCGATGGCGAAATGCGGATTGAGCAGCGTCGGCGCCTGCCAGAGCAGCAGCTTGAGCGGACCGCCGCCACCGGCCTTGGTCGGCTTGTAGGGGATGGCATCAGCAGCGACCGCGGCGCCTGAGTAGGAGAGCATCGCGCCAGCCATCGGCGCGGTCAGCCCCACGGCAATCATCCGCTGCACAAATTCGCGCCGTGACAGGCGTCCTGCTTTGACATCAGCGATCTGGCTACGGAGGTCACGCTCGTTCATCCATCGACTCCAAAGGTGGTGCTGAATGCCAAAAACGCGTCCCCGTCCTGGATCGATCGGGAACTGCATAAAATTGGATCAGCCTTCGAAGCGACTGTCAAAGCAGAATCCGGGCCAATTCCGCAATAAAGAACGGATCGATTGTCGCACTTCGCAGATGCGGAAAGATTGACTGCGAGTCACATCCCGGAAAATGGAACTACGTCGCTCGCGACGGTCGCTCGCGCCGGGAGGTACTGCCTCGGCGCGAACGCCGCGATCAGCGCTCAGCTCTCTCGATACCAGTTCGGCAACTGCCAGAGATCGTTGTCCCATCCCGAGGAATGGGTCTGCAAACCCTTGCGGATGCCGCTGACGCGCGGACGGTTGAGCTCCGGCAGCACATGGCGGCCGGCGCAGACCGTGTCGTTGAGCTTGATATAGAGCGCTGCGCGCTTCACCGGATCGAGCTCGCGCGTGAGTTCGTTGTAGAGATCGTCATATTCCTTGCTCTGCCAGCGCGAGACGTTGCGGCCCTGCCATTTATTGGCCTTGCTGGCCGCTTCCCACGACACGTACTGGGTCATGAAGGCCTGCGGCTCCGGCGACGCCATCGTGATCATCAGCATTTCCATGTCGCAATAGAAGTGCGTGTAGGTGTCGGGATTGGCGACGTCGCTGGAGAAGAACACCGAACCCACCACCGACTTCAGCTCGAGCTCGATGCCGGCCTTCTGGCAGGCCTGTTTGACGATCGTCTGGTTCTTCTGCCGCGGCCCGTTGGTGGAGGTCTGGAAGACGAGCTTCAGCGGCTTGCCGTCCTTCTCCCGAATTCCGCTCGCCCCCTTCTTCCAGCCGGCGTTCTCCAGGATCTCGTTCGCCTTGTCGATGTTGAACTCGAAGCGCGTGTTGGGCGAGCGATAGCGCGCGGGATTGTTGACGCAGTTCGCCGTGGCGATGCCGCCGCGGCCATAGACGAATTTCTGGATCGAGGTGCGATCGATCAGGAGGTTGATGGCCTCGCGCACCGCCGGGTCCGAGAACAGCGGGTGCTTGGTCTTGAGGCTCGAGCGCTCGCCGTCGACCTCGACATTGGGATCGGTGGCATTGAGCAGGATGAATTCGAGATTACCGGTCGGCACGATCTCGGCGACCCCGGTCCCGCCGGTCTCCAGCTTGACCAGGATCTCGTCCTCGACCTGCAGATTCCAGGCGTAGTCATATTCGCCGGTCTGCAGCACCGCGCGTGCCGCCGATACCGCGTCGCCGCCGCCCTTGATCTCGAGCGTGTCGAAATACGGCCGGTTCGGAACGTGGTAGTCGGGATTGAGCTTGCCGGTCAGTATGTCGCCCGGCTTGAAGTCGACGAACAGATAGGCGCCGGTTCCGACCGGCTTGAGATTGTTCGGCGCCTCGCGCGACTTGGCGCCGATGTAGTCGCCGAACAGATGCTTCGGAATGATGGCACCGCGGCCGCCGACGAACGGCGTGAACCATTGCGGCGTCGGCTGGCTGAACACGAGGCGAACGGTGTGGTCGTCGATCTTCTCGATCGTCTTGATGTCCTTGTAGTCGCCGATGGTGACTGCGGACGTCTCGGTATTGGTGGCATATTGCCAGTTGAAGATCACATCGTCGGCAGTGAACGGCTGGCCGTCGTGCCACTTCACGCCCTGCTTGAGCTTCCAGATGACCCAGGTGCCGTCGGCCGCGACGGTGCCGTTGGCCACGCTGGGAATCTCGCTCGCCAGCACCGGGACGAGATTGCCGTCGGCGTCCCAGCCGGCCAGCGGCTCGTAGAAGGCGCGCGCGGATTCCTGGTCCTTGGAGCCGATGGCGAAATGCGGATTGAGCAGGGTTGGCGCCTGCCAGAACAGGAGCTTCAGCGCGCCGCCGCCGCCCGCCTTGGTCGGCTTGTAGGGGAATTCCTGCGCAGCCATTGCCACTCCCGAATGCGCCAGCATCATGCCGACCAGCGGCGCCGTCAGTCCGGCCGCCAGCATCCGCTGCACGAAGTCGCGGCGCGACAGCCGCCCGTCCTTGACCGCGGCGATCTCGTGGCGCAGGTCCTGCTCGTTCATGTCCGCCTCCCATATCCTCAGTCACAATGCGGGCTCGATCGCGCCCTGAAAGCTCAACCACACTGCCGCACCGCCGGAAAATCAGGACACAGCTCCAGTGCCGCGGACACGGATACAGCTCAGCGCTCCGGCTTCAGCTTGCGGAAGCGGACGCCCTTGCCATCGGGCAGCCGGGTCGCGACATAGCCCGCCGCCAGGCAGGCCTCGCGCTGCGGCATCTTCTCCTGCGGACTTCGCAGGCTGTCCCACCACGAGGCGCGCTGCGCGGCGCGCGGCAGGCCGTCGCCGATCAGCTCCTCGATCTCGTCGAGGCTGAGCACCAGCTCGGGGCGGGTCTGCCGCTTGAGATAGTCTCGAAGCGCATCATAGTCCGGCAAGTCTCGACTCCATCGTACCAGCGCGTGTGCGGCCGCCTTGACGACAGGCGCGGCGAACGCAACGACTCGTTAACCTAACATGCGTTACTTCGGCTTTATCCGTCAGTCTACGGACGGGACTCCACGGGGGACGGGACGATCCGATGCGCTGGACACGCCGAACGGGCCGGGCGACGCAGCCTTGGCGGCTTTCGGCGCGCACGCTGATCACCTGCTCCATCTCGACCATCATCGGTTTCTCCGCCATCTGCGCCAGCGTCATGATCGACCTGCGCCGGAGCGAGGAAGTCCGCGCCCGGCAGGCGCTGGAGAACATGGCCGCCAGCATCGGCGCCGACATCAGCCGCACCGTCGAGCTCTACGATCTCTCGCTGCGGGCGGTGGCCAGCAACATGTTGCTGCCCGAAATCAACGAGGTCAGCAAGCACGTCCGCCAATTGATCCTGTTCGACCGTTCGTCCACCGCGAAGAATTTCGGCACCATCCAAGTCTTTGATGCCCGCGGGCGGCTGTCGCTCGAGTCGTCGACGCTCGACCCGCTGCCGGAGGACCGCAGCGACGCCGATTTCTTCCAGGTGCATCGCGACCGGCCCGACACCGGGCTCTATGTCGGGCGGCCCGCTCAGCATCATGGCCAATATTCCATCGTTCTCAGCCGCCGCATCTCGACGCCGGACGGACGCTTCGCCGGCGTCGTCGCCGGCTCGATCCGCATCGGCTATTTCCGCGACCTGTTCGCAAGGCTCACGCTCGGGGCGGGCGACAACATCACCGTGCTCCGGCGCGACGGCACCGTCATCGTCAGCGCGCCGTTCGATACCGGCGCGATCGGGCGCAACCTGGCGCGGGCGCCGGCCGTGACCCGCGCGCTCACCGAGCCGGCCGGCTGGTCGAGCAGCTATGGCGCGCTGGACGATCTGCCGCGGCTGCTGGTCTGGCGCAATGCCAATGAGCCGCTGGTCGTGATCGCCAGCAAGTCGTGGGACAGCGTCTATGCATACTGGCGCCATGAGGCTGCAGAGATCGGGGCGATGATGCTGGCGCTGATCGTGTTCGTCCTGGCCGCGACGCAGGTCGCCGCGCGCGAGATCCAGCTCCGGGCGAAGGTCGAATCCAGACTGGAGCAGCTCGCGACCACGGATCCGCTGACGGGCCTGAAGAATCGGCGCAAGTTCGACGAGACCATCGAACTCGAATGGCGGCGGGCGCAGCGCGCCGGCGCGCCGCTGGGGCTGCTGATGATCGATGCCGATCACTTCAAGAGCTACAACGACACCCATGGGCACCAGGCCGGCGATCAGGTGCTGGTCGGCATCGCCGTGTGCATCTCCGATTCGGTGCGGCGCGCCGGCGACTGCGCCGCGCGTTATGGCGGCGAGGAGTTCGCGGTGCTGCTGCCGGGGACCTCGGAAGCGGATGCGCTGCGCGTCGCGGAGACGATCCGCAGCAAGGTCAAGCTGTGGGCGGGAGAAGCGTGCACCACCTCGATCAGCATCGGCGCCGCCAGCGTCACGCCGTCGCGCGACACGGACTGGACCGGCCTGCTCAATGCCGCCGACCGCGCCCTGTACATGGCCAAGGCCGCGGGCCGTAACCGCTGCGCCAGCGCAGCGGTGCGTCATCCGTCACCCGCGGCTTCGCTGGCGGCGTGATGCCGCCAACCGCCTCGAAGGCGCGGCATTTCGCGCCGGCTTGGCCTCAGCCCTTGCCTTCGAGATAGCGCTTCATGTCCGCGCGCAGGCCATCGCGCAGGTCGGCTCGCGCCATGGCGAAGGCGATGTTGGCCCTCAGGAAGCCGGACTTCGAGCCGCAATCATGCCGCTCGCCGTCGAAGTCCACGCCGTAGAATTTCTGCGTCTTCGACAGACCGATCATCGCGTCGGTGAGCTGGATCTCGCCGCCGGCGCCGCGCTCCTGCGTCGCGAGGATCTGGAAGATCTCCGGCTGCAGGATGTAGCGCCCGGTGATCGAGAAGTTCGACGGCGCGGTGCCCTTGGCCGGCTTCTCGACCATGCCGTCGACCTCGAACATCTTGCCGTCGCGCTTGCCGACGCCGCAGATGCCGTATTGATGGGTCTGATCGGCCGGCACCTCCTGCACGGCGAGCACGTTGCTCTTTTCCGGCAGCTTGCTGGCGGCAGCAATCATCTGCGCCAGGCACCCCGGCGCGTTCAGCACCAGCTCGTCGGGCAGCACCACCGCGAACGGCTCGTCACCGACGATGTCGCGCGCGCACCACACGGCATGGCCGAGCCCGAGCGGCGCCTGCTGGCGGGTGAAGCTGACCGCGCCGGCCTCCGGCTGGTCGCGCGCGAGGATTTCCATCTCGGTCTTCTTGCCGCGCGCCGCGAGCGTCGCGTCGAGCTCGTACATGCGGTCGAAATGATCCTCGATCGCGGTCTTGTTTCGCCCGGTCACGAACACGAAATGCTCGATGCCCGCCTCCTTGGCTTCGTCGAAGACGTATTGGATGAGCGGCTTGTCGACGATCGTCAGCATTTCCTTCGGCATCGCCTTGGTGGCGGGCAGGACGCGGGTGCCGAGACCGGCGACCGGAAAAACGGCTTTGCGGATCTTCATGGGGATGACTAGACCTTGTGGCGATATGAATGCGAAATCGATCGCATTTTAGGTAGCTCGTTTGCAGCCGAGAACAAAGGCGGATGTTGGTCCAGTGTTCCGCTCGACACGGACCGAACGGCTAAATTTCGCTGCGGAAATCGTTAACCTTGTTAATCTCCCGTTAAGCAGGACCGGGCCTCGTGGAGGCCGATCTTCCATGCGATCTGGATCGAGACATGATGCGACGGAACGTGATGCTGACAGCTCTGAAGGCCGGTGCTGGCGCGGCGGTTCTGGTCACGGCGTTGACGGTGGTGTCTGGTTCCGCTGTCGCGCAATCCTCAGGCGGGCCGCTGAACTTTCTCGACGGCCTGTTCACGGGCACCCTGACGAAGGGCGACCCCGCCCCCAACCAGCCCCCTGCCGCCGGCGGGCCGCAGCCGTGGAGCGGCCAGGACGGCGCCTCCGGCCATCCGCTGATGACGGCGGCGGCGATCCGCGAAGCCGCCGGCAATTTCGACAATTGCGTCGCCGGCATGTGGCCAGATGCCGCACGACGCAACATCACGCAGGACAATTTCCAGCGCTTTACCGCCGGCCTGTCGCCGGACCTGCGCATCATGGACCTGCTCGACGCGCAGCCCGAATTCACCAAATCGATCTGGGACTATCTCGACATCCTGGTGAACGACAACCGGCTGGCGAAGGGCCGCGAGGTGCTGGCGAAGTACAAGCCGCAGTTCGATGCGGCCGAGCGTACCTATGGCGTCGACCGCTACATCGTCGCTTCGATCTGGGGCATCGAGTCCAACTACTCGACCCAGATCGGCGACCGTAGCGTGCTGCAGTCGACCGCGACGCTCGCCTGCATCGGCCGCCGCCAGGCCTATTTCAAGGATGAGTTCCTCTCCGCCCTGGAAATCCTCAATCGCGGCGATTTGCGCCCCGAGCAGTTGCGCGGCTCCTGGGCAGGCGCCTTCGGCCCGACCCAGTTCATGCCGACCGCGTTCAAGCGCTTCGCCGTCGATGCCGATGGTGACGGCCGCCGCGACGTCGTCGACAATCCGGCCGACCTGATCGCCTCCACCGCCAACAATCTGAAGAAGGACGGCTGGCAGAGCGGCCAGAGCTGGGGCTACGAGGTCGTGGTGCCCCAGGGCTTCAACTACATGCTCGCCGACCGCGCCAAGAGCATGAGCTTCGCCCAGTGGGAACAGCTCGGCCTGCGGCGGGCCAACGGTCAGCCGTTCCCGACTGGCGCCGAAAAGGCCTATCTGCTGGCGCCGGCCGGCGCCCAGGGCCCCGGCTTCCTGATGCTGCAGAACTTCCGCGTCATCATGAAATACAACCCTGCGGAAGCCTATGCGCTGGCGATCGGACACTTCGCCGACCGCCTCCGCGGCGCACCGCCGTTCGTTCAGGCCTGGCCGCGCGAGGAGCGAACGCTGTCGCGCGGCGAGCGGCTCGAGCTGCAGCAATTGCTCGCCGAGCGCGGATTTTACCGCGGAACGCCGGACGGCCAGTTCGGCGGCCAGACGCGCGAGGCGCTGCGGAACTTCCAGGCCTCGATCGGGGCGCCGGCGGACGGATTTGCCACCTCGGATGTGCTCGAACGGCTGCGGACGCGCTGATCGCAGCCCCAATCTGCCCTGCCGGTAACCTTCTGGGGCGATTACCGGCGCCGTCAACACCATCCGGTGAATGCCCGTTTGCGGCCTGATTCGCGTCCTATTATATGAATCGTCACGATCACGCCGCGCGACGGGTGCGCATGTCAAAGCTGAAGTCCATCCTCAAGCTGTTGAACGAGCCCGGCCCGCTGGTCGTGCTGGCGGTCGTCATCGCCATGCTCGTCGGCATCGCCGGTCCCGCCTCGGCCCAGTTCTTCAACTTCAACCCGTTCGCTTCGCCCCGCCCGGCACCGCGCGGCGGTGGAGGTGGCGGAGGTTGGTTCGGCGGCGAATTCTTCGCTCCGTTCCCGCAGCAACAGCCGAAGAGGGTGATCCAAGACTATTCCAAGGCGCCGCCGCCGGAGAAGCGTGATGGCGCGCCGGACCGCTACGTGCTGGTGCTCGGCGACGCCATGGCCGACTGGCTCGCCTATGGCCTGGAAGAGGCCTATGCCGAGCAGCCCGACATGGGCGTGACCCGCAGGATCCGGACCACGTCGGGCCTCATCAAGTATCAGCCCAGGGGCGAGCCGGCCGACTGGGCCGCCGCCGCCAAGGGTATCCTGGCGACCGAACGCGCCGACGCCATCGTCATCATGCTCGGCCTCAACGACCGCATCTCGCTGCGCGAGCCCGCGATCGAGAAGACCGACGACAAGAAGGGCGACAAGGCCAAGAAGGATGCCAAGGCCAAGCCTGGTGAGACAAAGCCTGGTGAGACAAAGCCCGGTGAGGCCAAGCCGGGCGAAGCCAAGCCGGATGGCAAGGCCGACACGGCGGCCAAGCCCGACGACAAGGCTGCCGATACCGATCTGCCGCAGGACGAGGCCGACAACGACACGCCTGCGGTCGCGGCACCGGAGAAGGCCGCCCGCTCGCCGGGCGGCCTCTACGAGTTCCGGGACGAGCGCTGGGTCGAGCTGTATACGAAGAAGATCGAGGAGATGATCGCGATCGCCAAGAGCAAGGGCGTGCCCGTGCTCTGGGTCGGCCTGCCCGCGGTTCGCGGTCCCAAGGGGACGGCGGACACGCTGTTCCTCGACTCGCTGTATCGCGATGCCGCCGGCAAGGCCGGCATCACCTATGTCGATGTCTGGGACGGCTTCGTCGACGAGGCCGGCCGCTTCCTGCAGAAAGGTCCGGACTTCGAGGGCCAGATCCGCCAGCTGCGCTCCTATGACGGCGTCTATTTCACCAAGCCGGGCGCGCGCAAGCTCGCCCATTATGCCGAGCGTGAGATCAACCGGCTGCTCGCGGCCCGTTCCGCGCCGCTCGAGCTGCCGAACGAGCCGGCCACGCCGGACGCCAATGCCGTACCGGGCCAGCCGGCGCCGCGGCCAGTCGCCGGCCCGATCCTGCCGCTGGTGGCGTCATCCGTCGGCACCGATCAGTTGCTGGGCGGCCCCGGCTCCCGACCTGCGGCGATCGACGCGCTGGCGGCCCGAACCCTGGTCAAGGGCGAGGCGCTGAGCCCGCCGGCCGGCCGCGCCGACGATTTCGTCTGGCCTCGCCGCGAGGTCGGCCGTGAGCAGGCCAAGGAGCCGCCGAAGGAGCCGACCCGGCCCGAAGCGCCGATGGCAGCGACTTCGCCGGCGGAAGCGACGCCGGCAGCACCTGGGCCGGTGTCGCCGCAGCCGCGGCAAAGGCGGCTGACCACGCCGGGGGCGCCCACCCAGCAGCCGCCAGCCCAAACGCCGCAGCCGAATCAGGGCGTTCGTGAGTTTTTCGGCTTCGGCGCGCCTCAGCAGCAACAGCAGCCGGCGCGGCCGCCCGCCGCGCGCAATCCGAACGCGCCGCCGCGGCCGCCAGGATTGGTCGGCCGCTCGGCAGCATCGCTGGAGACCCAGGGCCGCTGATCGTGACCACATTTCGGCGCTGAGGGCGATCGACGCGGATCATTCCGGACCAAGGTGCCAATGACAAATCGGCCCGCATTCGAGAGCGAATGCGGGCTGATTGTCATCTGATCGTCAGCGGGTCTTTGCAGGCTCAGTAGCGCCAGCGCTGCGGCGGCTGCGGCCGGCTCGGCGAGCGCATCAGCATCGCCAGCAGGAAGCCGATGCCGCCGGCGACCAGCAGCGCGCCCATCGGATTGTCCTGAACCCGCTTGGTCAGCGCCTGCGTGCCGTCACGCAGCGTCTCGGAGCCGTTGCCGAACGTATCCTTGGCGAAATCCATCGCCGCATCGCCGGCCTCGCGCGCCGCGTCCTTGGCCTGGCCATACATGTTCTGCACGACGCCCGAGGCCTCGCGCGCACGCCCCGACGCCTGCGTGCTCTTGTCGCCCAACATCTCGCCGACGCCGCCTTCGATCTTGCCTGCGACATCCTTGGCCGTACCGGTCAGCCGATCCTGATCCATTGCCGCTCTCCTTCTCTGCATTGTGCGGGATTGCTGGCCTGCTAACCGGCCAGCACGGCGCAGGTTCCGGACGACTACAAAATCAGGCCGCCGTCGACGACGAGGGTCTGGCCGATGATGTAGGACGACAGCGGCGAGGCCAGGAACAGCGCCGCACCGGCCATGTCCTGCGGCGTCCCCAGCCGCCGCAGCGGAATGCGCTGCAGCGCGCCCTCGAGGCGCTTCGGATTGGCGGTCGTCACCTTGGTCATCTTGGTGTCGACGAGCCCGGGCGCGATCCCGTTGACGCGGATGCCGTCTTCCGCCCACGCCTCGGCCAGGGTTCGCGTCAATCCCATCGCGCCGGTTTTCGAGGCGTTGTAGGCCGGATTGCCCATGGTCGAATGATAGGCCGCGGTCGACGAGACGATGATGAGCGCGCCCCTGGCATCGCGCAGCAGGCCGTGAAATTTCGTCGCACAGGCCATCAGGCTGATGAGGTTGACCTCGACCACCTTGCGAAAGCCCTCCATGGCGAATTCGCCGCGCCGGTACAATACCGCGCCCTGCGCCAGCACCAGCACATCGAGCCGATCGAGCCGCGGCGCGAAGCTCTCGATCGCGCCGGGATCGCTCACATCGAGCTGATGGTAGTTCACCCCTGCGAGATCGGAGCCCTCACCTTCGGCATAATCGGCGGCGCTCGCCCGCGTGCCGCTGACGTCGACGCGCGCGCCCTGCGCGCAAAACGCCTGCGCGATGCCGTTGCCGATGCCGCTCGATCCGCCGATCACCAGCACCGAGCGTCCCGTGAAATCGAGCGCGTTCATCTCCCCACTCCTTCTCTTGTTGTTTGTCGGATGGTGTGGGGATCGGCGCAGGCCCTGTCAACGGCATCGCGGGCTGTGGCGACCCCGGCATCGGCGCCTTCGCATCAATGCTGCTGCGCAGCTACTTCATCGGTGTCAGCCGCAGCAGGCGGCCGGGCGAGTCGTCCTCGATGACCCAGACGGCGCCGTCCGGCGCCACGGCGACGTCGCGGATGCGCTCGCCCATGTCCCAGCGCTCGGCCTCGTCAGGCTGACCATCGGTCCGGAAGGCAACGCGGACCAGCGCGTGCACCCGCAAGCCTCCGATCAGCGCCGATCCCTTCCATTGCGGAAACATCGGACCATCATAGAAGACCAGGCCGGCCGGCGCGATCACAGGATCCCAATAGAGCGGCGGCGGCGCGAGGTCGGGCCGCGTCGCATGCCGCGGGATCGGCGTGCCGTTGTAATTGTCGCCGTTCGACACCAGCGGCCAGCCGTAGTTCTTGCCCGGCTCGATCAGGTTCAGTTCGTCGCCGCCGCGTGGTCCCATCTCGTGCAGCCAGAGCTTGCCATCTGATGCGAAGGCGAGCCCGTAGGGATTGCGGTGGCCGGTGGTCCACGTCTGGGCCGGCACGCCCTTGTCCTCGGCCATGGGATTGTCCGACGGAGTCGCGCCGTCGAGATCGAGCCTGAGCACCTTGCCGCGCGCCTGACGTGGATCCTGGGCGCTGTTCGGCTGCATGCGGTCGCCGACCGTCAGGAACAGATGCGTTCCCGACGGATCGAACGCGATGATGCCGCCGGGCTGCCCGCCGCCGCCGGCGGGCGTCTGGCGCCAGATGACGGTGGGGTCGGTCAGCGTGGCGTTGTCATTCGAAACCGACAACACGGCACGGGTCAGGACGAGCCGGCTGCCTTCGCTGCTCGGCTCGGTGTAGGTGAGATAGATCTGCGACGTCGTCGCGAAGCTCGGCGACACCGCAATGTCCAGGAGGCCGTTCTGTCCGCGCGCCGCGACGGCAGGCACGTTGCCGATCTGGATCTTCTGCCCACCTTGCGTGACGAGAAAGATCCGGCCTGGCTTCTCCGTGACCAGCATCCGCCCATCCGGCAGGAAGGCGATGGCCCAGGGCGTATCGAACTCGGCAACGCTCCGCGCCTCGAACGGGCGCACGGCGCTTGCCTTGCGATCGCCGGCATTGATGCTCTCGGCTCGCGCGGCCGTGGTCGCAACGAGTCCCATCACCAATGCCAGGCGCAGGAAGGTCGTGGAGAGCACCATGATCACTCCGGTTTGTTGATCCGTGTCGTCGGCAACGAGAATTCGGCCATGCCGGATCGGTGCCTACCGAATGCGTCCGATCAGTGATAATCCCGACGGCGAGCATGCGATCCGCATTTTTCCGTGAGCCGCAAATATGCACCAGCACAGGCAACTCAGCCGCTCGGTCAAGGGATTGACCGTCCTGATCACCGGCGCCGCGTCGGGGATGGGGCGCGCGACCGCGCGCGTGTTCGCCGATGAAGGCGCCAGGGTCGCAGTCACCGATGTCGATGAGGACGCGGCCCGCGCGGTGGCGGCAGACATCGAGGCCAGCGGCGGAACGGCGCGCGCCTGGCGGCTCGACCTCGTCGACCGCAACGCCATCGCGGCCGTCGTCGGCGATGCTGCGACGCATTTCGGCGGGCTCGACGTCATCGTCAACAATGCCGGCATCTCGGTGCATGTCGCGATCGACGACGAAGCCTACGACGAGGCCTGGGCAAGAGGGCTTGCCATCATGCTGACGGCGCAGCAGCGCGTCATCCGTGCCGCGCTGCCGCATCTGCGCCGCTCGAACAGCCCGCGCATCGTCAACATCGCTTCGACCGAGGCGCTCGGCGCAACCGCGCGGCACAGCGCCTATTCGGCTGCAAAGGCCGGGGTGACCGGATTGACGCGCTCGCTCGCGGTCGAGCTCGGCCGCGATCGCATCACCGTCAACTGCATCTGTCCGGGCCCGATCACCACGGCGATGACCGCGCGCATTCCAGATGAGCAGAAGGCGGTCTATGCACGGCGCCGCACCGCGCTTGGCCGCTACGGCGATCCCGAAGAAGTCGCGCACATGACCTTGAGCCTGTGCCTGCCGGCCGCGTCGTTCCTCACCGGAGCGGTGATCCCGGTGGACGGCGGGCTGATGGCCCGCAATGCATGACGTCTGACGCGTCGGCATGACAGCCGTGCGGTCGGCGATCCGCGCCTTGCGTTGACTTCGCGCATCGCCGGCGTAGCCTCTTCTATCAGAAGAAGCGGACAGGAGTCCGCCCTGATGAGGACACCATGGCGATCGCCATCCGGCAGCTGCATCGGCATTTCGTCGGCGAAGTATCCGGTGTCGATCTGCGAAAGCCTCTCGCTCGGGACGAGGTCGCGCAGTTGCAGGCCGCGATCGATCACTACGCCGTTCTCGTATTTCACAATCAGGACGTCACCGACGAGCAGCAGCTCGCCTTCGCGCTCAGCTTCGGCGACCGCGAGCAGGCGCGCGGCGGCACCGTCACCAAGAAGGAGGATTACCGCCTCACCACCGGCCTCAACGACGTCTCCAATCTCGGCAAGGATGGCAAGCCGCTGCCATCAGACCATCGCACGCATCTGTTCAATCTCGGCAACTGCCTGTGGCACTCCGACAGCTCGTTCCGGCCGATCCCGGCGAAATACTCGATCCTCTCGGCGCGGATCGTGAACCCGAAGGGCGGCAACACCGAATTCGCCGACATGCGCGCCGCCTACGACGCGCTCGACCAGGAGACCAAGGCCGAGATCGAGGATCTCGTCTGCGAACATTCGCTGATGTATTCGCGCGGCGCGCTCGGCTTCCTCGACTACACGGACGAGGAGAAGGAGATGTTCAAGCCGGTCAGGCAGCGGCTGGTCCGGACTCATCCTGCCCATGGCCGCAAGTCGCTCTATCTGTCATCGCATGCCGGCGCCATCATCGGCATGAGCATGCCGGAAGGCCGGCTGCTGCTGCGCGACCTCACCGAGCATGCCACGCGGCCCGAGTTCGTCTACGTCCACAAATGGACGCTGCACGACCTGATCATGTGGGACAACAGGCAGACCATGCATCGCGTGCGCCGCTACGATCAGTCGCAACCGCGCGACATGCGCCGGGCCACGGTGGCCGGCACCGAACCGACGGTGGCGCAGCAGGCGGCGGAGTAGTTCGGCCTTCAGCAGAGATGCGCGGCCTCATCCCTCTCCATGTCGTCATTGCGAGGAGCGAAGCGCAGAGGCAATCCAGACTGCATCCGCGGTGGACATTCTGGATTGCTTCCGCCTACGCTCTCCAAGCTTCGGCGGACAAGTCGCTGCGCTCGCAATGACGGCGGAGAGGCAGAGCGCCCCATTGAGCCTTCTCTGATCCCAGCGAGCGCGGGGGCTCCAACCGGACAATAAGGCCTATGCGTGCCCGGCGGCGTTGGACAGCATGCCGGGATCGATGCCGATCTTGCGCAGCGCAAGATCGTATTTGGCGTCGACATTGTCGCCGAAGATCAGCTCCGGATCGGCGTCGCAATGCAGCCAGCCATTGTCCTGGATCTCTTCCTCCAACTGGCCGGCGCGCCAGCCGGCATAGCCGAGGGCGAGGATGGCGTGCTTCGGACCGTCGCCCTTGGCGATCGCCTTGAGGATGTCGATCGTCGTCGTCAGGCAGACGCCGTCGTTGATCTTCAAGGTCGCGTTGGCGATGAAGTAGTCGCTCGAATGCAGCACGAAGCCGCGCCCGGTATCGACCGGGCCGCCGCTCAGCACCTTCATCGTCTCGGCGCTGTCGGGCAGGCTGATCTGATCGCTCTTCTCGATGATATTCAGTTGCATCAGGAGCTGAGGGAAGTCGATGCTGCCCGCCGGCCGGTTCACCATGATACCCATGGCGCCCTCGGCCGAATGCGCGCAGAGATAGATCACCGAGCGCTCGAAACGGGAATCGCCCATCACGGGCATCGCAACCAGCAGCTGACCGTCGAGGTAACCACCGTGAGAGGTGTGATCCCCGATCCCTGTCACTTTGCGGCGAATGTCGCCCAGCCTTTTTGCCTCAGGATTCATCCGCAAGGACTCTCATGATCATCGATATCCTGATATTGGGATGCGCATCTGTCAATCAAGGTTCAGGTCCTCGCGAGGAAATCTGCTCACAAGCATTTCAATGGTTTGCGCCCGAACCGCACTCTAAAGACGTCTCATGTCCGCCTTGGTTCCTCACCACTCTGCCACACTGCTCGTCGCGACCGTCGTATCATCCTGCCTTGCGTTCGGCGCGCAGGCGCAGGATTCCTCGCCCTGGCAGCGCGACAGCCACTCCGCGGTGCGCCTGCTCGCGGGCTCGCGCAGCGGTCCGGTCATGCTGGGCGGCATCGCCTTCGCGCTGCAGCCGGGATGGAAGACCTATTGGCGAACGCCCGGCGATTCAGGCGTGCCGCCGCGGTTCGACTTTTCCAAGTCGGAGAACGTCGAAGCGGTGACGGTTCTGTGGCCCGCGCCGACAAAGTTCGACGACGGCGCCGGCGGACACTCGCTCGGCTATCATGATCAGGTCGTGCTGCCGCTGCGCATCGTCGCCAAGAACCCCGACAAGCCGATGACCCTGCGCGCCGACGTCAGCTACGCGGTCTGCGAGAAGATCTGCATTCCCGTCGAGGCAAAGGCCGAGCTCGCCTTCACCAGCGTCGCCAGCACCGAGGATACGGCGCTCTCGGCGGCCCTCGACACGGTGCCGAAGCCGGCCACTGTCGGCGACGCCATTCCCTTGACGATCCGCGACGTCAAGCGCGACGGCCCGAAGGACGTCGTCGTCGACGTCGCCGTCGCCGATCCGCGCGGTGTCCAGCTCTATGTCGAGGGGCCGACGCCTGACTGGGCACTGCCGATCCCGACCGTGCGCGACAGCGGCATGCCGGGCATCAAGCGCTTCGCCTTCGAGCTCGACGGCGTTCCGCCGGGCGTGAAGCCGGACGGCGCGGCCCTGAAATTCACGCTGGTCGGCCCCGACAAGTCTTACGAGTTCAACTTCACTCTGCCGTGACGGCTGTAGCGCCGCGCGACCGGCGCGGCGCCGGCCCAACTCAATCTTAACGTTGCGTTGATAGGGAAGCACCATCGCCGCCATCCGCGCGGCCGTGGAGCCGGACCCCGCCGTGGCCGTGATGGATGCCCGCAACGCCCCCGCATCGACCGGCCTCGCGGCCCGCCTGAAGGCGCGCCTGGCCGCGCTCGGCGGCAGCGGCGAGGCATCGCTGACGCGCCGCCTGGCCGGCACCATCTTCCTGATCCGCGTGCTCAGCGCGGGCCTCGCCTATCTCAGCCAGATCCTGCTCGCGCGCTGGATGGGTGGCTCGGACTACGGCACCTATGTCTATGTCTGGACCTGGGTGCTGCTGCTCGGCAGCATGCTGGATGTCGGCATCGCCTCCTCGGCGCAGAAGATCATTCCGGACTACCGCACCGCGGGCCAGCAGGCGCTGCTGCGCGGCTTCCTCTCCGGCGGACGCTGGCTGACGCTGGCGACGTCCACCGCTGCGGCGCTGCTGCTCGCCGGCCTGATCGCGCTGCTGTCGCCCTGGATCGACGCCGGCGAGCGCATGCCGCTCTACATCGGCTGCCTCACCTTGCCAGCCTTCGTCGTCGCCAACACCCAGGACGGCATCGCCCGCTCGCACGACTGGATGACGCTCGGCCTGATGCCGCAATTCATCATCCGCCAGACGCTGATCATCGGCTTCACGGCCGGCGCCTTCGTGCTCGATCTCGATCTCGGCGCCACCGCTGCGATGGCCGCGAGCGCGGCAGCGGTGTGGCTTGCGATGCTCGGCCAGATGCTGGTGCTGAACAACCGGCTCCGCCGCCACGTCGAGCCAGGTCCCAAACAATATGATCTCCGCGGCTGGCTCGCGATCTCGCTGCCGATCCTCTTGGTCGAGAGCTTCTATCTGCTGCTGTCCTACACCGACGTGCTGGTGCTGCAGCAATTCCGCTCTTCCGAGGAGGTCGGCATCTATTTCGCGGTGGTGAAGACGCTCGCGCTGGTGTCGTTCATCCACTACGCGATGTCGGCGACGACGGCGCATCGCTTCGCCGAATACCACGCGCTCGGCGACAAGGCGCGGCTGTCGGCCTATGTCGCGCATGCGATCAAGTGGACGTTCTGGCCGTCGCTCGCGGCGACGCTGGTGCTGCTCGCGCTCGGCAAGCCGCTGCTGTTTCTGTTCGGCGCACAGTTCACCGCCGGCTACGACATCATGTTCATCGCCGCAATCGGGCTCGTCGTACGCGCCGCGATCGGACCGGTGGAGCGGCTGCTCAACATGCTGGGCCAGCAGCGCGCCTGCGCCATGGCCTATGCGGCGGCCTTCGTCATGAACCTCGTGCTCTGCATCCTGCTGGTGCCGCAGTTCGGCGGCCACGGCGCCGCGGCGGCGACCTCGCTGTCGCTGGCCTTCGAGACCGTGCTGCTGTTCCGGATCGTCAAGCAGCGGCTCGGGCTGCATGTCCTCGCCTTCGGCAAGGCATCTTGAGGAAACCATATTGACGCATCTGTTGCGTCATCTTGGCCTCGCCTTGGCGGAACTGCGAGCGTCGCGCCGCCACGCCTCGTCTCGCCCGGCGATCACGCAAGTGTTGGGTGCAACGCCTTGATATTGGCGCGATCCTCCGGGCACATGATTTGAATGCGCGCTGGGGGAGAATGAGATGTCGAGACTGGGGGTCGCACTATCGCTGGCCGGAACCGTGATGCTGGCCGGCTGCATGGAAGCGACGCTGTCGCCGACGTCAGACGCGGCGTTGACGCCCCGCGACCGTCAGTTGCTGGCGCACGCGCCCTATGCCGAGGCGCAGATCCCGCAACAGTTCCAGCGCCACATGGTCGACTACACCCGGCAGGAACAGCCGGGCACGATCGTCGTCGATACCGATGCGCGCTTCCTGTACTACGTGCTGCCCGACCGCAAGGCGATCCGCTACGGCGTCGCCGTCGGCGAAGAGGCGATGGCCTTCTCCGGCGTCGCCACCGTCGGCAAGCTCGCGGAATGGCCGGACTGGGTTCCCACCGCCGACATCCAGGCGCGCCTCGGGCCGTATCCGAAGCGCGTCGCCGGCGGCCCGGCGAATCCGCTCGGCGCCCGCGCCATCTATCTGTACGAGGGCAACAAGGACACCCTGTACCGCATCCACGGCACCAACCAGCCCGAATATATCGGCCAGGCGATCTCGTCGGGCTGCATCCGCATGACCAATACCGACGTCGCCGACCTCTACAACCACGTCCAGCTCGGATCGACCGTGGTCGTGCTGCCGCCGGGCCAGAGCGTCGCGTCCACCACCGCGAACGTATTCGCCCGCCGCAGCTGATATCGCGACGTTCTGCGACGCGCGCGGGTTACGGCGCGGGGTCGACGCTCAGGTACTCCGGAGGCACGTGGTCGGTCAGCCAGACGCCGTTGTCCGCAACGAAGAACTTCAAGCGATCCCGATGCATCGCTGCGGCATCGACGCGCAGCACGATGGGCTCGCCGTGCCGGCGCCCGACATTGACGGCCGTCGCCTCATCCAAAGACAGATGCACCTGCTGGCGTGACTGCGGCCTCAAGCCTTCTGCCATGATCGCTTCGACGAAGCGCGTCGCCGTTCCGTGATACAGCACGGCGGGCGGCTCGCGCGGGGTCAAGCCGAGTTCCACCGCCACCGAATGTCCCTGCGCCGCCCGAATGCGCTGCCCGTCCTGCGAGACCGTGAAGCGCTTCTTGTCGCTGGTCGCGACCACCTGCTCCAGATCGGCCCGGCTGAGGACGGTCCCCGCCGCCGCCGCGCGCGCGATCAGATCATCGATGATCGCCCAGCCCTGCCCATCCAGCACCAAGCCGATTGTATCTGGCTGGTGGCGCAGCACGAGACTGAGGAACTTGCTCAAGCGGACCGGATCGAAGGCCATCGTCTGCATCCTAGCCGTAGCGCAGCTTCAGGCCGAGGATCGCGGCCACCAGGCCGAGCGTGATCGCGTTGGCGACGACCAGCGGCAGGTCGCTGATCAGCGCGCCGTAGAGCAGCCACATCGAGTTGCCGGTGGTCTGCAGCACGAACATGCCCATCGAGATGTCATGGGTCGAGCGCGACCGCCAGGCCTTGATGACCTGCGGCAGGAACGAGCTCGTGGTGCAGATGGCGGCGCCGAGGCCGATGATCGTGGTCAGCAAGGTCGAGGGTCCGTGCGCTGGTCGTGGAAACGCACGCTTGTAGAATGGACCGCGCCGAAGCGAAACCCGCCCCGGCGCGAAACTGGTGCCTTGTTCAGCGCTCCCTGCGATCGTTACGCCGCCGTCCAACCGCCGTCGATCGAGAGGTTGGCGCCGGTGATCTGCGCCGCATCGTCGCCGCACAGGAACAGCGCCAGCGCCGCGACCTGCTCGGAGGTCACGAACTCCTTGGTCGGCTGCGCCGCGAGCAGCACGTCGTTGATGACCTGTTCCTTGGTGAGGTTGCGCGCCTTCATGGTGTCCGGAATCTGCTTCTCCACCAGCGGCGTCCACACATAGCCCGGCGAGATGCAGTTGCAGGTGATCTTGAAGGTCGCGAGCTCGAGCGCCACGGTCTTGGTGAGGCCGGCGATGCCGTGCTTGGCCGAGACATAGGCCGACTTGAACGGCGAGGCGACCAGCGAATGCGCGGACGCCGTGTTGATGATGCGGCCCCAGCCGCGCTTCTTCATGCCGGGAACGGCGGCACGGATGCCGTAGAACGCGGACGACAGGTTGATCGCGATGATCTGCTCCCACTTCTCCGGCGGGAAGTCTTCGACCGGCGAGACGAACTGGATGCCGGCATTGTTGACGAGGATGTCGACCGAGCCGAACGTGGTCTCGCCGAGCGCGATCATGCCGGCGATCTCGGCCGGCTTGCTCATGTCGGCCGGCGAGTGCACGGCCTTGACCTTGAAGTCGCTCTCGATCGCCGCACGCTCCTTCTCGATGTCGGCTGGCGCGCCGAAACCGTTGAGCACGATGTTCGCGCCGGCGGACGCGAAGGCGCGCGCATAGGCCAGCCCGATGCCGCTGGTCGAGCCGGTTACGACCGCGGTCTTGCCCTTCAGATTCGTCGTCATTGCTTCACTCCTTCTTGGCGGCAGCGAGACTGCCGTCCTGCGTGAGATCGTAGGTGACCATGGTCTCGCCGGACTGCGGCCGCTCCAGCCAGTCCTTGTGGCGCATCGACTGGTGGACATCGCGCACGCCCGCTTCCCAATGCTCGACCATCGCGACATGGGAAAAATCGTAGTCCTTGGAGGACGTCTCGTAGTTCTTGCTGCGATAGATCAGGTGCACCACCGTGACGGTGTTTTCCTGCGCCGCCTTGCACAGGATCTCGAGCGAGGGATCGTTGCGCAGCTCGTCGGGCAGCTTGGCATAGAGCTCGCGCAGCGCCTTGCGCGTGTTGTGGATCATGCGGTTCTTGTCGGTGTTCATCCGCGTCCGGCTGGAATAGCGGATGTCCTTCTCGCGCTCGGCGGCCTCCAGCAGCGTCCGCGGCAGATCGCCGCGCGCGGAGAACAGATCGACCTGGAAGATCAGCAGATCACGATCGGTCTCGGTATCGAGCACGTAGTCCAGCGGCGTGTTGGAGGCGATGCCGCCGTCCCAATAGTGCTCGCCGTCGATCTCGACCGGCGGGAAGCCGGGCGGCAGCGCGCCCGACGCCATGATGTGCTCGGGCCCGATCCGCTTGCCCTGCTTCCTGAATTCGACATTGTCGAAATAGGTGAAGTTGCCGGTGGTGACGCCGACGGCTCCGACGGAGAGCCGCGTCTTCAGATCGTTGATGCGGTCGAAATCGACCAGCCGTTCCAGGGTCCGCTTGAGCGGCGCGGTGTCGTAATAGCTGACCGATTGCAGCGTGCCTGACGGCCACAGCGGCGCCGGTGGGAAGCGCGGCGTGAAGAAGCCGGGCACGCCGAACGCCGCGATCAGCCCGGCGCTGACTTCGTTGAAGGCCGAGCGGTGATGATCGCCATTGAGCAGCGGCTTCCACGGCACCGGCGACGATACCATCTCCCAAAATTCCTTGAGACGGCCAATGCGTTTCTCCCGGTCGTTGCCGGCGATGATCGCGGCATTGATGGCGCCGATCGAGATACCGGCGACCCATTCCGGTTCGAAATCGAAATGGCACAGTGCCTGATAGGCGCCGGCCTGATAGGAGCCGAGCGCGCCGCCGCCCTGCAGGACGAGCACGCGTTGCGATTCGGCGGGGGTTGCAGGCAGCGGGGGAAATGGATGTTGCGTCATTACCGCGGTCATTAGCAAAGCAAGGCGCCACCGTGGCGTCACTTCGCGGTGACGTCAATCCACCCCAAGGGCTAGGCCGGCCTGACTCGCACGCGGCCTGCGCAGGGCGGCGGCAGCCCAGCCTGTCAGGAGGGCTTCTTGCCGTCCGGCGCGGCCAGGATCATGGTCCAGAACACTTTGTACTTGGTGTTCGGAGCATAGCTCGCTGCGATGCCTATTTTTGTGACACCGCTCTTGAGCATGTTGGCGCGATGCGGCGGCGAGTCACGCCAGCCGGAAAACGCTTCCGCCAGCGTATGATAACCGGCCGACACGTTCTCGACCGCGACGACAGCGTCATAGCCGGCACCCGTCAGGCGCTTCGCCAGCGGGGCGCGCACGTCATGATCGAGCTTGTTCTTGTCGGCCATCGCCTGCGACTGCGATTCCGCCAGCCGCATCAGCTCGGGGTCGACCTCGACCGTGCCGAGCCCGTTGTTCTGGCGGTATTGCGAGATCATCGTCGCCGCAGCCACCGCATCGAGCTTGGCGCCCGCGACCGCCATATCGGCATACATGGTCGGCGCCTGCACGACCGGCGTCTCGGCCGCACAGCCGGCGAGCAGGAATGCAATGGAGAGAGCGAGAGCCAGACGCTTCAATGAACCAATCCCTATGCCGATGCGAGAGGCGGGTTGTTGCACATCAACCGTGGCTGAAAGGTGAATCGGCGGTAAGTTCCGTCGCGACAATTGCGGCCATTCCTGCCGGCAACCGTTCGTCAACCATAGGAGCAGTTCGGTCAAGCCAGGAACGGCACGACGCCCTCGGTGTCGTCCTGGCCTTGAGCCGGGACCTTACTCCGCAGCGGTCGTGGTGAGACCCGATGCCGCTCCGGCGTGCCTCAAGCAAGCTTCACGGCGCATGGGTCCCGGATCAGCGCCCGCCAACGCTTTCGCGTTGCCGGGCTTGTCCGGGACGACACCGCATGTTTGGCAGAGAGCCGGGACGAGCCCGAGCAGCCCCTACCCGGCCGCGAAAATCCGATAATGCCGCGGCTTCAGGCCGATGCGGTCGCCGATCCGGAGCTCGCGGTCGCGGGGGGCGTCGATCTCGATGGTCGAGCCTTCAGTCAGCGCGATCTCGGCGCGCTGCACTGGGCCGAAGCTGCGGACGTGGGTGACGGCGCCGTGCAGCGTGCCGCTGTCCGCGGAGCCGATCAGCATGTCGTGCCGGCGCACGAACAAGGTCGAGGCGCCCGCGGCCACGCCCTCTGCAGCCAGGTCCAGCGGCCGCCCGTTCAGATGCACGGCGCCGCCGGAGATCTCCACCGGCAGCATGATCGATTCGCCGATGAAGCCGTGCACGAAGGCCGTCGCCGGACTGTCGTAAACGTCGCTCGGCGAGCCGACCTGCTCGATGCGGCCCTTGTCCATCACCACGACGCGGTGCGCGACCTCGAGTGCCTCCTCCTGATCATGCGTCACGAAGATCGAGGTGACGTTGATCGAGTGATGCAGGGTGCGCAGCCATTGCCGCAGCTCCTTGCGCACCTTGGCGTCGAGCGCGCCGAACGGCTCGTCGAGCAGGAGGATGCGCGGCTGGATGGCGAGCGCGCGCGCCAGCGCGATGCGCTGGCGCTGGCCGCCGGAGAGCTGGCTCGGATAGCGATCGGCGAGCCAGTCGAGCTGGACGAGGTCGAGCAGCTCCTTCACGCGCGCGCGGATCTCAGCCTCGCTCTTGCGGATGCGGCGCGGCTGCACGCGCAGGCCAAAGGCGACGTTCTCGAACACGTTCATGTGCCGGAACAGCGCGTAGTGCTGAAACACGAAGCCGACGTGACGCTCGCGCGCGCCGCGATCGAGCGCGCTCTCGCCGTCGAACAGGATCTCGCCGGAATCGGGCCACTCCAGCCCGGCGATGATCCGCAGCAAGGTCGTCTTGCCCGACCCGGACGGGCCCAGCAGCGCCAGCAATTCGCCGTCGGCGACCTTGAGATCGACGCCGTCGAGGGCCTTGAACGTGCCGAACGTCTTGACGACACCCCTGACTTCAATGGTCACGCGGACCTCCCTCATCGAGTTGCCGTTCGAGGACGGTTTTGACGACCAGCGTGATCAGCGCGAGCATCGCCAAGAGCGAGGCGATCGCGAACGAGGCGACCATCTGGTATTCGTTGTAGAGGATCTCGACCAGCAGCGGCATCGTATTGGTCTCGCCGCGGATATGGCCGGACACGACCGAGACGGCGCCGAACTCGCCCATCGCGCGCGCGTTGCAGAGCAGCACGCCATACAGCACGCCCCACTTGATGTTCGGCAGCGTGACGCGGAAGAACGTCTGCAGGCCGGACGCGCCGAGCGAGATCGCCGCCTCCTCCTCCTGCGTGCCCTGCTCCTGCATCAGCGGGATCAGCGCGCGCGCCACGAACGGGAAGGTCACGAACACGGTCGCCAACGCGATGCCGGGAAAGGCGAACAGGATCTGCAGGCCATGGCTCTGCATCCACGGGCCGAAGAACCCCTGCGCGCCGAACAGCAGCACGAACACGAGGCCCGATATCACCGGGCTCACCGAGAACGGCAGATCGATCAGGGTGATCAGGAACGTCTTGCCCGGAAAGTCGAACTTGGCGATCGCCCAGGCGGCGCACAGGCCGAACACGAGATTGGTTCCGACCGAGACCAGCGCCACCAGCAGCGTCAGGCGGATCGCGGCCCACGCCTCGGCGTCGGCAAGCGCGGTGAAATAGGCCGCGATGCCCTTGCCGAACGCTTCCACGAACACGACGATCAGCGGCAGCACCACGAACACCGACAGGAACGCCAACGCCAGCGTCGTGATGACGATGCGGACCAGGCGCGGCTCGGTGCGCGGATCGGGGCGGCCGGCCTGCGCGACGTGCGGGCTGGCCGCGGACGATGCCACGGATGGCGCCTGCAGGGTCATCTCCACGCTCATGTCGGGTCCTAGTTCAAGGGCGCCCGGCTCTGCGCCCAGCGCTGCAACCGGTTCACGGCAAAGATGATCAGGAACGCCACGACCAGCATCACCACCGCGATCGCGGTGGCATCGGCGTAGCGGAATTCGGACAGCCGGATCACGATCAGCAGCGGCGCGATCTCGGAGACGTTCGGCAGATTGCCGGCGATGAAGATCACCGATCCGTACTCGCCGACCGCGCGCGCAAAAGCGAGTGCGAAGCCGGTGAGCAGCGCCGGCGTCAGGCTCGGCAGGATCACGCGGGCCACGATCTGCCAGCGGCCGGCGCCGAGGCTCGCTGCCGCCTCCTCGATCTCCGGATCGAGATCGATCAGCACCGGCTGCACGGTGCGGACGACAAAGGGGATGCCGATGAAGATCATCGCAACGAAGATGCCGAGCGGCGTGAACGCCACCTTGATGCCCATTGCGGCGAGCGGCGCGCCGAGCCAGCCCTTCTGTGCGAACAGCGCCGTCAACGCCACGCCCGCCACTGCCGTCGGCAGCGCGAACGGCACGTCGACGATGGCGTCGAACAGGCGGCGCCCGGGAAAGCGGTAGCGCACCAGCGCCCAGACGACGATGGTGCCCATCACCAGATTGACGCAGGCGGCGGCGAAGGCGAGCCCGAACGAGATCTTCAGCGCGCTCAAGGTGCGACGGCTGGTGACGATGCCCCAGAACTGCTCCAGGCTGAGATCGGTCGAGCGAACGAACAGTCCCGCCAGTGGAATCAGGACGATCAGCGACAGCCAGGTCAGCGTCAGCCCCATGGTGAGACCAAAGCCTGGCAAGGTGCTGCGACGTGGTGCAAGTACGTTCAAAAAAAGGCCTGGTCCGTTGATGATCGGTGTCGATGGGCTTGAATCGATTGTGGTGTACGCCCGCCGCCCCCAGCCTCGTCTCGGCAATCGAGACCGGGGACCGCGTCTCATGCGCGATATCGCAGATCGCCGCAACGCCAGCTTCTTGCCTTGTTGTCTCGAAGCCGTATCAGATCGGCGGTCACCAACTTGTTCCTTCTGATTCGATCAATTCTTGTAGATTTGATCGAAGATTCCGCCTTCCGCAAAATGGTCCTTCTGGGCCTTGGTCCAGCCGCCGAACACCTCGTCGATGGTGAACAGCTCGACCTTGGCGAAGGCAGCCTCGTACTTCTTGGCCACCTCGGGATCACGCGGACGGTAGGAGTTGCGTGCGGCAATTTCCTGACCTTCCTTTGTATACCAGTATTTCAGGTAGGATTCAGCCACACTTCGCGTGCCCTTTTTGTCGGCCACCGAGTCGACCACCGCAACTGGCGGTTCGGCCAGGATTGACAGCTGCGGCGCGACGATCTCGAACTTGTCCTTGCCGAACTCACGCAGGGCCAGATGCGCCTCGTTCTCCCAGGCGAGCAGGACGTCGCCGACACCGCGCTCCACGAAGGTCACGGTGGCGCCGCGGGCGCCGGTGTCGAGCACAGGGACGTGCTGATAGAGGTCGCCGACGAACTGCTTGGCCTTGTCGGCCGAGCCGAACTTCTTCAGCGCATAGCCCCAGGCAGCCAGGTAGTTCCAGCGCGCGCCGCCGGATGTCTTCGGATTGGGCGTGATGACGTCGACGCCCTTCTTGAGCAGGTCGTCCCAGTCCTTGATGCCCTTGGGATTGCCTTTGCGCACCAGGAAAACGATGGTCGAGGTGTAGGGCGAGGCATTCTGCGGCAGTCGCTTTTGCCAATCCTTGTCGAGCAGACCCTTGCCCGCGATCGCGTCGATGTCATAGGCGAGCGCCAGGGTCACGACGTCGGCCTGCAGCCCGTCGATGACGCTGCGGGCCTGCGCGCCGGAGCCGCCATGCGACTGCTTGACCTCGACGCTCTTGCCGGTCTCCTTCTGATACGCGGCTGAAAACGCCTTGTTGAACTCGACGTAGAGCTCGCGGGTCGGGTCATAGGAGACGTTGAGCAGACTGATGTCCGCGGCATGGGCCGATCCTGCCCATGCCAGGCCTGCGACCGCTGCCAGAAGACGTCGCATCTTCATCCAAGCTCTCCGTTCCATTCACCGCCCGCAATGTTGCAGGCGCGCACTGCAGATCGCCAAATGTTCACGTCGGAGTCAACGGAACCGGATTTTCTTGTTTCCGGCCGGACATAGGCATTTTGCTACGAAGCGCTCGGCGTTGGGATAGCTGTTCTTGCCGCGGCACAATGTCGTCATGGGCTGCCAAGTCAGCCGGCCGGTGAGTTTCGAACTACACCGTCGGGGTCGCGACCGTGTGGATGCCGCATTCGGTCTTGTCGCGGCCGCGCCAACGGCCGGCCCGCTCGTCCTCGCCGGAGTCGGCGCGGCTTGTGCAGGGCATGCATCCGATCGAACGGAAGCCGGCGGCGACCAGCGGATGCTGCGGCAGATTGGCAGAGCGGTAGATCGCCGCGATCTCCTCGCGGGTCACATTGGCGAACGGATTGAATTTCACCCGCACGCCGTCCTGCTCGACGACCGGGATCGCCGCCCGCAAGCCGCCTTGGAAACGCTTGCGGCCATTGATCCAGGCGGCGAACGGCGCCAGCGCGCGTGCCAGCGGCTCGACTTTGCGGATGCGGCAGCAGGCGTCGGGATCGGAGAACCACAGATCGTTGCCGGCGTCCTCGCGCTCGAGCGTGGCGGCGTCCGGCTTCATCGAGCGCACGTCTTGCAGGCCGAGGATCTCGATGAGCCGGTCGCGATAGGCCAGCGTCTCCGCGAACATGTGCCCGGTGTCGAGGAAGATCACCGGGATCGCCGGATCGACATCGGACGTCACCTTCAGGAGCGCGGCCGACTCCGTTCCAAACGACGACACCACCGCCAGCCGCTCGCGACCGATCGCCGCGAGAGCAGCGGCAATGACCTCATGCGGCGCGGCGGTGCGCAGCGCGGCGTCGAGCGCCGCGACCGGGATCTCCGCAACGGAAGGCGATGCAGCCAGCGTGCTCACAGCCCGGCACTCTCCGAATGGCGCAGTTGCAGGCGCTGATGCAGCGCCGAGATCCGGCCATCGCCGGTCGGCTGATAGAACACCGAATAGCGCTTCACGGTCTCGGTGAAGGCCTCGGCATCCGCCTGCTTCTTGACCTCGAAGGCGTCGAAGCCGGCGCGCAGCATGAACACGAACTGGTCACGCAGCACCTGCCCGGTCGCGCGCAGCTCGCCGCGGAAGCCATGGCGCTCGCGCAGCAGGCGCGCCTGGGTGTAGGCGCGGCCGTCCCGGAAGCTCGGAAACACCAGCGCGACCAGCGCGAGCCGATCGAGATACGGCACGAGATCGTCGACGTCGCGATTGTTCGGCCAGATCACGCCGAGCTTGCCGGTGGCGCGGCCGACCAGCGCGTCGGGGCCGGCGAGGAAGCGCGTCTCCGAGACGAGGATCGCGCCCTGCGCCGGCAGCTCGGCATCGTCGGTGAGGCGGACGAACGTGTCCGCGATGATGTGTCCGCCCTTAACGAGTGGCATAGACCCGCTCCCTGAATGGTTCGACCCCGAGCCGCTTCACCGTGTCGACGAACAGCTCCTCGGGGCTCGCGCGCAGCGCAAGATAGGCTTCGACGATGTCCTCGACGACATCGGCCACTTCGGCATAGGGCACCGCGGGTCCGATCAGGGTGCCGAGCACGGCGCCCTCGTCGGCGCGGCCGCCGATCGTGATCTGATAGAATTCCTCGTTGTTCTTCTCGACGCCGAGGATGCCGATGTGACCGACGTGATGGTGGCCGCAGGCATTGATGCAGCCGGAGATGTTGATGTGCAGCCGGCCGATCAGGTTCGCCGTGTCGTGATTGGCGAAGCGGCGCGTGATCTCCTGCGCGATCGGGATCGAGCGCGCGTTCGCCAGCGAGCAGTAGTCCAGCCCCGGGCAGGCGATGATGTCGGACACGAGGTTGACGTTGGGAATCGCGAGGCCAATGGCCTCAAGCGCCTTCCACACCGCCGGCAGGTCGCGCTTGCGGACGTGCGGCAGCGCCAGGTTCTGCTCATGCCCGACGCGGATCTCGCCGAACGAGTATTTGTCGGCGATGTCGGCCAGCGCATCCATCTGGTCGGCGGTCGCATCGCCAGGCGGCTTGCCTATGGGCTTCAGCGACACGGTCACGATGGCATAGCCCTGCACCTTGTGCGGGAAGACCGAGTTCTTGCGCCAGGCCTCGAACTTCGGATCGTGCGCGGCCTGCTTGAGCTCGTCCGGCATGTGCGGCAGCGTCTCGTAGGCCGGATAGAAGAAGCGCGAGCGGATGTCCTCGATGATCCCCTGATCGAGCTTGAGCACGCCGTCGCGGATCTGCTGCCACTCCTCCTCGACCTCGGCGGCGAACTTCTCGATGCCGAGCTCATGCACCAGGATCTTGATGCGCGCCTTGTAGATGTTGTCGCGGCGGCCGTACTGGTTGTAGACGCGCAGGATCGCCTCGACATAGCTGAGGATGTCGTGGCCGTGAACGAACGGCTTGATGGTCTTGGCGATGAACGGCGTGCGGCCGAGGCCGCCGCCGACCAGCACCTCGAAGCCGGTTTCGCCCTGCTCGTTCTTCTTGAGACGCAGGCCGATGTCATGGATCTTGATCGCGGCGCGGTCGTGGTCGGACGCCGTGATCGCGATCTTGAACTTGCGCGGCAGGAACGAGAATTCCGGGTGAAGCGTCGTGAACTGGCGCAGCAGCTCCGCCCAGATCCTGGGATCCTCGACCTCGCCCGGCGCGACGCCCGCCCACTGATCCGAGGTGACGTTGCGCATGTTGTTGCCGGAGGTCTGCATCGACTGGATGCCGACCTCGGCGAGGTCGGCCATCGCATCCGGCAGCTCGGCGAGCTTGATCCAGTTGAACTGGATGTTCTGCCGCGTCGTGAAGTGACCGTAGCCGCGGTCGTAGCGGCGCGCGACATGGGCCAGCCGGCGAAGCTGGTTCGACGCCAGCGTGCCGTAGGGGATGGCGATGCGATACATGTAGGCGTGGAGCTGCAGATAGACGCCGTTCTGCAGCCGCAGCATCTTGAACTCGTCCTCGGACAATTCGCCCGACAGGCGCCGCTTCACCTGGTCGCGGAATTCGGCGACGCGCTCGTTGACCAAGGTACGGTCGATTTCGTCATAAGCGTACATGACAGGCCTTCAGACTTGAGCCGGGAGCGCGATGGAGGCGCCCGTGAGCCGGATGTGTTCGCGCATATTGCCGGGCTTGACCGCACCGTCGGCGCCCACCTCGACCGGCGCGATGTAGGGACCGATCGCACCGAGATCGTCGGCCACCGCTTCCGACAGCAGGGCGCGCGCCTCGTCGGCGGTGCGGACGATCGCCGCATCGGAGAGCTCATCCGACCAGCTCTTGGTGCCGGTGCGGTAGATCACCGCGCCATCCCAGGTCCGGTTCGCGGTGATGATCGAGGGACCGGTGATCTTGATCTTCTGTTGCAGCGGGGAGGTCATTCAGACGGGTTCCAGGAGTTGTGCGATCACGCCACTGATAGTCTGCTGACGCCACGGCGCGGAGTGCGCCACGACGTCACCGATGATGAGGATGGCCGGACCGCCATCGATTTGGCCGACGAGATCCGGCAACTGATCGAGCGTGCCGACCGCCGCCTGCGCATCGGGGCGCGTCACCTTCGCGAACACACCGACCGGCGTCTGCGGCGAGCGGCCCGCCGCGAGGAGCCCTGCGCGCACCGCCGGCGCCGCGGTCATGCCCATGTAGACGACGACGGTCATCTTGGTGTCAGTCAGCGCCGACCAGTCGACCGCCTCGGCATCGCGCTCCTTGTGCGCGGTGAGGAAGGTGATGCGCAGCGCCTTGCTGCGGAAGGTCAGCGGCACCTCGAACTGCGCGGCGGCGCCGAGGCCGGCGGTGATGCCGGGCACGATCGTGTAGGACACGCCCGCCTTGCGCAGCGCATCGACCTCCTCGCCGCCACGGCCGAACACGTAGGAGTCGCCGCCTTTCAGCCTGACCGCGCGCTTGCCCTCGCGTGCCGCTTCGATCAGCAGCCTGTTCACAGCGTCCTGGCCAATGCCGGGCTTGCCGACGCGGCGGCCGACCGGCACGCGCGAGGCATCGCGGCGGATGCGGTCGAGAATCTCAGGCGTGACCAGCTCGTCGTAGAACACGACATCCGCGTCCTGCAGCGCGCGCAGCGCCTTGATCGTCAGCAGGTCGGGATCGCCGGGACCGGCGCCGACCAAGGTCACATGGCCGTTGCTGCGGCCGGCATGATCGGCGCCCGCAAACGCCGTGGGATCGGCAATGCCATGCAGCGCCGCCTCCGCTTCCTGCTTGCGGCCCGCCAGCACCAGTGCACCGATCGGGCCGTCGACGATGCGCTCCCAGAAGCGGCGGCGCAGCGTCATCTCGGCGATCTGCGGGTTGATGGTCTTGCGGAAGTCGCCGATGAAGCTCGCGAGCTCGCCGATCCGCGCCGGCAGCAGCGCCTCGATGCGCTCGCGCACGCGGCGTGCCACGACGGGCGAGGAGCCGCCGGTGCCGATCGCCACCACCACGTCGCCGCGATCGACGATCGCCGGAAAGATGAAGCTGGAATGCGCGAGGTCGTCCATCACGTTGACGGGCAGACCAACGCTGCGCGCCCGCGCCGACATCGCAACGCCGATGTCGCCAGCGCCCGCGCACAGCACGGCGATGACGCCAGTGAGATCGGCGCTCAGCGGGTCGCCTTCGGCGCGCTCGATCTGGCCGTGCTGATCGCGCAGACCCGCGAGATCGAAGTCGCCGTCGGTGGCGAACCAGCGGATCCGTGCGCCCGCGGACAGCAACACGCGAAGCTTGGCGCGCACGAGCTCGCCCGCGCCGATCAGCAGCACGGGGCCGGTCTTCAGATCGAGAAACACCGGCAGATATTGCATTGCGTTCTTCGGCTTCGGCACTTGGGGGTTGACTGGAATTATTTTCTATATAAGTGTCCCGCCTACGACGTAAAGAGAAAATTATTCCTTGGCTCCGCCATAGAATTTTCTCCCAGGCAGGCGATGGCTGATAGCATGCACATTCTCACCAACGACGTTTCCAGAGATCGGTTACCCTCCTCCGAGATCGAGCAAGCATCTTCCATGCCGCGCGTCCTCAACGCCGCACCGACGATGGACCATCTCGACGAGCTGGAGGCGCAGAGCATCTACATCCTTCGCGAGGCCTTTGCACGGCTGAAGAAGCTGGCGCTGCTGTGGTCGCTGGGAAAAGATTCCAACGTGATGATCTGGCTGGCGCGCAAGGCGTTCTTCGGCCGGGTGCCGTTTCCGGCCATGCATGTCGATACGGCCAAGAAGTTTCCCGAGATGTACGCCTTCCGCGACACCTACGCGAAGGAATGGGGCCTCGATCTCAAGGTCGAGCCGTGCCCGCCGATCGATGCCGTCGATCCCACCCTGCCGCCCGCCGCACGCTCGGCTGCGCGCAAGACCGAAGGCCTGAAGATGGCGCTCGCCAAGCATGGCTTCGACGGTCTGATCGCGGGCATCCGCCGCGACGAGGAGGCGACGCGCGCCAAGGAGCGCGTGTTCTCGCCGCGCGGGGCCGAGGGCCATTGGGATGTGCGCGACCAGCCGCCGGAATTCTGGGATCACTTCAACGCCTCGCCGCCGCAGGGCGCTCACTTGCGCATCCATCCGATCCTGCATTGGACCGAGGCCGACATCTGGGCCTACACGGCGCGCGAGAACATTCCGATCATCCCGCTGTATCTGTCCAGGAACGGCAAGCGTTATCGCTCGCTCGGCGATCAGGACATCACCTTCCCGGTCGCATCGAACGCCTCGAACATCCCCGAGATTCTCGCCGAACTCGAAAGCACCAAGGTGCCGGAGCGTGCCGGCCGCGCGCTCGACCACGAGACCGAGGACGCCTTCGAGCGGCTTCGCGTCGCCGGCTATCTGTGAGGGGGGATAAGGCGATGAACATGCGAGTCCCGTCAGCCGCCCCCGCCACGCCGAACGGCACCACCCGTCCGCAGGTCCGCATCGTGATCGTCGGCCATGTCGACCACGGCAAGTCGACCTTGGTCGGCCGCCTGCTGCATGAGACCGGCAGCCTGCCCGAGGGCAAGCTGGAGATGCTGCAGGCCGTCTCCGCCCGCCGCGGCATGCCGTTCGAATGGTCGTTCCTGCTCGACGCGCTGCAGACCGAGCGCGACCAGGGCATCACCATCGACACCACGCAGATCCGCTTCCGCACCAATGCGCGCGAGGTCGTGCTGATCGACGCGCCCGGCCACGCCGAATTCCTGCGCAACATGATCACCGGCGCCTCGCAGGCCGATGGCGCGGTGCTGATCATCGACGCGCTCGAAGGCGTGCGCGACCAGACCCGCCGCCACGGCTATCTCCTGCATCTGCTCGGCGTGAAGCAGGTCGCGGTCGTCGTCAACAAGATGGACCGCGTCGATTTCGGCGAAGACCGCTTCGACGCGATCAAGGCCGAGATCTCGGCGCATCTCGAAGGCCTCGGCGTCAAGCCGGTCGCCGTCATCCCGATCTCCGCGCGAGACGGCGACGGCGTCGCCGAGCTGACCTCGCGGATCGGCTGGTACGACGGCCCGACCGTGGTCGAGGCGCTCGACGGGCTGGAGCCGGCCAAGCCGCTGTCGAGCCTGCCGCTGCGCCTACCGGTGCAGGCGATCTACAAGTTCGACGACCGCCGCATCGTCGCCGGCCGCGTCGAGGCCGGCGAGTTGCGCGCCGGCGACGAGATCGTGATCATGCCCGCCGGCAAGATCGCCAAAATCAGGACCGTCGAGGGCTGGCCGCAGACCCCGGTGACCACGGCGCAGGGCGCGGGCCGCTCGGTCGGCATCACGCTCGATCGCGAGCTGTTCATCGAACGCGGCGACGTCATCGCCCATGTCGGCCGCGAGCCGCAGGCGGCGCGCCGGCTGCATGCCCGCATCTTCTGGCTGCACGACCAGCCGCTGTCGAAAGGCGACAGCATCCTGGTCCGGCTCGGCACCCGCGAGGCGCGCGGCAGCGTCGTCGCGATCGCGAAGGCGGTCGACCCGGGCTCGCTGTCCAACGAAGAGAACGCATCGATCGCGCGCAACCATGTCGGCGAGATCGAGATCGCACTGACCCAGCCGGTCGCCGTCGATCCCTACACCGAGAATGCGCGCACCGGCCGTCTCGTCATCGAGGTGCAGGGCCGCATCGCCGGCGGCGGGCTGGTGCTGTCGATCGCCGCTGGCAAGCGCGCCGCACCGATCGACATCATGCCGGTGGAATCGGCGCTGCAGCCGCAGGAGCGCGCCGACCGCTATCGCCACAAGGGCGCCGTCGTGTGGATGACCGGCCTGCCCGGCGCCGGCAAGTCGACCCTGGCGCGCGCGCTGGAGCGGCGGCTGTTCAGCCGCGGCGGCGCCCCGGTGCTGCTCGACGGCGACACCGTCCGTGCCGGCCTCAACAAGGATCTCGGCTTCACGCCGGAGGACCGCGCCGAGAACATCCGTCGCCTCGCTGAGGTCGCGACCCATCTCGCCCGCAACGGCCACATCGCGATCGTCGCCGCGGTATCGCCCGCGCGCGAGGACCGCGCGGCTGCGCGCCGCGTCGCCGGCGACCTGTTCCGTGAGGTCTACGTCGCGACGGCCGCCGAGATCTGCGAGAGCCGCGACCCCAAGGGCCACTACGCCAAGGCCCGCGCCGGCAATCTGCAGAACTTCACCGGCATCGGCACCGACTACGAGCCGCCGCTCGATGCGGAGCTGGTGATCGACACCGCGACGCGCGGGATTGCGGACGCCACCGACGAGCTGGAGGCGCTGCTGTCGCGGACATCCGTGCTGTTCGACGACATCGCCGATCTCGGCGCGAATATCTGACGTCTGCTTCCAGACTTGTCATGCACTCCGTCATTCCGGGGCAAGGCCGCAGGCCTTGAACCCGGAATCTCGACATTGCCTTGCGCTCAATCCCCAATCACTTCGAGATTCCGGGTTCGATCGTCGACGCACAGCCGCTTCACGGCTGCGCATTGCCGATCGCCCCGGAATGACGGTGAAGCGCGACCCAGCTCAGCCGGACGCTACAGCGCGCCGACATAGGCGGTGAGATCGTCGAGCTCGGCCTCGGTCGGCAGTCGCGTCTCCATCTTCTTGGCATAGAACTCCCACATCAGCTTGACGGCGTCGCGCAGCGACGCCGTGCGGCCGTCGTGGAAATACGGCGCGGTCGACGCGGCCGCATGCAGGGTCGGCACCTTGAACTTGCCGCCGGTGCCGATGTCGTCTTTGCTCTTCTTGTCGAAGCTCGGCAATTGATGGCAGGTGCCGCAACCGCCGTCGCCGATATAGAGCTCATAGCCGCGCCTGACGGCCGCGCTGGCATCCTCCCTCGGCGTGCCGTCCCCCTTGACCTGCCAGTTCGCCGGATAGTTCAGCGTGCGCACATAGGCGACCAGCGCCGCCAGCGCCTCCGGCGACGGCTCCGGCCCCTTCATGCGATTGACGATGATGCCGCGGATGCTGTCCTCCAGGGTCGGCGCCTGGCCGGCCCAGCCGAACACCGCGCGCTCGCCGACGCCCCACAGCGTCGGCGTATTCCGGCCATTGGGATCGCCGTCGGCGACCACGTCGAGGCCGACATAGGTCTTGTTGTTGGTATGCCCGGTCGAGAAGTGGCAGGTCGCACAGGACGCCTTGCTGCCGCCGGAGAGGCTCGCGTCGTTGAACAGCTCCAGCCCCTTGGCGGCGAGTTCGGCTTCGGAGAGCTGGGCCGGTGGCGCCACGGCGGCGCCGACCGTGGTGGGCTCGGCCACCGGCGCCTCGGTCACAGCAGGTGCTGACGGCGCCTTCGGCTGCTTCCTCACCGCCGCGGTGGCGTGGCGGATTCTCGGCCTGTGCTCGGACGGCGCCGCGTGCGCCGATTTCGGCTTCAACGCTGAAGCCAGCATTTGCAGCAAGGTCGGCTTTTGCGGAGCCGCCGCGAGATAGGGCGCCACAGATTTGTCCGCCGCAAGCGCGGGCAGGGCGAGCAGGCCAAGACACAAGACGACTGACCGCAGCCCCGTGAACGACATCGCCCGTCTCCCCCCGACATCCCCTTGATGCAAATCGTTATCGATAGCTTTTACGTCCGAAGTGGGACTGTGCGGGGGCAATGAATCGGCGCAGGCGGGATTGAGCGGCGTCAGTGCGCCGGCCTGACCGTCATCGGCGGACGCGATGCCGGGTGCGTCGAGAACAGCCGGCGCGGCGAATGTGAGAACCTGCCGTCTCCATCGACGACGGCGCGCCGGCGCGTCAGGCGCTGCGCGCATCCTGGCCGGAGAACTACGGAGGAGTGCGCCGGCTCGTGCCTGGACAACAGTTTGCCCACGGCGCGGCCGCCGCATCGGCAAGCAGAAATTAGCACTTGATCCGCACAGTTCACGCCACCCGCAGCAACGCGGTCGAGGCGCATGATGGAGCATCTGGCGGCCTATTGGTCGACGGCCGAACTGGAGACGAACGGGATTCTGCTGCTGCACCTGATGGGTGCGGCGGCCGTCGGCCTGCTGCTGGGCTACGAGCGCACCTATCACGGACGCGCGGCCGGCATGCGGACCTACGCCCTGGTTTGCGTCGCATCGACCTTGCTGACGGCGATCAACGGCTTTCCCGGCAGCTGGTATGGCGGCATGGCGGTGTCGCCGACCGTCTCCGATCCGACGCGCGTGATCCAGGGCCTGATGACCGGCATCGGCTTCCTCGGCGCCGGCGTCATCATCAAGGACGGCTTCACCATCCGCGGCGTGTCGACGGCCGCCTCGATCTGGATGACGTCGGCGATCGGCATCATCATCGGCATCGGCTTCTACGGCACCGCGCTGTGCGCCACGGCATTGTCGCTGGCCGCGATGACCCTGCTCGGCCAAGTCGAGAAATGGCTGCCGCATCAGACCACGCTGTCGCTGTCGGTCGTCTACCGCCACGGCCTGCAGCCGAGCGAGGCCGAACTGCGCGAATGCATGCGGGCCTATGGCTTCGACGTGCTGGACTGGTGCTACGAATACAGCGAGACGAAGCGGCAATTCCATTTCGAGCTGGTGCTGCAGGCCGCCGGCCGGTTCGAGACCGCCCAGATGGCGCGCGATTTGTCGAGCGCGCAAGACGTGGTCGAATTCCGCTTGGCGCCATCAAGAGCGTGAGGGTAGCGCGTAGCCGGGATGAGCTCGGCGACATCCGGGACCGGTCCTGCCGTGTCGCGGCACGCTCAAGCAACACGCCTACGTCACATTCGACAACGCGATCCCTCAATGCCGTTTTATGGTCCCATCGGGCCCCCACCTTTTCGGCTTCAATGTTCAGTTCTATGTTCCCATCATGACAACCGCAGAAGAGATCGAAAAGGCCGTCCAACAGCTCAATCCAGACGAACTCGCGCGCTTTCGCGCATGGTTCGAACGGTTCGATGCTGCGTCATTCGATGCTGCGATCGAGCGTGATGCTCATACGGGGAAACTCGACGCCTTGGCGGACGAAGCTCTTGCCGCGCATCGGGCCGGCCGCTCCCGGCTATTGTGACCCATTTCGCATCCCCGAAATTTTGGGCGGCCTACGAGTTGCTGCCTGAAGCCATCAAAGGCTCGCCGATCAGAATTTCTGAGCTGCTGAAACGCGACCCGCGTCACCCTCTCTGCAGTTTAAGAAGGTCGGACGTTTCTGGTCGGCTCGGGTCGGACTCGCTACCGAGCCCTCGTGACCGAGATCGATGACGGCTACTTATGGTTCTGGATCGGCTCGCATGCCGACTACGACAAGCTCGTTGGATAGCCTAGGCGCGGACAAAGGAAAGCGCCATGCGGATTGATGGTTTGCTATTCATTCAGCGACGCGCCTGCGATCTTTTGCGACCATCGGGTGGGCAAAGCGGCGCGGGCAGGCGGCGCGTGCCCCCCATCTCAAACCGGTGAAGCATGGTGAGCACGGCGCTCCGCGCCTTTGCCCGGCCCACGAGCGACCTGCGCTTGCCTGCAGCAGAAGGTGTCGGATAGTTGGATGATGTCACAGACTTCAGACCAACTCCTTCAGAAGATTCTGGACTTCGTCAGGGCCGAGACCGGGATCCGCGAGCAAATCTCTGACGAGTCCGACATCGCCGGAGACCTCGGCGTCGACGGCGATGATGCGCGCGAATTCATGCTTGCATTCCAGCGGGCGTTCGACGTCGACCTGTCCGGCTTCGAATTCGACCGCCATTTCGGACCGGAGGGCCTGTCGCTGACCCGGCTTGTCCTGACCGTTCTTCGCCTGCGCCGCCCCCAGTTGCCGCTGACGATCGCCACACTCGTCGATGCCGCGAGACAGAAGCGCTGGCCCAATGAAGCGACATCGATCGCCGTCTCGCCGGAAGGCCGCACGGCACCGCCGGAGATGTGAGCCTGACCGCCGCGTTCCAAATCCAAGTCTGCCCCTATTGCGGAACGAGGCTATCGACCCTGGTCAAACCGTCGACCCTCAGGGCGTTCCGCGCATTAGCCCGGCTCTGAGCAGGCATAGCACGGACGGCCCGGATCGACGCAGCGACACGTCTGACGGTCACGAATGGCTTTTTGCATCCGCAAAACCCAACCGTTTCACGAATGCTGGCATTTGGGAGCACGGAGGGGAGTCGCTACCAAGTCAATTCCGGACGCCGCCATCGACCTGAGGAGCGGCCAAGCCCGCTTCCGGACCACGCCTACAGAGCACCCGCGCTCACGAGCGCGGTGCGGAGGTCGATCCGAGCAGCTTCCTCGCCTGGTCAGCGGCGCGATCCAATCTGATCCGGTCCTTGCCCTGGCCGATCTCATGGCGAAATTCCTTTAAGCTCTGAATTCTGACTCCCGTTAGAGTCATCGGATCACGCCCGCGCGGTACATCGAAGCTCACGACAGAATGATCATCGACAAGGATGGTATAGACGTCTTCAGCCTGCTCGGGGATATGCCTCAGCACATGATGGATTGATCCTCCCGGACAGAGGCGATCAATCAGTGTCAGGAGCTCCGCACGACGTGCATCTTCCGGCAGCAGCGCATTGAGTTCGTATCGATCTTTCAGGCGAGCCATCGACATGGGCTCCGTTGTGCGAACACTCTGCCGGCGCGGACGTCATATTCGAAGGTTCTCACAAAGCCAACAGGCAAGACCAGATGGAAGCTCGGTCGGCACTAGCTCGCCAGCTTGCCATGCCCCGAAGTCCACAAAATCTGCCTGCGCCGAAAAGCCGAATTGCTCAGCCCCATCAACCTGATTTGCCCTGTCCAGTCCTTGGCGCAAAAATATTCTTCTTTCTTTTTTTCAGAAATCACGATAGATCTATGTTCATCCCGTCCCACACGAGGGATGTTTCGCGACCGTCACGGACGTCGGGTGCGGGATGCGGTGGGCGCTTTGGGCTGCGGCGTGAGCGATCATGTCGACGGACAGTCCCGAGGCGCACGGCCAAGCCGTGGGGTCCTGGCATCCCGACGCTGATGCCACGCAAGCGGCAGCGCCAACGCGCTGCGCGGGCAACGGTGACCAGAAAGCCCGGCGCACCGGGGAGACCACGGAGCAACCGTAGAGCCATCGCGCAGGGGAGGCCGGATGTCCGGCTCGTACCTGTGGTGACTGCCGCCTGCATTTTTTTCTGCAGGCGGGCCATGGGTGCAGCCTGCACCCGGCCTTCCCTGCGCCTCTCGTTTTCGAGAGGCGGCATCCTGGCAAAGCTCGGACGCGATCATGCGCCGCGAGGCCGTTGGCGATTGTCCGCGAATGCATGATCCTGAGATGGGCAACGAGATGCAACCTCAGGCGTCATTGCGAGCGAAGTGTTCAGCCCGGAGACATAGCTTACACCTGTTCGGGGACATAGTTGACAGTTTTGGGGTCGCGCAGATCAATCGC
>NZ_JAUEUH010000004.1:0-675417 GCF_032485115.1 Bradyrhizobium sp. SZCCHNRI2009
GCTCCGCGTTGACCGTTTCTTTCGAATGCCCATCGCAACCTCCTCATCGAGTGTTGCGACGACCAATTGAATCCGCCTCCCGGCATTCCCCGCGCGATGGTCTTCACGCTTATACGCAGTCTCCCTGGTGCGCCAGGCGTGTTGGCCACCATTGCGCATGATGCTTGCGCATCAGCGCGTGATACCAGCATCGGGGTATCAGGACGCTGCGACTTCACGTCCGCAAGACATCGTTCGTCCGCGTCCTCGTGAGAAGACGCTGCGATCTCTCGCGGCCACCGCTCCCCGCCTCGCGTGTCGTGACGATCGCGCGCAACGCCCCTCCGCAGTGAGGCGGGATGGGCGGATCAAATCATGAATTCCGAAAAATAGCAAGAGTATTATTTTTATCGGAAATAAACGCGCGGTCCTCCCGCGCTCGTCCCGGGCAAGCCGTCAGCGACGCGAAGCCTGGCTGACGGCGCCGACTCGGGACCCATTCGCCGCAGCCGAGGTGGGGCGGCAGATGCCAATGACCAAGCTGCCTCAAACATCGCCCTGGGGGTATGGGTCCCGGCTCAAGGCCGGGACGACACTGTTTTTGTGGCGCCAGCGGTGGTTGGCCACGATCGTTCGTCATGGCCGGGCTTGTCCCGCCTGCGCGGCCGAAGCCGCTTGGGCGCAGCGAAGGCCGGGACAAGCCCGGGCATGCCGAGCAACTAACAACGTGCTCGTAGGAGAGAAGCTCCGCGCCCCGCTCAGTTCGTCTTGGTCACCGGGGCCGTGGCCGGCGCCTGGGACGGTTCGGCGGCGGCCTGCGGGGTGCGGCCGACGACGGCCGTGAGCAGGCCCTGGCTCCAGAGCTGCTTCGCCGCCTTCTTCGCGTCGTCCAGGGTGACGGCGTTGACGATCTCGCTGCGCTTCTCGATGTAGTCGATCGGCATCTTGTCGAGCTGATATTGCAGCATCGCCTGCGCCAGCTTGGAGGAGGTGTCGAGCGCCAGCATCTGCGAGCCGTTGATGTAGGACTTGGCCTCGTCGAGCTCCTGCTGGGTCGGGCCTTCCTCGGCCATGCGGCGGATCTCCTGCTCGACGGCCGCGATGGTCTCGCCGGCGCGGTCGAAGCGGGTGGCGGTGTTGCCGATGAACAGCGCCGAATGATCCATCCACAGCAGCGCGTCGTAGACGGAGTAGGCGAGGCCGCGCTTCTCGCGCACCTCCTTGTAGAGCCGCGACGACAGGCCGCCGCCGCCGAGGATGTGGTTGACCACATAGGCCGCCATGAAGTTCGGGTCGTGGCGGCGGATGCCGGGACCGCCGAAGGTGATCACGGTCTGCGGCACGTCGAGCGGCACGAGCGCGCGCTGCGGCGGCATGGTGGCGACGACGTCGGGCACCGGCGTCAAGGTGGCCTTGGCCGGCAGGCTGCCGAAGGTCTGATCGAGGAGCTTGCCGAGCGTGGCCGGGTCGACGTCGCCGACAACCGCGACCTTCAGCGTGTCCTTGGCGAGCACGCGGCCGACATAGGCCTTGAGATCGTCGACGGTGATCGTCGGCACGCTGTCCAGCGTGCCGTTGGCCGGACGGCCGTAGGGGTGGTTGGGGAAGGCAAGCTCGAGGAACTTGCGGCCCGCCAGCGAGCTCGGATTGGTGGTCTCGCGGCGCAGGCCGGAGATCACCTGCGAGCGGATGCGCTCGACGTCGGCGCTGTCGAAATGCGGCGAGGTCAGCGCGGTGCGCAGCAGCTCGAACGCCTCGTCCTTGTTGTCGCGCAGCATGCGCAGCGAGCCGCGGAATTGATCGCGCGAGATCTGGAAGCTCAGCTCGATGGCGCGGCGGTCGAGCCGCTCGTGGAAGGTCTTGGAGTCGAGATCGCCGGAGCCTTCGTCGAGCAGGTCGGCCACGAGATTGCCGACGCCGGGCTTGCCGACGGGGTCCTGCGAGGCGCCGCCCTGGAACGCATATTCCATCGCGATCAGCGGCACGGTGGCGTCCTGCACGAACCAGGCTTCGATGCCGCCGGGCGACACCAGGCGCTGGATCTTGGTCGCCGCGTGGGCGGCGGGAACGATCGTGAGCGCGGCGGCGCCGACGGCGACAACGCAGGCGAAGCGGCGGGCGAAGGTCATTGTGTTCATCACGACCGCTTCTCCTCGCGCTTGGCCGCATTGTCCTTGATCAGATAGCCGGTGACCGAGCGCTTCTTCTGCAGCCAGGTCTGCGCGGCGGCGCGCACCTGCTCGGCGGTCACGGCACGGATGCGGTCGGGCCAGCTCCGGATGTCCTCGATGCTGAGACCCGTGGTGAGGCCGCCGCCATACCAGCGTGCCATCGTCGCCTGGTTGTCCTGGGCGTAGATCGCCTCGGCGATGAGCTGCGTCTTGACGCGCTCGAGATCCTCCGCGCGCACCGGGTTCTGCGCGATCTCGGCGATGACGCTGTCGACGACAGCCTCGACCTGGGCGAAATCGACGCCCGGACGCGGCGCGACCGCGATCGAGAACTGGCTCGGATCGAGCGACGTGCCCTGATAGGACGCGCTGGCATTGACCGCGAGCGGCTTGTCGACGACCAGCGCACGGTAGAGATAGGAGTTGCTGCCGCTACCCATCAGTTGCGCCAGCACATCCAGCGCGGCCGACTGCCCGGGGGCCGCGGTGGTGGCCGAGGGCACCAGATAGAAGCGGCGCATCGAGGGCTGCTCGACATGCGGGTCGGCCAGCGTGACCGTGCGCGGCGCCACCGGCTCGGGCTCCTGCGGCCGCAACCGGCGCGCGGGGATGTCGGGTTGCGCGGGAATCTTGGCGAAGGTCTGCTCCACGAGCGGGCGCACTTCCTTGGCGTCGGTGTCGCCGGCGATCACCAGGATGGCATTGTTGGGCGCGTAGAAGCGGCGATAGAACGCCAGCGCATCCTCACGGCCGAGCTTCTCGATCTCCGGCCGCCAGCCGATCACCGGGCGGCCATAGGGGTGGTTGACGTACAGCGCCGCCATGATCTGCTCGTTGAGACGGGCTTCCGGCGAGTTGGCGACGCGCATGTTGTACTCTTCGAGCACCACGTCGCGCTCGGGCAGCACGTTCTCGTCCTTCAGCACGAGGCCGGTCATGCGGTCGGCCTCGAACTCCATCATCTTCGGCAATTGATCGCGCGGCACGCGCTGGAAATAGCCGGTGTAGTCGACCGAGGTGAAGGCGTTCTCATTGCCGCCGATCTTCAGCACCGTCTTGGAGAACTCGCCGGCGGGATGCTTCTCGGTGCCCTTGAACATCAGATGTTCGAGGAAGTGCGCCAGGCCCGACTTGCCGGGCGTCTCGTCGGCGGAGCCGACCTTGTACCAGATCATCTGCGTCACCACCGGCGTGCGGTGATCCTGGATCACGACGACCTGCAGGCCGTTGGGGAGGGTGAAGCTGGCGGGGGGCTCGGAGGCGAACGTCGTTTGCGCCGAAGCGCCCGCCGTGAACGCGATGAGGGAGACGAGCGCGGCGGCGACGGGAATGAACCGGTGCGAGGACATCATGATCCTTCTGAAGGCCCGCGGGGAGGGGCGATCGGGTTTGAGCGCAGCATGCTACATCGCGCCGGACGGCGCCCGACGTCACAAAACAGCGACATCGTGCCGCCGCGAGACATTAAATTTCGCTAACGCCAGCGAAGCCGGCATCTCCGGGCGAACGGCTGCCGCCGTCACCGTTCCTTGCCGGTCATGATGTCCAGCTGCTTGCCGCCGATCGGCTCCTGCTTGCCGGTGCCATAGGCATAGCTCGGCGACGGCGTCTGATAGCCCGGCGGCGGCTGGGTCAGGCTCTCGCGCTGCGGCTCGCTGGTGAACGGCTTGGTTTCGCTGTCGCTGCCCTTGAACATGCCGAACAGGCCGCCTTTGAAGCCGAGCTGCGACGGGCTCATCATCGGGTTGTTGGCCACGCCGGGCTGAATCGGCTCAGTCGGCTTGGCGGCGGCCGTCCGCCCCATCTTCATCTCGGCCGGGGTCAGCGGACGGGCCGCATTGACCGGATCCCTGTTTTCCTTCTTGCGCGCGGCGGCCGCGGCCCGGCGTTGCTGCTCGTCGGGGTCCTTCGGCCAGTTTGGCGCGGTCGCCTGCGCCGCGGCGGCGGGCGGCGGCAGATCGAGCTTGGGCGGCACCACCAGGGGCGACCGCTCGCGGTATTCGATGGAGGGCGTCTCCATGTTGGTGCCGCCGAGACCGCGCATCAGATTGTCGATGATCTTCTCTTCGAAGGTCTTGTCGTCTTCCTCGTCGTCCTGGGCACGGGCGGCGCCGGCGGCCATGACGAGGCCAATGCCGAGCGCAACGGCGGACAGCCGCAGGACGCGAATGGCCGCGTGGGTCATGATCCGGCCGCTGACTTCGGTCTTGCGCATGGCTTTCCCTGTCCTCGCTTGTCCAGTGCTCGTGCTCCGACGAACCGGCCGCGACCCACCGATTGCGATCCTCGATTCGACGGGGGGCCGTCCAGGCATCGCGCCGATCTCGAAAACGTGAAGATCATCAGGCTCTTGACCCAGGATCGGCACCGGCCGGTATCGACCCGGATCAGGGCGCTTTTGCGGCGGGGGCCCCGAAGAAGGAGTCATATAGCAGGCCCGCCACCCCGGCAACGATCGCCACGTCGGCCATGTTGAAGATGTACCAGTTGTAAACCGTGCCGCCGATCTGGATGTGGAACAACGCGAAATCGACCACCGCGCCATAGGCCAGCCGGTCGATGCCGTTGCCGATGGCGCCGCCGATGATCAGGCCGAGCGACGCCGTCGCCAGTTTGCTTTCCGCACGCGCCATCCAGATGGCGAGGGCGATCACCGCGACGGCCTTCACCGCCATCAGTCCATATTGCGCCAGCGTGCTCTCACTCTGCAGCCAGCCGAAGCTGATGCCGATGTTCCAGGCGAGGTAGAGGTCGAAGAACGGGGTGATCTTGACGGTGCCGCGGTTGGGCAGGTCGAACACGTACAGCAGCCACAGCTTGGAGGCCTGGTCGATGACCAGGGTGGCGAAGCCGGCGATGAGGCCGAGGCGGAGGCGGGGGGTCATGGGGTGAGCGCGATCATGCCAAGCAACTCGCGGCAAATACCGCTGTCGTCCCGGCGAACGCCGGGACCCATACTGCGTGATGTGTGTTGGCGGAGAAAGTCTGGGTCATCGTCCTTCGTCAACATGAACGCCGGTGGTTATGGGTCCCGGCGTTCGCCGGGACGACAGTTGTGGGTGTCGCGCGATCACGCGTCACATACCGACCCCGAGCGCCTTCCACTCGCGCAGCGCTTGCGCGTCGCGCGGGGAAACGTCCGGGTACTCAGGGTCGTCGCCGACGCTCTCCAGGATCTTCCAGGAACGGGCGCACTTCTTGCCCACGGCCTTCTCGACGACGACCGCCACGCCCGGCACCGCATCGAGCCGGAACGCATCGGCCGGGGCGTCACCCTCACGGACCTCGTAGTTCGAGGTGATGCAGACCTCGGCGAGATCGGTGTCGAACAAGGTGCCGAGCAGCGCGCGGTCGGCGACGTAGATGACCGGCGAGGCTTCGAGCGAGGAGCCGATGGTCTTGGCGGCGCGGGCGAGCTCCAACGCGCCGGTGACGACGCGCCTGACGTTGCGGATCGTCTCCCACTTCGCGGCAAGCGCATCGTCGCGGTATTGGTCCATCGCCTCCGGGAACAGCGTCAGATGCACCGACGGCTCTGCGTCGGGCCTGTACATCCGCCACGCCTCGTCGGTGGTGAAGGAGAGCACCGGCGCCAGCCATTTCAGGACGGCATCGCAGATCAGGTCGATCGCGGTCAGCGCCGCCTTGCGCGCCACCGACGACGGCGGGTCGCAATACAGCGTGTCCTTGCGGATGTCGAAATAGAACGCCGACAGCTCCGTGTTCATGAACGCAGCCAGGCTCGCGATCACGGTCTTGTAGTCGAACGCGGCGTAGGCGCGGCTGATGACCTCGGCCTGCTGCGAGAGCTGATGCAGCATCAAGCGCTCCAGCTCCGGCATGTCGGCAAACGCCACGGCGTCGCTGCGCTTGTAGTGATGCAGGGTGCCGAGCATCCAGCGGATGCTGTTGCGCAGCTTGCGGTAGGTCTCGATGGTGTTCTTGAGGATCTCCGGGCCGATGCGCTGGTCGTCGGCATAGTCGGTGGCGCAGACCCAGAGGCGCAGGATGTCGGCGCCGGACTCCTTGATCACCTTCTGCGGCTCGACGGTGTTGCCGAGCGACTTCGACATCTTGCGGCCGTTCTCGTCGAGCGTGAAGCCGTGCGTCAGCACCACGTCGTAAGGCGCGCGGCCGCGGGTGCCGCAGCTCTCCAGCAGCGACGAGTGGAACCAGCCGCGGTGCTGATCCGATCCTTCGAGATACATCACCGTGTCCCGGCCGCCGTCGACCTTGCGCCTGATGCCGGCGAGGCCGGGGAAGTGCACGGGGTCTTCGAGCACGAAGGCGTGGGTCGAGCCGGAATCGAACCAGACGTCGCAGATGTCGTCGACCTTGTTCCAGTCCTCGTTGGCGCGGGACCCGAGGAAGCGCTCGCGTGCGCCGTCGGCGTACCAGGCGTCGGCGCCTTCCTTGGCGAAGGCCTCAGTGATGCGGGTGTTGACGGTCTCGTCCTGCAGGATCTCGGCGGAGCCGTCGCCGGTCTCGCGCACGAACACGGCGATCGGCACGCCCCAGGCGCGCTGGCGCGAGATCACCCAATCCGGACGGTTGGCGATCATGCCGGTGATGCGGTTCTGGCCGGCGGCCGGCACCCATTGCGTGACCGAGATCGCGCGCAGCGCGCGGGCACGCAGCGTATCCCCGGACTTCGCCTGACCTTGGTCCGCGATGTCCTTGTCCATCGCGATGAACCATTGCGGCGTGTTGCGAAAGATCACCGGCTTCTTGGAGCGCCAGGAATGCGGGTACTGGTGCTTGAGCCGGCCGCGCGCGAGCAGCATGCCGGCATCCGTCAGCGCCTTGATGACGGCCTCGTTGGCGTCGCCCTTCTCGCCCTTGTCGTTGATGACGCGTTTTCCCGTGAAGCCCGGCGCGTGGTCGGTCAGCGCGCCGTTCTCGTCGACGGTGTAGGGGATGGTGGTTGCGATGCCCCGGCCGTCGAGCTCGCGGGCATGCGCCATCCAGACGTCGAAGTCCTCGCGGCCGTGGCCGGGCGCGGTGTGCACGAAGCCGGTGCCGGTGTCGTCGGTGACGTGGTCGCCGGGCAGCAGCGGGACGACGAAATTATAGCCGTCGGCGAGGCCCTTCAACGGGTGCGCGCATTCGACGGCGTCGAGCGTGTCGCCGGGGATGTCGCGCAGCTTGTTGTAGCTCGTGACGCGCGCCTGCTTGAAGACGCTGTCGGCCAGCGCGTCGGCCATGATCAGCTTGTCACCGGCCTTGGCCCAATTGTCTGCCGGCGCGTCCGCGACCTCATAGAGGCCGTAGGCGATCTTCGGCGAGAACGAGATGGCGCGGTTGCCGGGCAGGGTCCAGGGCGTGGTGGTCCAGATCACCACCGAGGCGCCCGCGAGCGCGCCATGCGCCGGCGACGTCACCGGAAACTTCACCCACACCGTGTCGGACTGATAGTCCTCGTACTCGACCTCGGCCTCGGCGAGCGCGGTCTTCTCGACCACGCTCCACATCACCGGCTTGGAACCGCGATACAGCGTGCCGTTGGCGGCGAACTTCATCAGCTCGCGGGCGATCTGCGCCTCGGCCGGATAGGTCATGGTGGCGTAGGGATGGTCCCAGTCGCCGATCACGCCGAGCCGCTTGAACTCCTCGCGCTGCACGTTGAGCCAGTGGTCGGCATAGGCGCGGCATTCCTTGCGGAACGCGACCATGGCGGCGGAGTCGCGGAAGTCGGGCTTGGTCTTGCCCTTCTTGCGGTAGTTCTCCTCCTCGATCTTCCACTCGATGGGCAGGCCGTGGCAGTCCCAGCCGGGCACGTAGTTGGAATCGTGGCCGAGCATCTGCTGGCTCTTGGTCACGACGTCCTTGAGGATCTTGTTCAGCGCGTGCCCGATGTGGATGTTGCCGTTGGCATAGGGCGGGCCATCGTGCAGGACGAATTTCGGCCTGTTCTTGGCGGTGTCGCGCAGCTTGCCGTAGAGGTCGATGTCGCTCCAGTATTTCAGGATCTCCGGCTCGCGCTGCGGCAGGCCGGCGCGCATCGGGAATTCCGTCTGCGGCAGGTAGAGGGTCTTGGAATAGTCCTTGGCGTCGGATTTTTGGGCGTCGGGCTTTTGCGGCTTTTCGGACATCGTGATCTGGCTGGCTGAGAGATGAGGCGCTGAGACGCGATTTCCATCGCGGGCGGCGGAACGAGCAGAGACATCCCGGTCTTGCGCCGAGCTCAAAGCTCAGGCGGAAGCCGGGCCGCTAATGCCGATGATGCGCCGTATCAACATGGGGCCTCCTCATAGCAGCCGGACTGCGGAATCGCAAAGCGATCCTGCGGCAGCAGCGCTACGGGATCGTCGTTCAGCGTCATTCCGGGGCGATGCGCCAGCATCGAACCCGGAATCTCGAGATTCCGGGTTCGGCCCTGGCGGGCTGCCCCGGAATGACGTCACCGATGGAGCAGGAGGATCAGCCGATCTCGCCGAGCCGGGGGAAAAGGCCGGGATGGGCAGCCAGCAAAGCGCGGGCCCTGGCGCTGTCGTCGTCCATCTGCCGGATCAGGGCCTCGATCGAGCTGAATTTGGCCTCCTCGCGGATGAAGCCGATGAAGGCGACGTCCAGGACCTCGCCATAGAGGCTGTCCTTGAAGTCGAACAGGAAGGTCTCGAGCAGCGGCGCGCCGTTGTCGAAGGTCGGCCGGCGGCCGAAATTGGCGACGCCGTCGATCAGCACCCGCTCAGCGCCGCGGCCGCGGCCGACCCGGACGGCATAGATGCCGTGGCGCAGCCCGCAATCGCGATCGAGCCGCATGTTGGCGGTGGGGTAGCCGAGATCGCGGCCGCGCTTCTCGCCGTGGATGACCTCGGAGCTCACGAACCAGGGGCCGCCGAGCATCGCGGTCGCCTCGCTGACCTGGCCCTCCGCCAGCGCTTCGCGGATCGCGGTGGAGGACACCGGCCGCTCGTCGATGTCGACATGGGCCTGGATGTCGACCTCGATGCCGAGCTTGGGGGCCTCGTTGGCGAGCAGGCTGGGCGAGCCGACGCGGCCCTTGCCGAAATGAAAGTCGTAGCCGACCGCGATTCCGGCGATCCCGAGCCGCCCGATCAGGTCATGGTGAATGAAATCCTGCGCCGAGGTCTGGGCGCGGGCCTTGTCGAAGGCCATGACCACGGCGCCGGCAAGGCCGGTTCCGGCCAGGAGTCGCAGCTTGGCGGTCTCGTCGGTCAGGCGGAACTGCGGGGTGTTGGGGCTGAAGAAGCGCCGCGGATGCGGCTCGAAGGTCAGCGCCAGCGCTGGGCGCCCCTTGGCCTTGCCCATCTCGATCGCCGCCTCGATCACGGCCCGGTGACCGAGATGGACGCCGTCGAAATTGCCCATCGCCACCACCGCGCCCTTGAGGATGTCCGACGGCGGGGTGGAATCGCGGATGATCTTGAAATCGGGCATGTGACGGAAATATCTCGCGGATTTCGGTGGGCTACCGGCGGACGGTGGTTGCCGTGACGGTGGGCGGCCGGCCCCGCGAAGTCAAGCCGAAGGGGTTCCTCCGCTCATGCAGCGCAGCAATAGCGACATGCAGCCGCAGCGCAGTTAACGCGCTGTTTAACGGCTGATGCTACTGCTGAAAGCGGATGGCGGGGTCGGTTACGACCCGTGCCGCATGAGCTTTTTTGTAACAGTCTGCGCGTTGTGTTCGCGTCTGGGGGAGTCAAGATGGCGGTTGATTTGACGATGCCGGTGCTCGTCGTCGACGATTACAGCACCATGATCCGTATCATCAGGAATCTTCTCAAGCAGATCGGTTTCGAGGACATCGACGATGCCAGCGACGGCTCGATGGCCCTCAACAAGATGCGCGCCAAGAAATACGGCCTCGTGATCTCCGACTGGAACATGGAGCCGATGACCGGCTACGACCTGCTCCGCGAGGTCCGCGCCGATCCGAACCTGGCGACCACGCCGTTCATCATGATCACGGCGGAATCCAAGACCGAGAACGTGATCGCGGCCAAGAAGGCCGGCGTGAACAACTACATCGTCAAGCCGTTCAATGCCGCGACCCTGAAGACCAAGATCGACGCGGTGTTCCCGGACATGGCAACGGCCTGACGCCCGCCTGATCCACTCCAACGAAAGACGCCCGGCACTCGGCCGGGCGTTTTGCGTTTCAGGATCCGTTCACCACTTCAATTCGCGCATCAGGGCGCGCGGCGGATGGCCGAACAGCTCCTTGATAGAGGCCGGGTCGAGCTGCTCGACGCCGGCGAACTCCTCGGAATGGATGCCGCGGGTCACGAACAGGCAGTCGATGCCGAAGCCGTGCGCGCCGGCGAGATCGGTTCGGACGGAATCGCCGATCGCCAGCACCTCCTCGCGCGCGACCGGCCGGCCGGCGTGCTGCTCGGCCAGCATCATGGCCCGCTCGTAGATTGGCCGGTGCGGCTTGCCGTAGAAGATCACCTCGCCGCCGAGCTCGCGATAGAGCTCGGCGATGGCGCCGGCGCAGTAGATCAGCCGGTCGCCGCGCTCGACCACGATGTCCGGATTGGCGCAGATCAGCGGCAGCTTGCGCTCGCGGGCGCGCAGCAGCATCGGCCGGTAGTCCTCGGCGGTCTCGGTCTCGTCGTCGTAGAGGCCGGTGCAGATGATGTAGGACGCTTCTTCGAGCGGCGACAGCGCCAGGTCGAGACCGCGATGAATGGAATTGTCGCGCTCGGGGCCGAGCCAGAACACCTTGCCGCCGGGATGATCGGCCACGTAGTGGCGGGTCAGGTCGCCGGAGGAGACGATGGCGCTGTAGACCTCGTCGGCGACGCCGAGCTTGCGCAACTGGCGCTGGACCGAATCGGCCGGCCGGGGTGCGTTGGTGATCAGGATCACCGTACCGCCCTGGCGGCGAAAGTGGTGCAGCGCGTCGCAGGCGTCGGGGAAGGACTCGAGCCCGTTATGGACCACGCCCCAGATGTCGCTCAGCAGCACCTGCTTGCGGCCGACCAGATCGCGCAGCCGCTCTTCGAAGCGGAGAACGGTCATGGCAGCCGGCTGATCTCAGAGGGTCCCGGCGGCACGGCGGGCGAGGGCGGCATTGCCGCTGCGCGTCGGAGCATTGGTGTGTGACGCGTCGAGAGAGGTGGTGCCGGCGGCATTGGGGTCCTGAATCTTGATGTCCTGCCCGCCCGATGGGCCGGCGGCGGCCTCGCCGGTAGCAGATGCGCCCTCGGGTCGCAATGGGCGGGGCGGCGCGAACAGGAAGCCCTGGCCGAAGCGGACGTCGTAGTCGAGCAGGTCGACGACGCTGTTCTCACCTTCGATCCGCTCGGCGATCAGGTCGATGCCGAAGCGGCCCAGCAGATCGGAGAGATCGGTCGGGTGAATGTCGGAGGCCGAGCTTTGCTTCGGGTCGAGCAGCAGCGCGGCCGGGACCTTGATGAAGCGGACTCCGCGATCGGCGAGCTCGCGCGGCTCGAACCGGAGGTCGGTGACATGGTCGATCGAGAAGCGGTAGCCGCGCTGTGCCAGGGCCGCGAGATGCTCGGTCCCGGTCGGACCGAGGCTGCGAAGGGTCGACTGCTTGAATTCGAGCACGAAGGACGGCGCCAGGGCGCGATTCGCTTCGAGGAAATCGAGGCATTGCGAAAAGTTTGCAGGGCTGCTGAGCGTCGCCGAGGAGATGTTGCAGAAGATGCCGACGTCCTTGTTGCGAACCATCAGGCGGCGCAGCACCTGGACGCAGCGAAGCAGAACCATGTGGTCGATGCGCCCGACCAGGCCGGCGGCTTCCGCGATGCCGATGAAGTCCTCGGCCGCGACCACCTGGTCGCGCTCGTCGCGAAGCCTGGTCACCGCCTCGTAGAAGCGCACCTTGCGCTGTGGCAGCGTCACCAGCGGCTGCAGATAGATGTCGAGGCGGTTGTCCTCGATCGCGCCTTTGACGGCGGCGAGGATCTGCGGCTGGCTGCGCGGCACGGCCGTGACCGCCGGGGCCTGCGGTTTGGGCGGCAGGGGGGCGGCAGCCGGTGCCGCGCTGAACGTGCCGGAGGTCTCGGCCACCTTCTGCTCGACGCCGCGCGACGGCAGCGCGTTCATCTCGAGCGCGCCGCTGGAGGAAGCGGTCGCCGGGAGCGGGCGATCGGCGTCGCGAACCGTGCCGGCCCCAGCTCCCGGCGGTGTTGCCGGCGGGATGGCCGCGATCAGGTCCTCGTGCTGGGCCACGGTGACGGCGAGCTGCTTCATCAGTCCGCCGAGCTCGTTGATCTCGCCGATGACCCCTTGCAGGCGATCGGCGCTGACCGAGCTCGACGACACGATGCGTCCCTCTACCGCCGACAGGCGGCGGCCGAACTCGGCGACCTGACGCGCGAGGTCGGCGGTGCCGCGCGACAGATCGGCGATCTGGCTGCCGATGTCGGTGCGGTCGCGCAGTCGCATCGACACGGCATTGTAGAGAATCAGGAACGTCAGTGCGGCGAGCGCGACGATCGCGGATTCCGAGCCACTGATACCGGCCACCGAATACAGGATCAGGCCGAGCGAGGCCGCGACCAGAACCATACAAATGGCAACGAAAATCGTGGAGATACGGATCATGCTTGGCGACGCTCCCAACCGAACGCAACCTTAGCACTTCTGTTGATTCGCGAGGATAGTGGGCGGGATTCAAATACCGGGAGACGCCGATGATTTCTCGTCTGCGTGTCATTTACGCAAGTTCACGTGGGAAAGCGGAGTGTCATCGTAGTGTCGCGGGTCCGTAGAACGCCGGAGGAAGCGCTTCGCGGATTCCAGACATGTTTAGACATGCGCGCGGTGCCATGAGCTGATCAACGCGTGTTGCTTAGCAGCTCAATCGAGCCGGTGATTCTTCGATGTCCGTCGAACCGCGCCTGCCGCTGTCCGGGCGGGCTCACGTGCTGCGGTGACGCCGGCGCAGGGCGGCCACGCCGAGCAGCAGTGCCGCAACGGCGACACCGACGGGTACGTTGATCCGTCCGAGTGCGCCCGCAACTCCGCTCGCGTGATTCGTGGAGGTCGATGACGGTGCCAAGGGGATGGTGTCGGGATCGATCTCGTCCGCGTCGGGTTCCCGGGCCACGGGCGCTGCGATCGCCACGCGCAGCCGGCTGGAGAGCGACGGATAGTGCGGCGAAGGGCTGCGGAGCTTCACTGCCGCGACGATCGCGCAGATCGCCGCCAGCGCGATCAGGATGCCGCCGACAACCGCGAACGCGGTGAACAGGCCGTAGGTCATTTCCACCCAGCGGAACAGCGCGGTCAATCCGACGATGCAGGCGGCGATCAGGAAGATGCCCGCGGTGGCGAACAGCCCGGCGGCGACGGCGTAGGACGTCACCGTTCCGGTGGCCTGCCGGGCGCGATCCCGAATGTAGGATTGGGTGGCGCGCTTGACGCGGTTGAGCCTCTGTTCGAGCCCCAATCGCAGCAGCTCTCCTGGCGGTGCAAGCATGCGCGTCCTCCGACAATCCGCTCGCCGCGCGCAAACCGCCGGCTCGCGACATGAACGTGGAGGATTTGCGAAGGTTCCCGGCAATCAGGCGTGCCGTTCTGCGGCAATCCTTGCAGGGCAAGCTATTTGCGATCGGGGATGCTCTCCCACACGCCGGGTAGGAGCGGACTTCATAAGGTGATGGCGGCGCATGACCAATGCGGAGCCAGAGCGAGACCGTATGAATAGCTATGCCAACCAACGTTATTCCGGGGCAAGGCCGCAGGCCTTGAACCCGGAATCCCGATATTGTCTCGCGTCCCTTCCCAACAAGTACGAGATTCCGGGTTCAATCGCCAACGCGTGGCCGCGTTGACGATTGCCCCGGAATGACCGCTGCTGGGAAGCAGTCCAGATAAGGAAATGGCGGCCACCGGGGCCGCCATTGTTGTTGGCTGACGATGTCCGCGCGCGGCTTACGCCACGGCCTTGATGACCTTGCCGACCTTCTCGATGATTTCGCCGACCTGATCCTCGCTGACGATCAGCGGCGGGGTCAGCGCCAGCGTGTCACCGGCGATGCGCAGCATCAGGTCGTTGTTGTGGAAGGCGGTCTCCATCGCGGAGTAGCCGCGCTTGCCAGCCGCGTCGGGCAGCGGCGCGAGGTCGATGCCGGCGGTGAGACCAACCGTGCGGATGTCCAGCACGTTGGGCAGGCCCTTGAGCGACATCACGGCGTCGGCGAATTTCGGCTCGATCGCGCGGGCGTGCTCGAACAGCTTGTCGTCGCGATAGATGTCGAGCGTGGCGAGGCCGGCCGCGCAGGCGATCGGATGCGCCGAGTAGGTGTAGCCGTGGGTGAACTCCACCATGTGCTCGGGGCCGCTCATGAAGGCGTCGTGGATGGTGTCGCGCACCAGCACGCCGCCCATCGGTGCCGCGCCATTGGTGACGCCCTTGGCGAAGGTGAGAAGGTCAGGCGTCACGCCGTAGCGCTCGGCGGCGAAGGCGTAGCCGAGGCGGCCGAAGCCGGTGATGACCTCGTCGAAGATCAGCAGGATGCCGTGCTTCTGGGTGATCTCGCGCAGCCGCTTGAGATAGCCCTTCGGCGCCGGGATCACGCCGGTCGAGCCGGCCATCGGCTCGACGATCACGGCGGCGATGGTGTTGGCGCCGTGCAGGTTGACGAGGTTCTCGAGCTCGTCGGCGAAGTGCGCGCCATACTCCGGCTCGCCCTTGGTGAAGGCCTGCTTCTCGCGGTCATAGGTCGCGGGGATGTGGTCGACGCCGGTCAGCAAGGTGCCGAACAGCTTGCGGTTGTTGACGATGCCGCCGACCGAGGTACCGCCGAAGCCGACGCCGTGATAGCCGCGGACGCGGCCGATCAGGCGGGTGCGGCTGCCCTGGCCGTTGATCTGGTGATAGGCGAGCGCCATCTTCAGCGCGGTGTCGGCTGCCTCCGAGCCGGAGTTGCAGAAGAACACGTGGTCGAGGCCGGCGGGCGCGAGATCAGCGATGCGGTTGGCCAGCTCGAACGCCTGGGGAATGCCGAACTGGAACGGCGGTGCGTAGTCGAGCGCCGCGGCCTGCTGGCCGATCGCCTCGGCGATCTGGCTGCGGCCGTGACCGGCGTTGCAGCACCACATGCCGGCGGCGGCGTCGATGATCTTGCGGCCATCGACGGTGATGTAGTGCATGTCCTTGGCACCGGCGAGCAGGCGCGGGTTCTTCTTGAAGGCGCGGTTCGCGGTGAACGGCATCCAATGCGCGGCAAGATCATTCGGAACGGTGACGGCGGGGCGGGGGCTCTTGTCCAGCATGGGGACCTCTCGGACGGTTGTGCGACGGCGGCAGCATGATCCGGAAAGGTGGCGAACCGGTGCCAGAAAAGCTTGCCGAAACGGATCGTGCTTGATGGGCCTGAATGCGTGCGCCGACGTTGTCAGCCGCTGATCCGGGCCGCCGCCAAGCTATCAGCTTCGCGGACGGACGGAAATGTCAAAGGTCCAGCGTTCCCGCTGCCCTGGTGAGCGGATTCTGCACAGCAGCAGCAGATTGTGCCGCATATTGGAAGTCGCTGCGTCATTTCGCGCCAACCGCGCCGGTGTGCCTCGGGCAGCCGCGTCTCAGACGAGATCGCGCGCGGTGATCCAGAACACCTCGCCCTCGGAGTCCTCGGTGTCGAGCCAGAGCAGCGGCAGGTCGGGATAGGCCGCCTCGATCTGCGGACGGTCGCGCCCGACCTCGCACAACAACCCTCCCTCCGCAGTCAGGTGGTCGCGCGCCTGGCTGAGGATGCGATGGATGATGTCGAGCCCGTCGGTGCCGCCGTCGAAGGCCAGCGTCGGCTCGGCGCGGCATTCCCGAGGCAGGCCGGCCATGCCCTCGGCGTCGACATAGGGCGGGTTGGTGATGATGAGATCGTAACGGCGCTGGCTGAGCGGTGCGAACAGGTCACCGCGGTGCAGCGAGATGCGCTCGCCGAGGTCGTAGTCGGCGACGTTCTTCGCCGCAACGGCGAGCGCATCCTTGGAGATGTCGACGGCGTCGATCACCGCATTGGGGAAGTGGCGGCTGGCCAGGATCGCCAGGCACCCAGAGCCGGTGCAGAGGTCCAGCACGCTGTCCACGGCCAGCGGATCGTCGATCAGCGAGGTGCCGTCGGCTTCGGCGCCGCCGAAATGCGTCTCCAGCAGCTCGCCGATGAACGAGCGCGGCACGATGACGCGCTCGTCGACGTAGAACGGCAGGCCGCGCATATAGACCTTGTTGACCAGATAGGCCGCCGGCTTCCTCGTGGTGATTCGCGCCGTGATCAGGTCGAGGATCGTCTTGCCTTCGGCCGCGGTGACCCGGGCCGTGACGAAGCTCTCGAACTGATCGGGGCGCAGATGCAGCGCCTCGCCGATCAGGAAGGCGGCCTCCGACACCGGATCGGTGGTGCCGTGCGCAAACACCAGATCGGCGTTCTGGAAGCAGCTCACCGCGTAGCGCAGGTAGTCGAGCAGGCTCGCCAGCTCGCCCGCATTGACCTTCGGGAGCTTCGGCGCCGCCGCCTTGCGCGGTGCTGCCGTCTTGACCTTCTTCGCCATCACGACTTCCAGCGCGCCGCGGCGGCATCGTCGTGGCTCTTGGCCTCGACCCAGCTGCTGCCGTTCTCGGTTTCCTCGCGCTTCCAGAACGGCGCGTTGGTCTTGAGATAATCCATCAGGAACTCAGCCGCCTCGAACGCCGCCTGACGGTGGCTGGATGCGGTCACCACCAGCACGATGTTCTCGCCCGGCCGTATCCGGCCGAAGCGGTGAATCACGGTCATGCCCTGCAGCGGCCAGCGCGCCATCGCCTGCTCGGCATGGCGCATGATCTCGGCTTCCGCCATCCCTGGATAGTGCTCGAGCGTCAGTGCGCTGATCGGCGTGTCATGGTCGTTGCCGCGGCACAGGCCGGAGAAGCTGACGACGGCGCCGATGTCGGTGCGGCCATGGCTGAGGGCTGCGATCTCGGCCGCGGTGTCGAAATCCTCTTGCTGCACGCGGACGGTGACGATCGCGGTCATGGACAGATATTCCGTTACGTCAGCCGCCGGTCATCGGCGGGAAGAACGCGATCTCGCGGGCGCCGGCGATGGCCGCATCCGGCTGCACATGAGTCTGGTCGATCGCGGTGCGGATCACCTTCGGCCTCTCGAACGCATAGGCGTAGCCCTCGCCGCGCGTGGTGAGCCAGGCGATCAGCTCGCTGACCGTGCGCACGTCCGCCGGCGGCTCGATCGTCTCCTCGGCCTTGCCGACGCGCTCGCGCACCCAGGCGAAATACTTCACCTTCATCGCGAGTCCGCCTCGATGAGGTGGTGGATGCCGGCGCGGAAATAGTCGTAGCCGGTGTAGATGGTGAAGACCGCCGACAAGCCGAGCAGCCAAATTCCGATCCCGCTCACGATCGGGCCAACGGCCGTCGAGATCTGGGCGACCGCCGCATCGCCGGCCTCGCCCGCGAGCAGGAAGCCGATTGCCACCAGTTGCATCGTGGTCTTCCATTTGGCGACCTTGGTCACCGGCACCGAGACGCGCAGCGCGGCGAGATATTCGCGCAGGCCCGACACCAGGATTTCGCGGCACAGGATCACGATGGCCGCCCACAGCGACCAGTTCTGGATGGTGCTGTCGGCGGCCAGCATCAGCAGGCAGGAGGCGACCAGAAGCTTGTCGGCGATCGGATCGAGCATACGGCCGAATGCCGATTGCTGGTTCCAGATCCGCGCGAAATGACCGTCGAGATAGTCGGTGATCCCAGCCGCAATGAACACTGCGACGGCGACCCAGCGGAGCCACAAAGGATACATCCAGACCGACTGCGCGTAGATGCAGCCGACCACGACCGGTATCGCGGCGATGCGCGTATAGGTCAGGATGTTCGGCAGGGACGTCGACGTCTTGCTGGGCACGCGTGTGGTCGCAATATTCATCCGGTGTACCAATACTGCCGCCGTTCGGACGTCAACCTCCGAGCCGAGCCGCTTCGGCAGGATGACGCAGATATGACGCGAATCGCAACGAAGTCTTGCGGAGATAGGAACTCTTGCGCATGCGGCAACGCGACCCGCAACGCTTCATTAAGCAACCGGACGCGGTCGCGCCAGTGCGCAGATCGGCGGGCGCGACGCACGGCTGGGACCTTGTTGCGGTGCAGTGACGGCTGCGCGAAGGCTTGAGCGAAAGCCTCAGATCGCCTCCGCGCCATGCACCGCGCACCAATGCGCCTGGCGTTCCGCGAACACGCGGTCGCGGACATAGCCCAGCGTCTCCTCGTCCAGGGTCTCGATGACGTCCAGGCTGAACGCCTCCGCGCCGTGGGCGGTCCAGGCCGCCTGCAGGCCGCCGCGGCGATGGCCGCCCTGGCGCAGGGTGAACCAGAGGCGGTTCTGGATCTTGTCGAGGTCCGGCGCGCAGCCGATCCAGCGCTCGCCGGTGGCGGCGCAGGTCACGGCGAAGATGCCGGCGGGGGTCTTGCGTTCCTTGTAGGCGGCCACAGCCGCCTTGCGTTGATCGGGGGTCATGATGGGGTTCCGGATTTTCATCCGGGTGTATATCTGATAATTACGCCCGGGTAAAATAATTTCTTCACCCGCACCTGAGGATGGCCAAGCCCGCAGCCCCTCCACGTCATTCCGGGGCGCGCTATGCGCGCCCCGGAATGACGTGGAGGGAGCCGGGCTCAAGTTGGATCGCAGCGCGGACTTTCGCCGGATCGGCGAGCTGGGCTCAGGTCGCGTTGCTGTGGAAGTATTCAAAAATCTTGCGCGCGCTCTCCGCGCTCACGCCCGGCACCTTGCCGAGATCGGCGATCGAGGCGCGTTCGATCTCCTTCAGGGTGCCGAAATGGTGCAGCAGCGCGCGCTTGCGCGACGGGCCGATGCCGGGGATCTCCTGCAGGCCGGCCTCGCGGATGTCCTTCTTGCGCAGCTTGCGGTGCGAGCCGATGACGAAGCGATGTGCCTCGTCGCGCAGCCGCTGGATGAAATACAGCACGGGGTCGCGCGGCTCGAGCTTGATCGCCTCCCGCTCCGGGATGAACAGCGTCTCGCGGCCGGCGTCGCGATCGGGGCCCTTGGCGACCGACATCAGCGCGACATTGGTGACGCCGAGCTCGGTGAAGATCTCGCGGACGGCATTGAGCTGGCCGCGGCCGCCGTCGATGATGACGAGGTCCGGCCATTGCGGCACGTCGTCCTCCTTGGCCGCGCGGGCGACATCCTTCTCCGACGGTGACACCAGCCGCTTGAAGCGGCGCTGCAGCACCTCCTTCATCATCGCGTAGTCGTCGCCGGGCGTCAGCCCTTCCGACTTGATGTTGAACTTGCGGTACTGGTTCTTCATGAAGCCGTCGGGGCCGGCGACGATCATCGCGCCGACCGCGTTGGTGCCCTGGATGTGGCTGTTGTCGTAGACCTCGATGCGCTTCGGGACCTGCGGCAGACCGAGCGTCGTCGTCATCGCCTCCAAGAGGCGGCTCTGCGTTGCGGTGTCCGCGAGCTTGCGGCCCAGCGCCTCGCGCGCATTGGTCAGCGCATGGATGACGAGGTCCTTCTTCTCGCCGCGCTTCGGGCAGGACACCTCGACCTTGTGGCCGGCCTTGACGCACAGCGCCTCGGCGAGCAACTCGGCTTCCTCGATCTCGTGCGACAGCAGGATCAGCTTCGGCGGCGGCTTGTCGTCGTAGAACTGCGTGATGAACGCCGACAGCACCTCCTCCGGCAGATAGCTCTTCTCCGCGCGCGGGAAGTAGGCGCGGTTGCCCCAGTTCTGCCCGGTGCGGAAGAAGAACACCTCGACGCAGGAATAGCCGCCCTCCTGGTGGATGGCGAACACGTCGGCTTCCTCGACCGTGCGCGGATTGATGCCCTGCTGCGAGGAGATCGCCGACAGCGCCGCGAGGCGGTCGCGATAGACGGCGGCAGTCTCGAATTCGAGCTCGCCCGACGCCTTCTCCATTTCGGCCGCCAGCAGCGCCTTCACCGCCTGGCTGCGTCCGGACAGGAAATCGGTCGCCTCGCGCACCAGCTCGGTGTAGCCGGGGAAGTCGATCTCCTGGGTGCAGGGCCCGGCGCAGCGGCGGATCTGGTGCAGCAGGCAGGGGCGGGTGCGGCTCTCGAAGAACGAGTCGGTGCAGGAGCGGATCAGGAAGGCGCGCTGCAGCGCCGTGATGGTGCGGTTGACGGCACCGGCCGAGGCGAACGGACCGAAATAGCGCCCCGGCCTGGACTGCGCGCCGCGGTGCTTGAGGATCTGCGGCGCCCAATGGTCGCCGGTGATGAGAATATAGGGAAACGACTTGTCGTCGCGCAGCTGCACGTTGAAGCGCGGCTTGAGCTGCTTGATGAGGTTCGCCTCCAGCAGCAGCGCCTCGGTCTCCGTGGTGGTGGAGACGATCTCGACCGTCACGGTGGCTGCGATCATGCGCAGGATGCGCGCCGGCAGCGGCGCGTTGGCACGCGCATAGGACGACAAGCGCTTTTTGACGTTCTTGGCCTTGCCGACATAGAGCACGTCGTGCGCCGCGTTGAGCATGCGGTAGACGCCCGGCGAGGTCGGCGCCAGCCGCACCGCGTTCTCGATCGCCGCGTGGCCGATCGCAAGCGGACCTTCGCCGACCGCCTCCAGGCTCTCCTCGGCCAGCTCCGGCAGCCGGCCGTCATCGTCCTCGTCCGCAGCCGCGAGATCGAGATCGGGCGTATCGATGGCCTCGGGTGGCAGGTCGGCCGTCGCGCCACGCCGGCTCGGGGGCGTCGGCGCCTTGGGTGGATCGGAGCTGTGGGTGGTCATGTCCGCAAACTAAGCGCTGCCGCGCCGTCTCGCCAGCTTGCGATGGCGCCATGCACAGGGCAGGGCGGTAACGCTTCGTTAAGCACGTTAATGGCCGGGTAACCCGGCTTAACAACGGCTTAACCTAAAACTCTCGATAAATGCTCACGAAAGAAGCGAGAGTTCCGTAACCACGCCGGCCCGCGCACCACAGTCGAGCGGCGCAGGCTCCGGCGGGGTGACGGCGAGTGGCGTGGAGTGAGCGATGAACAGGTTCTTGGTCGGTGCTGCCGCCGCGGCGGGCTTGGGCGCGGCGGCTCTCGGATCGGTCTCGGCGCAGGCGGCGGATCTCGGCTACGGGCGCGGCGCGCCCTATACCGTGAACCAGCCCCTCAACGCCTACAGCTGGGCCGGGCCCTATCTCGGCGGCACGCTGGGCTATGAATGGGGCACCGTCGGCAACAACCCGACCAAGCCGTCCGGTCTCACCGGCGGCCTGACCGCGGGTTACAATTGGCAGAACGGCCCGTGGGTGTTCGGCGCCGAGGGCGACATCAACCTGACCGGCGCCAACGACACCTTCGCGCCGTGGAAGTTCTCGAACCCGTGGTTCGGCACATTGCGCGGCCGCGCCGGCTACGCCTTCAACAACATCCTGTTCTACGGCACCGGCGGCCTCGCCTTTGGCGGCCTGCGCGCCGAGACCTTCGGTCTTTCGGAATCGCACACCACGGTGGGCTGGACGCTCGGTGCCGGCACCGAGTTCGGTCTGGCACAGAACTGGACCGCCAAGATCGAGTATCTCTACGTCGATCTCGACAGCAGCAATTTCGTGATCACGGGGGCGAAGAACGACTATCGGTTTGGAATTGTGCGCGCAGGCATCAACTTCCACTTCTGATGGCAACGAGGGAATAGGAAGAAGAAACGTCCAACGACAACCTCCCGGCCGCTCGCGTGGCCGGGATTTTTTTGTCGGAGCGCTCTGTGCAATCTGGAGACGTGCATCATTGCGCGCGGCCTGCACGTACGAGCCGGCAATGCTGTGCACGCGAGCAGGCGCTGCCGACAGCTTCCAAACCAGCGAAGAGGTGGCGTCGAGGCGCGCCCGGCTGCAATCATGCCGGCGCGTGAACCACCGCCAGGCGGGCTCGCCCTAAGACGACAGCACCAGGTTCACCGCTTTCGGGCCCTTGCCCTTCTTGTCCGGCTCGACCTCGAAGCTGATCCGCTGTCCTTCGGTCAGGTCCTTCAGGCCCGCGCGCTCCACCGCCGTGATGTGCACGAACACGTCGCGTCCACCGTCGTCCGGCTTGATGAAGCCGTAGCCGCGTTCGCCGTTGAAGAACTTGACCGTCCCAGTCATGGCCATCGGGAAACTCCTCCCCCGCAATGCTTCCTCCACTGCGCGCCCTGCGCAGCGTCCGACCGGACATCACTTTGATCGGAAAGCGTTGGCCACCTTAACGCCCAGCGCTCGCCGCGCCGGATCGCCGGATCTTGTTAGGCCTTGATCACCCCGCCGCAACCATTCGCGGAAGCGGAACGTAAAGCCAGTCTTACAATCGGACACAATAATACGGTTCCGCGCCGATTGACTACGGCTTTTCGACCAGTCGCCGTTTCAAGCTTTGGGGAATTCGAGTCGGAAGCGCGCCGCGCCGCCCTGGCCGAGGGGCTTCTGCAGTTCCTGCAGGATGAGCTTCAGCTCGTCATGCAATGTCCAGGGCGGGTTGACGATCAGCAGCCCGGTCGAGGTGAGCGCCTCGCCTTCGATCTGCGGCGCAACACTGAACTCGATCCGCAGCACCTTGCCCGGCGGCTTGGCCGCGGCTGCGAGCGCCGCGACACGATCGCTCAGCTCTTCCGTCGCACGCCGGCTCTTGGCGGGATACCACAGCACGTAGATACCGGTGGTCCACTTCGCGAAGGCCTCGGCGAAGCGATCGGCGAGCCGCTCGAACTCATCCTTCGCCTCGAACGCCGGATCGATCAGCACCACGCCCCGGCGCTCGTTCGGCGGCACGAAGGCGGGCAGGGCGACCCAGCCGTCGAGATCGACGACACGGGCCTGGGTGTCGCGGCGCAACTGATCGATCAACTGCTTGCGGGGGATCGGCGCGAGCTCGCACAGGGTCATGCGGTCCTGCGGCCGCAGCAGCGCGCGCGCGATCAGCGGCGAGCCGGGATAGGCGACCAGCTCGGCCTTGGGATTGAACGATCGGACGATATCCAGATAGGGCTGGACCAGCGCATAGGCCTGATCGGACAGCCGCGCCTGCAGCACGCGGGCGATGCCGGTGAGGTACTCGCCGCTGCGCGTCGCCTCGTCGCCGGTGAGGTCATACAGGCCGGCGCCGGCATGGGTGTCGATCACCCGGAACGCGGCGGGCTTCTCCTGGAGGTAGACCAGGATGCGCGTCAGCACGATGTGCTTGATGACGTCGGCGAAGCCGCCGGCGTGGAAGGCATGTCGGTAGTTCATGCCATCCGGTTACGCCGTTCCGCGTCAAAAGGGTACCCCGTCGATGCGCCGGATGCCCTCCGGAGAGCCGCGGATGAGCGCCGCCGCAGGAGGCGCCGCAGGCCGACGCGCTGCGTCGCCCCGATTCGCAGCCGCTAGCCGCCGCGGACCGGCGGCATGTTGACCTCGTCGCGCCGGCAGGCCTGCCGGTCGATCTCGTCGCAGTTGCGAAACTCCAGATCCTTCGACAGACAGATCCGGACCTCGCTCAGCCTGGTGCGATTGCAGGTGACGGCAATGCCCGATGTCGTGAGCTTGGGGTTGGCCTTGATGAAGGCCTCCTCGATCGCCGCTGGCGCCACCGTCTTGGCCTCCGCGAGATCGAGGAATTCCGGGGGGATCTTGATGGCGGCGCGGGCCTTGCGGATGGCTTCGAAATAGGCCTTCGCCGACACGCCGGCGCAGGTGCCGTGCTTGTCCCACTCGTTGTAGATCAGGCCCGGCGCCGGCATCAGGTCGAGCATCGAGGTCATGATGTTGCGCGGCAGGCGCGGCGCCGGCTGCTCGCAATATTCGGGGTAGCCGTTCTCGTATTGCGGCCACAGCCCGTGCACGACGAACGAGTACGGTCGGCCGCTGCATTGCTGGGACCGGCTGCCGCGACCGCCGCGCTCCTCGGCTTCGGCGCAGTACGAGGGCGACCACGACAACGAGAGAACGTAGAAGTCGAACGCGCCCGGCGCATTCTGGCGGCGGTCCTGCGCCTCGGCGGCGCCAGCCGTGAGCACGCCGAGCAAGAGGGCAAAGCAGGCGATCGTTCTGGACAACAGGACGGCAGGTCGGCACAGGCAATCGAACATGGCGTACTCCCCGGACAATGCCAGGAGCCTACCAGTGCGCTGGAACATTTCAAGAACAAAAATGGCTGCCCCGAGGCAGCCATTCGTCAGCCGGCCGCCCGCGCGAGCGGCCGATACGCCGGGAAAGGCGAATCAGGGCTTGGCGGCGCGGCAGGCCGGATTGAAGGCCCAGTTGCGATCGAGGCCGACGACGCAGAACTCGACGCCCTGGTCATAGCCGGCGAAGCCGCCATCCTCGATGATCGAGAAGTTGACGGTGCGCGCCTTGCCGTCGCTGATCATCACGCTGCCGGTGCAGAAGCGACGCGGAATGTTGTCGGACTGCCAGGGCCGGAAGGCGATCTCATGGACATTGGCGACGCCGGTGATCGTCAGCGAGGAATTCCAGAAGGTGCTCTCCTTGTCCTGGAATCGCGAGACGATGGTCGGAATGGCCGCCTCGCAAGGCGCGACCCGGCCTTCATATTTCGGACCGGACAACCAGAAGTTCATCTCGAGCGGGTTGGCGGCCTGAGCCGGGGCGGTGGCGACGATGGCGGCAAGCAGCGCGCCACAGGCGGCGCCGAACATCTTGAAAGGTGAGCTGAAGTCGCGCATGGGCCGTCCGCAAGGCTGATCCGGGAGCGTGGACCGTGCCGCGGCGGCCACAGGAGGTCAAGTGCAACGCGGCAACACTCCACGATTAGTCCTGTTAACGCGAGGCCGGTGTTCTTTTCTTGACCGGACAGGACCTTTAGAATGGCGGGCCAGATCGAGGAGAATGCAATGCGGACGCTGATGGCCGGATTCGTGAAGACTGCAGGCCTCGTGGCCACTGGGATGGTGCTGGTTGCGGCATCCGCCCAGGCCGACGTGGTGCCGCCCTTCAAGGGCAACGACACCGGCGGCATCATCGCCTTCCAGCTGGCCCAGACCACGGATGCGCGCCAGCTCGCGGTCGATCATTGCGCCTCCTACGGCAAGGTCGCGAAGTTCCGCGCCGTCGATGCGCGCTACGGTGGCTACGTTTCGTTCGCCTGCCGCTGGGTGCCCTATGGCTCGGCGCAGCGGCCGCTGCGGACGCTGTACTGACCTTCCATCAACTGCCGTTCTCCCAATTGCCATTTTTCTGCGGCATTCGCTCCGGCATCGATCAACGAGCCGGAACGGGGCATATGACCTGCACACGCATCGCAATTGGGCTGTTGGCCTGCTGCCTCCTGGGCGTGACCGCGAGCCATGAGGCACGGGCCGTCGACCTACCGGTGCGCAAGGCCGGCCTGTGGGAGCTGAAGATGATCAGATCCGGCGGTCAGCTGCCGGAGGCGACGATGCAGCACTGCACCGACGCGGCCACCGACAAGGAGATGAACAACTTCGCCTCGCCGATGGCGCAGCAGGTCTGCTCCAAGCAGGACATCCAGAAGACCGCGACCGGCTACGTCTCCGATTCGGTCTGCAATTTCGGCGGCATCAATACGACGTCGCATGCCGACATCACCGGCGACTTCAACTCGGCCTATACGGTGAAGACGATGTCGCGCGTCACGGGCGGCGCCGCCGGCACCGGGGTGAAGGACACCGCGATGACGATCGAGGCCAGATGGCTCGGCGCCTGCAAGCCCGACCAGAAGCCCGGGGACATCGTGATGCCCGGCGGCATGAAGATGAACGTCAAGGACATGGCCAAGCTGAAGGCCCTGATCCCGGGCGTGAAGCAGTAGGCGGGCGCTCGTTGCGCGTGGCGGGCGCAGCGACGTGGATCGTCGCTCATTCGCGGACGTTGAGCATGATCTTCCCGATGTGCCGGCCCGTCTCCATGCGTTCGTGCGCATCGGCTGCCTCGGACAGGCGATAGGTGCTGTCGATGTGCGGCCGAATGGCCGTTCCGAGCAGGGACGAGATGCGCTGCCGCAGCTCGCTTGCGAGGCGGCGTTTGATATCGAGTGACGTCGACCGCAGGAATGCGCCGGTGATGCTGGCCCGGCGCGCCATCAGGCTGCGCAGCGGCACCGCCAGCTCCTTGCCATGTCCGGCCGAGAGCAGGGCGATCCGTCCGCCCATCGCGAGCGCCGCAAGGTCCTGCGCAATGTGAGCGCCGGCGGAGGTGTCGAGGATGCAGTCGACCCCGCGCTTCCCCGTCGCCGCGCGGATCTGCTCGGCGAGATCGGGATCGGCATAGTCGAACACGGCGCTGCAGCCGAGCCCGAGTGCCAGGGAGCGCTTCTCTGCGGTGCCGGCGGTGGCCATGACGGGATGACCCAGCGCGCGCAGGAGCTGGATCGCGATCGTGCCGACGCCGCTGCTTCCGCCATGAATCAGGGCGGTCTCGCCGGGCATCATGCGCATCAGCTCGAAGAAATTGAACCAGGTCGTGAACAGCGCTTCGGGTAGGCCGGCGCCTTGGATCAAGTCGAGGCCGCTCGGCAAGTCCAGTGCAAGATGCTGATCGGTGGCGACGTATTGCGCGTATGAACCGCCGTCGGTCAGTGCGATCACCGCTCTACCCAGCCGTTCCGGGGAAACGTTGGCGCCGCAGGCCACGATGCGCCCCGAGGCTTCCAATCCCGGTATGGGATTGGGCTCCCGCGACGGCCCGGCAGCGCGCTGGTTGCAGTCATGACGGTTGATGCCGGCGGCTGCGACCTCGATCAGCACATCGTCTGGTCCGAGGCGCGGGACCGGCCAGTCCTGTCGCTCCGACAGGACCTCCGGGCCGCCCGCGGCGGTGATGATGACGGCGCGCTGATCGTCCGGAATCATGCTTGGTCGCTCATGTGCTCACTTGCCGACCAGGCTGCACTTGCTGCGGTCGAGCGGGCGAAACGCCTGATCGGGGGCGATCTTCGTCACCAGCTTGACGAAGTCCCAGGGGCGCTTCGATTCGGCGGGGGTCTTGACCTGGACCAGATACAGGTCGTGCACCATGCGCTGGTCGTCGCGGATCTGGCCGTGGTCCGCATAGGCATCCGAGACCGGCGTGGCCTTCATCCGGACCATCACCGTTGCGCCGTCGTCGCTGTCGGCATCCTTCACCGCCTGCAGATAGTGCCGCACGGCCGAATAGACCCCGGCCTGGATCTGTGACGGCATCGCCTTCCGGCGCGCGTAGAACGCGTCGGAGAAGCGGCGCGCGGCGGGGGAGGCATCCTCGAAGAAGCTGGTGACGATGAGATCGCCCTGCGTCGCCTTGAGGCCGATGGCTTCGATGTCGACGTTCTGGAACGACATCGGCACGATCTTCATGCCCTGGGCCGCAAGCCCGAATTCCTCGGCCTGCTTGATGGCCGTGGCATTGTCGCCGGCGACGTTGAGCGCCAGGATCTTGGCGCCGGAGGCCTGGGCCTGCAGCAGGAACGAGCCGTAATCCGGCGTGCCGAGCTGCGCCTTGACGCTGCCGGCGACCGTGCCGCCGAGCTCGGCGATGCGGGCGCGCGCGGTCGCCTCGACCGAATGGCCGAACGCGTAGTCGCCGGTGATAAAGAACCACGGCTCCTTGCTGGTCTGCATGATGCCCGAGACGACGGCTGTCGCGGTCGAATAGGCGTCGTGCGTCCATTGCACCGAGGTCGGGGCGCAGGCCTCGTCGGTGAGCTGATTGGCGCCGGCCCCGGAGATGAGAAAGATCTTGCCGTTGCTGCGCACCAGCTCCTGGACGCCAAGGGCCGCGCCGGAGCTGCCGCCGTCGGCGATCGCCTGCACACCGTCCTGCTCGAACCAGCGCCGGGCGATCGCGACCGCGATATCCGGCTTGTTCTGATGATCGGCCTGAAGGATTTCGATCGGCCTGCCGTTGATCTTGCCACCGAACTCCTCAGCGGCCATCCGAGCCGCTTCCACGGAGCCGGGCCCCATCGCGGTCGCGAAGATGCCGGTCATGTCGGTGAGCACACCGATACGAATGGCACCTCCCTTGATTTCGGCCTGCGCGGATGAGCCTGCAAGCAGCAGCAGGCCAGCGATGCTGGATCTGAGACAGCGCGACATGATGATCCTCCCCGGATTTGAAGATTTTGCTTTTTGTCGTGTTTGATTGGTGCGCCTCGCGGTTCTCCGCGAGGCGGAAACGTCAGGCTTCCAGTTCGGCAATCACGGGATTGCGCAGCACGCCGATGCCCGAGATATCGACCTCGACCGTATCGCCGGGCTTCATGAACAGAGGCGGGGTGCGCTTGAAGCCGACGCCTCCCGGCGTGCCGGTGACGATCACGTCCCCGGGCAGCAAGGTCATGATCGTCGAGCAATAGACGATCAGATCGGGCACGTCGGTGATGAGGAGATCCGTGGTGGTCCGCTGCACGGTCTCGCCATTGAGGCGGGTCTGCAGCGTCAGCTTGGACGGGTCGGGAATTTCGTCGGCGGTGACCAGCCAGGGGCCGAATGCGCCGGACCGGTCGAAGCTCTTGCCCGACAGGAATTGCGACGTGTGGCGTTGCCAGTCGCGGATGCTGCCTTCATTGTAGCAGGAATAGCCGGCGATGTGCGTGAGCGCGTCCTCGCGCCGGACATGCCGGCCGGCTTTCCCGATCACGAGCGCGAGTTCGCCCTCATAGTCGAAATGATCGGAGACACCAGGGCGAATGACCGGTTGCAGATGTCCGACCTGGCTGGTCGGAAAGCGCGCGAACAGCGCGGGCTTCTCGGTGACCGTTCGTCCGGTCTCGGCGACGTGGTCGCGATAGTTCAGGCCGACGCAGATGATCTTGCCGGGATCGGGGATGACGGGCGCGAAGGTGATCGCATCGAGCGGATAGTCGGGCTGTTCGGAGGTGAGCAGCGCGGCGGCGTCGCGAAGCGCATCCGCCTCGATCAGCGCGCGCAGGCTCTTCGACGGCAGGCGCCGGCCGAGGTCGACCACACCGTCTCCCTTCACCGCGCCGTATCCGGGACGCCCGTCAATGACAAAGGAAACCAGCTTCATACGTGAACCCTCTCAAAAAGAACGGAAACGCTCAGGCCGCGCTCGGCGGCGGTGCGAGGAAGGCGAGGCCTGACAACAGCGCCGCGGGATCTTCGCCCGTGCGGACAGCACCCAGGATGTAGCGGTCGGGGCGCATCAGCACGGCGTCGAAGCCGTGCTGATCGAGCCAGCCGTCGAGGCCGCCAGCTTCCTCGCCGCAAATGACGGCGACGTCGGCGGCCGTCAGGTGGGCATGATGCTGCTCGATCATTGCGGTCCCGAGACCGGACCGGCATAGCAGCGCGAAGCGATAGCCGACGCGGTCGTCGCTGCGGCCGTGATCACGGCTGCGGAATTGCGGCGCCAGCTTTCCCGTCATGCTGCGTTCGCCGCAGGCAAGGCCCGGGCCGAGCACTGGCTTCTGCACGTCGAGCTTGAGCTGGCCGTCGCCCTGTGCCGTGCCGGTCGCAAGCGCCGCCTCGACCGCCTTGGTGTTGATCAGCCCACCCAGCCGGATCGCGAGCTCGATGAATTCGCGCACATGCGGCGCGCGCTCGCTCTGATAGGTGTCGAGAAGATCAGGCGTCGCCTTCCCGGCAATCACAAGCGCCAGCTTCCATGCGAGGTTGGCTGCGTCGCGAATGCCGGCACACATGCCCTGACCGAGGAAAGGCGGGGTCTGATGCGCGGAATCGCCTGCGAGCAGGAACCGTCCGGCACGCCATTGCTGGGCGACCGCGGAGTGGAATGTGTAGACGGCGGCGCGTTCGATCTCGGCCTCTGCGGGCCGGAGCCAGGGCGAGAGCAGCTCCCACACGCGCGCCGGTTGGGTGATCTCGACCGCGTCCTCGTCGGGATGAACCGCGATCTCCCACCGGCGCCGGTTGCCGGTGCCGCGAATATAGGTTGCGGGACGCTGCGGGTTGCAGTGCTGGACGCTGAAATCGCCGAGATCGGGCCGCTCCTCCCTCAGCAGCACGTCGCAGACGAGCCAGCGCTCGTGAAAGCCGAGATCGTCCAGCGCCGCGCCGATGAAGCGGCGCACCAGCGAACGTGCACCGTCGCAGCCGATGACATAGGCGCAGGAGATGTCGACGAGCCGGCCGGTGTCGAGGTCCTCATAGCGAACGCGCGCCCCCTCGCGGTCCTGCTCGAGCGCGAAGACATCACAGCGCGTGCGCAGCTCGACATGAGGCCAGCGCTCGAGTCCCTTGTTGAGCACGCTTTCGAGATCGGGCTGGTGAAAGCGGTAGCTCAGATTCCAGCCCATCGCGGTCGGCTCGCTGGGGCGCGGCCAGTCGAGCAGCAATCGTCCCCCCGCATCGACGAAGCGCATGCCGGGACTCAATGTAAGGTGGGGCAGGATGGCGTCGGCAAGGCCGATGGTCTGGAACACGCGCATGCATTCGTCGTCGAAATGCACCGCGCGCGGCAAATGATAGGCCTTGGCTTCGCGCTCCAGGATCAGGGTGCGGATGCCGCACAGGCCGAGCAGGTTGGCGAGCGTCGAGCCCACGGGCCCGCGACCGACGATGACGACGTCGAAGCTTCCGGAATGTGCGGCCATGTTGCTCATGGCCGCATCTGTTCCGCAACCGCCTCGCACCTTCAAGGCGCGGTCACGAACTGTCCGCGCAGCGGACGCTCAGGCCTGGACGGGGATCGCGGCCGCGGCGTCGCGCAATGGGGCCGCGTACTGAGCGACAGCCTCCTCGAGGGTCATGGCGGAGCGGATCCAGATGATCGAAATGCAGCCGAACACGACGTCGCCCCGCACGATCGGCACCGCGATCGACGACGTCTTCGGATTGAATTCGCCCTCGTTGCGGATCGCATAGCCGCGCTGAGACGTTTCCGTCATCATGCGCTGCAGCCGCTCGGGCGCCAGGAAGAAGAGGTCCTCGGCATCCTCGATGCGTCGCAGATGGTTGATGATGAGGTCCCGCTCTGCGGGCGGGCAGGCGGCCAGATAGGCCCGGCCGGCCGAGGTGTGCAGCATCGGCAGCCGCTTGCCGATCATGCTGCGGTCGATCGAGAGCGGGCTGCGCGCATGCGTGGTCTCCTGGATGACCATCGCGCCGTTCTCATAAGTCGACAGATCGACCGGCCAGATCAGGCTGCGGCTGAGCTCAGCGAGATAGGGCGCGGCGACCTGGCAGATGAAGATGCCGGGATCATAGCCGTCGCCGAGGCTCAACGCGTGGCGCGTGACCCGGAAGCGGTCGTCGCTGGCGCTGCGCGCGACATAGCCGAGTTCCTCGAGTGTTTCGAGCAACCGATAGACCGTGGGCCGCGGCAGATCGAGCTGGCGCGCCACGTCGCCGGCGCGAATGCCCCCGGACCGATTGACCGCGCGCAGCACGTCGAGCCCCCGCTTGAAGGCGCGGACACCCTCCGCAGGACGGGCCTGCGGAGATCGCGTCCGTTGCTTGGACACTTGGAAAATCCTCCCTGTTCTTCGTTTCCGTCCGCCGATACCGTCTTGAGAACGCGAGCCGGATGCAGGGGCGGCAGTCTACTGCAGGACCGCGCGGAGCTGATACGAAATTCCGCCCGCGCCTTTCGGGAGAAAACAAGATGGAAATAACGGCGCTCGGTTACATCGGCATCAAGTCGTCCCAAGCGGAGCAGTGGGGACGCATGGCGACCAAGCTCCTCGGGATGCAGCGCGTGGATCGCGCGGCCAGCGTGCAGGCCTATCGGATGGATGATCGCAAGCAGCGGCTGATCGTCGATGGCAGCGGCGATGGCGGGCTCGCCGTCATGGGCTGGGAGGTCGGCGACGCTGCCGCGCTCGCGCGGCTCGCGAGCCGTCTCGACGACAACGGCGTGAAGGTGGCCCGCGGTTCGCAGGCACTGGCCGACGAGCGTCATGTCAGCGAGCTGATCTGCTTTCAGGATCCCGCTGGCAACACGATCGAGGTGTTCTGGGGGGCAGCCGTCGCCTCGGATCCCTTCAGGCCGGGACGTCCGATCTCCGGCTTTCGCACCGGGCCGCTCGGCATGGGGCACGTCGTGCTCAACGTCGAGAACGTCGAGCCGCTGCTGCGGTTCTATCGCGACCTGCTCGGCTTCAAGGTGTCCGACTTCGGCCTGACGCCGTACAAGCTCTATTTCTTCCACGTCAACGGCCGTCACCACAGCTTCGCGATGGTCGGCTCCGGTCGCCGCACACTGCATCACTTCATGGTGGAACTAGGTAGTCTCGACGACGTCGGCCAGGGCTACGACCTGGCACAGCTCGACGACGGGCGCGTGGCCTACACGCTGGGCCGTCACACCAACGACCACATGACCTCGTTCTACGTCAACACGCCCTCCGGCTTCTTCATCGAATATGGCTGGGGCGGCCGGGTGATCGATCCCGCGACGTGGCAGCCGCATGAGACCTTCGACGGCCCGTCGCTGTGGGGGCACGAGCGATTGTACCTGCCGGACGAGCAGCGCAAGCGCATGCGTGACATGCGGCTGTCCGCCGCCGCACGCGGTGTCCGTGTGCCGGACCCACGCGTTCCGCCGCTGAACTGCGCCTGGCTCGACGCGGTGATCGCGCAGGAATGAGCTGTGCGGCGCGCTACACCGGAATGCGCACGCTCGCCCGCAACCCGCCCATCGGGCTGTCGCCGAGGGTGATGTCGCCGCCATGGGAGCGGGCGATGTCGCGGGCGATGGCGAGGCCGAGGCCGGTGCCGCCCTCGTCCTGGTTGCGCGCGTCGTCGAGGCGCAGGAATGGCTTGAACACCTCCTCGCGCATGTCGGCCGGGATGCCCGGGCCGTCATCGTCGACGGTGATGGTGAGGTAGCGGTGGTCGCGATGGCCGGTGATGGCGATCGCGTCGGCATGGCGGGCGGCATTCGAGACGAGGTTGCCGAGGCAGCGCTTCAGCGCCTGCGGCTTCACGGTCACCACCGGCAGGCCGTGGAACGACACCGTGGCGGAATGGCCGTTGCGCTCGGCGTCGCTGCGCAGCTCCTCGAGCGCGTTGGAGATGTCGGTCGGCTGCGCGATCTCGCCATTGTCGCCGCGTGCGAAGGCAAGATAATCCTCCAGCATGTGCGACATCTCGTCGACGTCCTTGCGCATGGCGTCGATCTCGGGACTGTCGCCGAGCAGCGCCAGCTCCAGCTTGAAGCGCGTCAGGATGGTGCGCAGATCGTGGCTGACGCCGGCCAGCATCGCCGTGCGCTGCTCCAGGGTGCGCTCGATGCGCGCCTTCATCTCCAGGAAGGCGTGCGCCGCACGCCGCACCTCGCGCGCGCCGCGCGGCCGGAAGTTCGGCACCTCGCGGCCTTTGCCGAAGCTCTCGGCGGCGTCGGCGAGCCGCAGGATCGGCTTGATCTGGTTGCGCAGGAACAGCACCGAGACGATCAGCAGGATCGACGACGTCCCGACCATCCAGAACAGGAAGATGTCGGTGTTCGACGCATAGGCCGCGCCGCGCTGCGCGAACACGCGCATCACGGCATCATCGAGCGCGATGCGGATCTCGACCAGGTTGGAGCGGCCGACGGTGTCGATCCAGAACGGACGGCTGATCTGGCGGCCGATCTGGCTCGACAGCGACTGATCGAGCAGGTTGAAGAACGGTTTTGGCCCCGGCGGCGGCATGTCGCCGGCCGGCAGGAAGTCGACCACAAGGTTGAGCCGCTGCTGCGCGATCCGGCGCAGCATGGTGCGGTCCTTGTCCTGCGGATAGCCCTTGTAGATGTCGATCAGCGCGGCGACGTCCTGCACCACTGCGGCGGAGAGGCGTCGTGTCACCGTGTTCCAGTGCCGCTCCATGAACACGCCCGCGACCACCGTCTGCAGGATCACCATCGGCACGATCATGATCAGCAGCGCGCGCGCATAGAGGCCGGTCGGCATCCAGCCCTTGAACGCGTTGCCGACGATGCTGTTGGCGCGCGAGACGCGGCGGGATGCGGTGCGGATGAGGGTGAGGCCGGTGTCGAGCGTGCTCATGCTGGGACGCCCTCGCTGCTTCCGTCATTGCGAGGAGCGAAGCGACGAAGCAATCCAGAGTCATCGCGGGCCTCTGGATTGCTTCGTCGCGCTCGCAATGACGTCGAGACCTTCACCTGCACCGCCTCAGCCCGTCACCATCAGCCGATAGCCGATGCCGCGCACGGCTTGCAGGAACAGCGGGTTGGCCGGATCGCTCTCCAGCTTGCGGCGCAGGCGGTTGATCTGGACGTCGACGGCGCGCTCGTTGACGGTGCCGTTGCCGGTCAGCGCGCCGCGCGGCACGGTCTCGCCGCGGGCATTGGCGAGGATGCGCAGCATCTCGCGCTCGCGGTCGGTGAGGTGGACGATCTCCTCGCCCTGCTTCAGCTCGCCGCGCGCCAGATGATAGACGAACGGGCCGAACGCGATCTGCTCGACGACTTCCTCCGCCGGCGGCGGCGCGGCGCGCTTGAGGATGTTGCCGATGCGCAGCGCGAGCTCTCTCGGTTCGAAAGGCTTTGCCACGTAGTCGTCGGCGCCGAGCTGCAGGCCCTCGATGCGGCTGTCGGGCTCAGCGCGCGCGGTCAGCATCACGATCGGCACCGACGATTGCGTGCGGATGAAGCGGGCGAGGTCGAAGCCGCTTTCGCCGGGCATCATCACGTCGAGGATCAGGAGATCGAAATGCAGCCCGGTGAGCTTGGCGCGAGCATCGCTTGCGCTCGCCGCCGTGGTGACGCGATAGCCTTCGCCGCGCAGGAAGCGCGACAACAGATCGCGGATACGGCGGTCGTCGTCGACGAGCAGGAGATGCGGTGCATCGTCGGCCGGCGTCTGCGGCGGATGCGGTGCGATGGCGGCGATCGTCACGGTCACTCCTTGGCGGCGGCGACAGGCGTCTTGAAGATGGCTTCCAGCACCTTGTCCGGATCGTCGCGATCGATCATCGCGCGCAGGAACTGCCGGACCTTTTCGGCGCCGGCCGGCCCGATCTGCTCCAGCGCATGATCGATGCGCCGCGTCTGCAGCCCAGCCAGCTTGGCGACCAGCGCCTCGCCCTTCGGCGTGGCGAAAAGAAGGCGCTGGCGGCGGTCGTTGTTGCCCGTCTTCTGCACGATGTAGCCCTCGTCCAGCAGCTGCTTGAGCACGCGGCCGAGCGACTGCTTGGTGATGCGCAGAACGTCGAGCAGATCGGCGACCTTCAGGCCGGGATAGCGTGTGACGAAATGCATCACGCGGTGATGCGCGCGGCCGAATCCGAACGCCTCCAGCTCGTGGTCGGCATCGCCCACGAAGTCGCGATAGGCGAAGAACAAGAGCTCGATGATGTCCCAGCGCAGCGGCTCGCCGGCCGTCGCGGAGGGCTCAGCCGCGCGCAGCTCGGGGCTCAACGTCGGAGACGAGAAATTTATGTCAGCCATATTGACGTTTCTGCGGTTCAATGTTACAAAACAATCGCCCGCTGCGAAATTTTAGATCGTTTCATCGGCGGGCAATGGTCTCCAGGCGTGTCTCAACGGGCCGTAGGCAACCCCGACGGGCATCCTTGGGCGACGTATCGAACAACCGTGTGATGTCGAGCGGCATTTCGGCAAACCATACTGGACTTCCGCCGGGCGCAAAAGCATGTCCTGTGGTGGCATGCTTGCCCGGTGACCGGCTCAAAGCCGGTCGCGGCAGGTCCGAAATTCAGAAAGCCGACTGGCCCGATCGGACGGGGCGGCGCCAGAACTCGCGAATGGCGATCAGAGCGGGGGAAGCAAGGACATGACTTTGACATTCGACATCAAGCCGACGACGAACCCGACCTCCGACCAGGAGCGCGCGGCCAAGCTCGCCAACCCGGGCTTCGGCCGGGTGTTCACCGATCACATGGCCGTGGTCCAGTACAGCCAGGACAAGGGCTGGCACAGCGCGCGGGTCGAATCCCGCGCCAACTTCCCGCTCGATCCGGCCGCAGCCGTCCTGCATTATGCGCAGGAGATCTTCGAGGGCCTGAAGGCCTATAAGCGCGACGATGGCGGCGTGAACCTGTTCCGCCCCGATGCCAATGCCAAGCGGTTCTGGAATTCGGCCGAGCGCATGGCGATGGCGCAACTGCCCCAGGCGGTCTTCATCGAGGCGGTGGAGCAACTCGTCCGCATCGACCGCGCCTGGATCCCGGGCGGCGAGGGCAGCCTGTATCTGCGCCCGTTCATGATCGCCAACGAGGTGTTCCTCGGCGTGAAGCCGTCGGCGGAATACATCTTCGCGGTGATCGCCTCGCCGGTCGGCTCCTATTTCAAGGGCGGCCCGGCGCCGGTCTCGATCTGGGTCTCGGAGAACTACACCCGCGCCGCGGTCGGCGGCACGGGCGGCGTCAAATGCGGCGGCAATTATGCCGCGAGCCTCAAGGCGCAGGCCGAGGCGATCGCGCATGGCTGCGACCAGGTCGTGTTCCTGGACGCGATCGAGCGCCGCTATGTCGAGGAGCTTGGCGGCATGAACGTGTTCTTCGTGTTCGACGACGGCTCGCTGTCGACGCCGCCGCTCGGCACCATCCTGCCCGGCATCACCCGCGATTCCATCATCAAGCTGGCGCGCGACGCCGGCCGCGAGGTGCGCGAGGAGGCGTACTCGATCGACCAGTGGCGGGCGGACGCCAAGAGCGGCAAGCTGAAGGAGGCGTTCGCCTGCGGCACCGCCGCGGTGATCTCGCCGATCGGCAAGGTGTGCTCGGCGAGCGGCGAGGTCCTGATCAACGGCGGCGAGGCCGGCCCGGTCGCCATGGGCCTGCGCAAGCAGCTCGTCGACATCCAGTACGGCCGCAGCCCCGATCCGCATCATTGGATCCGGGATGTGAAGTAGGGGCTGGGCGCCCCACGGACGGTCGACTCCCCTCCCCCTTGCGGGGAGGGGTCGGGGGTGGGGGTCCCAGCAAAGACTGCCCGTGTGGACCCCCACCCCCAACCCCTCCCCGCAAGGGGGAGGGGGCGCACCGCAATCGGAGCGAATGCTCGGCTCAAATTCACAGGCCGCAGCCGAGCCAGCGCGCCCCGGGCCCAACCCTGCTTCGGGTTGCCGCACCCCGCCCTGACTGCTACCAACCGAGCCAACGCATTCCATCCCGTAGGGTGGGCAAAGGACCGCGACAGCGGGCCGTGCCCACCGTTCCGGTCTTTGTCAGCCGTGGGCACGCTGCGCTTTGCCCGCCCTACGTTCCGGTCCCAGATGTCCGACAAACCCAAGAAACCCCAGAAGCTGAAGGCGCGGCTGCCGCGCGGGCTGGAGGATCGCGGCCCCGCGGCGATCGCCGCCACGCGCGAGATGGTCGAGAAGATCCGCGCCGTCTACGAGCGCTACGGCTTCGAGCCGGTGGAGACGCCGGCGTTCGAATACACCGACGCGCTCGGCAAGTTCCTGCCCGACCAGGATCGTCCGAACGAGGGCGTGTTCTCGTTCCAGGACGATGACGAGCAGTGGATCTCGCTGCGCTACGACCTGACCGCGCCGCTCGCGCGCTACGTGGCCGAGAATTTCGACGCGCTGCCAAAGCCGTATCGCAGCTATCGCGCCGGCTACGTTTTCCGCAACGAGAAGCCCGGCCCTGGCCGCTTCCGCCAGTTCATGCAGTTCGACGCCGACACGGTCGGCTCCGGCTCGCCGGCGGCGGACGCCGAGATGTGCATGATGGCGGCGGATGCGATGGAGGCGCTGGGGATTCCGCGCGGCTCGTATGTCGTGAAGGTGAACAACCGCAAGGTGCTCGATGGCGTGATGGATGCGATCGGCATCGGCGGTGATGAGCACGTGGGCCGTCGGCTGACGGTGCTCAGGGCAATCGACAAGGCCGACAAGTTTCCGATTTCAGAGATCAAGAAGCTGCTCGGCGAGGGCCGCTGGGACGGCGGCGAGGTCGGCAAGGGTGATTTCACCAAGGGCGCGGGCCTGACTGAAAGTCAGATCGACGCCCTGTTGGCCTTCTTCGAGATGAAGGTCGCGGAGCCGCAAATCCAAGGTGAGGAGCAGGATCTGCAGTTCAACGCCCAGGTCTTGGCGAGCGTTGCTCAGCAGAAATTGTTCATGTCCTCGCCGGCCTATGTGGAAGGCGTCAACGAGCTGACCGAGATCGCCAGGCTGTGCAGCGCGGCCGGTTACGGTTACAGCCGCGTCCGCGTCGAACCCTCCGTCGTCCGTGGTCTCGAATACTACACCGGCCCTGTCTACGAAGTCGAACTCCTGCTCGAGACCAAGGACGAGAAGGGCCGTCCGGTGCGCTTCGGCTCGGTCGGCGGCGGCGGGCGCTATGATGGTCTCGTCTCGCGCTTCCGCGGCGAGCCGGTGCCGGCGACCGGATTCTCCATCGGCGTGTCGCGCCTGCAGGCGGCGCTGACCTTGCTCGGCAAGCTCGACACGCGCCCCGCCTTCGGGCCCGTGGTCGTCACCGTGTTCGACCGCGACCGCGTCGCCGACTATCAGAAGATGGTGTCGACCCTGCGCAATCACGGCATCCGCGCCGAGCTCTATCTCGGCAATCCGAAGAACATGGGCAACCAGCTCAAATATGCCGACCGCCGCAACGCGCCCTGCGTCATCATCCAGGGCTCGGACGAGAAGGCGCGTGGCGAGGTGCAGATCAAGGACCTGATCGAGGGCGCCAAGGCGGCCGCCGCGATCGCCTCCAACCAGGAATGGCGCGAGAGCCGCCCGGCGCAATTCTCAGCCAAGGAGGACGAACTGGTCGCCGGCGTCCGCGAGGTGCTCGCGCGCCACGACGTGAGCTGGGGATAACAAGACTCGTCATACGCGGGCTAGACCCGCGTATCCATCTCTTCAAACGACGCCATCGATTTCAGAAGATGGATCGCCGGGGCAAGCCCGGCGATGACGCAGCAGAGACAACAACAGGGAGCAACGAATGCCCGAGATCACCGTGAGCATGGCCGCCGGCCGCACCGACGAGCAGAAGGCCAACATGATGCGCGACATCACCAAGGCGCTGGTGACGCATCTCGGCGTCGATCCGGAAGCGGTGGTGATCCAGATCAACGAGGCGCCGCTGACGCACAAGATGAAGGGCGGCAAGACCTTCGTCGAGCGCCTGGCCGAGCAGAAGAAGTAGTTGGCCGTCGTCCTGGCGAAAGCGAGGCTATGACATCTGTCTCGACGATCACCGCGGTCGTCCCGGCGAACGCCGGGACCCATACCCCCAAGGGAGCGGCTCGAGGCACGCTGGTCATTGGCCCTTCGCCCATCACGACCGCCACGGCGTATGGATCCCGGATCGGCGCGCGCGTGCCGCGCGCTTGTCCGGGACGACAGCACAGTTCGGAGCAGTCATGGACGCACGTGAGATCATCAAGCCGGGCATGCGCGCCGAGCGCCTGCTGGTGGTGCCGCCGGAGCGCACCGTCGGGCATTTCGTGCCGCACATGCCGATGGTCTATGCGACGCCGATGATGATCCTGGAGATGGAGATGACGTCGGGCGACGCCATCAACCCGGCGCTGCCGCCGGGCTGGGTTACGGTCGGCACCGAGGTCAACGTCCGCCATCTCGCGGCCTCGCCGGTCGGCGCGACCATCCGCACGGTCGCCGAGGTGATCGAGGTCGAGCGCCGCGTCATCCGCTTCTCGGTCGAGGCCTATCATGGCGACGTGAAGATCGGCGACGGCCGCCACGGCCGCGGCCTCATCAATGTCGAGCAGTTCAAGAAGCGCTTCGGCGTGACGTAGCCGCTCAGCGCTAGACCGACTGGCCCGTCTTCAACAGCGAACAGCCGGTGATCCTGAGGCTGCCGTCGGGCTGGGTCCGCAACGTGTACAGAGCCTCCCACGCCTCGCCTTCGGCATCGACGATGTGCACGCGCTGCGCGATGCTGCCGTCCTCGACCTGCGCGGCGCCGAATTCGAAGCTGCGATGGCGATAGACCGGCGGATAGCCGCTTTTGACCATGCTCATGAAGATCTCGACGCTCGGAAACAGCGCCTGGATCTCCGGCGCGGCTTGGGCATAGGCGGTCGCTCCGTCGTCGCGCGCCAAAGCCTGTTCCTGGGCGCGAATGACGCTCTGCGCCGCGCTGGCGTCGGCAGCCTCGGCAGGGTGCATCAGCAGCGCCATCAGCAGGACGAGCGGCACCAGAATGCGCATGTTGTGCTCCATCGGCAGTTCAGATCGATCTATCATGCGCCACGCGCCGCCCGTGACAAGCCTGCCGTGGCGCGTCAATGTCACCGGCCGGCGGCGATCGACCGGCTGGATTGTGTCGCCATCGTCACGTCTTCGCGAGCCATGCGGCCCGCGCGGTGCCGGTGGCGATGGGACCGGCTTGATCTGGCCCGACCCGGCGCGAATCATGCATTCAGGCCGTGAACGAAGCAGGAGCCGCATGACCGATTTTTCCAGGACCCGATCGCTCTTCACGATACCTGAAGGGGTCATCTATCTCGATGGCAATTCGCTCGGCGCGCTGCCGTCGGCCGTGCCCGCCCGCGTTGGCCGCATGATCGAAGCGGAGTGGGGACAGGAGCTGATCCGCGGCTGGAACACCGCCGGATGGATGGTGCAGCCGCGCCGGGTCGGCGATCGCATCGCCCGGCTGATCGGGGCCGCGCCCGGCACGGTCGTGATGGGCGATACGCTCTCGATCAAGGTTTATCAGGCGCTCGCCGCCGCGCTGTCGCTCAATCCGGGCCGCCGCGTGATCCTGTCCGACAGCGGCAACTTCCCGTCCGATCTCTATATGGCGCAGGGCCTGGTTCGCATGCTCGGCGACCGCGCCACCTTGAAGGTGGTCGAGCCCGAGCAGGTGGAGGCGGCGATCGACGACAGCGTCGCCGTGCTGATGCTGACCGAGGTGGATTACCGCACCGGCCGCATGCACGACATGGCCGCGCTGACGAAGAAGGCGCACGCGGCCGGCGCGCTCACGGTGTGGGACCTCGCGCATTCCGCCGGCGCCGTGCCGGTCGACCTCGCCGGCGCCGAGGCCGACTTCGCGGTCGGCTGCACCTACAAATATCTCAATGGCGGGCCCGGCGCGCCGGCCTTCATCTATGTCGCGCCGCGTTACGCAGACATCGCGCCGCCGGCGTTGTCCGGCTGGATGGGGCACGAGGCGCCGTTCGCCTTCGATCTCGACTACCGCCCCGGCGGCGGCATCGAGCGCATGCGCATCGGAACGCCGCCGATCATTGCGCTCGCCGCGCTCGATGCCGCGCTCGACGCCTGGGACGGCGTGTCGATGCCGGACGTGCGCGCGGCTTCGATCGCGCTGTCGGAATTGTTCATCGCCGAGGTCGAGAAGCGCTGTCCGTCGCTGACCTTGGCGTCACCGCGTGATGCGACGCAGCGCGGTAGCCAGGTGTCGTTCCGCCACCCGGACGGCTATGCGATCATGCGCGCGCTGATCGCGCGCGGCGTGATCGGCGACTTCCGCGCGCCGGACGCGCTGCGCTTCGGCTTCACGCCGCTCTATATCGGCGAGGCCGAGGTGCGCGGCGCCGTGGGCATCCTCGCGGAGGTCCTCGACAACAGTCTGTGGGACAGGCCCGACTATCGCCAGAAGGAGCTCGTGACGTGAGCAGCGCGCCCTACGATCCCGCCACCGAGGGTGCGCGGATGAACTTCAAGGGTCGGATGTCCTATGGCGACTATCTGATGCTGGATCGCCTGCTCGATGCGCAGGCGCCGCTCTCGACCGCGCATGACGAGCTGCTGTTCATCATCCAGCACCAGACCTCCGAATTGTGGATGAAGCTCGCGATCCACGAGATCAAGGCGGCGATGGCCGCGATCGCCAAAGACGACGTGCAGCCGGCGTTCAAGATGCTGACGCGGGTGTCACGCATCTTCGAGCAGCTCAACGGCGCCTGGGACGTGCTGCGCACGATGACGCCGAGCGAGTACACGTTGTTCCGCGACAAGCTCGGCGAGTCCTCCGGCTTCCAATCGTTCCAGTATCGTTCGATCGAATTCCTGCTCGGCAACCGCAATCTCGCGATGCTGCGCCCGCATGCCCATCATCCGGAGCTGACCGCCGAGCTGGAAGCGATCCTGGCGAAGCCCAGTCTGTACGACGAAGCGCTGCGGCTGTTGGCGCGGCGCGGCTTCTTCACCGGCGCCGACGGCCAGCGCACCGACTGGCGCGGCACGCGCGCTGAGAGCGCGGAGGTCGCGGCGGCCTGGACCAGCGTCTACCGCGATCCGCAGCGGCATTGGGAGCTGTATGAGCTCGCCGAGAAGCTGGTCGATTTCGAGGATTATTTCCGCCGCTGGCGCTTCAACCACGTCACCACGGTGGAGCGCATCATCGGCTTCAAGACCGGCACCGGGGGCACCAGCGGCGTCAACTATCTGCGCAAGATGCTGGAGATCGTTTTGTTCCCCGAACTCTGGAAGCTGCGCACCGGGCTGTGAGCCCGCGCGCACATCAATCGATCAGGAGATCCTCATGCTCTATGCCGTCAAGGACTGGGACAACGCTTACGCCAACGGCCCGAACATCGCCGGCGGCGAGCGCTGGCCCGGGCTGTGGGTGGCGCCGGCGGAGAGCTATCGCGCCGACATGGTGGGGCAGGGCCGTGCCAAGCTCGACATCGCCTATGGCGCGCATGACCGGCAGCGCCTCGATCTGTTCCTGCCGGAGGGCGCGCCGAAGGGGCTCGTCGTGTTCGTGCATGGCGGCTATTGGATGCGGCTGGACAAGAGCTTCTGGTCGCATCTTGCGCGGGGGCCTATCGCGCGCGGCCATGCCGTGGCGATGCCGTCGTACCGGCTGTGTCCCGAGGTCGGCATCGCCGATATTTCGACGGATGTGGCGCAGGCCATCGCGCGCGCGATGGACGAGGTCGCAGGTCCCGTGGCTTTGACTGGCCACTCCGCCGGCGGCCATCTCGTCAGCCGCATGATCTGCCGCGGCGCGCCACTGCCGCCCGAGCGACAGGGGCGCATCACCAGCGTGGTCTCGATCTCCGGCCTGCACGATCTGCGCCCGCTGCAGCGGACCGCGATGAACGAGACGCTGCACATCGACGACGCCACGGCTGCGAAGGAGAGCCCCGCGCTGCTGGTGCCGATCGATCACGTCAAGGTCACTGCCTGGGTCGGCGGCGCCGAGCGCAACGAATTCCGCCGCCAGGCTCAGCTGCTCGCCAATATCTGGACGGGGCTTGGCGCATCCACGGCTTATGTCGAGGCGCCGGACCGGCACCATTTCGACGTGATCGACGATCTGGCGGATGCGGACAGCGCGTTGATGACGGCACTGGTCGGATAGGATGTCGGTGCCGCCGTTCGCAATTGCAGAGACTGCTGGTCGAGAGTGAGCCTGAAGCGATGACGCCTGATCAGTTCGTCAAGGTCTTCGATGTCCTCGACGCGGGTTTCATGGCCTCGTGGATTCCCGCGACCGGCCTGCTCTTCATCGTTCTGACCGGACTTCTCGCGGCGCTTCCCCGCGGGCTGCAAGCTCTAGGAATTCCGTATCTCCCGAAGTCGAATGTCGTGCGCTATGGCCCGGTCGTGTTCGCGACGATTTGGACCGTTGGGGCCTTTGCGTTGACCTTCGTCCCCTATCACCGTCATCACAGGCTGGCCGCGAGCGGCGAATGCCGGATGGTCGAGGGGCCCGTCGAGCAGTTCACGCCGGGGCCGCTCGCGCGGCGTTCGAGCGAGTCGTTCACGGTGTCGGGCGTGCCGTTCCAATATTCGGACATGGATCTCATTGAGGGCTTCCACGCGACGGCGGCCCGCGGCGGCCCGCTCACGCCCGGTGCTTACGTCCGGATTTGCTACGACCCGTCTGACAGCGTGATCCTGCGCCTGGAGATCCGCGGCTTTGCCGGACCCGTGCCGAACCAGGTCGGACGTCCATCTCTTCAGCCTCACGATCCTCCGTCTGCGGCTCCCACCCCGGTCGATCTGCCGTCCTGGCTGGCGCCTTTGCTGTTTGGCACTGTGATTTTCGACCTGATCGCAATCATGGCCCTCTACCGGCCCTATCTCGGAGCCTTCCTGCGGATCGGGCGGGAGCGGGATCGATTTGTTCTTCAATCCGAACTGGCGGCGGGCAGGAGAGTCAAGCTCAGCACCTGCACCGTCTACTGGGACGAGAGGCATAGTGTGATCTGGCTGCGGCCGCGCGGATTGATTCTGATTCAGATTCCCCTCGTCGTCGGCAGGCTGCATGTCGACGCAACCGAGCGTTCCGTCATCGGGTGGGACATCTGTCTGGCGCCGGCGAGCTGCATTGCTGTCGTGGTGGTCGCAGCCGGCTTGTTCGGTCCGGCGCTCGCCGCAGTGGGGGGCCAGACCTGGTCCTTGCCGACGTTGCTCGTCGGCGGCTTGATCGGGCTTGCGCTCGTTGGCTTGAACGTGGCCGCGTTCCGCTCCCGTATGCGGGCCTTCTTGCGGGCAAGCTTTCCGCAAATCGCCGTGCCGTCACCGCCGACCGTATGACAGTGCTAGCGCGGCTGCCGAGCGTCCGCCCAATGAGAGCGTTTGTCACGCCTCTCGCCAGGTCTAGAGTGCGGCGGTGAGCAGCCGTCGCGCTGTCTTGAGGCCTTGTTCGTCGCGCTTGTAGAAGGTCCAGCCCTTGGCGCGCTTGGCCTTCACGAGCCCTGCGGCCGTCAGCACGCGCATGTGCTCGCTAAGCGTCGGTGCCGACACGCTGAGCTTGTCGGCGATGAAGAGCCCGCAGACGCCATCCTTGACCAAGTCACCGTCGCGCTGCGGCGGGAAATGCCGCGCGGGATCACGCAGCCATTCCAGGATCTGCAGCCGCTTGTCGTTGGCCAGGGCGCGAAACACGAGGTCGGGAGCCATTTTGTAACTTTGCCAATTAGCTAAGCTATGTCAAGATGCGCAGGAGAGGTGCGGCATGTCGGAAACGTCCACGGCGTTTACGCGGGAGCGGATCGCCACGACCCACGAACTCATCAGGCCCCATGTCCGGCACACACCGCTGATCACGATCGCGGGCGGCGACGTCGGTCTCTCGGCTCGCCCGTTGCGGCTCAAGCTCGAATTCATGCAGCATGGCGGCTCGTTCAAGGCGCGCGGCGCATTCGCCAATCTCCTGATGCGCGAGGTGCCCGAAGCGGGCGTGGCCGCGGCGTCGGGCGGCAATCACGGCGTCGCGGTGGCGCTGGCAGCCCAGCGTCTCGGCCGCAAGGCGGCGATCTTCGTGCCGAGCATCGCCTCGCCGTCGAAGATCGATCTCATCCGGCGTTGCGGCGCGGATATTCATGTCGGCGGCGATCGCTACGCCGATGCGCTTGCTTCGAGCGAACGGAATGTTGCGGCCACGGGTGCGATGCCGATCCACGCCTTCGACCAGCCCGAGACCATGCTGGGGCAGGGGACGGTCGGCTTGGAGATCGAGCGCGACGCGCCCGAGATCGACACGCTGCTGGTTGCTGTCGGCGGCGGCGGACTGATTGCCGGCATCGCCGCTTGGTATGAGGGGCGCGTCAAGGTTGTGGCGGTGGAACCCGAGGGCGCGCCGACGTTGCGCGACGCGCTGGCGGCAGGGCATCCGGTCGATGCGCCGGCCGGTGGCATCGCCGCTGACAGCCTCGCACCGCGCCGGATCGGCGCGCGGGTGTTTCCCATCGTCCAACGCTTTGCCGCGCCGGATGTCGCGGTCGTCAGCGACGACGCCATCCGCGCCGCGCAGCAAGCGCTCTGGACGGCGTTGCGCATCGTCACCGAGCCCGGCGGAGCCGCGGCCTTTGCCGCGTTGCTGTCCGGCGTTTATCGTCCTGCACCGGCCGAACGCGTCGCGATCTTGATCTGCGGCGCGAACACCACCGCCGTGAATTTCGAGAATTGAGGAAAGGGTCGACGAACTTGCCGTGGTAGGAGCGCGCGACGCGTCGGGCCCCCGGACCTCCTCATCGCTCCGCCACCGCATCGCTCCAGGCGTGGAAGATTTCCGTCGCGCCGCTGTTCACGTCGCCCTGGCGCAGCACGATGCTGGGGCAGGCGAACTTCATCGGCATGGTTTGCACCGGCGCCGGCACGGTCTCGAACTTCGCTGTCAGCACGTCCATCACCTCCGCCGGCAGCCGGGTGTCGGCGCCGACCACGTCACCTTCGCTGGCGTCGATGCGCGGCTGGTGGATCGCCGTATCGAGATCCATGCCAAAGTCCATCACGAAGGACAGCATCTGTGCCACGGCGGGCAGGATGCGGCGGCCGCCGGAGGCGCCGAGGGCGAGGCGACGGCCATCGGCGGCCTGCGCCACCACCGGCGTGTAGTTGGTGAGGCAGCGCTTGCCCGGAGCCAGCGAGTTCGTGGTGCCGGGCGTCGGGTCGAACCACATGATGCCGTTGTTCATCATGATGCCGCTCTGCGGCGCCTGGAATTTCGAGCCGAAGCCCGACAGCAGCGTCTGCGTCACCGCCGCCATGTTGCCGTCGCGGTCCACCACCGAATAGTGCGTGGTGCAGGCCGGCGCGAGATATTCGGCGCCAAGCGCGCGCTTGCCAGGCGCATCGCCCATGTCGTTCAGCCGTTCGCGGTACGCCGACTGCACCGCCTCGGCATAGGCGATGAACGTGCTTGCATCCGGAGCCTTGCCCGATGCCGTCACGCGCGCCTGCATCAGCCGCAGCGCGTGAGCCAGCGTCGGGCCGGCCGTCAGCTCCGGCGTCGCGAACACCGTGCCGCCGCGATAGGGGATGCGCAGGGGATCGCGGACATGCGCCTCGAACGCGGCGAGGTCATCCACCGAGAGCGCGCCGCCGGCGGCCTGGATGTCGCGGGTCAGCGAGCGGGCGATGTCGCCGCGGTAGAAGTCGCGCGCGCCGGCGCTGGCAAGATGTGCCAGCGTCGCCTTCAGCTGCTCCTGCGGCAGCCGCGTCACCGCCTTGGCGCCCCATTGCGGATTCGGCGGCAAGCCATCCTTCAGATAGGCCGCGGCGCTGCCGGGATAGCGGCGCAGGTCGGCGGCGCAGCTCGAGATCATCACGGTGGTCCACCAGTCCACCAGCAAGCCCTCGGCGGCGAGCTTCACGCTCGGCGTGACGAGATCCTGCCACGGCAGCCGCGCGTAGCGGCGATGCGCCGCCTCCATGCCCGCGACGACGCCGGGCACTGCGATCGCGCCGGGGCCGTGCAGATTGCGGTCGTCCTTGACGCGGGGCCAGGGAAAGATGTCTGCCGCGACGCTGCCGTCATTGGCCAGCGGATAGTCCGCGGCATCAAGGCTGTCGGGCGCGCGCATGCCGTAGTCGATCACCTCGACGTGGTTGTCCCTGGCGCGGTACAGCAGCATGGCGCCGCCGCCGCCGAGGCCGCTCATCCACGGCTCGAGCACGCCGAGCGCAAAGCCGGTCGCCACCACGGCATCGACGCAGTCGCCGCCTGCGGCCAGCACCTCGGCCCCGACCTCGGCGGCGCGCCGTGACTGCGCCGCGACAATGCCGCCCTTGCTGGTCACCGCCGGCTTGCGGATCTGCTGACGATTGGAAAACTGGTACGGCATGGCACTCCCCGATCCCGCCTGATGGTCCGGCGAATTGACACCGCCGGGCCTCGGCACACAATCGGCAACAGCGGGACGCTCCCCAGCCCGGATCGAATGACGGGGCCTCGCGTTGAGGAGATGTTTACCAATGGGTACTATGGTCTTCGGCAGACCAGATCGATCTCGATCAGCGCGTCATAGGCCAAGCCGGTGACGCCGACGCAGGTGCGGGCCGGCAGCCGGTCCGGCGGGAAGAATGAACGATAGGTTTCATTCATCGCCGCGTAATCCCGCTTGAACTCGGTCAGGTAAATCCGAGACATCACAATATGTTCGAGGCCAAGGTTGAGACCTTGGAGGATGTACTTCAAGTTCTGCATCACCGCCTTCGTCTGATTCACGATCCCCTCCGGCAGCACGCCCGGCGCCTCCGGCGAGTCCGGCATCTGGCCGGTGACGAACACGAAGCCGTCGGTTTCGACCGCGTGGCTGAACGGCGCCACCGGCCTGGTCGCACCGGAGATCATGTGGAACTGCATAGGGATGGTCCTTTGTTCGGGGCTCGCTCGAAACACAACAACCGTCGTCATTGCGAGGAGCGAAGCGACGAAGCAATCCAGGGCCGAGCGTGACGCCCTGGATTGCTTCCGCCTTCGCTCTTCGAGCTTCGGCGGACAAGTCGCTTCGCTCGCAATGACGGAATTCCGGGACGCAGCGATTGGATCGAGAGTCAGCCCGCATCCTCGAACAGCCGCTTGCTCAGGATCGCGTGCACGCCCCAATTGCCGTCGACGACCTGCGTGACGCCGAAGTCCACCGCCGCCGACATCAGCGCGACCGCCTCGTCCTCGCTGAGGCCTTTGATGTGCATCAGGAAGCGGCGCATCTTGCGGAAGGCATCCTTCATCGCGAGGTCGAGCGAGGAGGTCGCGTAGACCTCGCTTTGGCCTTGCGCGCCGAACTCGGCGAGATAGTTCGGGTGGCTGAAGCCGGTCAGCACCCAGTCGGTCGCGGTCTCGATCAGCGGGTAAGAGAGATCGGCGAACGGCTGCCCCGCGAGCTGCGCCTTCTTGTGCAGGATGACCTGAAACGTGCCAGTCATCGAGCATTCAATCGCCGTGCCGCCGAGCTCGCCGTCGCCTTGCGTGGCGTGGGGGTCGCCGACCGACAGCAGCGCGCCGGGAACCGCGACGGGGAGATACACGGTCGCGCCCTTGCCCAGCCGCCAATTGTCAAGATTGCCGCCGAAATAGGACGGCGGAATCGAATCGACGAAGTCGACCTCGCGCGGCGCCACCGCGATCACGCCGAAATGCGGCCGCAGCGGAATGCGGATGTTGTCGAGCACGCCGTGGCGGCGCTTGATGCTGCCGGGCGCCACCGGCACACCGGGATAGTCGTAGGTCGCGTGGACGACTCCGGCCGGATCGGTCTGCGGCTCCCAGCGGTAGGAATAGAGCGCGCGCGCATGCGGCTCGGGATCGCCGGCAAAGATCTCGTAGATCGTCACCGCCTCGCGCGGCGCCGGTGCTGCAATCAGTTCGTTGTAGTGATAGCCCCACCACGCCGCGACGCTGGAGCCGATCACACGGCCTTCATGCGTCCTGCTCTTGCTTGGCCGCGGCACGATGTCGAGGATGCGAACTTCGAGCACGTCGCCGGGCTGCGCGTCCTTGATCGCGACCGGGCCGGTGCAGATGTGGACGCCAAAGCCTTCGCCGGCGCCGCGGCCGAACACGCTGGCGTCCATCGGACCGGCGCCGCGGCGGTCGACGTTCTTCTTGGCCTTGGTCCAGCCGAACACGCTGAGCGCAGCGGCATCGCCTGCGATCATCAGCTCGGGATCATCGGAGGCATGCTGGGTCAGCGTCTCCACCGTGATCGTGTCGCCGGATGCGATTTCGATCTGCGGCGGCAGCGAGCGGCTGAAATAGCCCCAATGCACCCGTTCGGCCGACACCGCGAGATGATGGTGATGCCGCCGCGCATCCTGGTCGTTGGCCGGCGCGGGTAGGGCGATGTCGCTCCTGGTTGACGCCGGCCTCTCGCAGACGCGCTGCTGCGCCAGCGCGTCCTGCGGCCAGCCGCGCTGGCCGCGCGGAGTCGCCGACGTGATCGCCTGCTCGGCCTTCTGCTGCCGGAACTCGCGCGGCGACAGGCCGAAGCGGGCGCGGAAGCTGCGGCTGAAATGTGCCGAATCGGCGAAGCCGTAGCGATAGGCGATCTCCGAGATCGAATGGTTGGCTTCGGCCGGATTGGACAGGTCGGTCCAGGCCCGCTGCAGCCGCCGTTCCCTCACGTAGTGACTGAAATTATCACCAGCGCCTTCGAACAATTTCTGCAGATAGCGCTCTGAGATGCCTTCGGCCTGGGCCACCCGCGCCGGCGTCAGCTCGGCATCGTCGAGCCGCCGCTCGATGGTCTGGCAGATCCGGTGAAGGATCGCGGCCTGCGTCGCGCTGCTGCCGGCCTCCGTTGCCGGCACCGCTTGTTGATGGGCGAGCGTCAGCAGCAGATCGACCAGGCTCTGTGCGACCGTGCTCCATTCGGCATCGCTGAGGGTTTCGAGCGCCCGCGCGGTGGCCTCGATGGTGCGGCAGACCACGTCGGCAAGACCGCTCGGCGCGATCACCTGGGGCCTGGCCAATTTCAGCTTGCCGCTGATGCGGCCATGCAGGGCGTCCGCCGTCACCGACAGCACGATCGCGCGCAGGTCGCGCTGGAAGGCGATCCCCCAGTCTCCCGTGCGCGGCAGCAGCATCAGATGCCCCGCGGGCACGATGCGGTGACTGTCGCCGCTCCGGAGCACGGCGCCGTCCTCGATCGCCAGCAGCACGATCGGCAGGTCTTCGTGGGGCTGCGGAACCGCAGTGACCACCTGCGCGCCGGCCGACAGCCGCGAGAGCGCGATGCCCGGCGCATGGCGATGCGAGGCGGTGGCATGGCCATCATAGAATGGCGTCTTCGCCGCGGGCTGCAGCCCGACCGCATTCAGCACGTCGCGCCACGCCTCCGGACGCTCGCCCTCGGAATAGGATTCGCTGGTGAACGGACGAAAACTCATGGCACGCCCCGGGTCCGGGAACGCGAAGCAACCCCCGTGCCAGATGAGCTTGACCGTTTGTCGTTTTGGCATCGGCGTTTCGGTGCGCGTCAGTCGTCGGCTCCTGGTGTCGTTGTCGCTGGGGCTGTCGCCGCGCGCGCGGTCTGTTCCCCTCCCCCTTGCGGGGAGGGGGTGGGGGTCCACAGCGGCGGTGTCGCTTGGGGCGCCCCCACCCCGACCCTCCCCCGCAAGCGGGGGAGGGAGCGCACCTTGCGCTGGGCGAGAGGGTGCCCGACGTCGACCTCACTCACACCGGAACACGTTCTTGCGGATCGTGCCATGCACGCCCCAATTGGCGTCCACCACCTGGGTGACGCCGAAATCGGCGCCGACCGACAACAGCGAGATCGCCTCGTCCTCGCTGAGATGATGCACCGTCATCAGGAAGCGGCGCAGCTTGCGGAAGGCGTCGCGCATGGCGCGGTCGAGGCTGGAATGGTTGGCGATCTCGGTCTGCGCATTGGCGCCGAGTTCGGCGAGATAGTTCGGATAGGTGAAGCCGTAGACCGACCAGGCGTCGTTGGTCTCGAGCAGCGGATGTGTGAGGCCTTCGAGCTGGGTGCCGCCGAGATCGTTCTTCTTGTGCAGGATGAACTCGAAGTCGCCGGTGAGCGAGGTCTCGATCGCGGTGCCGCCGAGCTCGCTGTCACCTTGCGCGGCATGAGGATCGCCGACCGAGAAATAGGCGCCGGGCACGGCGACCGGATAGTACATCCGCGCGCCCTTGCCGATGCGCCAGTCGTCGATGTTGCCGCCGGTGTAGCTCGGCGGGATCGAGGACACGTAGTCGGCTTCCGATGGCGCGAGCCCCATCGTGCCAAAATGCAGCCGCGCCGGCACCTTGATGCCCGGCATGATGTTCTCGCGCTTGCTGATCGTCGCGTGGTCGACCGGCACGCCGGGATAGTCGATGGTCGGATGCACGATGCCGTCGGGGTCGGTCTGCGGCGTCCAGACGTAGTTGTAGACCGCCCTGGCGAACGGCTCCCCCGCGGTGTCCAGCTCGAAGATGGTGACGACCTCGCGCGGCTTCGGCTCCTCGATCAGGTCGTGATAGTGAAAGCCCCAATTGGCGGCGGCGTTGGAGCCGAAGCATCTGCCGGCATGGCAGCCGCATTGGCTCGGCCGCGGCCTGATGTCGAGGATCCGCACCTCCAGCACGTCGCCGGGCTCGGCGCCTTCGATCGCGACCGGTCCGGTCAGCAGATGCACGCCGATGCCTTCGCCGGAGCCGCGGATGAACGGGCCCTCGGTCGGACCGGAGCCGCGCCGCGCCACGGCCTTGTGCTCCTTCGTCCACTCGAACACGCTCTCGGCGCCGGGATCGTCCTTGATCATGCGCTCGTAGTCATCGTTGGCGTGATGCGTCAGCGTCTCGATCGTGGCGCGGTCGCCGGAGCGCAAGGTGAGAGCCGGTGTCACCACCTTGGAAAAATATCCCCAATGGATGGTCTTCGGGGACACCGGCAGCAGATGGTGCTTCATACAAGGGCCTCATGAAAGATCGGACGCGAGATTGTTGATGTTGACGTGAAGGATGAACTCATGCGACCGCATCCTTCGGCCGCTCGGCGTCCATCACCGAGAGGAAGCGCGCAGTCAGCGGGTGACGCGGATTGGAGAGCACCTCGTGCGCCGGACCCTGCTCGAGAATGACGCCGCCGTTGAGGAAGGCGACGCGGTCGGCGACCTCGTCGGCGAAGCGGATCTGATGCGTGGAAATGATCATGGTGAGCCCATCGTCGATGGCGAGCCGGCGGATCACCTCCAACACCTCGCCCACGAGCTCGGGATCGAGCGCTGAGGTCGGCTCGTCCAGCAGCAGCACGCTCGGGTTCGGCGCCAGCGCGCGGGCAATCGCCACGCGCTGCTGCTGGCCTCCGGACAGATGGCGCGGCAGCGCATCGGCGCGATGCGACAGGCCGACGCGGTCGAGCAGCTCCGCCGCGCGGCGCTCGGCCTCGAAGCGGCCCAGGCCGTGCACCCAGCGCAAGGGACCTGCGACATTCTCCTTCGCGGTGAGATGGCCGAACAGGTTGAACTGCTGGAACACCATGCCGACGCCGACGTTGGCGCGCTCATTGGCGATCTCGCGCGGCGACAGCTTGCGGCCGGCCTCGTCAAAGCCGAGCTTGCGGCCGCCGACGCGGATCTTACCGGAATCCCAGTTCTCCAGGTGATTGATGCAGCGGAGCAGCGTGCTCTTGCCGGAGCCTGAGGGGCCGAGCAGCGCGATCACCTCGCCGATGCGCACGGTGAGATCGAGCCCGTCGAGCACGGTGTGGCCGTCATAGGCCTTGCGCAGCCCGGTGACCTCGACGGCGACATTGTTGCGGGCGACCGTCGCCGCGCGCCTGGCGCGATCCTCGATCGACAGCGCTAGCGGCGGCGTTTCTTTCAGTTCGGCGGGCTCCGGCGGCGCGGCCTCGATGGCAGGGGCTGTTTTCTCGGCGAGTTCCAGCTTCGTCGCGTGGCCGATGCGGCGCCAAGGTAGCAATAGCGCAAGGTAGTCCGCCAGCTTGCGCTGCTTCGCCGTGCGGTCGAGATCGAGCAGCCATTCCAGCGCGAGCTGGATGACGCTGATCGCGCCGGTCAGCACGAGATAGATGAGACCCGAGGCGAAGAAGATCGAGAAGAAGTCGAAGGTGGACGACGCGAGCTGCGTCGAACGCAAGGTCAATTCCTGCACCGCGATGACGGAGGCGAGCGAAGAGTTCTTCAGCGCGCTCACCGCCTCGTTGCCGAAGGCGGGGATCATGGTGCGGATCGCCTGCGGCGCGATGATGCGGCGCATCAGCACTGATGGCGTCATGCCGAGCGCCTGGCCGGCCAGGAGCTGGCCGCGATCGACGCCGAGCACGCCGGAGCGCAGCATCTCGGCGATGAACGGCGCCTCGTTGCAGGCGAGTGCGAGGCCCGCCGCCAGCACCGCCGGCAGCTTGATGCCGATATGCGGCAGCGCGTCGTAGGCGAACACCATCTGCAGGATCAGGGGTGTGCCGCGGAAGATCACGGTGTAGCCGCGTGCAATCGCCGCCAGCAGCCAGAACCGGCTGAGCTGCATCCAAGCGAGGATGAGGCCGAGGAACAGTCCTCCGACGAGGCCGAGCGCGGTGACCTGAAGGGTCAGCTCGATGCCCTGCAGCAGATACGGCATGCTGAGATAATGCAGGAAGAGGGACATCGGTTGGCAGGCCTGCTGGCTACGTAGGGTGGCAAAGGCGCGAAGCGCCGTGCCCACCGCGGTGCTTCGGAACAGCGTTGGTGGGCACGCTGCGCTTTGCCCACCCTACGAGTTTGGTCGGGTAGATGGGTCGCGCACGTTTCGCCGAGGAATTGGTGCGCTCCCTCCCCCCCTTGTGGGGGAGGGCTGGGGAGGGGGGGGTACCCAGCAAAGAGTCTTCGTGTGGACCCCCACCCCCGACCCCTCCCCGCAAGGGGGAGGGGAGCGCACTGTCTCTGCGGCGACAGATCCGCCTTCAAACGGAGCGCCTGTTAGTCCGCCGTGAGAATATCCGGCTCCTTGAAGTTCGCCGGATCGAGCTGCCACTTCTTCAGCAGCTCCTGATGGATGCCTTCCTTCTGCACCTCGATCAGCGCGGCCATGACGGCGTCGCGGAACTTCGGCTTGTCCTTGGGAACGGCGATGCCGACCGAATAGGGGATGGTGACCGCGATCGCCTTTTCGAGCTTGTCCGGATAGGCCTTCACCGCCTGGTCGACCGTGTTGACGTCGTTGACATAGGTGTCGGCGCGCCCGGCCAGGATGGCTTGGATACAGTTGGCGTTGTTGTCGTAGAGCTGGATCGTCGGCTCAGGCTTTCCGGCTTCCTTGCATTTCGGCGCGAGATCCTGGATCAGCGGCACCTCGACGTAGCCGGTGTTCTCGGCCGCGGCCGCGCCGCACATCGACAGGTTGATGCCGTTGATGCCCTTCGGGTTGCCCTTGGCGACCAGCACGCCGTCGAACACCTTGGAGTAGGTGATGAAGTCGGCGGCCTTGGCGCGCTCCTTGGTGGCGTAGATGTCGGAGATGACGATGTCGGCCTGGCCGCTCGCCAAGGTCGTCAGCAGCGCGGCGAAGGTCACCGGCTTGTAGGTCAGCTTGAAGCCGAGACAGTCGCCGATGGCCTCGCCGAGATCGATGTCGAAGCCGACATATTTGCTCGGGTCTTTCGGGTCGATCGACTCATAGCCCGGCGTGTGCGGATTGATCGCGTTGACCAGCGTCTTGCCCTTCCAGTCCGGATATTTCTCCTTCAGCGCCGCGCAGCCCGCGGGCGTCGCCGCCTGCGCGTCGATGGGGGCGAGAAGTCCCGCCGCGATGATGGCGCCGAGCGCGGCAAGCCACGCCCGCCGCGCTCCAGTGAATAGCCTCGTCTGCATGTTGCCAGCTCCTTCGAACGATGATGTCGCGCTGTTCCGGCGGTGCATTGGTGCCGTCGCCCCGGTCCAAGCTCGAAGGCAAGCTTAGGTGCGGGCCTGCGCGGATGGCTTGTCCGTGGGCGCACAAAATATTGGATCGTGCCGGTGCAAGAATTGAGCACGCATTGCTCAAATCCGCGCCGTTGCGACGGACCGTCGCGCAGGCGTCAAGTCCGCCTGCTCGGTCCTCGAAGATTCCGAAAGTCGGAAATCGAGCGCGCCGGCGACGGTTTCACGTGCGCACGGGGCTAGCGCCAAGATGGCGCTGCCGCCGCATCACGCGTCAGGATCGCCGCGTCGCTGCGCCCATGCGAATGTGCATTGCGATAACTCGTGGCACAGGCTTGGCGGCAGCAGAGCTCCCGACTACGATGCCGGCGCACAAGTTGCTGATCTGTTTGTTGAGGTGTCTGCAATGCCGTTCCGTTTTACGGGACAAATGTCACTCGGCCATTTCGCAGTGCGGACGCTGATCGTCACAGCCTATGCCGTCATCTTTGCGCCCGTCGTCATGATCGTCGTGACCAGCTTCTTCGCGCAGGAGATCGTGAGCTTTCCGCCGCCGGGCCTGTCGCTGAAATGGTACGCGAACGCGCTGAGCAAGCCGGAATTTCTGCGTGGCCTCGTGACCAGCTTCCAGGTCGCGCTGCTCGCGACCGTAATCGGCGTGCCGCTCGGCACTGCGGCGGCGCTTGCCATCGTGCGCGGCGAGTTCCGCGGCCGTCAGGCGCTATCGTCGTTTCTGCTGGCCCCGCTCGCCGTGCCCGGCGTGGTCGCCGGCTCCGGTCTCTACATGTTCTACGTGCTCGCCGAGGATCTGCTCGACCGCGACATCAAGGCAACGACGGAAGGGCTCGTCGCGGCGCATACGCTGCTGGCGATTCCGTGGACGGTGCGGCTCGTGGTCGCCAGCCTGCAGGGGCTCGACCGTGCCGCCGAGGAGGCCGCCGCCAATCTCGGCGCCAGCCCGTTCACGGTGTTCCGCCGTATCACCCTGCCGATGATGCGCTCCGGCATCGTCGCCGCGGCGATGTTCTCCTTCATCCAGAGCTTCGAGAATCTCGATCTGTCGATGCTGCTGGTCGGTCCCGGCCGGATCACCTTGCCGGTTGCGATGCTGAACTACCTCGAATTCCGCATCGATCCGACGCTCGCCGCGGTCGCCACTGTGCAGATCGCGCTGGTTGGCATTCTGATGGTGGCGACCGACCGCTTCGTCGAGCTGTCGCGGGTGGTGTGATGGCGCAGCTCACTCTGGAGAAGCTGACCAAGCGCTTCGGCACGTCGATCGGCGTGGAGGGGCTCGATCTCGCCGTCGGCGAGGGCGAGCTGGTCGCGCTGCTCGGACCCTCCGGCTGCGGCAAGACGACCACCTTGCGCATGGTCGCGGGCTTCCTGCCGCCCACGAGCGGCCGCGTGCTGTTCGACCGCGAGGACGTGACGCATCTGCCGGCCTACAAGCGTGCGACCGGCATGGTGTTCCAGTCCTACGCGCTGTTTCCGCACATGAGCGCGGCCGACAATGTCGGCTTTGGCCTGGAGATGCGCGGCATCAGTGCGGCCGAGCGCAAGACGAAGATCGAGGAGGCGCTCAGGCTGGTGCGGCTGTCGCATCTCGCCGACCGGCTGCCGCGGCAATTGTCGGGCGGGCAGCAGCAGCGCGTCGCGCTGGCGCGGGCGCTGGTGATCAATCCGCGCATCTTCCTGCTCGACGAGCCCCTGTCCAACCTCGATGCCAAGCTGCGCGCCGAGGTGCGGCTCGAGATCCGCGCGCTGCAGCAGCGGCTCGGCCTGACCACCTTGATGGTGACGCATGACCGCGAGGAGGCGCTGACGATGGCCGACCGCCTCGTGGTCATGGAGGGCGGCCGCGTCCGCCAGATCGGCACACCGCAGGAGCTGTATGATTCGCCCAGGGATGCCTTCGTCGCCGACTTCGTCGGCCGTTGCAACATCCTGGCCGGCCGGCGTGCGGACGCCAATAACTTCCGTACCAGCGCCGGCCTGCTGCTGCCGGTCGATGTCGCCAGCGGCGAGCGCGGTGATGCCGATGCCTTCGCGCTGCGGCCTGAACGCATTGCAGTGGTGGCCGGTGAGTCCGGCGAGGTGCGCGGCCGCGTGCTGGCGATCACCTATATGGGCGCGCAGAGCGAATATGTGATCGCAATTGGCGATGAGACGTTGGTTGCCGTCAGGCCGACGCCCGATCCCGGCGAGTCGCTCGCCGCCCTGAAGGTCGACGATCCCGTGTCCCTGCAGTGGGACCGCAAGGTCCCGCGTCTCGTGCCGCAGACATCTTCGTAACGCACCATCCACAGCGAGAGGTTCTCCCATGATTTCGCGACGACATTTTCTCTCCGCCAGCGCCGGCGTCGCCGCGCTGGCCTCCGGCATGCCCACTGCCCGCGCCGAAGGCGGACAGGTCGTGGTCGGCACCTGGGGCGGCGACTACGGCCAGTTGCTCTCCGACATCATCGATAAGCCGATCATGACGCCGAAGGGGTTCGAGATCGTGCAGGACGTCGCCAACGCCGATCCGCGCAAGACCAAGCTGCTGGCCGAGCGGCAGAGTCGCCGCGGCTCGATGGACGTGTCGTGCCTGTCCGACAACGATACCTACATCGTGTCGCAGTCGGACGTGTTCGAAAAGGTCGATGCAGCCCAGGTGAAGCGGCTCGACAAGGTATTCCCGGAGCTCAAGAGCGACATCGCGATCCCGCACATCTATTCGGCGCAGGTGATCCTCTACAATACCAACCAGGTGAAGACGCCGCCGCAATCCTTCGCCGATCTGTGGGATCCGAAATGGCGCGGCCGCATCGGTCTCGCCGACATCCTCTATCCCAACAACACGCTGGCCGCGGCGCTCGCCGGCGGCGGCGGCGTCAGCAATCTCGATCCGGCCGAGAAGAAGCTGATGGAATGGCGCTCGCTCGACGTGAAGATCTATCCTTCGAACGAGGCGCTGGCGGCGGCGCTGAAGTCGGAGGAGGTCTGGATCACCACGATGTGGCTTGCCCGCGGCTTCATGTGGAAGAAGTCCGGCATTCCGCTCGCCCATGTCGTGCCGAAGGAAGGCACGCCGGCGATCGTGTTCCAGGCCGCGGTGCCGAAGAACGCCAAGAACAAGGCCGGCGGTTTCGCCTATCTCGACGCGATGCTGGACGCCAAGGCGCAAGGCGGCTTCGCCGACAAGATGGGCTATGTCCCGACGGTCACCGATGCGCCGCTGCCGGAGGATCTCGCCAAGCAGGTCAGCCTGACCGAGGCCGAGCGCGCGCGGCTGCTGAAGCCGGACTATGCCTATGCCGCCGGGCGCTCGCAGCGTACGCTCGACTTCTGGAACAAGGAGTTCAAGGCGTAAGTCTTGAATGATGCGCTCCTGCGGCGAGGCCGCAGGGGCCGTGGCTGAACAGCCGACACTTTCGCAATCGGAGCTCGCGCGATGGCGCTGCTGGTCGTTCCTGCCTGTCTGCTGGTCCTGGCGCTGCTGGTCGGGCCGATGATCCTGATGTTCCGGATCTCGCTCAACCAGTTCAGCCCGACCCAGTTGATGATGCAGGCGCTGTCGCCGGACAACTACGTCAAGGCCGCGACCGATCCGTACTACCAGCAGATCATCCTGGCCACGCTGGGCATCGCGCTGCTGTGTACCTTGCTCACGCTGATTCTCGCCTTTCCGGCGGCCTATTGGCTCGGCCGCATGGAGAGCCGCTGGAAGAGCCTGGTCGTCATCGCGACCCTGTTTCCGCTGCTGGTCGGCAATGTCGTGCGCTCGGCCGGCTGGATGGCGCTGTTCGCGCGCGACGGGCTCGTCAACACGGTTCTGATGAAGCTCGGCCTGATCGCCGCGCCGCTGGAGATCATGTACACGACCAAGGCGGTCATCATCGGCATCATCGCCGTCGTGCTGCCCTACATGATCCTGACGCTGTCCGCGGTCATCGAGAGCATCCCCCGCGACCTGGAATATGCCGCCGCCAATCTCGGCGCCTCAGGCGCGCGCGTGTTCTGGCGGGTGATCCTGCCGCTGTCGGGTCCCGGCGTCGCCGCCGGCTCGATCCTGGTGTTCGTTTTGTGCATGAACACCTATGCAACGGCGGTGCTTCTCGGCGGCCCGCGATTCAAGATGATGGCGCCTGCCGTGTACGACCAGTTCGTGCGCGGCAACAACTGGCCGATGGGTGCCGCCCTCGCCTTCATGCTGCTCGCGGTGACCATGGCGTTCACGGTGTTCGGCAGCGTCGCGTTCGCGCGGAAGTACAGGGCGGGGTGACGGTAGACGCCGTCATTGCGAGAAGCGCAGCGACGAAGCAATCCAGACTTGCTTCCTGGCCCTGGATTGCTTCGCTCCGCTCGCAATGACGGGAAGACGATGCGTAGGGTGGGCAAAGGCGCGCAGCGCTGTGCCCACCATCTTGGAAGAAAGCAGACGCATGGTGGGCACGCTGCGCTTTGCCCACCCTACGGTCTCAAATGGAGGACACGCCGTCGTGACGGAACAGATGCTCCCTGGCGATGAGCTCGCCTTCATCCGGAACAAGGGCGCGGCGCCGATCGTGCCGAAGGCGACGACGCGGGATCGCGGGATCGGGCCGTTCAAGCGGCTGGCGCTGCGCAGCGCCACTGTCATCGACGGCACCGGGGCGCCGCCGATCGGGCCGGTCGACATCATCGTCGAGAACGGCCGCATCGTCAGCATCAAGAAGATCGTCGGCTATGGCTATGCCGGCAACGCTGGCGAACCGGCCGATCACGAGATCGACTGTCGCGGAAAATGGGTGACGCCGGGCTTCGTCGACTGCCACGCCCATGCCGGCGTTGCCTATCACTCCGCCAATGGCTGGGTGCCGCCGGTCGACTACGTCTACAAGCTCTGGCTGGCGCATGGCGTCACCACGGTGCGCGAGATGGGCTCGATGAACGGGCTGTCCTGGATGCTCGACCAGAAAGAGCGCGCCGAGAACAACACGATCGCCGCGCCGCGGCTGCTCGCCTATGCCTATTTCCCGGCCGTCAACGACATGGTCAAGACGATCTACACGCCGGAGCAGGGGCGCACCTGGCTGCGTCAGGTCAAGGAGCGCGGCGCCGACGGCATCAAGTTCTTCGGCGCGCCGCCCGCGATCATGGAAGCCGCGCTCGACGAGTGCAAACAGATCGGCCTGCGCACCGGCTGCCATCACGCCCAGATGGCGGTGTCGCGCATGAATGCGCTGACCACGGCGAAGTGGGGCCTGACGAGCGCGGAGCATTATTACGGCCTGCCGGAGGCGCTGTTCGAAGACCGCGTGATCCAGAACTTCCCGCTCGACTACAACTACACCGATGAATATTTCCGCTTCTCGGTCTCGGGGCAGATGTTCAAGCAGGGCGCCGAGCCCGGCTCGGCCAAGTGGAACGAGGTGCTGGAGCAGTTCCTGGAGATCGGTTTCACCTTCGTGCCGACCTTCACGATCTACGACGCCAACCGCGACCTGATGCGGGCGCGCCAGGCCTATTGGCACAAGGAGTACACTTGGAAGTCGATGTGGGACTACTTCACGCCGCAGCGCGGCGGCCACGGCTCGTACTGGTATCGCTGGTCGACCCAGAACGAGATCGAGTGGAAGGAGAACTACCGGCTCTGGATGGCGTTCGTCAACGAGTACAAGAACCGCGGCGGCCGGGTCTGCACCGGCTCGGATTCCGGCTTCATCTACCAGATCTTCGGCTTCGGCTATGTCCGTGAGCTGGAGCTGCTGCAGGAGGCGGGCTTCCATCCGCTGGAGGTGATCCGCTCGGCGACATCGCAGGGCGCAGCACTCTGCGGCCTGCAGGACGAGATCGGCACCATCGACATCGGCATGCGCGCCGACATGCTGGTGCACGACCACAATCCGCTGACCGACTTCAAGCTGCTCTACGGCACCGGCGCGATGCGCTTCAACGACACGACCAACGCGGTCGAGTGGCACCGCGGCCTCAAATACACGATCAAGGACGGCATCATCTACGACACGGAGGAGCTGCTGGCCGACGTGCGCGAGCTCGTCAAGGCGAGCTGGGAAAGTGACGTGCCGGAGAAATACGCCGCCAAGGATAAAGACAAGGACGCCGCGGCGCCATGAGCGTCGGCAGCATCGACTTCTTCGTCCTCACCGGCTTTCTCGGCTCGGGCAAGACGTCGCTGCTGCGCGATGTACTGACCGCGGAAACGGCGTCGGACACCGCTGTCATCGTCAACGAGGCCGGCGAGGTCGGGCTGGACGGCGTCCTGTTGCGCGAGAGCGGCGACGACGTGCCGATGGCGATGCTGTCGAACGGCTGCGTGTGCTGCCAGGTCGGCAGCGATCTCGCCTTCACCATCGACCGCCTGATCATGGCGCCGCGGCCGGATGGGCTGCCGACGTTGCGCCGGATCATCCTGGAGACCTCGGGCCTGTCGATGCCCGGCCCCGTGCTGCGCCAGCTTGCAACGCTCGCCGAGCATCGCATGCGCGTTGCGGTCATCGCAACCTATGACCTCACGCGCGGGCTGGCCGTCGCCGCATTCGAGGAGGCTGCGGCGCAATGGGCCGCAGCGCACCGCATCGTTGGGACCAAGGCCGACCTCGCGCCGGCCGCCTTGGCTGGATCGCCGGTCTCGATTGCGCAGCTCAATCCTGTCGCGGAGCCCATCGCCAACGCCGATCGCGCCGTGATCGTAGCGGCTGCGTTCGCGCCACTCACGGCTTCGCTGCCGCTGCGCGAGGTCGCGCCTGATCTGACCGCCGCGCATCCGCGCCTCGCGCTCTGCCTCGTCCGCCCGCGGGCGGAGATCGCCTATGCCGATCTCGCCGGCTGGCTCGACAATGTCGCGGGCCGGCTCGGCGAGCGCCTGCTGCGGATCAAGGGGCTGGTGAAGATCCACGAGGCGCCGCGGCCGCTGCTGGTCGAAAGCGTCGGCACGGTGTTCTCGCCGCCGCGGCAATTGAAGGTCGAGAAACCGCCGGCGCCCTTCATCGTCGTGATCGCGCGCGACATTGCCCGCGATGAGCTCGAACAGGTCGAGCCGATGGGGTTGTTCACCTTTGCCTGGCGCGAGCCCGAGCGCGAAGTTGGGAAGGGCGGCATCCGCGCGGAGTGGGTGACCTGAGCGCCTAACGTAAGTTGCACGGCGCCGAGCAACTCACCGTCATTCCGGGGCAATCGTGCACACGCGACGGCGTGTGCGCGATTGAACCCGGAATCTCGAGATTGTTGGAAACGAACGCAAGGCAACGTCGGGATTCCGGGTTCAAGGCCTGCGGCCTTGCCCCGGAATGACGGTGGTCGTGATGGAGAAGGACTAATTCCCCCCGATCGTGCTCAAGCTCCGTGATGGATAGCGCAAAGCCACGTCGAACGGGTTGAGCTTGCCGGCCAGCACCTGCGCCTCGCCCTGCAGGATCTTGACCACATGCGGCAGCCGGTCCGCGTTCAGCCGCTCCGCCAGCGTGCCCACGCTGAGCGCAGCCACCGCGTTGCCCCGCGCGTCGAGCACGGGCACGCCGACGCCGGCCATGCCGGGAATGAGGCCGGTGCTGGTATTGACCCAGCCTTGCGCGCGCGCCTGCGCCAGCGCACTGCGCAGCGAGGCCTCGTCGAGGAAGCCGCGATCGAGCAGGCGCGGGATGTTGAAGCGGATCACGGCCTCCTGCTCGTCCTCGGGCAGGTTGGCGAGAATCGTGAGGCTGCCCTGGCCAAGCCCGAGCGGCACCTTGCCGCCGATGTCGCCGGTGAAGGAGCGGATCGGAAACGGTCCTTCGACGCGGTCGAGACAGACCGCATCGAAGCCGTTGCGCACCAAAAGGAAGATCGTGTCGCTCAAGGTCGCCGACAGCCGCAGCAGCGCCGGCCGCGCCGCCTCGCGCAGGCCGCTGGCTTGGCCCGCGCGTGCGGCGAGCACGTAGAAGTCGAGCGCCAGGCGATAGCGCTTGCCGGCGGCCTGTTCGGCGAAACCCTCGGCGGCGAGGTCCTGCAGCATGCGATGCGCGGTCGGCTGGCTGCAGCCCGCGGTCTCCGCGATGTCCTTCAGCCGCAGCCCGTCGGGGTCGCCCTCGGCGAGGATGCGCAGCAGCTTCAGGGCCCGGCGAAGGCTGGAGGACGAATCGGTGTCGGCTGTCATCATCTGATCTGGTGAATGTTGGAGTCAAATTCGTCGCATAGATTTCATATATCAGAATTCCAGACAGATAAATTCAGGATATCGGAATGCATGATTGACCATCTGCGTGGCCCGCCGGCATGAAAGAGCCTCAGGGCGGCAATCCCTGGCGATGACAGGAAGCCTCCCGCGCGAGGACGCATGGGTTTCCTGACGCTGGACGGTTTGACGAAGCTCTACGGCGATGTCGCTGCGGTCAGCGACGTCAATCTCAGCGTCGCCAAGGGCGAGTTCATCTCGCTGCTCGGCCCCTCCGGCTGCGGCAAGACCACGACGCTGCAGATGATCGCCGGCCTGGTCGAGCCGACGTCGGGGCGCATCACGCTCGAAGGTCGCGACATCACCCACGAGAAGCCCGATCGCCGCGGCCTCGGCATCGTGTTCCAGAGCTACGCGCTGTTTCCGCACATGACGGTGGCGCAGAACGTCGCCTTCGGACTCGAAATGCGCAAGGTGATCAGGGCCGAGCGCGAGGCGCGCGTCAAACAGGCGCTGGCGCTGGTGCAACTCGCCGCGCTCGCCGACCGCTATCCACGCCAGCTCTCCGGCGGGCAGCGTCAGCGCGTCGCGGTGGCGCGCGCGCTCGTCATCGATCCGCCGGTGCTGCTGCTCGACGAGCCCTTGTCCAATCTCGACGCCAAGCTGCGCGAGGAGATGCAGTTCGAGCTGCGCGGCATCCAGCAGCGCGTCGGCACCACCACGATCATGGTGACGCACGACCAGAGCGAGGCGCTGTCGATGAGCGATCGCGTGGTGGTGATGGAGCAGGGCCGCATCATGCAGATCGACGCGCCCTATCGGCTCTACGAAAATCCGGCGACGCCGTTCATCTCCTCCTTCGTCGGCAAGATGAACCGGCTGTCCGGCGTGCGGCGCAACGGCGGCGTCGAGATCGGCGGGCGCTTGCTGCCGTGCGAGGGGGCTGACCTCACCGACGGTACGGCCGCCGTGCTCGCGATCCGGCCGGAGAAGATCGGCCTGACAACTCCCGGCGCCGGCGTGCTCGATGGCCGCATCAGAGCGCGCTTCTTCCTCGGCAGCACCTGGTTCTTCACCGTGGAGACGCCCGCCGGATTGATCGGCGTCGCCCTGCCCAATGCGGGCGAGGAGCCGGCGTGCGAGGGCGATCAGGTCGGTCTCGCCTGGAGCAGCGCCAGCGCACGCGCGTCGAAGCCCGACGGAGCGCAGTCGGCATGAGCGGCACGCGCGCGACGACACCATGGCTGCTGGCGGCGCCGGGCGCGCTGCTGTTCACCGCATTGGTGGTCGTGCCGCTCGGGCTCACCCTGGCGCTGTCGTTCCACGTCTATGACGCCGCGACCGGCGTCAAGGACGAGACCACGCTGGCGCACTACATCGGCATCCTCTCCGACAGCTACTTTCTCAATATCTTCTGGCGCACGCTGCGGCTCGCCGCGCTGACCACGCTGATCTGCGCCGTGATCGGCGCGCCCGAGGCCTACATCCTGGCGCGCATGCGCGAGCCCTGGCGCTCGGCGTTCCTGCTCGCGATCATCGGCCCGCTGCTGGTTTCGGTCGTGGTGCGCGCCTTTGGCTGGAGCATGCTGCTCGGCCCCACGGGCCTCGTCAACGAGGCCTTCCGTGCGCTCGGGCTCGGCACGGTCAGGATCCTCTACACCGAGACGGCCATCGTCATCGCGCTCGTCCATGTGATGCTGCCGTTCATGGTCATCCCGGTCTGGACCTCGCTGCAGAAGCTCGATCCGATGGTCGAGGCCGCCGCCTGGACGCTCGGCGCCTCGCGCTTCACGGCGCTGCGCCGCGTGGTGCTGCCGCAGGTGACGATGGGGCTGCTGTCGGGCAGCCTGGTGGTGTTCGGACTTTCGGCCTCGGCCTTCGCGATCCCCGCGCTGCTCGGCGGCCGGCGGCTGAAGATGGCGGCGACGCTGGTCTATGACGAATACATGCACGAGCTGAACTGGCCGCTGGGGGCCGCCATCGCGATTCTCGTGCTGGTGATCAATCTCGTCATCATGCTGGCCTATCAGCGCGTCGTCGAGGCGCGCGCCAGGCGGATGTTGGGGTGAGCGGCATGCGCCACAACGGTCCGATCGCCCTGGTCTTTCATGCGCTCGTCACTGGCTTCGTGCTGGCGCCGCTCATCGTGATCTGCCTCGTCGCGTTCACGCCGGCCAACACGTTGACATTGCCGACCACGCAGGTCTCGCTGCGCTGGTTCACGGCCGTGTTCGCGCATCCGGATTTCGTCGCCTCCTTCCTCAACAGCCTGTGGGTTGCCGCAACAGCCGCGACGATTGCGGTCGTGCTCGCGGTCGCCGCCGGCCTCGCGCTCGACCGCTACGACTTCCGCGGCCGCGCGGCGCTGAACGCGCTGTTCCTGTCGCCCCTGATGATCCCGCATCTCGTGCTCGGCGTTGCGCTGCTGCGGCTGTTCGCGCTGCTCGGCGCCACCGGCAGCCTGCTGTGGCTGACCGCAGGTCACATTGTCGTCGTCACGCCTTATGTGCTCCGCTTGGTTCTGGCCGCCCTGTCCGGCCTCGACCGCAGCGCCGAGCAGGCGGCGGTGACCCTGGGCGCTTCCGGCTGGATCGTGTTCCGCCGCATCACCGTGCCGATGATTTTGCCCGGCATCACCGGCGGCTGGCTGCTTGCCTTCATCAACTCCTTCGACGAACTCACGATGTCGATCTTCATCACCTCGCCCGCCACGATCACCCTGCCGGTGCGCATGTACATGTACGCGACCGAATCGATTGATCCGATGATGGCCGCCGTATCGGCGCTGATGATCGCGGTGACGGCGGCGGCGATGCTGCTGCTCGACCGCATCTTCGGCCTCGACAAGATCCTCGTGGGGCAGGGCTGACACCATGCCGCTGTTGCATCGTCTCGTCCGCAACGACAGCGCCGTCATCTCCTTCGCGATCGATGGCGTGCCCTGCGTCGGCCGCGCCGGCGACACCGTGCTGACGGCCATGCTCTGCCAGGTCGACCGGCTTCGCTACAGCGAGTTTTCCGCCGCGCCACGGGCCGGCTTCTGCCAGATGGGCGCGTGCCAGGACTGCTGGGTGCAGCTCGCGAGCGGTGAGCGGCTGCGCGCCTGCACGACGCCGCTTACCGAAGGCATGGACATCATCACACGACGAGGGCGCGGCCATGGCTGAGCGCGCATCGCCCCTGATCGTCGGCGCCGGCCCGGCCGGCATCCGCGCCGCGATGACATTGGTCGCGGCCGGCCTGCGGCCGATCGTGGTCGATGAAGGCCACGCCTGCGGCGGCCAGATCTATCGCCAGCCGCTGAGTCCCGACGGCCGCGATGCCACGGCGCGCTACGGCTCGGAGGCTTCGAAGGCCACGCGGCTGCATCACGACTTTGCGGCGCTCGGCTCCGCAATCGACTATCAGTCAAACACGCTGCTGTGGAATCTGCGCGACGGCGCGGCCGACATCTTGCGTGGGGGTATCAGCCGGCGGGTCAGCTATGACGGGCTGATCCTCGCGACCGGGGCGACCGATCGCGTGCTGCCGATCCCCGGCTGGACCCTGCCGGGCGTGTTCACGCTCGGCGGCGCGCAGATCGCGCTGAAGGCGCAGGGCTGTGCGATCGGCCGGCGCGTGGTGTTCGCTGGCTCCGGCCCGCTGCTCTATCTGGTCGCCTGGCAATACATGAAGGCCGGCGTCGACGTTGCCGCCGTGCTCGACGCGGCGCCCTTGTCTGCGAAGCTCAATCTGCTGCGCGCGTTGCCGCTCGCGCCGGGCATCGTGCTGCGTGGGTTGCGCATGGCGGTGGAGTTGACGCTGCGCGGCACGCGCGTGCGGTTCGGCGTCTCCCGGCTCCGGATCGAGGGCAAGGGCAGGGTGGCGCGCATCGTCTATCGGGCTGGCGGGCGCGAACACGCGATCGCCTGCGACGGCGTCGGCTACGGCCTCGGTCTGCGCTCGGAGACTCAGGCTGCTGATCTCGCCGGCTGCGCCCTTGGCTTCGATGCGCGCGACCGCGCGCATCGTCCGGTTCGCGACGCCAGTGGCCGCAGCAGCATCGCGGGCGTGTACCTCGCCGGCGACGGCGCCCGCATCGCCGGCGCCGATGCCGCGGAAGCCGCCGGCGAGCGGGCCGCGCTGGCATTGTTGGAGGATCGCGGCCTGCCGCATGATTCGGTGCGCGCCGCCACCCTCGAACATGCGCTGGCGCGGATCGATCGCCTGCGCGATGGGCTCGAAGCCGCCTTTCCCTATCCATCGCATTGGGCGGGCGACATCGCCGATGACACGCTGCTGTGCCGCTGCGAGGAGATCGATGCCGGCGAGGCGCGGCGCGCGATCAGCGATTTCTCGCTCACCGAGATCAATCGCCTGAAGGCGGTGACGCGCATCGGCATGGGCCGCTGCCAGGGCCGCATGTGCGGCGCGGTCGCCGCGGAGCTCTTGGCTGCGCAGACGCGCCGCGACATCGGCGCTGTCGGCCGGCTGCGCGCGCAGGCGCCGATCAAGCCGATCCCGCTGGCTGCCAGCCTGTCGCTCGACGAGAGGCGGCATGACCCGGCGCATTGACTGCGATGTCGCGATCGTCGGCGGCGGGCTGGTCGGCAGCTCCGCCGCGCTGGCGCTGCGCGGCATGGGCTTCTCCGTCACGCTGCTCGACAAGGGCTTCTGCGGCGCTCAGGCGAGCGGCGTGAACTATGGCGGCGTGCGCCGCCAGGGCCGTCCGCCCGAGCAACTGCCGCTGTCGCAGCGGGCGCATGCGATCTGGCCGCGGCTCGCGCAGCTCATCGGCATCGACGGCGAGTTCCTGCGCTCCGGCCATCTCAAGCTCGCGCGCAACGCCGAGGACCTGGCGAGCCTGGAGCGCTACGCCGCCGAGGTCGCGCCGTTCGGGCTCGCTCTCGAGCTGATCGGCCACAATCAACTGCACGAGCGCTTCGGCATCGCGGGCGGCGTCGTGGGCGGCTCATTCTGTCCTGGCGACGGCCACGCCAATCCACGGCTGGTCGCCACCGCCTTCGCCGCAGCGGCGCGTCGCGCCGGCGCCGAGGTGCTGGAGAACACGGAGGTTACGGGCGCCACCAGGACGTTCGAGGGTTTTGCGCTGGAAGCCGGTGACGTCGCCATCAGGACGCGTACCGTGATCAACAGCGCCGGCGCCTGGGCCGACGGCTTGGCGCGCGCGTTCGACGAGCCCGTGCCGCTGGAGCGCACCTATCCGTCGATGATCGTGACCGAGCCGCTCGATCCGTTCCTGACCGTCAACATCGGCATCGAGGGCGGCGGCATCTATGCGCGGCAGGTTACGCGCGGCAACGTCGTGGTCGGCGGCGAGCGCGCCGCGCCGCTCGCCGATCCCGACTATTCGCGCCCCCGCAGCGACGGCGTGCTTGCCATCATGCAGCGCGCCAGCGAGCTGTTCGGCCCGCTGCGCCATGCCCAGGCGATTCGGTTCTGGAGCGGCACCGAGGCGACGATGCCCGACCGCAACCCGGTGATCGGGCCGAGCGCGACGACGCCGGGACTCGTCCACGCCTTCGGCTTCTCCGGCGCCGGCTTCCAGATCGCGCCGGGTGTCGGCGAGGTGCTGGCCGAGCTGGTGCGCGACGGCGAGACCTCGACGCCGATCGCGGCCTTCGCCATTACCCGTTTCTCACCCGCATCGCAGCCGGGCGATGCCTCTCAAGCAGCAATGACGACAGGATCGAAGGAGACCTCGCCATGATCGATGCTCGCGCCACGCTCGGCCCAGCCTTTGCACTCATGCTCGCTGCATCGGCCGCGCATGCGGAAACCAAGACGCTCTATGTCGGCATGAACGGCGGCAATTTCGAGCGCACCTATACGCAGGCGGTGTTTCCGGACTTCGAGAAGGCCAACGACGTCAAGATCGTCGTCGTGCCCGGCACCTCGTCGGAGATCCTCGCCAAGGCGATCGCGGCCAAAGACAAGCCGCAGATGCACGTGATGTTTCTCGACGACGGCGTGATGATCCGCGCCGCCGGCCTTGGTCTGTGCGAGAAGCTGAAGCCGAGCGAGGCGCTCGGCCAGCTCGAGCCGTTCGCGCGACTCAAGGACGACATCGCCGCCGGCATCGACATCGGCATGACCGGCCTTGCCTACAACAAAAAGCTGTTCGACGAGAAAGGCTGGGCGGCGCCGACCTCCTGGCTCGATCTCGCCGATCCCAAGTTCAAGGACAAGGTCGTGTTCCAGTCGGCCTCGGTCTCGACCTTCGGCCTGCACGCCTTCCTGATGATCAACCGTATCAACGGCGGCAGCGAGGCCAATGTCGAGCCGGGCTTCAAGGCGTTTCCCGACACGATCGGCAAGAACGTGCTCGAATACATTCCGAACTCGGCCAAGATCTCCGAGATGGTGCAGACCGGCGAGGCCGCGATCTTCCCGCTGACGCCGACCGCGGTGTCGACCTTGAAGGAGAAGGGCATCCCGGTCGAGTATGCGCAGCCGAAGGAAGGCTCGGTCGTGCTGATGGTCGCCGAATGCGTCATCGCCAACAACTCCGAATCCGAGCTGGCGCAGAAGCTCGCCGCCTATCTGCTGTCGCCAGAAGCGCAGGCCAAGGCGCTGGCCGCCGGCAACATCGTGCCGTCCAACACCACCGCGAAAGCCACGACGCCGGCGGCCGAGCAGAAGCTCGAGACCTTCCACGGCTACATGAAGAGCGCGATCACGCTCGACTGGGACGTCATCAACGCCAGGCGCCCGGAATGGAATACGCGCTGGAACAGGATGATCGAGCGGTAGGCCGGCTTCGTTCCCTCGTCATTGCGCGCGAGGCGATTCAGACCTTTCATGCGGCCCCGGATCGCTTCGCTGGCGCTCGCGATGACGGCCGGGGAGCCAGCGCGTTTGCGCTTCCATCGTCATACCCCGCCAAAGCGGGGTATCCAGTCCGCCGCTGCCTTCGATGCCATCACAGCCGTCTCGGCGTACGGGATCGCCCGGTCGAGCCGGGCGATGACGGAGAGTGTGTGGCGCTACGCCTGCTCTGATTGTCATTGCGAGGAGTGTAGCGACGAGGCGATCCAGGGCTGCGCAAGGCACTCTGGATCGCTTGGTAGCTACGCGCATTACCCCGCCGGATAGTTCGTCGCATACGCCTCCGTCAGCGCCTCATCGAGCCGCCGTCCGGCGCTGAAACCTGACAGCGTCGCGGGACGGGTGACGCCCGGCAGCAATCGGCCATCGGGCTCCGGCGGCCCGATCAGGGTGTGCACCGGAATGCGCTCGGCATAGATCGGCAGCGCGTAGTCCTCCTCATCGTCGATGACGCCCGCGGCGCGGATCTTCGCCGATGCCTTTTCGATCTCCATGGTCACGACCGACGTGGCCTTGAGCTCCTGCTCCGTGGTCGGGCGCAGGCTCGCCGTGCGGCCGGGAAACAGCCGATCGACCATCATCACCAGCGCGCGCTCCTTCTCCGCCTGATCCTCGATCAGCCGGGCATGGCCGAACGCCATCACCGAGCGATAGTCGGCCGAGTGATGGAAGGCGCTGCGCGCCAGCACCAGGCCGTCGAGATGGGTGACGGTGAGACAGGCCGGCTGTCCCTCGGACAGGTTGCGCAACATGCGGCTGGCGCTCGAGCCATGCCAATACAGCGTCGTTCCCTCGCGCCAATACAGCGTCGGCGTGCAATAGGGCTGGCCGTCGATGACATAGGAGACGTGGCACAGCGTTGCGGAGTCGAGCAGCGCATGGACGGTCGCATGATCGTAATGGGCGCGCTGATGCCGCCGCTTGACCCGGTTGGTGTCGTCGACGGGATAGCTCGGCATCTGTTGCTCGGACATCGTCAGTCTCCTGTTTCCGTCGACGTCATGCCATGGCAAAGTGGTTGCCGGGAGTTCCACTTCGATGCGAAAGCAGGCAACCACTTCGCGGCGCCGCGACGACGTGCTGGCGCTGCCGATCCACCTCGACCGCACCATCCGCAGCCAGTCGCAGCAGGTGCACGGCGCGCTGCGGACCGGCATCGTCGACGGCCTGCTCGTGCCCGGCCTTCGTCTGCCTTCGACGCGCGGGCTCGCCGAGCAGCTCGGTGTTCGCCGCAACGCGATCGTCGCAGCCTATGAAGCGCTGCTGTCGGACGGCCTGGTCGAGGCGCGCCACGGCGCCGGCACCTATGTCGCGGCACGGCTGCCCGCACCGCAGGTCGCCGCGCCGGTCGCTGAGCTGGATGTTCGCATTCCGCCGCGCCGGCCGTTCGCGCTCGGCTGCACGCTGGTCGATCCCGTGCTCTTGCGGCGACTCGCCGCGGCCAGCCGGCGCCGCATCGCCCACGCCGCGCCGGATGAGCTCGGCTATGGCGATCCGCGCGGCAGCCTGCATCTGCGCACCCAGGTCGCGCACTACCTTGCCGCCAATCGCGGCGTACGCTGCGACCCAAGCTGCATTCTCATCGTGAGCGGCACCCAGCATGGCCTGCGGCTATGCATCGACGCGTTGCTTGCGCCGGGCGATCCCGTCTGGTTCGAGGATCCCGGCTATGTCGCCTCGCGCCACACGTTGAGCACGACCGGCGCGAAGCTGGTCCCGGTGCCCGTCGATGACGAAGGCATCGTGGTGAGCTCGGGCGAGACGGCGCACATGGCGGCCAAGGCCGCCTACGTGACGCCATCGCATCAGTTTCCGACCGGCGTTGCGATGAGCATGGCGCGGCGCATCGCGCTGCTCGACTGGGCGCGCAGGGCGGACGCCTACATCTTCGAGGACGACTACGACAGCGAGTACCGCTTTGCCGGCCCGCCGCTGACCGCGCTGGCCGGCATCGGCGGCGAGCGCGTCATCTATCTCGGCACCTTCGGCAAGACGCTGTTCGCGGGACTGCGGCTCGGCTACCTCGTGGTGCCGCCGGCGCTGGTCGCGCGGGTCGTCGCGGCGCGCGCGGCGCAGGACCGGTTTCCGCCGGCCTTCATGCAGGACGCTCTGGCCGACCTGATGGCCGACGGCGTGCTCGCGGCGCACATGCGGCGGCTGCGCCCGCGCTATCGCCAGGCGCGCGATGTCGTCGCCGACGCGCTCGCCAAGCACGGCAAAGGCAGCCTGCAACTGGCCGCGCCGTCGCAAGGGTTGCATCTGCTGGCGACCTTGCCGCCCGCAGCCCCGAAGGGCGCGGCGAAACTGATCCGCGACCGGGCCGGCATCGAATGCCGGCTGTTGTCGGATGCGCGGATCGTGCAGCGCGGGCCCGACGGTTTCATCCTGGGCTATTCGGGATTTGCAGCGAAGGATCTCGCCGATGCCGCCAGGCGGCTCGGACGCGCCACCCAGGACATCTTGGGCGGGGCGGCGCGCCCGCGCTGAGCATCATCGATGCCACGAGTGTGGCCGAGCCGGCACGTCGGGCAAATCAACAGGGCCATGAGCTCCTGCGAATCTGCACAGAGGCTCCGCTTGCGTGTCGCGCGCAACACGCCGGTCTGGATTTTGTTCAATTCGTTCAACGCGCTTTTGACGACCGATCGGGCGCCTGCATTTTCTTCTTTCGTTTTTTCGAAAATCGTGCTTTGGTAGCGCATCCCGCCTCACCGCAGAGGGGCGTAGCGCGCGATCGTCACGACACGCGAGGTGGGGATGCGATGGCCGCGCTGTTGCCGCAGCATGCTGTCAGGCGTGCGGACGAACGGCGATGCGCGGACGTGAAGTCGCAGCGTCCTGATACCCCGATGCTGGTATCACGCGCAATGCGCGCGAGTGCATTGTCGCAATGGTGGCCAACAAGCCCGGCGCACCAGGGAGACTGCGTATAAGCGTGGAGACCATCGCGCAGGGAATGCCGGGTTGAACCGGCTTTGCCTGTGGTACCTGCCGCCTGCATTTCTTTCCGCAGGCGGGCCATGGGTGAGGCCTTCACCCGGCATTCCCTGCGCCCTTTGCACTTCGAAAGGGCGAGACGGATCGTAAGCCTCGGGCATCATCTGCCGCGAGAACGCGCCCTCATGTTCATGGCTGTTCGAGATGCGGATTGGAGCAGATGCGTCAGGCGACGCGGATGCGCGCGGTCGCCGCAATCGCGACGCGCTCATTCATAGGGATTGTGCTCGGCGTTCGTCATCGTCTGGCGCACCCGGCGCAAGGTGATGGGCGTGCCGTCGGAGACGAACTGCAGCTCATAGGCGCGGCCGCTGTCGTCCTTGGCGGAGCAGGTCACGCTCGTGACCTTGAGCATCGCGAAGTTGCCGACCTGACGGCACATGCCGGCCGAGCTCTTCGTCACCGGCACCGGAATGCCATCGACCTTCGGGCGATGCTTGGAATTCAGCAGCATCCTGTCGATCGGCAGTTCGTAGACGTTCTGGATCGACCTGCGGCCATTGATGCCGGAGAACGCGATGATGTGGCTCTCGTCAGCGGGATCGTCGAGCGCGACGGTGAAATGGGCGCGCCCCTTCTCGCTGTGAAAGAACGCCACCGTCTTGCAGGAAAATTCGCGGCCGTCGACCTTCGCGGTCCGGCAGGTGCCGGACATCAGCGCGTAGAGATCGATGTCGGGCCGCTCCTCCGGCGAGCTCGTCACCGGCATCGGCTGCTGAGCCAGGCAGGGCGTACCCAGGAAGAGACCGAGCGCAACGGCAGCAAGACGAAGAAAATGCAGGGGCATCCGCGGGGTGAGCCTGGAGGAATCATGACAGCGCGAGAGGTTAAGCGATGTGTCAGCTTTGCGGCAAAAAGAGGTCGGACACCGGTGCGGCAGTGCACATCGCGCCAGCGCAAGCCCGGCGCTGTACGGCACGGGCGGTCGGCCGATACCGTAAAAGGAATGGAAAGTTCCGTGCGCACGCCGCGCGCTCGCTCGCGCTCCATGTCGAGACGGAAGGCGCGGTGCAGCGGGCTCGGCGCGTCACAGGATTCCGGGGCGGCGCTACCCCGGAATGATCTTCAATCTCCGGGACTACTTCGCCGACTGCGCCTTGTGCTTCCACAGCGACCAGGCGCGATCCATGATCACCATGTTGACTGCGTCGGCCTTGGCGGCCTCCTCGGCACTGAGATAGGTGACGTCGCTGCCGAGCCCGATCGCCTGCGCCTGCAGCTTCGCATTGACGTCGGTGTAATAGGCACGGAACACGGCGGCCTTGACCGACGGTCCAACCGCAACGTCGCCGTGGCCGCGCATCAGCACCACCGATTTGTCGCCAAGCGTGGCCGCCAGCGATTTGCCGATCACATTGTTGCTGACCAGCATGTTGGTGGCGCCGAACTCCTTGCCAATGTCCCACACCGGCGCGCCGTCGCCGAGAAAGGCCGCATTGTGATACAGCGGCTTCAAGGCCGTGCGGCTGACGCTGAACGGCACGACGCCCGGCGAATGCGTATGCACCACGGCGCTGACGTCCGGACGCGCCTTGTAGATCTCGGCATGGATGAAGCGCTCGAGGAATACGGCGCGGTTCTTCGCATCGACCGGTTCGCCGTTCTCGTCGAACTCCATGATGTCATTGGCTGTGACCTGCGCCGGCGCGATCGAGCGTGCCATCAGGAAGTGGTGCGGATTGGTGGGATGCCGCGCGCTGACATGGCCGAAGGCGTCGACGACGCCGAGATCGGCGAGGATGCGGCTGCCGGTCGCGATGTCCTCGAGCAGCTCGCGGGGGACACCAGGGATGGCGTCTTGGGCGCGGGAAGGGCCGGCGGAGAGGAGGAAGGCTGCTACGGCAATCGCGGCGAAGCGGCTGAAGCTGGACATCTGGCTCTTCCTCCCGGCCTTCGTTGTCTAGGCTCGTTGCTTCAACATACGCGTCGTTGCGAGCGAAGCGAAGCAATCCAGGATGGTGGGCGGGACCCTGGATTGCTTCGCTTCGCTCGCAATGACGGGGAGAGGTTTGAGCGAGGCAATTGGCATGGCAGGGTGAGCGCTCCCTCAGGTCACCGGAGCCGGATTGAACAAGGTCAGATCGTTGTGGATGCCCCAGCGATCCGACCACGGCTTGATGCGGCCGCTCGCGACCTCGAGGATCAGCTTGAACAACTCCCAGCCGGTTTCCTCGATCGTCATCTCGCCGGTGGCGATGCGGCCAGCGTCGAAGTCGATCAGATCCTTCCAGCGCCGCGCCAACTCGCTGCGGGTCGCGACCTTGATGACGGGCGCCGCCGCAAGGCCGTAGGGCGTACCGCGGCCCGTGGTGAACACCTGCAAGGTCATGCCGGATGCGAGCTGCAAGGTGCCACAGATGAAGTCGGAGGCCGGCGTTGCCGCGAACAGCATGCCCTTTTGCCTGGCCTTCTCGCCCGGCGCCAGCACGCCGTGGATCGGACCGGAGCCCGACTTCACGATCGAGCCCAGCGACTTCTCGACGATGTTGGCGAGGCCGCCCTTCTTGTTGCCGGGCGTCGTGTTGGCGCTGCGATCGGCGCCGCCGCGCGCGAGATAGGAATCGTACCAGTCCATCTCACGGATCAGCGCGCGGCCGACGTCCTCGTTGATGGCGCGCCGGGTCAGCAATTGGATCGCGTCGCGAACCTCGGTCACCTCCGAGAACATCACGGTGGCGCCGGCACGGACCAGCAGGTCGGCGGCGAAGCCCACTGCAGGGTTGGCGGTGACGCCAGAGAACGCATCGCTGCCGCCGCATTGCAGGCCGATGACGAGATCGGACGCCGGGCAGGTCTCGCGCTTGCGCTTGTTGAGGTCGGCGAGGCGACGGTCGGCCTGGGTCATGATGGCGTCGACGATGGCGCCGAAGCCGTCGAACGCTTCGTCCTGCATGCGGACGATCGAGTCTTCAGTGCCCTCCGGCAGCAGCCGCTCCGGCGCGAGCTTCTCGCAGCCGAGGCCGACGACCAGGATCTCGCCGCCGAAATTCGGGTTCAGTGCGAGGTTCTGCAGGGTTCGGATCGGCACCACGGCATCTGGCGCCGTGATCGCGACGCCGCAGCCATAGGCGTGGGTGAGCGCGACGACGTCATCGACGTTCGGGTACTTCGGCAGCAGCTCGCTCTTGATGCGCTTGATCGCGAATTCGAGCGTGCCCTTGACGCACTGGACCGAGGTCGAGATGCCGAGCACGTTGCGGGTGCCGACCGAGCCGTCGCGATTGCGATAGCCTTCGAAGGTGTAGCCTTCGAGCGGCGGCAGCGGCGCCGGCACCGCGGTGGAGATTTCGAGCTGATCGAGGGCAGGGGCCTCAGGCATGTCGATGCGAGCCTCGTCCACCCATTCGCCGGATGCGATCGGCGACTTCGCATAGCCGATGATCTCGCCGTAGCGGACGATCGGCGCGCCCTCGGCGATGTCGACCAGTGCGGTCTTGTGGCCCTGCGGGACGAAGCTCCTCAGCGTCAGGCCATCGGGAAATTTGGTGCCGGCAGGCAGGCCGAAATCGTTCACCACGATCGCGACGTTGTCGCGCGCGTTGAGCTTGATGATGCGGGGCTCCTGGTTGGCGACGACCTGCTGGTTCATGCTGGCTCCGTTCCGCTCCGGTGGGTGGGCAAAGGCGCGGAGCGCCGTGCCCGCCTACTTCCTTCTTTCATCCCCTCTCCCCGTAAGAACGGGGAGAGGGAGTGGACCGTCGATGCGGCCCGTCTGGTAGCTCACGGCGGACGAGGCTCACACCGGGAAGGTGTAGGCCGTCTTCACCGTCGTGTAGAATTCCCGCGCGTAGGAGCCCTGCTCGCGGGCGCCGTAGCTCGAGCCTTTGCGGCCGCCGAACGGGACGTGATAGTCGACGCCGGCGGTCGGCAAATTGACCATCACCATGCCGGCCTCGCTGTTGCGCTTGAAGTGCGAGGCGTATTTCAGGCTGGTGGTGCAGACGCCGGCCGCGAGGCCGAACTCGGTGTCGTTGGCGATCGCCAGCGCCTCGTCGTAGTTCTCGGCGCGGATGACGCAGGCGACCGGTCCGAAGATCTCCTCGCGGGCAATGCGCATCGCGTTGGTGGCCTCGGTGAACAGCGCTGGCTGCATGTAGAAGCCGGGCGTCTCGCGGTTGAGCAGCTCGCCGCCCCAGGTGAGCTTGGCTCCTTCGTCCTGGCCGATCTTGAGATAGCGCTGATCCTGCTCGAGCTGGTTGGCGTCGACCACCGGGCCGATATGGGTGCCCTGCTTGACGGCGTCATCGACCACGAGGCCCTTGAGCCGCTCGGTCATCGCCGCGACGAACTTGTCGTGGATGCCCTCGGTGACGATCAGGCGCGAGGACGCCGTGCAGCGTTGGCCGGTCGAGAAATAGGAGCCGTTGACACAGGCTTCGACCGCGACCTTGACGTCGGCATCGTCGAGCACGACCATCGGATTCTTGCCGCCCATCTCCAGCTGGAACTTCTTCATCGGGTTCGACAGCACGCAGGCCTGCGCGATCTTGCGCCCCGTGCCGACCGAGCCGGTGAAGGAGATCGCGTGAACGTCCGGATGCTCGAGCAGGGTCTGGCCGACCACCGAGCCGGAGCCGACGACGAGGTTGAAGACGCCGGCGGGAAGGCCGGAGCGCGCGATGATCTCGGACAGCGCATGCGCCGAGCCGGGCACCAGCTCCGCCGGCTTGAACACGACCGTGTTGCCGTAGCAGAGCGCGGGCGCGATCTTCCAGGCGGGGATCGCGATCGGGAAATTCCAGGGCGTGATCATGCCGACGACGCCGACGGCCTCGCGGGTGATCTCGACGTCGAGGCCCGGACGGACCGAGGCGCCCTTCTCGCCGGTGAGGCGCAGCGCCTCGCCGGCAAAGAACGCAAAGATCTGGCCGGCACGGGCGACCTCGCCGATGCCCTCCGGCAGCGTCTTGCCCTCCTCGCGCGCCAGCAGGCGGCCGAGCTCTTCCTTGCGCGACAGGATCTCCGCCGAGATCTTGTTGAGCGCGTCATAGCGCTCCTGCGGCGTCGAGCGCGACCAGGCCGGGAAGGCGGCCTTGGCGGCGGCGATCGCCTTCTCGGTCTGCGCCTTGTCGGCCTTGGCGTATTCGCCGACGACGTCGTTGGTGTTGGACGGGTTGATGTTGCGGGTCACCCCGCTGCCGTCGACCCACTCGCCGGCGATGAAATTCTTGAGGATCGCGTTCATGTTGTTCTCCAGACTTTGCGCGATTGCTCGGACAATCTAACCGATCGCCCCCGTCATCGCACGAGACAGGGGCGCTTGTCGTCGAAGGTCCAGCCGGGGATCAGATACTGCATTGCGACGGCGTCGTCGCGTGCACCGAGCCCGTGGCTCTTGTACAGCGCATGGGCCTTTTCGATGGCGCCGCGGTCAACCTCGACACCGAGCCCAGGTTGCTCGGGCACGGCGATCCTGCCGCCCTTGATCTGCAGCGGCGCCTTGGTCAGCGCCTGGCCGTCCTGCCAGATCCAGTGGGTGTCGATGGCGGTGACCTTGCCCGGCGCAGCGGCGGCCACGTGGGTGAACATCGCCAGCGAAATGTCGAAATGGTTGTTGGAGTGCGAACCCCAGGTCAGACCATTGTCGCGGCAGGTCTGGGCGACGCGCACCGAGCCCTGCATGGTCCAGAAATGGGGGTCGGCCAAGGGAATGTCGACCGCCCCGAGCCGCAGCGCATGGCTGAGCTGCCGCCAGTCGGTGGCGATCATGTTGGTCGCGGTCGGCAGGCCCGTGGCGCGGCGGAACTCGGCCATGATCTCGCGGCCGGAGAAGCCGGCCTCGGCGCCGCAGGGGTCCTCGGCATAGGCCAGGATGCCGTGCATGTCCTTGCACAGCCGGATCGCTTCATCGAGCGACCAGGCGCCGTTGGGGTCGAGCGTAACGCGCGCCTGCGGGAAGCGTTTTGCGATGGCGGTCACCGCCTCGATCTCGGCTTCGCCCTTGAGCACGCCGCCCTTCAGCTTGAAGTCGGCGAAGCCATAGGCGTCGTGCGTCGCCTCGGCGAGCCGCACCACAGCTTCGGGCGTCATCGCCTCCTGATGTCGCAGCGTATACCAGCCGTCCTTCTCGCGCTCGCCGGTGGCGTAGGGCAGGTCGGTCTTCTTGCGGTCGCCGATGAAGAACAGATAGCCGAGCGCCTCGACGGAGGCGCGCTGCTGGCCTTCGCCGAGCAGGGCCGCCACCGGCAGGCCGAGATGCTGGCCGAGCAGGTCGAGCAGCGCGGATTCGACTGCGGTCACCGCATGGATCATGACGCGCAGATCGAAGGTCTGCTTGCCGCGGCCGCCGGCGTCACGATCGGCGAAGGCGGTACGCATCGTGGCGAGGATGGTGTTACAGGCGCCGATGCTCCTGCCCACGATCAGGCTCTTCGCATCCTCCAGCGTCTGCCGGATCTTCTCTCCGCCGGGCACCTCGCCGACGCCAGTGTGGCCGGCATTGTCTGTGAGGATGACGAGGTTGCGGGTGAAGAACGGCCCATGCGCGCCGCTGAGATTGAGCAGCATGCTGTCACGGCCGGCCACCGGAATGACCTCCATGCCGGTGACGACCGGCGCGCCGGAGATTCCGGTGCTGGTGGCTGCGTGACTCATGTGCTCCTCCCGGTCTTCTTCCTATCTCCGTCATTCCGGGGCAGCCCGTCAGGGCTGAACCCGGAATCCAGAGATTGGCTTGCGTCTCTTCTTATCCATCAACTCGGAGATTCCGGGTTCAAGGCCTTGCGGCCTTGCCCCGGAATGACAGCAAGATCACTCCGCCGCCTGCTGTGCCGAGACGGCGCCCGGCGGCGCCTTCACCAGCGCCGTCAGCTCCGCCATCTCCTCCGCGGTCAGATCGGTCAGCGGCAGGCGGACAGGGCCGGAATCGCGGCCGATCACCTTCATGCCGGCCTTGATGATCGAGACCGCGTAGCCCTTCTTGCGGTTGCGTATCGCGATCAGCGGCAAAATGAAATCCTTCAATCCGGCCTGGATGGTGGCGTGGTCGCGCTTGCGCACTGCGGCATAGAAGTTCGTCGCGAACTCCGGCACGAAGTTGAACACGGCCGAGGAGTAGGTCGTCACGCCCATGTCGAGATAGGGCAGGGCGAAGGTCTCGGCGGTCGGCAGGCCGCCGATATAGGTCAGGCGGTCGCCCATCCTGGTGTAGACACGGGTCATCAGCTCGATGTCGCCGATGCCGTCCTTGTAGCCGACCAGGTTCGGGCAGCGCTCGCACAGCCGTGCCAGGGTGTCCGGCTGCAGGATGGCGTTGTCGCGGTTGTAGACGATGACGCCGATCTTGACCGATTTGCAGACCGCCTCGACATGGGCGGCGAGGCCGTCCTGCTCGGCATGCATCAGATAGGGCGGCAGCAGCAGGAGGCCGTCGGCGCCGGCCTTCTCGGCGCCAATCGCGATCTCGCGCGCGATCGCGGTGCCGTAGCCGGTGCCAGCGAGCACGGGCACGCGGCCCTTGGTCTCGTCGACCGCGACCTTGACCACCTCCGGCACCTCGGCGGCGGTCAGCGAGAAGAACTCGCCGGTGCCGCCGGCAGCGAACAGGCCCGCGACGTCATAGCCGCACAGCCAGTCCATGTTGGCGCGATAGGTGGCCTCGTCGAACGAATAGTCGGCCTTGAACGGCGTCACGGGGAAGGAGAGCAGGCCGCTGCCGATCTTCGCAGCCATTTCCGTCGGGGTCATCTTGCTCATCGCGCGGGTCCTTCACGAATGTCCTTGGGAACGGGCGCGGCCGGCGCCGGCGCGCATTCCCCCGGGCGATGTCGTAGGACCAAGTTCGATGCCGGTCCAAGCCAATGATGGTATCGATTGATGCAGATCAGATATCAATCTTCCGCGTGCTGCACGGCGAGATTGCCGGCCAGCTCGACCAGTGCCGGCAGCAGCGGATTGTCGTGATCGCGCCGCCAGACCAGGAACAGCTCGGCCGGCGTCGGGTTGCGCAGCTTCAGCGGCCGCAGCCGGACATCGGCGATCTTCAGGCTGGAGGCAGCTTCGGGCACGATCGCAAGCCCGAGGCCGGCGCGCACCATCGCCAGGATCGAGTGGATCTGGCTCAGGTGCTGCACGTAGCGGGGCAACACCTCTGCACGCATGAACTGCGACACCAGGAGATCGTGGAAATAGCGCGCCTCGGTCTGCGAATACATGATGAAGTTCTGGCCGTCGAAATCACGGATCGACACGGCCTCGGCGGAGGCGAGACGATGGCGGCGCGGCAGCGCGGCGCAGAGCGGCTCGGCGACGACGCGGCGGGTGGCGAATTCGGGGCGCGCGATCGGCGGCCGCAGCAGGCCGGCGTCGATCTGGCCGGAGGCCAGCGCCTCGATCTGGTCGCCGGAGACCATTTCCTTCAGCGACAGATCGGCTTCTGGAAGCTCGCTGCGGCAGGCGGCGACCAGATCGGGCAGGAAGCTGTAAGCCGCGGCCGCGGTGAAGCCGATCTTGAGCGAGCCGCTCTTGCCGCTGGCAATGCGCTGCGCCACCTGGGCGGCGCTCTCGGCCATTTTCAGGATGCGCCGTGCCTCGGGCAAAAAGCTGCGCCCGGCCGGCGTCAGCTTGACCGAGCGGCTGGTGCGCTCCAGCAGCACCGCATCGATGATGTGCTCCAGCACCTGGATCTGCCGCGACAGCGGCGGCTGCGTCATGTTGAGCCGGATCGCGGCGCGGCCGAAATGCAGCTCCTCGGCCACGGTGACGAAGCAGCGCAGCTGGTTGAGGTCGAACATCGATGCGTCCTCGGCATGGATACGGCGGATTGTGCGGGCTTGGTAGCATCGATTGGGTGCCGTGGGAATGTTGGCGGGATCATCGGCCGCGGCTTGGCAGACGCGCCCAGCTCGGCGGTTCGCATCAGGCGGGGCCACTGCCTGCCGCGGCCGTCATGCGCGGAGCGAAGCGATGATGCAATCCCGAGTCGCCGGCCGCCGTGGTGCCCGCGCACATGTTGACATCTGCAATGCAATACGCCCGCGGCGTGCGCCGCGCATCGCCGGCCATGCCGCGGCCGACGACCCCGGCTGCCACCTCGCCAATGCCGAGATCGGCCTGACCGTGCCGGCCAACCGCATCACGACCTCACTCTATCCTATCGCGGAAGTGAATCAGGAAGCTCCGCTGTCCCAAACGTCCGGAACGAGATCTCCTTCTCCGTTGTGGCCAGCTACTGAGCCGCACGTTGCGGGCGCGGCGCTGCGGCTGTCCATGGCGAGCGTCAGGTGCCTGCTCACTTGGCGGATGCAGCAGCGCGGGCATCCGCAATGGCCTGCTTGAAAGCCTGTGCATTGGGGACGCCGGGGATGCGGAAATGGCCGATGATGAAGGCCGGCGTGCCGCGGAAGCCGAGGCCCGTGGCCTGCTCGTGATTGCGCGCGAGCACGGCGTCGATGTCGGCGTGCTTGGCCGCGAGGTCGGCCTTGGCGCGGGCGAGGTCGATTCCGGCACCGCTGAGCGCCGCATCGACCTTGGCCTCGGACAGCTTCTCATTGAGCGAGATCAGCGCCTCATGGGCCTCGGCGAACTTGTCCTGATATCTCGCCGCCAGGGTGAGGCGTGCCGCGTAGATCGAGGCGCCGCCGAAGATCGGCCAATCCTTGAAGACGAGACGGACGTGACCGTCGTCGCGAACCACCTTGGCGAGCTCCGGGCTGATCTTGCGGCAATACGGACACTGATAGTCGAAATACTCGACGATCGTGATGTCGCCCTCGGCGTTTCCGACAGCAGGGATGGCGGGATCGTGCAGGATGCGCGCTTCGCTCAGAATGTCGGTGTCGTCGTCCTCGGCGCGAGACTGGATCGGCAGGATGGCCGCAGTCAACAGCAGCAGCATGGCGATCGATGCGGCAAAGGTCTTCGTGGTCATGACTTGTCGTTCTCCTGATGAGGGATGGTCGAGGCGGTGTCGATGGCGTCCAGCACGGTCTGCGGCGTCAGCAGTTCGGGGAGCAGGATGCCGTTAGGAGCTCCGGGGCCGAACACGACGTTGAACGGCAGGCCGTAGCGGCCAAAGGATCGGAGATAGGTCGCGATCGCGTCGCTGGGTGAGGTCCAGTCCGCCTTGACGGCAACGACGCCCGACGCCAGTCGGCTGCGCACGGCCGTGCTGTCGAGCACGAGCTTCTCGTTGACCTTGCAGGTGACGCACCAGCTGGCGCCGATGTCGACGAAGACCGTGTGACCGGCCCGCACCTGCGCCGTGATCTCGGCGGGCACCAGCGGTTGCCAGGCGATTCCGGCCGGCCGGCTTGCGCCGTCCGGCTGCTTGACGGAGGTGGCGGCGATCAGCACCAGTCCGATCGTGCCGGCGAGGCCGGCTCCGGCGATCGTTCGCCGCAACGGGAAGCGGAGCGACGCCATGATCAGAGCGGGGACAAGCAGCGCAGCGGCAAGGACGGCCGCAGTCGAGGGTCCACTGATGTCGGCGAGCACGATCAGCAGCCATAGCGCGGTCGCCGCCATCGCGAGCGCTGCAAGCACGCGCAGCTTCAGCATCCAGCGGCCGGGCCGCGGGAAGAGTGCGGCAAGGCCTGGCGCCGCGGCCAGAGACAGATATGGCGCAGCCATGCCGAGCCCGAGCGTGGTGAACACCAGCAGGATTTGCGGTGCGGCCTGCGACAGCGCAAAAGCGACGGCGGTCCCGACGAACGGCGCGGAGCACGGCGTGGCCAGCAGCGTCATGACGAAGCCGTTGATGGCATGACCTGCCATCGTCCTGTGGCTCGCGGCGTTGCCAAGGCGGCCGGCGATCCACCACGGCAGGCTGATCTCGAACAGGCCGAGCAGGTTGGCACCGAATGCCGCGAGCACGATGATCATCGCGATGAGGAAAGCGGGCTGCTGAAACTGCAAGCCCCAGCCGACCTCGGCGCCCGCGGCCTTGAGTGCGGAGAGGACGGTGGCAAGTGTCACGAACGAGGCGACGATGCCGGCCGCCGTCGCCAGGAATGCCCGGCGCGGCGAGGGCGCGTGTGCGGGATCGTGATCGACCAGCGACACGAGCTTCAGCGACAACACCGGAAACACGCAGGGCATGAAGTTGAGGATGAAGCCGCCGAGCAGGGCCACGCCGAGCATGGTCCAGATCGATGCCGCCGAAGGACGCGGTGCCGGTGTGGCTGCTTTGGCCGCAGAAGCGCGAGCAGCTTGATCGGCATCCACCGGAAGCATGGCCTCGATCGATCGGTCGCCATCGACCAGGGTGACCCGCAGGCGTTGTCCCGGACTGGCCTGATCGAGGCCTTGCACCGGCACGGTGATCCGTACGCCGCCGTCCGACATCGGGCTCACCCGGGGACGGCCGCCGGACACGGCATCGTTCCCATCAAGGAAGACGTCGGGCGCGTGCAGCGGCGGCGTCGCATGCGCCTCGAGCTGCAGATGCGGCTTTGGTTGCCGATCGATGCGCAACGCCGTGATGGAGAGCCCCGGCGAGCTCGCGCGGGGGACGCTCTGCCGCCATTCGTCGATCAGCGCCTGATCGTTCGGCAGGTGCGAGACGGCGGGGATGTCGGCCTCGAGATGGGCCTCCTGCTGGGTGCAGATGACCGAGCAGACGAACAGCACCATTTTCAGTGTGAGATGTGCGGGCGCCGCTCCATCCTCGAGCCGCACGCGCAACGGAAACAGCACGTGCTCAGCGTAGCCGAACGTGTCGATATCCTGCTCGCTGAAGCGGCTCGGCGCCGGCCATTCGACGGTGACATCGGCGACGTTGCGTGAGCCGCTCCAGTCGAATTCGGGTGGCGCGCCGGCATCGCCGGGTGAGCGCCAATAGGTGTGCCAGCCTGCATCCAGCCTGACATCCAGTCCGGCCCATGCCGCGGCCGGGCCGCCGTCTGCTCGCGTGACGTCGCCGACCAGCAGGCGCGTGTCGACGTTCGCCTGCGGGCGCAGCTCGCCCGCGACAGCGGTCGTCGCCGCAAGATGGAGCAGGCCGAGCAGCCATGCGAGCCGGCCAAGATGACGGATGGACATGATGATCTCCCGCGCGCTGATCGTGCATTGCGTGGCAGTTGCGCTGCGCGACCCGGCGCAAGGCGCGCCTGGCAATGGGCACCTTAAGCCGACCTGCACGACGCACGATCGATGGTGGATATTCGTCCGCTCAAGTCACGACGTTACGCGGCCCGTAAGCCGATGACGACGGAAGGATCAGGCGTGGCGACAGGGGGGACGGTAGGGCGAGGACGCGTCGCATTGCGTTGTCAGCGCCTCGTCATAGGGGCGCCAGGACAGCGTCCGGGAGGCGGCAACCGGCTGCGCCGCCGCACTGTCGCTCGCCGGGACGGCGGTCAGACCAGCCGCGGCAAACGGACACGTGTTGATCATGCCCGGGATGACGGCCTTCCTGCAGGGCTTGGGCGCGCTCGTGGTCGTTCGGGACCATTGGTGCGCACCGGCACCGGCGTCTGCCGTTGCAACCTCGAACGTTCCGAGCAGAGGCGCCAGACTCAAGACGAGCGCGATCAGCGCCGCTATCAGGCGGCGTGTCATCGCTGGCATCTCGAAATCAGCACGCCTCATCTTGGATCAATTTCTCCAGTTTGGACTGGTCGCGCAGACCGGCCGCTCTTGGCAACTGACATCTTCGTGACACCGCGAGCTCGCGGCCAAGCCGGCATCGCGTGAGCAAAGCGAGTGGTTCTCAAAGTACGTTGATCGGTACCTTCAGGAATGTCTTTCCCGTCGCGTCCGCGGGAGGCAGATGTCCGGCGCGGATGTTGACCTGAAGTGATGGAATGATCAGGCGCGGCATGCCGAGCGTCTTGTCGCGGGCCTCGCGGAGCGCGACGAACTCGTTCTCGGTCATCCCGTCTCGCGCGTGGATGTTGTGGAGTCGCTCCTCGCCGACGGTCGTTTCCCAGCGCACCGCGCGGTCGTTTGGGGCATAGTCATGACACATGAACAGTCGGGTCTCGCGCCGCAGCGTCTCAAGGATCTTCCGGATCGAGCGGTACAGCGTGCGCGCATTGCCGCCTGGAAAATCGGCCCGCGCCGTTCCCCCGTCCGGCATGAACAGGGTGTCGCCGACGAAAGCGGCATCGCCCATCACATGTGTGGCACAGGCCGGCGTATGGCCGGGCGTGTGCATCACGAAGGCCGTCATCTGTCCCACCTGATAGGTGTCGCCATCCTTGAACAGCCGGTCGAACTGGCTGCCGTCGCGGCGAAATTCCGTGCCCTCGTTGAAGACCTTGCCGAAGGTCTCCTGCACGGTCAGGATATGTTCGCCGATGCCGATCTTGCCGCCGAGCTTGTCCTGGATGTAGGGCGCAGCGGAGAGATGGTCGGCATGCGCATGCGTTTCGATCAGCCACTCCGGCCTGAGGCCGTTGATCTTCACGTAGTCGATCAGCATGTCGGCGGAACGGGTGCTGATGCGGCCGGCCGCGTAGTCGATGTCGAGGACGGGATCGACGATCGCGCAGGACGGCGATGACGGGTCCTTCACCACGTAGCTGATCGTGCTGGTGTCAGGATCGAAGAATCCGGCCACCTTCGGCTGCACGCCGAGATCGATTGGATAGGACATGGCTGCTGCTCCACGATTTGGCTCCGGGGCGGCATCGCCGCCCACGCCCCGTTTTGTCGTCCAGAACGGTCTAAGACGTCGGATTGGACTTCGTTCCGCAGGTATTGATGCCGAGCATCGCGTAGGGCGGGCACCAGCCGATCAGTGCGGTGCCGAGCGGGATCAGGCCCAGAAGGCCCCACAAGGTGTGCGGCCCTACGACCGTGAGACTGAGGATGGCGAGTCCGACGATGATCCTGAGCAGCCGGTCGATCTTGCCAATGTTCTGTGTCATGTCGCGCTCCCTTTGGCTTGCGATGATGCAGACGATAGAGCGGGACATTGCGCGGGTATGTAACTAAGTCACCAAGAGACGCCGGTTCCTAGCCATGCTGGGCCAGCTGGACGAGCGCCGGTCTGTCGGTGATCTCGACGATTCCGCGAGCCATTCGCAACCAGCCGCGCCGCGCGAATTCATTGAGCTGCCGGCTGATGACCTCGCGCGCGCTGCCGAGCTCGTTGGCGAGCTCCTGATGCGTCGCAGCGATCTGCTGCTTCGCCCCGGCGAGATCCAGAAGCTTCTGCGCGAGCCGCACATCGATCCGCTCGAACGCGACTTCCTCGATGATGCGGAAGAGATTGGTGACACGGCGGCTGAATGCGGTGAAGACGAACTGGCGGAATTCGCGCGAGCTGGCGATCAGCCGGTCGAATAGCGCGCGCGGGATCGCCACTGCACGGATCCGGGTTTCCGCGATGCCCTCGGCCTGGTATTCCTCGTAACCCATCAGGCAGGCCGTGGTCAGCGCGCAGCTCTCGCCTGCCTGGACGCGGTAGAGCACGATCTCGCGGCCGGACTCGGACGTCTGCTGCACGCGGATGGTCCCGTCCAGCAGCAGCAGGAAGGAGTCCGGCGCCTGGCCGGGGCCGAAGATCCGGCTGCCTTCCGGAAGCTCGACAATGAGGCTGGCCTCGCGCAACTGCGCGAAGATCTCCTCCGGCAATTGCCGCAACGGCGGGAAAGCGAGCGTCCAGTCCTGCTTCGACGACATCACGACATCCGGCTGCGCCACATCGGCGTCGTCCAGACTTGCCATAGGATCGCGCGTGGGTCGAGGGACGGGATCTGCCCCCCGTCCCCAATCTTCGGCACCACGAGAGAGCTCGCATGGACTCCGGCAGCGCGTTGCCTTGCAACCGATCGGCGTCTCACGCATGCGAAGTTGCAGGTGGGCCAGACCAAAAGGTTGTCGCACCTGCCAACAGAGCAAGGCCCGCACACTCTCGGACCGCGCCTTTCCTGGCTCTTTGCTCTTAGCTCTTGGTGCTTGCCGTTTTGTCGAGCGCCGCCCGCAAACCCTTGGCGAGCTTGATCGCATCATCGTTCGCCCAGAAGTGCATGAAGAAGAGGCGGGGGTGTTCGTCCAGCATGTGACTATGCAGCGCCGTGACCTCGATGCCGTGGGCACGGAGCGTCCGGATCACGGGGTTCACCTCCTCCCCGCTCAGCACGAAGTCACCGGTGACGGCGGCCTTGCCTGCGCCGGTAGGCTGGAAGTTGATGCCCGTCGCGACGCCCATCGCCGCGACGGGAGACAAGGATAGTCCGCCCTCGACGATGGGATCGCGTCGCGGCACGCTGAACTGATAGACTCCGCCATTGGCCTGTCCTTTGACCGCCAGGATCTGATCGAGCTGTGCCGTGTCGAGATCGATGGCCGGCGGCGGCGTGGTCGGCGACGCCGCAACCGTCAACGGTGTCTTGCTGTCGGCGAGGGCGTCGCGGATGGCGGACGCGAGTTTGACCGGATCTCCGTGACCGACGACATGCATGTAGGACGTTGCTGGGCTCGCGCGGAGCAGATGGTTGTGCACGGCGCTGATTTCGAGCCCGCCGGCGATCATCTTCGCCATCACCGGGTTGATCTCTGATTCTAGCAGGACGAGATCGCCCATGATCATGGTGGCGCCATGCGCCGGCTTGAACGCGACCCAGCCGCCGAGCGCGAGCGCCGGCCTGATGGTTACGCCGTCCAGGGTCACCGAGAGATCGGTGCGCGGGAAGCCGTACCGGCGGACGTCTCCCGCCACGGACGGCTTCCGGCCCAATGTCTCGTCGACCTTCTGCCAATCGATGTCCTGTGCGCGCGCCGTCGAGACAATCGGTCCGGCGCCGTGTGCGAGGAGGCAGGCGCCGAGGCCCAACAGACTCCAGATCGTGCTTCTCATCGTTCGCTCCTTTTGGTCTGGCACTGCCCCGTGTTCCGTCGCAGCGTGCTCTCAGATGACGCCCGCAAAGCGCATCAGGATGCCCGCGATGCACGAGGCGGCGAGCACGACGAGCATTCCCACGTTGAAGCGGAAAATGGCCGTGGCGGCCGCAACCGACAGGACAACGGCCGGCAGGTCGATGCTCATCGGCCGGGGCGCGTCGAATGACAGTCCGAAACCCTGGACCGGAAAGGTCTGGCGGAAGAGGGTGTGCAGTGCGAACCAGATCGAGAGATTGAGAATCACGCCGACGACGGCGGCGGTGATCGCCGAGAGCGCGCCGCCGAGCGCCTTGTTTCCCCGTAACGCCTCGATGTAGGGCGCGCCGACGAAGATCCAGAGAAAGCAGGGCGCGAACGTCACCCACGTCGCCAGCAGTCCGCCCAGCGTGCCTGCGAGCATGGGAGACAGCCCGCTCGCCCCGCGGAACGCGGCCATGAAGCCCACGAACTGGACGACCATGATCAGGGGACCGGGAGTCGTCTCCGCCATGCCGAGGCCGTCGAGCATCTCGCGCGGAGCAACCCAGTGATAGTACTCCGCGGCCTGTTGCGCGACGTAGGCGAGCACGGCGTAGGCGCCGCCGAACGTCACCATCGCCATCTTGCTGAAGAAGATAGCGATCTGACCGAAGACGTCGTTCGGCCCGAGCAGGATCAGCAGTGCGAAGACGGGGGCGAGCCAGATCGCGAGCCAGACGGCCGCCACGCGCAGCGCGCGCGAAGCGTTCGGACGGACGTGATCCGGCACGGCTTCGCCGAGCATGCTGTCGATCGCACCGGCGTTCTTGCCGCCGTGTTCGAGGGCTGCGAATTCCGGCCGGCCGAGGCGGGCAGCGACGAAGCCGATGACTCCGGCAGCAATGATGATGATCGGAAACGGCGCGCGGAAGAAGAAGATCGCGACGAAGGCTGCGGCCGCCAGTCCGATCATGATCCGATTGCGTAGCGCGCGCTTGCCGACGCGGACGACGGCCTGGATCACGATCGCCAGCACGGCCGCCTTGAGGCCGAAGAACAAGGCTTCGACGACGCCGACATTGCCATAGGCCGCATAGATGTAGCTGAGGCCCATGATGGCGAAAATGCCGGGCAGAATGAAAAGTGTGCCCGCAACGATGCCGCCGGTGGTCCGGTGCAGCAGCCAGCCGATATAGGTCGCAAGCTGCTGCGCCTCGGGTCCCGGCAGCAGCATGCAGTAGTTCAGGGCGTGCAGGAAGCGGCTCTCCGAGATCCAGTTCTTCTCCTCGACGAGGATGCGATGCATGACCGCGATCTGGCCGGCGGGGCCGCCGAAACTCAGACAGGCCACCCGGATCCACACGAGAAGCGCGTCGTTGAAGGAGATGCCATGGGCGTGCTCGGCCGCAACCGGCTTCCGCGATGCTACGAGGTCCGTCATGACTTCACCTTGCTGGACGGCCAGTTGTGCGCCTCCTTCGTGGCGTCGCGGCACCAGCGGTAGAAGGCATCATAGAGCAGCAGCCCCGCGCTCAACTGCTCCAGATCGTCGTCGTACATTCGCGACAGCCCGAGTGAAGCGGCAAGGAGGCCGGGAGCCTCGGGCGAGAGATCAAGTCGCGCCGTATCCGCGGCCCGCACCAGCGTGGCGAGTCGTTCCAAGGGTGGTGTCCGCAGACCGAGCTCCTCGACCATGACGTCGAAGGTGCAAAGCTCGCCGCGGTGGCTCCAGAAGACATTCTCGATGTCGAAGGGAGTGGCTTGGAAACGCTCGGCGACGGCTTCGACTTCGGCCGGCGTCACGAACAGGAAGACCGCTGCAGGGTCGACGAAGCGACGGATCAGCCATGGACAGGCGATGCGGTCGATCTTGGGACGTGATCGCGTGACCCAGACGGTGCGGCCGCGGTCGTCCCTCGCGGGAATCCTGTCTGCGGGCACGGTCGGGAGTTGGGACTCCGTCCAGCCGACCTGGCCGCCCTCGAGGACCTCGGCTGCGACGTTGCTGCACCGGAGCCAGGCCGCGGTACCTTCGCTCAGCTTCTTGCCTTTCTGGCAGATCACGACAACCGATTGGCCGGTGAAGCTCGGTGCCCATTGCTGGACGTCGAGATGGGAGCGCCTGACGGCGCCGGGGATGAGGCGTGGGTCGGCGGCGAAATCCTCGTCGACACGCACGTCGACGAGCCGTGGCGAGGTCGCCGTGCCGATCAGTCGAGACAATTTTTCGGGTGAGATCGAGGTGTATGATGATGACATGCTGCGCCCTTGGTGACCAGGACGCGATTCTTGGGCATGTCGCCTCGCGGGGAGATCGCACATCCCCGTGCGGCAGAATAAAGCGCTCGATTGTTCGGCTGTCAACCCATCCCTGTGCTGGAACGATCGGGGGACCGCCGCGGTCGCCATTGGGGTCGACCCGCCTCAGATCAGCAGGGGCAGCTGGGCTTCCACTGCGATGTCTTGCTGCTGCAAGGATGACAGCGAGACGCCGAGGAGCCGCACCGGCTTGGCTAGGGGCATCTCGCTCTGAAGGAGCGCGACGGACAAGCGTGCCAGATCCTCCCGGCTCGCGACCAGGTTGGCGACGGACCTGCTGCGTGTGATGATTTCGAAGTCCGCGAACTTGACTTTCAGCGTGACCGTGCGGCCCCTGTTGCCGCTGGTTTCGCAATGCTGCCAGACCTTGTCGATCAGCGGCTGCAGCTCCGCCAGCATCGGCTCGAAGTCGGTCAGGTCGGTCGAGAAGGTGTTTTCGGCGCCGACTGATTTGCGGATGCGATTGGCTCGGACCGGGCGATTGTCGATGCCGCGCGAGATCCAATAGTAGTGGTGGCCGGCCTTGCCGAAGTGCTGCTGGAGGAAGGGCAGGGTCTGGTTGCGGATGTCGAGCCCGGTAAGAATTCCGAGCGCGTTGAATTTCGCTGCGGTCGCCGGGCCGATGCCGTGAAACCTGCCGACCGGCAGCCCCTCCACAAAGGCCGGACCCATCTCCGGCGAAATGACGTATTGCCCATTGGGCTTGCGATGGTCCGAGGCCAGCTTGGCGAGGAACTTGTTGTAGGAGACTCCCGCGGAGGCATTGAGCCCGGTCTCGGCCTTGATCTTGGCCCGGATCTGCAAGGCGATGTCGCGTGCCAGCGGGATGCCTTGCAGATTTTCGGTGACGTCCAGATAGGCCTCGTCCAGCGACAGAGGTTCGATGATCGGCGTGTGCTCGGCGAAGATGGCGCGGATCTGCTGGCTGATGGCCTTGTAGACCTCGAAGCGCGGCTTGACGAAGATCAGGTGCGGGCACTGGCGCTTTGCCATCACCGACGGCATGGCCGAGCGCACGCCGAACGCCCGAGCCTCGTAGCTTGCGGCTGCCACCACGCCGCGCTCGCGCGATCCCCCGACGGCCACGGGCTTGCCGCGCAGCTCGGGATTGTCCCGCTGCTCGACCGACGCGTAGAATGCATCCATGTCGATGTGGATGATCTTGCGAATGGCCGTCGGGGCGCCATCCTGTTCCGGGCCGGAGCTTGGCATGGCCAAGCTCTATCAGAGCGCGGCGATGAAGTCTGTACAGCCAAGTGCTGGCTGCCAACAACGTCCCTTACAATCACGTTGCGACGTCTGTCTCTCCCTCAGCCTTCAATCGGCGACGACGGAAGCACGCTCATGAGAAAAGGGATCGCCGACCGTGATCGAGACGAAGCTGCGCAGTGGGGACCTGTCGTCAAAGCCGCTCACGACGTTGCGACCATGGGCCTGAAGCAGCTGTGATGTTCGAGCTCACTTTCCTGGGGACCTCGGCGAGCGTTCCGTCGGCGGACCGCAATCATCCCGGCCTTCTCGTTCGAGCAGGCCGGCATCGCATTCTCGTCGATTGCGGCGAGGGGACCCAGCGTCAGCTGCTCCGCAGTGGGGCAGGCTTTCGCCGGCTCGATCGGATCCTGCTCACCCACGGCCATTTCGACCATGTCCTCGGCATTCCCGGGCTGTTTTCCACCCTGCGGCTGCGCAGGAGCGCTGACATCATGCGCGTCCACGGCGGCCCCGAGACGCTCGATGTGGTGGTCCGAATGCTCGCGGGGCTGTGGGGCGAGGGCCGCGCGCCGATCTCGCTTGAGCTCGTTCCGCTCAGGCGCGGGGAGGTTCTCGACGCCGGCGAGTTTATGATCAACTGCTTTCCCGTCCGGCACCGCGACACCGACAGCTTCGGCTTCGCATTTGTGAGTCGAGCGCGCCGCCATCTGAAGCCAGATCGTCTGGCAGCGCTCGCGGTGCCTGATGGGCCCGTGCGGAAGGCATTGGCGGAGGGCCGGCCGGTCACGCTGGAGGACGGCCGAACCATCGATCCCGAGGATGTTCTGGGGCCTCCGCAGGGGGCGAAGAAGCTCGTCATCGCCGGCGATGCGGAAACGACCGAGGGTCTGCACGAGCACGTCCGCGACGCGGACATGCTCGTGATCGAGGCGACCTTCCTCCGGCGCGATTCGGCCATGGCTCGCGACTACGGCCACCTGACGGCCGCGGAGGCCGCCGGGCTGGCGGCGTCCAGCAACGTCAGGCAGCTCGTCCTGAACCACATTTCCGGCCGCTATCCCGACGAGGAGATCCTCGCCGAGGCGCGGGAGATCTTTCCTGAAAGCCGTGTCGCGATCGATTTCGACCGGCTGGTGGTCTAGCGGCTCGCTCGGGCACGTCTGCTACGTCGCGCCTGAGCCGCTCTGCAAACGACTCTGGGCGAACGTGATGTACCAGTCGAGGCAGCCAGGATTGGCCATCGCATCGCGGTTGATGACCTTGTCGAGCGGCTGCCCGAGCAGGAGCTTCTTGATCGGGAGCTCCTGCTTCTTGCCGGACAGCGTGCGCGGGATCTCGGCAACTGCGAAGATGTCGTCAGGCACGAAGCGTCGCGACAGGCTGGCTTCCACCGCCATGTTGATCTTCCGCTTCATCGCCGCATCGAGCGCGACGCCGTCGCGCAGCACCACGAACAGCGGCATGTAGCTGTCTCGGCCGAGATATTCGAGATCGACGACCAGCGAATCCAGGATCTCCGGCAGCGCTTCGATGGCCGAGTACAATTCACTCGTCCCCATGCGCAGCCCGTGGCGATTGATGGTCGCGTCGCTGCGGCCATAGATCACGCAGGAGCCGTCCGGATCGACCTTCAGCCAGTCGCCGTGCCGCCAGACCGGCCCGCCCTCGCGCGTCTCGAAGGCGTCGAAATAGCTCGCGAGATAGCGCACATTCCCCGCGTCGTTCCAGAACCGCAGCGGCATCGACGGCATCGGCGCGGTGCAGACGAGCTCTCCGACCTCGCCGATGACAGGCTTGCCCTGGTCGTTGAAGGCCTCGACCGCTGCTCCGAGCACGCGGCACTGCATCGTTCCGGGCACCTGCGGCAATTCGCGGTTGCCGCCGATGAAGGCGCCGGCGAAATCGGTGCCGCCCGAGATGTTGGCCCACCACATTTGCGCCTGCGCCCGGCTGCCATTGACCTGCGACAGCGCCGCGAACCGCTGATCGAACCAGGCCTGCGTGTCGGCGCTGAGCGGCGAGCCGGTGGACCCGAGGCAACGCAGACGGGATAGATCGCCCGCGTCGGTCAGGTTGATCTCCGCCTTGACGCAGTTCGCGAAGAACGCCGCGCCCGCACCGAAGAAGGTGGATTTCGAATTCGCCACGAATCGCCACAGCGTGGTCCAGTCCGGACGATCCTTCGGCCCGGCGGGGCTGCCGTCGAAGACGCAGCACGTGGTCCCGTTCAGGAGCGCGCCGACCTGGTTGTTCCACATGATCCAGCCGGTCGAGCTGTACCAGTGATAGCGCTCGCCGAACGAATTGGGCTGATAGGAGCAGCCGATGTCGTTGTGCAGCCCGAGCAGGGCCAGCGTGACGATGATGATGCCGCCGTGACCATGCACGATCGGCTTCGGCAGCCCGGTGGTGCCGCTCGAGTAGACGATCCAGAGCGGATGATCGAACGGAAGCCACTCCGGTTCGAAGGCATCGACGCCAGGGCTCGTTCTTGCCAGAACGTCCGAGAGACGAACCCCGCCGCTCACCGGCGCGCCGGCATCGTCACTGTGCAGGATGACGTGGCCGAGTGTCGGCAACGACCGGAGCAGCTCCTCGATGACACCGCGGCGATCGTGCCGGCGGCCGGCATAGGTGACCGCATCGCAGGCGATCAGCACCTTGGGTTCGATCTGCTTGAACCGGTCGATCACGGCGGGCGCGGCCATGTCGGGGGCGCAAACGCTCCAGATCGCGCCAATGCTCGCCGAAGCGAGAAACGCGATGATGGCTTCGGGTATATTGGGCAGATAGGCGGCGACCCGGTCGCCGGGCGCTATGCCTTGCTCGCGCAGATGCAGCGCCAGGGCGGCTGCCTTTCGCCGGAGCTCGGGCCAGGTCGTCTCCGTGAGCCTGCTGTCCTCGTGACTGCTGATGATCGCAGGCAGGCCCGCCGCATCGGCGGCTCCGACGTGACGAAAGACTTGCTGGGCGTAGTTGACCGAAGCGCCCGGAAACCAGACCGCTCCCGGCATCGTGCGCTTGCCCAGGACGGTCGAAAACGCGGTCGGCGACTGCAGTTCATAGTAGTCCCAGATGCTGCGCCAGAATCCGTCGAGGTCGCGGATGGACCATTGCCGCATCTGCTCGAAGTTCTCGAAGTGGAGGCCGCGATTGTCCCTCAGCCATTGCCGATAGAGAGCCATTTGCGGGACGTAGGGAGCTATCATCATTCGTTCCGGCTTGTTTGCATGGTACGGCCAGGGAGACGCCAAGAGGCGCTCATTTCGACTTCTGCTTCCGCCGCTTGTAGAGCGCGTTGAAGCCCCCGGCCATGAAGGTCACGAACCGCTCGCGGACCGCGGCGAAATCGTCGGACTTGCACAGGCCGCCGGACAGGCGGTCGATCCGGCCGGTCCGTGACAGGATCAGCGAGTAGGCGCCGGAGGTGAACTGGAAGCTCCAGAACAGGTCCTCAGGCGTGGCGTCGGGCAACGCCTTCTGCAGCAGCCCGATGAGACGCAGCACCATGGGATCGAGATAGGTGTCCATCATCTCCACGCCATAGCCCGGCGCGTTGGCGACCTGCGCGAAGATGCGGCCGAAGTGTCGCCAGTTGTCCTCTTCGTTGACGTAGACGTCGAACGCGCCGTCATAATAGGCACGCAGCGCGCCTTCAACGGTCGGACGATCTCCGACCTTGGCCTCGTAGGCATCCAGCCCGGCCGTGCGCACCGTGACAGCGTATTCCATGCGGCGTTCGAACACGGCATCGAACAACGCCCTCTTGCCCTCGAAGTAGTAATGGATCAGCGCGGGATGGATGCCCATCCTGTCGGCCACATCCTTGATCGTCACGCCGAAATAGCCGAGCTGCGCGAACAGCTCCTCGCTGGTGTCGAGGATCAGCTTCACCGTCGTCGCGCGCTGTTCCGCGCGCGTGCGGCGTCCCTCGGATTTCGGCTGTGCTGGCATGCTCTCCGTGGTCCCTGATCGGCGCAGACAGGAACGGCGCCGTTGGTGTTTGACGATGAGGGGGTGGGCGCGCCCGGTCAAGCAGGACTTCGGGCTTCCAACATTTTCATTTAGCGCTAAATGAATGAACTTGACCGTCGGCCGGCCGGACGGTAGGTCTCGGAGACCTGATGAAAAGCGGTCGACGATCGGGCGGCGGGCAACGCGCTGCCGGTCTCGTCGTGCGCGGACATCATCAAAGACAATCGGCTGGCCATGGATCAGCCGCTCACGGGAGGACACATGACACGGATCGAGTCGACGGCGGCTGCCGTGCTGATGCTCGGCGTGGCGCTTTCAGCCCCGGCGTTCGCGCAGAAGAAATACGACGTCGGCGCCACCGACACCGAGATCAAGATCGGCCAGACGAACCCGCTCAGCGGGCCGGCTTCCGCTTTCGGAGCCATCGGCAAGGCGGAAGCGGCCTATATCCGCATGATCAACGAGCAGGGCGGCGTCAACGGGCGCAAGATCAACCTCATCCAGTATGACGACGCCTACAGCCCGCCGAAGACCGTCGAGCAGGTGCGCAAGCTGGTCGAAAGCGACGAGGTGCTGACCACGTTCCAGATCATCGGCACGCCGCCGAACGCTGCGGTCCAGAAATATCTGAACGGCAAGGGCGTTCCGCAGCTTCTGGCGGGAAGCGGAGCGTCCCGCTTCACCGATCCCAAGAACTTTCCGTGGACGATCTCCGCCAACCCGAACTACCAGTCGGAAGCGCACATCTACGCCAGATACATTCTGGAGAACCATCCGAACGCGAAGATCGGCATCCTGTATCAGAACGACGACCTCGGCAAAGACTACGTCAAGGGGCTGAAGGACGGGCTCGGCGCCAAGGCCGGCATGATCGTGAAGGAGCTGTCCTACGAGCTGTCCGACCCGACGATCGATTCCCAGCTGGTGACGCTCAAGGCCTCAGGTGCCGATCTGTTCTACAACATGTCGACGCCGAAATTCGCGGCGCAATCGATCAGGAAGGCCGCCGAGCTTGGCTGGAAGCCCGTCCACATCCTGGAGGTCAACGCGACGGCGGTGGGTCAGGTGCTCGTGCCCGCGGGGCTCGAGAATGCCAAGGACATCATCTCGGTCGCCTACGGCAAGGATCCGCTCGATCCGCAATGGGCCGATGACGAGGGCATGAAGCGCTACAAGGCGTTCATGGCGAAATACGCGCCCCGCGAGGACGCCAACAGCGGCTTTGCGACCTATGGCTACTCGACGGCGGCCCTGCTCGTCCACATTCTCAGGCAATGCGGCGACGAGCTGACGCGCGCCAACATCATGAAGCAGGCGACCAGCATCAAGGGCTTCGTTCCCGATCTCGGGCTGCCGGGGATGTCGGTGACGACAACTCCCGATGACTACCGTATCAGCAAGCAATTCCAGATGATGAAATTCGACGGTCAGCGCTGGATCATATCGGGTCCGATTCTGACCGACGACGTCAAGGCGGACTAATCCTCTCATCGGCCATGGCCTGACCGAGCGCCGCTTGCGCGCCAGGATACCCCGCTGTCTCTCCGTCACCCGCGCCGGCCGGCGCCGAAAACTGAACTCTGTCCGTCGGAGCGCCGCTCATGACCAGTGAAGCCGTCCGCCGCCGTCGGGGCTTCGATCCTGCGGCGCTTGCGGCGATCGGCCCGGCACTCGCCGAATTCGTCGATCGCGGCGAGCTCGCAGGCATCGTGTCTCTCACCTCGCGCGGCGGCGAGGTCGTTCACGCCGAGACGATCGGCTGGCGCGATGTCGAAACCAGGAGCCCGATGCGCCCGGATACGTTGTTCCGGATCGCGTCGATGACCAAGCCGATCACCTCGGTGGCGGCGATGATGTTGGTCGAGGAAGGCAGGATCGCCTTGGCCGACCCGATCTCCCGCTGGATTCCGGAGCTCGCCGATCTGCGGGTCGTGCGCGACGCCGCCGGTCCGCTCGACGAGACCGTGCCCGCCCGGCGCGCGATCACCATCGAGGATCTGCTCACGCACCGCTCGGGCATCGCCTACGCGTTCTTCTCGGAAGGCCCGTTGAAGGTCGCCTATGAGCGCACGCTCGGTGATCCCGCGATGAACCGGTCGACGCCCGACGAATGGCTCGCGGCGCTCGGCACGCTGCCGCTGGCGTATCAGCCCGGCGACTGCTTCCACTACGGTCATTCGACCGACGTGCTCGGCTTCCTGATCGGCCGGGTCGCAGGCAGGCCGCTTCGGCAGGTGCTACAGGAGCGCATCTTCGCGCCGCTCGGCATGGTCGACAGCGATTTCTGGTTGCCGCACGCCAAGCGAGATCGTCTGGCGAGCCTGTACGGATATGACGAGACGGCGGGGCGGCTCGCGAAGGTCGAGCCGGTCATGTATGACGAGCCGCCGGCCTATACGCCGGGCGGCGGCGGGCTGATTTCGTCCGCGCCCGACTATCATCGGTTCGCGCGCATGCTGCTCGGAGGCGGCGAGCTGGACGGCGTCAGGCTGTTGCAGCCCGAAACCGTCAACCTGATGCGCACCAACCGGCTGATCGACGCGCAGCGCCAGATTCCCTTCGCCGGCATGCCGCTGTGGCAGACCTGCGGATTTGGGCTCGGGCTTGCGATCGTCGAGGATGCCGCCGGCAATCCCTATGCCTGTGGCGCACCGGGCACGATCACCTGGCCGGGCATCTTCGGCACCTGGTGGCAGGCCGATCCCGTCAATGACCTGATCATGATCTATCTGATTCAGCATCACGTGCCGGTCTCGGCGGGAACAGGGGCCACGATTGCCACTGGGCGCGGTGCTGCCGGCCGCCGTGCTCTTCCTGTCTTTCAGCGTGGAACCTACGCCGCGCTGTCCCAGCTTGCGGAACAAGCGACATGACCGGGGCAGCGCTTGTCACCCCCCGGGTGCCCGGCGGGGTCGTCCAAGATGTGGACGCCAACATTCCGCCGAATGAAACGTCCGATCGGCGGCGGGCGGCCTGTCCTCCACATTGCCGGAGCTGCAACTGGCGTTCACGTCATGCCGAGCTTGTCATCCGGCCGTTATTCTGCTCAGTGCTTCTTCAAATCGCGCGATCATGCGTATCGATCGACTGAAGTCGACAGCCAGCGAGGAAACAAGACTATGCGCAAGTTAACTTTAGCCATTGCCCTGATCGTCCCGATGCTCGGTCATGCCGCGCAGGCCGAAGACACCGTCAAGATCGGCTATATCGATCCGCTGTCCGGCGGCGGCGCCAGCATCGGCGAGGGTGGCCTGAAGACGTTCCAGTACCTGGCCGACGAGCTCAACGCCAAGGGCGGCATTCTCGGCCACAAGGTCGAGATCGTGCCGTTCGACAATAAGACCAATCCGCAAGAGAGCCTGATCCAGGCCCAGAAGGCGATCGACGCCGGCGTCCGCTACATCACGCAAGGCAACGGATCATCCGTCGGGCTCGCGCTGGAGGATTTCGTCAACAAGCACAACACGCGCAACCCCGGCAAGGAAGTGCTGTACTTCAACTATGCCGCCGTCGATCCGAGCATGACCAACGAGAAATGCAGCTACTGGCATTTCCGCTGGGACGCCAGCTCGGACATCAAGATGGAGGCGCTCACCAACTACATGAAGGACATCCCTTCCATCAAGAAGGTGTATCTGATCAATCAGGACTATTCGTTCGGCCAGTCGGTCCGCAGCGACGCGCGCAAGATGCTGGCGGCGAAGCGGCCCGATGTCCAGATCGTCGGCGACGAGCTGCATCCGCTGCTGAAGATCACGGACTTCTCGCCCTACATTGCCAAGATCAAGGCGTCCGGCGCCGACAGCGTCATCACCGGCAATTGGGGCCAGGACATCGCGCTGCTGCTCAAGGCCGCCGCGGATGCCGGCCTGAAGGTCAACTGGTACACCTATTATGCGGGCGGCGCCGGCGGCCCGACCGCCATCAAGCAGACCGGCCTGGATCATCAGGTCTTCCAGCTGACCGAAGGCTTCGCCAATTCGGGCCATCAGGCTGCGATGGACTACGAGAAGGCGTTCCGCGCCAAGGTCAACATGTCGCTGTGGTATCCGCGGGCGGTCAACGAGATGCGCATGTTCAAGGCGGCGGCCGAGAAGGCCAACTCCATCGATCCGGTGAAGGTCGCGGCCGCGCTCGAGGACCTCAAGCTCGAGGTGCTGGATGGCGGCACCGGCTTCATGCGCAAGGATGATCACCAGTTCTTGCAGCCGATCTACGTCTCGTCCTTCGGCAAGCTCGCGGCGAACGAGACGTTCGACGAGGAGAACACCGGCTGGGGATGGCACCTGGTCTCCAGGGTCGATACGCCCCAGGCCATGGTGTCGACGACGTGCAAGATGGCGCGGCCGTAACGATCCGCGCCGGCTTCCCGCACGAGGTCAGCGTGCGGGAGGTGGCGCCGGCCGTGCGTCGGTCCGTCAGAGAATGAGCGGCAGGGCATTGAAGCCCGGGACATTCGCGAGTGCGCCGTGCTTGAACTCATCGTCATTTCGACCCTCAACGGCGTGCTGTTCGGCATGCTGCTGTTCCTGCTGTCGAGCGGGCTGACCGTCATCTTCAGCATGATGGGGGTGCTCAATTTTGCTCACGCCAGCTTCTACATGCTCGGCGCCTTCTTCGGCTTCCAGCTCACGAAATGGGTCGGCTTCTGGCCGGCCCTGCTGCTGGCGCCGCTCCTCGTCGGGGCCATCGGCATGGCCGTCGAGCGCTACGGGCTCCGCAACACGCACAAGCATGGCCACGTCGCCGAGCTGCTGCTGACCTTCGGCCTTGCATTCGCGATCGAGGAAGTCGTCTCGATGATCTGGGGCAAGACGCCGCTCGACTATCGCGTCCCGACGCTGCTGGACTTTCCCGCGTTCACGATCTTCTCGACCAACTATCCGGCCTACAAGCTGTTCATGCTGGCGGTGTCGGTGACGATCTTCGTGGCGCTGCTGATCGTGCTCAAGCGCACCAGGGTCGGCCTGATCGTTCAAGCGGCGCTGACCCATCCCCACATGGTGGGCCATCTCGGCCACAATGTCGGACGCGTGTTCATGGTGGTGTTCGGGGTCGGCAGCGCGCTGGCCGGTCTCGCCGGCGTCATCGCCGGTCCCGCTCTGGTGACGCAATCCGACATGGCCGCGGCGCTCGGGCCGATCCTGTTCGTGGTGATCGTGTTCGGCGGCCTGGGCTCGCTGCCGGGCGCCTTCATCGCTTCGCTGGTGATCGGCCTGGTGCAGACCTTCGCCGTCGCGCTGAACGGCTCGCTGGCAAGCGCCTTCGGCCCGCTCGATCCATCCGCCGGGCCATCGGTGCTCACCGACATCTGGAACGTGACGATCGCGCAGGTCGCACCGATCGTTCCCTACCTGCTGCTGGTGCTCGTCCTGATCGTGCGCCCCGTGGGCCTGATGGGGACTCGCGAATCATGACCGCAGCAGTGACCTCCGCGTCTCATCTCGCGGCAAAGCCCGCCGGATCCCGTCTCCGCTTCTATGCCGTCTGGGTGATCGGCGTGGTGGCGCTGATCGTGCTGCCGCTGCTCTTCAATTCGGGCGGATCGCTGACCTCGTTCAGCCTCATCGGGATCGCGATCGTCTTCGCGCTCTCCTACAACATCCTCCTCGGTCAGACCGGATTGCTGTCGTTCGGCCACGCGGTTCACTACGGCCTGGGCGGCTTCGCGGCCTGTCACATGATGAATGCGGTGGTGGCGCATGGCTGGCCGATTCCGCTGCCCTTCATTCCGCTGTTCGGCGGGCTGGGCGGCCTCGCCTTCGCGATCATCCTCGGCTGGGTCATGACCAAGCGCGCCGGCACGGTGTTTGCGATGATCTCGCTCGGCATCGGCGAGCTCGTGGCGTCGTCGTCGCTGATCCTGCGCTCGGTGTTTGGCGGCGAAGCCGGCATCACCACGGACCGCACCGCTCTGCCGCGCATGTTTGGCTGGACCTTCGGGCCGCAGCTGCAGGTCTATTACCTGATCGCGTTCTGGCTGGTGCTGTCGGCAATCGCGATGTATGCGCTGACCCGGACGCCCCTGGGGCGGATCAGCAATGCGGTGCGCGACAATCCCGAACGGGTCCAGTTCATCGGCTACGACCCGCACGTCGTCCGCTATCTCGCCTATTGTTTTGCCGGATTCTTCGCCGGCGTCGCGGGCGGCCTCGCGGCGATCAGCTTCGAGATCGCGAATTCCGCCTATCTCGGTGCAATCCAGTCGGGCCTGGTGCTGTTCGCGACCTTCATCGGCGGGACGGCCTACTTCTTCGGTCCGATCCTCGGCGCGATCCTGGTGACCTATCTCCAGCTCGGGCTGACGAGCCTCACCAGCGTATGGCAGCTCTACTTTGGCATCATCTTCATCGGCATCGTCATGTTCTCACCCGGTGGCATTGCCGGTCTGCTGATGATGCACCGGCCGCTGGTCCGTGCCGGAACGCTCGGAATGGTGATCCCGTCCTATCTCGTTGCGGTCGTGCCGACCGCGGCGCTCGCCTACGGCGTCATCCTGACCATCGAGACGGTCGCGCGCTATTCGGGTGGTGACGCCATCAACCTGTTCGGCGTGGCCTTCAATCCGCAATCGCCGGCGACATGGGGCGTCGCCGCGATTCTGGTGGTCGCCGGCTTCTTTGTCGCGCGGTCGACGTGGCAGCGGATCGCCGGAGCCTGGGACAGGGCCGCCACCGTGGCGCGTGATCGGGGGTATCTGGCATGACCGCAGCGATCGAAGTTCGCGCCGTCGAAAAGCGCTTCGGCAATGTCGGCGTCATCCGCGACCTCAATCTCAGCGTCACCAAGGGCGAGCGCCACGCCATCATCGGCCCGAACGGCGCCGGCAAGTCCACGACGTTCAACCTGATCAGCGGACACATCAGGCCGACCTCCGGCGAGGTGAGGCTGAACGGCACGCTCATCTCCGGCCTGCGGCCGTTCGAGATCAATCGGCGCGGCCTGTCGCGCTCGTTCCAGGTCACCAACGTGTTCGCTCGCATGACCGTGTGGGAGAACGTCCGATGCGCCGTGCTGTGGGCGACCGGACATCGCTACGCGTTCTGGAAGAACGTCGACAGCCTGCCGGAGGTGCGCGAGCGAACCGCCCAGATCCTCGATGACATCCATCTCACGCATCGGCGTGACATTCCCGCGGGGTTGTTGACCTATGCCGAGCAGCGCGAGCTGGAGATCGGCGTCACCATCGCGAGCGGCGCGACGGTCGTCATGCTCGACGAGCCGACCGCCGGGATGAGCCACGCGGAGACCGAGCGCGCGGTCTCGTTGATCCGGCGGCTCACCGAGGGGCGGACGCTGGTGATCGTCGAGCACGACATGAGCGTGGTATTCGGTCTCGCCGATCGCATCTCGGTGCTGGTCTATGGCCACATCATCGCGTCGGGCACGCCAGAGGAAATCCGTCGCGACCCGAAGGTGAAGGAAGCCTATCTCGGCGAGGAGGCCCACTGATGCTCGAGGTCAGGAACCTCCACGCCTACTACGGCAAGAGCCATATTCTGCAGGGCGTCGACCTCGACGTCGCTGCCGGCGAAGTCGTCAGCCTGCTCGGCCGCAACGGTGTCGGCCGCTCGACCACCGTGAAGGCGATCATGGGCGAGGTCAGTCCGCAGGGGACGATCCGCTTCAAGGGCCGGGACATTGCCGGCTTGCCGAGCTACAAGATCGCGCGCCTTGGGCTCGGCTATGTGCCCGAACACCGTGACATCTTCCCGAGCCTCACCGTTCGGCAAAACCTCGTGCTCGGCATCAAGGACACGCGGCGGCCGGGGAAGTGGCGCCTTCAGGACATGCTCGACATGTTTCCCAATCTCGCCGCGCGCGCCGATACGCCTGCGGGTGTGCTGTCGGGCGGCGAGAAGCAGATGCTGACCACCTGCCGCACGCTGATGGGCGACCCCGACCTGATCATGATCGACGAGCCCACCGAAGGTCTGGCGCCGCTGATCGTGCAGCAGGTCGGCGATCTGATTGCCCGGATCGCAGCGGCGGGCGTCGCGATCCTGCTCGTCGAGCAGAAGCTCTCGATCGCGATGCGCATTTCGAAACGCGTCTATGTGATGGGCCACGGCCGCGTCGTATTCGAAGGGACACCGGATCAGCTCAAGGCCAACACCGCGGTCCGGCAGGAGTGGCTCGAAGTATGAGGACGCAGGAGCCGTCGGCACGTTTTCGCCGATGCAGCTCCGGCGGATGTGCCACAGACACCCGCCTTGTCCGAATCCTTCAGGTCTGAGGCAATGGATGTCGCAGCATGCGGCGCGGAAACGCGGCGTGGCGTTCGCGTAGCCTCAGGGCAACGAGGCGCGCGATGCAGATCGACGTCGTCGCGATCGCGATGCCGGCGATCATGTCGACGAGGAAATGTCCGCCGCCGATTGGGGTCGAGAGCAGCATCGCGCCGTGGATCAGGACATTGAACGGTCGCAACCAGCGCAATGACCACAATGCCCAGCCGTCGAGGACCGCGGCTGCCGCGTGAAAGCTCGGAAAGGTCACGATCCCCGCGAGATGGCTGGTATCCAACAGGCGCAGCGTCCCATCGCGAACCAGGGGCACCTCGCGCGCCGTGTCGAAATAGGCCTGCGGGATGAGGTTTGCGTAGGCGGACGGCGGCAGCTCCAACGCGTGATACACGCCGAGTGCAGGGACAAACAAGGTGATGATGCAGGTCAGCGCCAGCGTCAGGCTGATCGCGAGGTTGAACTCCGCGAACCGGCGATAGTGGCCCAGCAAGGGAAGGGCCACGACGATGATGCAGATCGTCCAGGAAATGGATCGATAGCCGAACGCGAGGCTCAGGACGGCCCAGGGGCGGTCATTGACGAACGACAAGTAGTCGCGAAAGTCGAAGCCAAGGGCGCGATCGAGGGCGAGCAGGTTGGCGTCCTGAAGCGGCAGGTTGGCGGCCGTCGCAATGTAGGACAGTGATGCCAGCACGGTGGATGCCAGTGTGGTCTGGGCCATTCCCGTCAGGAATGAGAACATCCAGGGTTTGGCACGCCGCGCCGACCGTGCGTTGGCGTAGCCGATGACACCATAGATGGCCGATGTCGATAGCACGATGATGTAGCCGACGGGTTCGATGCGAAAATCCGTGAAGATCAGGCACAGTCCGAACAGCACCCAAAGAGCTGTCATGACAGCCCAGTTGAACCGGAACACGGCCCAGGCCGTCGCGGCATCCTCGCTGTCATGCGCCCGTTGCAAGACGCTCTTTGTCCAGGGGAGCCAGCGGCGGCTGAGATCAGGCAATAGACCACCGGCTGCGGTGTCCGACATTGTCGTCCGCTCTCACATTTCAAATGGATTTCGATTTGTTTCCCGTCGGTGTCTTGTTACGGCCGGTCGGGCCAATAAATCAACCTCGGCGGGTAAAATACGCAGATACCGTGCAACGATGCTTAATCAAGCGTAGCCTGGAACCCTGTTTCGGTTGTGCCGGACAGGAAAGCACATTCGGCGATGAGGCCGCCTTCGCGCCCATAGAAAGCGGGTGAATCGGTGAGAAGAGACCGAGAGCGAATCCGAGGCAGCTTTGGTTTGAAGGGCTTCGCCAGTCGTTGCGGGCGAGCTACTTGTGGTGGTGCTGTGGGGTCAGCGGCCGATCGCTCGCGGGCTTGCGCGAGAGGTGGTCGCCGTCAGCAAAGTCCGTCGCGACGTCGCATGCATCACAGCTTCTGGCGGCCGTAGATCAGGAGCATCAGGATGATCACCGCGCCGTAGATCAGTTGGCGACCGGCCTCGCTGATCTGCATCACCGACAGAATGGATTGCAGCAGGGTGATCAGCACGACGCCGGCGACGGTGCCGAGATAGCTGCCGCGGCCGCCGAGGATGTGCGTGCCGCCGAGCACGACGGCCGCGATCGAGGGCAGCAGATAAGCGTCGCCCATCGACTGCGCCGCCTTCGAGGCGTAGCCCGCGAGCAGAACGCCGCCGCAGGCGGAGAGGGCGCCGGACAGCGCGAACGCCAGCATGGTGATGCGGCGTGTATCGATCCCTGAGAGATAGGCCGCGCGCTCGCGATTGCCGATGGCATAGATGGCGCGGCCAAACGTGGTCCGCGACAGCAGCCAGATCGCGGCGCCGCCGATGATCGCCCACACCAGCACCGCGTTGGGAAGGCCGGGCACGATATTGCCGGTGGCGAGATAGCGCATCGCCTTGGAGGCGGAATCCTGCGGCGCGAAGCCTCCGGTGTAGGCGACCATCAGCCCTTGCGCGACCGCGTTGGTCGCCAGGGTGATGATCATCGAGGGAATGCGCAGATAGGCGACGCCGATGCCGTTCAGGAGACCGATGGCGGCTCCGCAGAGAATGCCGCAGGGAATCGCGATAATGGCGCCGGTCGTGCCATGGGCGGCCGCCGCGCAGGCCATCATCGCGCCCGTCGTGACAACCCAGGGCACCGAGAGATCGATCTGGCCGAGCAGGATCACCAGCATCATGCCGGTGGCGATCACGCCCAGGAAGCTCGCGACCTTCAACTGCTGCAGCAGATAATCCGGCGACAGGAAGCTGCGCGAATAGAGGCTGCCCACCAGCAGCAGCAGCAGGATGCAGCCGAACGAGGCCGCCACCGCCGGATCGATCCGACGCAGCATGGCGATCCCGCGATGGGTCGGTCGTGGTGCCGTTGCGTCGCTCATCCGAACCACTCCAGCCGATTGCGCACCCGCACCAGACCGAACGCGCCGATCGAGACCGCGAGCATCAGCACGAGACCCTGGAACAGCGGCTGCCACAGCGGATCGAAATCGAACACGAACAGCAGATCGCCGATGGTGCGGAAGGCGAGCGCGCCGAAGATCGCCCCGATCGCGCTGCCGCGTCCGCCCATCAGCGATACGCCGCCGAGCACCACGGCCGCGATCGAGAACAGCGTGTAGGCATTGCCACTCGCATAGGCGGCTTCGCCCGTGTAGGAGAAGAACGTCAGGAACAGGCCGCCGATCGCCGACAATAGGCCAGCCAAGGTGTAGGCGACAAACTTGGCCGCGCGGATCGGCGCGCCGGACATGTAGGCTGCGACCTCGGAGGAGCCGGTCGCGAACGCGGCGCGGCCGACGACCGAGCGGCTATAGGGAACCCAGATCAGCAGCGCCGCCGCAGCCAGTGCCACGAGGCTCGTGGGCAGCACGCCGAACAATCTTCCCGTCAAGGCATCCGCCAGCGTCTCGTTGACGGATCCGCCGGGATTGGGCCGCAGGAACAGCGCGATGCCGTAGTACATCGCCCCGGTGGCGATCGTCGTCACGATCGGCTGCAGGCGCCCGAAGATCACGATCGCGCCGTTGATCATGCCGCAGACGATGCCGGTGCCGAGCACGCCGGCCACGCCGAGCGCGGTCTCGGTGGCGGTTCCGACCACGATCCAGGATGCGAGGCAGTTGGTCAGGGTCAGGATCATGCCGACGGACAGATCGATGCCGGCGGTGATCACCACGATCGCCTGCGCCATCGCGACAAAGGCCAGCAGCGTCGCCTTGTTGGCCGCGGTCTGCACCATGTTGGCGCTGAAGCCGGCCGGATGATTGGTCGCATAGAGCAGGAACATCGCGACGAAGATCCCGATCGCGAGCAGGGTGCCGCGCTGTTCGGAGAGCCAGTACCGCCACTCGGTCATGCCAGACTCGCTTCCGCTCGCTCGCCTTCGTCGACATTGAGCGCACTGCTGACCAGCGCGCGCTCGGTGATCTCGGCGCCCGCGAGCTCGCGCCTGATCGCGCCATCGTACATCACCAGCACGCGGTCGCAGCAGCCGATCAGCTCGTCATAGTCGGTCGAATAGAGCAGGATCGCGGCGCCCTCGTCGGCAAGCCGGCGCAGCAGCCGGTAGATCTCCTGCTTGGTGCCGACATCGATGCCGCGCGTCGGATCATTGAGCAGGATGATGCGCGGCTTGTTCATCAGCCATTTCGCGATCACGACCTTCTGCTGGTTGCCGCCGGAGAGCGCGCTGACGGCGAGGTCGGGGGAGGCGGTCTTGATCTCGATCAGGCGGATCATCTCCTCGATCAGCATCGATTGCCGCTGCCGGTCGATGATGCCGAATGTCGCGAACCGGTCGAAGGCGGCGGCCGAGAGATTGTCGCGCACCGACATCGGCAGCATCAGTCCTTCGGTCTTGCGGTCCTCCGGAATGAGCGCGAGGCCGATGCGCTCCGACTTGGCGGTGACGGGGCTGTCGATCGTCACCTTGTTGCCGTCGATCAGAATGTCGCCGCGACAGTCGCGCAGCACGCCGAACAGCGCCAGCAGCAGCTCGCGCTGGCCCTGGCCGTCGAGCCCGCCGAGACCGATGATCTCGCCGGCCTGCAGCGAGAACGAGATGTCCTTCAGCCGGTCGCCCCAACTGATGCTCCTGCATTGCAGCGCGGGCGGCCGCCCATCGGTCTTGCGCGGCGGCTTTTCCGGGAAGGCATGCTTGTACTCGCGGCCGATCATCAGCTCGATCACTTCGGCATCCGTCTTGGTGCCGGCCGGGAAGGTCGAGATGCGGCGGCCGTTGCGGAACACGCTGCAATCGTCGGCGAGCTCCGCGATCTCGTGCATGCGATGGGAGATGTAGAGCAGCGCCAGCCCCTCGCTGCGCAGGCGCTTCAGCACCTTGAACACCTTGGTCACGTCGGATGCGGTCAGCGCCGAGGTTGCCTCGTCGAGGATCAGGATCTTCGGCTGCCGCGACAGCGCTTTCGCGATCTCGACCATCTGGCGGCGCGACAGCGGCAGGTCCTTCACCAGCGCGCGCGGATGAATGTCGCTGGCGCCGGCGCGGTGCAGCGCCTCCTCGGCAAGTCGGCGCTGGGCGCGCCGGTCGATCATGCCGAACCGCGTCGGCGGATGCGAGATCATGATGTTGTCGGCGACCGACAGGTCGGGGATCAGCGACAGCTCCTGGAAGATGCAGACGACGCCGGCATCGTTCGCGGCGGAGGGACCGCTGAAGGCGACCGCGCGTCCTTCAAGCGTCATCCGGCCTTCGTCCGGCGCGACCACGCCGACCATCAGCTTGATCAGCGTCGACTTGCCGGCGCCGTTCTCGCCGAGAATGGCGTGGATGCGGCCGGGATGGACCTCCAGGTCCGCACCGTCGAGAGCGATCACGCCGCCGTAGCGCTTGGACAGTCCTTCGGCGCGAAACAGCGGCTCGGCCGCGATCATGCTTGCTCCCTCAGTCGTTTGGTCAATAGGGACGGGCTGGCCGCGAGAGAACTCGCGGACCAGCGATCACACCGGCCTATTGATTTTCCTTCGACTGACCCATGATCTCCTGCGCCGTGAAGTTGATGCCGCAGGTCGGGAAGGAGTTGCCGACGAAGAAGTTGTCGGACTGGGCCGGGAAGTAGTCCTGATCCTTCTTGAAGTTCGGATCTTCGACGACGGCGAGCGGCAGCTTGACCGATTGCGGCACCACCTTGCCTTCCAACGCGGCGAGCGCGACCTTGATCGCGACCGCGACCTGCGCAGGTCCGGTACCGGCGGAAGAGCATTTCAGGCCTTCGGACGCCTTGGCGGCGCAGAACTTGCGGAAGCCGTTTTCGGTCTCGCCGCCGAACGGCACCATCTTGTGCTTGGCGTCGAGCATGGCCTGCACGATGCCGGTGTCGCCGCCCTGGCCGGAAATCGCATCGAACGGGCCATTGGTCGCGATCGCATCCGCCGTGGCCTTCTGGGCGACGCCGTCGTCCCATTTGCCGACGACCTCGGTGACCTGCCACTTCTTGCCGGAGGCATCGAGAACGGAGTGGAAGCCGTTGTGCCGATCGGTGTCGACCGAGGTGCCGGCGACGCCGCGCACCTCGAGCACCTTGCCGCCGCCCGGCACGTTCTTGACCAGCCACTTCGCCCAGAGTTCGCCGAGACCCTTCTGGTCGACATTGACGTTGATCGCATCTTCCGTCGCGAGGATGTTGTCGAAGGCGACGAGGATCACGCCGGCCTGCTTGGCGCGCTTGATCACCGGCCCGAACGCGGTCGGGTTCTGCGCGTTGACGACGATGGCGTCATAGCCGGAATCGATGAAGTTGTTGATTGCCGATATCTGGGCCGGCACGTCCTCGCCGGTCGAGACGACTTTGAATTCCTTCAGCTTGGCCTTGATCTCCGGCTGCGCCGCATAGGCCTTCGCGGTCTGGATCATCTGGATGCGCCAGGTATTGGCGATGTAGCCGTTCGCCAGTGCGATGCGGTACGGGCCCTTCTTGGCCGGAAACTTGAAGAACTTGGTGTCCGTGGTCCACGGCACCATGCATTCAGGCTCGGTCGCCGGTCCCTTGACCATCTCCGGCTCCGCCAGCGCCTTGCCGGCAAACGCCGTGACCAACACCAGCGATGCACAAGTGGCAAGGCATCGCGCCCTCATCGACTTGGACGACATTCGTGACCTCCCCTGTTGTTGTGGCGCCAAATCAATGACGCATGTGCGAGACGCCTCTTTGTTTCCGGAGGTTGTGCGAGCATTGCTCGTCGTCTCGACCCGCCAAGCGTTACTGATCAATGACAGCGCTGTCAATTACCGTCGCGCGGCTTTTGCCAAGCGGCCGGCCGCATGTCATGAATATGGTTCGGACAAATCCGCGTGAATCAATGTTGCAAGGATCATGTCTCAGAAGCGTCGCACCACGCTGGAGGACGTCGCGCGCATCGCCCATGTCAGCGCTGTCACTGTGTCGCGGGCGCTGCGGCGGCCCGATATGGTGTCGCCGGAGTTGCGCAAGCGGATCGATGCCGCGGTCGACAGGCTGGCCTATGTGCCGAACTTCGCGGCGAGCCGGCTCGCCTCGACCCGCACGCATTCGATCGGCATCGTCGTGTCGTCGCTCTCCAACGGCATCTTCGCGGACTACCTGCAGGCGATCTACGACACCCTGCTGCCGCTCGGCTTTCGCCCCGTCGTCGTCAGCAGCCGCTACTCGGCGGAGGAGGAAGAGGGCGCGATCAGGACCTTGCTGGGCCAGAACATCGAGGCGCTGATCCTGGTCGGAGTGAACCAGACGCGGGCCGCGCGGCGCGTTCTCGAACGTTCGCGGATTCCGGTGGTGCAGACATTCGAGCTGACCGACGATCCGATCGATCTGAATGTCGGACTTTCGCAGCGCCAGGGCGGCTACGCCGCGACCCGCTTCCTGATCGAGCTGGGACATCGGCGGATCGCCTATCTCTCGGGACAGCGCGACGACCGGGCCCGCGCCCGGCTCGAGGGGTATCGTGCGGCGCTGGCCGAAGCGGGGCTGGACGGCACGTCGCTGGTGGCCTGGCTGCCGGCGCAGGCGACGATCTCGCTGGGGCGGAAGCTGACCGAGGAGATGCTCGCGAGCGAAGTTCCCGATGCGATCTTCTGCTGCGATGACAACATCGCGCTTGGTGCGCTATTCGCCTGCCAGCAGGCGGGGCTGGAGGTCCCGCGCCGGATCTCGCTGATCGGCTTCAACGACCTGGAATTCGCGGCGGCCTCCAATCCGCCGCTGTCGACCGTGCTGACGCCGCGCGCCGACATGGGGCGCGTGGCGTCCGAACTGGTGCTTCAGGTGATCGCCACCGGCAAGCGGCCGAGAACGCGGCGGATCGACCTCGGCTTCGAGATCGTCGCACGCGGCAGCACCGGACCGCACCTCGTGGCTTCGTGATGATGGTCGAGCCTCAGGCCCAGCCGCCGTCGACGATGTAGTTCTGGTTGGTGCAGGCGCCGCTGTCGTCGGCGGCGAAGAACAGCACCACGCGGGCGATGTCGTCCGGCACGAGCTTGCGCTTGAGGCATTGGCGGCGCATGAGCTCGGCCTCGCCCTCGGGCGTCAGCCAGAGTCTCTGCTGCCGCTCGGTCATGATCCAGCCCGGAAGAATGGAATTGACCCGCACGTTATTGGGTCCGAGATCGCGGGCGAGGGCGCGGGTCAGTCCCTGGATCGCCGACTTCGCCGTGGTGTAGCAGGGCATGTTGCCCTGGCCGAGCACCCAGCTCACCGAGCCGAGATTGACGATCGCGCCGCCTCCGGCCTGGATCATGTCCGGCGCGACCGCTTGGGCCGCGAAGAACTGATGTTTGAGGTTCACGGCGATGCGCTCGTCCCAATAGTCCGGCGTGACGTCCTCGATCGCGTGGCGGTCATCACGCGCGGCGTTGTTCACCAGAATGGTGATCGGCCCCAGCGCCGCACGGGCGCCGTCGACCGCGGCCCTCAGCGCACCGATGTCGCGAAGGTCGGCATGCTCGAAGTGCACCTTGGCCTCCGCAGGCAGGCTCGCCAGCAGCTGCTGCGACGCCTCCAGATCGATGTCGATGAATCCGACACGCGCGCCTTGGCCGAGGAAATTGCGCACGATCGCTTCCCCGATGCCGGAGCCGCCGCCGGTCACGAGGACGGCCCGATCCTTGAGGCTTGGAAAGATGGTGCCCTGCATTGGCTTCCTCTCAGTTGCGCCTGGAGAGCAGCCGCGCCCGACGGCGACACTGGCAGGATATCGAACGTCGTCCGTGCCGTGCGATGCACAGCCGGTGCGCGTTCGCCTGGACCCCTTCGTGTGCGCCTGCGAGCAACTCGCGCCCGATGTCGATGCTGACGGATCCGGGCACTCCCCCTGCGATGTCCTTGTTTGGCTTTCCGGCATTCTGCGTCAGGACCGGCAGGGACGCCAGCACTGATGCGCCGCCCGGGTGCGACCATCGGGCGCTTTCGGGCGTAGCTGGAGCGGACGTCGCGGGTCGAGCGCCTCAGAGGATTTCGGCGATCGACTGGCCCTGCAGCTCGATGCTGAGTCCCTGCATGCCGAGATCGGTGATCTCGCCGCCCATCGCCTTCAGGCTTTCCTCGCGGATCAGCGACATCAGCCCGCGCCGCAGCGCCAGGAATTCCGACGACATCATCATCGCTTGCTGGCGCGGGCGCTCGAGCGGGATCTGGATTTCGGCCTTGATCGAGCCCGGGCGCGCGGTCATGCAGTAGACGCGGTCGGACAGGAAGATCGCCTCGTCGATGTCGTGGGTGACGAACAGCACCGAGATCTTCAGCCGCTGCCACATGTTGGTGAGGATCTGCTGCATGATGATGCGGGTCTGCGCGTCGAGCGCGCCGAACGGCTCGTCGAGCAGCAGCACCTTGGGACCGGTGGCGAGCGCGCGCACGATGCCGACGCGCTGCTTCATGCCGCCGGAGAGGCGCTCGGGATAATGGTTCTCGAACGCCTCGAGGCCGGCGAGCCCGAGCAGAGTGCGCGCCGCGCGTGCGCGCTCGAACTTCGGCATGCCGCGCATCTTCAGCCCGAACTCGACGTTCTCGCGCACCGTCTTCCAGGGAAACAGCGAATATTGCTGGAACACCATGCCGCGCTCGGCGCTCGGACCCGTCACGGCATGGCCGTCGACCGTGACGACGCCGCTGGTGGGTTTGAGGAAACCCGCGACGGCGTTGAGCAGTGTCGACTTGCCGCAACCCGACGGTCCGACGATCGAGACGAACTCACCAGGCTCGACGTGGATCTGCGTGTCGGTGACGGCCTCGACGGCGCCGTCGATGGTCTCGTAGCTCAGGGCGAAGTTGCAGACCTCGATATGGCCCTGTCTCGTATCCGCTGCGGCTTGGCTCATCGCGACCTCCAGGGCATCACCAACTGTCCGGCTGCGCGGATCACGAGGCTCGAGCCGAGCCCGAGCACGCCGATCGCGATCATCCCGAGCGCGATGTCGGCATACTGGACCAGCGAATAGGCTTCCCAGGTGAAGTAGCCGATGCCGAACTGCCCCGAGATCATCTCGGCCGCGATCAGCGACACCCATGCGACGCCCATGCCGACGGTGAGGCCGGTAAAGATGTGCGGCAGCGACGCCGGGAAATAGACCTCGCGGAAGATCGCGGTCTCCCGCGCGCCGAGGCACTTGGCGGCCCGCACCAGCACGGGGTCGACCAGCGTCATGCCGTGCAGCGTGTTGACCAGGATCGGAAAGAACGAGCCGAGAAAGGTGATGAAGACGATGCTCTGCTCGTTGGTCGGCCACAGCATGATCGCCATCGGGACCCAGGCGATCGCCGGGATCGGACGCAGCACCTCGGCGACCGGAAACACGATCTCGTGCACCAGCCTGAAGCGGCCCATGATCAGGCCGAGCGGCACGCCGACCAGTGCGGCCAGCGAGAACCCGATGAAGATCCGGCGGCAACTGAGCAGGATGTGCATCAGGAATTTCGGATCGTGGATCGCCTTGGTGAAGCTCGCATAGACGGCCAGCGGCGCCGGCACGTTGGTGAACTTCACGAAGAAGACGACGCGGTAGGTCGTCAGCAGGTGCCAGCCGATCAGGAACAGGATCAGCGACGCGGTGCCGATCAGCACCGACTGCAGCCTGTCCTGGTTCAGCCGGAACCAGCGTGCCGCGCGGGCGGAGACGTCCGGACGGCTCGGCGGGATCGCGGTGCCAGGCGCGGCGGTCGCCGCGGCCTGGTCGGGGGATGTCATCAAAGCGGGGCTGCTCAAGTCTTGCCTCCCGCGACCGCCAGCTTCACGGCGTCATCAAGTCCCATCACCTTGCCGCCGATCTTGGCGGCATAGGCCTCGGCATCCTTCTTCAGCAGGAACGGCGCGATCTCGCCATTGGCCGCGGCGAAGAACGCCTGGTCGGCGAACAGCTTGATGCCGCGCGCGGTGTCGAAGACGTAGGCGACGTTGATCTTCTTGCCCTTGGCCTTGTAGTCGGCATAGGCGCCGAGCGTGCAGGTCGCGCTGCTGAAGGCTATGATGCCCTCGCCGTCGACCCAGACCTCGCCGGCCTTGCGCGGCTCGGTGATCGGCCTGTTGCAGAACTTGTCCTCGCCGGAGATTTCGTAGTTCGCGGTGCTTGCGAGATCCTTGTCGTAGTCCAGCTTCAGCTCGGCATAGGCCTTGCGGATGTAGCTGTCGTCGACCCATGTCTTCGGATCGAACTCTTTCATGCGGCCGAGGCTCTGCAACACCTTGACGTCGGTTGCGGCGGCATCCACCAGCGCCGGCTTGATCGTCGGATCCGTGGTCATGTTGCCGCCGGGGCCGAGGAAGATGTAGACGACCTCCTTGTTGATCCCGGTCCATTCCTGGATCTTTTCGGCCGCCGCCTTCGGATCCTGGCGCAGCCACTGGTTGGCGGCGATCACCGCCTTGACATAGGCGATGACGACCTCGGGATATTTTTCCGCGAAGTCGGTGCGGACGACGACGCCATGGAATGTCGGCAGGTTGGTCTGGACGCCGTCGAAGATCTTGCGCGCAAAGCCGCGGAACGGCAGCAGTTCCGCGAACGGCACGAAATCGGCGTGCGCGTCGATCTTCTTTTCCTGCAGGTTGGTCGAGCCGACCTCCGGCGTCTGGCTCACCAGCTGGAAGAAATCCGCCGGATAGCCGCCGTCCTGAAGCGCCTTCAGCACCATGCCGTGTGCGGCCGAGCCGAACGGCACGCTGACCAGCTTGCCCTTGAGGTCGGAGAGTTCGTAGTAGGGCGAGTCCTTGTGAACGACGATGCCGTTGCCGGAGCCGGCGAGGCTGTAGGCGGCGACGGCGATCAGCCGGCTCTTGCTCTCGGGATTGTTCTCGAAGGTGAAGCCGTTCACGATCAGCGGGTAGTCGCCCATCATGCCGAACTGCAGCTTGTTCGCCATCATCCCGTTGGTGACGGGCGGACCGGAGGTGAAGTTCTGCCACTCGATCTCGAACTTGATGTTGGCGTATTTGCCGTCCTTGGGCAGATACTTCTCCAGCAGGTGAAGCTGCCGCACGATGGTGCCGGCCGTCACCGTGTTGGTCGTGGTGTCCTGGGTGCCTATGCCGATCGTGACTGTCTCTGCTGCGACGGGCTGCGCCGCGATCAGGGACAGACAGGTGACGGATAGCAAGAGCGCGTGACGGCAGCGGACCATTCTCATCCCCGTTCGGTTGGATGGCTGATGGCGCCATGATGAAGGCCGCGTCCACGAGCGCAAATCCGGAGTTCGGCAGCGGGTGGATTAGTTGCCGTCAAAATCCGGTTGCGTACTCCTTGGGCAATTTCGCTCATGACAGCCGCTTGCATGAGCAGGCCGGCTAATCCGCGGCCTGGCCGCGCATCTCGTCCAGGACGTCGGGCCGGCAGACCACGATCTGCGAACGCCTGGTGCGGACGATATTCTTTTCCTGCATCCGCTTGAGGCTGATCGTCACCCACTGCCGCGTCGCCCCGACCATGTGGGCGATGTCGGCATGGGTGAAGGCCGCGGCAATGACCTTGCCGTCGGGATCATCCACGCCATAGAGGTCGACGAGATGCAGCAGCAGATGAGCGAGCCGCTCGGTGATCGAACGCGTCCCCAGCATTTGGGCCAGGGCGGAGTAGCATTTTCCCTTGAAGCTCAACCCTTCGATCAGTCCGATCGCGAGATTGGGGATCTCCGCCACCAGCGTTCGCAGCTCCTTGCCGGGAAGCTGGATCACGCTGGCATTGCTGGCGGCGATGCCGGACCATTGATGCACGCCGGTGTCGAACACCTCGGGACCGCCGACGAAATTGCCGACATGCCAATAGGCCAGCGTGATCTCGCGCCCCTGCGGCGACGTATAGAACACGCGGATGCGGCCGCTCTCGACCAGGAAGATGCCGTCGTGCCTGGCGCCCTGGCTGAACAGCGTCTGGCCGCGGTTCAGCACCTTGCGGCGGCCCTGCTTGAGCACCTGCTCACGCTCGCGCAGGCTGAGCCTTTCGATCAGCGACGGCGGGCCGCCGATGGATTGCTGGCTTTCGGTGAGCAGGAGCGACGAACTGGTCACCGCGCGCGCTGACGTCATGGGAGAGGGCACGGCGTCCGCAGCTGATTTGGCTGCCTGCAGCAACATGTCTTGCCTCCGCATTGATCATACTGATCAGAAGCGGAGCAATGTTCGTGCCATCCGTCACCGCGCGACGCACCTCAGGCGGCAACGAGTTCCCAAAGGTATGATTTCGGATAGATGCCGCGATTGTGGCCGTCGGAAAACGCGATGTTCAAGCCGTAACCGAGATCTCCGACCCCGACGATGCCGATCCCGGGAAACTGCGCCGGGAAGCGGCCGTCGAGGCGGGCCCGCCTGCAATGCGCGCACATGCAGGACAGCCGCAGCCGTTCGGCGGACAGCTCCGCGGGAGCGCCGCCGGCATTCCGCAGCCGTAACGACGCCAGGTCGGGACTGACTTCGCTGTTGAGGGTATCGGCTGGAATCATGGCGCCTCCTGGTTGTGCCGAAGCCGGCGTCGTCACGCTAGGGGAGACGGACCGGGGCCCCCAGCAACTAATTGCCTCGTTCGACGGAATGTGGAGCGCGAGGTGCTTCGTTGCCGCGCGCTCGCCTTCCCGCGGAACAATCTTTGCAACTAATCCACCGCCGCGGCGCGTTCGAAATTGCCGAACCGCGCCGTTTCCGCGACATCGTCGTCAGCAACCGCCACACGGCGCGCCCCGCGCCTCAGGAGACGACGATGAGCGCTTTTCAGACCGAGACGGTGTTGTCGGTCCGGCACTGGACCGATTCGCTGTTCAGCTTCACCGCCACGCGGGATCCCGGCTTCCGCTTCCAGAACGGGCAGTTCGCGATGATCGGGCTCGAGGTCGACGGCCGGCCGCTGATGCGCGCCTACAGCATGGCGAGCGCCAATCACGAGGAGGAGCTGGAATTCTTCAGCATCAAGGTGGCGGACGGGCCGCTGACCTCCCGGCTGCAGAAGATCAAAGAGGGCGATCGCATCCTGGTGGGGCGCAAGGCGACGGGAACGCTGATCGCGGGCAACCTGATTCAGGGCAGGCGTCTGCTGCTGCTGTCGACCGGCACCGGGCTGGCGCCGTTCGCCAGCCTGGTCAAGGATCCCGACATCTACGAGACCTACGAGACCATCGTGCTGGCCCATGGCTGCCGCCAGGTCTCGGAGCTCGCCTATGGCGAGCAGCTCGTCGATGGCCTGCGCGGCCACGAATTCTTTGGACCGCTGGTCCGGAACCGGCTGCTTCATTACCCCACAGTGACCCGCGAGCCGTTCCGCAACCGCGGCCGCATCACCGACCTGATCGCATCGGGGCAGATGTTCGCCGACATCGGCGAGCCCGACCTCGATGTCGAGACCGACCGCGTCATGCTCTGCGGCAGCCCGGCGATGTTGGCCGAGCTCCAGGCCATGCTGGAGGGCCGCGGCTTCGTCGAAGGCAACCACAGCACGCCCGGCCATTTCGTGGTCGAGAAGGCGTTCGTCGAGCGCTGACTGGCCGGCGCGAAGAAATGCGCTCAGGCGACAACTAATTGCTATCGCCGGGTGCCCCGCTGAACAAGTCTGATCCGGACCGGTGTGACCCCGGCCAAGCAGGAGCTTAGAATGGCAATGGATGAGATCGTCGACGGCCTCTCGGAGGTGTCCTGCGACGTGCTGGTGATCGGCGGCGGCACCGCCGGTCCGATGGCTGCCCTGAAGGCCAAGTTGAAGAATCCCAAGGCGAACGTCGTTCTGCTGGAGAAGGCGAACGTCAAGCGCTCCGGCGCGATCTCGATGGGCATGGACGGCCTGAACAACGCCGTCATCCCCGGCTATGCAACGCCGGAGCAATACACCAAGGAGATCACGATCGCCAATGACGGCATCGTCGATCAGAAGGCGGTCTACAAATACGCCCAGAGCTGCTACGGGATCATCGAGGAGCTCGACAGCTTCGGCATCCGCTTCCTCAAGAACGAGAACGGCGACTATGCCGTCAAGAAGGTGCACCACATCGGCACCTACGTGCTGCCGATGCCGAACGGCGAGACCGTCAAGAAGGCGCTGTACCGGCAACTGCGCCGCGCACGCATCCTGATCTCCAACCGCTACATGGCGACGCGGCTCTTGAAGTCGAGCGATGGCCGCATCGCCGGCGCCGTCAGCGTCAACACCCGCACCGCCGAAATGCTGGTGATCAAGGCCAAGGCCGTCATCCTGTGCATGGGCGCGGCGGGACGGCTCGGCCTGCCGACCTCGGGCTACATGTTCGGCACCTATGAGAATGCGGCCAATTCCGGCGATGGCTATGCGATGGCCTATCACGCGGGCGCGGCGCTCGCCAATCTCGAATGCTTCCAGATCAATCCGCTGATCAAGGACTACAACGGTCCGGCCTGCGCCTATGTCGCCGGTCCCTTCGGCGCCTATACCGCCAACAACGAGGATCGCCGCTTCATCGAATGCGACTATTGGTCGGGCCAGATGATGCTGGAATTCTACAACGAGCTGCTGTCCGGCAAGGGGCCGGTGTTCCTGCAGCTCAAGCACCTGCACGACAAGACCATCGAGGAGATCGAGCACACCCTGCACAAGGTCGAGCGGCCCACGCGGGGGCTGTTTCAGGAGGGCCGCGGCGTCGACTACCGCAAGGAATCGATCGAGATGCACATCTCGGAGATCGGCTTCTGCTCCGGCCACAGCGCGTCGGGCGTGTTCGTCGACGACAATGCCCGCACGACCGTCCCCGGGCTCTATGCGGCCGGCGACATGGCCAGCGTTCCGCACAACTATATGTTGGGCGCATTCACCAACGGTTCGTTCGCCGGGCTCGACGCGATGGAGTTCGCCGACAATCATGATTTCGGCGACATCGATGCCGCCGAGATCGCGCTGGAGCGCGAGCGCGTGCTTGCGCCGACCAAGCGCGAGGATGGCATTCCGCCGAACCAGATCGAGTACAAGACGCGGCGCCTGGTCAACGACTATCTGCAGCCGCCGAAGGTGACGCGGAAGTACGAGCTCGGGATGCGCCGGCTCGCCGAGGTCCGCGAGGACATGCAGGAGCGCATGATCGCACGCAACGCGCATGAACTGCTGCGCGCACTGGAGGTACAGTCGATCATGGATTGCGCGGACATGGCCGCCCATGCCTCGCTGTTCCGCGAGGAGAGCCGTTGGGGGCTCTATCACTGGCGCACCGATTTTCCGGAGAAGGACAACGAGAACTGGTTCTGTCACACGCTGCTGAGCAAGCTGGACGGCCGCATGACCAGCGAGAAGCGGGCGGTGCAGCCCTATGTCGTGCCGATCGCGGACGATGAGAAGGACCTCTACGACAAGCAGCGCATCCGCGCCAGCGCCTGACGATCAGAAGGAGAACGAGACATGCCTCTTGCGACCTATCAGACGTCGGTCCCGGTCGTCGTTGACGACGCCAAATGCATCGCCGACAAGGGCTGCACGGTCTGCGTCGACGTCTGCCCGCTCGATGTGCTCCGGATCAGCGACATGACCGGCAAGGCCTTCATGGCCTATGATGAATGCTGGTACTGCATGCCCTGCGAGGCGGATTGCCCGACCGGTGCCGTCACCGTCAACATTCCCTATCTGTTGAGGTGATCATGTCGAGCCCGTTCGAATCCTACGACGATCTCGACGACGCCGACGAGCGGCTCGGCGCCGCCGATCCGGCGGAGCGGCGGGTCGCGATCATCGCGTTGGGACATTCCGGCGATCCCGCCGCGGTCGCGCATCTGGCGAAGATGGTCGCCGATCCCGACGCCGGCGTGCGCCAGCAGGTCGCCATGGCGCTCGGCGAGTTCGACGGGCCGGAGGCGGCGGAGGCGCTGGTCCAATTGCTCGTTGATCCCGAGCGGATCGTTGCATCGGCAGCCGCCGACAGTCTCGCCGAGTTCAAGGATCCCGCTTCGGCCGACGCCATCCTGCCGCTGGTGAAGCATGCCCACGCCTTCGTCCGGATGGGCGCGTTGCGCGCGCTGAAGGAGCTGCGGCGCAAGGACACGCTCAAGCCGGCGCTGGAGGCGCTGCAGGATCCGGATGCCGCGGTCCGTGTGCAGGCGATCGGCGTCATCGGCTTCCTCAAGCTCGAGGAGTCGATTCCGGCGCTGACGGCGCTGATCAGTGATCCCGATGCGCATGTCCGGCGCGCGGCGGTCAGCGCGCTCGCCTTCTCGCACATGAAGATCGCCGCGGAGACCATCACACGCGCGCTCAAGGATTCCGACTGGATGGTGCGGGAGATGGCGGCCGAGACGCTCGGGCTCAACGTCAATGGTGCAGTCGCCGCCGATCCGTTGATCGCCTGCCTGGCGGATGAGTTCTGGCAGGTGCGCCTGAAGGCGATCCGCAGCCTCGGACGCATGAAGGTGCCGCATGCGGTGCGGCCGATCGGCCAATGCATCACCCACGAGCAGGCCAATCTGCGCAAGGAGGCGGCGGCTGCGCTCGGCGAGATCGCTGCGCCCGACGGCGAGCCGTACCTCGCGCTGGTCGCCGACGATCTCGATCCCGACGTGCGCAAGAATGCGAGATGGGCGCTGCACCAGATCGCGGCGAGCAAGGCGAGAACCGGCGCGTAATCGCGCGCCGGCCACGAGCGTTCCCGACCGCATGGCGGACCGGGCGGTCAGCCAGATGACGAGCCTTGCGACGATCATGTCGCGGCCGATCGCGCGCGAGCCCCGCAGGGCCGCGCGCCGCACGTTCTCGTGCGCCCCACGTCCCGTTCTGGACGGCTCCCGGATTGTCTGACAGAAACGTCGGACGCATCCATCGGGCATCATGACCGCTGCAGCGCAAACGGAGAGAGGGGCCGGTCAGTCCGGCCCTGGTGACACGCCTCCATTGCCGACCGGCTGTCGCGCGGCCGCGAGGGGATGCGCCGTGCCGAGGTCTGATATGACCCGCGGACGAGCTGCAAAGGAAGTCGGAGAGCTGCCATGAACGCCAATGTCAAACTGCCTGCCGCCAAGGGCGTCTTCATCGAGAACAAGTGGCAGCCCGCGCAGTCGGGCCGCACCATTGCGATGCTGGCGCCGGCGACCGGACAGGTGATCGCCTCGATTGCCGCCGGTGACGCGGCCGACATCGATCTTGCCGTGGCGGCGGCGCGCCGCGCGCTGGAAGGCCCGTGGGGCCGGCTCGCCGCGGTGGACCGCGGGCGCCTGCTGTCGAAGCTCGGCCGCCTCGTCGAGGACAATGCCGAGGAGCTTGCGAAGCTCGAAGCGGCCGATACCGGCAAGCCGATGAAGCAGGCCAAGGCGGACGTCGTCGCGGTCGCGCGCTATTTCGAATATTACGGCGGCGCCGCGGACAAGGTGCATGGCGACACCATCCCGTTCCTCGACGGCTTCTTCGTCACCACGGTGTACGAGCCGCTCGGCGTCACCGGCCACATCATTCCGTGGAACTATCCGGGGCAGATGTTCGGCCGCACCGTCGCGCCGGCGCTGGCGATGGGCAACGCGACCGTGATCAAGCCGGCCGAGGAGGCCTGCCTGGTGCCGCTGCGTCTTGCCGAGCTCGCGGCGGAAGCCGGCTTCCCGGCCGGTGCGATCAATGTCGTGCCGGGTCTTGGCGAGGAGGCGGGTGCGGCGCTGTCGGCGCATGACGGCATCGATTTCATCTCCTTCACCGGCAGCCCGGAGGTCGGCACGCTCGTGCAGACGGCGGCCGCGAGGAACCACATCGGTTGCACGCTCGAACTCGGCGGCAAGTCGCCGCAGATCGTATTCGCCGACGCCGATCTTGATGCCGCGCTGACCTCGGTGGCCGCGGCGATCGTGCAGAACGCCGGCCAGACCTGCTCGGCCGGCTCGCGCGTGCTGGTGGAGCGCTCGATCTGGGACCGCTTCCTGGCCGACCTCACGCTCCGCTTCGAGAAGATCACGGCCGGCACGCCGGAGATGGATCTCGATCTTGGTCCGGTCATCAGCGCGGTCCAGAAGACGCGGATCGAAAACATGCTGGCGCGCGCCGAAAGCGGCGGCGCCAGGCGCGTGGCGACCGGCAGAATCGCCGAGGGCGTGCCGAGCGAGGGCTTCTATGTGGCGCCGGCGCTGTATCAGCACGTCGCGCGCGACTCCGAGCTGGCGCGCGAGGAGGTGTTCGGTCCGGTGCTGGCGGCGATGCCGTTCGACGACGAGGCCGACGCCGTCAGGCTCGCCAACGCCACCGATTTCGGCCTGGTCGCCGGCGTCTGGTCGGGCGACGGCTCGCGCGCGATGCGCGTCGCGCGCAAGGTCAAAGTCGGCCAGATGTTCGTCAATGGCTACGGCGCCGGCGGCGGCATCGAGCTGCCGTTCGGCGGCATGAAGAAATCGGGACACGGCCGCGAGAAGGGTTTCGAGGCGCTGTACGAGCTTGCCGCGATGAAGACCCTGATCGTCAAGCACGGCTAGCGGATTCGCATCTCCGATCAATTCCGCCGTGCGGACGTCACTGACAATGCCGCCCGGCGTTGTCGTTGTCAGTCCGCGCGGCGAGGCGCCAGAGCATGATCCGGAAAAGTGGAAGCCGGTTTTCCCTCGCGACAAACGCCGAAGGCGTTTGCGCGGAGATCATGCTCAAACAACGAGATGACATCAGGGTTTGCAGAAGGAGACGAGTGGATGAGCGACGAAAAAGAACTGTTCGAGAAGGGCCTGAAGGTGCGCCGCGAGGTGCTCGGCGCGGCCTATGTCGATGGCAGCCTCGCCAAGGCCGACGACTTCATGATGGCCTTCCAGCACATCACCACCGAAATGTGCTGGGGCTATGCCTGGACCCGGCCAGGACTGGATCGCCGCACCCGCAGCATCATCAATCTCGCGATGCTGACCGCGCTCAGCAAGCCGAGCGAGCTGAAGCTGCACGTCAAGGGCGCGCTCACCAACGGCGTCACCGTCGACGAGATCAAGGAGATCCTGCTGCACGCGACCGTCTATTGCGGCATCCCCGCGGGCCTCGAGGCGTTCAAGGCCGCGCATGAGGTGCTGGTCGCGGAAGGTGCCATCGCCAAGAAGGACGGCGCATGAGCGCGCCGCAAAAGGTCCTGTTCGTCGGCATCGGCAACATGGGCTGGCCGATGGCCGCGCGCCTGCTCGGCGCCGGCTTTGCGGTCGCCGTCAATGACGCCGTGCCCGGGCGGGCTGCTGAATTTGTCGCCAAGGTTGGCGGTGTCGAGGCCGGCGACCTCGCGGCCGCGGCGGGGCAGGCGGATGTCATCATCACGATGCTGCCGACCAGCAAACATGTCGCGGACGCCGTCGGCGCGCTGCGCGCCGGCCTGACGCGCGATCACATCGTCATCGACATGAGCTCCGGCGCGCCGGCGGCGACGCAGGCGATCGCCGCCGATCTCGCCCCGCTCGGCGTCACCATGCTCGATGCGCCGGTCAGTGGCGGCGTGCCGCGCGCCGTGACCGGCGAGCTCGCGATCATGACCGGCGGCGAGCCGGGCGCGCTCGATCGCGTCGAGCCGCTGTTGCGCGCCATGGGCACGACGATCCACCGCATCGGCGGCCTCGGCTCGGGCCAGGCGATGAAGGCGCTCAACAACCTCGTCTCGGCCGGTGGCTTCCTGATCGGCGTCGAGGCGCTGCTGATCGGCCAGCAGTTCGGCATCGACCCCGGCCTGATGACCGACGTGCTCAACGCCTCGACCGGCATGAACAACTCGACGCAGAAGAAGTTCAAGCAGTTCGTGCTGTCGCGCCAATTCAACAGCGGCTTCGGGCTCGACCTGATGGTGAAGGACCTGTCGATCGCGCTCGAGGTCGCGCGTGCCGCCGGCGTCGCCGCGCCGTTCTCCAACCTCTGCCGCGAGCTCAGCGCCAGCGCGCAGGGGATGCTCGGACCCGGGCAGGATCACACGGCGCTGGCGAAGCTGAGCGAGGCGCTGGCCGGCGTCGAACTGGGCGGTGAGTAGCCGACCGCGTGACCAGCCGAGCGTTTGCGAACTCGCGGTCACATTGCCCGCGCCGCCGACCACACCAACCGTGTCATCCCGGGCAAGGCCGCCAACGCCATAGCGTTGGTGGCCGCCGACCCGGGATCCATACGCCGTGAGGGGGTGGCCGGGTGAGCTGGAGCGGCCATCGTGCCTCGAACTCCGCCCTGTGGTTATGGATCTCGGATCTGCGAGCGCGTGCCGCGCGCTTGTCCGGGATGACAGAGAGAGTGGGTTGGCCGTCCGGGCTAGCCCTGCCGCCGCAGAAATCCCGTGATCGTCACCTTCTCCCAAATCCCGGCCGCGGCAAACGGGTCGGCGCGGTTGAACGCTTCGACCTCGGCGCGGCCGGGAGCCTCGACCAGGAACAGGCTTCCGATCATCGTCGAACCATCGTCGGAGACGAGCGGGCCGGACATCACGATGGTGACGGGAAGGCGCGCGCTGTCGCCGAGATAGGCCTTGTGCGCGTCGTAGTTGGCAAGCCGGACCGGCAGCGCGTCCCGCTTGTCGAGCGCGTGAATCGCAAACAGCATGAATTCTCTCCGCAAGTTGAAGCAGGACGGCTGCGTGCCGTCCTGCTTCCGGACTGATGGCTGATCCTATTTCGCGCTGAGCTTGCCTGCATCCTCGAAGCTCGGGCAGGTGCGCTGCTCCAGCGACACGTCGAACGGCTGATAATTGTCCTTGGTGATGACGGTCGGCTTCAGCACGATCTCGTTGATGACGGGCTGGCCGCGCAATGCGCGGACGGCCATCATGGTGCCGAGGCAGCCTTGGGCGAAGCCGTTGTAGTCGCCGCTGGCGAGCAGCTTGCCGGACTTGATGGCGTCGATCGCCTCCTTGGTGCCGTTGATGCCGATCACCTGCGCCTTGCGGCCGGCGCCGTCCAGCGCCTCGATCGCGCCGACCGCCATGGCGTCGTTGGCGGCGAGCACGCCGTCGATCTGCGCATTGGACTGCATCAGGTTCTCCATCACCTGCAGGGCCTGCAGGCGCTGATAGTTGCCGGGCTGCGACGCCAGCAGCTTGGCGCCGGGGTTCTCCTTGAGCGCGTCGTTGAAGCCGCGGACGCGGTCGACATTGGTCAGCGAGCCCTTGACGCCTTCGATGATGACGATGTTGCCCTTGCCGCCGAGCGTCTTGAGCAGGAAACGTCCGGTCTCAAGGCCCAGGCTGTAGTCGTCGGCGCCGACGAAGGCGACGAACTTGCCGCCGGCGGAGCGGTCGGTGATGTTGACGACGGGGATCTTGGCGTCGTTGATCTTCTCGACCCCGGGCACCATCGCCTTGTAGTCGACCGGCGTGAACACGATCGCGCTCGGCTTCTTCACCACGACGTCCTCGATCTGGCTGAGCTGCTCGGGGATCGAGTCCGGCTTGGTCGGGATGTAGTGCAGGATCTTGGCGTTGAGGACCTTCGCCATGTTGTCGGCGCCGACGCGCACCGTCTGGAAGAACGGATTGGTCTGGTTCTTGGTGAAGACGGCGATGGTCTCGCCGTCGGCCCGGGCCTGCGTCGCGCCTGCGGCGATCAGAAGTAACAGAGCGAGACAGCGCGTGATCCGTTGTTGCATGTCGTTTCCTTCCCTCGTTTTCTTGGTTGTATGACAGGTTCATTGCGCCGGGCGCCGGGTCTTCATGTCGAGCCAGACGGCGACGATCACGATGATTCCGGTGACGAGCGGCTGCCAGTTGGCGCTGATCGCGAGCAGGTTCATGCCGTTCAGCACCAGCGTCAGGATCAGGGCGCCGATGAAGGTGCCGAACACCGTGCCGACGCCGCCGAACAGCGAGGTGCCGCCGATCAGCACCGCGGCAATGGCCGGCAAGGTCAGGCTTTCGCCGATGTCGGCTTCCGCGGAGTTGAGCCGCGACAGGAAGATGATGGAGGCGAGCCCGGCCATGGTGCCGGAGACGGTGTAGACGAGCAGCAGCCGGCGCGCGACCGGAATGCCGGACAACCGGGCCGCGACCGGATTGGCGCCGATGGCGTAGATCTCCTGGCCCCAGATCGTGCGTTGCGCGAAGAACGTTCCGATCGCGAGGAACACCAGCAGCAGATAGACCGGGATCGGCAGCCCGAGCAGATAGCCGCTGCCGATCTGGCGGAAGCCCGCGGGAAAGCCGTGGATCGTCTCGCCCGCCATGTACCAGTAGGTGACGCCGTTCAGCACCCAGAGCATGCCGTAGGTGGCGATGAAGGAGGGGATGCGCAGCGCCGTGACCATGAAGCCATTGAGGAAGCCGACGCTGCCGCCGGCGAGCAGCCCGGTCAGGATCCCGAGTGCGGGCGAGCCGGTCTGATGGATCACGGTGCCGGCGAGACACGCCGACAAGGCAACGTTGGCGCCGACCGACAGATCGAGGCCGGCGGTCAGCACCACCAGGGTGAGGCCGGAGGCGATGAAGAAGGTCAGGCTCGCCTGCCTGAGCACGTTGAGGATGTTGCCGAGGCTGAGGAAGGAGTCGCTCAGCACGGTCAGCGCCGCGCAGATCAGCAGCGCGGCGAGCATCCGATAGAACACCTGCGCGGCGTTCTGCGACAGGAGCGAGCGCGGCGGCGGCAGCGTGTCCTTGGCGATGTCGGTCATGACCGGCTCCGCAGGCCGTCGAGGAACATCGCGATGATGACCAGCGCGCCGACGCTCGCGACCTGCACCGAGGACGGCAGCGACACCAAATTGAGGCCGTTGCGCAGCACGCCGACGGCGACGACGCCGAGCACGGTGCCGAGCAGCCAGCCATTGCCGCGCTCGAACGAGGTGCCGCCGACCGCGACCGCCGCGATGGCGTCGAACTCCATCCCGAGCCCTGCGGTCGGATGTCCCGAATTCATCCGCGCGGTCATCAGCAGACCGGCGATGCCCGCCATCGTGCCGCCGATCGCGTAGACCGCGATCAGGAGTCGTGTCGGCGACAGGCCGGCATAGCGCAGCGCCTCGCGATTGCCGCCGAGCGCGAAGATGTAGGTGCCGAACCTGGTGTGATAGAGCAGGCCGTGAAACGCAGCGTAGGTCAAAAGCCCCATCACGATCGGCACGGGGATGCCGAGCAGCGTCGCCGAATAGATGTCGCGCACGCCGTGGGGAATGCCGACCACGCTCTGGCCGTCGCTCACGATCAGCGACAGGCCCTGCGCCATGCCGAGCGTGGCGAGCGTCGCCACGAACGGCGGAATCCCGACGATCGCGACCAGCCAGCCATTGACGGTGCCGAACGCCGCGCCGACCAGCACCGCGGCGCCGAGGCCCAGCAGCACGGACTTGGTCGCGAGCGAGACGATGGCGACGCAGAGCGATGTCAGCGTCAGCACCGCGCCCATCGAGAGGTCGAGCCCTTCGGTCATGATGATCAGGGTCATCGGCAGCGCGAGCATGGTCAGGATCGTCGACTGCACCAGCACGTTGGACAGGTTCGCGGCCGACAGGAAGCCCGGCGCGATCGCGCCGAACAGCGCGATCAACAGCACCAGCACGATCGCCACGCCCGGGATGCGCTGCAGCGTTCGGAGCGGCGCGACGATGGTGGCGTCACTCATCATGCATCCCCAGTCGCACGATATTCTCCTCGGTCAGCTCGCTGCGCGCCAGGTGCCCGGCGATGCGGCCTTCGCGCATGACATAGGCGCGGTCGCAGACGTGGCAGATCTCGATCTGCTCGGACGAGATCATCAGCGCGGCCGCGCCATCGGCGACCAGCCGGTCGATCAGCGCGAAGATCTCGGACTTGGCGCCGACGTCGATGCCGCGCGTCGGCTCGTCGAAGATGAACAGCCTGGCGCCTGCCGCCAGCCACTTGCCGATCACGACCTTCTGCTGGTTGCCGCCCGAGAGCAGGCCGACCGTCTGCCGCGCATTCGGTGTTGCGATGCGCAATTGCCGGATCAGCCCGTCCGCCGTGCGCTGTGCGCCGCGGGGATCGTAGAGCCCGCTGGGAAACAGCTTCTTCAGCGCCGAGACCACGAGGTTGTCGCCGACCGAGCGCAGCAGCGCCAGGCCCTCGCTCTTGCGGCTCTCGGGGATCAGCGCGATGCCGCGGCGGGCCGCGATGTCGGGCTCGCCCGCGATCGGCCTGCCGTCGAAGATGATCTCGCCTTCGCTGACGGGATCGGCGCCGAAGATCGCGCGCGCCACCTCGGTGCGGCCGGAGCCGACGAGGCCGCACAGGCCGACGATCTCGCCCCGCCGCACCTCGATGTTGATGTCGGCGATCCCGGTTGTGGCGCTCAGTCCCTTGACCTCGAGCAGCAGCTCGCCGGGTGCTTCCGCGAACTGGCGCGGATAGGTCATGTCGACATTGCGGCCGACCATCATGCGCACGAGCTGGTCGGGCGTGACGTCGGCGGGGCTGACATCGCCGATGCGGCGGCCGTCGCGCAGCACGGTGATGCGGTCACCAAGCGCGAACACCTCGGCCATGCGGTGCGAGATGTAGACGATCGCCACGCCGTCCGCCTTGAGCCGTCGGATCAGCGCGAACAATAGCTCCGCCTCGCGGTCGGACAACGCCGCCGTCGGCTCGTCCATCACCAGGATCCGCGCATTCTGGCTGATCGCTTTCGCAATCTCGACCATCTGCTGCTGCGCGACGCCGAGCGTGTCGACGATGACAGAAGGATCGATGTCGAAGCCGATGCTGTCGAGCACGCGCTTGGCGTCGGCCAGGATCTTGCGGCGGTCGATGGTGCCGGGCAGGCGGCCCTTCGGCTCGCGGCCGAGATAGATGTTCTGCGCGATGTCGAGGAATGGCACCAGCGAGAATTCCTGGAAGATCACGGCGATGCCGAGGTCTTGCGCATCGGCCGTCGAGGCGATCGCAACCTTCTTACCCTTGTAATAGACCTCACCCGCATCGGCGCTATAGGCGCCGCACAGGATCTTCATCAGGCTGGATTTGCCGGCGCCGTTCTCGCCGAGCAGCATGTGGACTTCGCCCGGGTAGATCGCAAACGAGACGTCGTCCAGCGCCTTGACGCCGGGAAACGTCTTGCTGATCCCGCGCAGCTCCAGCAGCGGCGCAGGCGATGGGGATGCGATGGCGGCTGCGGCGCTCATGCCTGCGCTCCGCCGGCGAAGATCTTGCCCGGATTCATCAGGCCATCCGGATCGAGCGCGGCCTTGATGGCGCGCATCACCGCGACGGCTTCGCCGAGCTCGTCCTCGAGATAGTCGACCTTTCCGAGGCCAATGCCGTGCTCGCCGGTGCAGGTGCCGTCCATCGCGATCGCGCGCGCCACCATACGGGCCTGCAGCGCCTTGGCGCCGGCGAGCTCGCTTTCATCGCTTGGATCGATCAGGATCAGCATGTGGAAATTGCCGTCGCCGACATGGCCGACGATCGGTGCGAGGAAGCCGTTGGCGTCGGCGTCCCGGCGCGTTTCGGTAAGGCATTCGGCCAGCCGGGAGATCGGCACGCAGACATCGGTGATGACGGCGCGGGCGCCCGGCCGCAGGCCGAGGCCGGCGTACAGCGTATTGTCGCGGGCGTGCCAGAGCCGGCTGCGGTCCTCGGCCGCCTTGGCCCAGGCGAAGCCGCGGCCGCCATGCTCGATCGCGATCGCCTCCGCCGTCTGCGCCTGCTCGGCGACGGCGGCCTCGGAGCCGTGGAATTCCAGGAACAGGGTCGGCGTCTCCTGATAGCCGAGCTTCGAATAGGCATTGATGCCGCGCATCATGACGTCATCGACGAGCTCGATGCGGGCGGCGGGGACGGCCGACTGGATCAGCGCGATCGCTGTGTCGACCGCGTCGTGCAAAGTCGGGAAGCTGCAGGTTGCGGCCGAGATCGCCTGGGGCAGGGGATGCAGCTTCAGCGTGATCTCGGTGATCACGCCGAGTGTCCCCTCCGATCCGACGAACAGCCGTGTCAGGTCGTAGCCGGCGGCGGATTTGCGCGCACGCTTCGCGGTGTGGATCACCCGGCCGTCGGCCAGAACCACCTCCAATGCGAGGACGTTGTCCTTCATGGTGCCGTAGCGCACCGCCATGGTCCCGGAGGCACGGGTCGAACTCATGCCGCCGATCGAGGCGTCGGCGCCGGGATCGATCGGAAAGAACAGGCCGGTCGTGCGCAGCGCCGCATTGAGCTGCTTGCGGGTGATGCCGGGCTGCACCACGACGTCCATGTCGGCGTCATGCACGGCCAGCACCTTGTTCATGCGGGCGAAGTCGAAACAGACCCCGCCCGCGACAGCCGCAGCGTTGCCTTCGAGCGACGTGCCGGCGCCGAACGGCACGATCGGCGTGGCAGCCTCGGCGCACAGCCTGACGATGTCGGCGACCTCCTGCGTCGTCTCGGGAAACACGACGATGTCGGGCGGCATCGCCGGATAGTACGACTCGCTCCGGCCGTGCTGATCCAGCACGCCCCGCGCGAGACTCGCGCGTGGCCCGATCAGGTTCGAAAGCCGCTCGGCCAATGCGCCGGTGCCGACCCGCAACTCCATCATTCCTCCCGTCCGCTTCCTCGACGATGACAGGACTCTTGACGGTCCTTGTCGTCCGCTCAGCTCAAACCTGATTGGCGCGCTCCGCAAGCCGTTTCAGGCCGAAATCATAGTTGAGATGGAAATATCCCTGCGCCACCATGCGGCCATCTGGCGCACGGCCCGGCGGGCAGCGCGTGAAGTCGCGGATCAGGCTGTCCTTGACGCCGAACACGACGTCGGAATCGAGATACTGGTCGCCGGCCACGAACACATGCGTCACCAGCCGCTCGAAGCCGGGCGCCGAGATCATGAAATGCACATGCGCCGGCCGCCACGGATGCCGGCCCTGCGCCGTGAGCATGTCGCCGACCGGCCCGTCGTTGGGGATCGGATAGGCGGCGGGCTTGATCGACCAGAAATGGAAGCGGCCGTCGGCGTCGGTGTGGAAGCGCGCGCGCATGGCGAGATCGCCGATCTGCTCGAGCCGCTGCACGTCGTAATAGCCGTCGTCGTCGGAGTGCCAGACGTCGACCACGGCGCCTGCCAGCGGCGCGCCGTCCGCGCTCGACACCGAGCCGGTCACCAGCAGCGGATCGCCTTTCATCGGGCCCGCGATATCGTCGCCGTTGGCGCGTTCTGGCGCCGCCTGGACGAAGAAGGGGCCGAGCACCGTGGTCTCGGTGGCGCCTTCCGGCACCGGATGATTGATGGCGTCGACCAGCATCGAAACGCCGAGCGTATCCGACAGCAGGATGAACTCCTGGCGCTTGTCGTCGCACATCTGGCCGGTGCGGGTCAGGAAGTCGATGCCGTATTCCCATTCCTGCTGGGTCGGACGGACCTCGCGCACGAAGGCATGGAGATGCCGCACCAGCGCCTCGCTGACCTGTTTGATCCGCGCATCACGCGCGCCCGCCAGGCGTTCGAGCACGGCATCTGTGATCGTGGTCTCGTTGAAGTTGCGCAAGAGGCGGCTCCTTTCAGAGAGGCTCGCCGAGCCCGGACAGCCGCTCGACATGCCGGACGGTGGCGAGGAAGTCGGTGTCGGCATCGCCTGACGCGATCAGCGCGCCATAGGTCTCACGGACCTGCGCCGCGAGCTGCAGCGGCACGCCGACGGCATGGCCGGCGCCGAGAATCAGATCGAGATCCTTGGCCATCTGCGCGCAGGAGAACGTCGCGGCAAAGTCGCGCGCCAGCAGCGGCGCGGTCTTGTACTTCACCATCGGCGAGGCGACTGCGCTGTCATGCAGCACCTGCAGAATGTCGGGCCAGGCGATGCCGCCCTTGCGTGCGAGGGCGAGGCTTTCGGCCATCATCGCCGCCGTCGTCGCGATCATCAGGTTGACGGCGAGCTTGGCGTAGCGCGCCTCTTCCGCCGCGCCCAGATAGGTCTGCGCGCGCGTGAAGCCGGCCAGCACCGGCGTGATCAGGGTGAACGCCTCTCTTGGACCGGACACGAAGCACGTCAGCTCGCCGGTGTGGGCGATGCTGGCATTGCCTGAGATCGGCGTGCGCAGATAGGCGACGTCGCGGGCGTTGGCGGCGACAGCGACTGCGCTCGACGCGTCGACGCCGACGGTGCTGGTCTCGATCAGGATCGCGCCCGGCGCCATGACCGCGATCAGTCCGTTGCTGCCGAGCATCGCCGCGCGCAGTGCGGCGTCGTCGGGCAGCGACGAGATGACCACGGCATGGTCGCGCACCGCCTCCGTCGCGGACGACGCGGCGGCCATGCCGAGCGCACGTGCCTCATCGAGCCGGGCGGCGTTGGGATCGAACGCGGTGACGTCATAGCCGGCCTTGGCAAGCCGCGCCGCGATCGGCAGGCCGATCTTGCCGATGCCGATGAAGGCGAGGCGCTTATCAGGAAATGACATCGATGCCGTCCGTTGCTTGCTTCACGTGCCGGGCCCGCGGCCGGGCAGGCCGTCGAAGGTGAACGCCTCCGTCACGCGCGGGGCGCTGCAGCGATGGGATAATCGACCTGGAAGCGGCCGATCCTGAGGTCGCCGAGCTCCTCGCGCACGCGCAGGTGCTCGGGATGCGAGGCATAGGCCCGCAGCGCGGCGCTGCTGGCAAATTCGGAGAACAGGACGACGTCGCAGGCATAGTCGACGTCGCTGACATCGAGACCGACCTCGATGTGGGTCAGGCCGTCGATGCGGCCCTTGAGGCCCTCGAACAGGGTTTTGACCTTGAGCCGGGCCGCCGCGCGCTCGGCGGCCGTCTCGGCGCGCAGCCGCCACATCACGATGTGCCTGATCGGCCCCGTCATTCCAGCGTCCTCACCTGAGCTTTGTTCTTGGGCTTTGTTCTTGTCGGACGATTTTGCCTTGCAGGAAATGGAAATAAAGGCCAAAAATTGTAACTCTGTTTTCCGCTCAGCGTAACAATGGACCGTCTGCTCCAGCTCGAGGTGTTTTCCCGGACGGCCGAGCTGGGCAGCCTGTCCAAGGCCGCCGAGTCCTTACGGATGTCCAACGCCGCGGCGAGCCGGCATCTCAGCGCGCTGGAGGAACGGCTCGCGGTGCGCCTGATCGAGCGCAACACGCGCCGTCTCTGGCTGACCGAAGCCGGGCAGGAGCTGCTGCAGCGCTGCGGCCCGCTGCTCAACGAGCTGGCCGAGGCCGAGGATGCCGTCAGCGATCGCGCGCTGTCGCCGCAGGGCATGCTGCGCGTCACCAGCTCGCTGTCGTTCGCGACGATCTATCTTGCGCCGATGCTGCCGGCGTTCCGCGCGATGTATCCGAAGCTGAACCTGCAGATCATCGCCGCCAACCGCTATCCGGATTTCATTGAGGCGGGCATCGACGTGGCGATCCGCACCCGCGAGCATGAGCCGGACTCGGGCATCGTCGTCCGTCGCATCGGGCAGATGCGGCGCGTGCTGGCGGCGGCGCCGTCCTATCTCGCGAGCCGTGGCTGTCCCGTCGTTCCCGGTGATCTCGTGCGCCACGACATGCTGATCTACAATCTTGCCAATGATCCGTATTCCCTGTCCCTGCGCAACGGCGCGACAGCCCAGAGCATTCGGATCGCGCCGACGCTCGACAGCAATGACGGCCAGGTGATCAAGGGGGCGGCGCTTGCCGGGCTCGGCATCCTGATCCAGCCGCTCTACATCGTGCAGAGCGACATTCTGGCCGGCAGGCTGGTGCCGGTCCTGCTCGACTGGGAGCTGCCGCTCTTGACGATGAACATCGCCTACCAGAACCGCGTCAGGCTTCCGGCCAAGATCAGGGTGTTCGCCGATTTCCTCGTCGACCACATCCGCGCCCATTCCGACCCGGGGATCTGGATCGAGCCGCCCAAGCCGGATTGAGCCGATGCCCGCGTGCGGGGGAGGGCGGATCATGTTCTGAGAAAAATAATTATCTTGCTATTTTTCGGAAATCGTGGTCTCTTGCGTGCAACCCGCCTCGAGCAGAGGGACGTACGCGTCGTCACGAACGTGGAGGCGGGCTGCGATGGACGTGACGGCTGTGCCAGACGAGCGCAGGCGGCACGGACGGCGAAGTCGTGTGGTCCTGGCCTCTCGATGCTGAGGTCAAGTCCGTGGTCGTTGCTTGACGGCACGCGCGGGCGATGGGGGCAAGAAAGCCGATCCCCAGGGAGAGCACGAAGGACACCGTTAACACCGTCGCGCGGGGAAGGCCGGGTCTGTCCGGCTGTACCTGTGGTACCTGCCGCCTGCATTCTTTTGAGCAGGCGGGCCACGGGCCTCAGCCGAGGTCCGGCCTTCCTCGCGCCCTCTCGTTGTTCAGAGGGACACGACGAATGCATCACTCGGGTCTCACCAGCCGCGAGACGGCGAGATCGTGTCTCGTTGGCCAACGGCGCCAACCCAATCCTCATGGCGTCGTCCCGGACAAGCGCGCACCGCGTGCGCCGATCCGGGACCGAAAACTCCAGGGAGGCGTGCGAGGCACGATGGTCGACCGATCCCGCCCGGCCACATCCGCCGGTGGCTATGGGTCCCTGCGCAAGGCCGGGACGACACCGAAAGGTGCGGCGGGCGACACGGGCAAAGGAGGCCCATCTTGATTGAGCGATGCTTGCGAAAGGCCAGGGGCGATGCCTCCCCGAACGACCGCCCTCGATCCGTAAAAACTCGGATAAAAATCTAAATACCTAGAATTATCAACGGCTTGTGACTGTCATCCGACTGTCATCGAACCTTTATAAAAGCCACACTGAGGCCCCGTAAAGCGGCCGGGGAAGCGCAATCGGGCGCAGATGGCGCTTCGCTTCCCAAGCATGGAGACCAGCTATGAATTTCATCAAAGCTATCGTCGCTGCCGGCTTGGTCGCCGCATCGACGTCGGCGTTCGCTGCCGACATCACCGGTGCGGGCGCGACGTTCCCGTTCCCGATCTATTCCAAGTGGGCCGACGCCTACAAGAAGGAGACCGGCAACGGTCTGAACTATCAGTCGATCGGCTCCGGCGGCGGCATCAAGCAGATCCAGGCCAAGACCGTCACCTTCGGCGCCACCGATGCGCCGCTCAAGGCCGAGCAGCTCGAGAAGGACGGCCTGGTGCAGTGGCCGATGGTGATGGGCGGCATCGTGCCGGTCGTCAACCTCGAGGGCGTGAAGCCGGGCGAGATGGTGCTGGACGGCGAGACGCTCGCCAACATCTATCTTGGCAAGATCACCAAGTGGGATGACGCCGCGATCAAGAAGCTGAACCCCAACGTCAAGCTGCCGTCCGACGCGATTGCCGTGGTGCGCCGCTCCGACGGTTCGGGCACGACCTTCAACTTCACCTACTACCTCTCCGAGGTGAGCGCCGACTGGAAGAGCAAGATCGGCTTCAACACCGCCGTCGAGTGGCCGGTCGGTGTCGGCGCCAAGGGCAACGAGGGTGTGTCCGGCAACATCGGCCAGACCAAGAACTCGATCGGCTATGTCGAGTACGCCTATGCCAAGCAGAACAAGCTCACCTACACCGGCATGATCAACAAGGCCGGCAAGACCGTGCAGCCGACCGTCGAGGCCTTCCAGGCCGCGGCCGCGAATGCCGACTGGGCCAAGGCCCCGGGCTACTACGTGATCCTCGCCAACCAGCCCGGCGACAAGTCCTGGCCGATGACGGCGGCGACCTTCATCCTGATGCACAAGGAGCCGGCCGACAAGGCGGCGTCCGGCGAAGCCATCAAGTTCTTCAAGTGGTCGTTCGAGAAGGGCGCCAAGATGGCTGAGGAGCTCGACTACATCCCGATGCCCGACAGCGTCGTGAAGCTGATCGAGAAGACCTGGTCGGCCGACATCAAGAGCTGAGCTGGACGAATCGAAAATCCCCCTCTCCCGGCCTCCGGGGGAGGGGCGCTACCGGGGTTGAGGCGTGTCCAAGGAACAGGGGGCAGAATTGGCAGAGATGGCGGTTCAGACCGAAGTCAGCGATATCGCGGCTGCTGCCGGCCCCTATGACCGGGCACGCGCGCTCAGCGCCTTCAAGCTCGGCGACGTGACCTTCTATTGGATCACGCGGCTGTCCGCGATCTCCGTCCTGTTGATCCTGGGCGGCATCATCCTGTCGCTCATCGTCGGCGCATGGCCGGCCATGAGAGAATATGGCTTCGAATTCCTGTGGACGCGGCGCTGGGCGCCGTCGGCCGATCCGCCGGTGCTCGGGGCGCTCGGCCCGATCTACGGCACCTTGGTCACGTCCTTCATCGCGATGCTGATCGCCATTCCGGTCGGTCTGGGCATTGCGATCTTCCTCACCGAGCTGTGCCCGCAATGGCTGCGCCGTCCGATCGGACTTGCCATCGAGCTGCTCGCCGGCATTCCTTCGATCATCTACGGCATGTGGGGCTTCTTCGTGCTGGGGCCGTTCCTGGCCTATACGTTCCAGCCGTTCATGATCAATCTCTGCGCCGGCATCCCCGTGCTGCAGGACATCTTCGCCGGTCCGCCGTCCTATCTCAGCCTGTTCAACGCCTCGCTGATCCTGGCGATCATGGTGCTGCCGTTCATCACCTCGATCTCGGTCGACGTGTTCAAGACGGTCCCGCCGGTGCTGAAGGAAGCCGCCTACGGGGTCGGCTGCACCACCTGGGAGGTCGTGCGCAGCGTCGTCATTCCCTACACCCGTGTCGGCGTGATCGGCGGCGTCATGCTGGCGCTGGGACGTGCGCTCGGCGAAACGATGGCGGTGACCTTCATCATCGGCAACTCGTTCCGGATCTCATCCTCGATCTTCGCACCGGGCACCACGATCTCGGCCGCCATCGCCTCCGAATTCCAGGAGAGCGACGGGCTGCACCAGTCGAGCCTGATCCTGCTCGGCCTGCTGCTGTTCGTGCTCACCTTCTTCGTGCTGGCGAGCGCGCGGCTGATGCTCATGCGGCTCGAAGCCAAGGCGGGAAAATAAGCCATGTCCAGCGCTGACACGCTTACACTCGATGCGCCGGTCAATCCGATCTATGCGCGCCGGCGCCGCAGAGACATCGTGATCCGCGGCCTCTGCGTTGCCGCCGCGATGTTCGGCGTCACCTGGCTGGCGCTGATCCTGTTCACGCTGTTCTATAACGGACTCGCCGGCCTCAGCCTGCAGGTTTTTGCCGCCGACACGCCACCGCCCGGCTCCAGCGAAGGCGGCCTGCGCAACGCCATCGTCGGCTCCTTGATCATGACGATCATCGGCGTCGGCATCGGCGCGCCGCTCGGCCTGTTTGCCGGCACCTATCTCGCCGAATACGGTCGCAACGACCGCCTGACCTCGGTGATCCGCTTCATCAACGACATCCTGCTGTCGGCGCCCTCGATCATCATCGGCCTGTTCATCTATGGTGCGGTCGTGGTGCCGATGGGCGGCTTCTCGGCACTCGCGGGTTCCCTTGCATTGGCGGTCATCGTGATCCCGGTGGTGCTGCGCACCACCGAGGACATGCTGCTGCTCGTGCCCAACCCGCTGCGCGAGGCGGCGTCTGCGCTCGGCCTGCCGCGCTCGCTGGTGATCCGCCGCATCGCCTATCGGGCGGCGCGCTCGGGCCTCATCACCGGCGTGCTGCTGGCGACCGCCCGCGTCGCCGGCGAGACCGCGCCTCTGCTGTTCACCGCGCTGTCGAACCAGTTCTGGAGCCTCAACCTTTCCAAGACGATGGCGAACCTGCCCGTCACCATCAACAATTTCGTCCAGAGCCCTTATGCCTACTGGAAACAACTGGCCTGGAGCGGAGCCCTTCTCATCACTCTGGCCGTGCTCGCCCTGAACATCGGTGCACGCATTCTCGGCGCCGAGAGGAACACCAAATGACCGAACTGTCCGTCTCCGTCAGTCAGCCCAATCACGCTCTTCACGGCAAGGAGCTTCCGGATGCGCCGGCCAAGGTGACCGCGCGCAACCTCAACTTCTACTACGGCGACCATCACGCGCTGAAGAACATCAACCTGTCGCTGGGCACCAACCGCGTCACCGCGTTCATCGGCCCGTCCGGCTGCGGCAAGTCCACGCTGCTGCGCATCTTCAACCGGATGTACGATCTCTATCCGGGGCAGCGGGCGACCGGGCAGCTGATGCTCGACAACACCAACATCCTCGATCCCAAGCTCGATCTGAACCTGCTGCGTGCCCGGGTCGGCATGGTATTCCAGAAGCCGACGCCGTTCCCGATGACGATCTACGAGAACATCGCCTTCGGCATCCGCCTCTATGAGAAGATCTCCAAGTCGGAGATGGACGACCGGGTCGAGAAGGCGCTGCGCGGCGGCGCGCTGTGGAACGAGGTCAAGGACAAGCTCAACGCCTCGGGCCTGTCGCTGTCCGGCGGCCAGCAGCAGCGGCTGTGCATCGCGCGTACCGTGGCGGTCCGGCCGGAGGTGATCCTGTTCGACGAGCCGTGCTCGGCGCTCGATCCGATCTCGACCGCCAAGGTCGAGGAGCTGATCCAGGAACTCGCCGAAAACTATACGATCGCCATCGTGACGCATAACATGCAGCAGGCGGCGCGCGTCTCCGACAAGACCGCCTTCATGTATCTCGGGGAGCTGATCGAGTTCGACGACACCAGCAAGATCTTCACCTCGCCGAGCGATCGGCGGACCCAGGATTATATCACCGGCCGGTTCGGCTGACGCCGACGACATTGTCTTCAGGAGATCATCATGGCCAGTGAACATACCGCCAAGGCGTTCGACAGCGATCTGCAGGACCTCACCCGTCTGGTATCGGAGATGGGCGGCCTCGCGGAGCGGCTGATCGTCGATTCCGTCGATGCGCTGGTGCGGCGCGACATCGCGCTCGGCCAGAAGGTGGTCGCCACCGACGCCGAGGTCGACAAGCTGCAACGCATCATCGAGGAGCGCGCCGTTCTTACCATCGCCCGGCGACAGCCGATGGCGGTCGACCTGCGTGAGATCGTCGGCGCGATGCGCGTGGCGACCGATCTGGAGCGTATCGGTGATCTCGCCAAGAACATCGGCAAGCGCGTCGCGGCGCTGGAGAGCGACTTCCATCCGCTGAAGCTGATCCGCGGGCTCGAGCACATGACCGATCTCGTGCAGTCGCAGGTCAAGACGGTGCTGGACGCCTATGCCGCGCACGATTTGCCGGCCGCGATGACGGTGTGGAAGGGCGATGAGGAAGTCGATGCCATCTGCACCTCGCTGTTCCGCGAGCTCCTGACCTACATGATGGAGGATCCGCGCAACATCTCGTTCTGCATCCACCTGATGTTCTGCGCCAAGAACATCGAGCGCATCGGCGATCACGCGACCAACATCGCCGAGACGGTGTTCTATATGATCGAAGGCCAGCAGATCATGGACAAGCGCCCGAAGGGCGACATGACGAGCTTCGCATCGACGATCCCCGGCAACTGAGAGAGACGGTTCAGACATGGGCGCCCGAATTCTGGTGGTGGAGGACGAGGAGGCGCTGACGACGCTGCTGCGCTACAACCTCGAGGCCGAAGGCTACGAGGTCGAGACCGTGGCGCGCGGCGACGAAGCCGACACGCGCCTGAAGGAGCGTGTTCCCGATCTCGTCGTGCTCGACTGGATGCTGCCGGGCCTGTCCGGCATCGAGCTGTGCCGCCGCCTGCGGGCGCGGACCGAGACCCGGCAGTTGCCGATCATCATGCTCACCGCACGCGGCGAGGAGAGCGAGCGCGTGCGCGGCCTCGCGACCGGCGCCGACGACTACATCGTCAAGCCGTTCTCGGTGCCGGAGCTTCTGGCGCGGGTGAAAGGCCTGTTGCGGCGGGCGAGTCCGGAGCGGCTGGCGACCGTGCTGTCCTATGGCGACATCGAGCTCGACCGCGAGAAGCGCCGCGTGGCGCGCTCTGGGCGGCCGATCGATCTCGGCCCGACCGAATACCGCCTGCTCGAGTTCTTCCTGGAGCATCCCGGCCGCGTGTTCAGCCGCGAGCAGCTGCTCGACAGTGTCTGGGGCCGCGACATCTACATCGACGAGCGCACCGTCGACGTCCATATCGGCCGCCTGCGCAAGCTGCTCAATCCCGGCCGCGAGCAGGACCCGATCCGCACCGTTCGCGGCGCCGGTTATGCGCTCGATGATCGCTTCGCCAAGAGCGAGCAGGTGTAAGGGGCGATCCGGCGTGAGGACGCAGCAGGTGTGAGGCGCGAGGCGGCCCGATTGAGGAGATCGCGGTCCGCTTTCCGCCACGCCGCCGCCGTCTTGATCGTGTCTGCTTCGTGGCCCGTCACGATGTTTCGGTCCCAGCGGACGCCCTTGATCAAGACCATCATCATATCTCTTGCCGTGCTGCTCGGCGGCGCGGCGGGCGCCACGGCCGCCGAGCTCGAAGACGCGGTCGCGGCGGCAGGCAACGGGCAGCATGCGGCGGCGATGCGACGGCTGCTGCCGCTGGCCGCCAAGGGCGATGCGCGGGCGCAGTTCGACGTCGGCTTCATGCACGCCTTCGGCTGGGGCCAACCGCGCAACCCCGCCGAGGCGCTGGCGTGGTACCGCAAGGCCGCCGATCAGGGGCTCGCCGTCGCGCAACACTATCTCGGCATCGCCTACGTCAACGGCGAAGGTGTTGCGAGCAATTACGGCGAAGCCGGCCGCTGGTTCAGCCGCGCCGCGGCGCAGGGCTTCGCCCAGTCGCAATACATGCTCGGCCTGATGCTGCTCGACGGCCGCGGTGTGAAACAGGACGTCGTGCAGGGCTATGCCTGGCTGGTGATGGCGGGCCGTAGCGGCGTGCGATCGGCCGGCCGCGACGTGCAGCGGGTCAAGTTGACCGAGCCGCAGCGCGTCCAGGCTCAGACTGCCATTGCGGCCTGGCGGCCGAAGCCGGAATCGGCGGAGGCCGGCATCGCCGCTCCGCGTCCGGAGCAACTGCTCGGGCTCGACCGTCACATCGGCGAGGTCGTCGATCCCACCTCGTGGCCGGCGTCGTCGATCGGCGTCGTCACCGTCGCGCAATACTCGACCGGCGGCTGGTGCACCGGCACGCTGGTCGCGCCGCGCGTCGTGCTCACCGCGGCGCATTGCGTGTTCAACGGCGTGGCGCAGGTCAGCCCCGGCAACGTCCGCTTCCTGGCCGGCATGAACAGGGGCACGCCGGCGGCATCGTCGGTCGCCGACAAGCTGATCGTGGCGCCCGATTTCGTCCCGACCCGGCACGACAGGTGGTCGCTCGACCGCTCGCCCGCCGATTGGGCATTGATCGTGCTGAAGGACGCGCTGCCGTCGAAGCCGGTCGCGGTCAAGGCGCTGACGCGCGAGGAATTGCAGGCTGCGACCTCGGCCGGAACCATCTCCGAGATCGGCTACGGCCAGGAGCGGCGCTATTCGCCGACCGGCCAGCGCAATTGCAGCGCCGGCATGACCAAGGACGGGATGCTGCTGACGGTGCATTGCCTCGCCAATTTCGGCTATTCGGGCTCCCCCATCATGGCCGAAGTCGGCGGACAGCCGGCCGTGGTCGGCATCTTCTCGGCGTTCCACGAGGAGACCCGGCTGATGTTCGCAGCCCCCGCGAGCCAGTTCGAGGCGGTCGTGCGGCGCGAGATCACGGCACAGAGTGCCTCGATGCGGTGAGCGAAGGAGGGGCGAGAGAAGAAGATGTCCCGCCGCTGGTCATGAACTGTGCGTGACTGGATAGCGGGTTGCCAAGCGAGAGGGCAATCCGGGAAGGGCCGCCCACGTTTTCCTGCAGCTTTTGCCTGCAGCGGGGGGCTTTACCGAACTGGCCTGGCTCTTGCTATAGTCCGAGTATGACGATTGTTCAAATTGATCATCCTCGTGCCCCTCGGCTGCTGTGGTGGCGATCGCAGCCCGGCCGCAACGTTGCGCTCGTCGGCGGGCTGGTCGCCGCCAACGCGCTCGCCTGGGCCTGGGCGTTCGCGCTCTACGCCGACCGGCCCGCCATCGTCGGCACCGCGATGCTGGCCTGGCTGCTCGGACTGCGCCATGCGGTCGATGCGGATCACATCGCGGCGATCGACAACGTCGTGCGGAAGCTGGTGCAGGACGGTAGCGCCCCGCGCGCCGCCGGCCTCTATTTTGCGCTCGGCCATTCCAGCGTCGTCGTCATCGCCACCATCGTCGTGAGCCTCATCGCCGGCGCCGACCTCCTGGATGAAGAGAGCGCGATCAGGGCGATCGGCGGCGTCATCGGCACGTCGGTCTCGGCCGGCTTCCTGCTGCTGATCGCGTTGGCGAACCTCATTCTGTTCGTGAACCTCTGGCGCCGCGCCGCACAGCCGCAGTCCGAGATGGAAACCGCCGGAAGCTCCGGACGGGGCATCCTCATCCGCCTGCTGCGCCCGGTGCTCCGCCTGGTGGGACGCGCCTGGCACATGTATCCGCTCGGTTTCCTGTTCGGTCTCGGCTTCGACACTGCGAGCGAGATCGGGCTTCTCAGCCTGTCGGCAACCGAGGCCGCGCGCGGCGCGAGCCTCGCCCATGTCTTGGTGTTTCCGGCGCTGTTCGCGGCTGCGATGGCCACCGTCGACACCGCCGACAGCATGCTGATGGCGGGCGCCTATCGCTGGGCGCTGACCGATCCCGCACGCAAGCTGCGCTATAACCTCGTGATCACCGGCGCATCCGTTGCCATCGCGCTGGTGATCGGCGGCTTCGAGGCGATCACGCTGTTGGCGCCGCGGCTTGGCCTGACCGGGGGATGGACGGGGGTCGCCACCGCGCTGGGCGACGATGTCGCCAATCTCGGGATCGTCGTGATTGGCCTGTTCGGACTGATCTGGGCGGTCGCCATGCTGCTCGGTCGCAGCCAGCGCGGTTCCGAGGCTATCCCCGGGGAAGCGCTTGCCAGTGTTCATGCGGGGGCGCTAAACCCGCCGGTGATACGAAGCGGAACGCTTAAGACGGGCTAGGAGCGGGGCCTTATGATGGTCGGCTCTGAGGGAACGATCAGGATGCTATGGCTGCAGGGTGCGAGCTGCGGCGGCTGCACGATGTCGATCCTGGAAAGCGGCGCGTCCGGCTGGTTCGACGAGCTGCGCCAATCCGGCATCGATCTGGTATGGCATCCCTCCGTCAGCGAGCAGACAGGGGACGAGGTCGTGGAGCTGTTGGAGGCGATCCGCGACGGCCGCGAGCGGCTCGATCTGCTGGTGCTCGAAGGCTCGGTGGCGCGCGGACCTGGTCTGACCGGCCGCTTCAACATGCTCGCCGGCACCAACCGCTCGATCTATCACTGGCTGCTCGATCTGGCGCCGCTGGCCGACTACGTCGTTGCCGTCGGCAGTTGCGCCGCTTATGGCGGCATTCCTGCTGCCGGCATCAACCCGACCGATGCGGTCGGATTGCAGTTCGAGGGCAGCGACGTCGGCGGCGCGCTCGGCGCGGGCTTTCGCTCGAAACGCGGGCTGCCGGTGATCAACGTCGCAGGCTGTGCGCCGCATCCGGGTTGGATGATGGAAAGCCTGCTGGCGCTCACCTCGGGCGATCTGACGGCAGACGGCCTCGACGCGGTCGGCCGTCCGACCTTCATCGCCAATCACCTGGCTCATCACGGCTGCTCGCGCAACGAGTTTTACGAGTTCAAGGCGAGCGCGGAGACGATGTCGGAGCGCGGCTGCCTGATGGAGCATCTCGGCTGCCGCGCAACGCAAGCGGTCGGCGATTGCAATCAGCGCTCGTGGAACGGCGGCGGCTCCTGCACCAAGGGCGGCTACGCCTGCATCGCCTGCACCTCGCCGGGCTTCGAGAGCGCGCAGAACTATCTGCAGACGGCCAAGCTCGCCGGCATTCCCGTGGGGCTTCCGACCGACATGCCCAAGGCCTGGTTCGTCGCGCTCGCAGCGCTGTCGAAATCGGCCACGCCGCGTCGCGTCCGAGTTAATGCGACGGCGGATCACGTCGTGGTGCCGCCGGGCCGTGCCGGCGACAAGCGCCGTCCATGACGCGGATCACGGTCGGACCGTTCAATCGTGTCGAAGGCGATCTCGAGGTCAGGCTCGATATCGAGAGCGGCCGCGTCACCAGGGCGGAGGTGACGGCGCCGCTCTATCGCGGCTTCGAGCAGATCCTGGAGGGGCGGCCGCCGCTGGACGCCCTGGTGATCGCACCGCGAATCTGCGGCATCTGCTCGGTGTCGCAATCGATCGCCGCCGCCGCGGCGTTGCGCCAGGCCATGGGTATTGCGGCAGCGCCAAACGGCGTCCTCGCGGCCAACATCGCGCACGCGGCCGAGAACGCAGCGGACCATCTGACGCATTTCTACATCTTCTTCATGCCGGACTTCGCCCGCGACGCCTACGCCTCGCATGCCTGGCATTCGGCTACGGCCGAGCGCTTCGCGGCGACGAAGGGCAGCGCGGCCCGCGATGCGTTGCCTGCCCGCGCGCGACTGCTCGAGATCATGGGCCTGATCGCCGGCAAATGGCCGCACAGTCTCGCCTTCCAGCCAGGCGGGACGACGCGCGCGATCGAGCTCGGCGAGCGCGTGCGGCTCAACGCGATCGCGGCGTCGTTTCGCGGTTTCCTTGAACGCGTCGTGTTTGCCGACAAGCTGGAGAACGTGCTCGCCTTGTCGACATCGGACGAGCTCGACCGTTGGCGGGAGGGCCGCGCCGGCGACTTCGCGCATTTCCTGCGGCTGGCCGATGCGCTCGCGCTGGCCGACCTCGGCAGCGGACCCGGTCTCTTGATGAGCTTCGGCGCGTATCACGATTTCAATGGGGCTCGTTTTCGCGCTGGTGTCCGCACGAACAGCGGCGAGGTCCACGCTTTGCCGTCGGACGGCATCACCGAGGACGTCTCGCACGCCTGGATGCACGATACGTCGCTCGATCCGGCCGAGAGCCGCACCGTGCCCGATGCCGACAAAGCCGACGCCTATAGCTGGTGCAAGGCGCCGCGTCTTGCGGGAGAACCGGTCGAGGTCGGCGCTCTCGCAAGGCAGGCCATCGACGGTCAGCCGTTGATCACCGCGCTGCTCGCGAGCGGTCGCAGCAATGTCCGCAATCGTGTCATCGCCCGGCTGATCGAAACTGCGCGGCTCGCGCTGTCGATCGAGCACTGGATCAAGGGGCTGCGTCTCAACGAGCCGTTCTGCGACAACAGCGCCGGCGCGGCCGACGGCAATTTCGTCGGGCTCGTGGAAGCTGCGCGCGGCAGCCTCGGCCACTGGCTCGCGGTGCGCTCCGGCCGGATCGAGCGTTATCAGATCATCGCGCCGACGAGCTGGAATTTCTCTCCGCGCGACGCGGATGGGGTCGCGGGCCCGCTCGAACAGGCGCTGGTCGGCACCGAGGTCGGCACTGCCGGCGCGCGTGCGGTCGGCATTCAGCACGTCGTGCGGTCGTTCGATCCCTGCATGGTCTGCACGGCCCATTGAGCGCGCTGCACACAGGCAGGCAGCAAGCGGAAACAAGCTTGTCGGTGCAAAGCGCGTGATTTCCGATTATCGCGCGCGATCCGCCTTCCAAGGATCCACGATCGCGGCCTCGCTGCTGCAAGCATCTGGAATCATTATGATTCAAATCCAGCAATGATGCTGGCCCGCATCTTGCTGTCCTTCTCGCCAGAACGCGATCAGATGATCGCCAACGCGATGTCAGGGGAGGACTCATGGGCGCGGCAACGGAAACTTTTTACAGCGTCATCAGGCGTCAGGGCATCACGCGGCGCAGCTTTCACAAGTTCTGCAGCCTCACCGCAACGAGCCTCGGCCTTGGGCCGCTCGCGGCTAGCCGCATCGCCAACGCGCTCGAAACCAAGCCGCGCACGCCCGTCATCTGGATGCACGGGCTCGAATGCACGTGCTGCTCGGAGAGCTTCATCCGCTCGGCGCATCCGCTGGTGAAGGATGCCGTGCTGTCGATGATCTCGCTCGACTATGACGACACCATCATGGCGGCGGCCGGCCACCAGGCGGAGGCCATCCTCGAAGAGACGCGTGCGAAGTACAAGGGACAGTACATTCTTGCAGTCGAGGGCAATCCGCCGCTGAACGAGGGCGGCATGTTCTGCATCGACGGCGGCAAGCCGTTCGTCGAGAAGCTCAAGATGATGGCCGAGGACGCCATGGCGATCATCGCCTGGGGCGCCTGCGCGTCCTGGGGCTGCGTGCAGGCGGCGAAGCCGAATCCGACGCAGGCGACGCCGATCGACAAGGTCATCACCAACAAGCCGATCATCAAGGTGCCGGGCTGCCCGCCGATCGCCGAGGTCATGACCGGCGTCGTCACCTTCATCACCACGTTCGGCAAGCTGCCCGAGCTCGACCGCCAGGGCCGGCCGAAGATGTTCTACTCACAGCGTATCCACGACAAGTGCTATCGCCGGCCGCATTTCGACGCCGGCCAGTTCGTCGAGGAGTGGGACGACGAGGCGGCGCGCAAGGGCTACTGCCTGTACAAGATGGGCTGCAAGGGTCCGACCACCTACAACGCCTGCTCGACCGTGCGCTGGAACGGCGGCGTGTCGTTCCCGATCCAGTCCGGTCACGGCTGCATCGGCTGCTCCGAGGACGGCTTCTGGGACAAGGGCTCGTTCTACGACCGTCTCACCAACATCAAGCAGTTCGGCATCGAACACAACGCCGACCAGGTCGGCATGGTGGCCGCGGGCACGGTGGGTGCAGCGGTCGCGGCGCATGCGGCGGTGACGGCCGTGAAACGGCTCGCCACCAAGCGCGACGACGCCAAACAAGATCATTGATCGCATTCAGGGCAGGCAACGATGGGCATCCAGACCCCCAATGGCTTCAATCTCGACAATTCCGGCAAGCGCATTGTCGTCGATCCGGTCACCCGCATCGAGGGACACATGCGGGTCGAGGTCAACGTCGACTCCGACAATGTCATCCGCAACGCGGTTTCCACCGGCACGATGTGGCGCGGCATCGAGGTGATCCTCAGGAATCGCGATCCGCGCGACGCCTGGGCCTTCACCGAGCGGATCTGCGGCGTCTGCACCGGAACGCATGCGCTCACATCGGTGCGCGCGGTCGAGAACGCGCTCGGCATCACCATTCCGGAGAATGCCAACTCCATCCGCAACCTCATGCAGCTTGCGCTGCAAGTGCACGACCACGTCGTGCACTTCTATCATCTGCACGCGCTGGACTGGGTCGACGTGGTCTCGGCGCTCTCGGCCGATCCGAAGGCGACGTCGACGCTGGCGCAGTCGATCTCGAGCTGGCCGCTGTCGTCGCCCGGCTATTTCAGGGACCTCCAGACCCGCCTCAAGAAGTTCGTCGAGTCGGGGCAGCTCGGCCCGTTCAAGAATGGATATTGGGGCAGCAAGGCCTACAAGCTGCCGCCCGAAGCCAACCTGATGGCGGTGGCGCACTATCTGGAGGCGCTCGATTTCCAGAAGGAGATCGTCAAGATCCACACCATCTTCGGCGGCAAGAACCCGCATCCGAACTGGCTCGTGGGCGGCGTACCGTGTCCGATCAACATCGACGGCACCGGTGCCGTCGGCGCCATCAACATCGAGCGGCTGAATCTCGTCTCCTCGATCATCGATCGCCTGATCGAGTTCAATGAGATGGTCTATCTGCCCGACGTCGCCGCGATCGGCTCCTTCTACAAGGACTGGCTCTATGGCGGCGGCCTGTCCGGCAAGAGCGTGCTCGCCTATGGCGACGTGCCCGAGCATGCCAATGACTACTCCGCCAAGAGCTTGAAGCTGCCGCGTGGCGCGATCATCAACGGCAACCTGTCCGAGGTGTTTCCGGTCGATCACGCCAATCCGGACGAGATCCAGGAGTTCGTGGTTCACTCCTGGTACAAATACCCCGACGAGACCAAGGGACTGCATCCCTGGGATGGCATCACCGAGCCGAACTACGTGCTCGGCCCCAACGCGAAGGGGACCAAGACGGACATCAAGGAGCTCGACGAGGGCGGCAAATATTCCTGGATCAAGGCGCCGCGTTGGCGCGGACATGCGATGGAGGTCGGACCGCTCGCACGCTGGGTCGTCGGCTATGCGCAGAACAAGGCGGAGTTCAAGGATCCCGTCGACAAGTTCCTGAAAGATCTCGACCTGCCTCTGACGGCGCTGTTCTCCACGCTCGGCCGCACCGCGGCGCGCGCGCTGGAATCGGTCTGGGCCGGACGGCAGATGCGCTACTTCCAGGACAAGCTGATCGCCAACATCAAGGCGGGCGACAGCTCGACGGCGAATGTCGACAAATGGAAGCCCGAGAGCTGGCCGAAGGAGGCCAAGGGCGTCGGCTTCACCGAGGCGCCGCGCGGCGCGCTCGCGCATTGGATCAAGATCAAGGACACCAAGATCGACAACTATCAGTGCGTCGTGCCGACGACCTGGAACGGCTCGCCCCGCGATCCCAAGGGCAACATCGGCGCATTCGAGGCGTCGCTGATGAACACCCCGATGGCCAATCCCGAGCAGCCGCTGGAGATCCTGCGCACGATCCATTCCTTCGATCCGTGCCTGGCCTGCTCGACGCACGTCATGAGTCCGGATGGCCAGGAACTGGCCAAGGTCAAGGTCAGGTAGCACGGGAGCAGGGTCATGATGGATGCAGTTGCACGCCCGCCCGAGTCGGGGACGGACATCGCCGCGATCGTAGCCGACGCCGCCGGCGAGCATGCGGTCGGCCGGCCCACGGTCTATGTCTACGAAGCGCCGGTGCGCATCTGCCACTGGGTCAACGCGTTCGCGATCATCGTTCTGATGATCACCGGTTATCTCATCGGATCACCGCTCCCGACGGTGTCGGGAGAGGCGTCGGCGAACTTCGTGATGGGCTATATCCGCTTTGCCCATTTCGCTGCCGGACAGGTGCTGGCGGTGTTCTTCCTCGCCCGCATCTTCTGGGCCTTCGTCGGCAACCATCACTCCCGGCAGATCTTCTACATTCCGGTGCATCGCAAGCAGTTCTGGAAAGAGGTGCTGCACGAGATCCGCTGGTACGCCTTCCTGGAACGTGAGCCGAAGATGTATGTCGGCCATAATCCTCTGGCGCAGACGGCGATGTTCATCGGCTTCACGCTGTTCGTGACCTTCATGATCGTCACCGGCTTTGCGCTCTATTCAGAAGGCACCGGGATCGACAGCTGGCAGCACAAATTGTTTGGCTGGGTGTTTGCGATCTGGCCGAACAGCCAGGATGTGCATACCTGGCATCACCTCGGGATGTGGGCGCTGGTCACGTTCGTGATGGTGCATGTCTATGCCGCCATTCGCGAAGACATCATGTCACGCCAGAGCATCATCTCCTCGATGATCTCAGGCGAACGGCAGTTCCGCGACTAGCAGGGGGCCGGCATGGTCGATGAGCGCGGGCGCGATCGCATTCTGGTGCTCGGGATCGGCAACATTCTCTGGGCTGACGAAGGCTTCGGCGTGCGGGTAGTGGAGGAATTCCACCGCCGCTTCACCGTGCCCGACAACGTCACGATCCTGGATGGCGGCACGCAGGGACTTTACCTCGTCAACTATGTCGAGGAAGCCGACGGCCTGATCGTGTTCGACGCCATCGACTATGGCCTTGTGCCAGGCGAGCTCAAGCTCGTCCGCGATGACGAGGTGCCGCGCTTCACCGGCGCCAAGAAGATGAGCCTGCACCAGACGGGCTTCCAGGAAGTACTGAGCGCGGCCGACCTGCTCGGCCGCTATCCGCAGCGGCTTGCGCTGATCGGCTGCCAGCCGCTCGACCTCGAGGATTGGGGCGGTCCGCTGACTGCGCCGGTTCGTGCGCAGATCGCGCCGGCGATCGAGCTGGCCTGCGCCCTCCTGGCCGAATGGGGCGCGCCCGCCGTGTCGCGGCGTGAACCGCTCGCCGGCGACGAACGCCTGCTCGCGAACGACATCGACCATCACAGCTACGAGCTGCGGGCGCGCACGGCCGAGTAACCGCGCCGCGAGGGAATCCGACATGTGTCTTGGCCTGCCGATGACAATCCTCGAGACCGATGGCGTCTCGGCGCTGTGCAGCTTCGACGGCGAGGAGCGCCGCGTCTCGGTGCTGTTGCTGTCGAACCCGCCGGTCGGAGCCAAGGTGCTCGTCTATATCGACAACGCCGTTCGCCTGCTCGATGACGAAGAGGCGCGGCTGATCGGCGAGGCGCTGCGCGGTCTGCAGGCGGCCGTGAACGGCGAGAATTGCGACGACTTCTTCGCCGATCTGATCGGGCGCGAGCCGGAGCTTCCGGAGCATTTGCGGTAGCGGCGTCATGCCGTCGGGCGGCGCCAGATTGCTGATAACAAGATTTCCATAGATGAAGTAAGTTTGCAGGCTTTCCCTGGAAAGCACCTTTCCGATTTCTTGCGCATCCCTTGGTTGCGATAAAAATTGAATATGTTTCAATGCCTTGAGCATTCCCGGCTCCGCGTGGGTGTCTGGCACGTCGATTGCTGATCATGGGGAATATGGCAACGATAACTGGTCAGGGAGAAACACCGATGGAAATGCAGCAGCGTGACCGCGCGCGCGCGCGCGGCGGGTTGCCGGAGGTCGATACGGGCACCGTCGATGCCTTTCTCTCCGAGGCTGATTGCGCCGGGCTCGTCGCCGTGCTGCTGTCGGCCGGGGATCCCGCGCGGTTTCCAGAGGCACTGGACGTGGCCATCGTGCTGCCGGAACTGATCACGGCGTTTCAGGGCCGGTTGCGCGGCGCGATCATCGCGCGCGACGCCGAGGCCGAACTCGGGGCGCGATTCGGCGTGCGTGTGCAGCCGAGCCTGATCCTGTGCCGCGGGGCGGAGACGCTCGGCCTGATCGCCAAGATCCAGGACTGGTCTGTTTATGTCGATCGCATCTCGCGGCTGATCGACCGGCCGCGGGGCGCGACGGCGGCGGTCGTCGCCAGCATCGTCCCCGTCCATCAGCCTGCGGGAGTCGAGCGATGAAGCCGGGATTCTGGATCGCGCCTGAAGGAGCCGAGGAGCCGGTCAACATCTTTCCGATCGGCGAAGAGGCGCTCGATACCTCCCACAAGGGGCTGACCGCTTCCGGAGCGCTGGCCAAGCTGGCCTCGCTCGACTCGGAGGCGCTGGCGCGCAGCTGTCCGCGCGCGGTCGAATTGCTGTCGACGATTGCATCCGCCATCGCGGCGCAGACGGCCGGCGCACAGACGCAATTATTCCGTCTCGAAGGCCTCAACGATCTCGAGCGGCGGCTGATCGACGACGTGCTGGGCGAAGGCGAGGTCGCGGGCGTCGTGGCTCTTCCCGACGGGACGCTGGCCCAGATCCAGGAATCGGTGCTCGCCGGCATCTGGCGGGTGCGGCTGGAAGCGGACGAGCGCCACGACTACATCGAGGTCGGCGCCGTGCCGGAGATCGTGTCGCGCGCGGCCGCCGACCTGACCGCAAATGACATCGCGATCGGACCGGTGCCCGAGGGCACGATGAACGCGCTGCCGGTGCTCGCCGAGATCCGCGAGCGCGCGTTGTCCTGGCGACCGGGCCAGCGTTCGCAGACCATCAACTTCACGCTGCTGCCGATGAGCCCGGCCGACATGAGCTTCCTGCAGCAGACGCTCGGCAACGGCCCGATCCAGTTGATGTCGCGCGGCTACGGCACCTGCCGCGTGCTCGCGACCGGCATCCGCCATGTCTGGTCGGTGCAGTTCTTCAACGCCATGGATACGATCATTCTCGACACCCTCGAAGTCGGCGGCGTGCCGGTGGTCGCGCTCGCTGCAGCCGAGGATTTCGAGGATTCGGCCGAGCGCCTGACCCAAATCATCGAGGCCTATTTCACATGAGCGGTGGCTTCGAGAATTACGGTGTCCGCAGCGATCTCGCTGATGACGCGCTGTTGGAGTGCGGCATCTGCTGGACGCGCTACGACCCGGCCGAAGGTGACGGCGTCGCGCAGATTCCGCCGGGCACGCCGTTCGCGGCGCTGCCGGACGACTGGCATTGCCCGAACTGCGACGCGCCGAAGACCAAGTTCATGGTGGTCGAGCAATGAGCGCGGACGCGCAGGGCACGTCTGACGTCACGCCGGTCGCGTGGGGCGAGCGTCTCGCCGGCGTCTATCGTGGGATCGGCGCGCGTGCGATGCGCGAGCTGCCGATCTATCACGACGCGCTCGACGTCGAGGCGATCGGATTTTCGGTGGTTGAGGGCCGCATCCTCGGCATCGTCGTCACGCCCTGGTTCATGAACGTGGTCACTCCGGCCGCCCAGGACTCCGCGGGATCCGTCGTCAAGATCGTGCTTCCGGCCGGCTCGTTCGAGTTCACGATCGGCGATATCGCCGGGATCGGGCGGATCGCGAGCTGCTCGCTGTTCTCGCCGATGTTCGAGTTCGCGGACATGGCCGCGGCGCGTGCGGCGGCGGAGGCCGCGCTCGCCGCGCTGACGGCGGCACCTGAGGACGAGGCGTTGTCCGAGCGCGCCGCGAAGGCGTCGAGCACGATCGATCGCCGCGCGTTCCTGCGCGGCACGCTCTCCGAGGGCCGCGCATGACCCTCGGCTTTCGCAACCGCATCGACGTGACGCTGTCGGTCACCGATCGGCGGATCACAGGCGTCGACATTCAGCCGCGCACGCGACCGCCGCTGGGACGGCTGTTCGCCGGCAAGCCGGCCGAAATGCTGCTTGCGGCCCTGCCGCGGCTGTTCTCGCTGTGCGCCGGTGCGCATCAGGTCGCGCTGCTCTCGGCGCTGGAAGCGGCGCGCGGCGAGCAGGCGAAGCCGTCGACGCGTCATCGTCGGATCGAGGCCGTGCTGACGGAACGCTTCGCCGAACTCATGCGCGGTCTGCTGATCGCTTCAATGGCGGACAATCGTAGTGCTGCGCAGCCGGTTCAACGGCTCTTGCAGGCGATCGCGGCGCTACAGACGCATTCCGGCGTCTCGCAGCAATCTCGCGCTGCAACCTTGTCTCAGATCAAGACGGGCATGGTGGCTCTGGGCATAGGCTTGCCAGGGGAACCGGTTCTGCCGGGAACTCCGCTTGCATCGATGATGGACGCGGCCCGGAAGGCCGCCGATGATGGAGGATGGAGGCACATGCCGGCCGAGCACGACATCCTGTCGGCCGCCGATGATGGCGCCATCGTCACGCAATTGATCGACGTGGGATCTGCCTTTGCTGAGGCTCCCGAGCTCGACGGCCGCGTTCCGGAGACCGGAGTCTGGGCCCGCTATGCGGAGCGCCATCAATTGGCATCGGCTGGTCCCGTCGAACGCCTCTCAGCCAAGATCGCTGAGATTGCTGAGCTGTTCCGCTGGATCGAGACCGGCGAGGCGGAGGACCAGGCGGCCGACCCGCATGCCGTCGCAAGCTACGCGCTCGGGTCGCGGCGCGGCGCCGCCGCAGTCGAATGCGCGCGCGGCCGGCTGCATCACGCGATCGAGCTGGATGCGCACGGCGCGGTCTCGCGTTTCGAGTATCTGGCGCCGACGGAATGGAATTTTCACCCGCGCGGTCCTGTCGTGAGGAGCCTCACGGGGGTTGCGCTGCGCGGCACCGTCGATCGCCAGGCCATCCATACGATGGTCGGATCGTTCGATCCCTGCGTCGGCTATCACCTGGCGTTCCGGGGGATGGCCGATGCATGAGATGGCGTTGTGCGAAGGCATCGTCGAGATCGTCGAGCAGGAGGCACGTAAGGGCGCCTTCTCCACGGTGAAGACCGTGTGGTTGGAGATCGGTGCGCTCAGCCATGTCGCGCCGGAGGCGCTGCGATTCTGTTTCGAGGCGGTGACAGCGAAGACCCTGTTGCAGGGGGCAGCGCTCGAGATCATCGAACAGCCGGGCACGGCATGGTGCCTGGGCTGCTCGCGCGGCGTCGAGATCAGTCAACGCTATCAGTCTTGTCCGGCCTGCGGCAGTCATCAGCTGCAGGTCACGGGCGGTGAGGACATGCGGGTCAAGGAGCTGGAGGTCGAGTAATGTGCACGGTGTGTGGCTGCAGCGACGGCAAGCCCTCTGTCGAATCCGGTGATCATCATCACGATCACGGTAAGCATCATCAGGCTCATGGACACGATCACAGCCATGATCAGTCCGGACATCATCACCATCACGGCCATTATCATGATCACGAGCACGAGCATGGTCACCATCACGATGATGACCCGCATGATCACGGTCGCGCGCACGATCATCAACATGATCATGCTGCCGACCACGTCGACTGTTCGGTCAATCCGGCCGGGCAGGAGGTTGCCGGCCTCTCCAGCGGGCGCATCATCCAGATCGAACGCGACATTCTCGGCAAGAACAACCGGCTCGCGGCAGAAAACCGCGCGCGCTTCGCCGCGCATGACGTGCTGGCATTCAACTTCGTTTCCAGCCCGGGCGCCGGCAAGACCTCGCTGCTGGTCCGCGCCGTCTCCGATCTCAAGCAGAGTCGGCCCGTCGCGGTGATCGAGGGCGACCAGCAGACCTCCAACGATGCCGAGCGCATCCGCGCCACCGGCGTGCCGGCGATCCAGATCAACACCGGCAAGGGCTGTCATCTCGACGCGGCCATGGTCGGCGAAGCCTTTGGCCGGCTGCCGTCACTGCGCGGCGGGCTGCTGTTCATCGAGAATGTCGGCAACCTCGTATGTCCGGCCGCCTTCGATCTCGGCGAGGCCTGCAAGATCGTCGTGTTCTCGACCACCGAGGGCGAGGACAAACCGCTCAAATATCCCGACATGTTTGCAGCGTCATCGCTGATGCTCATCAACAAGATCGATCTGGCACCGGTGCTCGATTTCGATCTTGCGCAGACGATCGAATATGCCCGCCGAGTCAATCCGAAGATCGAGGTACTGACGATCTCCGCGAAGACAGGCGAGGGCCTTTCGGCGTTCTACGCCTGGATCAGGAAGCAGTCTGAGCGGATGCGGGCCGGCGCAGCGAACGCGGTGCGGGGATGAGCACGCCCGGCCGGACATCGGCGGCGAACCATACGTGCCTCCGGCTCCGCGTCCGCGGGGCCGTGCAGGGCGTCGGCTTTCGTCCCTATGTCCATGGTCTGGCAACCCGCCATCGGCTCGGCGGCTTCGTCGCCAACGATGCTGATGGCGTGCTGATCGAGGTCGAGGGCGACGAGGTCGCCGAATTCGTCGAGGCTCTGCCGCGGCAGACACCGCCGCTGGCGCGCATCGACGACATCGCCGTCGAGCCGATCGCGGCCGGTATCGGCACGGGCTTCCGGATCGCCGGGAGCGTGGGCGGGCGCGTCACGACGCGGATCGTGCCGGACGCCGCCACCTGTGCCGCATGCCTGGCCGAGCTGTTCGATCCCGGCAGCCGCTTCCATCTCTATCCTTTTGTCAACTGCACCCATTGCGGCCCCCGTTTCACCATCGCCGAGCGCCTGCCTTACGATCGCGTGTCCACGGCGATGAAGCACTTTCCGATGTGTGAGGCGTGCCGGTCCGACTACGAAGATCCTGCAGGGCGCCGCTTTCATGCCGAGGCGATCTCGTGTCCGCGCTGCGGTCCGCGGCTCAGCCATGGCATCGATGATATCGCAGCCGCGCTCGCGAGTGGCAGGATCGTCGCCGTCAAGGGTCTCGGCGGCTATCAGCTGCTCTGTGACGCACAGGATGAGCAGGCGGTCCGGCGGCTGCGCGCGCGTAAGCAGCGCGACGGCAAGCCGTTTGCCGTGATGTTGGCCACGGCCGACGCCGCAACTGAGATTGCCGAGATCGATGCGCCTGAGCGCGCGCTGCTGGAGCGGGTGGCGCGGCCGATCGTGCTGTTGCGCTCACGCCAGCGTGTTGCGTCCTCGGTCGCACCAGGCCTCGCAAAGATCGGGGTGATGCTGCCGGTTGCTCCGCTGCATCATCTGATCTTCCATGTGCTGGAGGCGGGCCGCCGCGCGGCTGCCGACAGACTATGGGCGCTGGTCTGCACCAGCGCCAATCCGAGCGGGGAGCCGCTGCTGACCGGCAATGCCGAGGCGCTCGCGGATCTTGCCGGCATTGCGGACCTGATCGTCACCCACGACCGGGACATCGTCATCCGCGCCGACGATTCCGTGCTTGCCGTCGTGGCCGGCGTTCCCCGCTTCGTCAGGCGTGCGCGCGGCTATGTTCCGGAGCCGATCCGGCTCGCGCGCACCATGCCGCCGGTGCTCGCGGTCGGCACTCACCTGAAGGCGACGGTCACGGTGACGCGCGGCAACGAGGCGTTCGTGTCGCAGCATCTCGGTGATCTCGACACGGTGGCCGCGATCCGCTTCTTCGAGGAGACGATTGCGCATCTCACCGCCATCCTCGATGTCCAGCCGGTCGCGATCGCGCATGACCTGCATCCGGACATGGCGTCGACGCGGTTCGCGCAGGCACGAGGTCTGCCGACGCTGCCGGTGCAGCATCACCAGGCGCATGCGGCCTCCGTCATGGCCGAGCATGGCGTGACCAGTCCCGCTCTCGCGCTGGTGCTGGATGGCTACGGCTATGGCAGCGACGGCGGAGCCTGGGGCGGTGAGTTGCTGTCGTGCGACGGCGCGGGCTTCCGGCGCCTCGGCCATCTCGCTCCGTTGAAGATGCCGGGCGGGGACCGGGCCGCACGGGAGCCGTGGCGGATGGCGGCTTCCGTGCTGCACGACATCGGTCGCGGTGACGAGATCGGGCATCGTTTCTCGGCCCAGCCACAGTCGCGCAACATCTCCATGCTGCTGGATCGTGCCGATGCTCCAGTCACCACCAGCGCCGGCCGGCTGTTCGATGCCGTGGCCGGACTGCTCGGTGTCAGCGCGGTGCAGAGCTACGAAGGCGAGGCGGCCATGAAGCTGGAAGCGCTGGTGCGCGAACCCGCGGCGCTGGAGCGCGGCTGGACCATTGCCGATGGCGTGCTGTCGCTGCGGCCGCTGCTCGCGCATCTGATCGCGCGTGATCTCGACGCCGTCGAAGCGGCGGGGCTGTTTCACGGCACGTTGGCCGCGGCCTGCGTCGACTGGATCGTGAGAGCTTCGCGCGCGACCGGCATCGGTACGATCGCGCTGAGCGGCGGCTGTTTTCTCAATGCGCATCTGGCCGAACAGATCGTGCGCGGCTGCCATTCCGCGGGCCTCGATCCGCTGCTGCCGCGCCGGCTGCCGCCCAATGACGGCGGCCTCAGCCTCGGACAGGCCTGGGTGGCCGGTCTGCATCTCACAAACAACATGATGTCTGGAGGGACCGTCTGATGTGCCTGGCCATTCCCGCCGAGGTGATCAAGCTTCTACCTGACGACATGGCGATCGTCTCGATCGACGGCGTCAGCAAGGAGGTCTCGGTCGCGCTGATCGAGGAGATCGCCGTCGGCGACTACGTCATCCTTCATGTCGGCCACGCGCTGGCCAAGATCGATCCGGAGGAGGCGCGCGAGACGCTCGACCTGCTCCGGCAGATGGGTGAGGCTGTGGCGGAGGTCAGACCATGAAATATGCCGACGAGTTTCGCGACAAGGAGCTGGCGACGGGTCTTGCGCGCGCCATCCGCGCCAAGGCGGATCCGGCGCGCGCCTATCGCTTCATGGAATTCTGCGGCGGCCATACCCATGCGATCGCGCGCTATGGCCTCGAGGACATGCTGCCCGACAATGTGCGCATGATCCATGGCCCCGGCTGTCCGGTCTGCGTGCTGCCGGCCGGGCGCATTGATATGGCGATCGCGCTGGCCGAACGGCCCGAGGTCATCCTCTGCGTTTATGGCGACCTGATGCGCGTGCCGGGCTCGCGCGGGTCCTCGCTGCTCAAGGCGAAAGCGCGCGGCGCCGACATCCGCATGGTGTATTCGACGCTGGATGCGATCGCGCTGGCCGAGCAGAATCCTGGTCGCGAGGTGGTGTTCTTCGCCATCGGCTTCGAGACCACGACGCCCCCGACCGCCGTGATGATCCGGGCCGCCGAGAAGAAGCAGCTGTCGAACTTCACCGTGTTCTGCAACCACGTGCTGACACCGCCGGCGATGCGCGCGATCCTCGACAGCGACGACACGGTCGAGATCGACGGCTTCGTCGGGCCGGCGCATGTCTCGACCGTGATCGGCACCGAGCCCTACGCGCCGTTCGCGCGCGATGACGGCAAGCCCGTCGTGATCGCAGGCTTCGAGCCGCTCGACATGATGCAGGCGATCCTGATGCTGATCGAGCAGGTCAATGACGGCCGCCACGAGGTGGAGAACCAGTACCGTCGCGCCGTCACCGCCAGCGGCAACCAGCGCGCCATCCGCGAGGTCGCCGAGATCTTCGAACTGCGCGACCAGTTCGAATGGCGCGGCCTCGGCAGCATTCCGGCGAGCGCATTGAAACTGCGGCCCGCCTTCGCGCATCTCGACGCCGAGCTGCGCTTTGCCATGTCCGAGCTGGTGGTGGCCGACAATCCGGCCTGCGAATGTCCGGCCATTCTGCGCGGCCTGAAGAAGCCGGTGGACTGCCGGCTGTTCGGCACCGCCTGCACGCCGGAGACGCCGATCGGCTCCTGCATGGTGTCGTCGGAAGGCGCCTGCGCGGCGCATTGGACCTATGGCCGCTTCCGCGACCATCAGCGGAGGCTTGCATCATGAGCATGCATCAGCGCCGGCTCGACATGAAGAACGGCTGCGTCGATCTCTCGCATGGCGCCGGCGGTCGCGCGATGGCGCAACTGATTGCCGGCCTGTTCCACGAGGCGTTCGGCAACGAATGGCTGGCGCGCGGCAACGACCAGTCGGCGTTCGACGTCGCCGCCGGCCGCATGGTGATGACGACCGACGGCTATGTGGTCTCGCCGCTGTTCTTCCCCGGCGGCAATATCGGCTCGCTGGCGGTGCACGGCACGGTCAACGACATCGCCATGGCCGGCGCCAGGCCGCTGTATCTGTCGGCGAGCTTCATCATCGAGGAGGGGTTTGCGTTTTCCGACCTGAAACGGATCGCCGATGCGATGGGCGAGGCGGCGCGCGAGGCGGGCATTGCGATCATCACCGGCGACACCAAGGTGGTCGAGCGCGGCAAGGCGGATGGCGTGTTCATTTCCACCGCCGGCGTCGGCGTGCTGCCGGACGGCCTCGATCTCTCGGCCGACAAGGCCAGGCCCGGCGACCGCGTGCTGTTGTCCGGCAGCCTCGGTGATCACGGCGTGGCGATCATGTCGCGGCGGCAGAACCTCACCTTCGACACCGAGATCATCTCCGACTCGGCCTCGCTGCACGGGCTCGTCGCCGACATGGTTGCAGCCGGCGGCGCCGGCATCCGGCTGATGCGCGATCCCACGCGCGGCGGGGTTGCGGCCACGATGAACGAGATCGCGCAGCAGTCCAATCTCGGCTTCCGTCTGCAGGAGGAAGCGATTCCGGTGAAGCCTGCGGTCGCTGCCGCCTGCGAGCTGCTCGGGCTCGATCCGCTCCACGTCGCCAATGAGGGCAAGCTCGTCGCGATCGTCGCGCCGGAGCTGGCCGGCGCCGTGCTCGCCGCCATGAGGGCGCATCCGCTCGGCCGCGATGCGGCTGACGTCGGCGAAGCGGTGGCCGATGATCACCGCTTCGTCCAGATGGCGACGAGCTTCGGCGGCGGCCGTATCGTCGACTGGCTGTCCGGCGAGCAGTTGCCGCGGATCTGCTGAGACGCGCGATGGGGATCCAGGGAACGATACTGGTCGTGGATGACGAGGTCCGGTCGCAGGAGGCGCTGCGCCGCGTCCTCAACCAGGACTTCGAGGTCTTGTGTGCCGGCAACACGAACGACGCGGAGAAGCTGCTCGAAGGCGAGATCGTGCACGCCGTGATCTGCGACCAGCGCATGCCGCAGGAATCCGGCGTCAGCTTCCTGAAGCGCGTGCGCGAGATGTGGCCCGACCCTGTCAGGATGATCATCTCCGGCTATTCGGACTCCGAGGACATCATCGCCGGCCTCAACGAGGCCGGCATCTATCAGTACATCACAAAGCCCTGGCAGCCGGATCGCCTGATCGAGATCGTCCGCGAGGCCGTGCAGTTGTACCGGCTGCAGAAGGAGACGGAGACCGCCGGCGTCGACGTGAAGGCCACGCCGGCCCACATCAAGAAGGTGGTGTCGGTCAAGCGCGGCGCCGCCAAGCAGCTCTATGATTTCGACCGCATCGTGCATTCGGCGGCGAGCCCGATGCGCAACGTGATCGAGCTCGGCCGGCGCGCCGCCGACTACGACATCTCGGTCTTGATCACCGGCGAATCCGGCACCGGCAAGGAGCTCCTGGCGCGTGCGATTCACTATGGCTCTGCGCGCGCCACCAAGGCCTTCGTGGTCGAGAATTGCGGCGCGCTACCCGATGAGCTGCTCGAGAGCGAGCTGTTCGGCTGCAAGAAGGGCGCGTTCACCGGCGCCTATCAAGACCGCATCGGCCTGTTCGAGGTCGCCGACGGCGGCACCATCTTTCTCGACGAGATCGGCGAGACATCCCCCGCCTTTCAGGTCAAGTTGCTGCGTGTGCTGCAGGAGAGCGAGATCCGGCCGCTCGGCGCGCAGCGCGTGCGCCAGGTCGACGTGCGCGTGGTCGCTGCCACCAACCGGGATCTCGAGGCCGAAGTCGAAGCCGGCCGCTTCCGCCGCGATCTGTACTACCGGCTCGCCGCGTTTCCGGTGCACATGCCGTCCTTGCGCGAGCGTCCGATGGACATTCCGCTGATCGCCGAGGGCGTGCTGTCGGCGGTGAAGACATCGTTCAACCGGCCGCATCTGCGGTTCGCACCGGCGGCGCTGGAGGAATTCTCCCGCTATCACTGGCCCGGCAATGTTCGCGAGTTGCAGAACGAGATCCAGCGCATGGCCGTGCTGGCCGATGCCGACGAACTGCGCTGTCCGCCGTTCGCCGGCCGGCGCAACGGCCGCCGCGCCGCGCCCGCGATCGCCAATGGCAAGCTCAACGGTTCCGGGAGCCTGAAGGACAGGGTCGAGGATCTTGAAAAGACCATCATCGTTCACTGTCTGGAGAAATATGATGGTAACATCAGTCGCGTCGCCAGCGAGCTCGGCCTGTCAAGGGTGGGGCTCCGGAACAAATTGTCGAGATATGATCTGAAGAAACATGGCAAAGGCCACTCACTCTCCTGAGTCCGGGGCTGACACGCTGCTCAAGCTTATCGCGAGCAGCAGCACGCTCGAACTCGACAGCGAGCGCGAAGGCGTGTGGATCGAAGTGATCCGCAAGATGGACGAGGTCTATTCCGACCTGCTGCGCTACGAGGTCGATCTCGAGCACAAGAACGCCGAGCTCGAGGAAGCCCAGGCCTTCGTCACCAACGTCATCGAGTCCGTCTCCGACATCCTGGTCGTCTGCGACGCCAGGGGCACGGTACAGCAGGCCAACTCCGCATTCCTGCAGACATCGGGACGGGCCTTGGCCGACATCGCCGGTCGCGATATCGCCGAGATGATCGATCCCGATCATCGGCCCAAGCTCGCCTCGCTGCTGAAGCCGCGCAGCAGCGCCGATGTGGTCGACGGTGAATTGCGCTTTGCCGCGGCAGCCGGCGTCAGCTCCGATCTGTTCGCGATCAACAGCTCGCCGCGGCATGACCATCGCGGCCGCTTCATCGGCGTCGTGCTGACGGGCCGTCCGATCGGCGAGCTGCGCCGCGCCTATGAGGCCCTGCACAAGGCGCATCAGGAGTTGCAGCGGGCGCAGCGGCAATTGGTCGAGCAGGAGAAGATGGCGAGCCTCGGCCGGCTCGTCGCCGGCGTGGCCCACGAGCTGAACAATCCGATCAGCTTCGTCTATGGCAACATCCACACCCTGATGCGCTACCGCACCTCGCTGGTCGGCTATCTCGATGCCATCCATGAGCAGCCGGTCAGCGAGGACATCGCCGCGCTTCGCTCGGATCTGAGGATCGACGCCATCCTCGAGGATTTCGGGCCGCTGATCGACGGCACGCTGGAAGGCGCGGTGCGCATCAGCGAGATCGTCAAGAACCTGCGCCGCCTGTCGTTCTCGAAGCTCGGCGAGGTCGAGCGCGTCAACATCGAGCGACTGATCAATACCGCCGTGCTGTGGGCAGGGCGCACCAAGCAGCATCGTGTCGACATCCAGATCGAGGTCGAGCCGGATCTGTGGATCTTGGGCAACGAAGGCCAGCTGCATCAGGTGATCGTCAACCTCGTGGAGAACGCGATCGACGCGATGCGATCGACCGACCTGCCGCGCCTTCTGGTCGCGGTGGCGCGCCAGGGCAGCGAGATCGCCTTTCGCATCACCGATAACGGCCCGGGCATCGACAAGGATCATCTGACCCACATCTTCGAGCCGTTCTTCACGACCAAGCGCGTCGGGGAGGGGACGGGGCTCGGGCTGTGGATCAGCTACGGCATCGTCCGCGAGCACGGCGGCGAGCTGTTGGCCAGCAACGAGCCGCAGGGCGGCGCCACGTTCTCTTTCAGCTTGCCGGCGGCTTGACCATAGCGGCGGCGCTGCTGCCGACGCTGAAGTGGGATGCTGGGTATCCCTTCGAAACGATGCTGGGGTTCCTGACGGCGGTGCCGTCGGATGTTGCGGGCAGAAGCCAAGCCCGAGGTGATCAGGACGCCGTTGCGACCGGCACGCGCTCGCGCTGATTGGTCAACCGCGCCAGCAGCACGGTTGCGGTTCGCGTGATGTGCTGCCTGGCAAGATCCTCGGCTGTCTGCGCATCGCCCGCGATCACCGCCCGCAGGATGTCCTCATGCTGATCCCAGATCCGCCGCGGCGTCTCGTCGCGCATCAGCACCTCGCCCATCAGCCGGCGCAGATGCAGCCAATGCGGCAGGGTGGTGTCCTGGATGACGGAGTTGCCGGAGATCTCGTAGAGGAATTCATGAAACCTGACGTCGGCCTCGATCAGCTTCTCGACCGAATGCTCGCGCTCGGCGCGCCGGCCCTGCTCGATCAAATTCGGGCCTTCCTCGGCCGCTCGCTTGGCGCCGCGGGTCGCCGCGAGCCGGCAGGCGAGGCCCTCGGCGACCGCGCGTATTTCATAGAGGTTGCGGATGAAGTCGGTGTCGATCGGCGCGACTTCCAGGCCGCGGCCCGGCGCCTCGCGCACAAAGCCCTGATTGCGCAGCAGCAGCAGGGCCTGCTGCACCGGCTGGCGCGAGACGCCGAGGTCGCGGGCCAGATCGTCCTGGATGAGGCGGGCAGATTCCGGCAACTCCCCGCCGACGATGTCGGAGAGAATGCGCTCGTAGACGCGTTCGGTCAGGCTCGGCTGGGTCTTCAGCGGCGGCACACGGCCTCCACGGGATCAGGTGTGATGTCCGGTCGCGAATGCGAGGCTGCCGTGCCGGAGCCCAGCGCTCGCATTGCGGCCGCTGTCGGTTTGAACGGAGTCATAGCGGGAATTTCCGCGCAGTGAGCGTCCGCCGCTGCTTGGACTTGCTGTCCTGCTGGATTTCGAGGTGATGGATGAACACGCTGGCCGCGCGCGAAATGTGCTCCCGGCTCAGCCGTTCGGCCTCGGCGCTGCGGCCCTCGATGACGGCTGCAAGAATGTCCTCATGCTCGTCCCAGACCATCCGTGACATGCTCTGCTCCTTCTGCAGCACGTCGGACATCACCCGCTTCAGGCACGGCCAATGCGGTGCCATCGTCTCGCCGATCAGCGCGTTGCCGGAGAGGTCGCCGAGGAAGCGATGGAAGGCGATGTCGGTCTCGATCTTGCGGTTGACGAGCTCGCTCTTCACCGCCTCGTAGCCGGCCGCGATGTAGGCCGGACCTTCGCGCGCAGCGCGATCGCTCGCCCGCTCGGCGGCCAGTCGCGCCGCGAGGCCTTCGAGCACTGCCCGCATCTCATAGAGGTCCCGGACGAAGCCGGGGTCGAGCGGCGCCACGATCAACCCGCGGCCCGGCGCGCTCTGCACCAGCCCGCAGCCGCGCAGCAGGATCAGCGCCTGCTGAACCGGCTGGCGCGACACTCCGTAAGCCTGGGCCAGATCGTCCTGGATCAGCCGCGAGCCCGGCGCGAGAACGCCGCTGACGATCTCGTCAGTGATGGCTTCGACGACCTGGTCGACCAGAGAGGGAGCGGCGGGCACGATTCGCATGGGTCATCACATTTTGCCGGACATTAGCATGTCAAGACAGAAAATCCATTTGCGACGTATTCGAATTCAGAGTACGAATTCAAAAAAGGGCGCCGCCCTAGGGCAAGTTAAAGAGGCGGCCATATAGGGGAGGGACTCCGTTGTCGGAAGATCCGACCAGTCTGGAGCGCGATCAGGTTTGGTCCGCGCGCTCGGAGGGCAGCGTGCGCGCCGGCGTGATGCCGGCGGTCTCGCGCGCATTGCTGGCGGCCTCTGTGGCGTCGGTTGCAGCGATGGCGCCTGCGCTCGGGGTGGCCGGAGAAGGCCTGACCCTGTCGGATGCGTGGGTGCCGGCGGCGCCCGAGGTGGGACGCGACATCCCGTTGCTGATCACGATCAAGAATGACACGAGCGCGCCGGAAGCGTTGATGCGCGTGCGTTGTCCGATCGCCAATTTTTCGGAGCGGCACACCGTCGACCGCGGCGAAGGCGCGCCGGCGATGCGCTCCATTCCCAACATTCCAATTGCCGCGGGCAGCACGCTGGTGCTGCTGCCGACCGCCTATCACGTGATGCTGCTGCAGACGCGGGAGCCGCTCGAGCCAGGCCAGCGCTTCACCTGCACGATCGTGTTCCAGAAAGCAGGATCCATCGAAACGGAGGTCGAGGTTCGCAAGTCCCCTTGAAGCGTGTTTGTCGCCTGCTGCCCTCCGCCGTCGCGCTTGGCGGAGCGGTATTCGCTCCAACTCATAATCAATATAATGGGAGAAGGAAACGATGAGGACTAACGTCAGGTCGACCCTGCGGGCGGTGCTGCTGGCCAGCGCAGCCTTCGCCTGTTTCCAGCTTGCATCGCCGGCGCAGGCCGCCGACGAGATGACCCCCGAACGGCTTCTCAACGCCGACAACGAAGCCGGCAACTGGCTGCACCATCATAAGAACTACTCGGGCACACGGTTCTCGGCGCTGAAGGAGATCAACAAGGATAACGTCAAGAACCTGAAGGTCGCCTGGACGATGCATCTCGGCGGCGTCGAGGGCGGCGGCATCTGGAGCCACGGCGGTCTCGAAGGCACGCCGATCGTCGAGAACGGCATGATCTACGTCACCGACGGCTGGGGCTCGGTCTACAAGATCGACGCGCGCGGTGGCAAAGGCCAACTGGTCTGGAAGATGGATCCGAAGACGGATCACGACTGGGCCGGTGCGATCGCCTGCTGCGGCGTCGACAATCGCGGCGTCGCGCTGTGGGGCAATCTCGTCATTTCGCACACGCTCGACGGCCGCCTGATCGCGACCAACAAGGAGACCGGACAGGTCGCCTGGCAGCGCCAGGTCGCCGATCCCGACAAGGGCGAGGTGATCACCGGTGCGCCGCTGATCGTGAAGAACATGGCGATCTCGGGCGTGGCCGGCGCCGAATACGGCATCCGCGGGTGGATCGCGGCGACCGATCTCGGCACGCAGAAGGAGGTCTGGCGCACCCACACCATTCCGGGGAAGGGCGAGCCGGGCAGCGAGACCTGGAAGGACAGCAACGACGCGGCCGCGGCCGGCGGCGGCTCGACCTGGGTGACCGGGACCTACGACCCGGCGACCGACACCATCATCTGGGGCGTCGGCAATCCCGGTCCGGACTGGGACAACGCCTATCGTCCGGGCGACAACCTCTACACCGACAGTTCGCTGGCGCTCGATGCCAACACCGGCAAGATCAAGTGGCACTATCAGCACACGCCGAACGATCCCTTCGACTATGACAGCGTCGCCGAGAATGTCCTGGTCGATGTGCCCGCGCCGAACGGCTCCACCCTGAAGCTCGCGCTCGAGGCCGACCGCAACGGCTTTGCCTATGCGATCGACCGCACCAGCGGCAAGTTCATCTGGGGCCTGCCCTTCGTCAAGAAGGTGACTTGGACCAAGGGGCTCGATGCCGAGACCGGCAAGCCGATCGAGTATGATCCGAAGAACCCGGTGCAGCGCTACAATGCGTCGGTGTCGCCGCATCGTGAGAACAAGGTCGCGGACATCTGCCCGGGCAACATGGGCGGCAAGAACTGGCCGCCGACTTCGTACAATCCGGACCTGAAGCTCTGGTACATCCCGGTGATCGAGAGCTGCAACCGGATCACCGTGGAAGAAGCGACCAAGGACAAGCTGAAGCCGCGCGAGTTCTGGACCGGCGGCGGACCGAGCCAGCCGTTCAAGATCACGGGCAGCGTGACCGCGATCGACGTCACCACCGGCAAGATCGCCGGCAAGATGGAGACGCCGTTCCCGAATCTCGGCGGCATGCTGTCGACGCCTGACCTCGTCTTCACCGGTCAGCCCTCGGGCGAGGTGATGGCGCTCGATGCCAAGACCCTGCAGAAGCTGTGGGAGTTCAACACCGGTGGCGGCGTCAATGCGCCTCCCGTGACGTTCTCGGTCGACGGCAAGCAGTATGTCGCGATCCTGGTCGGTCTCGGCGGCGCCTGGGACAAGTGGTTCATCGAATCCACGCCCGAGCTGAAGAAGATCCAGCCCGGCTCGATGCTCTACGTCTTCTCGCTGTGAAGTCGGCTGCGGAGCGGAGGCATGGCCTCCGCTCCGCCTCCTATCCCCTGTTCGACAAGAAGATCAGATGAAACTCAGTGCGATCACGTTCGCCGTGACGTCGGCTCTCGTCCTCGGCTCCGCTTCGCTCGCGTTGGCGCAGTCCGCGGCGCCGGCGGATCCGACCGAGGCCGGCAAGGCCGTGTTCAAGCGCGCGAACTGCGTCGGCTGCCACAAATGGCACGGCAATGGCGGTGGTGGCTATGGCGGCGACGCGCTGTCGCTGCGCAGGACGCAGCTCACTCGTGACCAGATCATCGAGACCGTGACCTGCGGCCGGCCCGGGACGGGCATGCCGTACTTCGCGCGCGGCTCCTATGACACGGCGAAGTGCTACGGCATGAGCCGCCAGGATGTCGGCGAGCGCATGCCGCCGGAAGGCGGCGTGTTCCTGCGGCCGAACGACATCGAGGCGGTCGCAGACTACGTGCTCGCGCACATCAAGGGGCGCGGCGAGCCGACCTACGACGAGTGCACCGCCTTCTTCGGCAACACGTCGCGGGTCTGCGATATCTACAAGGCGAATGCCACCAAGCCTGCAAGCGAGCCATCGAAATGAAGCGGTCGACCTGCGCTGCGATCTTCGCCACGTTCGTGCTGTCGTTCGTGATGCACGCGGCCTCCGCGCAGGCGGTGCCGAACTACGATCTGCGTGACATCACCGTCGGCATGCCGGTCGGCGACCTGCCCGATCAGGGCTATGTCAATCTGACTTGCGCCAAGGATCCGAATCGCAAGCTCAATGCGTGGTCGGCATGGCGCGACTGTCCCGCGGACGAGCAGGCGCGGTACGCGGTGCGCTTCGATTTCGATCCGGAGACCAGCCAGGACGGCACAAAGGTGGCCGGTCATCCCGTGCTGCTGACGGTCCTGGTCGACGACAAGGGCACCGTCACCGGCCTGACGATCGAGACCGATCCGAAGGCGCGGCTCTATATTCGCAAGAAGGCGTTCCTGCTCGGCAACCAGGTGAAGTCGCGCTATGGCGCCGAGGGCTGGGAGTGCAAGGAGCAGCAGCCGACCGCGGGCGAGCAGCCCGTCGGGGGCGTGTTCCTGCGCGAGGTCTGCAAGAAGACGGTGCCCGGCCGGACCCTGACGGTCGAGCGCGAGCTGTTCCGCAAGCCGGATCAGGACGCCAAGAGCTTCGTCGATCAGACGCTGGTGCGGATCACCAAGGATATCAACTAATCCGCCGCCGACCTTCATCGCGCTCCGCTGGAGGCGCGCGCCAGTCGGCGTCGTGAACCCGGTTGCCGGGAGGAAACGACGATGAGGGATCTCTTGAATTTCGGGCAGATGCTGTCGGCCCATGCGCGCATGTCGCCGGAGCGCACCGGTGCCCGAGATCTCGAACGTGCGATGAGCTTTGCGCTGTGGAACGAGCGCGCGTGCCGGCTCGCAAACGCGCTGCTCGGGCTCGGCCTTGCCAAGGGCGATCGGGTTGCGATCCTTGCCTACAATTGTGTCGAATGGTGCGAGATCTATGCAGCCACGGCCAAAGCCGGCCTGGTGGCGCTGCCGATCAATTTCCGCCTCACCGCGCCCGAGATGCAGTTCATCGTGCAGAATGCCGAAGCGGCCGCTGTCATCGTGCAGGACGAACTCGTGGGCCTGGTCGAGGCGACGCGCAAGGATCTCGGCATCGCCGACGACCGCTTCATCCACTTTGGCACCAGGCCGCGTCCGGCAGGCTATCGCGGCTACGAGGACGTCATCGCCGCGGCTGCGGACCGCGAGCCGGACCAGCAGGTCGCGCTGTCCGATCCCTGGACGTTGATGTACACCTCGGGCACCACCGGCAAGCCCAAGGGCGTGCTGCGCAGCCATCGCAGCGCCGTCCTCTTGTCGATGGTCACCGAGATCGAACTGAAGCTGAGCCGCAACGACGGCGCGCTGCTGGTGATGCCGATGTGCCATGCCAATTCGCTGAACTTCTTCGGCGCGTTCGGCTATATCGGCGGCGTCAACTCGATCTATTCGCGCAAGAGTTTCGATCCCGAGCACGCCGTGACGACGCTTGCCGATGGCGGCTCCACGTTCACGTCGCTGGTGCCGACTCACTACATCATGATGCTGGATCTGCCGCGCGCGGTGCGCGCGCAGCATGATTTCAGCGCCGTCACCAAGCTGATGATCTCCTCGGCGCCGGCGCGCCCGGAGACCAAGCGCGAGGTGATGGAGATGTTTCCGAAGTCCGGGCTCTATGAGCTCTATGGCGCGACCGAGACTGGCTGGGTCACCATGCTGCATCCGCATGAGCAGTTTACCAAGCCCGGCTCGGTCGGGCGCGAGTGTGTCGGCGCCGCACCGATCCGCATCCTCGACGAGGCCGGCCACGAGGTGCCGGACGGCGAGGCGGGCGAGCTCTATTCGTCGAACGCGCACACCTTCGACTGCTATTGGCGCCTGCCGGAGAAGACCGCGGAGGCGTTCCGCGGTGACTACTGCTCGGTCGGCGACATGGCGCGCCGCGATGCCGACGGCTACATCCATCTCGCCGACCGCAAGAGCAACATGATCATCTCGGGCGGCGAGAACATCTATCCCTCCGAGGTCGAAGCGCAGGTCGGCGCGCATCCTGGTGTCAAGGACATCGCCGTGATCGGCCTGCCCGACGACAAATGGGGCGAGCGCGTTCATGCCGTGATCGTGCCGCGCGATGGCATGGCGGTGAAGGAGGGCGATCTGGCCGAATGGGCGAAAGAACGGCTCGCCGGCTTCAAGCGGCCGCGCTCCTACGCCTTCATCACCGACGCCGAGATGCCGCGCAACGCGACGGGCAAGATCCTGCATCGCGAGCTGAAGAAGAGATTCTCGCAGTGAGTCGCTGCAATGGCTTACGGTCTGATATGTAGTTGCGATGCAGGCCGTCCTCAATTCCGCCCTTCCGATCTTCGCGCTGATCCTGACCGGATTCCTGTGTGGCTGGTTCGGCTTGTTCGATCGCACCGCGACCGACAATCTCAACCGTTTTGCCGTCTATCTGGCGCTGCCGGCGCTGATCTTCACCGCGATGTCCAAGATCGGCGTCGAGCAGGTCAGCCAGTTCGGCTTCATCGGCGCGTTCTGCGGCGGCATCGCCGCGACGTTCGCGACGGGCTTCGTGATCAGCCGTCTGCGCGGCCGGCGCGTTGCGAACGCCAGCATCGAGGGGCTGGACGCCGGCTACAGCAATGTCGGCTTCATGGGCATTCCGATGTGCCTCCTGGTGTTCGGTCCGGACAGCGCGCCGGCCTCGATCATCGCCACCCTGTTCACGGCCTGCGTGCTGTTCCTGTTCGCGATCGTGGTCGTCGAGATGGATCTGCAGAAGGGCGCCACGCTCGGGGCGACGGTCGCCAAGGTGGCGCGTTCGCTGCTGACCAGCCCGCTGTTCATCGCGCCCGTCGCCGGACTCGCGGTCGGCCTCAGCGGATTCTCACTGCCGGCGCCATTCCTCAGCTTCACGACCTTGCTCGGCGGCGCAGCCTCGCCGGCCGCGCTGGTCTGCATCGGGCTGTTCCTGGCACAGGAGCGCGTCGCGACGCGCGATGCGACCTCGATCGTCATCCTCGTCTCGCTGAAGCTCGTGATGCAGCCGGCGGTGACCGCGCTGCTCGCCTTTCACGTGTTCTCGATGCCGCCGCTGTGGTCGCATTCGGCCGTGATCCTGAGCGCGCTGCCGATCGGCTCGGGACCATTCACGATCGCCAAGCTCTACGGCCTGGAGGCCGGCGTCACCTCCGGCTCGATTCTCGTTTCACACATCTTCGCCGTCCTCACTGTCTCGCTGCTCGTGGCCTGGCTCGCGCCGGGCTGATCACGTCACCATCCGCAGGAGTCGTCAGATGAAGATCTCTCCCGACAGTGCCGCCGATCTGATCGCCCGCCTGCTCAAGCGCCGCGGCGTCAGCCGCGTGTTCGCGCTGTGCGGCGGCCACATCATGCCGATCTGGATGCGGCTGGACGCGGAAGGCATCGGCATCATCGACGTGCGCGACGAGCGCGCCGCCGTGCACATGGCGCAGGCGCATGCGGAGCTCACCGGCGAGCTCGGCGTCGCGCTGGTCACCGCCGGGCCGGGCATGACCAACGCGATCACCGGCATCGCCAATGCCCATGTCTCGCGCGCGCCGGTGCTGGTGATCTCGGGCGGCAATCCGCGGCCGCAGGAGAACCGCGGCGGCCTGCAGGACATGGACCACACTCAGCTGGTGCGCTCGATCACGCGCTATGCGCGCACCGTGCGCGAGCCGTCGCTGGTGCTGCAGGAGCTCGACGAGGCGATCTCCCGCGCCTTCGGCGACGGCGGCGAGCCCGGGCCCGTTTTCATCGATTTCCCGGTGGATACCTTGCGCGGCATCGTGCCCAAGGCGCTGCAACTGGAGGAGCATCTCGCGCCGAAGCCGCGTGCGGCAGCGCGGCCTGATCCGGCCGAGGTCGAGAAGGCGGTCGAGCTGTTGTGGTCGGCGCGCCGCGTGCTCGTCATCTCCGGCCGCGGCGCGCGCGGTGCCGGCCCTGAGCTGATCGCGCTGCTCGACCGGCTCGGCGCCGTCTATCTCGACACCGGTGAGAGCAGGGGGCTGGTACCTGATGATCATCCGTCTGTTGTCGGCGCGATGCGCGGCGCCGTGATGGGCGATGCCGATGTGGTGCTGACGGTCGGCCGCCGGCTCGACTTCCAGCTCGCCTACGGCTCCCCGGCTGTGTTCAAGGACGCCAAATTCGTCCGCATCAGCGACATCGCCAGCGAGCTGCGCGACAACCGCCGCGGTGCGGCCGAGATCCTGGCGACACCAGCGGAGACCTTGCGCGCGATGGTGGGGCTGGCGGGCAACCGCGAGTCGGCCGTCGATCGCCAATGGGCTGCAAGACTGCGGGCCGCGCATCAGGAGCGCGCGGCCAAGCTGAAGCAGAGCATGGCGATGGCGCCGGCCGGCTCCGACGGCCGGTTGCATCCGAATCGCGTGCTCTCGGCCATTCAGGACGCGATCGGCAATGACGCCGTGGTCATCACCGACGGCGGTGATTTCCTGTCCTTCGCCCGCGTCGGCCTGAGCGCGCCCCTGATGCTCGATCCCGGCCCGTTCGGCTGTATCGGCATCGGCGTGCCCTATGGCATTGCCGCGAGCCTGGCCTATCCAGACAAGCCGGTGGTGGTCGCGACCGGCGACGGCGCGTTCGGCTTCAACGCGATCGAGGTCGACACCGCGGTGCGCCACAAGGCGCCGGTGCTGATCGTCGTCGCCAACAACGGCGCCTGGCAGATCGAGGTCCACGACCAGACCGTCACCCATGGCAAGGTGGTCGGCACCAGGCTACAATTTGCCGATCACGCGGCGATGGCGCGCGCCTTCGGCATGCATGCCGAGCGCGTCGAGACCGCGGAGCAGCTCGGCCCCGCGATCCAGCGCGCGCTGGCCAACCGCCCGGCGCTGCTCGACATGGTCGTCACGCCGGAAGCGGTGTCGTCGGATGCCAAGACGGGCCTCGCCTGGGTGCCGGACCTGCAGCCGCTTGCTGCGTGGGACGAGGCGGAACGGAAGTGGCGCGGCTCGTGAGGCCTCACACCTGCTGCAGTTGGCGCGGCGCGCTGAGCCACAGCGCGAGCAGGGTGCAGACGGCGCCGGACAAGAGATAGCCGCCGGCCGACAGCAGGCCGAGATTGGCCGCCAGCACCAATGCCGCCAGCGGCGCGAAGCCGGCGCCGAACAGCCAGGCGAGGTCGGCGGTGAGCGCCGAGGCCGTGTAGCGATAGGTGCGCGCGAAGTTGGCGGCGATCGCGCCCGAGGACTGGCCGAACGACAGGCCGAGCAGGATGAAGCCGAGCACCATGTAGATGGTCTCGCCGACCGGGCCGGCGTCGAGAAGTTGCGGAGCGAAGCCGGAGAACACCGCGATCGCGATCGCCGAGCTGATCAGGAGCGACTTGCGCCCGATGCGGTCGGCCAGCATGCCGGACACCACGATCGCGACGACGCCGAACACGGCGCCGCCGGCCTCGATAAGCAGGAAGCGCGCCGGGGTCTCCTTGGTGAAGAGGAACACCCAGGACAGCGGAAACACCGTCACCATGTGGAACAGCGCAAAGCTCGCGAGCGGCGCGAAGGCGCCGATCACGATGTTGCGACCCTCGTGCCGAATCGTGGTGGCGACGCGTGCCGGCTGCAATTCACGCGACTGGAACAGCTCGTCATATTCCGGCGTCACGACCATGCGCAGCCGCGCGAACAGCGCCACGACGTTGATGGCAAACGCCACGAAAAACGGGTAGCGCCAGCCCCAGTCGAAGAAGTCGGCCGCGGAGAGATAACCGACGAAGAACGCGAACAGGACGCTGGCGACGATCAGCCCGAGCGGCGCGCCGAGCTGCGGGATCATCGCATACCAGCCGCGCTGGTGCTCCGGCGCATTCATGGCGAGCAGCGAGGCGAGGCCGTCCCAGGCGCCGCCCCAGGCGAGGCCCTGGCCGATTCGCGCCAGCGCCAGCAGCCAGATCGCCGCGGCGCCGACGGTGTGGTAGCTCGGCAGGAACGCGATCGCGACGGTCGAGGTGCCGAGCAGGAACAATGCGGTGATCAGCTTGGCGCTCTTGCCGTAGCGGCGGTCGATCGCCATGAAGATCACGCTGCCGAACGGGCGTGCGATGAAGGCGAGCGCGAACAGCGCGAACGAATACAGGGTCTGCGTCAGCTCGTCGGCGAACGGAAACACGAGGCGCGGAAACACGATCACCGAGGCGATGGCATAGACGAAGAAGTCGAAGAATTCCGACGTGCGCCCGATGATCACGCCGATCGCGATCTCGCCCGGATGCGCCTCATGCGTGCGGGAGAGATGGGTTTCGCCGTCGGCGGTCGCCGCTGCCTGTGTCATCGCGCTGCCTGCAGTCCTCTCATACTCTATTGTTGCCCCGTAATTGTCGTCCTCGGCGCCGCTCCGGTATTGGACAAATTGTCCAATGTCGGCCGTGTCGTCCGGTCGCTACGTGAGGCCTCGTTCAGAGATCCGCCGTGCGACGAGGTTGAGCGTGCGTTACTGGAAATTCTTGGCACTGCTGCCGCTGGGGCTCGCGCTCGGAGGCTGCAATCTGGTCGTGCTCTCGCCCTCCGGTGACGTGGCCGCCCAGCAGCGCGATCTCGTGATCATCGCAACCGTGCTGATGCTGCTGATCGTGGTGCCGGTGATGGCGGCAACCGCCCTCGTGGCCTGGCGCTACCGCCAGTCGAACCAGGCGGCGGCCTACACGCCGGATTGGGATCACTCCACCCAGCTCGAGCTTCTGATCTGGGCGGCGCCGTTGCTGATCATCATCTGCCTGGGCGCGGTGACGTGGATGGGCACGCATCTGCTCGATCCCTATCGCACGCTCGGACGCATCTCCGCCGAGCGCGCGGTGACGCCGCAGGACAAGCCGCTCGAGGTCGACGTCGTCGCGCTCGATTGGAAGTGGCTGTTCATCTATCCCGAATATGGCATCGCCAGCCTCAACGAGCTTGCGGCGCCGGTGAACCGGCCGCTCGATTTCAGGATCACCTCGTCGTCGGTGATGAACTCGTTCTACATCCCCGCGCTCGCCGGCCAGATCTATGCGATGCCGGGCATGCAGAGCCGGCTGCACGCCGTCATCAACAAGCCCGGCGTCTATCGCGGCTTCTCGGCGAACTACAGCGGCGCCGGCTTCTCCGGCATGCGCTTTGCCTTTCATGGCCTGTCTGATGTCGAATTCGCCGGTTGGATCGAGAAGGCCAAGGCCAGCGGTGCCGGGCTTGGCAAGCCGGACTATCTCAAGCTGGAGCGTCCCAGCGCGAACGAGCCAGTCCGCTACTACGCATCGGTGGATAGCGACCTGTTTCGCGCCATCCTCAACATGTGCGTCGAGCCCGGCAAGATGTGCATGAGCGAGATGATGGCGATCGACGCGAGAGGCGGCATGGGCATGGCCGGCGTCCGCAACACGCTGCCGCTCGCCTACGACAAGTTCGCCGGCCGCGGCGCCGTGTTCGGCGCCGAGCCGAGCTTCGTTGCCGGCGGCGTCTGCCTGCCGGGCGATCAGGTCACGCGGATGGCCGACGATTCCTCGCCGACGGTCCTGGCGCCGCTCGACTGGACGCCGCTGCAGGGCCGTGGATTGGAGCGGCCCGGCCTGCTGCGGCCGTCCAAGGCCACCTTCATCACGGGGACAACCTCCAAATCGGATTCGTGACGTCGGATTCGTGAGGGTCACATCATGTTCGACACTGCCAATCTCACCAGGTTCATCTTCGGCCGGCTGACGCTGGAGTCGCTGCCGTTGCACGAGCCGATCATCGTCGGCACCTTCGCGATGGTCGCGCTCGGCGGCCTCACGCTGTTCGGCGCCATCACCTATTTCCGGCTGTGGGGCTATCTCTGGAAGGAGTGGTTCACGACCGTCGACCACAAGCGCATCGGAATCATGTACATGGTGCTCGGCATCGTCATGCTGCTGCGCGGCTTCGCCGATGCGCTGATGATGCGCCTTCAGCAGGCGATCGCGTTCAACGGCTCCGAAGGTTATCTCAACTCGCACCACTATGATCAGGTGTTCACGGCGCACGGCGTGATCATGATCTTCTTCGTGGCGATGCCTTTGGTCACCGGCCTGATGAACTACGTTGTGCCGCTGCAGATCGGCGCCCGCGACGTGTCGTTCCCGTTCCTCAACAATTTCAGCTTCTGGATGACCACGTCGGGCGCCGTTCTGGTGATGTGCTCGCTGTTCGTCGGCGAGTTCGCGCGCACCGGCTGGCTGGCCTATCCGCCGCTGTCGAATCTCTCCTACAGTCCGGATGTCGGCGTCGACTATTACATCTGGGCGCTGCAGGTCGCCGGCGTTGGCACGCTGTTGTCCGGCGTCAACCTGATCTGCACGATCGTGAAAATGCGTGCGCCCGGCATGACCATGATGAAGATGCCAGTCTTCACCTGGACCTCGCTGTGCACCAACGTGCTGATCGTCGCCTCCTTCCCGGTGCTGACGGCGGTGCTGGCGCTGCTGTCGCTCGATCGCTACGTCGGAACCAACTTCTTCACCAATGATTTCGGCGGCGATCCGATGATGTATGTCAACCTCATCTGGATCTGGGGCCATCCGGAGGTCTACATCCTCATCCTGCCGGCCTTCGGCATCTTCTCCGAGGTGACCTCGACCTTCTCGGGCAAGCGGCTGTTCGGCTACACCTCGATGGTCTACGCCACCGTCGTCATCACCATCCTGTCCTACCTGGTCTGGCTGCACCACTTCTTCACGATGGGCTCCGGCGCCAGCGTGAACTCGTTCTTTGGCATCACCACGATGATCATCTCGATCCCGACCGGCGCGAAGATGTTCAACTGGCTGTTCACGATGTATCGCGGCCGCATCCGCTTCGAGCTGCCGATGATGTGGACGGTCGCCTTCATGCTGACCTTTGTGATCGGCGGCATGACCGGCGTGCTGCTTGCAGTGCCGCCGGCCGACTTCGTCTTGCACAACAGCCTGTTCCTGGTCGCGCATTTCCACAACGTGATCATCGGCGGCGTGCTGTTCGGCCTGTTCGCCGGCATCGCCTACTGGTTCCCCAAGGCGTTCGGCTTCAGGCTCGATCCGTTCTGGGGCAAGATGTCGTTCTGGTTCTGGACGGTGGGCTTCTACTTCGCCTTCATGCCGCTCTACGTGCTCGGCCTGATGGGCGTGACCCGTCGGCTGCGCACCTTCGACGATCCGAGCCTGCAGATATGGTTCATCATCGCCGGCATCGGCGCGTTCCTGATCCTGCTGGGCATCGCGAGCTTCCTGATCCAGATCGCGGTCAGCATCCTCCGCCGCGAGCAGCTCGCCGACGTCTCCGGCGATCCCTGGAATGCGCGCACCCTGGAATGGGCGACGTCGTCGCCGCCGCCGGCCTACAACTTCGCCTTCACGCCCGTCGTCCACGACAACGACGCCTGGTGGGACATGAAGCGCCGCGGTTACGCGCGTCCGCTCGCCGGCTTCAAGGCGATCCACATGCCGAGCAACACCGGTACCGGCGTGATTCTGGCGGGCCTCAGCACCACCATGGCATTCGGACTGATCTGGTACATGTGGTGGATGGCGGCAGGCAGCTTCGTCGCGCTGCTCGCGGTCGCGATTGGCCACACCTTCAACTATCACCGCAGCTTCCACATCCCGGCCGATGAGGTCATAAGCGTCGAGCGCGCGCGCACCAAGCTGCTCGTGGCAGGAGCCAAGTCATGACCGTTGCGATGGGCACGATGAAGGCCGGGGAGCCGGTCTTCTATGTCGTCGACGAGCACGAGCATCCCGAAGGCAGCAGCACGATGCTCGGCTTCTGGATCTATCTGATGAGCGACTGTCTCATCTTTGCGATCCTGTTTGCCGTCTATGGCGTGCTCGGCGCCAGGTACGCCGCCGGGCCGGCGCCGAAGGATCTGTTCGACCTGTCGCTGGTCGCGGTCAACACCTCGTTCCTGCTGCTGTCGTCGCTCACCTATGGCTTCGCGATGCTGTCGATGCAGCGGAACCGCATTGGCGCGATGCAGGCCTGGCTCGTGGTGACCGGGCTGTTCGGCCTCTCCTTCCTCGGCATCGAGCTGACCGAGTTCGCGCACATGATCCATGAGGGCGCGACGCCGCAGCGCAGCGCCTTCCTATCGTCGTTCTTCACGCTGGTTGGAACCCACGGCCTGCATGTGACGTTCGGTCTGGTCTGGCTGGTCACCCTGATGGTGCAGGTCGGGACCCACGGCCTGATCGAGGCTAACCGCCGCCGGCTGGTCTGCCTCAGCATGTTCTGGCACTTCCTCGACGTGATCTGGATTGGTGTCTTCACCTTCGTCTATCTGATGGGGATGCTTCGATGAGCTCTGATGCACATGCGCACGGTTCGGCGGACGACCATGCCGGCACGCGCTCGGGCCAATTGATCGGCTTCGGCGCCTCCGTCGTCCTGACGGCGATTCCGTTTCTGCTGGTCATGAACGGCTCGCTCGACAAGCAGGCCACGGCGCTGATCATCATGGCATTCGCGGCCGTGCAGGTCGTCGTCCACATGATCTTCTTCCTGCACATGAACACCAAGGCCGAGGGCGGCTGGACCATGATGGCGCTGATCTTCACCATCATCATGGTGGTGATCGCGCTCAGCGGCTCGCTCTGGGTCATGCATCACCTGACCACCAACATGATGCCGGTGCACGAGATGGGCCAGACGCCGTGATGTCAGCTCCTGCCGACGGGGCAGGGGAACGCGACGAGGCCAGCCGCGGGCGATCCGGCGCGCTGCGGCTCGCGATCGGTGCGGCGTGGGTTGCCTGCGTCGCGATGCTGCTGGCGCTGGGCGTCTGGCAGATCGAGCGGCGGGCCTGGAAGCTCGACCTGATTGATCGCGTCGAGCGCCGCGTTCATGCCGCGCCCGTGCCGGCGCCGAGCCCGGCGGATTGGCCGGCCATCGATCGCAGCAGCGACGAGTACAAGCTGATAACGTTGAGCGGCCGCTTCCTCAACGACCGCGAGACGCTGGTCCAGGCGCTGACGGTCGAGGGCTCCGGCTATTGGGTGGTGACGCCGCTGCAGACCGCCGGCGGCGCCGTGCTCGTCAATCGTGGCTTCGTGCCCGCGGATCGCCGCGACCCCGCAAGCCGCAGCGCGGGGAACCGGGATGGCGCAGTCAACGTGACCGGATTGCTGCGGATCTCCGAGCCTGGCGGCGGCTTCCTCCGCCACAACGATCCCGCGGGGAATCGCTGGTATTCACGTGACGTCGCGGCGATCGCGGCGGCGCGCGGTCTGTCCGACGTCGCACCATTCTTCGTCGATGCCGATGCGACCCCGAATCCTGGCGGACTTCCAATCGGCGGACTCACCGTGATCTCGTTTCCGAACAACCATCTGGTTTACGCGCTGACCTGGTTTACATTGGCCCTCATGCTGGCCGGCGCCGGGCTGCAGCGGCTCCTCCGCGCGCAGCGTGAGCCCGGCGCGCCGGCAGCGCAGGATGTGGAATGGGATCAGCAGCGGCAGGACATGGGTGGATGCGGGACGGCGTCTTGAGCGATCGACGCTTGCCGTTCTGCCGGCGGAGATCGGACGGGCCCTCATGAGCAGCGAGGCCCCCAATTTGCCGTTCGGAGTCGTGGCCGCGATCGCCACACCCGAGATCAACGCGCCGCTGCCGACCAAGGACGCGACCAACCGCAAGAACATGGTGCTGCTGATCCAGCTGCGCTGGATCGCCGTGGTCGGCCAGATCGTCACCATCGGCTTCGTGACCACCTGGTTCGGCATTGCGCTGCCGGTGCTGCCGATGGCGGCGATCATCTGCGCGCTGGTGGCGCTCAACATCGCCAGCCATATCTGGCTGCGCAGGCGCGACGACGTCGGCAATCGCCATTTGCTGATCGCGCTGATGCTCGACGTGGTGGCGTTGACATCGGAGCTCTATCTCACCGGCGGCGCGTCGAACCCGTTCACGTGCCTCTATCTGCTGCAGGTGACGCTGGGGGCCGTGCTGCTCGACGCGCGCTCGTCCTGGTCGCTGGTCGCGCTGACGGTGCTCAGCTTCATCTGGCTCACCATCGAGTACCGCCCGCTGCAACTGCCGCAGCATCATGTCAGCGATGCCTTCACCCTGCACATCACCGGCATGTTCGTCGGCTTCATGCTCGACGCCGTGCTGCTCGTCGTCTTCGTCACCCGCATCAACCGGAACCTGCGCGAGCGCGACGCCAAACTCGCCGATCTGCGCCAGCACGCCGTCGAGCAGGATCACATCATCCGCATGGGCCTGCTCGCCTCAGGCGCCGCGCATGAGCTTGGCACGCCGCTGGCGTCGATCTCGGTCATCCTGAACGATTGGCGCCGCATGACCGTGATCTCTGCCGATCCGACGCTCGCGGAGGATTTCACCGAAATGGAAGCGGCGGTGCAGCGCTGCAAGTCGATCGTGACTGACATCCTGGTCTCGGCCGGTCAGGCGCGCGGCGAAGGCTCGGCGCCGACGACGTTGAAGGCGTTCCTGACGACGCTGGTCGCCGAATGGAGCGCGGCGCGCTCGGCGCGCAATCTGATGTTCCGCAACGAGTTCGGCTCGGATCCGGCGATCGTCTCCGACGTCGCCCTGAAGCAGGCGATCGTCAACGTGCTCGACAACGCGTTCGAAGTCTCACGCGAGTGGGTGGAGTTCGTGGTCGAACGAGATGGTGATCAGCTGCTGCTCAGCGTCAGCGATCGCGGGCCGGGTTTTGATCCGGCGATGCTGGGGCAACTCGGACGTCCCTATCAGTCGAGCAAGGGCCGCCCGGGCCGCGGCCTGGGCCTTTTCCTGGTGGTCAACGTGATCCGCAAGCTGGGCGGCAGCGTTTCCGCCTGGAACCACCGGGGACGTGGAGCGACCGTACGGCTGTCACTGCCGTTGTCGACGCTTGTCATTGGAGAGCGCGATGGCGAATGACCTGTCCCTCCTGATCGTCGAGGACGATGACGGTTTTGCACGTACCCTGAAGCGCTCGTTCGAACGGCGCGGCTACGAGGCCGTCGTCGCCGGCTCGCTCGAGGACGTCGACGAGATCCTCAAGAAGAAGACGTTCGGCTATGCCGTCGTCGATCTCAAGCTCGGCGGCGCTTCCGGCCTCGTCTGCGTCGAGAAGCTGCATGCGCACGATCCGGAGATGCTGATCGTGGTGCTGACCGGCTTTGCCAGCATCGCCACTGCTGTCGAGGCGATCAAGCTCGGCGCCTGCCACTATCTGGCCAAGCCGTCGAACACCGACGACATCGAGGAGGCGTTCCGCAAGGCGCAGGGCAATGCGCAAGTGGCGCTGGCCGAGCGCTCCACCTCGATCAAGACCCTGGAATGGGAGCGCATCCACCAGACCCTGATCGAGACCGACTTCAACATCTCCGAAGCTGCGAGGAGGCTCGGCATGCATCGCCGGACGCTCGCGCGCAAGCTGGAGAAGCGCCCGGTGAAGTAGATCGATCCGGTTGTTGTCCGGAGGAGTGGAGCTCATTCTTTCCGACCTACTCCCTTGCCAGAGCCGTTGCCGGATCGAGCCGCGAGGCGCTGCGGGCGGGCATGTAGCCGAAGCCGATGCCGATCGCCATCGACGTGACGGCGGCGCCGACCATGGCGAGCGGCGAATAGATCAGCTGGAAGCCGACGTCGAGCGCGTTGAAGACCGTGCCGAAGCCGACCGCGAGCGCAAGGCCCAGCGCACCGCCCAGCAGGCAGACCAGCACCGCCTCGATCAGGAACTGCATCAGGATGTCGCTGCGGCGGGCGCCGACCGCCATGCGCACCCCGATCTCGCCGACGCGCTCGGACACCGACACCAGCATGATGTTCATGACGCCGATGCCGCCGACCAAGAGCGAGATCACGGCGATGGCCGCCACCAGCAGGGTCAGCACCTGCGTCGTGCTCTCGACGGTCTTGCGGATGTCGTCGGTATTGAGCACGAAGAAGTCCTTGGCGTTGTGCCGCGCCGTCAGCAGCGCCGTCGCGGCGCGCTCGGCCGCCGCCATCGGCGTCGCCTCGTCGACGCGGACGCTGATGCTGCGCAGCACCTGGTTGCCGAGGAAGCGAGCCTGCACGGTCGTGTAGGGCAGGTACACGATCGGCGTGGAGCTGGAGCCGAAGCCGGCCTGCTGCTGCTTGGTGATGCCGACGACGCGGCAGGGCACCTTGCCGATCAGGACCACGCTGCCGAGCGGACTGACGTCGGGATCGGGAAACAGCGCCTTGCGCGCATTGTCGTCGATCACGGCGTCCTGGGCGTAGGAGCGCACGGTATCGGCATCGAGATAGCTGCCTTCGGCAAGCTCGGTGTTCTTGACCCGGAAATACTGCTCGCCGACGCCGGAGATCTGGGCGCTGACCTCGATAGCGCCGAACCGAAGCGTGCTGGTGGTCGAGACCGTCGGCGAGATCGCATCGACATAAGGCTGCTGCGCCATGACCTTGGCATCGGCGAGCACAAGCGTCCTGATCTTGCTGGAGCGCGTATCGCCGAAATCCTTGCCGGGAAAGAATTCCAGCGTGTTGGTGCCGAGCCGGTTGATGTCCTTCAGCACCTTGGCCTGCGAGCCCTTGCCGAGCGCCAGCACCAGCACGACCGAGGCGACGCCGATGATGATGCCGAGCATGGTGAGGAACGCGCGCATCCGGTGCGCATTCATGGCGAGCAGTGCCATCCGCGCGGCCTCGCGGAAACGGTCGAGCTGGCTGCGCCACCACGACGCCGCCTGCGCTGCGTGGTCTTCGGTCGCTGCGGCTGGCGCGGGTTCCGAAGTCCGCGGATTGAGCCGGTCGGAAATGACGCGGCCGTCCTCGATCTCGATGATGCGCCGGGCGCGCTGCGCGACGCTCGGATCGTGCGTGACGATGATGACGGTGCGCCCGGAGGCGCTGATCTCGTCGAGGATGCGCAGCACCTCCTCGCCGCTGGCGCGGTCGAGCGCGCCGGTCGGCTCGTCGGCCAGGATCACGTCGGGATCGTTGACCAGCGCGCGGGCGATCGAGACCCGCTGCTGCTGGCCGCCCGAGAGCTGACCCGGCTTGTGGTCGGTACGGCTGCCCATGCCGAGCCGCTGCAGCAGCGCCTCGGCCTTGCGGTGGCGTGCCGCCGGGCCGAGCCCGGCATAGACCGCAGGCACCTCGGCATTGTCGGCGGCGCTGAGTTCGCCCAGCAGATGGTAGCGCTGGAAGATGAAGCCGAAATGCTCGCGCCGCAACGCCGCCAGTTCGTCCGGATCGAGCGAGCCCATCTCGCGGCCGGCGATCCGGTAGCTGCCGGATGTCGGGCGGTCGAGGCAGCCCAGAATGTTCATCAGCGTCGACTTGCCGGAGCCCGACTGGCCGATGATCGCCACCATCTCCCCGCGCGCGATCTGGAGGTCGACGCCACGCAAAGCATGGACCGTGCCTTCGCCGGACGCGTAGCGCCTCCCGACATTCTGCAGGTCGATCAGGACCTCCGTCATCACGCGCCTCCGGGCGGGGGCATCACGGTTCGCTTCGTGCCCTCCTCGGGCGCCGAGATCACGACCCGCTCGCCCTCGCGCAGGCCGGACTGCACCTCGGCCCGGATCTTGTTGTTGAGGCCGACGCGAATGGTGCGCTTCTCCAGCGTTCCTGCGCCGGTCAGCACGCGCACCGTGTAGCTGCCATCGGGATTGGCGTTGCCAAGCGCGGACGACGGAATGGTCGGGACCTTGCGGGCCTCGCCGAGCAGGATGTGAACCTCGGCCGTCATGTAGGTCATCAGCCGCCCGTCCGGATTGGCGATATCGAACACGCCATTGTAGTAGATCGCGGAGGACGTGGTGGACGAGGAGGAGCTGCTGCTCGACGTGGTCGTCGTGCTCGACGAGAAGCTCGAATCGCTCTTGATCGATTCGGGCGCCGGCTCGATCGACCCGAGCGTGCCTTCATAGCGATGATCGGGCTCGCCCAGCACGGTGAAGTAGACGTTCTGTCCGGGCCTGACCTTGACGACATCGGCCTCGGAAATCTCCACCCGCACGGTCATCGTCTCGACCTGGCCGAGCACGACGATGGTCGGCGCCGACTGCACCGCATTCACGGTCTGGCCCTGCTGGGTGACGATCGACAGCACGGTGCCGTCGATCGGGGCCGTGATCTTGGTGTAGCCGAGGTTGACGCGCGCGGTCTCGATCGCGACCTCGGCCTCGACGATTTGCGCGTCGAGTTGCGCGATCTGGGCCTGGGTCTGCTTCGCGGTCGCCTCGGCACTGTCGTAGTCGGCGCGCGACGAGGCCTTCTGCGCCAGCGTGACCTGCTGCCGCGCCAGGTTCGCCTCGGCCAGCGCCAGGGTGGCGACCTTCTCGTCACGCTGCGCCCGCACGCTCCGCAGGCTCGCCTCGTTGGTACGCAGCGTGTTCTGCTGCGTCAGCGAGTCGATCTCGGCGATCAGATCGCCGGCCCTGACCTTCTGTCCCAGCTTGACGTTGAGCGCGACCAGCCGTCCCGACGCCTGGGCGCCGACCGCCACCAGCTTGACCGGCTTCAGCGTGCCGGTGGCGAGCACGGTCTGCTCGATGTCGCCGGTCGTGACGGGTGCGGTGACGAGATTGGCGTTGGGATTGCTGGTCAGCCTCATGACCAGCACGATCGCGGCGGCCAGAACGACGAGCGCTCCGGCGATCAGCAGCGGCCAGCGGCGTGGCCGCTTCGGCTTCGGCGCCGGCGCGAGGCCGCCATCGACCGCGACCGGTCGGGGCATGTGGGATAAGGGTGCGTTCATCGGATCACTTCGGAGGCACTTTTTGAAGTTCAGATCGTAGATTATTTGGGCGCGACGGCCTGTGCGAGATGCGGGCCGGTGCCGCTGTCGACGACCTCGGGCAGCGAGCTGTCGATCGCTGCGGTCCAACCGCCGCCCAGCGCCTTGGCCAGCGCCACGTAGTTCTTCGCGAGCGTAGCGCGGCTCGCGAGCAGGCTGTCCTCGGCGGTGAATTGCGAGCGCTCGGCATCGAGCACGTCGAGGAACGTGCTGGAGCCGGTCTGGTAGAGCGAGCGCGACAGCCGCGCGGCCTCGCCGTAGCGCTGCGCCGACTCGCTCAGGCTGCGGATGCGAATGCGCTCCTGGCCGAGGCTCACGATGGCGTTCTCGACGTCTTCGAGCGCGCTCAGCACCGCGCTGCGCCAGGCGACGTGGTATTCGTCGCGCTGCGCTTCCGCGACCTCGACGGCGGCCTGCAGCTTGCCGCCGTTGAAGATCGGCACCGAGACGCTCGGGCCGATCGACCAGCCGATCGTCGAGCTCTTGCCGAGATCGCCGAGCTTCAGCGCCGTGGTCGAGACCGTGCCGGTCAGGCTGACATCCGGGTACAGCGCGGCGGTGGCTTGGCCGATCTTCGCGGTGAACTGCGCGAGCTGCCGTTCGGCCTTGCGCACGTCGGGCCGCATGACCAGCACGTCGGCCGGGATGCCCTTCGGCAGCGGCAGGCGCGGCGATGGGATCGGCGTCGCACGCGACAGGCGGAGATTCAGGGCCGTCGGGTCGCGGCCGAGCAGGACGCCGAGCCGATGCACGGCCTGCTGATAGCTGCTCTCATAGGTCGGGATGGTTGCTTCGGTGCTGGCGGCCAGCGCGCTCGCCTTGGCGGTGTCGACGGCCGAGGCAGAGCCGGCATTCTGCTTGCGCTCGGTCAGCGCCGCGGTCTCGCGCTGCGAGGCGGCAGTGCGCCGCGCCAGCGCCGCTCGCGCCTGGTAGGCGCGGGCATCGATGTAGTTGGAGGCGACGTCGCCGAGCAGCGTCAGCAAGGTCGCGCGCAGATCGTCCTCGGCGGCATCGACGCCGTAGGTCGCCGCCTCGACCGCACGGCGGTTGGCGCCGAACAGATCCAGCTCCCAGCTCGAATCGAAGCCGGCCTGGTACTGGCTGTAGGTGGTCGGAGCGATCGCGATGCCGCTCGTCGAGCTGCCGGCGCTGCGGGTCTCCGTTGCCGTGCCGGTGCCGCTCACTGTGGGAAACAGCGCGCCGATGGCCTGGCGCTGCGTCGCCCGCGCCTCGCGGATGCGCGCCTTGGCGGCGGCGACGTCGAGATTGCCGGCAACCGCCTCGCTGATCAGTTGATCGAGCAGGTCATCATTGAGGTTGCGCCACCAATGCGCGAGCTTCAGCGTCTGCGCCGGCCGATTGCGGTCGCTGCTCCAGCGCTTCGGCACGCCGAACTCAGGCGTCACGTAATCGGGGCCGACGGCGCAGCCGGCGAGCAGCGGCGTGGCGAGGCAGAGTGCGAGCAGGACGGGCTTCACGGCGGCTGATACTATCGCGGTTCGAAAGGAGGCCGCGCCGGCTGGTCGGCCACGCCGCAGGACTTCCCCGTGTTTGTTTGATGCGCGGAGCCTAGGCAGGTTAACGATTGCGCAGGATTAAGTCGCGTGAAGAAATGTTTCCGCCTTAACAATACAGCTTACTTTCGCCACGATCGGACCTCGCTTCGGGCTGTTCTTTTGGACTCAAATCGACCATGTTCCGCGCATGATGTCGTCACACGATACCGCCGTGTCCGCAGACGCGAACATACCGGCAGCCGCGCGCATTCTCTGCGTCGAAGATGACCGGGAGATTGCGGCGCTGCTCACCGAGCTGTTGCAGGAGCACGGCTTCGCGCCGCGCTTCGTGTCCTCCGCGGCCGCGATGAACGACCTCTTGCAGCGCGAGCAGGTCGACCTCATCATGCTCGACGTGATGCTGCCGGACGACGACGGCATGAGCATCTGCCGCCGCCTGCGCCAGATCTCGACCGTGCCGATCATCATGGTGACCGCAAAAGGCGAGGACATCGACCGCATCCTCGGCCTCGAGCTCGGCGCCGACGACTATGTCGTCAAGCCGTTCAATCCGCGCGAGCTGGTGGCGCGTATCCGAGCGCTGCTGCGCCGATCGCAATTGCATCCCGCCGTGATCGCGGCGCGGCAGGCGCCGATGACGTTCGACGGCTGGCGCATCGAGCCGGCGACGCGTACGCTGTTCGATCCCGACCGCGTCAAGATCACGCTGACCAGCGCCGAGTTCGACATCCTGCTGGCGTTCTGCCGCAATGCCGGCCGCGTGCTGTCGCGCGAGCAACTGATCGAGCTTGCGCACGGCGGGCAGGCCGGGCCGGTCGAGCGCAGCATCGACGTCCATATCAGCCGTATCCGGCAGAAGATCGAGCCGGGCGCGCGCAGTTGGTCCCTGATCAAGACCGTGCGCCTCGGCGGCTACGTGTTCACGCCAAGAGTCGAGACCATCGATGACGCCAGATAGCAAGCCGTGCCCGCGCCTCGGCCTCACCACGCAGATCGTGACCTTGGCGTCGCTGTCGGTGCTGTTCGGCATGGTGCTGATGATCGCGGCCGCGCTGCTGTTTCTCGATCCGCCCGACGAGCAGGAATCGCCGGCCTACGGCATCGCGCGCGTCGCCGAGGCGGTGCACTTCGTCCGCGCCGCGAACGACCCCGTGGCCGTCGAGAGCAGCCTGTCGAGCCTGCGCAGCTCCGGCATCCAGGTCGAGCTGGTGCCGCTGACCTCGCTGACGCTGCTCGCCAAGCCGGTCAGGGACGTGCCATGGACCTCGCGGCTGGCCCGCCGTCAGCTCAGCGTGCTGCGTGACGTCACCTTGCTCCACGGCGTCGGCTATGGTGCGGCGCCGCCGACCCAGATCATCGTCCAGGTCGACGGCGAGCGTGCGCTGGTGTTCGACGACGTGCCGCGCCTCGAATTCTGGTCGATGGTGCTGAAGCCGACGGCGGTGTTCCTGTTTCTCATCCTGATCCTGGGCGTGCTGCTGTCGATCTACGCGGCGCGGGCGATCATCCGGCCGCTGTCGGAGATGGCGCGCGCGGCGGCCGCATTCGGCCGCTCGCCGGGCGCGCAGGAGCCGCTGAGCCGGCGCGGGCCCAGGGAGATCGCCCAGGTCGCCGAGGCGCTGAACGAGATGCAGGCGCGCATCCGCGCGCTGCTCGACGACCGCACGCGCATGCTGGCCGCGATCAGCCACGATCTGCGCACGCCGCTGACGCGGCTCCGGCTGCGCTCGGAGCGCATCGCTCAGGGCGAGATGCGCAGCGCGATGCTGCGCGACATCGACCAGGTCAGCCGCATGCTCGACGAGACGCTCGATTACCTGCGCGACGACACCAAGGCGGAGCAGCCGGCGCGGATCGAGCTGGCGAGCCTGCTCGAGACGATCTGCTGCGACTTCGCCGATGTCGGCCACGCCGTCAGCTTCGATGGACCGTCGCGGCTGGTCTGCGAGGGCCGGGCGCGGGCGCTGTCGCGCGCCGTCACCAACGTGGTCGAGAACGCGGTCAAGCACGGCAGCGAGGTCGTGGTCAGCCTGTCGACCCTGGCCGACGGCATGATCGCGATCGAGGTCGCCGATGACGGTCCGGGCATTCCGCAGGCGCTGCAGGCGCGCGCGCTGGAGCCGTTCGTCAAGCTCGACCAGGCGCGCTCGGCCGGCGGCTTCGGCCTCGGGCTGTCGATCGCGCAGGAGATCATGAAGAAGCATGACGGCGGCATCGCGCTGATGCCCAACGCCCCGCGCGGCCTGCGGGTACGGCTGTCGCTGCCGCTGCGCCTCGCGATGCCCGCGGCGATCCCCGCCAAGGTGGCGTAGCAGACGCCACGAGGAGGAAACCCCGCCGGTGCCGAGCCCGGCGGGGCCTTTGCGTTCGCCGATGTCGAGGGACGGCGATCAGCTCACGCGCTTCCAGGTCTGTCCGCCGCAGAACAGGCCGCCGAAGGCGCAGCCCTGGACCCGCAGCGTGTTCGGATTCTTGAGCACCACGGTGGAGTCGTAGTTGCCGCCGCCGTCCGGATCGTGGATGCGGCCGACCCATTTGCTGTCCTTCGGCTTCATGTTGATCAGGATCTTCTCCCGCGTCTTCTCGGCAAAGCCGCAGATGTTGGCGCCGCACGGCTCGATCACGACATTGCCCTTGCCGCCCTCGGTGGCCCACAGCCCGAGCGGCGAGTTCGGATCGGCTGTCGGCGCCGGCTGAACTGCGGCAGGCGCCGCGGCAACCGCGACCGGCGCGGGTGCCGGAGCTGGCTGTGGAGCAGGCGCGGTTGCCGCGACCGGCGCCGGCGGCACCGGCATCTGCACGGTCGTGGATGGCGCAGCGGCAGTGGGCGATGCAGGGGCTGGCGCGGCAGCGGCTGGCGCGGTGGCGGCGGGCGCCGGCGCGTTGACGACCGGCGGAGCCGCCACGGGCGCCGCGACAGCGGGTGCCGGAGCGCCGGCCGCAGGCGCGCTGCTCGCCGGCGCATCGTCATCGTCGAGCTTGGATGATTTCAGCCCGTTGAGGTCGATGCCGGACACCTGCAGGCAGGACAGCGACTGGCAGTTGCGCGGCACGGTGACGCGGATCTTGTGTCCGTCGAAATTGAACGCGATCGAGCTGCCGGCCTGCGCGGCGCTGCTCGCGATCAGAACGGCTGCTGCGGCCAGATACACGGTCTTCATGAATGAGCTCCCTCGGACGGCGTCGTGAACCTGGGGGGAACTCTTAGACGCGGGCGACGGCGCGATCTGTGACAAGGGTCACAGCCGAAAAGCCAATGCGGCTGGGGCCGCACGCGGCCCACCGCAGCCCGTCCATCGATCGAGGTCGGATCGCAGCGATCAGATCATCCCGACGATGATCGCGCCGACGAATGCAAACACGACATACGTGACCACCATGCTCAGCCGATCGGCAAGGCTCATGGGACCGCTCCCGTTTCGCATCTCGCGCACCTGGCGTGCGCTCGCACTTGACGCCTGCTCCGCAAAGCGCGCGCCACACTTATCCGATCGGCATCGGCAAAAAAGACAGCGCGGTTGTCGCTTCCCCGTAAATTAACTGCCTTTCACGTCACGATGGTTTGCGCGCCGTAAATGGACGGCATTGACAGGTCCTTAAGCAAATTGCCGCAAACCTCTGCATATGACGCGCGGAGTTCGTTTGTATCTCGTCGGCTCCATCGTCCTTGTCTCGCTTGCGGGTTGCGGCCGTGGATTCTTCCAGGAGCGCGAGCTGTGGCGGGCCGAGGCCGAGATCGCCTGCCTGAAATCGGGCGCGGTCAAGGAGAGCGCGGATATCGTCCGCATCAATCCGATCTCCGGCCCCGGCATGTGCGGCGCCGACTATCCGCTGAAGGTGGCAGCGCTCGGCGAAGCGACCACGAGCTATGGCTTCGCCGATGAAAGCCTGCGTCCACCGGCCGCGATCGGTGGCCAGCCGCGCTGGCCGATCAACCAGCCGCCGCAACGCTACGCCCCGCCCGCGACCTATCAGCCGCAGGCGGCGCCGCAGCCGGCCTATCCCGCGTCGGGTGCGGCCTATCCGAATTCGGCATCGCCGTCCTATGGCGCCCCTCCCGGCGCGCCACTGCAGCTCGAGCCGCCGGTCGGCGAGGACGACGTCAATCAGCCGGCCGACGCGGCCTATTCGCCCTCTGGCGGTCAGCCGGCCGCTCGCACCGCCTATCCGCAGCAGGAACCGCCGCCGCGGCTCGGACCGTCGCGCGATCCGGTCGGCACCGTCGGCCCGGTCGCGGTGAAGCCGACCGCGACGCTCGCCTGTCCGATCGTCTCGGCACTCGACCGCTGGATCGCGGAGTCGGTGCAGCCGGCAGCCCAGCGCTGGTTCGGCACCAAGGTCGTCGAGATCAAGCAGATCTCGGCCTATTCCTGCCGCGGCATGAACGGCAATCCGAGCGCGCACATTTCCGAGCATGCCTTCGGCAACGCGCTCGACATCGCCGCCTTCACGCTCGCCGACGGCCGCCGCATCAGCGTCAAGGACGGCTGGATCGGCCTGCCGGAGGAGCAGGGCTTTCTGCGCGACATCCAGGGCGGGGCGTGCCAGCAGTTCACCACCGTGCTGGCGCCCGGCTCCAACGTCTATCACTACGACCACATCCATGTGGACCTGATGCGCCGCGCCAGCCGCCGCATGATCTGCCAGCCAGCCGCGCAATCCGGCGAGGCGGTGGCGGCACGTGCGCAGCAGCGGCGCTATGGCTACGGCCAGCGCGAGCCCGACGTGACCAGCTCGATCCCGTCGCGCAAGCAGCCGCGCAGCATCGGCCAGCTGATCAACGAGGAAGACGAATTCCGGGACTATTGAGAGGGCGAATAGGGAACAGCGAGTAGCGAATCGGGATCGGGACGATCATCTGCTCGCCATTCGCCATTCCTGTGCGCGGCTGTGGATTTCTTTCGCCGTCAGCCGCGCCTGACCGCGCTCTGTCCCGCCCCGAAACGGAAACCCCGACGTCACGCGCTGCGGATTAGGAGTCCGTTGACCAGTTTTGCCGTCCGTCTTTGGCCGACACTAGACCTGCCACAGTCGCCAGGAACAAGGCGCGCGGGGTTCTGGTTGCTGCCGGATTGGGAGAGGCGGAGATGGCATCGTATCGCATCAAGGCGATTGGGGCGGGCTTCGAGGTCGGCACCGCCGAGCAGGCCGTGCTGGTCTGCCGCTCGCTGAAGACGGCACGCCGCGCCGTCGCCGATGCACAGCGTCTGGAGCGGATGCCGCCGAAGCCGATTCCCTGGCGCACGCCGCCGGAGAGCGAGACGTCGGCTGGTGGAGCGGAGGATGCCGCGCGCAGCGAGGATGCCGACACCGAGGTTCTCGTCGTGTCGGATGGCCCGCCTCTGTGCTGCTGACTAGATCATGATGCGATTCCACGGAATCGCATCATGATCTCATCTCCTTGTTTGAGCATGATCTTTTCGGAAAACCGGTTTCCACTTTTCCGGATCATGCTCTAACCGGCGCGGAAGCGGCAGAACTGGAACTGCTGCGTCGAGTCCCATGGCGTGCGATGCACCTCGGTGCAACTGTCCTCCAGCGTGAAAGCAGGACCCAGCGCAGCGGCCAGTCCGTGGGCGTCGTAGCGGACGACCGGCAGTCCGCTGCACTTCTCCGGACCATCGGACGCGAACGTGCCGATGATGACGGCCCCGCCGGGCACCACGGCCGCGCGCAGGCGGTCGACGTAGGCGGCGCGGTCCTCAGGCGCGGTGAGGAAATGGAAGGCGGCCCGGTCGTGCCAGACATCGTAGCGCGCGTCCGGCGTCCAGGTGGTGACGTCGGAGGCGATCCACGTCACCCCGGCCGCCGCCGCGCCAAGCCTGCGGCGCGCCGTCGCCAGTGCCGCGTCGGAGATGTCGAGCACGGCGAGCGCGCCGTAGCCGGCCGCGAGCAGCGCATCGACCAGCCGCGAGGCGCCGCCACCGATGTCGATGATCCGCGATGTCGGTGTCGCACCGGCCTCGCGGATCATCCGCAGCGACGTCGCCGGGTCGTCCTGGTACCAGCTCACCTCGGTCTCGGCCTTGGTGGTGTAGACGTTCTGCCAATGGGTGGTGCGGTCGGACATGGTTTCGGTCCCGAGAAGAGGCACACATTATAGCACGCGACGGCTCGAACTCTTGCCCAGCCGGCGGTGAGTCCCCTCCCCCTTGCGGGGAGGGGTCGGGGGTGGGGGTCCCCACGCGCTGAACGTTCCATGGGGCACACTTCACGCGTGAACGATTTCACGCGTTCGACTGCGGTCGTTCGACGCGCGCGATGATTCTCCAGTGTTCTTGATAGATCGACTCTCCATCACGAACAGCGGGACTCGTGGTCCCCCACCCCCAACCCCTCCCCGCAAGGGGGAGGGGAGTTCACCGTCCGCGAGGAGAGGGCGTGAGACCTAGCAAGCTCCGCATCAAAACGTCCCTGCCACCGTCACCCGAAACGTCAGCGGCTCGATCGGGTGCAGCACGCGGTCCATCACGCCGGTCTGGCAGACCTGGGCCGGCGGCACCGGCGGGGGCGGCAACGGGGAGGTCGATGAGCCGTAGCACGCCTGGTAGAGCTGGTCAGTCGGCAGCAGCGAGCCGTAGCCGTAGGAGATCTGGCTGGCCTTGGTGTTGAGCAGGTTCAGCACGTCGAGCTGGATGCGCCAGCCATTGGCGTCGCGGAAGCCGATGCGGCCGTTGAACACGCTGGTCGGGGTGGAGCGGAAGTAGTTGTCCTCGGTCAGCGGCGTGGAGCCGAGATAGCGCCAGCGCAGACCGCCGAACCAGCCGGTCTTCTCGCCGAGCGTGATGCCGGCCGACGCGATCATCGCCGGCGCGTTGGGGATGTAGTTGCCGGGCGCATTGCCGAGCTGGGCCTGGGGGTAGCCTGCGAGCGAGGCGTAGACCGCCGCTTGGTCGGTGTTGTCGCCGACGAAGCGCGCATGCGTCATCGCCAGATCGGCATCGATGTCGATCCACGACGCCGGGCGATAGTGGTTGGTCAGCTCGAAGCCGTAGCGCCGGCTCGGCCGGCTGGCCTCGGTGTTGCCGGCATCGCCGGAGAACAGGATCTCGGAATCCTGGTTGAGCATGAACACGCTCAGCGACGAGTCGAGTCCGGGGACGATGCGCGTGCGCACGCCGACCTCGGCGCCCTTGGTGCGCACCAGAAGGGGCGAGGAGTCGATCCTGGTGCCCGGCGCAGCCGGATCGTCCGTAGTGGTCGCGCCGCGGGCATCATTGCTGTGCATGCCGTAGCCGGCGCCGACGAAGAACTCGGTCTTGTCGAACGGCCCGATCACCATCCTGAATTTCGGACTGCCGAGGCTGGCTGCGGCATCGCCGGTGTTGTTGCCATTCGTCAGCGAATACACGTGGGTCTGATAATAGTCGCGGCGATAGCCGACGGTGGTGCGCAGCCAGTCGGTCCAGCGCACCGTGTTCTCGACATAGAGCCCGACGCTGCCTTCGCCGACCTTGTCGGCGCGAACGACGCCGGTGCTCAATGGATCGATGTCGGAGAGCAGCACCCGCTGACGGGTGTTGGTCAACGCCAGCGCGATGTCGTCGTAGCGCGTCTGGACGCCGAACGTCGTCTCCATCGGTCGGCCGGCAAAGCTGCCGTTCAAGGTGCGCGACGCATTGGCCCCGAGCATCAGCCGGTCGTCGTGCTGGTGAAACTGGTCGCCATAGGTCGGGTTGTTCAGCGCGTAGGTGAAATTGTTGTAGAGATCGAGCTGGCTTTTCACCAAATAGGCGTTGGCCTTCCACGAGCCGGCCTCGTCGGTGCCGGCGATGCGGCCCGACAGCGCGAAGCGGTTGGTCTTGCCGCCGTCCGTCGGATCGACCGCGTCGTAGCGGCCGAGATCGCCCGAGGTGATGGCACGCTCCGGCACCTGGTCGGTCGAGGTCCAGCGGTTCGCATAGGCCATGCCGGTGATGGTGAAGCCGTCGGTCGCGGTGCCCTGTGAGTAGCGCATCAGGCCGTTGAGCTTCTTGGCATCGTCGGGCGTGGTCCAGGGACCGTCATAGCGGCCGGCCTCGCCGGCGATCAGCAGATGGCCGTCGCCGACATGCACCGAGTCCATGCCGAAGAAGCGGCGATAGCCGAAGCTGCCCGCCGTCATCTGCGCGATCGCCTTCGGCACGCTGTCGACCAGGCCGATATGGACGCTGCCGACCGAGGCGAAGTCGCCTTCGTCGGCGAAGTAGGGCCCCTTGCGGACGTCGACACGGCCGATCGTCTCCGGCATCAGCCAGTTGAGATCGGCATAGCCCTGGCCGTGCGCATGGGTGCGCATGTTGACCGGCACGTCGTCGACATGGAGCGCGAGGTCGGTGCCGTGGTCGAGATTATAGCCCCGCAGAAAATACTGGTTGGCTTTGCCTTCACCGGAGTGCTGCGTGACGATCAGGCCGGGCACCGCTTCCAGCACCTCGCCGGGGCGCGTCGCCGGGCGGGCGTTGATCTCCTCGCCGGATATCACGACCTCGCTCGCCATGCCTTGCGGCCGCGCCGGGCCGGAGCCGACATTGGGCGCGCCGGACGGTGCAGCCGCCGCTGTGGCGGCCGGCATCACATGCGCAGTCGCAGCGGCCGTGCTCGGCTTCGGCCGCTGCGCCGACCGCCGGACCTGCGGCTTCGGCTTGGCCGTGCGTCGGGGGGCATCCACGTCGACCGTCGGCAACTCGGCGGGGGCCCGTTCCGGATGGGCGTTTGCCTGCTGCGCCAATGCCGCCATCAGCACGCAAACACTCGCCCCACGCCACCGCATCGTCACGCCCCTAGAGCTCGCCACAGGGCATGCATCGTCAACTGCCGCGCGCCTTCGTTGGCCCGCGTCATGCTCGCTTGGATCGCCCTACTGTCGAATGTTAAAGAACGCTAAGGTGACACCGGTATGATGTCAACGTGAATACATCATACTCATGCGGTGGATAGGCGCTTGCCGCGCAGCTCAGGGAGACGGGACATGCAGCGCCTGACGATCACGATCGACGACGATCTGCTGGCCGAGGTCGACGCCTTCATGGCCCGGCGCGGCTACGACAACCGCTCGGAGGCGTTTCGCGATCTGCTGCGCAGCGGCTTGGAGACGGCTGACGGGGCGGCCGGCGACAGCCGCCACTGCATCGCGACGCTCAGCTACGTCTACGACCATGCCGCGCGCGAACTGCCGAAGCGCCTGACGCAGGAGGCGCACGACCATTCCGGCCTCGCCCAGGCGACCCTGCACGTCCACATCGACCAGGAGAGCTGCCTCGAGGTCACCGTGCTCAAGGGCGAGCGCCGCGAGGTCAAGGCCTTCGCCGACCACGTCATCGCCGAGCGCGGCGTCCGCCACGGCCACGTCGCGCTGATGCCGGTCGATCCGGCGCAAGGCCATGGGCACGCGCATAGCCATTCCCAAAGTCACAGCCATTCGCATTCCCACACGACGAAGAGCGGCAAGAAGTAGAACCCGCCTGGCTGCCACGCACTCCGCCGTCATGCCCGCGCAGGCGGGCATCCAGTACGCAGCGGCCCATCGATGTCATCACCGCCGCCTCGGAGTATCGGATCGCCCGGTCAAGCCGGGCGACGACAGCGAAGCAAAAGGCGGCGGCGCCTGCTCCGATCGTCATCGCGAGGAGCGAAGCGACGAAACAATCCAGACCTTTCGTGCCGCCCCTGGATCGCTTCGCTGTCGCTCGCGATGACGGCAGGTGTGGCAGGGTCGAGGGTGCCGGGTGCGCCTCCGCACTCCGTTGTCATACCCGGCGAAGACGGGGTAACTAGCACGCGGCGGCCTCTCGATGCGATCACAGCCGTCTCGGCGTACTGGATCGCCCGGTCGAGGCCGGGCGATGACAGCCAGTGTGTGGCGCGATAGCTGCTCCGATCGTCATTGCGAGGAGCGCAGCGACGAAGCAATCCAGACCTTTCGTGCCGTCCCTGTGTCGCTTCGCTGACGCTCGCAATGACGACAGGGTAGGGTGGGCAAAGGCGCGCCCGCGATGTCAATGATCAGACGCGATGCGCCGCGCGCCGTGCCCACCATTCCGCAATCTCCTGCGCGGAGCGATGGCGGGCACGCGACCGTCCTGCAGGCGGCTGCTTTGCCTGCCCTACAACTCCTGCATTCGCGCCCGCGCCCGTTGGGTCGTCGGTTGACCCGGTCGAGCCTCAGAAGGGAAGCAGATCTTTTCCGAATCTGGCTATGAAATCCCGCACATCGCTGCGAGCTGAATGCCGATCGAGACCGGGAAAGCCTGCCCAACGGAATGCAAGGCGCAAATAGTCGAGGAACGGCAATCCATGTCGCTCGTCAGAGAACAACGGGTCGGCACCGAGAAATGGCACCAGGACGCAATATGGACTGCCTCCGCTGATGTTTGCCTTGTGCAGATAGTCCGGTGCCAAGACGATACTCAGCTGATGCTCGTGATCTCGTTCCGTGTCTGCCTTCTGATAAATCCATTCATCGAACAGATCCGTAACGATGGAGGGCGCATCTATGCATAGGGCGTCGTGTTCCTCAGACGGCAAATCAAACCCAAGATCCGGCGGACGATCCTCGGATCTGTAGTCCCACACCCAGTTGATTCCACCAACGACACGCCAGAATGCCAGAAGGGTTGGTGGAATCGGTGCTCCGGACATCTCGACAATGCGAGAGAAAACCGCCTCGTCGCTCGATTTCGGTGGTGTCCGAAGACCCTGATCTTGAGATGATAGGACCTGCCAGCCAATGGCCTGCAATCGCGAGGCGACGAGGTCGGCGTTTTGGACGACCCGTTGCATGGTCGCATCGGCGATCTCCATCACTTCCTCGCGGAACTCACCTTCAATACTTGGGTAGGTGCGAATTTCTCGCCAAACCTGATCGAACTCACCCGCCCGATATCGCTTCAACAGAGTCCCGTCGCGTCGCATGTTCCGGTAGCTCCTGCAAACTCTCACCCAAGTCAATCGTCACCGCATGATATGACACGTCGGCTGATTGTTGCACGGCTTGTCTTCCGCCTTTGGCCTATCTCGGGCTCGAGGCTCCGGCCGCAGATACGGCGCCGTTGCATCATCACCCGCGGCTGCGGCGGAGCAAGGCGTCCTTGCGCCGACGTGTCCGCCCCAGCCGATCGGGCGGAGGCAATCGAGAGTCTCGGCGCGGCCCCTGGATCGCGTCGCTTCGCTCGCGATGACGACGTGCTACTGCGGTCGCGCGCCGTAGAATGCCGTCGCTCGTGCCGGTGATGACAATGGTACGAGGTGCCGCAGGTACTTTGGCAGCGGCGGGGAAGGTCTAATCCTGAAACGCGTCAACTGGTGCATTCACGACAGCAGATGTTCCGCCGCTGTTGCGCCCAGAATCCCATTTTGTCCGATTTCGTTGAAAAAGTCAGCAGTTGCGACGCAGAGATATCGGTGATTCAGTCTGTCTAGTGGGCAGGACTGAAGGTCATGATGGGGCATCGGCAAGTCGAACAGGCTGCGTTGTTCTATGAGTTCTCGCTGGAAAGGCACATCCCAGCCGACCACCTCGTGCGGTCGATCGATAGGTTCGTCGACCTTGAGGACTTACGGCGGGAGCTGGCGCCGTTCTACAGCAACATCGGGCGGCCCTCGATCGATCCGGAGCTGATGATCAGGATGCTCTTGATCGGCTATTGCTTCGGCATCCGATCGGAACGGCGCCTCTGCGATGAAGTCCATCTCAATCTGGCATACCGCTGGTTTTGCCGGCTGGGTCTAGATGGAGGCGTCCCCGATCACTCGACGTTCTCGAAGAACAGGCACGGCCGCTTCCGTGAGAGCGATCTCTTCCGTCGCGTGTTCGAGACCGTCTTGCGCCGCTGCATCCGGGAGCGCCTGATCGGCGGCGAAGGGTTCGCAGTCGACGCGAGCCTGATCAAGGCGGATGCCAATCGGCAGAAGGGAATCGAAGGCGATAAGAGGCTTCCGCCGGAGGCTGCGGGTCGAGCGATCGACGAGTATCTTGCCGTTCTTGATGATGCCGCGTTCGGTGCCGCGACGGAGGTCACGCCCAAGTTTGTATCGCCCTCCGACCCGGCGGCGCGCTGGACGGGAGCGCACGGCGGCCAAGCCTTCTTCGCCTACTCGACGAACTATCTGGTCGACGTCGAGAATGCGATCATCGTCGATGTCGAAGCGACCACGGCGATCCGCCAGGCAGAAGTATTGGCCGCCAAGCGCATGATTGAGCGTTCAATCGAAAGGTTCGATCTTTATCCAAGCCGGCTTCTCGGCGACAGCGCCTATGGCTCCGCTGAGATGCTCGGGTGGCTGGTCTACGAGCACGGGATCGAGCCGCACGTGACCGTCTTCGACAAGTCGGCCCGCACCGACCTACGACCATACCAGGGACGTCTATCGCTGCCCCGCTGGCAACCCCCTCACCACTACAGGGACGCTGGTGAACAACGACACGACGGTCCTCTACCGTGCGAGCAAGCGCGATTGTCAAGCATGCTCTCTAAGAAGCAGGTGTTGCCCCAACACCCCGGCTCGAAAAGTGCCGCGCTCGATCTACGAGGGCGCTCGCGACATGGCACGCGAGATCGCAAGCTCATGGGAAGGCCGCACTTCACGCCGGCTCCGCAAGAAGATTGAGATGCTGTTCGCGCATCTCAAGCGCATCCTCAAGCTAGATCGGCTGCGACTAAGAGGGCCGAACGGCGCACGCGACGAGTTCACCCTCGCTGCAGCCGCTCAGAACCTTCGTAAGATGGCCAAGCTGATCCCGATGCCCGCGCTGACGCCCGCGTGAACCACAACGCGCCAATTCGTCCTCGAAACAGATGGCGTTCACGACGAAACTACTGCCGACTTTTTCAACGGAATCGTCCCGAAGCGGACATTGTTCATCGCGGCCTTATCGAGCGAAACGCAATCCATCTCGCCGCCGACGATCTTTCGAGCCAAACCTTCATACGCTCGCTTACCCAATGGAGCGTATGCTCACGAGCGATGTCCGTGCCCGGATGTCGATCTGCGCGGAAGGAATGTGTGCCCTGGACCTGCAATTCGGGCGTAGGCCGGACGGCGAGAGCCCACAACCGAGGCATCTGCGCCAGAAGAGTGGGGTCGTGGGGGCATCCCAAAATGTAGTCCTCTGGTTCGCCTGTCTCGGGATACGACATCGGCTCATTGGTGTCCGTGCTCCAAGTCTGCCAATCGAGGCGGACGACCTTCCCATACTGAGTCTGCTCGAAGTCAAAGCCAGTCAACTGGCTGCGTTCAAGGTCGCGTCGAAATTCGTCGGTGACGATGATGAAGCCGAATGGCTGGGTCATCGGCGGCACATATGGGCCAGTGCGCAAGATGCGGATGATCGGCGGTCCGACGCACTCGGTCGCTTCAACGAGGCCGTTCAAAAGAATATCGCCGTAGTCACCCCAGGGAGATCTGACGGATTCCATAGCGAAGAACTTTGACATGGTAGGCCCAGGATGCGCGGCTGCCGAGCTTCGATTGCCCCAATCCGCAACCGCTTGCAAGGTCGGCTCGCGACCCTTCTCGGACGCTAGGCTCCTTCCGCGGATACGGCGCCGTGGTATCGTCGCCCGCTGCTGCTGCGGTCGCGCGCGGTTAAAACCGGCTGCGCGCAGAATCCGATTTCGTTTGCCCGATCAAACTGATTTGCCCTGTCCAGTCCCTCGCGCAAAAATTTTCATCTTCCATTTTTCCGAATTTCATGGTTGTCTACCGCCATCCTGCCTCGATCGAAGAGGGACGTTTCGCGGTCGTCACGAGCGTTGGAGGCGGGGAGCGGTGGCCTGTCGGCGCGCAGCGCGCTGAAATCGCGAGCGGACGAACGCGACCGGCAGGACGATGAAGTCGTATGGTCCTGGCGCCCCGATGCTGGCGCCAAGTTGGCGACGATGCCCAGCGCATCGCGCTGATGACGGTGGCTACAAGCCCGGACACCGGGGAGACTACGTATAAGTCGTAAGCCCATCGCGCGGGGAGGGCCGGGTGATCTCGGCTGAACCTGTGGTACCTGCCGCCTGCATTTTTTTGAGCAGGCGGGCCACGGGCGCGGCCAGCGCCCGGCCTTCCCTGCACCCTCCGATCGATTCGAGGGTGATCCGGACGCCAAGCTCGGACGTCATCCGTCGCGAGAAGGAAAGCGCATGCCCGATGCTGGTGAGAACAGAGCCGCAGATGCCGCCATCCGCGGCCCGTCCTCAGTTCTTGACGCCATAGTGGGCGAGGAACATGCCTACGGCGCTGGCGATGACCTTGTGAACGCGGTCGGGAGAGGGGGCCGGCTCGGCCTGGAAGATGAAGGGCAGGAACAGCGTGGCCTGGCACATCTGCTGGAATTGCGAGGCCGCCAGATGGCAGTCGTCGATGGCGAGCTCGCCGGCGTCGACACGGGCCTGCAGATAGGCCGCCAGCCGGCTGATCGTGCCGTTGAGCACGCACTCGTAGTAGCGGCGGCCGACGTCCGGCATCCGCTCGGCGATCGCCATTACGGTACGGATCGCCGATCCGCCGCCCGGCCGGCAGACCACCGCGATCCAGGCCTTGCCGAACTCGCTGAGCACGGTCGCGGCATCGCGATCCGGGTCGAAGCTGAAATTCGAGGCGCCCCGATGCACGCTCTCCTCTTCGACGATTGCCTCGAACAGGCGGAATTTGTCGGCGAAGTAGACGTACAGCGTGCCCTTGGAGACGCCGGCGACGCGCGCGATCTCGCCCATGCTGGCGCCGTCGAAGCCCATGTCCATGAACACCTTGCGGGCGCCCTCGAGGATTTGCCGACGCTTCGAGGAATCGTCGTCCGTCGTCGCCTGGGTGGTGTTGTGGTACGGCTCAATCATTGGTTTAGGCTGTTCCCGAAGATTTGGCCGGTGCCAACGTCACAAAAGCATCTGCGCGGATATGTTGCGGTAGCGAAGATATAGATTGACCGAACGGTTCGGTCAATGGTAGATGTGGATTGACCGAACGGTTCGGTCGGGATTTCGATTTTCGGGGCCTGAGCGGCCCCGCTGTCATGGGTGGGAGTCTCTGATGGCCGCTGCGAGAGATCAGGCTGTGCGGGCGCGCCGTCCGGACGCTGAGGAAACGCTGGAACAGACGAGGTCTGAGCCGGTCCGGCCGCAGGCCAGCGACGCGGCACAGCGCAAGCCGGTTGATGCCAAGCCGGCTGACCCGAAGGCCGACGTCAGCACCGAGGCGCCGCTTGAACGGCCGGCGCCGGCCGGCGCTCCCACGGGCGCGAAGCCGCAAGCCGCGCCCGCCGCCGCTCCGAAATCCGGCAAACGCAAGCGCGTGCTGGCGGGCATCGGCGTACTGCTCGCGCTAGCCGCCGCCGGCTATGCCACGCACTATTATCTGGTCGGCCGCTTCATGGTCTCGACCGACGATTCCTACGTCCGCGCCAACAACACCATGCTGGGCGCGCGCGTCTCCGGGCACATCCAGGAGATCGTGCCGCGGGACAATTCGGTGGTTCGCAAGGGCGACGTGATCTTCCGCATCGACGACGGCGACTACAAGATCGCGGTCGACGCCGCCCGCACCAAGATCGCCACGCAGGAGGCGACGATCGCGCGCATCGGTCGCCAGGTCGCCGCACAGCAGAGTGCCGCCGAGCAGGCGCAGGCCAATCTCACCTCATCCGAAGCCGCGATGAAGCGCGCCGGGCTCGACTATGAGCGCCAGCAGGCGCTGAGCAGCAAGGGTTTTGCCTCGCATGCGACCTTCGAGCAGTCGGAAGCCGCGCGCGACCAGGGCATGGCGGCGGTCCGCGCCGCCCGTGCCGCGTACGACGCCGCGCGCGACAATGTCGAGGTGACGAAGGCGCAGCAGGTCGAGGCCCAGGCGCAGCTCGCCGAGCTGAAGACATCGCTTGCCAAGGCCGAGCGCGATCTCGAATTCGCCACCGTGCGCGCGCCGGTCGACGGCACCTTCTCCAACCGTCTCGTCAACACCGGCGACTTCGTCGCGGTCGGCCAGCGGCTCGGCAACGTCGTGCCGCTCGACGACGTCTTCATCGACGCGAACTTCAAGGAAACCCAGCTCAGGCGCATCCGTCCGGGCCAGCCGGTCACGATCAAGGTCGACGCCTATGGCGCGCGCGGCTTCAAGGGCGTGGTCGACAGCATCTCGCCGGCCTCGGGCTCGGTGTTCACCCTGCTGCCGCCGGACAACGCCACCGGCAACTTCACCAAGATCGTGCAGCGCCTGCCCGTGCGCATCCGCGTGCCGAAGGAGGTTGCGCGGCAGAACCTGCTGCGCGCCGGCATGTCGGTCTACGTCACCGTCGACACCACCGACGGCGCCAAGGATGCCGACAGCGACGGAGATCTCGACGCGCCGGCGACGGTGCAGAGGAAGTAGCGAGGTGATCTAACTGACGCGATTGCATTCGCTGTTGCGTCATCGGAAGTCAGCTCCCTCCCCCCTTGCGGGGGAGGGTTGGGGTGGGGGGTCTCCGGGCGAGACCGCCGTTGGGGACCTCCACCCCCGACCCCTCCCCGCCTAGCGAAGCTCCGCTTCGCGCGGGGGGAGGGGAGCGCACCTGTGACGCGGCGCGGTCATCGACTCCAGCGGACTCATTAGAACATGGCCACCGCAACGACAGCCGACCCCACTATGAGCGCACCGGCCGCGCCGTCGGACCGCATCGCGCCGCGGCGGCTGATCGCGTTCCTGATCATGGTGTTCGGCATGTTCATGGCGATCCTGGACATCCAGATCGTCTCGGCGTCGCTGAGCGAGATCCAGGCCGGACTGTCGGCGAGCTCCAGCGAAGTGTCGTGGGTGCAGACGGCCTATCTGATCGCCGAGGTGATCGCGATTCCCTTGTCCGGCTTCCTGTCGCGCGCGCTCGGCACGCGGCTGTTGTTCGCGATTTCGGCGGCCGGCTTCACCATTTCGAGCTTCCTGTGCGGCTTCGCCTCGTCGATCGAGCAGATGATCGTGTGGCGCGCGCTGCAGGGCTTCCTCGGCGCCGGCATGATCCCGACCGTGTTCGCCTCGGCCTACACGGTGTTCCCGCGCACCAAATTCCACATCGTCGGTCCGATCATCGGCCTGGTCGCGACGCTGGCGCCGACGGTGGGTCCCACGGTCGGCGGCTACATCACCGACGCGATGTCGTGGCACTGGCTGTTCTTCGTCAACATCGTGCCGGGCATCATCATCACGACAGGCGTGCTGGCGCTGGTGGATTTCGACGAGCCGCATTTCGAGCTGCTCGACCGCTTCGACTGGTGGGGCTTGCTGTTCATGGCCGGCTTCCTCGGCTCGCTCGAATACGTGCTGGAGGAGGGGCCGCAATATGAATGGCTGCAGGACACCTCGGTCGCGATCTTCGCCGCGGTCTGCGCCGTCTCGGCGGTGTGCTTCTTCTGGCGGGTGCTGACGGCCGACGAGCCGATCGTCGACCTCTTCGCTTTCGGCAACCGCAACTTCGCGGTCGGATGCTTGTTGCAGTTCTGCATCGGCATCGGCCTCTACGGCCTGACCTACATCTATCCGCGCTATCTCGCCGAAGTCCGCGGCTACAGCGCCCTGATGATCGGCGAGACGATGTTCGTCTCGGGCGTCACCATGTTCCTGATGGCGCCGGTGGTCGGCCGCTTGATGCTGAAGATCGACATGCGCCTGATGATCGCGTTCGGCCTCGTGATCTTCGCGATCGGCTCCTACCAGATGACCGGCATCACCCGCGACTACGACTTCTGGGAGCTTTTCCTGCCGCAGGTGCTGCGCGGCGTCGGCATGATGTTCGCGATGGTGCCGACCAACAACATCGCGCTCGGCACCCTGGCGCCGGATCGGGTCAAGAATGCATCCGGCCTGTTCAACCTGATGCGCAATCTCGGCGGCGCCGTCGGCCTTGCCGTGATCAACCAGGTGCTGAACGATCGCACCGACCTGCACATTTCCCGCCTCCACGAGCGCGTCAACTGGGGCAATGCCACCGCGGTCGAGACCCTCAACATGCTGCAGCAGAAGCTGCAGGGCATGGGCGATTCGGCCCTGATGGCGATGAAGCAGCTGTCGCAGATCGTGCATCGCCAGGCCGTCGTGATGGGCTATGGCGATGCGTTCTTCATGCTGACCTGCTTCTACATCGCGCTCAGTTTCATGGTGATGCTGCTCAACAAGCCGAGCTCGCCGATGGCGGGCGGCGGCGACGCACATTGACGTGAGCGGCTCCTGCGCGTGCCGCGGGTTGCCAAATCATACCGTCGATGGTATGGAACAAGAATTGTTGCTCGAACCGGGGAGATTTGCATGACCACATCGCATCTGCAGATCGCATGCACCCGCTCGATGCCTGTTCTGGTGTTCGGCCGCTCGCTTTGAGCACCATCGCTTAACTTCCCAACGCCTGAGTTACTCATCCGCAGACCGCGCGCCGCGTCGCGTCTGCACTATTTGGAGCCGGCTGGCGCTGCGAGCGCGGCCGGATGATGCCATGACCGTCGACGTCTCCGGCCTGAAGGCCGACAAGCGTCCCGCCGCGATCCGCGTCGTGATCCCGTTCGTGACCCGCCATTGGCTGAAGCAGCCACGCATGACGCTCGGCATTGCGTGCGCGCTGCTGGGCGCCACCGCTGCCGATCTGTTCATGCCGCTGTTCTCCGGCCGGCTGGTCGATGCGCTCACCCTGGGCCCAGGCAATGCCGATGCACGGCACAGCGCGCTGGTGGCGTTCGCCGCCATCGTAGCCCTTGGCTTCGCCTCGATCGTGCTGCGATTGTCGGGCCTGCAACTGATCGTGCCGTTCACCCTGCGTATCATGTCCGACGTGGCGCGCGACGCATTCGTACGCGTGCAGCGCTTCTCGACCGACTGGCACGCCAACAGCTTCGCCGGCTCCACGGTGCGCAAGATCACCCGGGGCATGTGGGCGCTCGACCTCTACAACGACACCATCCTGCTGGCGCTGCTGCCGTCGCTCTCGGTGTTGCTGGGCTCGATGGTGCTGCTCGGCCTGCACTGGGGCGCGCTGGGCGGCGTGATCGCCGTCGGGGCGGCGCTCTATGTCGCGATGACGGTCGTGTTCTCGACCCGCTACATCGCCCCGGCCGCACGGATCTCCAACGCCTGGGATACCAAGGTCGGCGGCACGCTGGCGGACGCGCTGAGCTGCAATGCGGTGGTCAAGTCGTTCGGGGCGGAAGCCCGCGAGGACGGCCGGCTGATGCGCGTCGTCAGCCGTTGGAGCCGTCGCGTCAACCGAACCTGGCTGCGCTACAACACGACGGCGGCCGTGCAGCTCGGCGTGCTGCTGTGCCTGCGGTCCTCGGTGATCGGCGGCGCCGTGCTGCTGTGGATGGCGGGCAAGGCCTCGCCAGGCGACGTCACCTATGTGCTGACGAGCTACTACGTCATCCATGCGTATCTGCGTGACGTCGGCATGCACATCAACAACCTGCAGCGCGCGGTCAACGACATGGACGAGCTGGTGGCGATCCACAGCGAGCCGATCGGCATCATCGATGCCAAGGACGCCAGGCCGATCGCGGTGACCGGTGGGCACATCGTGTTCGATGCGGTGACGTTTCATTATGGCGGCCATCGCACCCCGCTGTATGACCGGCTCTCGGTGGACATCCGGCCGGGCGAGCGGATCGGCCTCGTCGGGCGCTCCGGCTCCGGCAAGACGACCTTCGTCAAGCTGGTGCAGCGGCTCTACGACGTTGGCGGCGGCCGCATCCTCATCGACGGGCAGGACATCGCGCATGCCACGCAGGACTCGCTGCGCAGCCAGATCGCGATCGTGCAGCAGGAGCCGATCCTGTTCCACCGCTCGCTGGCCGAGAACATCGCCTATGGCCGTCCTGGCGCCAGCCAGGCCGAGATCGAGCAGGCGGCGCGGCTCGCCAACGCGCATGAGTTCATCACGCGCCTGCCCAAGGGCTACGGCACGCTGGTCGGCGAGCGCGGCGTCAAGCTGTCGGGCGGCGAGCGGCAGCGGGTCGCGCTGGCGCGGGCGTTCCTGGCGGACGCGCGGGTGCTGATCCTGGACGAGGCGACCTCGAGCCTCGATTCGGAATCCGAGGCGCTGATCCAGGAGGCGATGGAGCGGCTGATGAAGGGCAGGACGGCGATCGTGATCGCGCATCGGCTGGCGACCGTCCGCAGCCTCGATCGCATCCTGGTGTTCGACCGCGGCCGTATCGTCGAGCAGGGCAGCCACGCCACGCTGGTTGGCAGACCCGGCGGACTCTATCGCAGCCTGTTCGAGCGCCAGGCCACCGAGTTCGGCCAGCTCTCGGCCGCCGGTTGACAAAAATGGTGAGGGGCCCGGCGCTGCTGCGCCGAGCCCCTCATGAACATATCAGCCGGCCTGTAAGCCGGGTTCTGTAGGGCACCGTGATGCTTGCGCATGACGATACGTGACGGCCATTCCTCTGGGATCGCGCTTGCGCGCGACCTCGGGCAACCTACCCGGACGGCGAGCCTGACATCGCTCCCGCGGACGTCATCGCCTTGGCATCATCTGCCTTGGCGATTGTCTCCGCGTGGCCGTCCCTATTCGGTTTTGCTCCCGGTGGGGTTTACCATGCCGGTTCCGTTGCCGGCCCCGCGGTGCGCTCTTACCGCACCTTTTCACCCTTACTCGCCTCCCTCGCGGGAGGAAGCGGTTCGTTCTCTGTGGCACTATCCCTGGGGTCGCCCCCGCCGGACGTTATCCGGCACCGCATGTCGATGGAGCCCGGACTTTCCTCCCCGGCGGCCTTTCGGCGCCTGCCGGAGCGGCCGTCCGGCCGACTGACGCAGCTTGAATGGGGCTTCCCGGCCATCAGGTCAAGCCATCGCTGCGCCTGCAAAAATATTATCCTGGGCGTGTCGTTACGTGAGCGCGCCATTCGACTGGATGTCGGCGATCCGGCCGAAACAAGGGAGCAAGTTCGATGCAATATCTGTTGATGATCTACCAGAACGAAGTCGACTACGCGAAGATGGAGAAGGAGGCCGAGGGCAAGATGCTGGCGGAGTACCAGACCTTCACCCAGTCGATCATCTCGAGCGGCAATTACAAGGGCGGCGACCGGCTGCAGCCGACGACGACGTCGACGACCGTGCGGGTGCGCGACGGCAAGATCCTCACTACCGACGGTCCGTTCGCCGAGACCCGCGAGCAGCTCGGCGGCTACTACATGATCGAGGCCAAGAATCTCGACGAGGCGATCGGGATTGCCGCGCGGATTCCCGGCGCCCGTTTTGGCTCGATCGAGGTGCGGCCGGTCTGGCAATATAATCATTGAGACCGGTGCGGCTCGCGGCCGAGAAGGGTCACCGATGACGCCTGATGCGATCGACAAGGTGTTCCGCGATGAGGCCGGCCGCGCACTCGCGACCTTGATCCGGCTCGTCGGTGACTTCGATCTGGCCGAGGACGTGCTGCAGGATGCGTTCGCTGCGGCGCTGCTCAAATGGCGGGGGTCCGACGCCCCCGCCAACCCGCGGGCGTGGCTGGTCAATGTCGCCCGCAACAAGGCGATCGACCGGATCCGGCGGCGGAGCAATTTTCGCGACAAGGAGGCGGAGATCGTTCACGCCATCGAGCGTGATGCCGCCAACGACGACGCCGACGCGCCGGCCGATCTCGACGACGACATGCTGCGGCTGATCTTCACCTGCTGCCATCCGTCGTTCGCGCCGGAGGTCCAGGTGGCGCTGACGCTGCGCACGGTCTGCGGCCTCACCACCGCCGAGGTCGCCCGCGCACTTGTCACCGGCGAGGAGGCGATGGCGCAGCGCCTGGTGCGCGCCAAGCAGAAGATCCGCCTCGCCGGCATTCCCTACGAGGTGCCGGGACGCGATGCGCTCGAGGAGCGGCTGCGCGGCGTCCTGACCGTGATCTATCTGGTGTTCACCGAGGGCTATCTCGCGACCTCAGGCACCGAGCTGATTCGCGAGGATCTCGCGCGCGAGGCGATCCGGCTGGGTCGCCTGCTGCTTGGCTTGATGCCGGAGGCGCGCGACATCAAGGGCCTGCTCGCGTTGATGCTGCTGCACGATGCGCGGCGCGCCGGCCGTACCAATGCGGCGGGCGACATCGTCCTGCTGGAGGAGCAGGACCGCTCGCTGTGGAATCGTGAGCAGATCGCCGAAGGGCTTGGGCTGGTCGAACAGGCCCTGGGCATGAAGGGGCTCCCGCAGCCCTATACGGTCCAGGCCGCGATTGCCGCGCTTCATGCTCAGGCCGCCAGCTACGCTGAAACGGATTGGCGGCAGATCGTGGGGCTCTACGAGGTTCTGCTGCGGATCGCGCCATCGCCTGTGATCGAGCTCAATCATGCGGCCGCTGTCTCGATGGTCGACGGCCCGGCGCGGGCGCTGGCACTGGTCGATGCGCTGGCCGCGCGCGGCGGATTGAAGCAGTACGATCTGCTGCCGGCGGTGCGGGCAGACCTTCTGCGGCGGCTCGGTCGGCGCGATGAGGCGCGCGCCGCCTACCGCGAGGCGAGCGCAGCCACGCAGCTCGCGCCGCTCAAGCGTCTCTATGCACGGCGGCTCGGTGAGCTCGATGTGGAGCCCTGACGTGTCAGACGCGCGGCGCCTGATCCTCGGCCGGCAGGCTCGTCAGCAGCGCATGCAACGTCCACAAGGTCGAGCGGTCGGCGATACCGTCGATCTTTTCGGGGCGGAAGTGCCGCTGGAACGCGGTGACGACGTCCATGGTGATGCCGTCGAATTTACCCGTGATCGGCACGCCATAGCCGTATTTGGCGAGCGCCTTCTGCAAGCCCTTGACGTCGTCGCCGATGCTGCCGAGCTTCAGCGTCTCGCCCTTGGTGATCGCCGCCGGCTGCACCCAGTGGCCCACCCCCGAATTCGCCAGCGAATGCCATGGGAATTTCTCACCCGGATCCTTCTTGCGCGCGGGTGCCACGTCGGAATGCCCGAGCACGCGATGCGCCGGGACATTGCGGCGGAGCATGATGCCCCGGCACAGCGCGATGACCGCCGCGATCTGCCGCGGTGGGAAATCCGGATAGCCCCAATCGTGGCCGCGATTGACGATCTCTATGCCGATCGAGCAGGAATTGATGTCCTCCTCGCCGTCCCATGACGAGAGACCCGCGTGCCAAGCGCGCAAGGCCTCCGGCACGCACTGGACGATGCGTCCGTCCTCGAGCACGACGTAATGCGCGGAGACCTCGCTGCCGGCGGTGCACAGCTTGGTGATCGCCCCTTCGACATCCGGCATGCCGGTGTAATGAAGAATGATCATGTCCGGCTGGCGCCCACCCTTGCGCTCGCCGAAATTGGCCGACGGGATCACGTCGGAGGCAACCGACGAGTCCGGCGTGAAGACCGGCAGGTTGGAAACGCCTTTGGGGATCTGCAGCGCACGAGGACGCTTCGATTCCGGCTTGTCGGAGGGACTTGGCATGAACGACTCGAAGCGGACGGCGGCGGCGGTGGCTCAAACCGGATATGGGCAGGCACTACTCTTTTACATGACCCAGCCGCAATCGAAATCGCATGCGAGCCCTCGCTATTGAGCGGACCGTTGTATCGCGATCGCCGGTCCGCCGAACGGCACGGCGGCGAGCAGGACGAAAGGTCTACCGGGCAGCTCCGCCTCGCGGTCCAAGTGCCCAACATCCGCCACAGACCATCAACGGTTTGTTAACGCTAAACGCCGTTACTGAGTGGTGAAGAGCCAAGCCGGCTTTCGGGACGGCAAGCCGCCACGATGCAAGGTCCTGCACGGCAGATCACGATCGAAAGCGGTTCCGAGGCGCTCCGGCGCCGCGCGATCGCTGTCGGATCGAGGATCTCGACATGGCCGGATCGTGCTGCTGATGTCGTGACGGCGCGACGGATGACGGAGCGTCCCGGGAGATGGCTTGGCGAATTGACGGGGCGCGAGGATCGAGGGCGCGATGGGCTCGCTGCCAACCAAAGTCAGTCTGAAGCAACGGCGCGCGTGCGGAGCGGCCGGGTGAGCACGGCTGACCAGCGACACATCCCGGTGCTCGGCCCCGAAGCGGTCGAGATGCTGGCGCCACGCGGCGGCGGAACCTACGTCGATGCGACCTTTGGCGCCGGTGGCTATACGCGCCTGATCCTGGCAACGGCGGGAACACACGTCATCGGGATCGATCGCGACAGCACCGCAATCGCCGGCGGCGCAGGTCTCCTCACTGAGGCGGGCGGTCGCCTGACGCTGGTCGAGAACCGTTTCTCGGCATTGGCCGACATCTGTGCATCGCGAGGCCTTGCGCATGTCGATGGCATCGTGATGGATGTCGGCGTTTCCTCGATGCAGCTCGACTCCGCCGCGCGCGGCTTCTCGTTCAGGTTCGACGGCCCGCTCGACATGCGGATGGGCGGCACGGGACCGACGGCCGCCGATGTCGTCGCCAACGCTGCCGAGCGCGCTTTGGCCGACGTCATCTACATCTTTGGCGAAGAGCGGCACTCCCGCGCCGTGGCGCGGGCCATCGTCGCCGCGCGCAAGGAACAGCCGATCACGACGACGCGGCAACTCGCCGACATCGTCGCGCGCGTGGTGAGATCCAAGCCTGGCGACATCCATCCGGCGACGCGCACGTTCCAGGCGCTGCGGATTCTCGTCAATGAGGAGCTGGACGAGCTCGAACAGGCGCTGTCGGCAGCGGAGCGCGTGCTGGCGCCGGGCGGCCGGCTGGCGGTCGTCTCGTTCCATTCGCTCGAGGACCGCATCGTCAAGACGTTCCTCGCCGAGCGCAGCAGGACCGGCGGCGGCTCGCGCCATCTGCCCGAGATCGCGCAGGAGGCACCGAGCTTCCAGTTGCTCAACCGCAAGCCGGTCGTGGCCGCGGAGGCTGAGACCGAAGCCAATCCGCGGGCGCGGTCCGCCAAGCTGCGCGGTGCCGAGCGCACGGCGGCGCCGGCGCACGCTTCGGCATCCTCGTCGCCCTGGCCGCGGCTGGCCGATGTCCTGCGAGGAGGGTGACCGATGCGCCTCCTGCATCTCGTCGTGATCTGCTCGCTGATCTTCGCGGCGGCCTATGTCTATCGCATCAAGATGGACTCCACGGCGCGGGTCGAGCGCGTGCTGCAATTGCGCGCCGAGATCCGCGAGCAGCGCGAGGCCATCGCAGTGTTGCGCGCGGAATGGGCCAAGCTCGACGCGCCGCTGCGGCTGCAAGGGCTGGTCGAGCGGCATCTGCCGCTGAAGCCGCTCAACGCCACACAATACGACAGCCTGAAGAATCTGCCGGAGCGGCCGCCGCGATTTGCGCGACCGGACAATCCGGATCCGATCGGATCGATGATCGATGCGATCGACGCGATCAACGAAGAGCCCCCCGTGACCGGGTCGGTGCGTCGCCCGGAGGATCAGCAATGACCGATCAGCTTCGGCCCGACGTCAAGCCGCAGGAACCCTGGCGGCAACGTCTGGTGCGCACGCTGCTGTATGGGCGCGATGTCGATCGGACTGCCAAGGCGCGCGCGCGAGTCGGCCTCGCGATCATTGCCTTTGCTGCCGTCTACGCGGTCATCGGCGGCCGCCTCGTGATGTTCGCGATCGGCTCGGATGGTCCGAGCGCGCGGCGCGCCGCGCAGCAGGACGCCATCGCCACCGCGCGCCCCGATATCGTCGACCGCAACGGCGCCGTTCTCGCCACCGACGTGAAGACGCCGAGCCTGTTCGCCGAGCCGCGTCGCCTCATCGACAAGGACGAGGCAATCGAGCTTCTGACGGCGACATTGCCGGATCTCGATACGGGCGAGGTCCGCGACCGACTGCTGTCACGCAAGGGTTTCGTCTGGTTGAAGCGCGAGATGACGCCGAAGCAGCAGCAGGACATTCATCGCCTCGGCCTGCCGGGCATCGGCTTCCTGCGCGAGAACAAGCGCGTCTATCCGACCGGCAACGAGGTGGCCCATCTGATCGGCCTGGTGAACATCGACAACCAGGGCATCGCCGGCATGGAGAAGTGGCTCGACAATCAGGGCCTTGCCGACCTGCATCGCGCCGGCTTCGCCACCGATCGCCTGCAGCGCCCAATCGAGCTCTCGGTCGATCTGCGCGTCGAGCACGCGCTGCGCGACGAACTGCTCAAGGCCAAGGACAAGTTCAAGGCCAAGGCAGCTTCCGGTCTCGTCGTCAATGTCAGGACAGGCGAGATCATCGCCATGGTGTCGCTGCCGGATTTTGATCCCAACAACCCGAAGGAAGCGCACGATCCCGACCGGATCAACCGCCTGACCACGGGCGTGTACGAGATGGGCTCGACCTTCAAGGCGTTCACCCTGGCAATGGCGCTCGACACCGGCAAATATGATCTCAATTCGCTGTGGGATGCACGCGGGCCGCTGCACTACGGCAAGTTCGCGATTCATGACGACGAGCCGAAGGGCCGCTTCCTCAACATGAAGGAAGTGTTCTACTTCTCGTCCAACGTCGGCGCCGCCAGGATCGCGTTGACGCAGGGCGTGGAAGCGCACAAGGCGTTCCTGCGCAAGATGGGCCAGTTCGACCGGTTGCGCACCGAGCTGCCTGAGAGCGCCTCGCCGATCCTGCCCAAGCGCTGGGGCGAATTGAACACGGTCACGATCGCGTTCGGTCACGGCATGGCGGTGGCGCCGCTGCAGGGTGTGATGGGCGTCAGTGCGCTAGTCAATGGCGGCTATCTGATCCCGCCGACTTTCATGAAGCGCACCGAGGCAGAGGCGATGCAGGTCGCCAAGCGCGTGATCAAGCCGGAGACCTCGGAGAAGATGCGGTATCTGATGCGTCTGAACGCCGAGGTCGGCACCGCGCGCAAGGCCGACGTGAAGGGCTACTACATCGGCGGCAAGACCGGCACCGCCGAGAAGGTGATCAACGGCCGCTACGCCAAGAAGAAGGTGCTGACCCTCTTCACCGCCGTGATCCCGGCGGACAAGCCAAAATACCAGCTCCTGATCATGCTGGACGAGCCGCAGCCGCTGAAGGAAACCTATGGCTTCATCACCTCGGGCTGGAACGCGGTGCCGACCGCTGGCAACGTGATCTCCCGGATCGGGCCGCTGCTGGGAATTGAGCCCCGTTTCGACCTCCCGCCGTCCGACCGCCAAATTCTTGCGGCATCGCGGCTGACACAGTAAGCCGTCGTCGAATCGCAGGCTTTGGAGCTGCCGCCATCCCGGGCGGGGCCAGGACTGGCACGGAACCAGGATGAAACTTCACGACCTCCTGGGCGATCAGGCGACGCTCGACGCTCCCATCGCCGCAGTCGAGATATCCGGCCTCGCCGTCGACAGCCGAGCCGTGCGGCCCGGCGACCTGTTTTTTGCACTCTCCGGCACCAAGACCGATGGCTCCCGCTTTATTGCGGCGGCAATCGCGGCCGGTGCGGTCGCCGTGGCCGGTGCGGCGGGCCCTGGAACAGGGCTGGCCGTTCCATTCATCGCGCTGCCGAACCCGCGGCGGGCACTCGCGCTCGCTTCGTCCCGGTTCTATCCGCGCCAGCCGGCGACGATTGCCGCCGTCACCGGCACCAGCGGCAAGACGTCGGTCGCGGCCTTCACGCGCCAGATCTGGCAGCGCCTCGGCCACAGCTCGGCCAGCATCGGCACCGTCGGGCTGGTGTCGGACAAGCGCACCGTCTACGGCTCGCTGACGACGCCAGATCCGATCGCGCTGCATCGGCAGATCGACGAGATCACGCAGGATGGCGTCACCCATCTAGCGTTCGAGGCTTCGTCGCACGGGCTCGATCAGTTCAGGCTCGACGGTGTCAGGGTCTCGGCCGGCGGGTTCACGAACCTGTCGCGCGACCACATGGACTATCATCCGGACATCGCGCACTACCTCAACGCCAAGCTGAGGCTGTTCCGCGATCTCGTGCCGCCGGGCGGCCCTGCGGTGATCTCGGCCGATCATGAGTGCTCGCCGGAAGTCATCGCTGCGGCGCAGACGCGCGGTCTTCGCCTGATGACGGTGGGGACGCATGGCGACGGTGCAGGCGAGGGCATTCGCCTCGTGGCCGTTGCAATCGACGGCTTTGCGCAGCAGCTCCAGATCCAGCATTGCGGCCGCATGCATGCGGTCCGCCTGCCGCTGGTCGGCGCGTTTCAGATCGAGAACGCGCTGGTCGCGGCGGGCCTCGCGATCGGCACCGGCAGCGATCCGCAAGCGGTGTTCGAATCGCTCGAGCAGCTCGAGGGCGCCAAGGGCCGGCTCGAGCTGGTCGGCGAGCACAATGGCGCACCCATTTTCATCGACTACGCGCACAAGCCGGATGCGCTCGCCAAGGCGCTGCATGCGCTGCGGCCCTATGCTCCGCGAAAGCTCGTCGTCGTGTTCGGCGCCGGCGGCGACCGTGACACCGGCAAGCGCCCCTTGATGGGCGCGATCGCCGCCGAAGAGGCCGACAGTGTCATCATCACCGATGACAATCCGCGCAGCGAGGATCCGGCTGCGATCCGCGCTGCAATCCTGGCCGCCGTACCCGGTGCGCGTGAGATCGGCGACCGAACGGAGGCAATCCGCGTCGCGATCGGCGAGCTGCAGCCCGGCGATGCGCTCGTGATCGCCGGCAAGGGCCATGAGACCGGACAGATCATCGGCAGCACTATTCTGCATTTCAGCGATCATGAAGCGGTCGCGGACGCGTTGGCAGCGAGGACATCATGACGAAGGCGCTGTGGACCGTGGCAGAGGCGGCGCGCGCGCTCGGCCTCGCCGGCGACTACCCGGAGACCCCGATCGACTTCGTCACGCAGGACAGTCGCGCGGTGAAGCCCGGCAGCCTGTTCGTGGCACTGAGTGGCACACCGAGTGGCGGCTTCGTATCGAGCTTCGCCTCCAGCCGCGACGGCTGGGAGTTCGCGGCGAATGCCGAAGCGGCCGGCGCGGTGGCGATGATCGTTCCCCACAGGATCGATGGGATCACGGTGCCGCAGCTCGTGGTGCCGGACACGCTGATCGATGGGCTGTGGGCGCTGGCGCGCGCCGCGCGGGCGCGCTTCCATGGCCCGGTGATCGGGTTGACCGGCAGCGCCGGCAAGACCTCGACCAAGGAGTTCATCGCCGCCTATCCCGGTGCGTCTGCGAGTCCGTCGAGCTTCAACAATTTCTGGGGCGTACCGCTGACGCTGTGCAACGCCGATCCTTCCGCTTCGGTGTGGGTCGTCGAGATGGGCATGAATCAAAAAGGCGAGATCGCGCGGCTGACGGAGCTGTCGCAGCCGACGGTGGCGCTGGTCGTGAATGTGCAGCCGGTGCATCTGGAGAAGCTCGGCAGCCTGGAAGCGATCAGGAAAGAGAAGGTCTCGATCGCGCATGGGCTGCCGGCTGACGGCGTCCTCGTGTTGCCGGCCGATCTCGCAGCACCGGAATGGACCGGCAAGGTGATCCGCTTCGGTGGCGGCGCTGACGTGCGCGAGCTCTCGCACGACTCGCGCGGCGAGACCTGGGATGTGAGCGCCGACATCGCCGGTCGCCGCGTCGCCTTCACGCTGACGCCGGGTGCGCCGCATCGCCTGCACAATGCGCTGGCGGCACTCGCCTCCATCGCAGCGGCCGGGCTCAATCCAGCGCTGCTCGCGCCGACGCTCGGCGATGTCGGCATCATGACCGGCCGTGGCGTCGAGCAGACCGTCGGCGACATTGTTCTGATCGACGACAGCTTCAATGGCAACCCGGCCAGCATGGCGGCGGCGCTCGACAGTCTGCAGGCGCGACCGGTGCGGGGACGGCGGATCGCCATCATCGGCGACATGCTCGAGCTCGGCGACGAGGCGCCGGCCTATCATCAGGGGATGGTCGCTCATCTCGCGGGGGTCGACGGCGTCTATTGCGTCGGTCCGCTGATGCGTCACCTGTTCGACGCCCTGCCTCACGCGAAGCGGCTCGGCTGGCATGAGGATCCGGTGACTCTGGATCCCGGTCGGGTCGCGGCGCTGCTTGCGCCGGGCGACGTCGTCGTCATCAAGGGCAGCAAGAAGATCTTCTGGGTCAACAAGTTCGTGTCGAAGCTCGCCGCGGCGCTGCAGCGGCCCACTTGAAAAATCGGGCGATATCGCGGCGCGGCAGAAGGATATTTTCCACTGGTGGTCGAAGCGGTCATGCCGGATGGGTCATTCCGCCGGGCTATGATTCGCACCCGGCCCCGATCATGGTTAAAAGAGGCTGGACCGGATTCGCGACCGAATTCGTGTTCGCGGTCTCGGTGAGGCGGCATAGGCGGGTTGGATGTTCTACTGGTTGATCGAGCTGACGAATACGTTTCCGAGCCTGTCCGTCTTTCGCGGATTGCTGAACGTGTTCCGCTACATCACGTTCCGTACGGGCGGCGCCGTCGTCACCGGGGCGCTGTTCGTGTTCCTGTTCGGGCCCTGGATCATCGATCATCTTCGCCTGCGCCAGGGCAAGGGCCAGCCGATCCGCACCGACGGCCCGCAATCGCACATCATCAGCAAGAAGGGCACGCCTACGATGGGCGGCTTGATGATCTTGTCGGGCCTCGTCGTCTCCACCGTGCTGTGGGCCAATCCGCTCAACCCCTATGTTTGGATCGTGCTCGCGGTGACGCTCGGCTTCGGCTTCGTCGGCTTCTATGACGATTATCTGAAGGTGACCAAGCAGTCGCATTCCGGCTTTGCCGGCAGACTGCGGCTGCTGATCGAGGCTGCGATCGCTCTGGTCGCCTGTTACGCGCTGGTGCGGCTCGGGCGCGATCCGTCCTCGACCGGGCTTGCCATTCCGTTCTTCAAGGATCTGGTGATCAAGTTCGGCTGGCTCTATGTCATCTTCGGAGCGTTCGTCATCGTCGGCGCCGGCAATGCCGTGAACCTGACCGACGGGCTCGACGGCCTGGCAATCGTGCCGGTGATGATCGCCTCCGCCAGCTTCGGCCTGATCGCCTATCTCGCCGGCAATGCGGTGTTCTCGGACTACCTGCAGATCCACTATGTCGCGGGCACTGGTGAGCTTGCCGTGCTGTGCGGCGCGGTGCTCGGCGCGGGCCTTGGCTTTCTCTGGTTCAACGCCCCGCCGGCGTCGATCTTCATGGGCGACACCGGCTCGCTGGCGCTCGGCGGCATGCTCGGATCGATCGCGGTCGCGGTGAAGCACGAGATCGTGCTGGCTGTCATCGGCGGCCTGTTCGTGCTGGAGGCCGTGTCGGTGATCGTGCAGGTCGCCTCGTTCAAGCTGACCGGCAAGCGCATATTCAAGATGGCGCCGATCCACCACCATTTCGAGCAGCTCGGCTGGACCGAGCCGCAGATCGTGATCCGGTTCTGGATCATCTCGGTGATGCTGGCGCTGGTCGGTCTCTCGACGCTGAAGCTGCGCTGACATGATCCCCGTCACCGCATTTGCTGGAAAGACCGTCGCCGTGTTCGGGCTCGGCGGCTCGGGGCTGGCCTCGTGTCATGCCCTGCGGGCCGGCGGCGCCGAAGTGATCGCGGCCGACGACGGCGCCGATCGGATGACGGAAGCGGCGAAGGCGGGTTTCATCACCGCCGATTTGCGCACCGTCTCCTGGGCGAACTTCGCCGCGCTGGTGCTGGCGCCGGGCGTGCCGCTGACCCATCCCGTGCCGCATTGGACCGTATTGAAGGCGCGCGAGGCCGGGGTCGAGGTGATCGGCGACATCGAGCTGTTCTGCCGCGAGCGCAGGCGGCACGCGCCGGATGCGCCGTTCGTCGCGATCACCGGCACCAACGGCAAATCGACCACGACGGCGTTGATCGCGCATCTGATGCGCGTCGCCGGCTACGACACCCAGATGGGCGGCAATATCGGCACCGCGATCCTGTCCCTCGAGCCGCCGCGCATGGGCCGCGTCCACGTCATCGAGATGTCGTCCTACCAGATCGACCTGACACCATCGCTCGATCCGAGCGTCGGCATCCTGCTTAATGTCAGCGAGGATCACATCGACCGGCACGGCACGATCGAGAACTACGCGGCCGTAAAGGAGCGCTTGGTGGCGAGTGTCCAGTCCAAGGGCTCCGCGATCGTCGGCGTCGACGACGGTTTTTCGCGCGCGATCGCCGACCGGCTCGACCGGGCCGGCAAGCGCGTCGTGCGCATCTCGGTGAAGAACCCGCTGGCGGACGGGCTGTATGTCGAGCACGAGACGATTGTGTGCAGTGCAGGCGGGGCCCGCAGCGAGGTCGCCCGGCTTGGCGGCATCGGCTCGCTGCGCGGCCAGCACAATGCTCAGAATGCGGCCTGCGCCGCCGCCGCGGCGCTCGCGATCGGTGTGAAGGAGGACGTGTTGCAGCAAGGGCTGCGCAGCTTCCCGGGCCTGGCGCATCGCATGGAGCAGGTCGGCCGTCGCGGCAACGTGCTGTTCGTGAACGACTCCAAGGGCACCAACGCAGACGCGACCGCGCACGCATTGTCGTCCTTCGCCGACATCTTCTGGATCGCCGGCGGCAAACCGAAGGCCGGCGGCATCACCGGCCTCGCGGGTTTCTTCCCGCGCATCCGCAAGGCCTATCTGATCGGCGAGGCGGCCGCGGAGTTCGCTGGCACGCTGGGCGACAAGGTGCCGCACGACATGTCCGGCACGCTGGAGGTCGCGGTCTCCCAGGCGGCCGCCGATGCGGAGGCCTCGGGATTGAAGGATGTCGTGGTGCTGCTGTCGCCGGCCTGCGCCTCCTTCGATCAGTTCCGCAACTTCGAAATCCGCGGCACGCATTTCCGCGACCTGGTGCAGGCGCTGCCGGGCGTGGAGCGGGTGGCCTGAGGCAGCGTTGCCAGCGATTTTCTTAACCCTTCGATAACCATCCTGGGTGCCAATGGGCTGACACTCGGCTCAGGTGGACGCCCGATGCTCTCCCGTGAAGAACGCAATCCGCTGTCCGACTGGTGGTGGACGGTCGACAAGCCGCTGCTCGGCTCCATCCTCGCGCTGATGCTGTGCGGGGTGATTCTGTCGCTCGCGGCCAGCCCGCCGGTGGCGACTCGGATCGGGCTCGATCCGTTCCACTTCTTCAACCGCCACGTCCTGTTCCTGCTGCCGTCGTTCATCGTGCTGATCGGCGTTTCCTTCCTGTCGCCGCGCCAGATCCGGCGCAGCGCGCTGGTGGTGTTCACGATCGCCATCGTGCTGATCGTGCTGACGCTCGCGATCGGCCCGGAGGTGAAGGGCTCGCGGCGCTGGATCACGCTGATCGGCGTCAACATCCAGGCGTCCGAGGCGGCGAAGCCGGCCTTCGTCGTCGTTTCCGCCTGGCTGTTCTCGGAATCCGCGCGGCGGCCCGACATGCCGGCGACCACGATGGCGTTGGTGCTGCTGCTGGTGCTGGTGTCGCTCCTGGTGATGGAGCCGGATTTCGGCCAGACCATGCTGATCCTGATGGTCTGGGGCTCGCTGTTCTTCATCGCCGGCATGCGCATGATCTGGGTTGCGGGCCTCGCGGGCGCCGCCGCCACCGGCCTGTTCGGCGCCTATCTCTTGGTCCCGCACGTCGCCGGCCGCATCAAGCGCTTCATGAACCCGGCCTCCGGCGACACCTTCCAGGTCGACACCGCGATGGAGGCGTTCTCCAACGGCGGCTGGTTCGGGCTGGGGCCGGGCGAGGGCATCGCCAAGCGCAGCCTGCCGGACAGCCACACCGATTTCGTGTTCGCGGTCGCTGCCGAGGAGTTCGGCATCATCCTGTGCCTGGCGCTGGTCGCGCTGTTTGCGTTCATCGTGATCCGCACGCTGTCGCGCGCCTATGCGACCGAGGATAGCTTTGCGCGCTTCGCGGCCTCGGGCCTCGCGATCCTGTTCGGTATCCAGGCGGCCATCAACATCTCGGTCAATCTGCAGTTGATCCCGGCCAAGGGCATGACCTTGCCCTTCATCTCCTACGGTGGCTCCTCGATCGTGTCGCTGGCCTATGGCGTCGGCATGATGCTGGCGCTGACCCGACAGCGGCCGCGGATGGAGCTCGAGGCCGGCGACGCAGCCGGCGCGCTGCGCAATTACGCTTAGGCTGCTGGCTCGCAATGACGAGACATTGCCTGTAAACAAGCGCGCATGACCTCAACCGCGCCTCTCATTCTGCTCGCGGCCGGCGGCACCGGCGGCCATCTGTTTCCGGCTGAAGCGCTCGGCGTCGAGCTGATCAGGCGCGGCTATCGCGTCCGTCTCGTCACCGACGCGCGCGCGCTGCGCTACAGCGGCCTGTTCACCAAGGACATGATCGACGTGGTGCCGAGCGAGACGGTGCGCAGCCGCTCGCCGGTCGCGCTCGCGCGCACCGCGCTGCTGCTCGGCACCGGCACCATCGCGGCCTTCAACCTGATGCGGCGACTCAAGCCCGCGGCCGTGATCGGCTTCGGCGGCTATCCGACCGTGCCGCCGCTGCTGGCGGCGCGCCTCGCCGGCGTGCCCAGCCTGATCCACGACGCCAATGCCGTGCTCGGCCGCGCCAATCGTTTCCTGTCCGCGCATGTGAAGGCGATTGCAACCTCGTTGCCGGGCGTGCTCGACCGCGATCCCGCGCTGGCCGGCAAGACGACCACGGTCGGCACCCCGATGCGACCTGCAATCCTCGAAGCCGCGGGCGTGCCCTATGTCCCGCCGGAGACCGCCGGGCCGCTGCGGTTGCTCGTCGTCGGCGGCAGCCAGGGCGCGCGCATCATGAGCGACATCGTGCCCGGCGCGATCGAGCGGCTGGAGCCGGCTCTCTGGAGCCGGCTGGTGCTGACCCAGCAGGTGCGCCAGGAGGACATGGCGCGGGTGCGCGCGGTCTATGACCGGCTCAAGATCAATGCCGATCTGCAACCCTTCTTCACCGACCTGCCGGCGCGGCTCGCCGCCAATCACCTCGTGATCTCGCGTTCCGGCGCCGGCACCGTCGCCGAGCTCGCCGCGATCGGCCGGCCCTCGATCCTGGTGCCGCTACCGGGCGCCATCGACCAGGACCAGTTCGCGAATGCCGGCGTGCTGTCGGACGCGAGCGCCGCGATCCGGATCGTGCAGAGCGAATTCACCTCCGACAGGCTGGCTTCCGAGATCTCGGCGCTCGCCGCCGAGCCGACGCGTCTCGCCGCGATGGCCCAGGCTGCGCGCACAGCCGGGCGGCTCGATGCCGCGGAACGGCTGGCCGATCTCGTGATCAGGACTGCGGCGCTCTAGTCGCGCAAGCGCACGGTGATCCCATGATGAACCGGAGTTCCGACGATGGCGCTGTCCTGCTTGACGATCATCCGATGCACTTGCGGCGCCATCCGTCCTTTGTGCCTGTGCTCGTCGGATTTTGCGACCAGCTGATTGCGCCGCTGCGCGGTCAACGCCTGATGATCAAGCTGTTCGGTCAGCGCGCTCCGACGGAAATCGCCGCGCACATCGTGATGATGCACATGTCGGCGCGCAAGCCGGTCGAGCGGCCAACCCTGACACGCCTGCAGAGGCGGCTGCCGGGTCCGCGGCAGACGGCGGCGTTCGTCGCGGTGTTGCGCGGTCTGTCGCTGGTGACCGTCGAGCGCGATCCCGAGGATGCTCGTATCCGCTACCTGGTGCCCGGCCCCGTCATCCTCGAGGGGCTGCGAGGCTGGCTTGCCATGCATCTGGATTGCCACGCCCGATTGACGCATGCTGGCGGACTGAGCCTTCGTCTGCAGGATGACGCCGTGTTCTATGCGGAGACGATCCGGCAATGTGCGAGCTGGCTGTGCCGCGACAATCGGCCCCTGACGGGATTTCCCGATCTCGCCTGGACCGACGAGCACGACAGCGGCATCCATCTGGCGCTGACGCTCGTCGCCCGGTCCGCTGTTGGGCGCGAGGCCGTCGCGATTTCGACGGCGGAGCTTGCGACCTCGCTCGGCGTCTCGCGCTCCCATATCCGCAATCTGCTGACGACCATGGAGGGGCGCGGTCTGCTCCGCTTCGGCGACGGGCGCCGGCATCTGATGCTGACGCCGGGTTTCGTGGCCTCCGTGGAGGCCTGGTTCTGCCACCAAGTGTGTTGGCTCGCGGCCGCAGCCGCGCGTGCGGATCGCGTGCTGCGGCCAGCTTGAGGCGTCAGATCATCGTGACCCGGCCGGTGCCGATGTCATAGATGCCGCCCACGATCTTCACCTTGCCCTCGGCGACCATGCGGCCGAGAATCGGCTTGGCGGTCGACAGGCGCCGGACGTTGCTGCGCACGTTCTCCGCGGTGGCTTCGGCCAGCAGATCCTGCGGCTTCTTCGCGATCGCAGCCTCGACGCCGGGTTTGAGCGCATTGATCAGTGCGGGCAGGTGGCCTGGCAGCTTGGTGCCGTCCTTGAGTACCTTGATCGTCGCATCGATGGCCCCGCAGCCGCTGTGACCGAGCACCAGGACGAGAGGCGTGCCGAGAAACTTGACGCCATATTCGAGGCTGGCGAGACCGTCGTCGTTGACGAAATTGCCGGCGACCCGGACCACGAACAGCTCACCGGGCGCTTGATCGAACACCAGCTCGGGGGCGACCCGGGAATCGGCGCAGCTCACGATCGCGGCGATCGGGTATTGGGCCGCGGTGCGCGCCGCCCGGCCGGCCGAGAAATCCTTGTTGTCGAGGTTGCCGGCGACGTAGCGCGCGTTGCCATCGACGATGCGCTTCATCGCGTCGTCCGGAGAGATGGCGTTGGGGGGCATCGCGCTGTCGCTCGCCTGCTTGGCTTCCTTGGCAAACGCCGGAAGTGCGCCGACCGCCGCGGCAGCCAGCACTGCGCCGCCGCCAAGCAGCCGGCGCCGGGACAATACGGGAGGGTGCGTTTCACACAGCGAGCACATCGGCGAGGGTTCTCCATCAAAGATTGAAATATGCGTGCCCGGCACGCCGGCCGCCCGCTACTCATGCCACGCGAACTGACGCGGTGAGCGCGCAAAAATTGCAGGTATCCTGTTGGGAGGGGGCAGCGTGTGATCGCGCTTAACAATTTGTGAAGGTGGGGATCGAGCGGGAACTCCTGGCCGATCGCGCCGGCTGGGTTGCCAAAATCGGCCAAAATCGGGCGAACGCCTGCGAATTTGGCAATTCTTACGGCCTGGCCGGACTTGTCCAGGTCGGTCATGTCTTGCAAGAAGGGCTGATGATTCGCGGCCGCTCCCTCCCGCCGGGCGCCCGGAACCCTTGAGACGAGATGCCCCCATGAGACTGCCGCGCGAGATCGGACCCATCCACTTCGTCGGGATCGGCGGCATCGGCATGAGCGGTATCGCCGAGGTGCTGTGCAATCTCGGCTATACCGTGCAGGGCTCGGACGCCTCGGACAATGCGAACGTCGCACGCCTGCGCGAGAAGGGCATCACCGTCAGCGTCGGGCACAAGGCCGAGAACATCGCGGGTGCCGACGTCGTCGTCGTCTCGACCGCCATCAAGCGCGACAATCCCGAGCTGATGGCGGCGCGCGCCCAGCGCATTCCCGTCGTCCGGCGTGCCGAGATGCTGGCCGAGCTGATGCGGCTGAAGAGCTGCGTCGCCATCGCCGGCACCCATGGCAAGACCACGACCACCTCGATGGTCGCGGCGCTGCTCGATGCCGGCGGTCTCGATCCGACCGTCATCAATGGCGGCATCATCAATGCCTATGGCACCAACGCGCGGCTTGGCGCCGGCGAATGGATGGTGGTCGAGGCCGACGAGAGCGACGGCACCTTCCTGAAGCTGCCGGCGGATGTCGCGATCGTCACCAATGTCGATCCCGAGCATCTCGATCACTTCAAGACCTTCGAGGCCGTGCAGGACGCCTTCCGCGCCTTCGTCGAGAACGTGCCGTTCTACGGCTTCGCCGTGATGTGCATCGATCATCCGGTGGTGCAAACGCTGGTCGGAAAGATCGAGGACCGCCGCATCATCACCTACGGTGTCAACCCGCAAGCCGATGTCCGCCTTGTCGACCTCGCGCCGATGGGCGGCGGCTCGTCGTTCAAGGTCGTGTTCCGCGACCGCAAGAGCGGTGAGACGCACGAGATTGCCGACATCGCGCTGCCGATGCCAGGCCGGCACAATGCCTCGAACGCAACGGCGGCGATCGCGGTCGCGCGCGAGCTCGGCCTGTCCGACGAGGCCATCCGCAAGGCGATTGCCGGCTTCGGCGGCGTCAAGCGCCGCTTCACCCGCACCGGCGAGTGGAATGGCGTCACCGTGATCGATGACTACGGTCACCATCCGGTCGAGATCGCGGCGGTACTGAAGGCGGCGCGCGAATCCACCAATGGCAAGGTCTTCGCCGTGGTGCAGCCGCATCGCTACACCCGGCTGCAATCGCTGTTCGAGGAGTTCTGCACCTGCTTCAACGACGCCGATGCGGTCGTCGTTGCCGACGTCTATCCGGCCGGCGAGGTGCCGATCGAGGGCATCGATCGCGATCACTTCGTTCTGGGCCTGCGCGCCCACGGCCATCGCGACGTGGTGCCGCTGCCGAAGGCCGCCGATCTCGCCGGCATCGTCAAGGGTCTCGCCAAGCCCGGTGACCTGGTCGTGTGCCTCGGTGCCGGCAACATCACGCAATGGGCCTACGCGCTGCCCGGTGAGTTGAAGGCGCTGGGATGAGGGCTGTGTCGTTGGGCGAGCTGGCAGCTACGCGGCATACTCTGCTCTCTCCCCCCTTGTGGGGGAGAGGTGGAGAGGGGGGGACCACGAGCGCCGGCGCCTGGGGCTCACCCCCCTCCCTGACCCTCCCCCACAAGGGGGGAGGGAACGGAGAGTGCGTGCCGACCCTGACGATGTCGGCGCACGATGTGAGAGCAGCCGCGTGAGTTTCCCCGACATTACGCCCGAGCTCAAAGCCGCAATGCCGGAGCTGCGCGGGCGGCTCCTCGCCAACGAGAGTCTCGCGCCTCTCACCTGGTTTCGCGTCGGCGGACCGGCGCAGGTGCTGTTCACGCCGGCGGATGCTGACGACCTCGCCTACTTCCTCAAGAACCTGTCCAGTGATCTGCCGCTCTACGTCATCGGCGTCGGCTCCAACCTGATCGTGCGCGACGGCGGCGTGCCGGGCGTCGTGATCCGGCTGGCGCCGCGCGCGTTCGGCGAGGTCAAGGCGGAGGGCGACATCGTGACCGCCGGCACCGCCGCGCTCGACAAGCGCGTCGCCGAGATCGCGGCGTCGGCCAATCTCGCGGGCCTGGAATTCCTGTTCGGTATTCCCGGCACGATCGGCGGCGCGCTGCGGATGAATGCCGGCGCCAATGGCGGCGAGACAAAGGACATCCTGGTCGAGGCGATCGCGATTGACCGCCATGGCAAGACGCACCGCTTCGACAATGCCGAGATGAAGTTCACCTATCGCGCGAGCGGCGTCGATCCGTCGCTGATCTTCACGGCAGCGCGCTTCCGCGGCACGCCGTCGGCGCCGGAGGCGATCCGGGCGCGCATGGCCGAGGTGCAGGCGCATCGTGAGACGGCGCAGCCGATCCGCGAGAAGACCGGCGGCTCGACCTTCAAGAATCCGCCGGGACATTCCGCCTGGAAGCTGGTCGATGCCGCAGGCTGCCGCGGTCTCAAGGTCGGCGGCGCCCAGGTTTCAGAAATGCACTGCAACTTCCTGATCAACACCGGCAACGCCACCGCTGACGACATCGAGACTCTCGGCGAGACCGTGCGCGAGCGGGTCAAGGCGAAATCGGGCATCGAGTTGCAGTGGGAGATCAAGCGGATCGGAGTCAAGGCGAGCTGATCGCCCCGCCTGCTCAAGTGACGTCAGCGCAATCGCGACTGCGGTTGTGAGATCAACCGAGAAGACATTGATGCGCACCACGATTTTGTTCGGCGGCTCCAACAAGGAGCGCCTCGTCTCGGTCGCCAGCGCCAAAGCGCTGCATGCCGCGCTGCCCGAGGCTGACCTCTGGTTCTGGGAGGCCGACGACACGGTGCATAAGGCGAGCGGCCCGGCGCTCATGGCTCATGCCAAGCCGTTCGAGGAGCCGTTCACCGCCGATGGTGAGAGTATCGGGACGCTCGCCGAGGCGCTCGATCGCGCCAGGGCCGAGGATCGGGTTCTGGTGCTCGGTCTCCACGGCGGCCGGGCGGAGAATGGCGAGCTTCAACTGATGTGCGAGCTTCGCGGCGTGCCGTTCACCGGCTCGAGCTCGGCCGCCTCGCACCTCGCCTTCGACAAGGTTGCCGCCAAGCGCTTCGCCGTGCTCGGCGGGGTCACAGCGGCCGAGGGTGTCGCGTTCGATGACGCCGAAGCGGCGCTGGCGCGCTACGGCCGGCTGATCGCCAAGCCGGTGAAGGACGGATCGAGCTTCGGCCTGATCTTCGTCAACGCCAGCCAGGACCTCATTGCCGTCAAAGCGGCGGCCGCGACCGAGGAGTATCTGATCGAGCCGTTCGTCACCGGAACGGAAGCGACCTGCGGCGTGCTCGAACAGGTAGACGGCTCGCTGATCGCGCTGCCGCCGATCGAGATCCTCCCCGCCGACGGCGCCTTCAACTATTTCGCGAAGTACCTCGCCGCGGCGACGAAGGAGATCTGTCCCGGCCGCTTCAGTCCGGAGGTGACGGCCGCGCTGCAGACGGAGGCGATCAAGGCGCATCGCGCGCTGTCCTGCGGCGGCTATTCGCGGACCGACTTCATCGTCTCGGCCAATGGTCCCGTTTATCTCGAGACCAATACGCTGCCCGGGCTGACCGCAGCCTCGCTGTATCCCAAGGCGCTCGCGGCGCAGGGGATCGCTTTTGTCGATTTCCTCAATCAGCAGATCGCCTTGGCGGAGGGGCGCAGCCGACGATCCGGCGTTCGGTAGGCGCCCCGCAGGAACCCGGCCCGGCGTCTCCCGGTGGTTCCTGTAACCCGTAAAATGCTTAAGAATTCCGGGCAAGGTCCTCATAAATCGGAGAAAAAATTCGTCTCTCCGGACCGATTTTACTTTTTGTTTACCAGGACGTCCGAAGGTTAACGCTGGCGCCTCAGTGGTGCTCGGCTGCCGGGTCGTGACGTCACGCATCGCGACGTCACCAGCCTCCGGCCGGCCGGGAGCGCAGGCGTGGGTCCGCGAGTATCTGCGGGCGCAACAGTTTGATGAGCTCGTGCAATGGATGGTGCAGGACGCCTCGCTCGATCGCAGAGGCCTCAAGCGAACCTGAAAGCCGCTGCCCTTGGCGCGGCAATCCTGCTGCGCGAGTATGTCTCGGCCCGCCTTCCGCGTATCCGCTTCGCGCACGGCGGCACGAAGCAAGGCAGGCGGTCGAGCCGAAGAGATCTGGCGTCGATGCAGGCCGCGCGCGCGCCGATGGTCGAGCGCGAGGCGCCGCCGCGCGTGGTCGAGCTCGTCGAGCGCTATTTGCCGCGCCGGCTCGGCACCGTGGCGACCGTGGTGCTCTTGTTCGGCAGCGTCTGGCTCGGCATCGTCAAGGGCGGCCACGCCCAGGACGTCAGCGCGGCCCTGTCCGACACCCGCAATGCCCTGGCCAATGCGGCCGGCTTCCGCATCACGGCCGTGGCGATCAATGGCCGCAAGCAGCTCACCCAGGACGAGATCCTCGCCGTCGGCGGCGTCACCGGCCGCTCCTCGTTGCTGTTCCTCGATGCCGCCGCCGTGCGCGACAGGCTCAAGGCCAACCCCTGGATCGCCGACGCCACGGTGCAGAAGTTCTTTCCGAACCAGCTCCAGATCGACGTCGTCGAGCGCAAGGCGTTCGCGCTCTGGCAGCAGGAGGGCCGCCTCTCGGTCATCGCCGATGACGGCGCCGTGCTCGAGCAATATGTCTCGCGCCGTTTCCTGACCCTGCCGCTCGTGGTCGGCAAGGGAGCCGAAAGCCGGGCGCGTGATTTCCTGGCGCTGCTCGCCCGCTACCCGCAGGTGCGCGCGGTCACCAAGGCCGCCGTGTTCGTCGGCGAGCGTCGCTGGAACCTGCGGACCAAGGACGGCCTCGATATTCGCCTGCCCGAGCACGATGTCGGTAATGCGCTCGCGACCCTGACCCAGCTCGACCAGGACGACAAGCTGTTCTCGCGCGACATCGTCGCCATCGACTTGCGGCTGTCGGACCGGCTGACGGTGCAACTGTCCGAGGACGCAGCGAAGGCGCACGACGAGCTGTTCAAGGACAAGAAGTCCAAGAAGAAGGCCGGTGACGCATGACCGGCTTCGATCGCCAGACTCCGAAGACGCGCCCGATGGGCCAGAAGCGCACCGCGCTTGTGGCCTCTCTCGATGTCGGCACCAGCAAGATCGCCTGCATGATCGCGCGGCTGAAGCCGGCGCCGCCCAGCGACGCGCTGCGCGGCCGCACCCACACGGTCGAGCTGATCGGCTACAGCCAGATCCAGTCGCGCGGCGTCAAGGCCGGCGCCGTCGTCGATCCCGTCGAATGCGAGCAGGCCGTGCGGCAGGCGGTCGCGCTGGCCGAGCGCATGGCCAAGGTGCGGGTCGAGTCCGTGCTGCTGCCGGTCGCCGGCGGCCGCGTCATGGGCCATCTGATCGAGGCCACCTCGGACATTCGCGGCGGCGCCGTGACCCAGGCCGATGTCAGCCGCGTGACCTCAACCGGCATGCACCACGCCACCGGCGACGGGCGCGCGGTGCTGCATGCCTTGCCCGTCGGCTACACGCTCGATGGCGTGAAGGGCATCCGCGACCCCCGCGGCATGCTGGCGCGGCAGTTCGGCGTCGACATGAACGTGGTCACGACCGACGCCACCGTGGCCAAGAACCTGATGCTCGTGGTGGAGCGTTGCCATCTCAACGTCGAGGCCATGGCGGCAAGCCCGTATGTTGCCGGGTTGTCGGTGCTGACCGACGACGAGGCCGATCTCGGCGCGGCGGTGGTCGAAATGGGGGCCGGCACCACGACGATCGCGATCTATTCCGGCGGCCGCTTCGTCCATGCCTCCGGTTTTGCGCTCGGCGGGCATCACGTGACCATGGATCTTGCGCGCGGACTATCAGCGTGCATTGCAGATGCCGAGCGAATCAAGACGTTATATGGCACGGTGCTGACTGGCGGGTCCGACGCGCGTGAGTTGATGTCTGTTCCGACGGCCGGTGACAACGAGCGGGATGTTCCGCAGATCGTGTCCCGCGCCACCATCGCGAACATCGTCAGGCACCGCGCAGAGGAGATTTTTGAAATGGTCCGCGACCGGCTGAAGGATTCGCCCTTTGCGGCAGAACCCAAGGCGCGCGTCGTCCTTAGCGGAGGCGCCTCCCAGCTGACGGGGCTGGTCGAGCTTGCGACCCGGATCCTCGACCGCCCGGTGCGCGTCGGCCGTCCGCTTGGTTTCGGCCGTCTCCCCAACGAGGCCAAGAACGCCGCCTTCGCGGTGCCCACCGGGCTTCTGGTCTATCCGCAATACGCGCACCTGGAACACGTCGAACCGCGGCATACGCGGCAGGTCGGGACAGGAACCGACGGCTACTTCGGAAAGGTCGGACGATGGCTACGCGAGGGCTTCTGATGACCGGTTTCCACCCCATGCGATTTTCAACAACACCAACCGCGGCCGGCGGCCGGGGCGAACCCACCCGCGCGTGATCGAGAGGCAATCATGGCACTCACTATTACCCCTCCTGATATCCACGAGCTGAAGCCCCGGATCACCGTGTTCGGTGTCGGTGGCGCGGGCGGCAACGCCGTCAACAACATGATCACGGCCGGCCTGCAGGGGGTGGACTTCGTGGTCGCCAATACCGACGCGCAGGCGCTGACCATGTCCAAGGCTCAGCGCATCATCCAGATGGGCACGCAGGTGACCCAAGGCCTCGGCGCCGGCTCGCAGCCGGACGTCGGCGCCGCCGCCGCGCAGGAGGTGATCGACGAGATCCGCGATCATCTCTCGGGCGCCAACATGGTGTTCGTGACCGCCGGCATGGGTGGCGGAACGGGCACCGGTGCAGCTCCGGTCATTGCCAAGACCGCGCGCGAGATGAACATTCTCACCGTGGGCGTCGTCACCAAGCCGTTCCACTTCGAGGGCGCGCGCCGCATGCGCACCGCGGAGTCGGGCATCTCCGAGCTGCACAAGGTCGTCGACACGCTGCTGATCATCCCGAACCAGAACCTGTTCCGGGTCGCCAACGAGAAGACCACCTTCGCCGACGCCTTCGCGATGGCCGACCAGGTGCTCTATTCCGGCGTCGCCTGCATCACCGACCTGATGGTCAAGGAAGGCCTGATCAACCTCGACTTCGCCGACGTCCGCGCTGTTATGCGTGAGATGGGCAAGGCGATGATGGGCACCGGCGAAGCCTCCGGCGACAAGCGCGCGCTCACTGCCGCCGAAGCCGCCATCGCCAACCCGCTGATCGACGATTCGTCGATGAAGGGCGCGCGCGGCCTCCTGATCTCGATCACCGGCGGCAAGGATCTCACGCTGTTCGAGGTCGACGAAGCTGCGACCCGTATCCGCGAGGAGGTCGACCAGGACGCCAACATCATCGTCGGCGCCACCTTCGACGAATCGCTCGACGGGCTGATTCGGGTCTCGGTGGTCGCGACCGGCATCGAGCAGGCGCAGTTCAACCGGAACGTCACGACCTCACAGCCGGCGGCGGCTGTCGCTCCGATTGCCGCCGCCCCGACCGCTGCCGCGGGTCTCCCTGAAAGCCGCCTCGCCGATCTGACTGCGCGCCTGCGCGCCGACAATCAGCGCTTGGCTGAACGCGCCGCCAAGCTCGAGCAGCAGGCGTCGCAGGCTCCGGCCGTCGCCGCCGCGGCGCCCGCGCCGATGGCGCCTGCGCCGCGTCCGGCGCCGAATCTCGAGCGCGACACGCTGGCCGCCGTTGCCGCCGCAATGGCAAGCGAGCCCGCGCCCTCGGCTGCTCCGGCGCCGGCAGCCTCTTATGGCGACGTGACGGTCCGCCCGATTGCGCAGAAGCCGTCCCTGTTCCCGGAGCCCGAGGCGCAGCGCGCGGCTCCGATCGAGCCGGCGGCCCCGCCCGAGACCTTCATTCCCCAGGCCGCTGAGCGGGTTCCGGTCCGCGCGCCGCGCATGCCCAAGTTCGAGGACCTGCCGATGCCGGCCCAGGCCGAGATCCGTCAGGCGAGGGGCGACGAGGGCGACGAGCATCCGCAGAAGACCCGAATGTCGCTGCTGCAGCGTCTCGCCAATGTCGGTCTCGGCCGCCGGGACGAGGACGCCGAGCCGCCGCTGCCGGTGCGGACCGCGGGTCCTGCCATGCCGCAGATGCCGCCCCTGCCGGAACGTAAGCCGCAGCGGAACGTTGCTCAGCAGGTTGCGAGCCACGAATCGCCTGTCTCGGAATATGCCCGCCGTCCCGCGCCGCAGGGTCTGGACGTCCATGGCCGTCCTGCGCCTGTGTCCCCGGCGCCACAGGGAGACGACCATTTGGATATCCCGGCCTTCCTCCGCCGGCAGGCGACCTGAGAATTGTTACAGCCCTGATGGTGCTGAACAGGCCCGGCTCGCGAGAGCCGGGCCTTTTCCATGGGCCGCCGGGGCCCCGTGATTGCCGTTCAACTAACTGATTTTAAATGATTAATTATTCTTTCGGTGTTTAGATCGGGAACCGGGAGGGTTAAGGCCTCGTTCCAGTTTGGTTAAGGGTTGGCGCGAATACGGCAGAGATGGGGTAACAATCCGTAAAGAAGCGTGAGTTGGCGCTCTTTGGGGCTCTCGTTAAGTTCTGCCGTGACTTGGGGATGCCTGAAAGTGAGTCGGTTCGCGAGGGGCGGGCTGACGAGGGATCAGGCGGGGTCTTGGGCGATCGTCGATGAAATTCAGCCGGCAAACAACGCTTCGTTCGCAAGCCACCGTCACCGGTGTAGGCGTCCACTCTGGCGCGCCTGTCAGCCTGACGATCGGGCCTGCGCCGATCGATGCGGGGATCGTGTTCCTCCGCACCGGCCTCGATGGCGCCGACCGCGAGGTCCAGGCGTCCTTCGGCTCGGTGATCGCCACCGAGTTGGCGACGGTGCTCGGTGACCGCAACGGTCCGCTGGTGTCCACCGCCGAGCATGTTCTCGCCGCGCTGCGCGGCATGGGTGTCGACAATGCGCTGATCGAGGTCGATGGCCCCGAGGTTCCGATCATGGATGGCAGTGCGGCACCGTTCGTTGCTGCCATCGACCAGGCCGGGATCGTCAATCAGTCGGCTCCGCGGCGCTACATTCAGGTGCTCAAGCCGGTCCAGGTGACCATCGGCGCCTCCACGGGCGAGCTGCGTCCCAACAGCTCCGGCTTCTGGGTCGAAGCCGAAATCGATTTCACCAACCCCGTGATCGGCCGCCAAGCCTATCATTTCGAGCTCAGCCCCGAGCGCTTCCGCCGCGAGATCGCCCGCGCCCGCACCTTCGGCTGCATGAGCGACGTGTCGCGGCTGTGGAGCGCCGGCTTCGCGCTCGGCTCGTCCTTCGACAACACGCTTGTGTTCGACGAGGACCGCCTGCTCAATCCCGAAGGTCTGCGCTACGCCGACGAATGCGCCCGCCACAAGGTGCTGGATGCGATCGGCGATCTGGCGCTGGCCGGCTTGCCGATGCTCGGAACCTATCGTTCGGTCCGTGGCGGTCACAAGCTCAACCATGCGGTGCTGACTGCTCTGATGGCGGATCGCACGGCTTGGCGGATCGTCGAAGGCGAGACCGTGCGGCGTCCCCGCGTGGCCGCGGAGGTCGTTGGCGGCATGGTCGGTGGCATGGTTGCGCCGGCCTACGGCCCGGACGTGTCCTGAGCGCCGTCCTGCCGCTCGGCTGATCCGTCGACGGGGTTGCGCGACGCGCGACATTGCCGGGAGCTTTGCTTTCGACTTCGTTCGGTTTTTTCCGGCTGCTTTTTTGTCAATGTTTGTTACTGGCCACGTCTTCTCCGTGGCTGGATCATCGGCATTTCGATGTTTTCCAACGGCTTCTTCAGCGGTAACCATGATGCGTGGCGGCAGCCTCGGTGTTGCCTTAATCCGGGCGGATTGGCTTCCTATGCGGTTGGTTGATGAAGTGTTTTCGGCTAGAGAGGCCGGGGCCGCGTGATGCGTGCCACTGGCGGGGCTCTTCCTTCGCGGTCATGAAGCGACCTTCATGGTGCACGGCGTAGATCAGATCACAGGCATCGGGTTCCAAAGAAGCATGTCGATACAGCGTCTCACGCGCGACCTCCGTCATCCCGCAGCAAGCATCGGCCGGCTCCGGCTCGCCGCGTCGCTGATCCTGCTGGCGCTGCCGTTGAGCGGCTGCGGCACCGGCGGACTCTGGGACAAGTTCCTCGCCAAGGACGACACCTTCGTCGATGAGCCCGCGGACAAGCTCTACAATGAGGGCTTGTACCTGATGAACGAGAAGAAGGACGTCAAAGGCGCGACCAAGAAGTTCGAGGAGGTCGACCGCCAGCATCCTTATTCCGACTGGGCCCGCAAATCGCTGCTGATGTCGGCCTACGCCTCCTATCAGGCCGGCGACTACGACGGCTGCATCGGCGCCGCCACCCGCTACGTGACCCTGCACCCGGGCAGCCCCGACGCGGCCTATGCGCAATACCTGATCGCTGCCTCGCATTACGACCAGATCCCGGACATCAGCCGCGACCAGGGCCGGACCGAGAAGGCCATCGCCTCCCTCGAAGAGGTGGTGCGTAAATATCCGACCTCCGAATACGCCACCAATGCCAAGGCCAAGATGGAGGGCGCCCGCGACCAGCTCGCCGGCAAGGAAATGGATGTCGGCCGCTATTACATGCAGAAGCGCGACTACACGGCCGCCATCAACCGCTTCAAGGCGGTGGTGACGCAGTATCAGACCACGCGGCACGTCGAGGAAGCGCTGTATCGCCTGACCGAGGCCTACATGACGATCGGCATCGTCGGCGAGGCCCAGACCGCGGCGGCCGTGCTCGGGCACAATTTCCCCGACAGCAAGTGGTACAAGGACGCCTACAATCTCGTGAAGTCGGGCGGCGTCGAGCCCGAGGAGAACAAAGGCTCCTACATCTCGCGCGCCTTCAAGAAGCTCGGCCTGGGCTGAGCAAACGGCCGGATCGCTCGTTTGATCTGGCTTTGTTCTATATTCTTGTTTTGTTCTCTATTTGCTGCTAGCATCGAGTCGTTCGCTCAGGGGCGTTCCGCCCCGTTACGAAGGACTTCGGTTCCATGCTGGCGCGACTGTCGATCCGTGACATCGTCCTGATCGAACGACTCGATCTCGAATTCTCCCATGGACTTGCGGTGCTGACCGGCGAGACCGGTGCCGGCAAGTCGATCCTGCTGGACGCCTTCGCTCTCGCGCTCGGCGGTCGCGGCGACGCCAGCCTGGTGCGCCACGGGGCCGACCAGGGGCAGGTCACGGCCGTGTTCGAGATCGGCAAGGATCATCCCGCTGCCAGGATCCTCGCCGCCAACGGCCTGGATGCCAATGGCGAGATGATCCTGCGCCGCGTCCAGTTCGGCGACGGCCGCACCCGCGCCTTCATCAACGACCAGTCGGTCAGCGTGCAGACGCTGAAAGCGATCGGCGCCACCCTGGTCGAGATCCATGGCCAGCATGATGAGCGTGCGCTGGTCGATGCCGCCACCCACCGCCGGCTGCTGGATGCCTTTGCGGGCCTGGAGAAGGACGTCGCCGCGGTCGAGGCCCTCTGGGCGGCCCGCCGGACCGCGGTCACGGCGCTCGACGAGCACCGGGCGGGCATGGAGCGCGCGGCCCGCGAGGCCGACTATCTGCGGCATGCCTCGGACGAGCTGAAGAAGCTGGCGCCGAAGGAGGGCGAGGAGACGCAGCTCGCCGCCCGCCGCACGGCCATGATGCAGGGCGAGAAGATCGCGGGCGATCTGCGCGACGCGCAGGATGCGGTCAGCGGCAACCAGTCGCCGATCGCCGCGCTGGCCGCGGCCGTTCGCCGGCTGGAGCGACGCGCGGTCAGCTCGCCCGCGCTGGTCGATCCGGCGGTGAAGGCGATCGATTCGGCGATCAACGCCCTGGAGGAGGCCGATCAGCATCTGACAGTGGCGCTCGCGGCCACCGATTTCGATCCGCTGGAGCTGGAGCGCATCGAGGAGCGGCTGTTCGCGCTGCGCGCGGCTGCGCGCAAATATTCGACGCCGGTGGATGGGCTGGCGGCCTTGGCTGCCAAATATGCCGCGGATGTCGTCCTGATCGATGCCGGCGCCGAGCAGTTGAAGAAGCTGGAGGCGGCGGCGGCAACAGCCGATGCGCGCTATGCCGCGGCGGCGGCCAAGCTGTCGGCGGCGCGGACCAAGTCGGCGGAGAAGCTGAACCGGGCCGTCCATGCCGAACTCGCCCCGCTCAAGCTGGAGCGCGCCAAGTTCATGACCCGGGTCGACAGCGACGCCGAGGCGCCGGGGCCGGAGGGCATCGACCGTGTCGAGTTCTGGGTCCAGACCAATCCGGGCACGCGGCCGGGCCCGATGATGAAGGTCGCCTCGGGCGGCGAGCTGTCGCGGTTCCTGCTGGCGCTCAAGGTCGTGCTGTCCGACCGCGGCTCGGCGCCGACCTTGGTGTTCGACGAGATCGACACGGGCGTTGGCGGCGCGGTCGCGGATGCCATCGGCGCCCGGCTGGCGCGGCTCGCGCACGGGGTTCAGGTGATGGCCGTGACCCATGCGCCGCAGGTCGCGGCCAGGGCGGACCAGCATCTCCTGATTTCCAAGGATGCGCTGGATCGCGGCAAGCGTGTCGTCACCCGGGTCAACACGCTCGCCACCCTGCACCGCCGCGAGGAGATCGCCCGCATGCTGGCCGGCGCCGAGGTCACCGCCGAAGCCCGCGCCGCCGCCGACCGGCTGCTGGAGGCTGCGGCGGCGTAGCTGGAAAAGGAGCGGGCCGAACGCTTTGGCTCCGGCGTGCGCATTGTGTACACCGTCGTTTCGGAACGGCCTCCGGGCCGTCCCGCAACGACGAGCAGATCATACGCATGCCCAAGACAGCAGAACCGAAGCAGCCCGTCGACGTTGCCGATCTCACCAAGGCCCAGGCCAAGGTGGAATGGAAACGGCTGGCGCTGGAGCTCGAGACCCACGACAGGCTCTATTATCAGGATGACGCGCCGAAGATCTCGGACGCCGCCTATGACGAGCTGCGTCGCCGCTTCAATGCGATCGAGAAGCGTTTCCCCGAGCTCGTCAGCAGCGAGTCTCCGTCGCAGAAGGTCGGCGCCGCGCCCTCCGGCCGGTTCAAGAAAGTGCGGCACGCGGTGCCGATGCTGTCGCTCGACAACGCCTTCGCCGAGGAGGACGTGCGCGACTTCGTCGGCCGCATTGCGCGCTTCCTCAAGCTTGCCGACGATCGCATCGATTTCTCGGCCGAGCCGAAGATCGACGGGCTGTCGATGTCGCTGCGTTACGAGGGCGGCGAGCTGGTCACCGCCGCGACGCGTGGTGACGGCGCCGAGGGTGAGGACGTCACCGCCAACATCCGCACCCTGAAGGACGTGCCGCACAAGCTGCACGGCCGCAACCTGCCCGACATCTGCGAAGTGCGCGGCGAGGTCTACATGACCAAGCAGGCCTTCCTCGCGCTCAACGAGCGCCAGAAGGAAGCGGGCGACACCATCTTCGCCAACCCGCGCAACTCCGCCGCAGGCTCGCTGCGGCAGAAGGATCCGGCCATCACCGCCTCGCGTCCCCTCGGCTTCTTCGCCTATGCCTGGGGTGAAATGAGCGCGATGCCGGCGGAGACGCAGAGCGGCATGATCAAATGGTTCGAGCGCTGCGGCTTCACGACCAATCCGCTCACCAGGCTCTGCCACTCGGTGGAGGAACTGATCGCGTTCCATCGTCACATCGAGGAGCAGCGTGCCGAGCTCGACTACGACATCGACGGGGTCGTCTACAAGGTCGACCGCATCGACTGGCAGGAGCGGCTCGGCTTCGTGTCGCGCACGCCGCGTTGGGGCATCGCGCACAAGTTTCCGGCCGAGCGCGCCATGACCGTGCTCAAGGACATCGAGATCCAGGTCGGCCGCACCGGCTCGTTCACGCCGGTCGGCAAGCTTGAGCCGGTCGGTGTCGGCGGCGTCATCGTGCAGAACGTGACGCTGCACAATGAGGACTACATCAAGGGGATCGGCAACAAGGGCGAGGTTCTGCGCGAGGGCCGCGACATCCGGATCGGCGACACCGTCGTGATCCAGCGCGCCGGCGACGTCATCCCACAGGTGGTCGACGTCCTCATCGACAAGCGGCCGAAGCACGCCAAGGAATTCCATTTCCCCAAGACGTGCCCGTGCCCCCTGCATACCGACGTCGTGCGGGAGGAGATTGCGACCGGCGAGGAGGGCTCGCGCGCCCGCTGCACCGGCGAGTTCGCCTGCCCGTTCCAGAAGATCGAGCACCTCAAGCTGTTCGCCTCGCGCCGCGCTTTCGACATCGACGGCCTGGGCGAGAAGCAGATCCAATTCTTCTTCGACCAGGGCTGGGTCAAGGAGCCCGCCGACATCTTCACGCTGGCCGCGCGCAACGCCAAGCTGAAGCTCGAGGAGATCGAGGGCTATGGCGAGACCTCGGTGCGCAATCTCTTCAATGCCATCGACGCGCGGCGCGAGATCGCGCTGGAGCGCTTCATCTTTGCGCTCGGCATGCGCCATGTCGGCGAGACCACGGCGCTGGCGTTGGCGCGCGGCTACGGCTCTTGGGATGCGTTCCACGAAGCCTGTCTCAAGGTCGCCAACGGCGACGAGGAGGCGATCGCGGAGATGGATGCGCTCGACCAGATCGGCGACACCGTGATCAAGAGCGTCGCCGCCTATTTCGGCGAGGACCACAATCGCGGCATCGTCGAGCGGCTGACGAAAGAGGTGAAGATCCTCGACGCGGAGAAGCCGAAGCGCAATTCGCCGATCGCGACCAAGACCGTGGTGTTCACCGGCACGCTGGAAAAGATGACGCGCGATGAGGCCAAGGCGACCGCCGAGCGGCTCGGCGCGAAGGTCTCGGGCTCGGTGTCGAAGAAGACGGACTACGTCGTCGCCGGTCCCGGCGCGGGATCAAAGCTGAAGGACGCGCAGAAGCACGGCGTGCAGGTGCTCACCGAGGACGAGTGGCTGCAGCTGATCGGGGAGTAGCAGCTCCGCGGTGTTGGTTGCGACAGACGCTGGATGCGCCCCCAACAATTGTCATCATCCGCGAAAGCGGATGATCCAGTATTCCAGAGGCATTTGTCATGGAGCCAGGACGCTTCGGCCTGCTGGATTACCCGCCTGCGCGGGTATGACGCCGAGAGTGACGCGCGGTCGTGCGGTCGCTCACGCGCCTCCCTCACATTACCCCGGCTTCGTCCTCTTCCGCCGTCTCGATCAGCTCCTTCGTCACCTTCATCTGCGTGCGCGGGACCAGGAAGATCATGCTGCAGGCGCAGGCGAGGGACAGGGTGAGCATCGCTGATGTCAGCGGCAGCGTGCTGCTGAAATGGCCGCCGAGCCAGGCGCCGAGCTGCGACGTCAGCGCGCCCACGCCCATCTGCAGGAAGCCCATCGCGCCGGAGGCGGTGCCCGCCGCGCCCGGCCGGACGCTGATGGCGCCGGCGGCGGAGTTCGCCATCACGGCGGCATTGGCGAACATCAGCAGCATCTGCGTGCCGAACAGCACCGAAGGCACCTGGTTGAAGCCGAACAGGCTCCACGTGAAGTTCAGCGCGGCGCTGGTGAGCTGCAGCCCCAGTCCGAACCAGATCAGCCGATCGAGCGAATGGCGCGGCGCGTAGCGCACGCAGAACAGGTTGCCGACGAAATAGGCGAAGCCGGTGGTCGCAAACCACGCGCCATACTCGGCCGAGGAGCGGCCCATCTGCACCTCGACGATATACGGCCCGCCGCCGGCGAAGGCGAAGATGATCTGCGAGGCCAGCACCTGGCACAGCATGTAGCCGAGGAAGGCGCGGCTCTTCACCAGCATGGCGACGTCGCGGCGGAAGCTCGCGTCTTCGACGCGGGCAGGGCGGGTCTCCGGCAGCGCCATGGTCACGGCGATCGCGATCACGATCGACAGCGCGGCGACGATGTAGAAGATGGCGTGCCAGCCGAACGCGATCTCGATCAGGCCGCCGGTCAGCGGCGACAGCATCTGCGCGATCATCATGACCGCGACGACGAGGCTGATCATCGCGCCGATGCGCTCGCGCGGATAGAGATCGCGGATGATGGCGCGGCTGATCACCATGCCGCTGGCGCTGCCGAGCGCCTGGAAGAAGCGCGCCGCGATGAGCTGGGGCAGGGTGTCGGCGAAGATGCAGCTCACGCTCGCGACGATCGACAGCGCGAGCCCTGCGAGCATCACGGGGCGGCGGCCGAAGCGGTCCGACAGCGGCCCGAGCAGCAGCTGCGAGATCGCGATGCCGGCCATGTAGAACGACACCGTCATCTGCACCACGGAGGCGTCGCGCCCGAACGTGGTCGCGAGCATCGGCAGGGCTGGCACCAGCAGGTATAGCGAGATCGGCGCCAGCCCGGTCATCACGACCAGCAGGACCAGCAGCGTGCGCGAGGGAGCGGCGCGCGGTGGCGCCGCCCCAGGCGGTCTGCTGATCATTCCATGCATGCTGCCGCTCAAATCGGGTGAACGCCCCGACTGTAGCGGCCTTCCACTTCGCGGAAATGCCTGTTTCGGCATGCGCCCATGCGGGCAGCGGGACAGTTCGTAGCTGGACAGTCCGGATGACTACAGTGGCGCAGTCGCCTGATCGAGCCAGCGCTGGTCGCTGTCGTCGAGCGCTGCACGGACGGTCTCCCTGACCCGGGCATGATAGGCGTCGAGCCATGCCCGTTCCTCGGCGGTCAGCATGACGACATCGATCAGGCGGCGGTCGATCGGCGCCAGGGTCAGCGCCTCGAAGCCGTTCATCGGCTTCTCTGCGCCCGCGACGTCCTTCGCCACAACGAGCTCGAGGTTCTCGATGCGGATGCCGAAGGCGTCGGTCTTGTAGTAGCCGGGCTCGTTGGACAGGATCATGCCGCGCTTCAGCGGCGTCGTGCCGAGCTTCGAGATGCGCGCGGGCCCCTCGTGCACCGACAGATAGCTGCCGACGCCGTGGCCGGTGCCGTGCTCGAAATCGATGCCCGCCTGCCACAGGAACTGCCGCGCCAGGGTGTCGAGCTGCGCACCGGTGGTGCCGTCGGGGAAGATCGCGCGTGCGATTGCGAGGTGGCCGCGCAGCACGCGGGTGAAGCGGTCGCGCATCTCCTCGGTCGGCGCGCCCACGGCGATCGTGCGGGTGACGTCAGTGGTGCCGTCCTGATATTGCGCGCCGGAATCGATCAGCAGCAGATCACCCGGCATGATGCGGCGGTTGCTCTTGCGCGTGACGCGATAATGCACGATGGCGCCGTTGGGACCGGTGCCCGAGATGGTCGGGAACGAGACGTCCCTGAGTGCGCCGGTGTCGCGGCGAAAGCTCTCCAGCGCCTCGACCGCATCGATCTCGGTCAACGTGCCCTTCGGCGCCTCGCGATCGATGAAGGCGAGAAAGCGCGCCAGCGCCACCGCATCGCGCTGATGGGCGCGCCGCGTACCCTCGATCTCCACCGCGTTCTTGGCGGCCTTGAGCAGGCTGACCGGATCGGCGCCGCGCACCGCCTTGCCGCCGGCGCCCTGGATCAGCCGCGTCAGGGCATCGGCGGCCGTGGCGCTGTCGAGCGCGACGGCTGCGCCGGATTGTGCGAGCTCGCTCAGGCGCAGTGTCAGCGTGTCCGGCTCCGCCACATCAGCGCTCTGCTCGAGATGATCGCGCGTCAGGTTCGAGAGCTTGCGGGAATCGATGAAGATCGTCGGACGTCCGGCCTTCGGCACCAGCGCATAGGACAGCGGCAGCGGCGTGTGCGAGACGTCGGCGCCGCGGATGTTGAAGGTCCAGGCGACGTTGTGGGAATCGGACAGCACCAGCGCCTCGACCCCGAGGCGCTCGATCTCCAGGCGGATCCGGCCGAGCTTGTCCGCCTCGCTCTCGCCGGACAATTCCGCGCCGTGGATGGAGACGGCGCCGAGCGGCGGCAGCGGCCGTTCGGTCCAGATGCTGTCGACCGGGTTGCGCTCGACCGGCACCAGCTCCGCGCCCGCCTTGGCGCAAGCGGCGGCCAGACGTTCGGCCGCGGCCGTCGTATGCAGCCACGGATCGAAGCCGACGCGGTCACCGCTCTGCAGGTGTCGCGTCAGCCAACTCTCGGGCGGTGGCTCGATCAGCGATTCCACCATCCAGGCCTTGCCGTCGACCTGCTTGCCGGCCTGCAGCGTATAGCGGCCGTCGACGAATATCGCGGCTGCCTGCGGCAGCACGATCGCGAGGCCGGCCGAGCCGGTGAAGCCGGTCAGCCATGCCAGCCTTTCCTCCGATGGCGGCACATATTCGTTCTGCTGCTGGTCGGCCCGAGGCACGATGAATCCGGTGAGCTTGCGCCTGGCCAGCTCTTCGCGGAGCGCGGCCAGCCGCGCGGTCAGCGCCACGCCGGTTTCGGGTTCTTCGAACGTCTGGAACAGAGCTTCGAACATCGGTCTCATACTTTAGAAGTGGATCCTGCCGCAGAAGTGGATCTTGCCGCGTCCGCGACGAATACTCCTTCAGCAGACAGTGCAGTGCACGAAGAATCTCCTTGCATTCGCCTGTGCAAAAAGATTTGCTGTCGCATGCCAGTCATCCGAAAGAGGTGCGGCGAGGAAACGTATGGACGTGACGACCGCGATCGTAAAGATCATCCGCGGTCGGTCGCATGATCCGGGGAGTGCCTCAACTCAACGGCGAGGGGATGCACGATGCCTGCTTTTACCTTCGAAAAACTATCGGCGCCCGCGCCAAGCGGACCGGCGTCCGCACCGGCCGAGAAGCCGCGCAGCGCGCTGGCCGATCTCGTCAATCGTCTCGTTGCGCCGCGCGGTCGACGTGCCTCGCGTAATCAGTCCGACTCCACCTCCCAGCAGAGCCAGCCGAAGACGTAGTCGCGAGCTTGCCGCACCGGCGTGCAGGTTAGCGTGCAGGTTCGATCCACGCCGTGAGCTGACTGCCTCACTGCTGCTTCTGCAGCAACAGGCTGCTCCACCCTTCGATTCTCAAATGCCGGATCGGAACCAGGCCGCGAGCGCGATAGGCGGCGCGGACGGCGCGTGCCTGCGGGGTCAACAGGCCCGACAGGATCACGAAGGCTCCAGGCGCGAGGTGGCGCAGCATCGGCGCGGCCAGCTGGCGCAGCGGGTTGGCCAGGATATTCGCCAGCACCAGGTCGAATGGGCCGCACCGGGCAAAGTCCGGGGCGGCGAAGCCGGTGGCGCGGATGACCCGGACCAGGGGGCCTGCGCCGTTGAGCCGGGCGTTCTCCCGCGCCACCATGACCGAGGGCGCATCGATGTCGCTCGCCAGCACGGACCGGTGCGTCGCCTTGGCGGCGGCGATGGCGAGCACGCCGGTTCCGGTGCCGAGGTCGAGCACCTGTCGCGGCGCGCGCGTCTTGAGCACGTGATCAAGCAGCAGCAGGCAGCCGCGGGTGGTGCCGTGGTGGCCGGTGCCGAAGGCGAGCGCCGCCTCGATCTCGATCCCGAGCTTGTTGGCGGGCACCCGCTGCCGGTCATGGCTGCCATGGACCATGAAGCGGCCGGCCGGCACCGGAACGAGGTCGTCCAGGCTGGCCTTGACCCAGTCCTTGGCCTCGACGACCTCGAACGCCAGGGTCTGGGCCACGTCGGAGCCTGCCGCCCCGCCGACCAACTCGCGCACCAGCGCCTGGTCGGGCGGGTCGGCAAAATGAACCGTGACGTCCCAGCGCCCGTCCGGACGCTCGAACGCCGCCACCGCCGCGTCGCCCTCGAAGAACACCTCGGTCAGGACGTCGACCGCCGGGCGGGCGGTCGCTTCATCGGCAACCGTGAAGCTGGCCTTGTGGGTGGCGGGCGTGGTCGTTGAGGTCATCAAGGTGGATCCTGGCGAGATTTGACGGCGTGGTTAAGGGAATTGCCTGCCAACGCAAGCGATAGGGCCGCAATGCGGCCGGATCTGCACATCCGGCGGTTGTATAATGCCTTTCCTGATCCGAATAAAAGTTGAGGTTCAATTGCAGCGAAGAATCTCTGCAACTTGAACTGGGGGCATTATCCCGACTTTAGGGTCCTGGCCCCTAATTTTCCCGTCATGGGAACCGGATGATCCTCGGTTCCTGGGTTGGGAAACGAGGTTCAGATGAAGTCCATTCTGTCGAAGTTCTTGCGTGATGAATCCGGCGCCACCGCCATCGAATACGGCCTGATTGCAGCGGGCATCTCGCTGGCGATCATTGCCGCCGTCAACGGCCTGGGCAGCTCGCTCAGCAGCAAGTTCGAATCGATCAACACGTCGCTGAAGTAATCCGACCGCCGCGGCGTCCTCGAAGAACCGGGCCTCAGCGCCCGGTTTTTCTGCTCTTGAGAGGGCGTATCGAACGCCGGGTCCACAGCATATCCACACGGCCGTGCACTGCTTCTTTGGCGGTTGATCCACCGCTTGTCCACACGGGTGTGCCGCGCCTTTCCACCCCTTATCCTCAGCCGAACAAAGCGCGATGGTCCGCCAGGATCGCCTGGGCCGCATTGTGGCCGGGGGCGCCGGTGACGCCGCCACCGGGGTGGCTGCCCGAGCCGCAATGGTAGAGCCCCTTCAGCGGCGAGCGATAGTCGGCGTGACCGAGCATGGGGCGGGCCGAGAACAACTGGTTCAAGGTCAGCGCGCCGTGGAAGATGTCGCCACCGATCAGCCCGAACTGGCGTTCGAGGTCGAGCGGTGACAGCACCTGCCGGCCGAGCACGCTGGCCGCAAAGCCCGGCGCATAGCGGTCGACGGTCGCGATCATCAGGTCCGCGACCTCGTCGCGATGATTGTCCCAGGAGCGGCCGTCCGGCAGCTCGGGCGCGACATGCTGGCAGAACAGGCTGGCGACGTGCCGGCCCGCGGGCGCCAGCGTCGGGTCGAGCGTGGAGGGGATCAGCAGTTCGACCACGGGATCGCGGCTCCAGCCATGCGCCCGCGCGTCGAGATAGGCCTGGTCCATGTAGCCGAGGCTCGGGCCAAGGATGATTCCCGCGGACAGATGGTCGCCTTCGCCCGGCAGCGCGCTGAACGAGGGCAGCCGGTCGAGCGCCACGTTCATGCGGAACGTGCCCGAACCGCAGCGCCAGTTCCGGATGCGGCTCAGGAACGGCTCGGGCACGGCACCGGCCGGCACCAGGCGCGTATACAGCAGCTTCGGGTTCACGTTGGCGACGACATGGCGGGCGCGGATGGTGCGGCCATCCTCGAGCACGATGCCGACCGCGCGGTCGCGCTCGACGATCACCTCGCGCACGCCGGTCTCGACCTCGACCAGCGTTCCCAGCTCTTTCAGGCACCCGGCCATCGCCTGCGTGATCGCGCCCATCCCGCCGATCGCATGGCCCCAGACGCCCTTCTTGCCGTTCACCTCGCCGAAGGCGTGATGCAGCATCACATAGGCCGAGCCGGCAGCGTAGGGGCTGGCATAGTTGCCGACGATGGCATCGAAGCCGAACAGCGCTTTCACCAGGTCGGTCTCGAAGATTTCGTCGAGCATCTCGCCGGCCGAGCGCGTGAAAAGGTCGAGCAGGTCGCGCTGCTGCTCCAGCGACAGTGCGCGCAGGGTGTTGGCGGTGCCGAGCGCGTTGAACGCCTCGCGGATCGCCGACAGCCCGAACTGGGCGACCAGATTCGGTGGCGCCCGCAGCACGAGGCTGCGCAGCACGTCCGCGATCGCCTCGAGCCGGGCCGAGAACGGGCCGATCGCGTCGGCGTCGCGCTGGCTCAGCCGCGCAACCGAAGCCAGCGTGCGACCCTCGCCCGTCAGCAGATAGCGACCGTCCGGCGAGGGCAGGAAGTTCTGCGCCCGGCGCTCGACGATCTCGAGCCCGTGCTCGTGCAGCTTCAGGTCGGAGATGACGCGCGGATTGAGCAGGCTCACCGTGTAGGACGCGACGGAGTTGCGGAAGCCCGGTTGAAACTCCTCCGTCACCGCGGCGCCGCCGACCACCTTGCGACGCTCGACCACATGCACGCGCAGGCCCGCCATGGCGAGATAGGCCGCACAGGTCAGGCCGTTGTGGCCCGCGCCGATGATGATGACGTCGGTTTCATTCATGTCAGCTTCAAGAAGCCCTGTTTAATGGCTCGCACCGGGAACCTCGGCTGGTGCTGTCGCGCCGGAAGGCTGCGACGTCAAGGAAAACTCCATTTTGCCTCAGCTGCTCGCCATACCGCCCTGCGATCCGCTATGTCTCGTCTGCTCATCGCGGTCCGGCCTCGGCATCTGATGCCGGCCGCGCTGCTGCCGGAGTTGTCATGACCTCAATCGCCTCGCCCGCCGCCGTCGCTCAGCCCTCCGCCGCACGCAACCGGCTGGTGCTCGTCGTCTATACCGCCGCCATTTTCGTCAGCGCGCTGCTGTTGTTCTCGGTGCAGCCGCTGTTCACCAAGATGGTGCTGCCGCGGCTCGGCGGCTCGCCGGCGGTGTGGTCGGTGGCGATGGTGTTCTTCCAGACCCTGCTGCTGGCGGGCTACGCCTATGCGCATTTTCTCACCCAGCTGCGCAGCCGGGTGCTGCCGATCGCGATTCATCTGCTGCTGCTCGGTTTCGCAATCCTGGGCTTGCCGCTGTCGATCGCGAGTAGCTGGGGCGATCCGCCGACCTCGGGCTACGGGCTGTGGCTGCTCGGCCTGTTCACCGTGTCGATCGGCCTGCCGTTTTTCGCGCTCGCCGCCAACAATCCGCTGCTGCAGGCGTGGTTCGTGCGCACGGGTCATCCGGCCGCGCCCGACCCGTATTTCCTCTATGCGTCGTCGAACATCGGCAGCTTTCTGGCGCTGCTGTCCTATCCTCTGCTGATCGAGCCGATCTTCAGCCTGCGCATGCAGAACCTGATCTGGACCGGTGGCTATGGCCTCCTGATCGCGCTGATCGCCGGCTGCGGCGTCCTGCTGCTGCGGTCGCCCGTGATCGTGACGAGCCTGCTGCAGACCGAGGAGAGCCATGCGCCGGCGCCACGCTGGCTGCTGCGCCTGCGCTGGATCTTCCTGGCCGCAGTGCCCTCCGGCCTGCTGATCGCGGTGACCGCGCACATCTCCACCGACGTCGCGGCCGCCCCCTTGCTATGGGTGCTGCCGCTGTCGCTCTATTTGCTGACCTGGGTGCTGGTGTTCCAGTCGCGGCCGCTGCTGCCGCACAAATGGATGCTGGCGCTGCAGCCGCTGGCGATCGCCGGCGTCGTCGTGCTGCTCGCCTTCGGCGGCGAGCAGAATCTCGCGCTCACGCTCGGCGGTCACCAGCTCTGCTTCTTCATCATCGCCATGGCCTGCCATGGTGAGCTCGCGCGCACGCGCCCGCCGGCCAAATATCTCACCGGCTTCTATGTCGCGCTGTCGTTCGGTGGCATGGTCGGCGGCCTGTTCGCCGGCTTGATCGCCCCCTTCACCTTCTCATGGGTTGCCGAATATCCGATCCTGCTGGCGCTGGCGGCGCTGTGCCGGCCCGCGGCCAACGAGCGCTTGCCCGGGATCACGCGCTGGTATTGGCTCCCGCTCGCGGTCATCGCCGTCGCGCTGCTGGTGCCCGCCGGCATGACCGGCAAGGTCACGACCTATCTCGAGGACCACCGCGTCTATGTCGCGGGCGCCGTGGGCGTGCTCGCAGCGCTGCTCGCTCTGCTGCTGAACGGTGGCCGCTGGAAGGTGTTCGCGACGGCCGCGCTCGCGCTCGTCCTGATCCGCGCCTATCCGGCCGATGACGGCCGCGTCGAGACGGTGCGCAGCTTCTTCGGCGTGCACAAGATCGTGGTGACATCGGACGGGCACTACCACGTGCTGATGCACGGCACGACCATTCACGGCGCGCAGAAATATCTCAACGCCGATGGCTCCAAGGTGACGGGGCGGCCCGAGCCGATCACCTACTATCACAAGGACGGCGGCATCGGCCGCGCCATCACCGCGATCCGAGAGCGCAAGGGCGCGCCGCTCAAGGTCGCCGTCATCGGCGTCGGCGCCGGCACACTCACATGCGCAGCCGAGCCTGGCGAGAGCTGGAAATTCTTCGAGATCGATCAGACCATGGTCGACACCGCCAGCGACACGAAATATTTCAGCTACATCAGGAACTGCGCGCCGGACATCAAGCCCGTCATCGGCGATGCCCGGCTGACCTTTGCCAAGGAGCCGGACGGCGCCTACGATCTGATCATCGTCGACGCCTATTCCTCGGATGCGATTCCGATCCATCTGGCGACGGAGGAGGCGATGGCGATCTACAAGGCGAAGCTGGCGCCGCAGGGCGCCGTTGTGATGCATGTCTCCAATCGGCATCTGGAGCTGGAGAGCGTCGTTGTCGGCATCGCCGACGCCAACGACCTGAAGAGCTGGGTCTACAACGAGGACTCCGGCCGCGACGACGAGTACATCTTCTCCACCGACGTCGTCATCAGCGCGCGCGAGGACGCCGACGTCGGCAAGCTGGCCTCCTCGGACAAGTGGACCGAAACTGAGCCGACCGACGGCGAACGGGTCTGGACCGACGATTATTCGAACATTCTCGGCGCGGTGTATCGGCGGCTTCGCGACGGCGAGTAACAGGGCACTGCCGCCGTTCGACGTCGCCGGGCTTGGATCGCCGTGATGATGGCGTCTGCGCCCAAAGAGGTGCGCGCCTCGTCAGCGGCGGGCCTCGGTTGCATTGCCGCATCGATTTCTCGAGCGTCTGATCGCCGACTTTGCTGTACCGCATCGCAAAACGCAGTGGTTTCGCGCTTTCTGCGCGGGCCTCTGTTGCGTGCCCGTCATGACCATGCTACCTTGAGGTGCGCCCCTCATTTGAGGTCGGTACTTTGCGCGTCTTCGAATGGGTGGGTTGGGGCACGCACGCGCAGTCGAGCTGGATCGCAAACTGAGCGGTGAGGGACCGGTCTGGTCGTCTTGCCCTGAGCGAACGATCGCGCGGACGCTGTCCAGATCGAGGTGCTGTTCGTCCGGGCGGAGCCAGCGGTTCGGACGAGAGACGACTGTTCGCGACTAGATATCGTTCGACTACCAAATGCCGGCCGCATCAAAGCAGGCCGGCTTCACATGGGAGGGGTTCAATGAAGCGTCTTTGGATTGCCGGTGCGTCTGCCTTGTTGTCGATGGCGCTCGGTCTCGGCTCCGCGGGAGCCGCGGACAAGAAGGTCCTCGCCTTCGTCGTCAACGGTGCCTCCGACTTTTGGAAGATCGCCGAGGCCGGCGTGAAGAAGGCGCAGGGCGAGTTGCCCAATTACAACCTGCAGCTCAAATATCCCGAGCAGGCGGCAGCCGCCGTGCAGCAGCGGATGCTGGATGACCTCGTCGCGGCCGGGGCCGCCGGAATCATGGTGAGCGCCGTCGATCCGAAGAACCAGACTGAGCACCTCAACAAGATTGCCGCACAGACGGTGCTCTTCACCACCGACAGCGACGCCCCGCAATCCAAACGCATCGCCTATATCGGCTCCTCCAATACCGAGCTCGGCAAGGATGCCGGCAAGCTGATGCTGAAGGCGCTCCCGAACGGCGGCAAATGTGTCGGCTTCGTCGGCCTGCTCGGGGCCGACAACGCTCGCGAGCGCATCGAAGGCGTGAAGGAGACCATCAAGGGATCGAAGGTCGAACTGGTCGACGTGCGCGGCGACGAGATCGACCAGACCCGGGCCAAGCGCAATGTCGAGGACATCCTGGCAGCGATGCCGGACGTGAGCTGCCTGGTCGGCTTCTATTCCTACAACACCCCGCGCATCTATGAGGTGCTGAAGGAGGCCGGCAAGCTCGGCAAGATCAAGATCATCGGCTTCGACGAGGATCCGATCACGCTCGGCGGCGTCAAGGACGGCGCGATCGAGGGCACCGTCGTGCAGCAGCCGTTCGAGTGGGGCTATCAGGGCATGAAGCTGATGGCGAAGGTCGTTGAGGGCGACAAGTCGGGCGTGCCGGCGAACGGCATCATCATCGTGCCCGGCAAGGTGATCGAGAAGTCGAACGTCGACGACTTCATGGCGCAGATGAAGCAGATGCTGAAGAAGTAGCGCGACGGCCGGCGTGCGCGAGCCCTTCCTCGAGCTGATCGACATCGGCAAGACCTATCCTGGCGTGGTCGCGCTCGACCACGCCAGCCTGTCGGTCGCGCCCGGCGAGGTGATCGCCCTGGTCGGCGAGAACGGCGCCGGCAAGTCGACCTTGATGCGCGTGCTCGGCGGCGTCGTCGAGCCGAGCAGCGGCACGATCCGGATCGATGGCACGGCGCGGACCAGCTACACGGTGGCGGACGCGATCGCGTCCGGCATCGCCTTCGTCCACCAGGAGCTGAACCTGTTCGACAATCTCGATGTCGCAGGCAACGTCTTCATCGGCCGCGAGCCGGTCTATGGCGGTCCGCTGCGGCTGATCGACCGGGCGACGCTGCGGGCCAGGGTGCGCCCGCTGATCGCGCGCCTCGGGGCCGATTTCGAGCCGGAGACGCCGCTTGCCGAGCTGTCTTTGGCGCAGCGCCAGCTGGTCGAGATCATGAAGGCTTTGTCGCTCGATGCGCGCTGCGTGATCATGGACGAGCCGACCTCCAGCCTGACGCTGTCGGAAACCGAGCGGCTGATGCAGGTCATCGCCGGCCTGAAGGCGGGCGGGGTCAGCGTCATCTTCATCACGCATCGCTTGAACGAAGTCATGCAATGCGCCGATCGCGCGATCGTGCTGCGCGACGGCCGCATGGTTGGCGCGCTCACGCGGGACGAGCTCAGTCCTGCCGCGATGATCCGGCTGATGATCGGCCGGGACCTGCGGTCACTCTACGTGCCGCCGGCCGCGCCGCCCGGCGAGGCCGTGCTCGACGTGGTGGAGGCCGTGACCGCGACCTATCCCAACCAGGCCGTCAGCCTGCAGCTCCGGCGCGGCGAGATCCTCGGGCTTGCAGGTCTCGTCGGCTCCGGCCGCACCGAGCTCGCGCGCGGCATCTTCGGCGTCGAGCCGCTGCTGGCCGGGGGCATCAGCCTGGAGGGCGAGCCGATCCGCATCTCGACACCGCGCGCGGCGATCGATCGCGGCATCTATCTCATTCCGGAAGACCGCAAGGCCTGCGGCCTGCTGCTCGACCTGTCGATCGCCGAGAACATCTCGCTGCCGGATCTCGCCTCCTATCTCAGCTTTGGACTTGTCGACATCAGGCGTGAGACCGAGAATGCCGACCGGCAGCGCGAACGGCTCAAGATCCGGGCGTCCGACGTCAAGGTCTCGGTCGGCACCTTGTCCGGCGGCAACCAGCAGAAGGTCGTGCTCGCCAAATGGCTGTCGATGCGGCCAAAGGTCTTGATCTTCGACGAGCCGACCCGGGGCATCGATGTCGGCGCCAAGCAGGAGATCTACGACATGCTGCGGCGGCTGGCGGATTCCGGCGTCGCGATCCTGATGATCTCGAGCGACATGGAGGAGGTGATCGGGGTGAGCGACCGGATCGCCGTGATGCATGAAGGCATGATTTCGGGCTTCCTGGCCCGCAACGAGTTCAGCGAGCACAACGTGCTTCAGCTCGCCGTCGGCCATACCGTCTGAGCGAGGGCGCCCGTGCAGAAAAAAGATCTCAGCCTGCTGATCCTGATCCTGGTGGTCGGCGCCGTCGTCGCCTTCATCAACCCGCGCTTCCTGCTGGTCGGCAACCTCTCCAATACCGCCAACCAGGTCGGCATGTTCGGAATCTTCTCGATCGCCGAGGCCTTCGTCATCATCGTTGGCGGCATCGAGCTCGCCGTGGGCTCGGTGATCGCGTTGCTCGGCGTGCTGTTCATCGACCTCATCGTCAATCGGGACGTCGACTGGGTCGCCGCCTTGTTCCTCATCCTCGCCGGCGGCGTCGCCATCGGCCTGGTCCACGGCACGCTGGTGACCAAGATGCGCATCCAGCCCTTCGTGGTGACCCTGTGCGGACTTTTGATCTATCGCGGCGCGGCCCGTTATTACACCGAGGATGCCACGGCCGGCTTCGGCTACGGCGCGAGCTTCCCGGCGCTGGAATGGCTGACCGCCGGCCGCACCGATGTCCTCGGCTTTCCGCTGCCGCATAGCGTCGTGGCGCTCGCCATCGTGGCCGGCATCGCCTGGCTGGTGCTGCACCGGTCGGTGTACGGCCGCTATTTCTACGCAGTCGGCAAGAACGAGGAGGCGGCGCGCTACTCCGGCATCCGGTCCGATCGGGTGACGATCGCGGCCTATGTGATCTGCGGCGCCCTGACGGCGCTCGCCGCGGTCCTGCTGGCGATGTACACCCGGTCGATCTCGCCGGCGGTGCATGGCTCGTTCTACGAGCTCTATGCGATTGCCGCAGCGGTGCTCGGGGGCTGTTCGCTGCGCGGCGGCGAGGGCTCGGTCATCGGCGTCGTGCTCGGCACGATCCTGCTGCAGATGCTGCAGAACCTGGTCAATCTGCTGGGCATCCCGAGCTCGCTCAATTTCGCCGTGATGGGCACGGTGATCCTGATCGGCGTGCTGGCCGATCAGTATTTCGTGCAGCGGCGCGCGCGCATGCCGACGGCTCGCGGGCAGGCCAGCGCCGATCGCGCGTCCGCCTCGCTCGAGCGGGTCAACGCCGAGTGAGGAGGCGCCGATGCGCTGCGTAACAGCGCCCGGCCGCGAGGATCAATGCGCGATCAGTCCTGATAGGTGTAGTAGCCGCGCGGCTGATAATAAGAGCGCGGCTGGTAATAGCGCGGCTGCGCGTAGCTCGGATTGCCGTTTTGGTAATCGTACTGCTGCTGCTGCGGATAGGCCTGCGCGTCGTAGACGCGCCGGGCCGTGCCGCGCGGCGCCGGATAGCGCACGCCGTTGTCGCTGCCGTCGGCGGGATAGATGTAGCCGTCATCGGGCCGCTGCTGCGGAACGACCTGGCGTCCCGGCAGCATCTGTGGCTGCGGAGTCAGCACGACCGGCTCGCCACTGTCGTCATACTGCTGCGGCACGTCGCGGCGGGCAACAGCGGTGCCGCGGCGTGGATTGCGCGCCAGCGCCACCTCGGCCGAGCCGGTCAGGGTCACCGTGGTGTTGAGCACGCCGTCCTTTTGCACCAGGTCGTAGAGCGTCGTGGCATTCGCCTTCGACAGCCGGACGCAGCCGTGGGACGCCGGGGTCCCGAGCCGGCCCTCCGAATCGGTGCCGTGAATCGCGTGACCGACCTTCGTGAAGAAGATCGAATGCGGCATCGGTGCGTCGTCGAATTCCTTGGAAAAATGATCGGCCTCCATGCGGAAGGCGCGGAACGAGCCATTCGGCGTTTCCCGTGAGGGAATGCCGGTCGAGACTGGCCATCGATAGCGCTCGACGCCATCGACGGCGACCGTCATGATCTGGCTGTTCTTGTCGACCGTGATGTCGATCTTGGCCAGAGCCGGCGTGGCCGACAGAAAGGCGAAGCCGGCAACTGCAAAAAGGATGGTACGCATCTAACCTCTGGCCTCCAGGGCCCTCGACTGTGGAGAGACCTCAAAACGGGACTTTAACGCCCAGGTCATCGCCTCGGCCTGCACTATGTCGGAATTGCCGGCTTTGTTCCAGCCGAGGGCAGCCTCAACCTTAATGTCGGGCAGGACCAGGACAAAGGCTCCCCGCGTTCATCGGCGCTGACATTTTCGCGACCGCGGATGGTCTTTCATTCCGGCGTTTTGGGACCTCTCTAATCGGTGCAATTCGTCACGACCGCGCAACTTTTTGGCCGCATCCGCGTTTCAAGGATTCCCCCATGCGGTTCCCAGGACTCAAAATGTTGACGATGAAGGCCAAGACGGCGGTGCTCGATGATCGCGCGCCGCAGAAGCTGACCTACCTGCTGGCTGCGCTCGCGCTGGTCGTCCTGGCGCTGGCCTGGCTGGCGCTGCCGCAATTCGCCCATGCCCAGGGCATCATCCGTGGCGCCCATGAAGGGGCCCACGAAGGCAACCGTATCGCCGGTCCGGTGGGCGGCGTCGTCGGCGGCGCGGTCGGTGCCGGCGTCGGCGGAGCCGTGGGCGCCGTCGAAGGCGTGCTCGGCATTCCGCACCGCTCCTATTACCACCGGCACTATCACTGCCGGGGATACCGCGACGGCTACGGCCGCTTCCACTGCTACCGCTGAGTTGAGGCGCCGGCTCAATGCTTGAGCCGGTAGCCCGTCTTGAAGATCCACCAGATGATCGTCATGCAGATCGCCAGGAACAGCAGCGTCATGCCGACGCTGATTTCCACCCTGACGTCGGCGATCTCGTAGAAGCTCCAGCGAAAGCCCGAGATCAGGTAGACCACCGGGTTGAGCAGCGCGATCGAATGCCAGGTCGGCGGCAGCATGTTGACCGAGTAGAAGCTGCCGCCGAGGAACGTGAGCGGCGTCACCACCAGCATCGGGACCATCTGCAGCTTCTCGAAGCCGTCGGCCCAGATGCCGATGATGAAGCCGAACAGGCTGAAGGTCACGGCCGTCAGCACCAGGAACGACAGCATCCACACCGGGTGCTGGATGTGCAGCGGCACGAACAGCCCGGCGGTCGCGAGGATGATCAGCCCGAGAATGATGGATTTCGTCGCGGCCGCGCCGACATAGCCGAGCACGATCTCGAAATGCGAGATCGGCGCCGAGAGGATCTCGTAGATCGTGCCGATGAATTTCGGGAAGTAGATCCCGAACGAGGCGTTGGAGATGCTCTGGGTCAACACCGACAGCATCACGAGGCCGGGCACGATGAAGGTGCCGTAGCTGACGCCCTCGACGTGGCTGATGCGCGAGCCGATCGCGGCGCCGAACACGACGAAGTAGAGCGACGTCGACACGACGGGCGACACGATGCTCTGCAGCAGCGTGCGCCAGGTGCGCGCCATTTCGAACTTGTAGATTGCGGCGACCGCGCGAAAATTCATTGCCGCACCAGGCTCACGAAGATGTCTTCAAGGGATGATTGCTTGGTCTCGAGATCGACGAAGCGGATGCCGGCGGTCCTGAGATCGCCGAGCAGGCTGGTGATGCCGGTGCGCTCGCCCTTGGTATCGTAGTCATAGGCGAGCCGCCAGCCGTCGTCCGACAGCGCCAGATGATAGGGCGCGAGCGTCTCGGGGATGGTCTCGATCCGGTGTTGCAGATGCAGGCTCAGCCGCTTCCGGCCGAGCTTCGCCATCAGCTTGGCCTTGTCCTCGACCAGCACGATCTCGCCCTTGTTGATGACGCCGACGCGATCGGCCATCTCCTCGGCTTCCTCGATGTAGTGCGTGGTGAGAATGATGGTCACGCCGGCGGCCTTCAGCTCGCGCACGACGTCCCACATGCCCTTGCGCAGCTCGACGTCGACGCCCGCGGTCGGCTCGTCCAGGAACAGCACCTGCGGCTCGTGCGAGAGCGCCTTCGCGATCATCACGCGGCGCTTCATGCCGCCGGAGAGCGTGATGATCTTGGCGTCCTTCTTGTCCCAGAGCGACAGGTCCTTGAGGATCTTCTCGATCAGGGCGGGGTTCTTCGGCTTGCCGAACAGCCCCCGGCTGAAGCTGACCGTGGCCCATACGGTCTCGAACGAATCGGTGTGCAGCTCCTGCGGCACCAGCCCGATCAGCGCCCGTGCGGCACGGTAGTCGCGGTTGATGTCGTGGCCGCCGACCGCGACCTTGCCCGCGGACGCATTGACGATGCCGCAGATGATGCTGATCAGAGTCGTCTTGCCCGCGCCGTTGGGCCCGAGCAGCGCGAAGATCTCGCCCCGCTCGATCGCGAGATCGACATTGTTGAGCGAGGTGAAGCCCGAGGAATAGGTCTTCGACAGGCCGGTAACGGAAATGACGGGAGCCATCACGGGGATTCGATGCGAGGGATTCGAAAAGAGCGGGGGAGCTGCGCGGAGGAGGGGGCGCAGGCGAAGCGCTCAGATAGGGACGGCGATGCGTTCGCGCAATCGTGCGCGCCGCCCTCGATCATGTCGCTTGTTGGGCTTTTCCGTGGCCGATATGGCTGAGTGTTGCCGCTCAGCCACGTCTGAGGAGGAACGCCGCCTTGCGATGTCCGACGATGTTGCGTCCGCGAGCATCTTGGGTACGGTCGCGCCGTCTCGACATTTCCGCCGCGGAGAAGGACCGATGACGGCACGCGCCAGCACCGTTCGACCCACCTTCAAGCGCAGCCTCTCGGCGCGCTGCTTTGGCATGGTGGCGCTGGCCGTTGCGCTGGCTCTGCCGCTCGGCACCGGATCGGTCCGGGCGGCGCCGAGCCCGGCGGCCGCAACCGCCGCCAGCACCACGCATGTCTATCTGCTGCGCGGTGTGCTCAACATCTTCTCGCTCGGGCTCGACGACATCGCCGCCAAGCTGGATTCGCAGGGCATTCCGAACACGGTCGCCAATTTCGTGTCGTGGTCGTCGCTCGCCGACGAAGCGGCGGGCGCCTATCGCGCCGGCCGGATCAAGACCATCATCCTGGTGGGCCATTCCTCCGGCGCGACCGCGCTGCCGGACATGATCAACAAGCTCGGCCAGCTCGGGGTGCCGGTGAAGCTCGCGATCGGGCTCGATTCGGTGTTCAAGACCAAGCTCGTCGGCGGCAACGCCGAGCGCTACATCAATTTCTACATCGCCAGCGGTGCCGGCGAGCCGGTCCGCCGCGACGACGGCTTCCGCGGCAAGCTCGAGAATGTCGACGTCCAGTCGGTTCCCGGTGTCGGCCACGTCACGATCGAGAAGAACCAGATCATGCAGCAGAAGGTGATCGGTGCCATCGATGGCGTGGTGTTCGGCGGCCGCGGCCGCCCGGCGGCGCCGCCGACGCGCATGGCCGCGCCGCAGCGCGCGGCCAACGTGACCGGCTACCGGTAGTCGGCGGCCGCGCCACTGGGCGCGCGCCCCAAAATGCTCCCATTCGGCGGCGACAAACGGTATGGCAGGGAGGGATATGACCCTGCTTGATCTCAGCCGAGAGCTTTCCCGGGAGCGCGAATGACCAGCGTGGCGCGAATCGCGAGGCGGTGGCTCGGTCCAGCCAAGGTGGCTGCCGGCAGGAGACTGCTCGCGATCCTCGTCACCGCACCTTTCCTCGCCGGACTTGCCGCCCCAAGCATCTCGCGGGCCGCCCAGCCCGGCGCTGCGTCCGCCCCCGCGCCGACCAGATCCGCCAAGGCATCCCCGGCAGCAACCCCCGCGGCGATCCGCGCCGTACCGACTGCGCCGCCCGAGATCAGCCAGCCGCTGCCGCCGCCGCGGGTGTACCTGTTCCGCGGCGCGCTCGGGCCGCTGTTCTCGACCGGGATGGATCGTCTGGCCGAAAAGATCGAGCAGGCCGGCTACCGGGCCAGTGTCTATGAATTCACGCTGTGCGACCTGATCGCGCTCCAGGTGGCCAAGAACTACCGCCAGGAGCCGGGCCCGATCGTGCTGATCGGCCATTCGATGGGCGGGCTGTGCAGCGTCCGCATCGCGATCACGCTGCAGGAGCAGAACATCCCGGTTGCCCTCGTCGTCACCGTCGATCCGGCGCATGCGACCAAGAGCGTGCCGCCCAACGTGCAGCGCTTCATCAACCTGTTCCTGTCCGACAACATTCTCGGCGGCGGCGACGTCAAGCCGGAGCCCGGCTTTCGCGGTCACTACGCCAGCTTCGACATGAAGGATCATGATGAGGTCACGCACATCAACATCGACAAGATGGAGGACGTGCACGCCCAATTGGTCACCATGATCAGCCAATTGTCGCAGACCTCGGCCACCGCCGACGCGGAGCCGGTGCCGCTGCGCTACTTGGTGCCGCCGAAAGCCTCCGTGGAGCTGTGGGACAGCGGCACTGCTCTGGCGGTACGGCCGGGCGAGACCCTGGACCAGATCGCCACCAATTATCACGTTCCGCTCTGGGCGCTTCAGCAATCCAACCGCGGCCTCGCCACCCAGCCGCTGGTCCCCGGCCAGCGCATCATCCTGCCGCGCCACCTGCCGCCGCAGGCGGCAAACCAGTCGCCGCAGCCGCCTTCGGAAGCCCAGGCCAGACGCTGAGCGCTCTAGCCCGGCGGCAGGAACGGAATGATCATCGGCACGCGCTGCCGGTAGGCGACGTAATCCGGCCCGAGCTCCTGCGCGAGGAAGACCTCTTCCATCTTCGCCTTCCAGGCCATCCCGAGCGAGATCAGGACGGCGCCCAGCACGGCGGTCACCGTGCCCACCGCGATGCCGGTGGCGATCATGCCGAGGATCAGCCCGGTATAGATGGGGTGACGGACCATGCCGTAGGGGCCGGTGTCGATGACCTTGTGGCCTTCCTTGTGGGTGATCGCGTTGGACCAGAAGCGGCCGAGATGGATGCGCGCCCACCAGGTGAAGGCGATGCCGGCCAGGGTGACGACGGTCAGCAGGTAGACGCCGGTCTCACCGGGAGTCCAGAACGGCTTCTCGCCGAGCAGGCGCGAGGTCCACGGCGTGAACAGGATGCCGCCGAGCACGATCAGCGCGTGATAGCGGCTGGTCTTGATCACCGTCACATGCTTGCGGGTCTGCCCCGACCAGAACGAGGCGCCGACCCAGCTCGCGAGCCAGATCAGCCAGATGATGGCCAGCAGCGAGGTGGGCCAGGTGGTGGTCCATCCGCTGAACGCAAACGACGAGATGGGGCTGGCATCGCCGGACATGTGTTGGAACCGTTATGAGACCTGGGACCGGCTGCTCTTAGCTATTCGGCCGCGGTGCGAAAAGGGTGTTGTTTACCGTCGAGCCGCTTTCCCGGCTCGGAACCGAGCAGAAAGGCGATCGTCTCGCGCAAGGTCGGCTCGATCGGGCGCGGGACGTAGCCGAGCTCGCGTTTGGCCCTGTCGATTGACAGATCCGAGGCCGCGCGGGCGATCCGCACCCCCTCGGCGGTGCCGGACGGGCAGCGCTTGGTGAGGTGATCGGAGACGAGCTCGAGCGTGCCCGCCGACAGCTCGGCCAGCCGGCCGGGCACGGCGACCGCGACATGCTTGCGGCCGCTGATCGCCGCCATGAGATCGAGGATCCGGCTGAGACGCAGGCTCTCGCCGCCGAACACGTAGCGGCCGCCGACCTTGCCGCGCTCCATCGCCAGGATCAGGCCGTCCGCGACGTCGCGGACGTCGACCAGGTTGACGACGAAGTCGAGATAGAGCTGGAGCCGGCTGTCCAGGAAGTGCCGCAGCATCTGCGAGGGCGGTGTCAGGTTGCTGTCGTGCGGCCCGATCGGCATTGTCGGCGTGCCCACCACGACGGGGAAGCCGTCCGCCGCGGCGGCCATGGCGCGGGCCTCCGCCAGCGCCTTGGAGCGCGTATAGGCGCCCGGCATCGCCTCGGCCGGCGGTGCGGTCGGTGCCGATGCGGCGCCGGTCGAGCCGGGATAGTCGAACAGGATGGATTCGGTCGAACAGTGCAGGAACCGGCGCACCCGGCCGGCGCGCGCCGCCGCCAGCATCGTCTCCGTGCCCACGCAATTGACGCGGTAGAAGTCCTCGCGGTCCGGCATCCACATGCCGGGCAGTCCAGCCAGATGATAGACCTGATCGACGCCGGCGACCGCCTGCTTCACCAGGCCCGCATCGAGCACCGAGCCTTCGATGTACTCGACGTCAGCGATCATGTGGCTGGGGCAGCGAATATCGAGCACACGCACCTCCGCGCCCCGCGTCGCGAGCGCAGAGACGAGGTGATGGCCGATGAAACCGCTGCCGCCGGTGACGAGGACTTTCATTAGGGGCGCGAGTGCTGATCGCCTTGAAGCCGGTCCGATGCGAGCCGATCCGGCGACCAGTCCGGCGCGATGAGGTCGGACACCGAAGGCCGCAGACCCAACGCCATGTACAATTTCGCCATCACGAACATCGGACCGAGAAAGAGATGCGCCGGATGATCCAGCAGAGATGGATTGTTGCGCTCGAACACCTTGTGGCCCACGGCCTGCGAGACAAAGCCGAAGATGATGAGCGCGGCAAACAGCGCCCAGAAGGCGACGCCATGGACGTGATCGGCGATCATCATGGCCGCAGCAAGGAACAGCACGGCGAAGGCCAGGATGCCGGCCCCGAGTGCGGCATCGAGCAGCAGCCAGTAGAGCAGGACGGGCAGCGCCAGCACGGCGCCGAGGCCGATCCGGATGCCGAACGCGTCGAAATGCCACAAGCTCAGGGGCAGCACGGCGCCCAGGAACAACAGGATGATCCCGAACACATGCATCAGGCCGTTGCGCGGATCGCGATGGTATTCGACGTAGTCGACCATCTGGCGTCGGAACATGGCGTTCATGGCTGGCTCGCTCGTCAATGAGATCGACCGTCGCTCAATCGACGGCCGCAAAGAGGGGGCTATACCATCAAGCGGCTGCATCGACAAACCCGGCAATCACGGCCCAGCAGCATTGCCGCGCGACCCGACTTGAAAACAGGTTCCATTGGCGCCTGTCGGGAATAGCGTATCGGCAACCTGCTGAGACAACAGTCGCACCTGCAGCGCGCTGGGTTCATGGCCTCAGCGCAGGTCTCAATTGCATCAACTGCGATGCTTGCGCGGGGCCTGCTTGTGGGGCGCTGCCGGGGCAGGGGCCGAAGGCGGCGGCGCGGCCTCTTCTACGGTCTTTGCGATCGGGATGATCTGGATCTGCTGATTGACGGCGGCGGTCGGCTTGGACGGGTCGAGCAACTGCTCCTCGCCAAGTCCGATCGATTGCAGCCGCTTGACCGAGATCTTGAAGGTGTTCGCCAGGATGTCGCGGATCGCGTCGGCACGGCGCTGGCTCAGGACGACGTTGGCCTCGCGCTTGCCGTTGGCCTCGACATGGCCGACGATCAGGAAGGTGTAGGGCAGCAGATCGGAATACACCATCGCATCGGCGATCCGCCCGACGGTCTGGTACGATTCCGGGCGCACGATCGGCGTGTCCACGTCGAACTGGATGTCGACGTTGAAGGCCGGCAGATTCATCAGCTCCGGCGCGATCGGCGGACGCTTCTGGGGCGGCGGCTCGTTGCGCCCGCGCGACCTGGAACGCTCCTGCGTCTGCTGCTTCAGCGCCGGCAGATCCAGCGTGGGTGCGGTTTCGAAGCGGCCGAGCTGGCGCACGATGTCCTCGCGACCCGGCTCCTGCGACCAGGCGGGCGCGCTCGCGGCCATCAGCGAAGCCACGATCGGCCCTGACAGCAATGATCTCGCGGTCCGCCGCATCAGCGATACCCCGCTTCGCCCATCGCCTGCTGACACCGCGCGCTCACGCCGTTGGCCGTCATCAGGCACGGGATCGATTTGCTCGTTTCCTTCGTGGAGCCGCCACACAGCTTGACGATCTCGCGCTGGCAGGCGTTGGCGACCGTGACCCGCGCCGCGATGCGCTTCTGGATCGCCTCGAACGCCTTGAAATAGGTCGCCTTGCACTGCGCGGAGACGACGTCCTGGTTGCGCGAGAGGCATTCCTTGAGGCGGTTGGAATCGAGATTGACGCCGCGGCAATTGGCGGTGATGTCGGCGCCGCAGCTCGACGCGATCAGCCCCGCGGAATCGCCAAAGCTCATCGTCTGCGCCGCCGCCAGCGAGGGCACACACAGCGCGACCGCAACACTCAACAGAATGTATCCCCGGACCATGATTGCATCTCATACGATGCACGCTGCCACGGTCAAGGCCTAACCAAGGCGAAGTGTGAAGTTCGATCGCGGCGAGCGGCTACGCGGCAAGCGCAGCGTGGCGGTCAGGTCACGCCCGCTGCACGAAGCTGTCGACGACGTGCTTTTCGCCGGCCTTGTCGAAGGCGATGGTCAGCTTGTTGCCGTCGATCTTGACGACGCGGCCATAGCCGAACTTCTGATGGAAGACGCGGTCGTCGAGGGCGAATTCGGATGTCGTGCCGGTGGATTTCGCCACCAGCTCGCCCTCGATGGTCATCGGTCCGCGCTTGCCACGGCCGAAATGACCGCCGAAGCCGCTGCCGAACGGATCACGGCCCGAGAACGGCGACGGCTCTTCCTTGAAGCCGCCCTCCGACGAACCGCGCGCTGCGCCCGGCCGACGTGCCTGCGCGCGCTGCCAGCCCGGCGTGGAATAGCTCGATCCGAACGATTCCACGTTGTCGAAGCGCGACGGGCCGTAGCCCCCGGCGCCGCCCCAGCCCGAGCCGCCCTTCGACTCGGTGATCTCGACGCTCGCCGCGGGCAGCTCGTCGAGAAAGCGCGACGGGATCGTGGTGGTCCAGGTGCCGTGGATGCGGCGGTTGGTGGCGAAATAGATTTTTGCCCGGCGCCGCGCGCGGGTCAGGCCGACATGGGCGAGGCGGCGCTCCTCTTCCAGCCCGGCGCGGCCCTGCTCGTCGAGCGTGCGCTGGCTCGGGAATAGCCCTTCCTCCCAGCCCGGCAGGAACACGTTGTCGAACTCCAGCCCCTTGGCCGAATGCAAGGTCATCAGCGACACCGCTTCCTCGTCGGCCGCGCCCTCGCGGTCCATCACCAGCGAGATGTGCTCGAGGAAGCCGTGTAGGTTCTCGAACTCCTCCATCGAGCGGACGAGCTCCTTGAGGTTGTCCAGTCGCCCGGCCGCATCGGCCGAGCGGTCCTTCTGCCACATCTCGGTGTAGCCGCTCTCGTCGAGCACGATCTCGGCGAGCTCGGTGTGTGGCGTCACCTCGCGCTGGGCGCGCCAGCGCTCGAACTGCAGGATCAGCCCGCGCAGCGAGCCGCGCGCCTTCGGCTTCAGCTCGTCGGTCTCGACCACCGCGCGCGCCGCCTCGAACAGCGGGATGCGGCGCTTGCGGGCATGGTCGTGCAGCATCTGCACCGTGGCATCGCCGAGCCCGCGCTTGGGCACGTTGACGATGCGCTCGAAGGCGAGATCGTCGGCCGGCGAGTTGATGACGCGCAAGTAAGCCAGCGCGTCGCGGATCTCGGCGCGCTCGTAGAAGCGCGGGCCGCCGATCACGCGATAGGGCAGGCCGAGCGTGACGAAGCGGTCTTCGAACTCGCGCATCTGGTAGGACGCGCGCACCAGGATCGCGATGTCGTTGAGATGCTCGCCCTTGCGCTGCAGCTCCTCGATCTCCTCGCCGATGCCGCGCGCTTCCTCCTCGGAATCCCAGGCGCCGGTGACGGTGACCTTCTCGCCCTCGACGTCCTCGGTATGCAAGGTCTTGCCGAGCCGGCCTTCATTGTGGGTGATGAGGTGCGAGGCGGCGGCGAGGATGTGACCCGTGGAGCGGTAGTTGCGCTCGAGGCGAATGACCTTGGCGCCGGGGAAGTCGTGCTCGAAGCGCAGGATGTTGTCGACCTCGGCGCCGCGCCAGCCATAGATCGACTGATCGTCGTCGCCGACGCAGCAGATGTTCTTGAGCGGCGGCGTGGCGCCCTGCGCGGCGTCGTCGTCATTCCGGGGCGCACCGCCAGGTGCGAACCCGGAATCTCGCAGTTGGCTATCCTCAGCGCGGGATTCCGGGTTCGGCCCTTCGAGCCGCCCCGGAGTGACGGAGGATGGGGCGACGGCACGCGACGAACTCGGCGCCTGCGACAGCAGCCGCAGCCACAGATATTGCGCGACGTTGGTGTCCTGATACTCGTCGACCAGGATGAACTTGAAGCGGCTCTGATATTGCCGCAGCACGTCAGGGTTCTCGCGGAACAGCCGGATGCTCTCCAGCAGCAGGTCGCCGAAATCGGCGGCGTTGAGGATCTTCAGCCGTTCCTGATAGCTCGCATAGAGCTTGCCGCCCTTGCCGTTGGCGAACACGGCGGCCTCGCCCGAAGGCACCTGGGACGGCGCCAGGCCGCGGTTCTTCCAGCCGTCGATCAGGCCGGCCAGCATGCGCGCCGGCCAGCGCTTGTCGTCGATATTCTCGGCCTGCAGCAACTGCTTGAGCAGGCGGATCTGGTCATCGACGTCGAGCACGGTGAAATTGGACTTGAGCTGCACCAGCTCGGCATGGCTGCGCAGGATGCGGCCGGAGATCGAGTGGAAGGTGCCGAGCCACGGCATGCCCTCGACCGCCTGTCCGAGCATCTCGGCAAGCCGCGTCTTCATCTCGCGCGCGGCCTTGTTGGTGAAGGTCACCGACAGGATCTCACTCGGCCGGGCGCGGCCCTGGCTCAGGATATGCGCGATGCGCGTGGTCAGCACACGGGTCTTGCCGGTGCCTGCGCCGGCGAGCACGAGCACCGGGCCATCGAGCGTTTCGACCGCCTCCCGCTGCTCCGGATTGAGGCCGGCCAGATAGCGCGCGCCACCGGTCGCGGCGGCGCGAGCGCGCGCGGCGATGCCGCCGGCAACGGGCTGGTGGTCAGGCGCAGGAAAGGGGCTCACGCGGTTGGGCTCGGTCATCAGCGAATCAGTCTCGTCCCTCGGATGGCATCATATGACGGCATCACGAGGTCTGCAGGAAGGAGCCCTCATAGCAGGGATTGACGGCTATATGGGGCCGGGGCCGGCGTTTTACAGCCCTAAATCGGGCCAGGCGGACGCCACTCCAGCCTCGCTGGGCATTTGTTCCGGCAAATCGCGAAATTTTAGCGACCCGCGTGGCCGGAACCTTTGTTCCGAGCCACGATTATTTCGGCAACGGCGCAAGCTCCGCGTCGCTTTGAACCGCAATCGAGAGACAGAGGTCGTGTCATGTTAGGCTGGGTTGTCACCTTCCTGGTTATCGCATTGATCGCCGGCATTCTCGGCTTCGGCGGCGTCGCCGGTGCCTCCATCGAGATCGCCAAGATCATCTTCTTCATCGCCATCGTGCTGTTTCTGGTTTCGGCCGTCGTGGGCCTCGCCCGCGGCCGCAGCCGCGTGTAGTCGGCCTCATCCCTGACAATGAGGTCGGCGAAGGGCGCAGTGCCTCGCAAGAGGTGCGGCGCCCTTTGCGTTTTGAGGAGGTGTCAGGCCGGGGCCGTCAGCGCGACCTGCACCTTGGCGAGGGCGGGATCGAGCGCCACGGAGGCGAGGCGCGTATCGTTGGAGAGCGCGGTCAGAGTGAGCGTCTGGTCCTGCACGCGGAAGATCCGGCACAGCGTCGTCGCCTCCGAGGCGTCGCGCAGCATCACCGACAACGGCGCGATGTGGGTCTCGTCGGCGATCTTCTCCGCCACGAGCGCAAGCCGCGTCGCCGCCGCCGCAAGCTGCTCGGTGCGGTGTGCGGTCGTATTGGCCGCGAGCGGCAAGCCTTCCTCGTTGGTGAGCAGCACGGTCTGGAAGCGGCCGACTTCGGCGATGCGGTCGAGCAGCGGCACCAGCTCGCGGCGCCGGCCCGGCCGGCTCGCGAGCTGCGCCAGATCCAGCGAGATGCGCTCACGCTCGACCAGCGGCGCCAGCACATCTTCGATCGCGCTGCGCAGGCTGGTCTCCCGCTCGATGGCGTCGTGGCTGCTCTGCTCCTGCAACTGGTCGAGGCTGGCCGCCTGCATCTGCACCTGCCGGCGCAACAGCTCGCGGGACAGCGCGCCCTGGCGGGCGCCGAACAGATAGCCCGAGGTCAAGAGCAGAATGGCGGCGCCGAGGCCGCTCACGATGGCATAGATCGTCATGGTCGCTTCGTCGCTGTGAGTTGACTGCAATCATCGACGCCCGCAATGCGCAGCACGGCCTTGCGGTCGCCCGCGACCGCCTGGGCATCGCCGCGCGCCTCGCCGGCGCCGGCCGCGCGCACCGACATCCGCTGCGCGGGGAGGCCCTCGCGCTTCAACTGGGCCGCGATCTCCTTGGCGCGCGAATAGCTGAGCAGCACGTTCAGATCCTCGGTGCCGCTGGCATCGGTATGCCCCTCGATGATGATGGTCGCCTCACCGTGGCGCGCGAGCGCGCGTTGCAGGATCGCCAGCGACCGCTTCATGTCGGCAGGGTTCGGTCGTGCGCTGCCGCGCTCGAAGCCGACCGCCAGCGGCGCGAAGCACTCGGCGGAGGGCTTCGCAGGGCTCTGGGGCTCCGGGGGCGCTGCCGGGGCGACCGGCGGTGTCGGTGGCGCGATCACGACGGGAGCGATCGCGGGCGGCATCGGCGGCGCCGCGACCGGTGCCGGGTCGACGATCCGCGCCTCCCGTCGCTTGGGTGCCGCGTCGGCAACGGGGGCGTCGCGCTGCGGTACGGCCGTCACCGGCATTGCGGCCGTCGCGACCGGCGGCGTGGCGGTGCCTTGCTGCCAGAGCGCTGCCGACATGACGGCGATCAGGGTGCCGGCGACGGCGAAGGCCGCGGCGAGCCAGACCGGCGCCTCCTCGCCGGCCACGGTGCACGCATCGATGCGCATGGTGGGCGAAGGCAGAGCGGAGTTCGGGGAGGGCGCCAGCATGTCAGCCCACGGGCACCTTGAATTTCGGCGTGATCAGGTCGATGCCGCATTCGAGCCCCGCGCACCACGCGATGAACTGGCGCGACATCGTAGCATCCGGAAACAGCGCGCCGTGCTGCGGGGCGATGATCTCGATGTCGAGCGTGCTGACCATCTGCGCCCACGCCTTCATGACGCGGTTGGAGACCATGTAGCGCCGGTGAAAGCCCTCCATGAAGCGCGTATGCGCCTTGAAGTCGCGCACGACGGTGTAGTCGACGCCGATCGAGGCGCCGAGGTCGCCGCTGTAGAGGATCTTCGAGATCGGATCGTAGAGCTGGAAATTGCCCTCGCTGTGCAGGAAGTGCGCCGGCAGCGCGTAGAGCCTGCTGCCCGCGAGATCGAACACCATGCCCTCGTCGGGGATCGGCTTCAGCCGGTGGGCAACGATGTGGTCGAAGCCGAAATGCGGCACGAAGCGGGTCCACAGCTCGGAGATGTAGGCGTCGGCGTCGGTCGTCATCAGCCAGCCGTTGATCGCCGCGACGATGTCGGGATCCTGGTGCGACAGGAACAGATATTTCAGCCGCCCGCCCGAGAGCTCGCTGAAGGTCTCGCTGAGCACCCTGGAATAGACCTTGTGGCCGCCCGGATCGAGCAGCATGCCGACGCGGTCGTGGATGATCAGATGCTGGTTCGCCTGCACCGCGTGGTCGCCGGCGCCGAAATCCTCCAGCAGAATGTTCTTGTGAACGCCGTCGTCGTAGAGGACGGTATTGGCCATGAAACTACTCCCGCCGGCGCCGCGCCATCGCAGCGCGCCGGCTCATTGGACGACGGTGCGCTACAGTACCTTCTGCAGCGATCTGACGGCTTCGCGCATGTCGAAGAAGGTCAGCCCGAGCTTGCTGTTCTCGTTGGTGAGCGCGAGCAGCAGCGCGCCACGGCCGGCGCTGACCAGCACGGCATAGCCGGACTCGCCGCGGATGATGACCTCCTGCAGATGGCTGCGGCCGAGCTCCATGGCGGCGCGGCCGCCGAGCGACAGCAAGGTCGCGGTCATGCCGGCAACCCGCGTCTCCTCCATGTCGGCCGCGAGCACGCTCGCGATCATCAGCCCGTCCTCCGAGATCAGCGCGCAGGCCTCGACCCCGAACGAGTCGCTCTGCAGCTTGCGCAGCACCCGGTTGATTTCATCGAGTCGTGACATCGGCTTCTCCTCGACGGCGCGCGGGGCAAACTTGGAATGAAACTGGGTTTGAGCCATGGCGGGGTCCTGGTCATCATCTTGGGCTGTTGAAACGGAAGCGGTCGGAATGTCGATTTGTGCAGTAACGAAGGAGGGATACAGCGGGTCATCCGGGACCAGCGTCGTCGTCTGTTCCGGACTGCCGTCCGGCGCCGTCAGCGCGCGTGTCTCGATCGTATCAACCGCATCGTCGAGCGCGCGCTGCTCGGCCTTGATGCGTGATCGCGAGACCGGCGGATCCATCGCCTGCAACTGGGTCACCAGCGCTTGGCGGGCCGACTGGTAGACTTCGGCGCGGCGTTCGGGGGTGGAATCCGGCAGGCTCTCCATCGCGCGCGACAGCAGGATGAAGTAGTCGGCGGTGGTCACGGGCAGGGCTGCCGCATCCTCATGCGGACCGTGCGCTCGGCTCAGCAGGCTTGCGAGGCGTCCCATCGCTCTCTCGTCACTCTACGCAACTAACGATGCATAAGGTTAGGTCGGTGCAAGGGACAGGACGAATGATCTGAATCAAATTAACTAAAATCAGGACCAGACTGCGTAATCCCGCCCTCAAGTCGACCGCAGCAGATCATCGTGTGGCCACGATTGCCGCCAATGCGCCGTATTGCCGCCGCGTTTGGCGCAACTGCGCCTCGGTCGCAGCCAGAATCAGCTACGATCACGGCGACGAATGGCGGCGCGGGGAGGGCAATGTGAACGTCCGGGACTATGTGCAGCGCGATGCGACGGCGCTTGCCGCCGCGGTGAAGGGCGGCGAGACCCATGCGGCGGAGCTGCTGCAGCTCGCGCTGGCGCAGAACGAGCGGGCGCAGCCGAGGACCAACGCCGTCTGCAGGCTGATGGAGCGCGAGGCCCGCGCGCAGCTCGCCAAGCCCGCCAACGGCCCGCTCACCGGCGTACCGTTCCTGATCAAGGACTGCGCCCAGGACTATGCGGGCCTGCCGACGGCCTATGGCAGCAAGGCGCTATCCGGATTCGTCGCCGGCGAGCATGCCTCGGTCGTCAGGCGGTATCTCGAAGCCGGCCTCGTGATCTTCGGCAAGACCAACCTGCCGGAGCTCGCGCTGAAGGGCGTCAGCGACTCCCGCGCCTTCGGCCGCGTCAGCAACCCCTGGAATCCCGCACATACGCCGGGCGGCTCCAGCGGCGGCGCTGCGGCGGCGGTCGCTTCGGGCGTCGTGCCGATGGCCGCCGGCAATGACGGCGGCGGCTCGATCCGCATTCCCGCCGCCTGCTGCGGCCTGTTCGGGCTGAAGCCGTCGCGCGGGCTGATCTCGTCAGGGCCCGGCTTCGGCGAGTATTGGTTCGGCGCATCCAGCGAGGGCGTGTTGTCGCGCAGCGTCCGCGACACCGCGCTCGCGCTCGACGTCATCGCGGGCGGCGAGCCCGGTGATCCCTTTCTCACCGCCGAGCCCGGCGTGGTCTACGCCAACGCGGTGGCCCGCGATCCCGGCCGCCTGCGCATCGGCTACACGGTGGCGTCGCCGATCGGGACCGAGGTGCATGCCGAGGCGAAGCTTGCGGTCGACAACGCCGTGAAGCTGCTGCAGGGCCTTGGTCACGAGGTCGAGGAGGCCTCGCCCGACATCGATGGCGCCGCGCTTGCGACAGCGTTCCTGCACATCTATTTCGGCCAGGTCGCGGCGCTGGTCGCCGACGCGCGCGGCAAGGGCGCCAGGCGCGAGGAGTTCGAGCTGCTGACGCGGGTGCTGTCGACGCTCGGCGGCGCGATCTCGGCCGGCGCGCTGACGACGCAGCTCTTGAAATGGAACGATTTCGCGCGGGCGCTGGCGCGCTTCCATGCCCGCTACGACCTGCTGCTGACGCCGACGCTCGCGCACCCTCCGATCCGGCACGGCGAGGGCGATCCGAGCACCGCCGAGCAGACCCTGCTCGACATGCTCGACCGCATCGGCCTGCTCGGGCTGATGACGCGCTGGGGCCTGCTCGACGGCATGATCGACAAGATCGCCCGCGACAGCCTGCAATATGTCCCGTTCACGCAGCTCGCCAATCTCGCGGGCACGCCGGCGATGAGCGTGCCGCTGCACTGGACCGCCGACGGCCTGCCGCTCGGCGTGCAGTTCGTGGGCCGGCTCGGCGACGAGACGAGGCTGCTGCAGCTCGCCCGCCAGCTCGAGCAGGCGCAGCCCTGGTTCGCGCGCCTGCCGGACTGGGTGATGCAGAGCTGACCACACCCGGCGGGCCGGTTCGAGCGGCGCGGTCGTGCGTCGCACGACGCCGTGCACGTCCATCGCGATTGCGTGCGCGCTGTTTGTGGTGTTCTATCTTAGGTGGAGCGCGGTCGCCTAAGCCGCGCCGGCTCGGCGACGTTCTTCGGACGGCCACGTTCTTCGGACCCGGCACATCGCACGTCGCTGCCGTCGTGCGGAAACTACTCCGCGTCGCTTCCGACGGTCCGCTGGTCCGGTGCCGTGCCATGCACGTTGGTGATACTTTCAGAGGGCGGGATCATGAACGTCACAGTCTATTTCGCGACCAACAGGCAACCGATCACGGCTGAAGGCACGAATCAGATTACCGGGTTCAGCTCCGAGCTCGGTCCCGTCAACGGCTTGAACATCAGGTATGGCCGGGCCGAGATCGCGGTCGATCTGCAGGCATCGAGCTATGCCCTGGTGCCTGGATCGCTTCATGTCGAGGACGAGCAATTGATCTTTCCGCAAGGCTCCCGTGCGGTCCTCGGCAGCAATACGATCTTCGGCGCCCTGCGTGCCGACATGCTGGCGAAGGCGCGGCCGACGCTGGCGTTCATTCACGGCTTCAGCAACAGCTTCGTCGACTCGATCGAACGCGCCGGGTGGATCTCGGCGTTCTACGGGATCGACGCCAACATGTTCGTGTTCAGTTGGCCGTCGGTCGCCTCGCTGGTCGGCGTGCCGCTGCCCTTTGTGGACTACCAGCACGATCGCAAGACGGCGGCGGCATCCGGCCCGGCCGTGGCACGCACGCTGCGGCGGCTCTATGATTTCGTCGACGGGCTGCCCGAGAGCGAACGCTGCAACCAGAGCATTCATCTCATCTGTCACAGCATGGGCGTCTATGTCCTGCGCAACGCGTTGCAGGCCTTGATGCAGATGCCCGACCCGGTCGCCGGCGCGGCCATGGCCGGCGGCGTTCCGGCGATGGTGCGGATGGGCGGGACGCAGCCGTCCCTGACCGGATTGCGCAGGACCTTCGACAAGGTCGTGCTCGCGGCGGCCGACGAGGACGCGGACGCGTTCGACGACCCGGCGAAGCTGAAATATCTGCCGCGCACCGCGAGCAGCGTCACGGTCTATCACTCGACCAAGGATTGGGTGCTCAATACGCTGAGCGCGGGCACGAAATTCAACGGTCCGCGGCTCGGCAGCGACGGTCCCGACAACATGGGCAGCATCAGCGACAAGGTCACCGCGATCGATTGTTCGGATGTGACGACGTTCGAGCAGGACCCGCAGCAGCACCAGTATTACCGGATCTTCCCGGTGGTCCGCGACGACATCGTCCAGGTGCTGCAGGGCGTGCCGCAGAACCAGGTCAGCAACCGCGATCCGGTGGGGTCGGGACGCTACCGCATTCGGCCGCAGGCCCGCTTGGCGGTCAGGGCCACCAGTCCCAAGCCGCGCGCCGCGAAGGCGCGCGTCGCCAAGTCCGGTGCTGCGAAGAAGAGGGCGGCCGGCGGGAGCTGAGCGCGGGACGCAGGCGCGCCCGCATGGGCCGGCTCGGCGACGAGACGAGGCTGCTGCGGCTCGCCCGCCAGCTCGAGCAGGCGCAGCCCTGGTTCGCGCGCCTGCCGGACTGGGTGATGCAGAGCTGACGATCTCAGCGTTTGATGATGACCACTTCGAGATACTCCGACGGCACCACCATCGTGCCGTCCTCGGCGCGATTGAGCGTCCCGATCAGGGCCAGCATGTCGCGCTTGAGATCGGCCTGGCGGTCGCCATCAAGCGCAGCGAAGGCCTTGAGCACCGGGCCATAGTAGGTCTTGAACACGTCGACGAAATGCTCAGGCGAGCGGTAGCGCATCGCGAAATGACGCCGATGGCAGCGAATGTCGGTGGCATCGGCGAACATCTCTCGGATGCGTGCCTCGGTGCCCCACAGCGCCGGCGATCTGGCGCCGGCGGGCGGTGGCAGATATTTGCCGAGCGTCTTGAACAACTGGCCGATGAAGCCGTCGGGGGTCCAATTGGCCAGGCCGATCTTGCCGCCGCTGCGGCACACCCGGGTGAGCTCGGCGGCGGCGCGCTCCTGCTGGGGCGTGAACATCACGCCGAATGTCGAGACCACCACGTCGAATGTGCCATCGCCGAACGGAAGCGCCTCGGCATCGGCCTCCTGGAACTGCACGGACAGGCCGTCGGCGGCGGCACGCTGGCGCCCGCGGTCGAGCAGGGCAGGCACGTAGTCGGTCGAGACGACGTTGCACCAGCGCCGCGCCGCAGCCAATGTGACGTTGCCGTTGCCGGCGGCCACGTCGAGCACCTTCTGGCCGGCGCGGATGTCAAGCGCCTCGCAGAGTTCCTCGCCGACGATCTGCAGCGTGTTGCCGACGATGGCGTAGTCGCCGGACGACCACGCGCTGTGCTGGCGTGCCTTGAGCGCGGTGAAATCCGGCTCTGCGGTCGCGCCGGCCTGAATTGCAGCTGATGCGGTCATGATGGTCTCCTCCGGAGAATGCAGCGCTGTTGCGCGCGCTGGTGTGTGGAGACGTACGCGGCAGGCTTCGGGCGGCGCTATCCAGATCGCGACACGGCCATCCGGATCGTGAACTTTTCGAGCGCCGCCGATGACCCATAGGCAATTGGACGTCGTCGCATGATGGACGGAGATCAGGTTCCCCTGGCGGCGCGGCAGCCTTTGCCACGCAGCGTGCGCCGCGCGCTCGAAGCGATGCATGACGACCTCGGGCGGCGCTGGACGCTGGCCGATCTGGCGAAGATTGCCGGCGTTTCCGGACGGACCTTGCAGCGCCAGTTCGTCAGGTCGATCGGCCGGTCGCCGCAAATGGTCCGGCAGGAGATCGGCTACGCGCGCGCCCGTGTCGAGTTTCTGCAGGGGCGCGCCGGCGGGAAGGTGATGGACGTCGCGCTGCGCTGCGGCTTCCCACATTACGGCCGCTTCGCCGCCGGCTATCGTCGCTGCCACGGCGAGACGCCGTCGGAAACCCTGAAGCGGCAGGCGGTCTTGATGGCGCAGCTCGCCGCGTCGCGCACCACCATTGCGCCGGTGCGCGATCGGCCGACCATTGCCTTCGCCATGATCGCCACCGATCCGAGCGTGCGCGAGCTGGCGGACGACCTCGCGGCCGAGCTCACGCTGGCGCTGACCCGCGCGGGATTTGCCGTGACGACCCAGCCGCGCGCGGCGCGCTACCGCATGAACGCGTCGCTCCAGGGGCGGGATGGCGCGTCACGGCTGCTGCTGCAGCTGATCGACCAGGACAGCGGCGGGCTGATATGGGCGCATCGCGGCGAGGTCATGCTGCGGTGGGAGGCCGACAGTCACGAACGGTTGGCCGCCCGCGTGGCGGCATCGCTGCTGCAAAGCCTGCGCCGCGCCGAGATCGATCGGGCGCTGCGCAAACCGGATGAGGATCTGACCGCGCAGGATCTCGCGCTGCGCGCCATGCCCGGCGTGCTGTCGCTCGACGCCGACGGCAACCGCAGTGCGCTCGAGCTGCTGCATCAGGCCATCGCCCGCGATCCCCGTCATGCCCTGGCCACGGCGCTCGCGGCCTGGGCCTACGGCCAGCGCGCGGTCTATCATTTCGGCACCGCGCCCGGGCAGGACCGGCAGCTTGGTCGCGCCCTGGCGCAGCGCGTGCCGACCGAGCTTGCGGATGCGACCGTGCTGTGCGTGCTCGGCAACGCGCTCACCTTGCTGGATGAGCTCGCCGAGGCCGAGCAGGTGGTGGGCCGGGCGCTCGCGCTGGATGGCGGTGCCGCCTGGGCCTGGAGCCGCAGCGGCTGGCTCGATGTCTATCGCGGCGATGCCGCGTCGGCGATCGAGCGCTTTCGGATTGCGCTGGATCTCGCGCCGCAGGACCCGCTCGCCTTCAACGCCATCATTGGAATCGGCTGCGCGCATTTCGCCGCCGGGACCTACGCGGAGGCGGCGCGCTGGCAGCAGCGCGGCCTGCGCGAGCACCCGTCGTCGCTCTGGGTGCACCGGACCATGTGCCCGTCCCACGTGCTGGCGGGCGAGCGATCCGCGGCCCTGCGCAGTCTGCAGGCGCTGCGTGCCGGCTATCCGGACCTGACCCTGGCCGAGGTCCAGCGCGGCATGCCGCCGCTACCGGACGCCTATTCGGCCCGGGTATTCGAGGGATTGTCCGACGCCGGCCTGCCGGCGTAGCGGCGGCCGGTCACCGTCATCTCTTCGGCATGCCGATGGCGCGGCCGAGCCCGTCGGGACGCGGCAGCGCGGCATGCGCCTGCAGCACGCGGGCGATGTTGGCCTGGATGTCCGGCGGAAACGGCGCGACCTTGCGCTTGGTCATGTCGATATGCACCGACATGCCCTCCGAACTCGCCGAGATCCAGCCTTCGTCGGCGTGGCGGAGCTCCTCGAACGTGTGCAGCCGCTTCTCGTCGGCACCGATCAGCCAGACCGCGACCTGCACCGGATCACCCAGATGGATCTCGCGCAAATAGCGCACGTGGCACTCCGTGATGAAGGTCGAGCCCTGCCGTTCCTTCATGTAGGCCGGTCCGATGCCGAGCTCGGCCCATAGCTGGTCGATCGCGCGGTCGAACATCACGTTGTAATAGGCCATGTTGAGATGGCCGTTGTAGTCGATCCATTGCGGCTCGATCTGCATGATGGACGACAGGAACGGCCCCGCGCCGGCTTGTATGGGCACTGCATTATCGCTCATCGGCTCTTCCGTTTGCTCCCTTGACCCCTGTTGCGTCCTTTGCCACGGTCCGCCCAACTTTCGGAGGAAGCAGTGGCGACGACGATCCCCCATCACGATTTGAAGCGGCCCGCGCCGGAGGCGCTCAAGAGCGCGCTCGACGCGCTGGCGGCCCGCTTCGGCAACCGGCTCATCACCTCGCAGGCCGTGCGCGAGCAACATGGCCATACCACGACCTGGCTGCCGACGCAGCCGCCGGATGGCGTGGTGCTGGCGCAGGAGACCGCCGACATCCAGGACGTCGTCCGCATCTGTGCGCCAAAGGGCGTGCCGATCATTCCGTTCGGCACCGGCACCTCGCTGGAGGGCCAGGTCAATGCGCCGGCCGGCGGCATCTGCATCGACATGCGCGATATGAACAAGGTGCTGGAGGTGCATGCCGAGGACCTCGACTGCGTGATCCAGCCCGGCATCACCCGCAAGACCTTGAACGAATATCTGCGCGACCAGGGCCTGTTCTTTCCAATCGATCCCGGCGCCGACGCGTCCCTCGGCGGCATGGCGTCGACGCGGGCCTCCGGCACCAATGCGGTGCGCTACGGCACCATCCGCGAGAACGTGCTGGCGCTGAAGGTCGTGCGCGGCGACGGCGAGATCATCAAGACCGGCACCCGCGCCAAGAAGTCCGCGGCCGGCTACGATTTGACGCACCTGTTCATCGGCGCCGAGGGCACGCTCGGCATCATCTGCGAGATGACCATCCGGCTGCGTGGCATTCCCGAGACCATCGCCGCGGCGTCGTGCTCGTTCGAGACCGTGCGCGGCGCCTGCCAGGCGACGATCCTCGCGATCCAGACCGGCATTCCGGTGGCGCGCATCGAGCTGCTCAATGCGGCGCAGGTCAGGGCGTGCAACGCCTATTCCAAGCTGACGCTGCCGGAGACGCCGCTGCTGCTCTTGGAGTTTCACGGCAGCGAGGCCGAGGTCGCCGAGCAGTCGAAGAACTTTGCCGAGATCGCCAGGGAGTGCGGCGGCGGCGACTTCGCCTGGACCACCAAGCCGGAGGACCGCACCAAGCTGTGGCAGGCGCGTCACGATGCCTATTGGTCCGTGAAGGCGATCCGGCCCGGTGTCGGCGTGGTCGCGACCGATGTCTGCGTGCCGATCTCCAGGCTCGCGGACTGCGTCACCGAGACCGAGGAGGACCTCGCGCGTCTCAGGCTGACCTCGCCGATCGTCGGCCATGTCGGCGACGGCAATTTCCACTGCTCCTTGATGTGCGACGTCGACGACGCCGACGAGATGGCCCGCGGCGACGAGTTCATGCATCGCCTCGTCGAGCGCGCGCAGGCCATGGGCGGCACCTGCACCGGCGAGCACGGCATCGGCCAGGGCAAGCAGAAATATCTCGAGTCCGAGCTCGGCCCGGAAGCGCTCGATGCGATGCGCGCGGTGAAGCAGGCGCTCGATCCGCAGAACATCTTCAATCCAGGCAAGATCATCCCGGCGCGCTGATTGGCAATCCAAGCCGAGCTGGGTTTCGGATTTGGGTTCGGCGTGCAGGCCCGCTGCTCACATCTCCCAGCTCGCGGGAGATGTCGGAATGCATCACGATTCACCAAATAGAAAACGCCGCCGCGTTCGACACGCGGCGGCGCTTTGTTTCCGTGCAGATCAACGGCAGACGCGGCGCGGTCCCCACGGGGTCGGCCGCACCCAGCAGGTGCGCGGGCCGTAGACGCCGTAGCCGTAGGGGCGATAGACGCGCGGGGCGGGCCGGCAGCGGCCCCAGCGGTCGGGGAACCAACCGGGACCACAGCCGCCGGCGACGCGCTCGACATTGCTGTCCGGAGCAGCCGGCTGGGCTGGCAGCGTGAAGGCCTGCGCGGCCGACGCGCCCAACATGACGGTCGCGGCGAGCAGGGCGGAGGTGAACAGATTGCGCATTGCAGTGCGGTCCTCTCGTTGGTTTCGAAGCAGTGCAGTCCTTAGACGTCGTCGGGCAAATTTTGGTTTCGCAATATTTTCGAGGTCTCGAAACCTCTTCCCAGTACCATAGAGCTCTCGACGACGCCGGTCGCCCGATGCAGCTCTGCCGATCATGTGGCGCATCGCTGCAGTGTCGACGCCATCGTGCGGTCTTCTAGCAGACATTCGCTGCAAGGAACATGAACGATCAGCGACGCGTCCCGTTGGCTTTCGTCGCAGGCGGCATCATTTTCCGCCTTGCTGCGCCTTTGCGTCCTTCAACGCCGTCCTGCAACCGTCGGAGAGCTTGTCGAACTTCTCGATCATGCATTGCTTGATGCGGCCGCCGCCCGGCATGATTCCAGTACAGAGCGTACGCACATCGTCGCCGCAGGCCTGGCGCATGGCGCTCCTGTCCTGAGCCTGGGCGGCGGTGCTGGAGATGACTATCAACAGCAGCGGAAGCAGCTTGTGCATGATCGATGATTCCTCTCTCGCCGCGGCCGACGCGCCGGGCCTCGTGAGGCGGTTGTCTCGCCGATGAATTTAGCGGGCATATGTCGACCGTCGCCGCAACGTGTAACGGTTCGTATCACGAGGTCACTGCGCAGAGCGCAAGCGTCCGCCTGCCGCCGGGGTCGTCGTCGACCACGGCGGCGCTCGTGCCGCCATTCCCTCAAGCGTGCACGTCCGAGGCACTGCTGCGCAGCTTCTGCAGCGCGTGATCGACGCTGTGGAACACGCGCTCCCGCGGCAGCACATCGTACAGGCCGAACCGTTCGAAGGCCGCCTGGGCCCGCAGCGACTCCAGCCGCGCCACCGCGAACACGATACCGGTCTCGTTGCAGATATGGATCACGTCGCGCAGGGTCTGCGCGGCGGTGAAATCGATCTCGACGATGGCGCTGGCCTCGAACACCACCAGCCGCGGCTTGCGGCTGCGCAGCAGGCGCTGCATGTCGGCGCGGAACGTCGCTGCATTGAGGAAGCTGAGCGGGGCCTGGAAGCCGACCACGGCGATGTCGGACAGTTCCTCGCCCTTGATCTGCGGATGTGCCGGCCACCAGATCGTCGTGTCCGGCACGCGCTGGAAGGCGATGAGGTGGGCGCGCGTCGTGCTCCAGATGCCGTGCAGCAGCGACAGCGCGATGCCGAGCGCGACGCCCTGCTCGATCGGCAGTGCGACGATGGCCACCGCGGTGGCCAGGATGAGCAGGAACTCGCCCTTCGACGCACGATAGACGCTTGTGATCTGCGCGACGCGGATGATGCGCAGCGCGACGAACAGCAGCACGCCGCCGAGCGCTGCCTCCGGGACGTTCGCAAGCAGCCGGGCTCCGAACAGCACGAGCAGCAGCACGATCCCAGCGGCGAGCAGGCCCGCGACCTGCGACCGGCCGCCGGTCTCGACCACGATGCCGGTGCGCGGTGGACTCGCATTGACCGGAAACGCGCCGAACAATCCGGCCAGCAGGCTGCCGGCACCGGCGCCGAGGAAGTCGCGGTCGACGTCGGCCGCGCGGTCGGGATCGGAAGGGAACGAGCGCGTCGTCGCCGACGTCTGCACCATCACCACGACCGCGATCAGGAAGGCGAGCGGAACCAGCTTCGCCCATTGTTCCGGCCCGATCAGCGGCACGGACGGCATCGGCACCGTGCCGGCGATCTCGCCGATGACGGGCACGCCGCGTCCCCGCAGCCCGGCCGAGAGCACGAACAAGGTCGAGGCCGTAAGCGCAATCAGCGCGCCGGGAATGCGGGCGCTGATCCGCTCGCAGACCGTGATGGTCGCGAGCACGCCGAAGCCGATGAGCATCGTGTACCCGTTGGCCTTGCCGAGTTCGCCCGCGAGGGTGGCGATCCGCGCCAGCGTTGGCCCGCTCGGTGACGGCAGGCCGAGCACGCCCGGCAATTGCGAGACGATGATGTGAACGGCGATGCCGGCCAGGAAGCCCACGGTGACCGGCACCGACAGCAGGTTGGCGATGCCGCCGAGCCTGAAGCCGCCGGCCAGCACCAGCATGACCCCGACCAGCAGCGCCAGCGCCGCAGCGAGGCTGCCGTATTCAAGCGTGCCGCTGGCCGCGAGCAGCGCCAGGCCGCCGGCGAAGATCGGCGTGATCGTGGAATCGGCGCCGCAGGACAGGAAGCGGTTGGCGCCGAACAGCGCGAACCCCAGCGATCCCGCCATGAAGGCGAAGAAGCCGGTCTCGGGCGTGAAGCCGCCGAGCTTGGCGGTCGCCATCTGCTCGGGGATCGCGATCGCCGCCAGCGTCAATCCGGCGGCGAGATCGGCGGGCAGGGCGCTGATCCGCCAGCCTCGCAGCGAGCGGAGCATCGGCCAATGATGGTTGCCGTCGTGGCGTGGTTGCTCGATCATGTCGATGTCTCCGAGCGCATCACGGTCGAGTTGTTCGTCCGCTCACGCAAGATCGCGATCCCAGGGCGGCTCCGGCGCGAACGCCGCGGCGAGGTGGTCGATGAAGGCGCGCACCTTGGCCGATGGCGTGCGGTCCGGCAGATAGACGGCGTGCACCGCCAGCAGGTCCGAGGGCGGCGCGTCGAGCGTCAGCGGCACCAGCCGGCCCGCGCGGATGTCGTCGCCGACGATGAAGGTCGGCTGGTAGATCACGCCCTGTCCGGCCAACGCCGCCGCGAGCAGCGCATCGCCATTGTTGGCGCGCAGATTGCCGCTCACGGTGACATCGACCGCGGCTTTGCCGCCCATGCGCCAGCGCGACGGGCCGGCCGCCGCCAGCGTATAGCCGAGGCAGTTGTGACCGGCGAGATCGGCCGTGGTGCGCGGTGTCCCATGCACGGCGAGATAGGACGGCGCGGCGCACACCATCATCCGGCACGGCGCCAGCCGCCGCGCCACCAGGCTGGAGTCCTTGAGCGTGCCGATGCGGATCGCGAGATCCCAGCCTTCCTCGATCAGGTCGACCAGCCGGTCGTTGAGGCCGAGCTCGACGCTGACGCCGGGATAGAGCGCGGCGAAGCCGGCGAGCAGCGGCGCGATCTGGCGCGTGCCGAAGGCGAGCGGGACATTGAGGCGCAACAGCCCGCGCGGCTCGACGCGGTCGGCCGCGATCGCGCTCTCGGCCGCCTCGAAGTCGCCGAGCACGCGCTCGGCAAGGTCGAGATAGCGGCGTCCGGCCTCGGTGATGGTCAGCCGGCGCGTGGTGCGGTGAAACAGCTTGGTGCCGAGTCGCGTCTCCAGCGCCGCGAGGTGTTTTGTCACCATGGTCGGCGACATGCCGAGCAGGCGGGCCGCGCCCGACAGGCTTCCGCAGCCGGCCACCTTCGAGAGCACCTCCAGTCCGGTCAGCCGGTCCAACACTGGATCATCTCACTCTTGGAGTGTGAACTGATTTTCCATTGTAGCGGATTATCGTCTGAGGGGAAATGATCCATATGGCGGGAAGTCCCCACGGAGGTCCCGATGATCGATTCCCGTACTGCGCCTTATGCCGCGCTCCTGCTCCGCCTCACTCTTGGCGGGCTGTTCCTGGCCCATGCCAGCCTCAAGCTGTTCGTCTTCAGCCCGGCCGGCACCGCAAAGTTCTTCGGCAGCATCGGCCTGCCGCCCGAGCTGGCCTATCTCGTGATCGCCGCCGAGATCCTGGCCGGCATTGCCCTGATCCTCGGCATCGCCACCCGCTGGGTCGCGCTCGCCGCCGTGCCGATCCTGCTCGGCGCCATCTTCACCGTGCATGGCTCTGCCGGGTTCTTCTTCAACAATCCGAAGGGCGGCTGGGAGTATCCGGCGTTCTGGGCCGTCACCCTGGTGATCCAGGCCCTGCTCGGCGACGGCGCCTATGCGCTGGGCAGCCTTCGCAGCGGCCTTGCCGGCGGGCAGTTGCGCAGCGCGCATTGATCGTCATGGTTGGTTGACTGCCGCGACAATCTCAGTGTCGTCCCCGCGAACGCGGGGACCCATAACCACAAGCGGACTTGGGTCGAGCACGCTGGTCGACGCGCAGCCTGCCTCAAACGTCGATCCCGCGGTATGGGTCCCTGCTTTCGCAGGGACGACGGCTGTGGGTTGGGTTGACAGGTGGACATCCCTATATCGCCCGAGGAGAGATGACATGACCTTGCCCAGCATCTTCCTGTCGCACGGCTCGCCGATGCTGCCGCTCACGGATTCGGCCGCCCGTGACTTCCTCGTCGGCCTCGGCGGCAGCCTGCCGCGGCCGAAGGCGATCCTGGTGATCTCGGCGCATTGGGAGACCGACATCCCCGCCGTCAATGCGGTGGCCACCAACGAGACCATCTACGATTTCTACGGCTTTCCCCGTGAGCTCTATCAGTTGCGCTATCCCGCGCCGGGGGCGCCCGATCTCGCGCAGGCCGTCGCGGCGCGGTTGCAGGCGGCCGGCCTGCCGGTCGGCATCGACCGCGAGCGCGGCCTCGATCACGGCGCCTGGGTGCCGCTGCTCCTGATGTACCCGCAGGCCGACATTCCGGTGCTGCAGCTCTCGATCCAGACCGAGCAGGGCCCTGCGCATCATCTCGCGCTCGGCCGTGCGCTGGCGCCGCTGCGCGAGGAGGGCGTGCTGATCATCGGCAGCGGCAGCTTCACCCACAATCTCGGCGAGTTCCGCAAGCGCCGGCTCGACATCGACGATCCCGCGCCGTCCTGGGTGGTCGACTTCGCCGACTGGGTGCACCAGGCCGCGATCGAGGGTCGCGTCGACGATCTCGTCGACTACCGCCGTCTCGCCCCGCACGCGCGCGACAACCATCCGACCGACGAGCACTTCCTGCCGCTGTTCGCCGCGCTCGGCGCCGCTGGCGAGGGCGCCCGCGTGGAGCGCCTGCACAACAGCGCCAATTACGGCGTGCTGCGCATGGACGTGTATGCGTTCCACGGCGCAGACGAGGCGAAGGCTGCGGCGTGAGCCGCTGACTTGTTAGTTCGATCTGCATCTGCCCGTCGGGCCCATTTTGCCCGACGGGTTACTTTGTCGCAGTCATTTCGCTTGCGTCGTCGGGCAAATCACCGCGATCCTTCCGCGCATCCCGCCTCACTTGCGGAGGGGCGTTGCGCGCGATCGTCACGACACGCGAGGCGGGGAGCGGTGGCCGCGAGAACTCGCAGCATGTCCTTTCGATGTGCGGACGAACGAAGCTCTTGCGGACGTGAAGTTGCAGGGTTCTGATACCTCGACGCTGGTATCACCGCGCAACGCGTGAAACGTGTTGTCGCGCATGGCGGCCAACAAGCCGAGCGCCGGGAAGCCTGCATATAAGCGTGAAGACCATCGCGCAGGGAGGGCCGGGGCGGCGGGCTCAATCGGTGGTCGCAACACCAAGTGTTTTCATTCGTGACAGCAGCTCGTCAAGCGCTTCTGCTGGAGTTTTCCATCCTAGCGTCTTTCTCGGTCGGGAATTGAGCGCTGCGGCCACGGCGGCGATCTCGTCAGCATCGTAGACGCTCAGATCGGTACCTTTCGGGAAGTACTGCCGCAGCAGGCCATTCGTGTTCTCGTTCGTGCCACGTTGCCAGGGGCTTCTTGGATCGCAGAAGTAGATCTGAAGGTCTGTATCGATCTTGAGGTCACTGTGTTGAGCCATTTCGGTCCCCTGATCCCAGGTTAGCGAGCGGCGGAGTTCTTTGGGCAAGGTGACGATGGTGCGCGTGATCGCATCGCGTACCGCTTCAGCTCCGTGTCCGGAGAGCGCAGGCCCATCCTTCGTACGTGGGCCATCGTCAAACCCCGGCAGCCGTGGAAGGTGCAGGAGCATTGTAAACCGCGTGCTGCGTTCGACCAGCGTGCCGATTGCCGAGCTGGCGGAGCCGACGATCAGATCTCCTTCCCAATGTCCCGGCACAGCTCGATCCGCGACTTCGGCCGGACGCTCACTGATCATGATCTCTGGCGATATGAAGCCTTTGCTGCGCTTCCGCGTACGCGCTCGGGGCACGCGCAGCGCACGTCCCGTTCGCAAACAGGACGACAACTCGCGTTTCAGCGCTCCTCGGCCCTGAACAAAAAGCGCCTGGTAAATGGCTTCGTGGCTGATGCGCATCGCCTCGTCATCCGGGAAGTCGATCGGTAAGCGCCGGGCAATCTGCTCGGGACTCCACGCTTTCGTCCACCCCTGATCCTGGCTAGAGCCCGCACGACCGGCCTTCCGCCGAACGCCGCCTGGAGGTGCGACAGGCCCTGCAAGCCGCTCTTCAACATAAGCGCGCAAGGCGGCGTTGCTTGCAAGCTTGCTCGGCTTAGGACGCCGGGCCGATCGATCTGCATGCCACTGGGCGGCCGTCGCCCGATAGGCCATCTTGCCGCCGTGCGTGGCCGCATTGCGATCGAGTTCACGGGAGATGGTCGAGGGAGATCGATTGAGACGCCGCGCTATCTCTCGTACAGAATGGCGCTGCGCATTCAGCAGCGCAATCTCTTCGCGCTCAGAAAAAGAGAGGTGCCGTCCGGAGAGCGGCTTCGCTGAAGGTCGGAACATTGCCGGTGCCACGCCGCCCGCTTTTCGAAATAATCGGGGGCCGACAGCATCCGATAATCCAGCAGCCAGCGCAGCATTCTCGCTGTTCAACCCAGCGGCAATCCCACGCCAAAATTTCTGCTGTTCCGCACGCCCCGCAACTGGTGGGCGCCCCAATGATCCCAGCTTGCCCCGCGTTGACCGTTTCTTTCGAATGCCCATCGCAACCTCCTCATCGAGTGTTGCGACGACCAATTGAATCCGCCGGCGATCTCGGCTGAACCTGTGGTACCTGCCGCCTGCATTTTTTTGAGCAGGCGGGCCACGGGCGCGGCCAGCGCCCGGCCTTCCCTGCGCCCTCCTGATTGATGAGGGTGAACGGACGTTGCACAGCCCGGGCATGTCATGCCGCGGAATTGCAGACGCGCGTCTGTTCGATCGATGGATTCAAGCTGTCGCCACAATCGTCATTGCGAGCGCAGCGAAGCAATCCAGAATCTCTCCGCGGCACGAGTCTGGATTGCTTCGCTGCGCTCGCAATGACGAAGGAGAGGAGCTGCCTCCAATCTGTGCGCCGCACACATGACCTCGGAGGTAACTGACACGGGATGGCGCGGCGTAGAAAATCCTTGACCCCTCCGCATGCAGATGATGCGAAGGATGCACCAGGGAGTGAAACAACCATGCGCCTGCCGTTCTTTTATGGGTGGGTCATCGTCGCCGTGACCTTCGTGACGATGGCCGTCGGCGTCAATGCACGCACGGCGTTCTCGCTGTTCTATCCGCCTGTTCTCGCCGAATTCGGCTGGGACCGCGGCGTCACCGCCGGCGCGTTCTCGTTCGGCTTCGTTGCCTCCGGAATCGTCAGTCCGCTGATCGGACGGCTGATGGATCGCACCGGCCCGCGGGCCGTAATGGAGCTCGGCGTCGTGCTGATGGCCGGCGGTCTCCTGCTCGCGCCGCTGACCACGCAGCCCTGGCATCTGTACCTCACCATCGGCGCGATGGTCGGCGCCGGCAGCGTCTGCCTTGGCTATTCCGGCCAGTCCTTGTTCCTGCCGAACTGGTTCATTCGCCGCCGCGGGCTGGCGATCGGCATCGCCTTCGCCGGCGTCGGCATCGGCTCGATGACGCTGTTGCCGTGGGTGCAGCACATGATCGCGCAGACCAACTGGCGCACGGCCTGCACCGCGATGGGCATCGTCGTGCTGGTCGTGCTGGCGCCGATCAATCTCTTGCTGCGCAAGAAGCCGGAGGAGATCGGCCTGCGCCCCGACGGCGACGCCGCGCCGCTCGCCCACGCGGCCAAGCCGGTGTCCAACGTCGTCGACGCCGCCTGGGCCGGAACCGACTGGACGTTGTCGCGCGCGCTGCGCACGGGCCGGTTCTGGTGGCTCGCGCTGGGCTATTTCTTCGGGCTCTATGTCTGGTACGCGGTGCAGGTGCACCAGACGAAATACCTGCTCGAGATCGGTTTCAGCTCGAGCGTCGCGGTGTGGGCGCTCGGGGCCGTCAGCCTGCTCGGGATTCCCGGCCAGATCGCGCTCGGCCACCTGTCGGACCGCCTGGGGCGCGAGGCGGTGTGGGGATTAGGCTGTCTCGGCTTCGCGATCTGCTTCGCCGCGCTGATCGCGCTCAAGGCCGCGCCGTCGCTGGTGCTGATCTACGTCATGGTGGCGACGCAGGGCGCGCTGGGCTACGGCCTGACCTCGGTGATGGGCGCGGTCGCGCTGGAAATATTCCAGGGGGCGCATTTCGGCAGCATCTTCGGAACGCTGATGTTGATCGGGCTGTGCGGCGGCGCAGCGGGGCCGTGGGTGACCGGCGTGCTGTATGACTACACCCTGAGCTACACGCCAGGCTTCGTGATCGCCTTCCTCGGCGCCTTCGTCTCGGCGGCGGCGATCTGGATCGCGGCCCCACGCCGGGTCCGCCTCGTCGCCGGCCAGTTGCACAGGTTAAAGACGGCGGGGGCGGCGGCATGATGTGTGATCGGGGCCGACTTGCCATAGCGCCGCGGCCGTGAGCTAATCGGCCAATCCAGGGAGAGGAACGCCATGAACGAGCATGTCCAGGCCGCCAAGGCCGCGCCGCTGTTCAATCCGCTTTCGCCGGAGTTCATCCGCGATCCCTATCCCTTCTATGCGCAACTGCGCGACAACGATCCGATGCATGTGACGCCGTTCGGGGCGTTCCTCGCCAGCCGGCACGCGGAATCGAGCCTGGTGCTGCGCGACAAGCGCTTCGGGAAGGACTTCGTCGCGCGTTCGATCCGGCGCTACGGCCCCGACATCATGCAGGAGCCGGTGTTCCAGAGCATGCGGCATTGGATGCTGCAGCAGGACCCGCCGGACCACACCCGGCTGCGCGGCCTCGTCGTGAAGGCGTTCACGGCGCGGCGGGTCGAGGACATGCGGCCGCGCATCCAGGAGATCGTCGACCGCACGCTCGACGCGGTGATCCCGCAGGGCCGGATGGATCTGATCGAGGATTTCGCCTTCAAGCTGCCCGTCACCGTGATCTGCGACATGCTTGGGATTCCCGAGGAGCATCGCGAGGCATTCTACAAGAGCTCGCGCGAGGGCGGCCGCCTGCTCGAGCCGGTGCCGCTGTCCAAGGCCGAGATTGCCGAGGGCAACGCCGGCAATGCCGTGTCCAAGGCGTACTTCCAGCACCTGTTCGAGCTGCGCCGGAAACATCCGGGCGACGACCTGACGACGCAGCTGCTGCAGGCCGAGGAGGACGGTGCCAAGCTCAGCCATGAGGAACTCACCGCCAACATCATCCTGCTGTTCGGCGCGGGACACGAGACCACGGTCAACCTGATCGGCAACGGCCTGCTGGCGCTGCACCGCAACCCGGAGCAGCTGGCGCTCTTGAAGGCGCGGCCGGAGCTGATCACGAACGCGATCGAGGAATTCCTGCGCTACGATTCCTCGGTGCAGCTCACCGGGCGGGTCGCGCTCGAGGATATCGAGGATCTCGGCGGCCGGCGGATTCCTGCGGGCGAGAGCGTGCTGTGTCTGCTCGGCTCGGCCAACCGCGATCCCGCCGTGTATCCGGACAATCCGGAGCAGCTCGATATCACCAGGCCAAACGTGAAGCCGCTGTCGTTCGGCGGCGGCATCCATCATTGCCTGGGCGCGCAGCTTGCCCGGATCGAGGCCGAGATCGCCATCGGAACCCTGCTGCGGCGGCTGCCGGAGCTGAAGCTGGACGATCCGGACAACCCGGACTGGCGGCCGACCTTCGTGCTGCGCGGCCTCAAACGGCTGCCGGCCCACTGGTAACCATCTTCGTCAACGGAGTTGTCCAACGCCCCGGAAAGACCGACAGCGCTGTGACTTCGCCATACTTAATCCTATATGATGCAGCGCTCCGGTATCGATGCCAGTGGGCCGCGGCCGCATTGGTTTTAAGGTTGGGACGCCGGAGCGTTGTCCTTTGAGGGAGACCCCGTGCAGACGACCCTGCTCGGCTTGGCGATTGCCTTCATCCTTGCGCTCCTTGCTGCGCTGATCGGCCCGTACTTCGTCGACTGGAACCAGTTCCGGCCGCAGTTCGAGGCCGAGGCGGGCAAGATCATTGGCGTGCCCGTGCGGGTCGCCGGTGCGCTGGACGCACGGCTTTTGCCGACGCCGACGCTGCGGCTGCGCCAGGTCACCTTCGGCGGCGCCAACCACCTCGGCAAGCTGCGCGCCGACAAGCTCGACGTCGAATTCAGCCTCGGCGACCTCATGCGGGGGCAGTGGCGGGCGAACGAGCTCACCATCGGCGGCATGGCGGCCGATCTCGGCCTCGATGCCAAGGGTCAGGTCGACCTGCCGGCAGCCTCCGGCCGCTTCGATCTGGCCGCGCTCGCCATCGACCGGCTCAACCTCACCGGCCGTGTCGCGCTGCACGACGCGGCCAGCCGCTCGACGCTGGAACTGACCGACATCGTCTTCTCCGGCGACGTGCGTTCGCTGGCCGGTTCGCTGCGCGGCGATGGCGCGGTGTCGATCCGCGGCGGCCGCTACCCGTTCCGGGTGTCGTCGAGCCAGGACAAGGACTCCAACGGCCTGCGCGTCCACCTCAACATCGACCCGGGCGAGCGTCCCGTGATGGCCGACATCGAAGGCCTCATCAGCTTCCCCAACCGCTCGCCGAAGTTCGAGGGCGCGCTGACGCTGTCGTCGCCCCCGAAGGAGCAGGGCGCCGACAACGACAAGCCCGCCCAGCCCGTGAAGGAGCCATCCGCAAAGCAGGCTCAACAGGCCAAGGCGGGTCCGCTGAACCAGGCCGGCGCGACGCCTTGGCGCATCGCCACCAAGATCGTCGGCGACCAGGCGTCGGCCAAGCTCGACCAGATCGAGGTCAGCTTCGGCCAGGAGGATCGCTCGCTCAAATTCGCGGGCAGCGGCGACGTCCGTTTCGGCGCCGCCCCCGTGCTGAAAGCCTCACTGTCCGCACGCCAGCTCGATGCCGACAAGCTCCTGGCCGGCGGTGACGACATCAAGGATCGACGGGCGATCGCGCCCGCGCTGGTGCTGCCGGCGCTGCGCAATTGGATCGCACAACTGCCGACCCTGCCGATGCCGGCCAACGTGCAGTTCGCGACCGAGCAGATCATGCTTTCCGGCCGCCCGGTGCAGAACTTTACTGCCGACCTCCACAACGAGCCTTCGGCATGGAGCCTCGAAAAGGTCGATCTGCGCGCGCCCGGCTCGACACGGCTGACCTTCCGGACCATCGGCATCTCGACCTCGGTCACATCGGGCTTCACCGGCGCGCTTGATCTCGAATCGTCGGAGCCCGACACGCTGGTGGCCTGGCTGCAGGGCCGCAGCGACAGCAGCTATCGCACGCAGCGTCCGCTGCGGCTGCGTGGCGACCTCAACGTGGCGCCGGAGCGGGTCGCGATCGACAGCCTCAAGGCCGACATCGACGGCGGCTCCGTTGATGGACGCGTCGCCCTCGTCAACCGGCCAGCGGGGCCGGGCTCGCGTTTCGAGGCGGTGCTGAAGGGCGATCGGCTCGATCTCGACGCGGCGATGGCCGTGACCCGTTCGCTGGTCGGCGTTACCGGCGAGTGGCCGGCGGAGGCCAGCGTGGCGCTGGACGTCGGCCGCGCCAAGCTCAGCGGCCAGGAGCTGCGTCCGCTCACCGCGCGCTTTTCCTACGATCCCAAGACCATCGCCATCGACCAGATCAAGTTCGGCCAAAGCAGCGGCGTGACGAGCGAGGGCTCCGGCCGGTTCGATCGCGCCGATGCAACCGGGCGGCTGGTGGTGACCTCGATGGCCGGCTCGCTCAAGGAGATCACTGCGCTGGTGCAGCCGCTGGCGCCGCAGATCGCCGCCCGCTTCGATGCGCTCGGCACGCCTGCCGGTGCCGCCCGGCTGAAGCTCACGCTCGATCTCGCCAAGGATCCGGCCAATGCCGATCGCAGCCAGGCCAAGGCGGTGCTCGATCTCGACGCGCCGCAACTCAAGGGCTCGGCGACGCTGACGGCAAAACCGTCGGCGGCGGCGCTGCGCAGCTTCGAGCTCGATGCGATCGATCGAACCGAGCTTGGAATCGAGAGCCGGGTGTCGTCGGAGCAGGGCAGTGCCGTGCTGGCGCTGCTCGGACTCGATCGCGTCGCGGCGGCGGGCAACGGTCCGGCCCAGTTCGACGCCAGCGTGACCGGCAGCTGGCGGACGCCGCTGCGGGTGAATGCGAAGCTGTCAGGCGCCGGTCTCGATGGCGATGCGCAAGGCTCCGTCGATCCCTGGGGCGACACCGCCAAGGCCAACGTCAATCTGCGCCTGCGCAGCGCCAACCTGTCGCCGTTGTTCGGATTGAAGCCGCAGGATCCGGCGGCGCAGAACATCCGGCTGTTCGGCCGTCTTGGTCTTTCCAACAATCGCGTGACGCTCGACGACATCGACAGCACGGTCGGCGGATCGCGGCTGCGTGGCCGGCTCGCGCTGGTGCTCGATGACGACAAGCAGATCGACGGCGAACTCGGGCTGGATGCGCTCGACGTGCCGCAAGTGTTCTCGGTGCTGATCGGCGGGGCCGGGCGTGAGTCGGCCGAGCCTTTGGGCGCCGGTCTCTTGAAGGGATGGCGCGGACGCGTCTCGTTTCAGGCCCTCAGCGGCGCCATTCTGAACGGCACTGATCTGCGTCCGCTGGGCGGCGCCATCAAGAGCGACGGCCAGTCGCTGACCATCGAGAATCTCAAGGGCAAGCTCGGCGGCGGCGACGTCAACGCGACCGTGGATGCGCGCTCCAACGCGAATGGTCTCGTCCTGAACGGCCGCGTCGAGTTGGCCGGCATTGACGGCAACGCGCTACGCTATCACAGCCTGAAGATGCCGGCCGGCAAGGTTTCGGCGCAGATGACGCTCGCCGCCGAAGGACGCAGCGTGCAGGCAATGATCAATGCGCTCTCGGGCAATGGCACGGTGACGCTTGACAATGCGGCGCTCCCCAATCTCGACCCGCGGGCGTTCGATGCGGCGTTGCGCGCGGCCGACGCAGGCCAGGTGAGCGACGACGGCAAGTTGCGGCAGGTGATCGAGCCGGTGCTGGCATCGGGGACGTTGCCGGTCACGGCTGCGCAGATCCCCTTCATCATCCGCGATGGCCGGCTGCGTGTCGGCGCCACCACGCTCGAAGCGCAGGGCGCCCGTGCCATCGTCTCCGGTGGCTTCGACATTCCGGCCGATCAGGCCGACATTCGCGTCAGCCTGAGCACGAGCACGGTCGGCAATGCCAATAGCCGTCCCGAGATCCAGCTGTTCGTGGTCGGGACGTCCGAGGCGCTGACGCGCGCGGTCGACGTCACCTCGCTGTCGTCGTGGCTGGCGGTGCGTGCCATCGATCGCGAGACGCGGCGGCTGGATGCGATCGCGCGCGGCGAGGTGCCGCCGGCCTATCCGTCGTCGACGGCGTCGCTGCCCGGTGCACCCGAGGCTGGCCCGGCGGCACCGAGCGCGGCCGACGTGCCGCTGCCCGGTCGTGATCCGCGGCGCGAGCCGCGCACCAAGCTCGGTGGTCCGCGCGCCGTCGTGCCGCCGCTGACCCCGCCGCTCTCGGCTCCCGCCCCTGCGCCTCAGCCGGCGGCACCGATGGCATCGAGCCAGCCGCAGGTCGCGCCCTTGCCGCCGCCGGTCGAGATCAAGCCCGCGCCGGGTGCGCTGCCGCCGCGCCCACGGCCGGTGCCGCGTCCGCCGGTCGTGCTGACGCCGCCGGGCAGTCCATGATGCCGGCTGACGGCGTGCGGAGACCGCGCCGATGATGACCTTGCGACAGGTCGAGGTCATTCGCGCGGTCATGGTGACGGGCACCATCAACGGCGCCGCGCGCCTGCTAAAGGTGTCGGCACCGGGCGTCAGCCGTCTGGTGAAATACACCGAGCGCTCGCTCGGCATCCGCTTCTTCCAGCGCCAGAACGGCCGCTACTTCCCGACGCCCGAGGCGCAGAACATCTTCGAGCAGATCAACAGCGTCTACGAGAAGGTCGACGATCTCAGCTACATCATCTCCAACATCGGCCGTGGCGCGCTGTCGGAACTGCGCGTCGGCTCGGTGCCCAGCATCTCCCAGGTGATGGTGCCGCGCGCGATCGAGCGCGTCCGCCGCCGCTATCCTGATTTGGGCATCGACATCAACATCCTCAAGATCGAGGAGGCGATCGACTATCTGATGCTGGGAAAGGGCGAGTGCGTGGCGATGAGCTACCGGCTCGATCATTCCGGGCTCGAATTCCTGCCGCTGGCCTCAGGCGAATTGTTCTGCATCGTGCCGCCGGGACACGAGCTCGCCGGCCGCAAACAGGTCTCGGCTGCCGAGATGACGCGCTATCCGCTGATCGGCATCGATCCCAACGACCCCTACGGCCGGATCATGGCCGAGATCTTCGCGCGCAACAAACTCAGCTACAATATCTCGATCAAGGCGCGCTTTGGCACCACAGTCTGCGCGCTGGTGAAGGCCGGGCTCGGCATCGCTGTGATCGACCAGTTCACGGTCGCGCATGGCGGCTATCCCGGCATTGAGTTGATCAAGATCGCCGAGCCGACGCGGTTCGACACCTACATCGCGGTCAAGCGCGGTACGCCGCTGTCGCTCTACGCCGAACACTTCATCGACTGCTTGCGCGCGGAGATGCGCGCGCTGGAGCCCGGCCGACGTCAGGTGGCCAAACCGGCGAAATCCGGTGGCGGCAAAAAATAACATGATGTTAGGTTCAGCCGATATTTGAGTAATTGTGTTAGCGAGCGGACGCGCTATCGTCTGCAACGAAATCCGCGCGTGCGGCGCTCGCACGTCACAGCAGCAAGAGACAAAAGCGAACGTGCCTGATCTTTCCGCGCTCAAAGCCCGAAAATTCCTGACCGGCTTGATCGGTGCCCCGATCGCGCATTCGGCCTCTCCCGCCATGCACGAGCACGCCGCGGCGGCGCTCGGCGTGCGCTGCCATTATCAGCTGATCGAGGTCGCCGGCGCGGATCGTGCCGGACTGGCGATGCTGCTGGAGGGCGTGCGCCGGCTCGGCTTTGCCGGCGTCAACGTGACCTATCCCTACAAGGAAGCCGTGGTCGAGCTGCTCGACGAGTTGGCGCCGAAGGCGGCGGCGATGGGCGCCGTGAATACCGTCGTCGTCCGCGACGGCCGGCTGATCGGCCACAACACCGATACCACCGGCTTCGAGCGCGCGGTGGCGCCGCTGGTCAGCCAGAGCCATCGCGGCGTCGTGGCGCTGATCGGGGCCGGCGGAGTCGGCAAGGCGATTGCCTTCGCACTTGCGAACCTCAAAGTCGCTGGGCTGCGAATCTATGACACCGAGCGGGCGCGCGCCGCGAAGCTCGCGAGCCTGCTGCCTGCCGGCACCACGGTGACTGTCGTCGACAGCGTCGAAGACGCGCTTCAGGGAGCGGTGGCTGTCGTCAACGGCACACCGATCGGGATGCTGCCGAACCGCGGTACGCCGGTGCCGGATCACTTGCTGCGTGCCGACCTCTGGGTCGCCGACGCGGTCTATTCTCCGCTCTGGACTCCGCTGCTGAAAGCCGCCAGGGCCAAGGGCGCTCAGGTCCTGCTCGGCCGCGAGCTCGCGATTTACCAGGCCGCGGACGCCTTCGAATTGTTCACCGACCTTGTGCCTTCGACCGAGGCGATGGGGGCGGCCTTCGACAATCACATGGCGGAGAGATATCCGGCGGTTGACGCCGCCTGAGCCGACCGCCAATACGCGGCGGAACAAGTCGTTCAAGCAAGAAACGCAAACAAGCGTTTAAAGCAGAGGAGGAAACAACGTGAGATCGATCATCCTGGCCGGACTGTGCTCGGCCGTGCTGCTGTCCGGAGCCGCCTACGCGCAGTCCGGTGCCCCCATCAAGATCGCCAACGTCGCCGAGCTGTCCGGCGGTGGCGCGACCGTCGGCACCAACTGGAAGAACGGCATCGACCTCGCGGTCGAGGAGATCAACGCCAAGGGCGGCATTCTCGGCCGCAAGATCGAGGTGAGCCACGCCGACTCGCAGTCGAACCCCGGCGTCGCCCGTGCCCAGGTGCAGAAGGCGCTCGACGCCGAGCCCTATGTGCTGCTCGGGCCCGGCTATTCCGGATCGGTGAAGGTGACGGCGCCGCTGGCGGCCGAAGCCGGCATCACGCAGATCATGGGCGGCGAGGCGGCCGAGCTGACGCAGGCCGGCAACAAGTTCCTGTTCCGCACCTCGTTCGGCCAGCAATCGTCGATGCCGAAGGTCGCCAAGTACATCAACGACGAGATCAAGGCGAAGTCGGTGGCGGTGGTTTGGGTCAACAACGACTTCGGCCGCGGCGGACGCGACGTCATCACCAAGGAGTTCAACCGCCTCGGCATCAAGGTCGCGGCCGACCTGTCGACCGAAGCCGGCCAGGCCGACTTCGCCGCCGACGTCAGCAAGATCAAGGCGGCCGCGCCGGATGCCGTCTTCATCTATGTCAACGAGGAAGAGAGCGCGCGCATCCTCAAGGAGATCAAGCGCCAGGGCGTGACGGCGCCGCTGATCGGCGAGACCACGCTGGTCGGCCAGAAGGTCATCGAGCTCGCCGGTGATGCGGCCAACGGGGCTCGCGGCCATGTCGGCCTCACCACCGATGCGCCGGTCGAGGCCATCAAGGCGTTCCGCGACCGCTTCGTGAAGAAGTACAACTACGTGCCCGACCATAACGGCCTGAAGGGCTATCTCGCCATCTACATGGTCAAGGCCACGACCGAGAAGATGGGCAAGGTCGACTCCAAGGCGTTTGCCGATACGCTGCACGGCCTGACCATCAAGACATCGGCCGAGCCGAACATCCTGATGGACGTCACCTTCGATCAGAATGGCGACATCGATCGCCAGGGCTTCCTGGTCGAGGTGGTCGAAGGCAAGCAGGTCGTCAAGCAGGTGCTGCCGAAGCTCAACTGAGGACAACGGTCGACCGGCGGCGCCGGAGGGGATGCCAGTGCCGCCGTCACCCAAAGGCTTAGGGGGAAACGATGTCCAATCTGCTCGACCTGATCGTGGCGGGTCTCGCCACCGGCGCCATCTACGCGCTCGTTGCCGTCGGCTTCACCTTGCTGTGGCAGACCTCGCAGACCATCAACTTCGCCCAGGGCGAGTTCGTGATGCTGCCGGCCTTCCTGATGCTCGCGGTGATGCATCTCGGCGCGCCGTTCTGGCTCGCGGTTCTCGTCGGCATCCTGTTGTCGGCACTTCTGCTCGGTCTCGCCTTCAAGATGCTGCTGGTCGATCCGATGCTGCGGCATGGCGTGCTGCCGCTGGCGATCGCCACCATGGCGCTGGCGGTCGGGATCAAGGAGGCGGTGAAGCAGTTCTTCAGCGCCGAGGCCTCGCCTTTCCCTTCGATCGTGCCGGTAGGTGACGTCACCGTCCTGGGCCGGGCGATTTCGCTGCAGAGCCTCGGCGTGCTCGCCGTCGCGATCCTCGCGGTCATCGGATTGACCACGCTGTTGAACCGCACCTCGCTCGGCCATCAGATGCAGGCTGCCGCGCAGAATCCCACGGTGGCGCGCATCATCGGCGTGCCCGTCGAGCGTATGATCCTCCTGACCTTCCTGATCAATGCCGTGCTGGTCGCGCTGGCGTCGCTGCTGATCACGCCGATCTATCTCGCGAAGTTCTCCAGCGGCGAGGTGCTCGGGCAGGCGGCGTTCATCGCCGCGATCGTTGGCGGCTTCAACCAGGTGCGCGGTGCCATCGCCGGCGGTCTCCTGATCGGCGTCGTTGACAACCTCGCCGCGGCCTACGTCTCCACCCAGTATCGCGCCGCCGTTCCGATGGTGCTGCTGATCCTTGTCATCCTGTTCCGGCCGCAGGGCCTGCTCGGACGCGCCGAGGAGCGTACGGTATGAGCAAGCACAGCAGACTGCTTCTCGTCGCGCTGGCCGTCGTGGTCATTGCGGGTCTGATCATCATCCCGATGAACTTCAACCGCTACGGCCTGTACATCCTGAGCCAGTGGGCGGTGATGACCATCGCAGCGATGGGATTGAACCTTACGCTTGGCTACGCCGGGCAGGTGTCGCTGGCGCAGGGCGCCTTCGTCGGCATTGGCGCCTATGGGGCGGCGATCCTGACCACGCATGGCTGGCCGCTGATTGCCGCGCTCGGCCTCGTCATCTTGATCTGCTTCATCGTCGGCTGGCTCCTCGGCTATCCGGCGCTGCGCGTTCAGCATCACTATCTCGCCTTCGTCACGCTCGCGTTTTCGACGCTGGCGTTCCTGGTGTTCCGCAACGAGAGCTGGCTCACCAACGGCATCTACGGCATCAGCAACATTCCACGTCCCGACATCTTCGGCTTCCCGACCCGCAAGCCGCTGCCGTTCTACTATCTCTGTCTCGGCTCCCTCGGCCTCGTGACGCTCGCGATGTGGTGGCTGATCCGCTCGCCCTGGGGCCGCGCCTTCATGGCGCTGCGCGAAAATCCGATCCGGGCGCAATCGCTCGGCATCGACACGCGCCGCTATACGCTGATGGCGTTCGCGATCGGCTCGGTGCTCGGCGGCATCTCCGGCGTGCTCTATGCGCCGCTGACGCAATATGTCGATCCCGTACCGTTCAACCTGCAGCTCTCGCTCGACCTCCTGATGATGGTCATCGTCGGCGGGGCCGGCTTCATGCTGGGACCGTTCCTCGGCGCCATGATCGCGGTGCTGCTGCCGGAGTGGCTGCGCTTCGCGGAAGGCTATTATCTGATGCTCTATGCGGCCGCCGTGATCGTGCTGCTGATCTATTCGCCGAGCGGCATTCTCGGCATCCTCGACCGCTATCTCAGCTCACGGCGAACCCAGGCGGCGTCCGCGTTGCGGGCCGCGGCTCAGTCCAAGCTGGAGGCCGTGCGATGACCGCAGTTCTCGACGTACGCGACGTCAAGAAGAGCTTCGGCGGAATCACCGCCGTCAACGGCGTCAGCTTCGACGTGCACGAGGGCGAAATCCTCGGTCTCATCGGCCCCAACGGCTGCGGCAAGTCGACCTTGTTCAACTGCATCCTCGGCCAGCTGGTGCCGAGCGCGGGCGAGGTCAGGGTCGACGGCAAGCTCGTCACCGGCCAGCGCCCGTCCGAGCTGAACCGCCTCGGCGTCAGCCGCACATTTCAGCTGCTGCAGGTGTTCCCGAAACTGTCGGTGCGCGACAATCTGATCCTCGCGGGCCAGGAGCATCGCGGCAGCATGCTGTCGCGCCTGTTCGGCCCGTCGGATGCGGGGCTCACGGAGACGGCCGATCAGATGATCGGCTTCTTCAAGCTTGAGCATCTCGCCAACGAGCCGGCCGGTGGCTTGTCCTATGGTCAGCAGAAGCTGCTCGATGCCGCCATGGCCTTCATGGGCGGCCCGCGGCTGGTGCTGCTCGACGAGCCTGCAGGCGGCGTCAACCCGACCATGCTGGGCGACCTCAAGGAGCGGCTGATCGCGATCAACCGCGAACGCCGCGCCACCTTCGTGGTGATCGAGCACAACATGGAGTTCGTGATGTCGCTGTGCTCGCGCGTCATGGTGATGGCGGAGGGCAAGGTGCTGGCGATCGGCAAGCCCGACGAGATCAGGGCCAACCCGGCCGTGATCGAAGCCTATCTCGGACATTGAGGAGACGGCGATGAGCGATCCCATTCTCGACGTCCAGAACCTCGTCGGCGGCTACGGCAAGATGACGATCCTCAACGGCACGACCTTCTCGGTGCCGGCGGGCTCGATCACCACCGTCATCGGTCCGAACGGCGCCGGCAAGTCGACCGTGTTCAAGGCGATCTTCGGCCTGCTCAAGCTGCGCGAAGGCAAGGTGGTCTTCAAGGGCCGCGACGTCACCGGCTTGAGCCAGCGCGCGCTGCTCGGCGCCGGCATCTGCTACATCCCGCAGGGCCGCAACATTTTCGGCGAGCTGTCGGTCCGTCACAATATCGAGCTCGGCGGCGTGGCCGCACCGCGCGAGTTCGATCTGGCCGCCCGTGTCGAGGCGGCGCTCGACGTCTTTCCCGTGCTGCGCAGGAAGGCGGACCGGCAGGCCTCGACCCTGTCAGGCGGCGAGCAGAAGCAGCTCGAAATCGCGCGCGGGCTTCTGCTCGAGCCGCAGCTCGTGCTGATCGACGAGCCCTCCATCGGCCTGTCGCCCTTGATGGTGCAGCAGACCTTCGACATGCTGAAACAATTGCGCGACCGCGGCGTCTCGGTGCTCCTGATCGAGCAGAATGCGCGCTCGGCGCTGGAGATCTCCGACTACGGCATCGTGCTCGAGCTCGGCCGCACCCGCATCATCGACAAGGCCGACCGCGTGCTGGCCGATCCGCGCATCGGCCAGCTGTTCCTGGGCGGCGCGATGGAGGAGACGGCGGCATGAACCAGCGCTCGATCGCAACGGTCTCCATCTCAGGCGCGCTCGACGAGAAGCTCAAGGCGATCGCCGCCGCCGGCTTCGATACGGTCGAGATCTTCGAGAACGATCTCGTCGCGTTCGGGATGCGGCCGCGCGAGATCGGGCAGATGTGCCGCGACCTCGGACTTGCGATCTGCGCCTATCAGCCGTTCCGCGATTTCGAGGGCATGCCGGAGCCGCAGCGCGCGCGCAACTTCATCCGCGCCGAGCGCAAGTTCGACCTGATGCAGGAACTCGGCACCGATCTGCTGCTGATCTGCAGCAGCGTGTCGCCGGCCTCGCTCGGCGGCATCGACCGGGCCGCCGCCGATTTCCACGAGCTCGGCGAGCGCGCCGCGAAGCGCGGCTTGCGCGTCGGCTACGAGGCGCTGGCCTGGGGCCGCCACGTCCATGACTATCGCGATGCCTGGGAAATCGTCCGCCGCGCCGATCACAAGGCGATCGGCGTCATCCTCGACAGCTTTCATGCGCTGGCGCCGGCGCTGCCGACCAACGCGATCCGCGCGATTCCGGCCGACAAGATTTTCCTGGTGCAGCTTGCCGATGCGCCGAAGCTCGAACTGGATGTGCTGTCCTGGAGCCGGCATTTTCGCAGTTTTCCGGGGCAGGGCGATCTGCCGGTAGGCGCGTTCATGGAGGCGGTCGCCGCGACCGGCTATTCCGGGCCGCTGTCGCTGGAGATCTTCAACGATCAGTTCCGCGCCGGCTCGGCGCCGCGCACCGCGCTCGATGGCATGCGCTCGCTGCTGCTGTTGCAGGACGACCTCGCTGGAAAGACGCCGGCGTCATCGGCCGCGCGCTTCGAGCCTCGGGTCAAGAGCCACGGCATCGGCTTCGTCGAGTTCGCGGTCAGCGAGGACAAAGCGGAGTCTCTGGCGAGACTGTTCGGACAGCTTGGCTTCCGCAAGACGGGGCGTCATCGCAGCAAGGCGGTGCAGCGCTGGTCCCAGGGCGCAATCGAGTTGGTGATCAACTGCGAGCCGGCCAGTTTTGCGCATTCACACTACGTCACGCATGGGGCTGGTGTCTGCGCGTTGGCGCTGGACGTCGACAGTGCCGCTCGTGCCATGGCGCGGGCGCAGTCCTTGAAGACGCGCACCTTCACCCAGCCGGTCGGGCCGGGCGAGCTGGAGATCCCGGCGATCCATGGTGTCGGCGGCAGCCTGCTGTACTTCCTGGATACCCACGGGCGGCACTGGGACGTCGATTTCGAAGCCGTCGCCAGCGACAAGAGCACCGACCGTCTCGTCGCGGTCGATCACATCGCCCAGTCGATGCCGCATGAGGAGATGCTGTCCTGGCTGCTGTTCTATGCCGGGCTGATCGACTTCTCCCGCCTGCCGCAGATGGAGATCGCCGATCCCAGAGGCCTCGTGCAGAGCCAGGCGATCGTCAACGGCGATCGCAGCCTGCGCTTCATCCTCAACGGCTCCACGGCGACGCGCACCTTGTCGTCGCGCTTCATCTCCGAGTTCTTCGGCTCCGGCGTCCAGCACATCGCGTTCTCCTGCGACGACATCTTCGCGGCCGTGGCCGAGATGCGCGCCCGTGGTGCCGGCTTCCTCGACATTCCCGACAACTATTACGACGATCTCGAAGCCAAGTATGATCTTGCGCCCGAGACGATCGCAGCGCTCCGTGCCAACGAGATCCTGTACGACCGCGACGGCGACGCCGAGTTCTTCCAAGTCTACACCCATATCTTCGAGGAGCGCTTCTTCTTCGAGATCGTGCAGCGGCGCAACTATCAGGGCTTCGGTGCGGCCAATGCCGCGATCCGGCTGGCCGCGCAGGCCCGCGAGGTACGGCCGGACGCGATGCCGCGGCTTTAGCTCAGGGCTCGGGCCGGATGCCGGGCAGGCCGACGATCTCCTCGGCGAGATAGTCGATCAGCAGCCGCACGCGCGCGATGCCGGCGCGCTCCGGGACGATCAGCATGTTGAGGGGAGTCGATGGCAGACGGTGGTCGGGCAGGATGACCGTCAGCCTGCCAGCCGCGATGAGGTCGTCGACCAGCCACGCATGGCTCCCGCCGATTCCGCGCCCGGACAGCACGGCCTCTCGAACCGCGAGTCCGTGATTGGTGCGGAAGCAGCCTCTGAACGGCACCTCATGGCGTTCTCCGTCGGGTCCCATGACGACGAGCGACTCGCTGCCCGCGACGTTGGTCATGCGGATGCCGTCATGCCCGATCAGCTCCTGCGGCGTGCGCGGCGTGCCGCGTTTCGCCAGATAGTCCGGCGAGGCGACAAGAAGCCGGTGCGAGTAGCCGAGCGACCGCAGCTTCAGAGAACTGTCGGTGAGCGGAGCGAGACGCAGTGCGATGTCGACACCCTCCCGCACGAGGTCGATGCGCTCGTCGGTCAAATTGAGATCGATCGCGATGTCCGGGTAGCGATCCTGGAACGCGAAGACGAGCCGCGTGATGTGCAGGATCCCGAAGGCCGCCGTACAGGAGATCCGGATCGTGCCGGCGGCGGCGCCACGCGCACCGCGTGCCTCGTCGCCGGCCTGGTCGATCAGGCGGAGGATCTGGACGCAGTTCGCGTAATAGCGGCTGCCTTCGTCGGTCAGGGTCACGCGCCGGGTGGTGCGGCTGAGCAGCGGCACGCCGGTCGCATCCTCCAATTCCTGAAGGTGACGCGAGATGGTGGATTGGCCCAGCCCGAGCTCGCGCGCCACGGCCGACAGGCTGCCGCGCTCGGCAACCCGGACGAAACTGCGCATGTTGATGAGGCTGATGCCTGACTTATCCATAAATCAGCATAATGTTATCGATATATGCCATATAGTGGATAGGTGGGCGCGCGTCTATGTTCCGGCTGTTCCAGCAAAGGGATCAAGGCCATGAATGTGCTGCTCGTCTTCGCCCACCCCGACCCCCGCTCGCTCAACGGTGCCCTACGCGACGTCACGGTTGCCGAGCTCGAATCTCAAGGCCATCAGGTCAGGGTCTCGGATCTCTATGCGATCGGCTGGAAGGCGGCTGCGGATCGCGCCGACTTTCCGCAACTGCCGCCGGATGCGCGCCTCAACGTTGCCACCGCGTCGGGCGAGGCCTTCAAGACGCACACGCTCACTGACGACGTCAGGGCCGAACAAGAGAAGCTCTTGTGGGCCGACGCGGTCATCCTGCAGTTCCCGCTGTGGTGGTTCACGATGCCCGCGATTCTCAAGGGCTGGGTCGACCGGGTGTATTCCTACGGCTTCACCTATGGTGTCGGCGAGCACAGCGACAAGCGCTGGGGCAACCGCTATGGCGAGGGTGTGTTTGCCGGCAAGCGCGCGATCCTGGTCGTGACCACCGGCGGCTGGGAGGAGCACTATTCGGCGCGCGGCATCAACGGGCCGATCGACGATCTCCTGTTTCCGATCAACCATGGCATCCTGTTCTATCCCGGCTTCGACGTGCTGCCGGCCTTCGTGGCGCACAAGGCGAGCCGGATCGACGAGGCCGGATTTGTTGAGATCGCTGACCGACTGCGCGCGCGGATGCGGACGCTGTTCACGGATCAGCCGATTCCGTACCGGCGGCAGAACCACGGCGACTATCTGATCCCGTCGATGCAGCTTCGTCCTGAGCTCGGCGCGCCGGACGCGCGCGGCTTCGCGCTGCATGTCGACGCCGCGCGCTGACGCGATGGGCGCGGGCTCAGCCCGCGCCCATCGCGACCGCGATGTGGTAGGTCGCGAACGCCGCCGCATAGGCCAGCGCGAACATGTAGAAGAAGGTGACAGCCATCCAGCGCCAGCTGCCGGTTTCTCGGCGGATGACGGCGAGCGTCGAGGCGCATTGCGGGGCGAAAATGTACCAGGCGAGCAGCGCCAGCGCCGTGGCGAGGCTCCATTTGCTGGCCAGCACCTGTCCGATCTGCTCGGCGGCCTCCTTGCCGCCTTCGATCGCATAGACGGTGCCGAGCGCGGCGACTGCGACTTCGCGGGCGGCCATGCCGGGTACCAGCGCCACCGCGATCTGCCAGTTGAAGCCGACCGGCGAGAGCAGGGGGGCGATCGCCTGGCCGATCATCGCCGCGAGGCTGTAATTGATCGCGGGCTCGGTCGCGCCCTCCGGCGGCTGCGGGAACGACGCCAGGAACCAGATCAGCACCATCATCGAGAAGATCGTGGTGCCGGCGCGCTGCAAGAACATCTTGGCGCGGGTGTAGACGCCGATCGCGATGCTGCGCAACCGCGGCATCTTGTAGTCCGGCAGCTCCAGCATGAACGGCGCCGGCTGGTAGTCGCGCATCAGGAAGAACTTGACCAGGAACGACACCAGCAGCGCGCTGATGATCCCGGCGGCGTAGAGCCCGAACATCACCAGGCCCTGCAGGTTGACCAGGCCCCAGATCTTGGTCGGCGGGATGAAGGCCGAAATGATCAGCGTATAGACCGGGATCCGCGCCGAGCAGGTCATCAGCGGCGCGATCAGGATCGTGGTGAGCCGGTCGCGCCGGTTGTCGATCACGCGCGTCGCCATGATGCCGGGAATGGCGCAGGCAAAGCTCGAGAGCAGCGGGATGAAGGCGCGGCCATGCAGCCCGGCGCCGCCCATGATGCGGTCCATCAGGAACGCCGCGCGCGCCATGTAGCCGAAATCTTCCAGGAGCAGGATGAACAGGAAGATGATGATGATCTGCGGCAGGAAGACGATGACGCTGCCGACGCCGGAGATCACCCCGTTCTGCAGGAAGCTCTGCAGCAGGCCTTCGGGAAGCTCGTCGTGAACGAGCTGGCCGAGCGCATCAAAAGCCGCCGATAGCACCTGCATCAGCGGCTGGGCCCAGGCGAACACCCCCTGAAACATCACGAACAGGATCGCCAGCAGGATCAGCAGGCCGCCGACCGGATGCAGCGCGATGGCATCGATCCGGGCGGTCCAGGTATCGGGCCGCTCGGGCAGGCTGACCGTCTCCGCGATGATACGGTCGGCCTCGCGCTGGGTGGCGCGCAGCTCCGGGACCGTGAGGGGACGCCAGGTGTTGGCGCGCTCTCCGGTGGCCGCGGCCGCCTGGGCCAGGAGCTCGTCGGTCAGCCGCAGCAGGTCGTCGGTGCCGCCCTTGCGCACGGCGATCGACGTCACGACCGGCACGCCCAGCGCCTGCGACAGCGCGGAGACGTCGACCGTTACGCCGCGCCGCTTGGCGATGTCGAACATGTTGAGCACGAGCGCCAGCGGCCGGCCGGTGCTCTTGAGCTCGAGCAGCAGCCGGATCGTCAACCTGAGGTTGGTGGAGTCGGCAACGCACAACACCAGGTCGGGCAGGACCTCGCCGGTGGCACGTCCCAGCACGAAATCCCTGGTGATTTCCTCGTCAGGGCTGCGACCGCGCAAGGAATAGGTGCCGGGCAGGTCGACCAGCGAGACCTGGCGGCCCTGCGGGGTGACGAAGGCGCCCTCTTTGCGCTCGACCGTGACCCCGGGATAGTTCGCGACCTTCTGGCGGCTTCCCGTCAGCGCGTTGAACAGCGAGGTCTTGCCGCTGTTGGGCGTACCCACCAGGGCCAGATGCAGCAGAGGGCTTTCCATGACGACGCTTTCCGCGCGGCCTATGCCACGATGACGGCCATGGCCTCGCGCCGGCGGACCGCGACGGTGATGTTGTCGACACGCACGGCGATCGGATCGCGCCCGACGATCCCCTCATGCAGGATTTCGACCCGGGCGCCCTCGACGAAGCCCAGTTCGATCAGCCGGCTCTCCAATTCGACGTCCGGCAGGGACGAGCTCGCGCCGCCCGCAGCCAGATGCTGGATTGTTCCGGTATAGCCTCGCCGGGCGAGACCGAGCGGCTGAGGCGGCCTTGTATCGCAAATTTCGCTCATAGCCTGTATTTTCAATCGCGTGCCAAGAGGTCAAGCGCGGCATGTTAAATGCCGCGGCATCTTAGAGCGATTTTAAACAGGCCGGGCGGATCGCCGTCTGATCTGCCTCAAGGAGCCGCGGCGGCTGCCGTGTGCCGGGTGTCCACCGCCGCCTTCGGCTCGAGGCCTGAAGACGCTGCGGCGCGGCTCTTGAAGTGGTCGAGCACGAACAGCCGGATCGCCGAGGACAGGTTGCCCTGCTGGCGATTGTTGTCGATCTCTCCGACCAGCTCGGACAGGGTCATGTTACGGAGACCCGAAATCTCCTTCATGCCGTTCCAGAAGGCCTCTTCGAGGCTGACGCTGGTCTTGTGGCCTGCGACCACGATTGAACGTTTTACGACGGGCGACTTCATCACGCGTCCTCGCCATTGATACGATGTTGATCGAGTAATTCGTTCGCGCGCTTGTCGCGTTGGGCGTCAGTTGCGCGTTCGGACTTCGTCCTGCCGAAGCGAGCGCGGTTGCTTTCGGCGACCTTCGCTTCCTGATCGCGCTCCACGCGCTTTCTGAAACGCTTCAAGTTGATGACATCACCCATGCTTGCTCCAATCATCTAAGCCATCGAACGTCGCGACGAGAGCATGCGCATTGCGCGGATGAGCCCAGGCGTTCTCCAGACAATCATGTCATCGCTCCCTGATAGTTCGATGGCCATTCGCGTCGTTGCGAGCGGGATTTGTTTACTCAACAAACGCAGCAGAACTTGTAGTCGAGAGTATCCTTTAGGGGTTAACAGCGAGAATTGCATCACCCCCCGTAGTACTACGGGGCTACCGCTACGCTCGCCCCGGCCTTGTCATCCTCTCGGGTTGAACGAGGCGGTCGAATTCGTCCTCGGAGACGAGACCGAGCCGCAAGGCCTCTTGTTTCAGCGTGGTGCCGCGCTGATGCGCTGATTTCGCGACCTTGGCAGCGTTGTCGTAGCCGATCTTCGGCGCAAGCGCTGTCACCAGCATCAGCGAGCGCTCCATCAGCTCGCGAATGCGAGCAGCGTCGGCCTGAATACCGGTTACGCAATGTTCGCTGAATGAACGTGCTGAATCACCTAGTAATTGTATGGACTGCATCATGCAATGTGAAAGCAATGGTTTGTAGACGTTCAGTTCGAAATGACCCTGACTGCCGCCCATGGTGATCGCCGTGTGATTGCCGAACACCTGGCAACACACCATCGTGAGCGCTTCGCACTGCGTCGGGTTCACCTTGCCCGGCATGATCGAGGAGCCCGGCTCGTTCTCCGGCAGGATCAATTCTCCCAATCCGGAGCGCGGGCCTGAGCCGAGGAAGCGGATGTCGTTAGCGATCTTGAACAGGCCGGCGGCCGCCGCATTCAGCGCACCATGGGTGTACACATAGGCGTCGTTGGACGCGAGCGCCTCGAATTTGTTGGCCGCGCTGGTGAAGGGCAGGCCGGTGATGTCGGCAACATGCTTGGCGAACAGCTTTGCGAACTTCGGATCCGCGTTCAGGCCGGTGCCCACGGCGGTGCCGCCCTGCGCCAGCGGCAGGAGATCCCGCGCCGCAATCTCGATTCTTGCGATCGCGCTCTCGACCTGCGCGGCGTAGCCGGAGAACTCCTGCCCCAGCGTGAGCGGCGTGGCGTCCTGGGTGTGGGTGCGGCCGATCTTGACGATGTCCGCGAACGCCTCCTGCTTGGCGCGCAATGCCGCCAGCAGCTCCGACAGCGCCGGCACCAGATGGCCCGAGATCGCGCGCGCTGCGGCGATGTGCATCGCGGTCGGGAACGAGTCGTTGGACGACTGGCTCATGTTGACGTGGTCGTTCGGATGAACGGGCTTCTTGGTGCCGCGCTCGCCCCCCAGCAGCTCGCTGGCGCGATTGGCGATCACCTCGTTGAGGTTCATGTTGCTCTGGGTGCCCGAGCCGGTCTGCCAGACGACCAGCGGAAAGTGGTCGTCGAGCTTGCCGTCGATGACCTCCTGCGCCGCTTGGACGATGGCGTCCGCCATGCGCGGCTCGAGCTGGCCGAGCTCGCGGTTGGTCTGGGCCGCGGCCATCTTCACCAGCGCAAGCGCGTGCACGATGCCGATCGGCATGCGGTCGTGGCCGATGCGGAAATTCTGACGGCTGCGCTCGGTCTGCGCGCCCCAATAGCGATCGGCGGCGACCTCGATCGGGCCGAAGCTGTCGGTCTCCGTGCGCGTCGCTCCGTGCGATGATGGATTTGCTGAATGTGCCATGAAGCATGCCCATGATTGGTGGTGAACCGGCGTCGACCGGTTCAAGCATGCTTCAATCTCGTGGTCCAACCGGCGTTCCGCGCGCGGCGAATGCGCCTACTTCTTGCGGAAACGGTCCAGGCGCACGACCTCGGCGCCTTCTCCCGGCGAGGCTGGCGGGAGCGGCTTGTCGTCGCTGGTCTCGGCCGGTGTCGCAGGCTGCGGACCGGCGATGGCCGATGGCGCCGGTGCGGCCGGCAGCTTCGGAGCTGGCGGCGTCTCGGCAATCGCCTCCGACGGCTCGAACTGCAGTCCGAATTGCACCGACGGATCGAAGAAGCTCTTGATCGCGTGGAACGGCACCACGAGGCGCTCAGGGATGCCGCCGAACGACAGGCCGACCTCGAACCGATCCTCCGAAACCACCAGATCCCAGAACTGGTGTTGCAGGATGATCGTCATCTCCTCCGGATATTGCGCGAGCAGCCGCGGCGACAGCTTCACGCCCTCGGCCTTGGACACGAAGGTGATGAAGAAATGATGCTCGCCCGGGAGACCATGGGCAGCAGCGTCGGTCAGCACCCGGCGCAGCACCCCGCGCAACGCGTCGCGCGCCAGCACATCGTATCGAATATGATCCGTCGCCATGATCGGTCCTGTATCGTGAGGGCTGCGCCCGACGTGTCGAGCGGCCGCGCCCGGCAGGCAGCAGCATTCCCGACTCGCGTCAGTCACATCGTACCCGGCATCGGTGCCGAGGTCAGCAGCCATGCCGGTCGATCGCCAGATATGGGAACGGGTAGAAGCTGGCGGAAGTCCGGTCAACGGAGGAATGAACGGATGACGCGCCAAAAAACTGGGACAGCACGGCCCGCGACGGGGAGACCGGCCAAAGCGGGGCAAGTGAAAGTGGAGGCTTCTGTTGCCAGGTGCCTCCGAACCCCGCCTAACGGAGCTTAACCCGTTAGGACTTTAAGGTGGTCTTTCAAACTGCGTTACGCAGCCTGAGCAACCGGAGCAAAGTTGTCGTTGGCAACTATTGCAGTAGCCCGATAACGGCGGAACAATACCGGGAAAAAGCTCGCCCTTTACGCCCTCGTCGATCCTATTTCGCCCCCGCCAAAACCCATCCGTCGGTGGGCTTTGGTGGAGGCGCCGGGTACCGCCCCCGGGTCCGAATGGTTTATTTCGACGGCGATTTATTTCCATAGCCGGCAAGCCGGCACCCCCTATATAGGCCGCCGGCCGGCGGATGCACAGGGCCGAAACGCCGCGGCGCGCGACAAAAATGTGGGCGGCTGCTGGGAACCTCTGGTTCGACCTTGGCAGTCTGGTTTTCGTCCTCCTACAGTGCGGCATGCCTCCCGAAGCTGCGCAGGTTGCCTCTCCCGCTGCCGACATCGCCAGACACCCGCCCAGCCTCCGCACGCTCTTCTTCGCATTCGCGAAAATGTCGCTGTCGGGCTTCGGCGGCGTGCTGGTGTTCGCGCGGCGTGCGATCGTCGATGAGCATCACTGGATGACGGCGGAGGAGTTCAACGCGACCTTCGCGCTCTGTCATTTCCTGCCCGGACCGAACATCGTGAATTTCTCCGTGGTGTTCGGCGCGCGATTGCGCGGTGTCGCGGGTGGAATCGCTGCCTTTGCAGGCCTGCTCGGACCACCGATGCTGCTGATCACCTCTCTCGGTGCCATCTACGGTCATTTTGGACAAGCCGACACGTGGCGACGGGCGCTTGCAGGCGTGTCCTGCGTGGCCGTGGGTCTGCTGGCGTCGGTGGTGTTTCGCATGATCTCGCCGCTCCTGAAGAAGAGCGACGTGGCGGGCGTTGCCGTCGTGGCTGGCGTGTTCGTGGCGATCGGGCTGGCGCGCCTGCCGCTTCAGGAGGTTCTGCTGGTGGCCGTGCCGCTCAGCCTAGCCGTCACCTATGCCAAGACGCGGTCGGCACGATGAGCGGGGACGACAATCCGTTGTTCCAGCTGTTCTGGACCTTTGCGTTGATCTCGCTGTTTGCGGTTGGCGGCGCAGTGGCGGCGATTCCCGAACTGCAACGTGTTGCAGTCGAGGCCCGGCACTGGATGACGGACAAACAGTTCGCCGATCTGTTCGCACTCTCGCAATTGTCGCCCGGGCCCAACGTTCTGATCGTCACCCTGATCGGCTATTCGGTCGCAGGCGTGGCAGGTGCGGCGGTCGCGACGATCGCGATGTGCGGTCCCACCGCCGTGCTCTCCTATTTTGTCAGCCGCTGGCTCTCGAATGCGCGGGATGCGCGCTGGCCCGCCATGCTGCAGGCGACGCTGGTGCCGTTGTCGATCGGCTTGATGGCGGCGAGCGCATGGATTCTCGGTCAGGCTTCCGACCAGACGTGGCGGGCGTTCGCGCTGACGGTCCTTGCCGCAGTCGTTGCATCTATGACGAGACTCAATCCGCTCTGGCTGCTCGCCGCGGGCGGCTGTCTTGGTTTTGCTGGCCTTCTCTAGGGAAAGTCGCTAGGCAAAATAGAAGCGCGACCGGTTTGCTCCGGGCCGCCGAACGAAAACAGTGCCGGCCATCAAGGCCGATCGGGGAGGGCGAGGCATGGCCGAGACCACGGGCCAATTGTCGGGCGAAACGGCGGGCATGTCGGCCGCCCGCAGCGTGACCGGCGCATCGATCATTCTGGTCCTTGCCTTCGCGCCACAGATCATCGAACTGCTGATCGCCTTGGCCGGTCTTGTAGGTCCACTCTCCGGACGCGGTCCGCTGCAGGTCATTGGAGCCCATGCGTCGGCCTTGTCAATGGCGATCCCGAGCCTGGCGCAGCAATATGCCGCAAGCGGCAAGACCTCGCTGTCTTCCGATGTTCTGCTGGCTCTCATCTACACCTATCCGCTGATCGCGGTCGCGGTGTTCACATTCATGGTACGTCCACGCGCGCCGCAGGACTATTTCGGCGGCGTCGTGCTGATGGCGATCGCGCTGTTCGCGTTGTGGGCCTCCAGCGACCTGCAGGGCATGCGCGGCTTCTCGTTCGGTGCCGGAACTGCGCCGCGGATGTTCGGTCTGCTGCTGCTAGGGCTCGGAGCTGCCGTGGCCGTGATCGGCGTCGTGAGTGAAGGCGCGCAGCTTGCGACCTATCACTGGCGCGGACCGCTGTTCGTCTCGCTCGCGATCCTGACCTTCGCCGTCTCCATTCGCCCGCTCGGACTATTGGTCACGGGGCTTGCAAGCTTCCTGATCGCGGCGATCGGCAGCCCCGAGACGCGCTGGCGCGAGGCCCTGATCGTCGGCATCTGCCTGACCGGCGGCTGCGCGCTGCTGTTCCCCTACGTGCTGGGGTTGCCGATGCCGCTGTTGCCGCGTTTCCTTTTGCAGTGAGGGCGTGATGGATCTGTTTGCAAATCTCGCCCACGGTTTCGCCGTCGCGTTGTCGCCAATCAATCTGCTGATGTGCCTGATCGGCGCGCTGGTCGGCACGCTGGTCGGCGTTCTCCCGGGCATCGGGACCATCGCCACCGTCGCGATGTTGCTGCCGATCACCTTCGGCCTGCCGCCGGTCGGCGCGCTGATCATGCTGGCCGGCATCTACTACGGCGCCCAGTATGGCGGCTCGACGACGTCCATCCTGGTCAACATTCCCGGCGAGGCGACGTCGGTGGTGACCGCGCTCGACGGCTTCCAGATGGCGAAGCAGGGCCGTGCCGGTCCAGCGCTGGCGATTGCCGCGATCGGCTCATTCTTCGCCGGCTGCGTTGCCACCGTGCTGATTGCGATCCTCGGCGCGCCGTTGACCAAGCTCGCGCTGGCGTTCGGCCCGGCCGAGTATTTCTCGCTGATGGTGCTGGGCCTGATCTTCGCAGTGGTGCTGGCGAAGGGCTCGGTGCTGAAGGCGATCGCAATGATCGTGCTCGGCCTGCTGCTGTCGATGGTCGGCTCGGACATCGAGACCGGCGTCTCGCGCATGGCCTTCAATATTCCCGAGCTCGCCGACGGCCTGGGCTTTGCCACCGTCGCGATGGGCGTGTTCGGCTTTGCCGAGATCATTCGCAATCTCGATGCCGGCGCGGAGATGGACCGCGACCTCGTGCAGAAGAAGATCACCGGCCTGATGCCAACCAGGAAGGATCTGAAGGACTCCGCGCCGGCGATCCTGCGCGGCACGGTGCTCGGTTCGATCCTAGGCATCCTGCCGGGCGGAGGTGCGGTGATCGCCTCGTTCGCGGCCTATACGCTGGAGAAGAAGATCGCGCGAGATCCGTCGCGGTTCGGTCGCGGTGCGATCGAGGGCGTCGCGGCGCCGGAGAGCGCCAATAATGCGGCGGCGCAGACCTCCTTCATTCCGCTGCTGACGCTCGGCATTCCGCCGAATGCGGTCATGGCGCTGATGGTCGGCGCGATGACCATCCACGGCATCGTGCCGGGCCCGCAGGTGATGCAGAAGCAGCCCGATCTGGTCTGGGGCATGATCGCCTCGATGTGGATCGGTAATCTCATGCTGATCATCATCAACCTGCCGCTGGTCGGCATCTGGGTGCGGCTCTTGCGCGTGCCATACCGGCTGATGTTCCCGTCGATCGTGATCTTCTGCGCGATCGGCATCTATTCGGTCAACAACGCGCCGGTCGACGTCGTCCTGGCGGGCGCGTTCGGCCTCGTCGGCTACTGGCTGATCAAGCATGATTTCGAGCCGGCGCCGCTGTTGCTCGGCATGGTGCTGGGCCCGTTGATGGAGGAGAACCTGCGCCGGGCGCTGCTGATCTCGCGCGGCGACTGGTCGGTGTTCCTGACGCGGCCGCTGTCGGCCGTGCTGCTCGCGATCGCGGCGGGGCTGTTGGTGCTGGCGGTGCTGCCGACGTTGCGCCGCAAGCGCGACGAGGTCTTCGTGGAGAGCGAAGGCTGACCTGCGTCGGCGGACCGGACGCCGGAGGCGCTCGGGACGCTGGTGAAGGGCGAGATCGTCAAATGGTCCGCGGTCCTCAAGCCGGCGAGCTGGGTACGGAACGGCCATGGATCGGGAGGGGGGGCGGAGCGCGCGGTTCCGCCCTTGTCGTTTGTAGCGGTGGCCGAGATTTTTCGGGGTATAATTGACGGCCGGGCCGAGTCGAGGCTAGGGCCGGGCGATCCCTGTCGTTAAATTCGCCGCCTTCTGCGAAAGGCCGCCAGCGCGCACCATGCACCAGTATCACGACCTGCTCGAACGCATCCTGTCCGACGGCGCCGAGAAGCACGACCGCACCGGCACCGGCACGCTGTCGGTGTTCGGCCACCAGATGCGCTTCAACCTTGCGGCCGGCTTTCCGCTGGTGACCACCAAGCGGCTGCCGCTCAAGGCGATCGTGCACGAGCTGCTGTGGTTCCTGAAGGGCGACACCAACATCAAATATCTGCACGACAACGGCGTCACCATCTGGGACGAGTGGGCCGACGCCAATGGCGATCTCGGCCCCGTCTACGGCTATCAGTGGCGCTCGTGGCCGACGCCGGACGGCGGTCATATCGACCAGATCACGAACGTGATCGACATGATCAGGCGCAATCCGGATTCGCGCCGGCTGATCGTGACGGCCTGGAACCCGGCCGACGTCGAGAAGATGGCGCTGCCGCCGTGCCACTGCCTGTTCCAGTTCTATGTCGTGAACGGCAGATTGTCGTGCCAGCTCTACCAGCGCTCGGCCGACGTCTTCCTCGGCGTGCCCTTCAACATCGCATCCTATGCGCTGCTGACGATGATGGCGGCGCAGGTGACGGGATTGAAGCCCGGCGAATTCGTGCACTCCTTCGGCGACGTGCATCTCTATTCCAACCATATCGAGCAGGCGCGCCTGCAGCTCACGCGCGCTCCCCGTCCGCTGCCGACCATGACGCTCAATCCGGACGTCAAGGACATCTTCGGCTTCCGCTACGAGGACTTCGCGCTCGCCGGCTACGATCCGCATCCGCATATCAAGGCCGAGGTCGCGGTCTGACGCATGCCGGTTTCGATCCGTAGCGCCCGGCCTGACGACATCGGAAGCGTATTCGCGCTGATCCGGGGCCTCGCCGACTACGAGAAGCTATCGCACGAGGTCGACGCGAGCGAGGCCGACATCGCCGGCGCGCTGTTCTGTGAGCACCCGACGCTGTTCTGCGATCTCGCCGAATGGAACGGCGCGGTGGCGGGCTTCGCGGTCTGGTTCGTCAACTTCTCCACGTTTGCCGGCAAGCCAGGGATCTATATCGAAGACCTGTTCGTGCGGCCGGCGTTTCGCCGCAATGGCATCGGCCAGGCCTTGCTCGGTCACCTCGCGCGGACCTGCGTCGAAAAGGGCTGGGCGCGGCTGCAATGGTCGGTGCTCGACTGGAATGCTCCTTCCATCACTTTCTACAAATCGCTCGGCGCCGAGCTCATGGACGAGTGGACGCTATGCAAGGTGACCGGCGAAGCTCTGGCTCAACTGGCGGAGAGGGCGCCGTGATCGAGATCGTGCTGATCGTCGCGGTCGCCGACAACGGCATCATCGGCGCCGCCGGTGCGATCCCGTGGCGGCAGAAGAGCGACATGCAGCGCTTCAAGGCGATGACCATGGGCCGGCCGATCGTGATGGGCCGCAAGACCTTCGTCTCGTTTCCGCGCCGGCCGCTGCCGGGCCGCACCAACATCGTCGTCACCCGCGATGCCGAGTTTCGCGCGCCGGGCGCGATCGTGACCCATACCGTCGATGAAGCGCTCGGCATCGCGCGTGGTGATGCGCTGCGGCGTTCAGCCGCGGAGATCGCGGTCATCGGAGGCACCGAGCTCTTTGCTGCGACGATGCCGATCGCCGACCGGCTGGAGATCACCGAGGTGCATGCGAGCCCGCCTGGCGATACCGTGTTTCCGGCGATCGATCCGGCCCAATGGGAGGAGGTGGCGCGGGAGCGCCATGCCTCGGGGCCTGACGATCAGGCCGAATTCTCCTACGTCACCTATCGCCGGCGGCGGTGAGCGTTTCGCCGGTCGGATCGACGCGCCGGCCCCCTCAAGACCATCCGTTAATGATGAAGTCGCGCAGTTTGGCCGCGTGGCGGAGCTGAGGCCGCGGCAAACCGGCGCTTCCGGCCCTGTTTACATTGACAAAACCCGGTTCGGGCTTAGCTGGAGCGCTACGTTGTAAGGGGCGGGGCCGTCCCTTATAACCCGGCGACCGTCGGGGCCGGCGTTGGTGTACACTCAGCCTCTCGGAGGAGATCGATCGATGGCGTGGAAGAATCAGGGCGGAGGCCCGTGGGGTCAGGGTCCGAAGGGGCCCTGGGGCTCGGGACCGCAACCGGTCGGTCCAAGGCCGCCCGACCTGGAAGATCTTCTGCGGCGCGGCCAGGACCGGCTGCAGCAGTTCGTGCCGGGCGGCGGTTTCGGCACCGCGGGCGTGCTCCTGATCGTGCTCGGCGCCATCATCATCTGGCTCGCCTCCGGCATCTACCGCGTGCAGTCCGAGGAGCTCGGCGTCGTGCTGCGCTTCGGCAAATATGTCCGTGATGAGCAGCCGGGCCTGCGCTATCACCTGCCTTACCCGATCGAGACCGTGCTGCTGCCCAAGGCGCTGCGCGTCAACTCGATCTCGATCGGCATCACCGCCAATGACGATCCCGGCCGGCGCGGCCGCGGCGGTCGCGATGTCCCCGAGGAAAGCCTGATGCTGACCGGCGACGAGAACATCGTCGACGTCGACGTCACCGTGCTCTGGCGCATCAAGCCGAAGGGCGCGGCCGACTTCCTGTTCAACATCCAGAACCCCGAGGGCACCGTGAAGGCGGTGGCCGAGAGCGCGATGCGCGAGGTGATCGGCCGCTCCAACATCCAGCCGATCCTCACCGGTGCCCGCACCGTGATCGAGCAGAACGTGCAGGAACTGATGCAGAAGACGCTCGACAATTACGGCTCCGGAATCCAGATCACCCAGGTGCAGATGCAGAAGGTCGATCCGCCGGCCCAGGTGATCGAGGCATTCCGCGACGTCCAGGCGGCGCGTGCCGACCTCGAGCGTCTCCAGAACGAAGCCCAGACCTACGCCAACAAGGTGGTGCCGGATGCGCGCGGTCGTGCCGCGCAGATCCTGCAGGTCGCCGAGGGCTACAAGGAGCAGGCGATCGCCGAGGCCAAGGGCCAGAGCGCGCGCTTCCTCAAGGTCTATGACGAGTACAAGAAGGCGCCCGACGTGACCCGCGAACGGATCTATCTCGAGACCATGGAGCGCGTGCTCGGTGGCTCGGAGAAGCTCGTGCTCGACAGCGGCGCCACCGGCGGCCCCGTGCCGCTGCTGCCGCTCGGCGATCTCTTGCCGCGCCGTCCGGCGCCGGCCGCTCAGCAGGGAGGCGTCCGATGAGGTCCCCCGTTGCAGGCATCGTCGCGCTCGTCGCCGTGCTCGTGCTCGTCGTCATCGGCTACAGCTCGCTGTTCACCGTGAACCAGACCGAGCAGGCGCTGGTGGTGCGGTTCGGCAAGCCGGTCGACGTCGTCACGGAGCCCGGTCTGAACTTCAAGGCACCGTTCATCGACAACGTGATCTCGATCGACAAGCGCATCCTCGACCTCGAGAACCCCTCGCAGGAGGTGATCGCGTTCGACCAGAAGCGGCTCGTGGTCGACGCCTTCGCGCGCTACAAGATCAAGAACGCGCTGCAGTTCTACCAGAGCGTCGGTTCGATCCAGACCGCCAACGTCCAGCTCGGCACGCTGCTGAACGCCGCGCTGCGCCGCGTGCTCGGCGAGGTCACCTTCACGCAAGTCGTGCGCGACGAGCGCGAGGCGCTGATGCGCAAGATCCGCGATCAGCTCGACAAGGAGGCCGACGCCTATGGCATCCAGGTGGTGGACGTCCGCATCCGCCGCGCCGACCTGCCGGAGGCCAACAGCCAGGCGGTGTACAACCGGATGAAGACCGAGCGGCAGCGCGAGGCCGAGGAGTTCCGGGCGCTCGGCGGCCAGAAGGCCCAGGAGATCAGGTCCAAGGCCGATCGCGAGGCCACCGTGATCGTCGCCGAGGCCAACTCGCAGGCGGAGCAGACCCGCGGCGCCGGCGATGCCGAACGCAACCGGCTGTTCGCCGAGGCCTACAACAAGGACCGCGACTTCTTCGCCTTCTACCGCTCGATGGCGGCGTATGAGAACGGCCTGAAATCCGGCGACACCCGCTTCCTGCTGCGGCCCGATTCGGAGTTCTTCCGCTACTTCGCCAACCCCTCGGGGAAGCCGACGGGGGAGACGCCGTCCACCGCCAGCTCGACCGCGGCCGTCGCGGTGCCGGCACCCAAGCCCTGATGGCGCCTGCCTCGATGCCGAGCCCGTTGATCGGGGCGAATAAGAGTTGACATGGAGGGGGCGAAGCCGTTGCTTCGCCCCGTTACATATCAAGAAGATCGAACGGGAGGTCCGGGTCCGATGAGGTCCATTGCGTTTTCCGATTTCCTCATCGGATTAGGTATCCTGTTCGTGCTCGAAGGCCTGTTGTTCGCGGCAAGTCCGGAGTGGATGCGGCGGGCCATGAAGACCGCGATGACCACGCCCGACAACGTGCTGCGCGCAGTCGGCATCGGCTCGGCGGTGGCCGGCCTGGTCCTGATCTGGGTGATCCGGCGGCCGATCTGAGCGGCGGATTGTCGTGCGTTTGCGTGCCCCGTCGCACAGGAACGAGGCGCGACCGCTGCAATGACGGTCTGCTGCCCGGCCAACGCCATTGTGAGGCGATGGCTGCGCCATTTTGCCGTATTAGGTCGCCCTCAATGATGAATCTGCGGTCCGATCCGGCGTGCTTGCGTCCCTTGCCGGTTCCGGCGCACTGTAACGGTTGAATTTGCCGACTTTTCTGGAGATCCGCCCGATGACCGCAACCCTTGCTTTCAGCCGTCGACTGCGCCCGATCCTGACCGCGGCGGTCCTTGCCGCGGGCTGGGCGCTCGCGCCGGCCCCGGCCTCGGCGCGGGGGCCGGAGGGGATCGCCGATGTCGCCGAAAAGGTGATCGACGCCGTCGTCAACATCTCGACCTCGCAAACTGTCGAGCCCAAAGGCGGCTCGTCCGAGGGGCGGAACGCCAATCCGCAGGTGCCGCCGGGCTCGCCGTTCGAGGAGTTCTTCGACGATTTCTTCAAGAACCGCCGCGGCGGTCCGGGCGGCCGGGGCGGTGCCGACAACTCGCCGCGCCGCACCAACTCGCTGGGCTCGGGCTTCATCGTCGACGACTCGGGCGTTGTCGTCACCAACAACCACGTCATTGCCGATGCCGATGAGATCAACGTGATCCTCAACGACGGCACCAAGATCAAGGCCGAGCTGGTCGGCGTCGACAAGAAGACCGACCTTGCGGTGCTCAAGTTCAAGCCGCCGCGGCCGCTGACGGTGGTCAAGTTCGGCGACTCCGACAAGCTGCGGCTGGGCGACTGGGTGGTCGCGATCGGCAACCCGTTCAGTCTCGGCGGCACCGTCACCGCCGGCATCGTCTCGGCCAAGAACCGCGACATCTCGTCGGGGCCCTATGACAGCTACATCCAGACCGACGCCGCCATCAACCGCGGTAATTCCGGCGGCCCGCTGTTCAACCTCGAGGGCGAGGTCATCGGCGTCAACACGCTGATCATCTCGCCGTCGGGCGGCTCGATCGGCATCGGCTTCGCGGTGCCCTCGAAGACCGTGGCCGGCGTCGTCGACCAGTTGCGCCAGTTCGGCGAGCTGCGCCGCGGCTGGCTCGGCGTGCGCATCCAGGGCGTCACCGACGAGATCGCGGAGAGCCTCAACATCAAGCCGGCGCGCGGCGCGCTGGTCGCCGGCGTCGACGACAAGGGACCGGCCAAGCCGGCCGGCATCGAGCCGGGCGACGTCGTCGTCAAGTTCGACGGCCATGACATCAAGGAGCCGAAGGACCTGTCGCGCATCGTCGCCGACACCGCTGTCGGCAAGGAGGTCGACGTCATCGTCATCCGCAAGGGCCAGGAGCAGACGCTCAAGGTCAAGCTCGGCCGGCTCGAGGACACCGAGAAGGTGCAGCAGGCGGCGATCAAGAAGGACGAGCCGGCCGAGAAGCCGGTGACCCAGAAGGCGCTCGGGCTCGATCTCGCCGCGTTGTCGAAGGACCTGCGCGCCCGCTACAAGATCAAGGACAGCGTCAAGGGCGTCGTCGTCACCGGTGTTGACCAGGCCTCCGACGCCGCCGAGAAGCGGCTGTCGGCCGGCGACGTCATCGTCGAGGTCGCCCAGGAGGCGGTGACCTCGGGCGCCGATATCAAGAAGCGCGTCGACCAGCTCAAGAAGGACGGCAAGAAGTCGGTGCTGCTGCTCGTCTCCAACGCCGACGGCGAGCTGCGCTTCGTGGCGTTGAGCCTGCAGTAGGGCACGATGCAGTAGGGTGGGCAAAGGCGCGCCGCGATGTGCGCCTGCTAAGGCGCTCTGTCCCGCGCCGTGCCCACCATCCGGCTCCGAGCTCGCGGCACGGCGGTGGGCACGCTGCGCCTGCGGGCGCTGCTTTGCCCACCCTGCGGCAGCTCCACACTCCGCTGTCGTCCCGGCCTCGAGCCGGGACCATAGCCCCCAGGAAGCAGTTTGGGGCGGGCTAATCATTGGCTGTTTGCTCATCACGACGGCCGCGGCGTACGGATCCCGGATCGGCGCCCCGACGCGCTGGCGCGCGCCGTGGCTTGTCCGGGACGACGACGGTTCGCAAGGCGAATTCACGGCTCAAACAGCGATCGACAGAGCTTTGCAGTCTCGCGGCGCATCGCGCCCGAGGCCTGCGATCAGTTCGTCCCTCTCGAAATGCAGAGGGCGCAGGGAATGCCGGGTGAAGGCCTCACCCATGGCCCGCCTGCGAAAAAAATGCAGGCGGCAGGTACCACAGGCAAAGCCGATTCAACCGGCATTCCCTGCGCGACGGTCTTCACGCTTATACGCAGTCTCCCTGGTGCGCCGGGCTTGTTGGCCACCATTGTCCGCGCGGCGCTTCAGCGCCGTCGCGAACGTGACACCAGCATCGGGGTGTCAGGACGCTGCGACTTCACGTCCGCAAGCGATCGTTCGTCCGCGCCCTCGTGAGAAGACGCTGCGATCTCTCGCGGCCATCGCTCCCCGCCTCGCGTGTCGTGACGATCGCGCGCAACGCCCCTCCGCAGTGAGGCGGGATGCGCGGATACAATCATGAATTCCGGAAATACGCAAGGTAATTATTCTTATCAGAAGTTAGTGGCCCATCCCGAACTCCCGGGAGCGCCGGCTCAGAGCGACCGCTGATTGACCCGCTGCGACAGCGCCTCGGCGCTTTCCTTGCGCTCGGAGTAGCGGTCGACCAGATAGTCGGCGCGGTCGCGCGTCAGCAGCGTGAACTTGACCAGCTCTTCCATCACGTCGACGAGGCGATCGTAATAGGGGGACGGCTTCATGCGGTCCGCGTCGTCGAACTCCGCGAAGGCCTTGGGCACCGAGGACTGGTTCGGAATGGTGATCAGGCGCATCCAGCGGCCGAGCACCCGAAGCTGATTGACCGCGTTGAACGACTGCGAGCCGCCAGAAACCTGCATCACCGCCAGCGTCTTGCCCTGCGTCGGCCGGACGGCGCCGAGCGACAGCGGGATCCAGTCGATCTGGGTCTTGATCACACCGGTCATCGCGCCGTGCCGCTCCGGCGAGCACCACACCATGCCTTCGCACCAGGTCACGAGATCGCGCAGCTCGCGGACCTTCGGATGGTCCGGCTCGGCGTCGTCGACCAGCGGCAAGCCGCGCGGATCGAAAGTCCGAGTCTCCGCGCCGAAGCGCACGAGAATGCGCGCCGCTTCCTCGGTCAGCAGCCGGCTGAACGAGCGTTGCCGGAGCGATCCGTAGAGCAGCAGGATTCGCGGAGGGTGGGAGGAGAGCGCAGGCTCCAGCAGCTTCGCGCGGTCGATGGCACGGAATGAGGTTTCGTCCAATTGAGGCATCGTGTCAGACAACGCGGTATCCTCCGGCAAAATGATCGGCGTTGGCCGTCCTCGTTCGCGATACGCCGGTACAAGCGCTCAGAACGCGATGTCCGCAGCGACGGCTTCGATGCCGGCCTTCGCGCAGATGTCGTCGTTGTCGCCTCCGGGCGCGCCGGATACGCCGATCGCTCCGACCTGCTGGCCAGCGGCCTCTATTGGCATGCCGCCGCCGACCATGACAACGCCGGGAACGTTGACGATGGCCCGCTCCGCGGCGTCCGGTCGTGCCAGCCGGGCTGCGAGCGTGCTCGTCGCCTCGCGCCAGCTCGCGGCCGTCCTCGCCTTGCCCGTCGCGGCCTCAAGGGTATGCCAGCCGGCGAAACGGTCGCGCAGGGTGACCAGCGCGAGCCCCGACGGATCGCTCACAGTCACGGCAGCCTGCCAGCCGCGTTTGCGGCACTCCGCGAGCGCCGCCTGTGCCGCTTTGAGCGCCGTGTCCGGCGCGATGATGCGCCGCGTCCACGTCGGTTCGTCGGCGCGCGCCACGACAGCCGGGCCGAGCAGGAGGACCGCTGCGAGCAGCGGACGCAACGCCATCACGCCGACAGCCATTTCGCCATGTCCTCGGCCTTCGGCAGCCCGCCCGCATGGACGACTTTGCCGTCGATCACCACGCCCGGCGTCGAGGCGATGCCGAACCGGGCGATGTCGGCGAAGTCCGTGATCTTTTCCAGCTCGATCTCGATGCCGAGCTTGCTTGCTTCAGAGGAGGCCATTGCTGCGGTCTGAACACAGCGCTTGCAGCCGGAGCCGAGAATCTTGACGTTCTTCAAGGGGCTTGTCCTTTCATCAGAACAGGGCGTTGAAGAGATAGCCGACGGCGACGATGCCGGCGGCGACGACGCCCGCGAAGACAGCGATCAGCCGGAGCGTCAGCACCTTGCGCAGAATGAGCATCTCGGGAAACGAAAGCGCGATGACGCTCATCATGAAGGCGAGCACCGTTCCCAGCGCCGCACCCTTGCCGAGCAGCGCCTCGACGACCGGAATGATGCCCGCAGCGTTGGCGTACATCGGCACGCCGATCAGCACCACGGCCGGCACGGACCACCATTGGTCCTTGCCCATGATCGAGGCGAGCAGGTCGTTCGGGACATAGCCGTGAATGAATGCGCCCGCCGCGATGCCAATGATGATCCATGCCCAGACGCGGCCGACGATGTCGCGCACCGCATCGATCCCGGCCCGGATCCGATCGGCGGCGGTCGGCGAATCCGGCTGCAGATCCGCCTGTCCCGCGCGCACGTTGCGAACCCATGCCTCGAGCCAGCCTTCGAGATGCAGGCGTCCGATGATCCATCCCGCCACGATCGCGACCGCCAGGCCGAAGGCCAGATAGATCGCGGCGATCCTCCAGCCGACCAGCGCGAACAGCAGGCCGAGCGCGACCTCGTTCACCATTGGCGCCGCGATCAGGAACGAGAAGGTCACGCCGAGTGGGACGCCAGCCGAGACGAAGCCGACGAAGAGCGGCACCGCCGAGCACGAGCAGAAGGGAGTGAATACGCCGAGGATCGCAGCCGCGACATTGCCGAGGCCCTCGCGCTTGCCGGCGAGCAATGCGCGAGTTCGCTCGGCTGAAAAAAAGCTGCGCACGACGCCCATGCCGAACACGACCAGCGTCATCAGCATCAGGACCTTGGGCGCGTCGAACACGAAGAACCGCGCGGCTTCTTCCAGATGGCTGTCGCGGGACACCGGCAGCGACGATACCAGCCATGCCGAGAACGCTTCCAGCTGCCAGTAGACCGCGAACCACAATGCGATCGCAGCTGCCGTCGCGATGATCCAGATCACAGCCGATGCCGACCCGTCAGGATAGGTCGAAGCTTCGGTTTTCATGCTGCACTCCTGTTCGGCTCAGGCATGGCCGCCATGACGGCGTCGAGGATGGCGCGGCGATCGGGCGTCAGGTCAGGGCTCAGCCGATACCGGACCCACTGGGCGTCACGCCGGTCGATGACGAGACCGGCGGCCTTGAGGGCGGACATGTGCCGGCTCATGCGCGATGCGCTGGCTCGGAGCTGCCGCATGAGCTCGCAGACGCAGTGCTCGCCGCCGTCCCAAAGGATGCGCAGGGCGGCGAGACGAGTCGGCTCGGCCAGAGCGGCGAGCAGCGGGACGGGATCGGACATGGCGGCAATATATTCGTATTTTCGTATTTGCGCAATAGCGCATATAATGATTGCGGATGTGCGATTTGACCGGCCATCGGCGCGGCGCGTGGCGTCAGGCTGATAATGGCTGGTGATGCGTGGCCCGCGCGGCGACGCCCTGCGAGATCCCGGTTGGGAAATCGGGCGAGCCGGCTGGCGTCGGGTCAATTCACGCGCAGGATGGTCTTGCCGCCGGCGGCCGGAATGTGACTGTGCGGCTGGGCTCGACGACGCGGCCGCCGCGCCGGGTACGGAGGCGGAGAGCGTTGGCGTCGAAGACCCAATAGGTGCAGCGGGCTGGGCGTCTGGGCTGCCCGGCGCGGATGTCCGGGATCTTTACCACGCGCGACGCCACGCGTTATCTCGAACAGGGAGCGCGGCCTCGCTCGGCGAGACGCGCGCTACCTATCCGACGATGGGTTGCCCGCGTTGCCTAGTTGCGGACGCTGCCCACGGTGATCGGAGCGACGAGCGCAGCGCTGCGGTGGTGCTGGGTGAGCACGGCGAGCTGGTGCGGCGAGGCGGCGCTGTCGGCATTCACCGCAATGGTCTGCTGCGCGGCGGATGCACCGACGACGGAGAGTTGGTGCGGGGTGGCCGGCAGCGCGCCGACTTCGTAGCTCGGCAGCTCGCCGGCAACGGCGGCGCCGCTCAGCAGCGCGAGGGCAAGAAGAGAGCCGGGAATGATGTGCTTGATGGTCATCGGGAGGTCCTTCTGTGACGATGATCGATTGCATGGCCTGCAATCGCTTTCGCTTCCTTGGACACTCCCTAGCGTTGTCAGCTTTATATGCGCTGCAGCATGATTTGACAATTCATGGATTGGTGATGCGGTTAAAATGGCAGTTCGCGTCCCGCCTTGATGCGGAAGGCGAATGATCTGATTTGCGATCTGAAATGAGATTGGAATGGAGTTGCGTGCGAGTGCGCTGGATTGAAACAAAATCCTGATGATGCGCTGATCGAGAGCCGATGAAGGCAGGGCTTTGGTAACGGCTTTGCTTGGGCGGCGATTCGCACAGGAGCAATGCGATTGCGATCTTCGAGCGTTCGCAAAACCGCTGCCCTCGCAATGACGGGATCGCGGCTGCCCATGAACGCGTCCTCTCTCACAACCAGGGGAGGGCGCTGTATTGCGCAAAGGCTCGCGCGGCTATTGGCCTGCCGCGCGGCCGCAGTCTCGTCAGTCGACGAACTGATCGCGCGTGTAGCCCTGGGCATAGAGCAGAGCGGTGAGGTCGCCGTGGTCGATGCGGGCCGAGGCTGCGGCCGAGACCGCAGGCTTGGCGTGATAGGCGACGCCGAGACCGGCCGCCTCGATCATGCCGAGGTCGTTGGCGCCGTCGCCGACCGCCAGGGTGTCGATCTCGTCGAGATCGAACGCCTCGCGCAGCTCGATCAGGGTGGCGAGCTTGGCGTCGCGGCCGATGATCGGCTCGCGCACCTCGCCCGTGAGCTTGCCGCCATCGATGATGAGCTCGTTGGCGCGGTTCTCCTGGAAGCCGATCTTGGCCGCGATGGCGCTGGTGAACAGCGTGAAGCCGCCGGAGATCAGGCAGGTATAGGCGCCGTTGGCGCGCATGGTCATCACCAGATGACGGCCGCCCGGCGTCAGCTTGATGCGCTTGGTCAGGACTTCGTCGACGACGCTCACCGGCAGGTCCTTCAGCAATGCGACGCGTTCGCGCAACGCCGGCTCGAACGCGATCTCGCCGCGCATGGCGCGCTCGGTGATGGCGGCGACGCGCGGCTTCAGCCCGGCGAAATCGGCGAGTTCGTCGATGCATTCCTGCCCGATCATGGTGCTGTCCATGTCGGCGAGGAAAAGCTTCTTGCGCCTGACGGCTTCCGCCTGCACGACGATGTCGATCGGCATGTCGCCGCGCAGGTCGCGCAGACGCGCCTCGAGCTTGTGGACCTCGCCGTCGTGGGCGAAGGGGATGTCGATCGCGACCTCGTCGAACAGCCAGCGCGGCGTGCCCGGCGAGGGCAGAACGGCCAGGAAGGCCTCCACGATCGTGGTATCAAGCGCGGGATCGGCGGGATTGCAGATGAAGGTGGCGACGAGAGACATCAGGTGACTTTGCCAGGGATCAACAAAGCGGTGCTTATCGCAGGGCCGACCGCCAGCGGCAAGTCGGCGCTGGCGATGGAACTTGCGCAAAAAGCGGGCGGGGTCGTCATCAACACCGATTCCATGCAGGTCTACCGCGATCTGAGGGTGCTGACGGCAAGGCCGACCTGCGACGAAGAGGCCACCGTGCCGCACCGGCTCTACGGCCATGTCGATGCCAGCGTGAACTACTCGGCCGGCCATTATGTCCGGGATGCCGCGGAGATCCTGGGCGAGGTGCAACGGGCCGGGCGGCTGCCGATCTTTATCGGTGGCACTGGCCTGTATTTCAAGGCGCTGACATCAGGGCTGTCCGCGGTGCCGCCCGTGCCGGATGAGGTGCGCGACGCGGTGCGTCTCAGGCTCGATCGCGACGGCGTCGAGGCCTTGCATGCCGAGCTGGCGCGACGCGATCCGGCGGCGGCCGCGCGGCTGAACGTCCGCGACCGCGCCCGCGTGGCCCGGGCGCTGGAGGTGATCGAGGCGACGGGTCGGCCATTGGCCGACTGGCATGCCGAGGCCACTCCGCCGCTGCTGCCGGAGGGCAGCTATCGGGCGCTGTTCATCGCTCCGGAGCGCGAGGCGCTGTATGCGCGGATCGATGCACGGTTCGATCTGATGCTGGAGCGCGGCGCGGTGCAGGAGGTCGAGCGGCTGGCCGCGCGCGGCCTCGATCCGCTGCTGCCGGCGATGAAGGCCCACGGCGTGCCGGCGCTGATCCGCTATATCAGAGGGGAGATCACGCGGGAGGAGGCGGCCGCCATCGGCAAGGCCGACACCCGCCATTATGCCAAGCGGCAGTTCACCTGGTTTCGACACCAACTGCCGGAGTTCGAGTGGATGAGCCCGGAGGCGGCAAAGGGATGGGTCGTCAAACTCTAGCCGCATCGTCATTCCGGGACATCGCGAAGCGATGGGCCCGGAATCCATAACCACGATCGTGAGTATGGATTCCGGGCTCGCCCTCCGGGCGCCCCGGAATGACGACCTCGTTTGGAGATGGAGCCCGTACTCTCATCCAGCCTATTGCCTCGTTTCGGAGGCCGACCGCCAAATTACCGCTCGCCGAACGGAAAATTCCGCGTTAACATCGCAAAATCGCGCTGACGGGCCGGCTTTGCCTTGACATTGGGGCATCGCCGGCTATGTTTCGCGCAACCTTTGGGAAGCTCGCTCGGCATCATGCGCAACTTTATTTCCATCCTCCTTATCGCCGTCGTACCCAGGCGCACCGCCGGGGATGGCTAGCGGCCATCCAAATTCCGAGCGGTGCGCAGGGCCTTCCAGGGCCCTTTTTTATTGCCTGGAAGCCAGCGATCCGACCGAAATGACCCTGACCCAAGTGACCAAAACCGACTGACCAAAACCGACTGACCAAGACCGACCAGCCGCTGACAGAAGCGATCCGGAGCCCACCATGACCGACAAGAGCCACGATCCGAACCAGATGACCGGCGCCGCGATGATCGTGCGCGCGCTCATCGACCACGGCGTGCAGCACCTCTTCGGCTATCCCGGTGGTGCGGTGCTTCCGATCTATGACGAGATCTTCCAGCAGAGCGAGGTCGAGCACATCCTGGTCCGCCACGAGCAGGGCGCCGGCCATGCCGCCGAGGGCTATGCCCGCTCGACCGGCAAGCCGGGCGTCGTGCTGGTGACCTCGGGCCCCGGCGCCACCAACATGGTGACGCCGCTGGCGGATGCGCTGATGGATTCGATCCCGCTGGTGTGCATCACCGGCCAGGTGCCGACGCATCTGATCGGCAACGACGCGTTCCAGGAGTGCGACACGGTCGGCATCACCCGACCCTGCACCAAGCACAACTGGCTGGTCCGCAACGTCAACGACCTCGCCAAGGTGCTGCACGAGGCGTTCTACGTCGCCACCACGGGCCGTCCCGGCCCTGTCGTCGTCGACGTGCCCAAGGACGTGCAGTTCGCCACCGGCACCTATCATCCGCCGCGCAAGTCCGACGTCCACATCTCCTATTCGCCGCGCGTCAAGGGTGACGCGATGCAGATCCGCAAAGCCGTGGCGCTGCTGGCCGGCGCCAAGCGGCCGGTGATCTATTCCGGCGGCGGCGTCATCAATTCGGGGCGGGAGGCCTCGAAGCTGCTGCGCGAGTTGGTCGAGGTCACGGGCTTTCCGATCACCTCGACCCTGATGGGGCTGGGCGCCTATCCGGCGTCGGGTACCAACTGGCTCGGCATGCTCGGCATGCACGGCACCTACGAGGCCAACATGACGATGCATGATTGCGACGTCATGCTGTGCGTCGGCGCGCGCTTCGACGACCGCATCACCGGCCGCACCGATGCGTTCTCGCCGAACTCGAAGAAGATCCACATCGACATCGATCCGTCCTCGATCAACAAGAACATCCGCGTCGACGTGCCGATCATCGGCGATTGCGGCGACGTGCTCGCCGACATCCTGCAGGTGTTCAAGGCCGAGGCGAAGAAGCCGGATATCAAGGCGTGGTGGCAGCAGATCGCCACCTGGCGCGCGCGCAACTCGCTGGCGTTCAAGCCGAACCGCGACGTCATCATGCCGCAATATGCGATCCAGCGGCTGTTCGAGCTGACCCGCGGGCGCGACACCTACATCACGACAGAGGTCGGCCAGCACCAGATGTGGGCGGCGCAGTTCTACGGCTTCGAGGAGCCGCACCGCTGGATGACCTCGGGCGGTCTCGGGACCATGGGCTATGGCCTGCCGGCGGCGATCGGCGTCCAGGTCGCCCATCCCGACAGCCTGGTCATCGACATCGGCGGCGACGCCTCGGTGCAGATGACGATGCAGGAGATGTCGACGGCCGTGCAGTACGAGCTGCCGGTCAAGATCTTCATCCTCAACAACCAGTACATGGGCATGGTGCGGCAGTGGCAGCAGCTCTTGCACGGCAACCGGCTGTCGCATTCCTACTCGGAGGCGCTGCCGGACTTCGTCAAGCTGGCGGAGGCGTATGGCGGCGTCGGCCTGCAGGTCAGCAAGCCCGGCGATCTCGACGGCGCGATCAAGGAGATGATCTCGGTCAAGAAGCCGGTGCTGTTCGACTGCCGCGTCGCGGCGCTCGAAAACTGCTTCCCGATGATCCCGTCGGGCAAGGCGCACAACGAGATGATCCTGCCGGCCGAAGCCTCCGACCCGGCCGCCGCGTTCGCCGGCGGCAAGGCGCTGGTGTGAGGACGACAGGGTGATGGTGCAGTGATGGCACGCGCGCTCGGCAGTGTGGCTCTTCACCTCTCCCCGCTTGCGGGGAGAGGTCGACGCGCAGCGTCGGGTGAGGGGGACTCTCCACGCAGTCGGACTCGTGGAGAGTCCCCCTCACCCCAACCCTCTCCCCGCAAGCGGGGCGAGGGAGCTCACCTGCGTGCGCGGCTGCAGTCTGCCCATGCGTCGAGGGGGTCCCATGTTCACGCTCGCTGAGCTCGAGGCCGCCCATGCCATCGTCGGCGCCGCGGTGCCGGCGACGGCGGCGCATGCGTGGCCGCTGCTGGCGCAGCGGCTGGGGACCGAGGTCGTCGTCAAGCACGAGAACCACACGCCGGCCGGCGCCTTCAAGGTGCGCGGCGGGCTGGTCTATGTCGACAACCTCAAGCGCACGCGGCCGGACGTCCGCGGCCTGATCACCGCGACGCGCGGCAATCATGGGCAGAGCGTCGCGTTTGCCGGCCGTCGCAACGGCCTGCCGGTGACGATCTACGTGCCGCGTGGCAACTCGGTCGAGAAGAACCGCGCGATGGCGGCGTTCGGCGCCGAGCTGATCGAGCACGGCAGCGACTTCCAAGAGGCGCGCGAGGAGGCCGGCCGCCATGCGGCGCGCGACGGCCTGCACATGGTGCCGTCGTTCCATCGCGATCTCGTGCGCGGCGTCGCGACCTACGCGCTGGAGCTGTTCCGCACGGCGCCCGACCTCGATGTGCTCTACGTCTCGATCGGGCAGGGCTCCGGCATCTGCGGCTGCATCCTGGCGCGCGATCTCTTGGGCTTGAAGACCGAGATCGTCGGCGTGCAGTCGACCGAGGCGCCGTCCTACGCGCTGTCGTTCGCCGCGCGGACAGTGGTGACGACCAACAGCGCCGACACCCATGCCGATGGTCTCGCGACGCGCAGCCCGGATGCGGATGCGCTCGCCATCATCCTGAAAGGCGCCTCGCGCATCGTGCAGGTCGGCGACGCCGAGATCGCCGAGGCCGTGCGCATTCTCTGGACCGACACCCACAATCTCGCCGAAGGTGCCGGCGCGGCACCGCTTGCGGCGGCCTTGCAGGAAAAGGGCAGGCTCGCCGGCAAGCGCGTCGGCCTGGTGCTCACGGGCGGCAACATCGATCTCGACCTGTTCAGGCGCTGGGTGCTGCCGGCGGCCACGCATGCCGAAGCGGGGGCCGCATGAGGAGCTCGCAACTCGCCACAAACACCGCCGTCATGCCCGGGCTTGACCCGCCTGCGCGGCCGAAGCCGCTTCGGCGCGGCGAAGGCCCAGGCATCCACGAACCGCGCGCTCGACGCTCGACGTGGAGGGCTGGGAGCGCAGACAAGTTTACGCAGTCTGCGCAAGGCAGACTGCTATGCCCGGCCATGACGGTTGAACTATCACGGGGACACCAATGAACCAGCCAGCGTCAGCCTATTTCCTCGAAGACCGTCACGATCCGAACGAGACGCACACGCTGGCGGTGCTGGTGCAGAACGAGCCGGGCGTGCTCGCGCGCGTCATCGGCCTGTTCTCGGGCCGGGGCTACAACATCGAGAGCCTCACCGTCTCCGAGACCGAGAGCCAGAAGCATCTGTCGCGCATTACCATCGTCACCACCGGCACGCCGATGGTGATCCAGCAGATCAAGCACCAGCTCGACCGCATGATCCCGGTCTACCGCGTCGTCGACATGACGCTGACCAAGCGCGCGATCGAGCGCGAACTCGCGATGGTCAAGGTGCGCGGCACCGGCGAGCCGCGGGTCGAGGCGCTGCGGCTGGCGGATGCGTTCCGCGCCCGGGTGATCGACGCCACGACGGAAAGCTTCGTGTTCGAGATCACAGGCAACACCGACAAGATCACGCAATTCATCGATCTGATGCGTCCGCTCGGCCTGGTGGAAGTCGCCAGGACCGGCATTGCGGCGATCGGGCGGGGATCGGAAGGGATGTGAGCCATGCTGGCGCGCGACTGGTACTATAACGAACGCAACCGGATCGGGCTCGATCATGCCGTCGCCTCGATCTACGGCTCGGGCGATGATGCCGACGAGCGCGCGCGCGCTGCTCTGAAGATGCTCGGCGTCAAGCCGGGCTGGCGGGTGGCCGACATCGGCTGCGGCAACGGCGTGCTGGCGACCGAGGCGGCGCTGCTGGGCGCCGTCGTCGACGCCATCGACATCTCGCCGGCGATGCTGGCGCTGACCCGGATCTACACCCGCGACCGCCGTACCGCGGTGCGGATGCATTCGGCGGGGCTGCTGTCGTTCGCCTATGAGCCGAACTCGTATGACCTGATCGCCAGCGAGTTCACGCTGCATCATCTGCCGGACTTCTGGAAGGCGGTGGCGCTGGCGCGGATCTTCGCGGCGCTGAAGCCGGGCGCGCAGTTCTTCCTGCGCGACATCGTCTATGTCAGCATGCCCGACGGCGCCGAGCGCTCGGTCGAGCAGTGGGCGGATTTCAACATCAAGAACCACGACCTCGCCCGCGACAGCGTCATCACCCACATGCGCGACGAGAACTCGACCTTCGCCTGGGTGATGGAGCGCATGCTGGCCGAGGTTGGCTTCGTCACGGTCTCCGCCGACTACCATGCGCCGATGCACGCGACGTATGTGCTGCAGAAGCCGGCGGGGCAGGGCTAGGCGCTGATGTTCTTGTACGACGGTGAGGTGGCCACGCTGCCACCCTCCCCTGGAGGGGGAGGGTCGATCGCGCATGCAATGCGCGATCGGGGTGGGGTGGGCCGCCGCAAAAGCTCGCGCGTGGAGAGATCACCCCACCCCGCCTCACATCGTTGCTTCGCACGATGTGGGGCGACCCTCCCCCTCCAGGGGAGGTTGAAAAGTCGTCGTGTGGCAGGAGCTCATTAGATGTCCCAGCAGCTCCTCATCGCCTTTGTCACCTTCGCCTTCGTGATGGCGTTCACGCCCGGGCCGAACAACATCATGCTGCTGTCGTCGGGCGTGACCCATGGCTTCCGCCGCACGGTGCCGCACATGATGGGCGTCAGCTTCGGCTTCGCCTTCATGGTCGGCGCGGTCGGCTTCGGCCTCGCGACGGTGTTCATCCGCTATCCCCTGCTGCAGGACGTGCTGAAATACCTCGGCGCGGCCTATCTGATCTACCTCGCGGTCGCCATCGCCTTGTCAGGATCGGCCGAGCCTGACGACGCCAAGCCGCGCGGCCCGATGTCGTTCTGGGGCGCGGCGCTGTTCCAATGGGTCAACGCCAAGGGCTGGGTGATGGTGATCAGCACCATCACCGCCTATGCCGCGATCGCCAGCTTTCCGGCCAACGTGGCGCTGCAGGTCGCGATCAGCTTCGTGATGGCGGTCGCCTCGACCATCACCTGGACCTTATTCGGCACCGCGCTGCGGCCGCTGCTCAGCTCCGAGCGCGCGGTCCGCGCCTTCAACATCCTGATGGCGGTGCTGCTCCTGGCCTCGCTCTATCCCGTGTTCATGGACGCATGAGGGAGACTGCCGCCATGCGAGATCGGGGTTTCCAAGCAGGGCCAAAATGCTCTAGACACGGGCCGGATTTCGTCCGGGCGCAGCCGCCCGTGCCTCACCCAAGCGTCTGACTTTCCAGCCAATTCCGGCCATCTCAAAGAGGAAACGACAATGCGTGTCTACTACGATCGCGACGCCGATCTGAACCTGATCAAGGGCAAGAAGGTCGTCATCGTCGGCTATGGCAGCCAGGGCCACGCCCACGCGCTCAACCTGAAGGATTCCGGCGTCAAGGACGTCGCGATCGCGCTGCGCAAGGGCTCGGCCTCCGCCAAGAAGGCCGAAGGCGCCGGCTTCAAGGTGATGGAAGTCGCCGAGGCCGCGAAGTGGGCCGACCTCGTGATGATGCTGACCCCGGACGAGCTGCAGGGCGACATCTACCGCGAGCACCTGCACGACAACATGAAGCAGGGCGCCGCGCTGGTGTTCGCGCACGGCCTCAACGTCCACTTCAACCTGCTCGATCCGCGCGCCGATCTCGACGTGCTGATGATCGCGCCGAAGGGCCCCGGCCATACCGTCCGCTCGGAGTACCAGCGCGGCGGCGGCGTGCCCTGCCTGATCGCGATCGCCAAGGACTCCTCGGGCAATGCCCATGACCTCGGCCTGTCCTACGCCTCGGCGATCGGCGGCGGCCGCGCCGGCATCATCGAGACCACGTTCAAGGAAGAGTGCGAGACCGACCTGTTCGGCGAACAGGCGGTGCTGTGCGGCGGCCTGGTCGAGCTGATCAAGGCCGGCTACGAGACGCTGACCGAGGCCGGCTACGCGCCGGAGATGGCCTATTTCGAGTGCCTGCACGAGGTCAAGCTGATCGTCGACCTGATCTATGAAGGCGGCATCGCCAACATGAACTACTCGATCTCCAACACCGCCGAATACGGCGAGTACGTCACCGGGCCGCGCATCATCACGCCGGAAACCAAGGCCGAGATGAAGCGCGTGCTCGACGACATCCAGTCAGGCCGCTTCGCGCGCGACTGGATGCTGGAGAACAAGGTCAACCAGACCTCGTTCAAGGCGACCCGCGCCAAGCTTGCCCAGCACCCGATCGAGGAAGTCGGCGCCCGCCTGCGCGACATGATGCCCTGGATCAAGAAGGGCGCGCTGGTCGACAAGTCGAAGAACTGAGGTCTTGCGGCGAAACCGAGAAATGAAAACGGCGGGCAGAGGCCCGCCGTTTTTGTTTGGGGTCGTTGAAGGTCCGCCGGCGCGTTCAGGACGCCGCGCGGCGCGACGCCACCGGCGTCAGCAGGCGGACGATCTCGCTGATGGCGACGAGGCCGACCAGCCAGGCGGCGCTGGTCAGGCCGAGGCGGGCGACGATCGGGAGCGCGAAGCTCGCGGCGCCGCCGAGTGCGGGCGTGGCGGCCAGCAGCACCAGCTCATAGGCGGCGTAGGCACTGGGGAGCGCGACGGCAAGCGCGACCGTCGCTGGTGCTGTGCGCAAGGTCGCCAGGGCCATGCGGGCCACAACGGTGGCGCTGAGCGCCGCCACGCCGATCATGGCGCCCCAGGCCAGCGTGTTGGCATCGACCGGATAGTGCAGCGCGCCGAAGCCGATGCCCTGGTTGACCAGCCAGGCGCCGAGCATCACCGGCAGCGCCGCGCGCAGCGGCAGCATGGCGGCGGCGATCACGGCGAAGGCCGCAAACGGCGTCGCGCAGGCGAACACGAAGCTCGCCAGCGCGCAGGCCCCTGTCAGCAGCGCGAAGCAGAACGCAGCGGCATGCCGTTGCGGAACGGGCGCGAGGCGAGCCTCGGTACCAGACCGGGCGAGGACGTCGAGAGTCATGGAACATCTCCTTCTGTTGCGATTGTAGTCCATTTCGGCAGCTTCTGTCAGCCGCCGGGAGGTTGGTCGGCGGCGTCACTGCACGCCGAAGCTCGCCACCCGGATGCCGCCGAACACGCCGAAGCCCGGCGCGAGGAATCCGGTCGGGTTCTGGTAGTGATGGTTGAAGAGGTTGTCGATCCGGCCGAACAGCTTGACCTGATCGGACAGCGCGTAGTCGCTGCGCAGGTTGACGACCGTATAGCCGGGCGCGACGAGGCCGGTGGTCATGCCGTCGCGGCTGACGTCGAGCCAGTCGCCGATGTGCAGCAGCGTCGCTGACAGCGTCAGCGCATCGATCGGCGCCCATGTCGCGGTGGCGCTCCATTTCTCCTTCGGCCGCCGCAACAGCTGCAGGCCGGTGGCCGCATCGACCGCGCGGGTGAACGTGTAGTCCGCACGCAGCGAGATCCGGTCGGTGAGATCAGCGGTCACGAAGCTCTCGGTGCCTTCGGTGGTGGCGAGGCCGACATTGGCGTAGGAGGTGAAGGTCGCGTTGAAATTGATCAAGTCGGTGATGCTGTTGTGGAAGTAGGTCGCGCCGAAGCGGAGACGATCGTCGAACAGCGGCTGCTCGAAGCCGGCGTCGTAGCCGGTGCTCTGCTCCGGCCGGAGGTTGGGATTGGCGAAGAAGTTGAACGCCGGAAAATCCTGGTGCAACTGGCTCAGGGTCGGTGCCTTGAAGCCGGTGCCGTAGCTCGCCTTCAGCTTGGTCTCGGTCACCGGCAGGATCACCGCCGGCGCGATCCGGTAGGTGCCATGGTCGCCGAACTGGTCGTTGACGTCGTTGCGCAGGCTCGCCACCACGAACCAGCGCTTCACGAACTCGGTCTGCAGCTCGACGAAGCCGGCCTTGTTGCCATTCTCGGCCGAGAGGTCGGCGGTCTTCAGCCGCTCGGTCTGCGGCTCCAGGCCGACGACGAGATTGTTATGCGGCGCCAGCTCGGTCACCGCGTGCCAGTCATACTTGATGCGCTCGCCGGTCGCGACCGCCGCCACCGGGTTGCCAGCCGTCAGGTCGGACGACCGGTCGTTCACATAGTTGACGCCGAAGTAGTTCCGGATGCGGCCGCCGAGCAGCGACCACACGGCTTCCTGGCGTGTCGCAAGCTGGTGGACGGTGTGGTTGCTCCTGATAGCGTCGGGAAAGCTCGGAAAGCCGCTGTCGCCGGTGAACAGCAGCGTCGCGTCGGTGTATCGAATCACCGAGTTCAGCGTCCAGGCCTCGTTGAGGTCGACGCCCAGCTTGGCCGAGGCGGTGACGTTGTCGTAGGCATTGCCGATGGCCTTCTGCCCCGCAGGCAGCAGCTGCCACGGGGTCACCGGAACGTCGCCGGCGTGCAGATGCGCGACATTGATCGCGTAGTTGATATTGTTTTGTGAGCCGCTGACGCCGGCTGACTGGTTGAAGGTCTTGAACGAGCCGCTCTCGACCGAGGCGGTCGCGCGCGCCGGGCCCTCGCCCTTGCGCGTGATCACCGAGATCACCCCGCCGATCGCATCCGAGCCGTAGAGCCCGCTCTGCGGCCCGCGCAGCACCTCGAACTGCTGGATGTCGGCGGCGAGCAGATGCGCGAAATCGAACGCGCCATTGCCGTTGGTGACATCGCCGACGTCGATGCCGTCGATGAAGAGCTTGGTGTGATTGGCGTTGGTGCCGCGCATGAAGACGTTGGTCTGGCCGCCCGGGCCGCCGGCCTGCACCACGTTCAATCCGGGGATCGTGCTCAGGATGTCCGGCACCGTGCGGGCCTGCTGCCCGGCGATGTCCTTGTCGGTCATCACGGTGATCGCATTCGCGACGTGGGCCACTGGCGTGACGACGCCGGTCGGGCTGACGGCGACAGGGGTTCCGGCTGGCGCGGCCGGCTTTGCCGCCGGCACCTGCTGATGCGCGGCGTTGCCGGTTCTGCGGGGGATGGCTGGTTTCTGAGCGATCGGCTCGCGCGGCGGGTCGACCTCAACCGGGGGCAGAAGGTCGGGGGAGGCGGATTGCTGCGCTGCTGTGGGCGAGGGGCCGAGCAGGGCGAATGACGAGAGGACGCAGAACGACGACAGAAGGGCGCGACTGCGCCTGGCATGGGGAACGGGAGACACGAGGGACCTCGGCATGACGTCAGTGGCACGTCACCGCGAACGAGGTCTCATGCAGCCCTTTGCAGGCCTGCCTGAAAACGATGCCAATAACGCCCCGACCGGCATCCTCGCGTGTGACCACGGCTGACGGCAGGTCTCCTGGCTCGCGGGTCGTCACCTCCACGTCGCCTTCCCGGGACCGAGATTTCCCAGTGGCCTTTGACGCGAGATTCGCCGCTTACAGTTGCGGGGGCAGCTGCGGCCTTCGGTCACGTCCCTTGCGAGACGCATCCGGCACCGCATTCCCTTTTGAGCCCCGGTCGAGGGGCACCGTCGCGATCACCGTAGGAGTGCGGGCGCACCAAAGTCAATCCGGCGCCCGGCGATCTCCTGGCGATAACGCTGGCCGGTCGGCTTGGTGATGCCCGGCCGCCTGCGACAACCATAGCCGTCGTCCCTGCGAACGCAGGGACCCATAGCCACCGGCGGTCGTGTGGCGAAGGACGACGACAAGACATTTTCCGCCAATTCACATCACGCGGTATGGGTCCCTGCGTTCGCAGGGACGACAGCGGAGCGCGAGTCGTTGCTGATGAGGATTGCGTCTTGTGAGCACCCGCTCACTTCTCGACCTTGTTGTGCACCATCCAGAATCGCAGCGTGCGCTGGGCGGTGTCGAGCGACAGGCGGCCGTAGTCGCGTTCCGCGAGCTTGAGCGTGTCGCTGTCGATGGCGTGCTTGATCGGCCGGTGGGTCAGGATTTTCGCCACCACCGACCAGGCCAGCCCGGCGGCACGGCAAGGGATCAGCACGATGTCGGTGCGCGGGCCTTCGAGCACCTTGGCCATCATCTCGGTCGGGACGTTGTTGAGCAGGCCGAGTGCGGCGGAAACCTCGCCGAAGCGGCGGGTCTCGGCGAAAAAGGCGATGGCGGCATCGTTGAGCTCGTTCAGCCCCTTCATGCGCTTGACGGCCTCTTCGGCAAGCGTGAAGTCGCGCCCGACCAGGCCGCCGTCGCTGCGCGCAACGTCGGCGATCGCCTTGAGGATCTTCTTGATCTCCTGTTGCAACGCCGGCGGCGCCGAGGCCATCAGCCTGGCGCGCACGGCTTCGGTCGCGCGGCGCAGGAGGTCGCGCAGGTGCTTGGTGGGCAGGTCGACGCGCAGCCCGATGATCTCGGACAATTCGTCGTCGTCCTCGGCATGCGCCATCATCCCGGAATAGCCGGACTCGGAGAAGCGCGCGGTCTGGTTGTTGGCGAGCTTGCGGATCACCCGGCGCTCGCCGCGGTCGACGATGATGTCGGTCACCGCCTCGGTCAGATGCGGACGGCTGGAGATCGCCATCAGGTGATCCTGGCCCTTGGTCGCCGCGACCTCCACCAGCGTATGCTCGGTGAGCCGGCTCGAGTGCATCAGCACGTTCTCGGCCACCGAGATCTCGTCGTCGCGGGCGAGCTGCTGGATCAATTCGACGGGCGCGTAGTCGACCGGCGCGAGATGCTTGCTGAGCTCGGCCCGCGCGCGGGTCTCGACCCGCGAGACCAGCATGCACAGCACGTTGTCGAATACCTTGATCTGGTCCTCGCTGAGGCGTTCGCCGTCATGCAGGAACAGGTTGGTGACTTGGCGCAGCGTGTTGACGCGCTTCGCCGAGGTGCCGCTGCGGACGGCCTCTTCGAGTTCGGTGATGATGGAGTCTTCTGAAGGCGGAAGCTGTTCTGGCTGTGACACGATCGCGCTCGTTTGTCCCGGATTGCCGGAGCGACAGCAACGCGATTGTGATCCGCTGCAAGGCTTTCGGCCTGAGCAGTTTTCGGCACGGGCGATAACAATGCGTTAGGGGCCGAAGGCGTAGTACTCCGGAGAAACACGGATACGGAAAATTAAGGCGATACATATAGGGGGATGACGGGCTGGAGCCCGGTCTTCCGGAGATTCGCCGGACAGGCGATGGAACGAGGTGCGAAGACCTCCCCGCAGACGCGGCGACGACAGGCCAGCGAAGCGGAAAGGTTAATGATCCCATAAGGTCACAAACCTTCCTTCATCCAATTTGCTCGCTGCCCTCGATCTCACGTCAGCTGTCATCCTCCCAAGCCTTGAAACTTAAATCCCATTCTTGCCGCGGCCATTTTGCCGACGCGCCGTGCGATGCGTGGCGTCACCCGATGTTCCGGGACAGGCTCGGCGGGCGATGACCTCGCGCGAAAAATCAGCGCCAGCATCCTGCCGCATCTCGTGCGATAATCGCCGCGCAAATCGTTGAGGTCACCATGAAATCCGTCGTCATCACCGGCGCATCCACCGGCATCGGGTTCGCCTGTTCGAAGCTCCTGCTCGCGCGCGGCTTTCGCGTGTTCGGCAGCGTTCGCAAGCAGGCCGACGCAGACCGTCTGCGCGGCGAGCTCGGCGCCAACTTCATGCCGCTGCTGTTCGACGTGACCGACGAGGCGGCGGTGAAGGCGGCCGCCGGCGAGGTGCGAGCGGCGCTCAAGGGCGAGACGCTCGCCGGTCTCGTCAACAATGCCGGCATCGCCGTCGCCGGTCCCGTGACGGAGCTGCCGATCGCGCAGTTCCGCCATCAGATGGAGGTCAACGTCATCGGCCCGGTCATCGCGACCCAGGCGTTCGCGCCGCTGCTCGGGGCCGATCCAGCCATGACGGGAGAGCGCGGCCGGATCGTGATGATCGGCTCAGTCGCGGGCCGCAACGGCAACCCGCTGATGGCGCCCTATTCGACCTCCAAGCATGCGATCGAAGGGCTGTCCGAGAGCCTGCGCCGTGAGCTGATGCTGTTCGGGATCGACGTCATCGTCATCGCGCCGGGCGCGGTGAAGACGCCGATCTGGGCCAAGGCCGACGAAGTCGACCTGTCGCCGTATCAGGCCTCGCCGTTCTTCCCGGCGCTGCAGAAGATCCGCGCCTTCATGCTGCATCTCGGCCAGTCCGGGCTGCCGGCCGAGACCATCGCCGCGCGGGTGGCCGACGCCTTGACCTTGCCGGCGCCCAAGGTGCGCTACGAGATCGCGCCCGATGCCATGAGGCAATGGATCGTGCGGGTGCTTCCGAAACGGACCGTCGATCGCATCATCGCCAAGCGGCTCGGCCTGATGCCCGCGATCAGGCCCTGATGCCGGCGATGACGACCATCGGCAAGACCCAGGCGGAGCTGACCCGCCTGGTCGAGGAGGAACTTCGCGCGCAGCCGGGCTGCGAGACGGCACGTGTGCCGGCCGTTCATGCGCTCGACGTGCGCAGCGGCCGCAACTGGGAGATCCCGCACGTCGTTCTCGGCGACAGCCTGATCAGCGACGTCGACCGCGCCGTGATGAGCGTGCAGCGCCGGCTCGGGCGCGCGTTTCACCTGATCGACGATCCGGTCACGGCGCCGGAAGCGGCAGCGACGCCGCAGGGCAACGCTGGCGACTCCTGACAATCCTTGCGGGGATGTAAGCCCTGCGGGCTCAGGTCAGCAGGCCCTGCCGCAGCGCCAGCCGCACCAGCTCGATGTCGCTGGCCACGCCGAGCTTGTCCTTGATCAGCGAGTGCAGGTTGGCGACCGTCTTCGGGCTGAGATGCAACGCTGACGCGATCTCGTCGGTGGTGCGTTCGGCGAGCAGCATCTGCATCACCTCGAACTCGCGCGCGGACAGGACGTCGGCGGCCGCGCGCTCGCCGGCGAGGCGGCTGAGCGCGAGCTCGTGATCGATGTCGGGGCTGATCGCGATGCGGCCTGCGAGCACGTCCATGACGGCGCGCACGAGCGTCTCCGGCGGGCTGCTCTTGGTGACATAGCCGCGGGCGCCGGCGCGGATCGCCTGCACCGCGAAGCCGGCATTCTCATGCATGGTGAAGACGAGGATGCGCGCGCCGCGATCCCATTGCCGGATGCGGCGGATGCCCTCGATGCCGCCGACGCCCGGCATGGTCAGGTCCATGATGACGAGATCGGGCCTGACCTCCTTGAACAGCCGGTAGGCTTCGGCGCCATCGGCGGCTTCGGCTACCACGCGCAGCCCCGGCTGCTTCTGCAGCATCGACCTGTAGCCCTCGCGGACCACGGCATGGTCGTCGACCAGCAGGATGGTGCCGGCGGGCGTCGTCATGCCGCACATGCCGTTTCCGGCTGGGTCGGCGCAGGCGAGAGGGCCGGGACCGGAATCTCGACGTGGAGGCGCGCGCCGCCGGAGGTGGCGGCGAAGCTCATCTGGCCCCCCATGGAGGCGACGCGCTCGCCCATGCCGAGCAGGCCCAGGCCCGGCTTGTCGGGAGCTTCGCCGGCAAGACCGTCGTCTTCGACCGTGAGCACGGTCGCGCTGACCGGCCCGTCCTGAAGCGTCAACTGCAACCGCACGCGCGTCGCTCCGGCGTGCTTGACGGCATTAGTGAGCGCCTCCTGCGCGATGCGGTAGATGTTGGTGGCGATGATGCCCGGCAGTCGGTCGACGTCGCCCGACAGGCTGATCTCGAAAACGGTGCGGCCGTGCTGGCGCCTGTTCCAGCCGGCGACGAGGCCCTCCAGGCTGCCGGCGAGGCCGAGCTCGTCGACATCAGGCGGGCGCAGCCGCATCAGCGCGCCGCGCAATTGCTCCATCATGTCGCTCGCGGTGCGCGCGATGCCGTCGCATTCGCCGACCAGAGCGGGGCAATCCTGCGCCGCGCTGTGACGGATCGATGCCGCGAGCGCCCGGATCGCCGCCAGCGACTGGCCGAATTCGTCATGCAGCTCGCGCGCCAGGTGGCGGCGCTCGTCGTCCTCCAAGGCGATCAGGCGCCGGGTCAATTCGCCGCGCTGGGCCAGCGCCGTCTCCAGCCCCTCGGCGAGCTGGTTGAAGGCAGCGCGGATCGCCGAGAGCTCGGCGAGGTCGAACGGCGGCAGCCGCGCCGACAGATCGTTGGCGGCGATCCGCTCCAGCCCGGCGCGGATCAGCCGGGTGGGGCGCAGCGCGCGGGCCAGCGCGGCGTAGGCCAGCGCGCACAGCAGCACCAGCGCCGTCCCGAGCACCGGCAGCAGCCGGCTGAGCTCGCGCCAGGCGTCCGCGGTCATGACGCCGGCGTCGATCCAGACGACGGCATCGCCCGTCGTTTCGTCGCGAAACCTGACCGGCCGTGCCGCTTCGCGGCCCGGATCGAACAGCCGCCGATACAGCATCGCGAAGGCGCGGGGCGGATCGTCCGCCTGCGCCTCGGCGCCGCCGCAGATGCGCTGCACGATCACGCCGTCGACGCCGCGATAGGCGATGCACAGGCCCGGTCGCATCGCCGCCGCCGCGACCGCATCGAGGTCGGGAAAGCCGGCCGGCGGACTGGCGACCCAATGCATCTTGCTTTGCTGCAATTGCAGCGTCCGGGCCGTGATCTCGGCGATCCGCTCATTGCGCACATGCACCGAGCGGTCGATGTCGAACAGCACATAGGCGCAGATCGCCGCGAAGCACAGCGCCGAGACCACCGAGATGCGCAGGGTCAGGCGGTATTTGAGGTCGTAGCGGGTCCACATCTTCGGTGTGTCCATGACAGCCCAGCCGGCCGGCATTTAACGGCAGAACCGTCCGGGCCAAAAGCGCCGCGGCCCGGTGGACGGTGCGGTCGTGAATTTTTCCCGTGCCGCGCCGGGACCGTGGCCGCTGCGGCGATGGCACGGCGGCGTCTAGCTTCCGACCGCAAGACATCGTTGCAGGGGGATCCCATGTCGAACCGTCGCGTCGTCCGTTGTCTCGTTCTCGCGCTTGCTTTCGCGGCCGGCCCGGTCCGCGCCGCCTCCGGCGATGTCCCGGCCGTGCTGGTCGACGATTTCAGCTATCTCGACACGTCCGGCGAGCCGGTCGATCAGACCGCCGCGCATCAGCGGCGGCTGGATGCATTCATCGCCGCGCTCCGCCGCGACGTCGCCGCCGACGCGCGGCTGCGGCCGGTCAGCCCGTCCTGCGCACCGTCCTGCCCGACCGATGCGTCCCCGGAGGCCCGGCTGCAGATGGCGGCCGCGGCCGGCGCCACCGTCGTGATCACCGGCGGAGTCCAGAAGCTCTCCACCCTGGTGCAGTGGACGCGCGCATCGGCCATCGACGTCACCTCCCATCGGGTTCTGTTCGACAAGATCTTCACCTTCCGCGGCGACAGTGACGAGGCCTGGCAGCGCGCCGAGATGTTCGTCTCGCGCCAGGTCCGTGACGCACTGGCGCCGCCGGAGCCGATCCGGCTGGCGCTGCTGCCGTTCGAGCTCGACGACACCAGCGCGGGCGCCGCGCTCGGCGAGACCGAATCCGACCAGAAGGGGCTGCGGGAGGCGACCGACGCGGTGCGGCAGCTGCTGGCGCAGTCCGGGCGCTATCGCCTGGTGGACGCGGCCGGCGAGATCAAGCCGGGGCAGCCGGTGCGTGAGTGCGACGATTGCGAGGCGCGGGCGGCCCGCGCGCTCGGCGCCCAGCAATCGCTGCTCGGCATCGTGAGACGGATCGGCCGCACCGAATACATCATCGGCTTTCGTGTCCGCCAGGCCGACAGTGGGACGCTCGTCGTCGCCGGTGACAGCGGATTGCGCCTCGGCGCCAATTATTCCTGGAGCCGCGGCGCGGTGCGTCTGGTGCGCGAGCGGCTGCTCGAGACCGGCCCCCAGAATTGAAAAAGGGCGAGGATCGGTACGCGAGGACGGCAGTGATGCCACCTCTCGTCGCGGCGCGAGACGACACGTCGCCCTCCGTGCAAATCCGGGCTGTTGTGATTTGTGACGATTTCATTACGGTCGGATGACAGGATAGCCTTCCTTGATCTGTCGGCATGCGCCGACGAAGGGCGCCTGCTTTCGATCGCCTGATGTCACTGACCCCGAACGACCAACCGATCACCACGCTCGCCGCGGCGAGCGCAACGCGCTCCGCGGCGGTCCGGCTGTCCGCCGTCGCCGCGCCGCATGTCGCGGCGCTGGCCCTGATGCTGCACACCGAGACCGATTTCGGCTCGCGGCTCGGCTTCGTGCTGGCCTGGGGCATCCTGAACTGCTTCTGGCTGGTGCTGCTGCGGCGGCCCGCGGTGTCCGGCGCGTTGGCGCTGACCATGGTCGTGGTGCTGGTGCTGCTGTCGCAGCTCAAGCACGCCGTGGTCCAGATGACGGCGAACTTCGTCGACGTGATGCTGATCGACCACGACAGCGCGGCGTTCCTGTTCACGATCTTCCCGAACCTGAAGCTGTCGGTGCTGGTGGCGGCCGCCGTCGTGCTGCCGCTGATGGGGCTGCTGTGGTGGGCGGATCCGTTCCGGATCGCGCGGCTGCCGGCGCTGGCCGGCAAGCTCGCCTGCCTCGCGGCGCTCACGCTGTATTCGCTCAACTGGCGCGACGAGGCCTGGCGCGGCTATTATGACGACGGCTATCTGTCGAAATTCGCCCGCTCCGGCGTCACGGCGGTGTCGGACTTCCTCGCCAACGGCTTCATGGAATCCGACGGCACGGCTGATCGAAGTCTGGCTGCCTTCGTCCCGGATTCCTGTCATCCGGCCGCGCGCCGGCCGAACATCGTGCTGATCCACGACGAATCCAGCTTCGACATCCGCTCGGCGCCAGGCATCAAGGTACCAGCGGGCTATGGCAGCCATTTCAAGTCGTTCGACGGCAAGGCGCGGCAGTTCATGGCCGAGAGCAATGGCGGACCGAGCTGGTTCACCGAGTACAACGTGCTCGCCGGCCTGTCGTCGCGCTCGTTCGGCCGCTTCGCCTATTTCGTGACCCGGATCGCGTCCGGCCGGGTCGAGCGCGGCCTGCCGCTGGCGCTGCGCAATTGCGGCTACGACACGGTGTCGCTCTATCCCGCGCAGGGCGCCTTCATGAGCGCGCGCAGCTTCCAGACCACGGTCGGCGTCGACCGCTTCCTCGACGCGCGCGATCTCGGCGCCAAGGGCGTCGAGCCCGACGGCTTCTTCTACGATGCCGCGCTCGATCTGATGCAGCACCGGCCGCGCGGAAAGCCGCTGTTCATGTTCGTCTATCTCGCCGCCAACCATTTCCCGTGGGAGACGACGTTCCGGCCCGACCTGACGCCGTCCTGGCGAGCGCCGGGCAATCTGCCTTCGATCGATGAGTATCTGCGCCGCCAGGCGATGAGCGCGACGGACTATCAGCGCTTCCTCGCCAGCCTGAAGAAGCGCTTCGGCGACCAGCCGTTCCTGATCGTGCGCTATGGCGATCACCAGCCGGAATTCTCGCCGCACATTCTCGATCCCAAGCTCGACGAGGCCGGCATCGGCGAGAAGCTCGAAAGCTACGATCCGCGCTATTATCAGACCTATTACGCCGTCGATGCCGTCAACTTCGAGCCGCGCCAGAGCGCGGTCGTGATGGACCGGATCGACGCCGCCTATCTGCCGCTGGTCACCTTGGAGGCGGCCGGCATTCCGCTCGATCCGTCCTTCGCCGAGCAGAAGGACATCATGCTCCGCTGCAAGGGCGTGTTCTACGCCTGCGGCGACGGCGCCGAGGCGCGCCGGTTCAACCGCATGCTGATCGACGCCGAGCTGATCCGGGGGCTCTAGACTCTCACCGCCCGCGACGGGTCGGTGGCTTCACGGGATTGCGATCGATCCGTCATTCCATGGGAGGATTGTCGGGACGGCCGCGTTGGGCTACCCCGTGCGCTCCGTGTAAGCGAGAGGTTCGACATGTCTACATCCGTCAAGGAACTGATGGCCGCCGCCAACGCGGTGGTCCTCAAGATCGCGCCGGCTGAGGCGCAGGCGATGATCGCCAAGGGCAACACGCTCGTCCTCGACGTGCGCGATGCGCCGGAGATCGAGAAGACCGGCAAGATCGAAGGCGCCCACCACGTCTCGCGCGGCATGCTCGAATTCCGCGCTGATCCGGACTCGCCCTATCACGACAAGATTTTCAGCAAGGACAAGACCGTGATCCTGTATTGCGCCTCCGGTGGCCGCGCCGCGCTGGCGGGCAAGGCGCTGAAAGACCTCGGCTACGACAAGGTGTTCAACGTGGGCGGCTTCAAGGACTGGGCCGACAATGGCGGCGCGGTGGAGAAGCCGATCGAGCCGGGGATGTAAGCGTGCCCAGCTGATTGGTGCGGCGGTCGTTGCGCCAACCACCGCCGCCATTGCGAGCGAAGCGAAGCAATCCAGGGCTCCGCAGGGACTCTTGATTGCTTCGGCGCTACGCGCCTCGCAATGACGTACCGCAAAGGCAGGGCTTACTTCGACATCTTGCTCCACAGCCAGCGCGCCACCGCCGGCGGCGAGGACTCCGCGTCACTGCCGGAGGCGCGCAGATTGGCCTGCTGCATGGTCGCGATGTCGATGCGGCCGAGCAGCGGTCGTAACGCATCCTGCAACGCGCGGTCCTCGGCACGCTTCGGCGACAGCAGCAGGATCGCGTCGTAAGGCGGGATCGCCTGCTTGGGATCGTCGAGCACGACGAGATCATATTTCGCGATCAGGCCGTCGCTGGTGTAGCCGGCGATGACGTCGACCTCGCCGGAGGCGGCCGCGGCATACATGAAGTCGGGCTGCATCTGGCGCTGGGCGCGGAAGGCGAGGCCATGGGCGTCGCGCAGGGCCGCCCATTCCGGGCGCGAGAAGAACTCGTAGTCGCCGGCGATCGACATGTCGCTGGCGTGGCGCGCGAGGTCGGCGATCGAGCTTATGCCGAGCGCCTCGGCCGTCTTGCGCGGCATCACCAGCGCGTAGGCATTCTCGAAGCCGAGCTCGCCGAGAAGGGTGACCTTGTCCTTGGCGAGATCCTGCTTCAGTGCATCGAGCAGCGCGGCGCGCGGCAACTGCTCCTTGTGGCGAAACTGGTTGGTCCACAGCGTGCCGGAGTAATCGACGTAGGCGTCGATGTCGCCGTTCTTCAGTGCCTCATAGATCACGCTGGAGCCAAGCCCGGCGCGTGTCGTCGCCGAGAGACCGGCTGCCTGCAGCCGCTCGCTGATCAAGGCCGACAGCACATATTGCTCGGTAAACGTCTTGGCGCCGATCACGTAGCGTGCCGAGCCGCCGGCCAGCGAGGGCAGGAGACTCGCGCCGACCATGAGCGCGATGGTTGCGGTGCCAAGCCCGACACGGGCGCGGCTGCGCCTGCGCAGGCCATCCTCGATCAGCGCCAGCAACTGATCGATGGCAAGCGCCAGCACGGCGGCGGCAATGCAGCCGAACACGACCAGCACCCAGTTCTGGGTCTGCAAACCTGCAAAGATGTAGTTGCCGAGCGAGGTCTGGCCGATCGGCGTCGACAAGGTCGCGGTGCCGATCACCCACACCGCAGCGGTGCGGATGCCGGCCATGATCACCGGCAGCGCCAGCGGCAGCTCCACCATCGTCAGCGCCTGGCGCTCGGTCATCCCGACGCCTTTGGCGGCCTCGATCAGGCTTGCGTCGACGCCGTTCAGCCCGGTGATGGTATTGCGCAGCACCGGCAGCATCGAATACAGCGCCAGCGCCAGCATGGCCGGCAGGAAGCCGAAGGCCGAGAACGAGAGCCCGAACCAGCGCAAGGTGAGTGCCGTCAGCGCCAGGAGCAGCGGATAGAACAGCGCCAGCAGCGCCAGTCCCGGCACCGTCTGCACCACGCTGGCGACGCCGAGCAGCAGATTGCGCAGGGCAGGGCGATTGCGCGCGAGCAGCGCCAGCGGAAAGCTCACGGCAAGGCCGAGCGCCAGCGCGGCGAGGCTCACGCGCAGATGGCTGCCGAGATAATCCGTGAGATGCGACAGCGCCTCGGTGAAGCGTGGATCGGACAGTGCGCTCATGCTGTGCCGCTTTCGGGCAGCAGCGCGGCCAGCCGCGCCGCCTGCCGGCGCGGCGTCGTCATCAGCTCCGTCACGTAGGGATCGCGGCTGGCCGCGAGCTCGGCCGGCGTGCCGATCTCGATCAGGCGTCCGCCGCGCATCACCGCGATGCGATCGGCGAGCAGCAGCGCCTCGGTGATGTCGTGCGTGATCATGATCGTGGTCAGCGCGAACTGCTCATGCAGGGCGCGGTAGTCGCTGCCGAGCGCATCACGCGTCAGCGGATCGAGCGCGCCGAACGGCTCGTCCATCAGCACGATCTTCGGCCGCGCCGCGAGCGCGCGGGCGACGCCGACGCGCTGGCGCTGGCCGCCCGAGAGCTCGTGCGGCAGCCGGTCGCGATGCGCCTTGCGGTCGAGCCGCACGAGGTCGAGCAGCTCGTCGACACGGGCGGCGATCTCGTTCGCGGGCGTACCCAGCAGCCTGGGGGTGATGCCGATATTGGCGGCAACCGTCATGTGCGGAAACAGCGCCCCGTTCTGGAACACGGTGCCAACCCGGCGACGCAGGCTGACAGGATCGAGGCCGGCGATATCGTCGCCAGCAATCCGGATCGCGCCGCCGTCCAGCTCGATCAGGCGGTTGGTGAGCCGCAGCAATGTGGTCTTGCCCGAGCCGGAGCCGCCCACGATCGCCAGGAACTCACCCTCGGCGATCTCCAGCGAGACGCCGTCGACCGCGGTCACGGCGCCTGCCGGGCCGGGGAAACTCTTGCGGACGTTGGTGTAGACGATGAACGGCGTGCGCGGCATGCGGCCTTGCGGAATGTTGGCCTTAGGGTTGGCCTTAAGGTTGGCCTTGGGCTCAGTCAGACGACCTAGCACGTCCGGCCGCCGCGTTGAACTTCGCCGCGCAAGCGGCTAAGCCGTCCCGGCCATTCTCGGGGGAGGAACTTGGACGTGACGATGCCCACGGCCGCCGCGGTCGCGCTGGAGCGAACGACGGTGGCATTCCGTCTCGCCGGCGGACGCACCTACACCGCCGTCGAGACGGCGGATCTCAGCGTCGCCGATGGCGAGTTCGTCGCCATCGTCGGGCCGACCGGTTGCGGCAAATCCACCCTTCTCAACGTGGCGGCGGGACTGCTGAAGCCGGCCGCCGGCCATGTGCGCATCTTCGGCCAGCCTCTGGCCGGCCTCAATCGCGACGCCGGCTACCTGTTCCAGGCCGACGCGCTGTTCCCATGGAAGACCGCGCTGGAGAACGTCGCGATCGGGCTCGAGGTCGCGGGCACGCCGTCGAAGGATGCAGCCGCCAAGGCGCAGCAATGGCTGACCTCGGTCGGCCTCGGCGCATTCGGCAACCGCTATCCGCACATGCTGTCGGGCGGCCAGCGCAAGCGCGTGGGCCTCGCCCAGGTGCTGATCCGCAATCCGCGCATCATCCTGATGGACGAGCCGTTCGGGCCACTGGACGCGCAGACGCGGCAGATCATGGGCAATCTGCTGCTCGATCTCTGGAATGCCGACCGCAAGGCGGTGCTGTTCGTGACCCACGATCTCGAGGAGGCGATCGCGCTCGCCGACCGCGTCGTCATCATGTCGGCCGGCCCGGCCTCGCGCATCATCGGCGACTGGCGCGTGACCCTGCCGCGTCCGCGCGACATCTTCGAGGTGCGCATGAAGCACGAGTTCCACGAGCTGCACCGCGAGATCTGGCAGACGCTGAAGGCGGAGGTCGAGAAGACCTACAAGCAGGCGGAGGCGGTGTGATGGGAGCAGTGACTCGTTCGATCATGAGAGCCTCGCTGTTTCCACTTGGACAGTGCACTCCCTCCTCCACAAGGGGGGAGGGAGCGGAGCGGCGTGCGCGGCTCGCGCTTTGTCTCTGTCACCACGGGCGCGGAGTAGCGTAATGTCGCGTCTCGGTCTGCTCGCGCTGCAATTGCTGGTCGCGGTCGTCGCGATTGCGCTGTGGCAACTGCTCGCCAGCGTGCCCGTGTTCGGGCGCATCTGGCTTCCGCCGTTCTTCTTCTCGAACCCGGTCGACGTGTTCGCGCAGGTGATCAAATGGTTCGCCACTGGGGCCATCTGGAAGCATCTCGCGATCACCTTGTGGGAGTCGATCCTGGCGTTCGCGATCGGCTCGCTCGGCGGCGTGCTGGTCGGCTTCTGGTTCGCGCGCAAGCCGCTGGTCGCCGCCGTGTTCGATCCCTACGTCAAGATGGCCAATGCGCTGCCGCGCGTGGTGCTGGCGCCGATCTTCACGCTGTGGCTGGGGCTCGGCATCTGGTCCAAGGTCGCGCTCGGCGTGACCTTGGTGTTCTTCATCGTGTTCTTCAACGTCTATCAGGGCGTGAAGGAGGTCTCGACCGTGGTGCGCGACAACGCCCGCATGCTCGGCATGAGCGAGCGGCAACTTATGCGCCACGTCTATTGGCCGTCGGCGCTGTCGTGGATGTTCTCGTCGCTGCACACGTCGGTCGGCTTCGCCGTCGTCGGCGCTGTCGTCGGCGAATATCTCGGCTCCGCGGCCGGCCTCGGCTATCTGATCCAGCAGGCCGAAGGCATCTTCGACGTCGCCGGCGTCTTCGCCGGCATGTTCGTGCTGTCGGCATTCGTCATCCTGATCGACATCTGCGTCACGCTTGTGGAGCGGCGGCTGCTGGTGTGGCGGCCTGACGCCGCCGAGGGCCGATGATGGCCGGGCTGCTGCGCCACCCGCCGCTGTCGTCCCCGCGAAAGCGGGGACCCATAACCACAGGGCGGCGTTTGTGGCACGCGGGACGACCAGTCTTTTCCAACCGGAACATCACGCGGTATGGGTCCCTGCTTTCGCAGGGACGACAGCGGAGTTTTGGGCGGCCTTCTCAATCTACGCCGACATGCCCAACCTGATCGACAACATGAACGGAGGAAACGCATGAACAAGATCATCGGCCGGGTCACCGGCGCGCTGCTGGCGCTGACGTTGAGCACTGGTCTCGCCAGCGCTGCCACCAAGGTCACGATCGCAATCGGGGGCGGCGCCTGCCTGTGCTATCTGCCGACCGTGCTGGCCAAGCAGCTCGGCGAATACGAGAAGGCCGGGCTCGAGGTCGAGCTGGTCGACCTCAAGGGCGGCTCGGATGCGCTGAAGGCCGTGCTCGGCGGCAGCGCCGACGTCGTCTCCGGCTATTTCGATCACTGCGTCAATCTCGCGGCCAAGAAGCAGGAGATGCAGTCCTTCGTCGTCTACGACCGCTATCCCGGTCTCGTGCTGGTGGTGGCGCCGTCGCACAACAAGGAGATCAGCTCGGTCAAGGATCTCGCCGGCAAGAAGGTCGGCGTCAGCGCGCCGGGCTCCTCGACCGACTTCTTCCTGAAGTACATGCTGAAAAAGAACGGCCTCGATCCGTCGGGCACCGCGGTGATCGGCGTCGGTCTCGGCGCCACCGCGGTGGCCGCGATGGAGCAGGGCCAGATCGATGCGGCCGTCATGCTCGATCCCTCGGTCACCGTGCTGCAGGGCAAGCATCCGGACCTCAAGATCCTCAGCGATACCCGCACCCAGCACGACACGCTGGAGGTGTTCGGCGGCGAGTATCCCGGCGGCGCGCTGTATTCGACCGCGGCCTGGATCGCCGGCCATGACAAGGAGACGCAGGCGCTGACCAACGCCATCGTGGCGACGCTGGGCTGGATCCATTCGCACACGCCGGAGGAAATCATGGCGAAGATGCCGGAGGAACTCGTCGGCAAGGACAAGGCGCTGTATCTCGCGGCGCTCAAGAACACCATCCCGATGTACTCGCAGACCGGCAAGATGGATCCGAAGGGCGCCGACGCCGTGCTCGCCGTGTTCAGCACCGGCTCGCCCGATGTCGCCAAGGCCAATGTCGACGTCAGCAAGACCTTCACCAACAAGTTCGTTGAGCAGGCGAAGGGGGCGAAATAGCGGATGACGGACGTCGTCATCCACCGCGTCACCACGCTCGACCTCAAGGTCGAGCCGTGGGACTGGCCGTTCGCGAAACAGCGCCGCGACGACATCGCGGCGCATTTCGCCGAATGCCAGCGCGCCAGGCCGGGGCTGTGGAACGGCCGCGTGCTGCTCGGGCGCAACCCGCGCTTCGCGGATAGCCGGTTCACCGCGAGCTATTTCGAGACCGATTTCGCCAGCCTGCTGGCGTGGCGCGACTGGGGCTTTCCGGATCGCACCGCCTTCAACGGCTTCGGCATGGGCGCGCTGCGTGCCGCCGACGGCGCCTTCGTGCTCGGCGAGATGGGCGCGCATACCGCCAATGCCGGCCGGCTGTATTTTCCCGCCGGCACGCCGGATCTCGCCGACGTCAGCGACGGCGTGCTCGATCTCGCCGCCAACGTCGCGCGCGAGGTCGAGGAGGAGACGGGACTCGCGCCATCGGACTATCAGGCCGCGGCGCATTGGGACTGTGTCGTGACCGGCGCGTCGATCGCGCTGATGCGCGTGCTCGACGCCTCTGACATGGGCGAGGCTCTGCAGCGCCGCATCGAGGCCAACCTCGCGGCTCAGGACGAGCCGGAACTCTGCTCGATACGGCTGGTTCGAAGCCGGAATGATCTGACTGCGGCGATGCCGCGCTTCGTGACCGCCTTCCTCGAAACGCAATTCAGCCCAGGAGAGCCGTCCTCATGAGCAAGAAACCGCGCACGCTGGCCGATGAGCTCGATGGTTTCATCTCGCCGTTCCGGATCGATGGCGGGCACAAGTTTCACCTCAAATCGCACAAGACAAAGGTCAAGGGCGGCCTCGCCAAGGAGGAGGGCGAGGCGATCATCGAGCAGAATCGGACGCGGCTCGCCGATTTTCAGGAAAGGCTCTATGCACAGGACCGCTGGTCAGTGCTGGTGCTGCTGCAGGGCATGGACGCCTCCGGCAAGGACAGCGCGATCAAGAGCATCTTCGAGGGCGTCAATCCGCAGGGCTGCGAGGTCACCTCGTTCAAGCAGCCGACCTCCAAGGAGCTGGACCACGACTTCATGTGGCGCAGCGCCATCGCGCTCCCCGAGCGTGGCCGCATCGGCATCTTCAACCGTTCCTACTACGAGGAATGCCTGGTCACGCGGGTGCATCCGGAGATCCTCAAGGCCGAGAAGCTGCCGCCGAGGCTGGTCACCAAGAACATCTGGCGCGAGCGCTTCGAGGACATCTGCGCCTTCGAGCGTTACTTGTCGCGCAACGGCACCGTGATCCTGAAGTTCTTCCTCAACATCTCCAAGGAGGAGCAGCGCGCGCGCTTCCTCGACCGGCTGGAGGAGCCGGCGAAGAACTGGAAGTTCTCGATGGGCGACATCACCGAGCGCGCGAAGTGGCATCGCTACCAGGCGGTCTATCAGGACATCGTGCGTCACACCTCGACGCCCTACGCGCCGTGGCACGTCGTTCCGGCCGACCACAAATGGTTCGCCCGTGTCGTCATCGGCTCGACCATCGTCGCCGCGCTGGAAAGCCTGGATCTGCACTTCCCGCGCGTCGATGCCGGCTCGCGCGAGGAGTTCAAGGCGGTGCGCAAGGCGCTCGAGAGCGAAGCCAAGGGCGGGAAGAAAGGGTGAGGGCGTTAGGCGCGGGCTGAGGCGAGAAGCCGAGGTGCACCTGCACTCTCTCGTCATTCCGGGGCGCGCGCAGCGCGAGCCCGGAATCCATAACCCCGATCGCCTGCGAGGGAGCAAGGTCCGTGCAACAGCGCGCCGTTGTCACCAACGACCGCCTGTGGCGATGGATTCCGGGCTCGCGCTGCGCGGGCCCCGGAATGACGGCGGAGAGAGCGGTTGACCTGCGTTAGCTTCGAGCGTGAGACCTGAGCCTCACGCCGCGCCGGCTTGGCGCATCTCGTCGTCCACCTGCAGGAACCGCTGCGTGAAATCCGCCGCCGGCATCGGCTTGCCGAAGTGATAGCCTTGGCCCTGCTCGCAGCCGAGCCGGAGCAGGAACTCGGCCGTCGCCGCGTTCTCGATGCCCTCGGCGATCACGGACAGCCCGAGCTGCTTGCTCAGGCTGACCGTCGAGCCGACGATGGCCGCGTCGTCGGCCTGGGTCAGCACGTCGCGCACGAAGGAGCGGTCGATCTTCAGGCCGTCGAGCGGGAATTTCTTCAGGTAGCTCAGGCTCGCATAGCCGGTGCCGAAATCGTCGAACACCAGGCTGACGCCGAGCGCCTGCAGCCGGTTGAACGTCTGCAGCACGCCGGGTTCGTCGTGCAGCAGGATGTCCTCGGTGACTTCGAGCTCGAGCAGGCGCGGCGACAGGCCGGTCGACGTGAGCAGCTTGCTGACGAAGGCCGCGAGGTCGCCGGACTGGAACTGGGACGGCGAGAGGTTGACGCCGACGCGGATGTCGTGGCCGGCGAGCTGCCACTCCCGCGCCTGCCGGCAGGCGGTCGCCATGACCCAGGTCGCGACCGCCTCGGACAGATGCGAGGTGTTGACGACCGGAATGAAATCACCGGGAGGCACGAGGCCGCGCGTCGGGTGGCGCCAGCGGATCAGCGCCTCGGCGCCGATCACGCGGCCGCTCAACAGCTCCACTTGCGGCTGGTAGAACAGCTCGAATTCGTTCCGCTCGACGGCGAGCGCAAGCTCGGCCTCCAGCGTCAATCTCTGCTCGAGCTCGTGGCGGATGGCGCTCTCGAACAGCACGTGGCTGCCCCGCCGGTCCATCTTGGCGCGACAGAGGGCAAGGTGGGCATTGCTGAGCAGCTCGTCTGCCGAGTGCCCGCCCTCGGGATGCACCGCGATGCCGAGGGTGACCTTGACGCGCTGCTGGCGCGTGCCCGCGTCCAGCGGCGCCTCGAACAAATGCGACAGATGATCGGCGAGCTCGGCCACGGTGCCGCCGACGGCCGAGCAGGGAATGGCGACGGCGAACTCGTCGCCGCTGAGCCGGGCGACGCGGCCCATGCCGCCGATCTCGGTGCGGAGCCGGTCGGCCGCCGCGCGCAAGACACTGTCGCCGTAGGCATGGCCAAGCGTGTCGTTGATGCGCTGGAAGGCATCGAGCCCGATCACCAGCAGCGCGACCTGGTCGGCCGCGGCATCCGCGGTCTCGATCATGGCGGCGAGCTCGCTCTGCAGCGTGTTGCGGTTGACCAGGCCGGTCAGCGTGTCGTGCTCGGCGAGGTAACGAATGCGCTCCGCCTTGCGCTTGCGCACCGAGACGTCGCGCAGGATCACGCCATATTGCAGGCCGTCGGCGCCCTGCCAGGCGGAGAAGCTCGCCTCGACCGGAAACACCTCGCCGTCCTTGCGGCGGCCGTCGAACTCGATCGTGGCTCCGCCGGGCAGCAACGTCGCCGGCAGCGCCGCCTCCTGCTGCGGAAACAGGTCATGCGTATCGCTGCCGTCGGCGCGCAGGCGCGCGAAGGGCTGGCCGATGATCTCGTCGGCACCGTAGCCGAAGATCGCGACAGCGCCCGGATTCCACACCGTGATGCGCCGGTCGCGGTCGGTACAGACCAGCCCGTCGCCGATCGACATCGCGATTCGCTCGAAACGGCTCTCGGCGACGTGCCGCAGCAGGCCGCGGAAGTCGATCTCGTCGAGGGCCGTGGCAGCGAGATAGGCGACCAGCGCGATCTGCAGCAGCGAGGTGTCGAGCACCAGGGCGTAGCGGTCGTGCAGCAGCAGCGCCACGGCCTCGATCAGGACGCTGATCATGGCGATCAGCAGTGCGCGCCGCGCCGCCGAGAGGTGCCGCCAGCTCGCCAGCATGATGATGACGATCAGCAGCAGGCCGCCTACGGCGGCCGTCGTCGACGTCGACAGCAGGGTGCGGTGCTGAATGATGGACTCGGCCGCCAGCGCCTGCAGCATGACGCCGGGCAGAACGCGGCCGTTCGGCACGCTGTAGTAGTCACCGAGCTCGATGGCGGTCGCGCCGACGATCACCCGCTTGTCCTTGAGCCTGGACAGCGCCGCCGCGTCGCCGCGGACGACATCGACATACGACACCCGCGGCAGCGACGACAGATCGATGCCGTAGTCGACCAGGAAAGAGCTGTCCTTGACAGCATCGCTGCCGGCGAGGAACGCACCCATGGATTGCAGGAAGGTTTTCGCGCCGGCGGTCTCGCTATATTCGCCGAAAGCGTAGCTTCTGACGCGGCCATCGCGCGCCACTTCGATGTTCACGAAGGCCGACCATGCGAGCTGCTCGAACTGCGGCAGCGGCCGGTTGAGGTGAATGGCGGTGTCCTTCCCCGCCGCATCGAGCTGCCTGAAGGTCGGCAGCACGACCGAGCTCTTGGCATTCTGGAGCGCGGTCAGGAAGGCCTGATCGCCGGCCGCGTCGGACGGCGTGCTGAAATCCACGTCGAAGGCGACGTCGCGGACGCCGGCCCGCTGCAACTGCTCCAGCAGGCGCGCATGCTGGGTCCGCGGCCACGGCCAGACGCCGATGGCTTCGATCGAGCGCGGGTCGATCGCGACCACCGCGATCTCGCCGCTGGCGGGGCGATTGTCGAGGCGTAAGCGCAGGTCGACGAGGGCGTTGCTCAACAACTCGTGGCCGCCCGACAGGCCGACCGTCAGCAGCGCAACGACCACCAGAATATGCGGCATGAACCGCCTGAGCATGCCCTCTCCCGAATGTCTGCGTGCCACGTCGACGCCCGCGTTCGTGATCCCAACTTCATCCCGCTCCGACCGCAGAGCCATGGAACCCTGCAAGCCCGCGCTCCCCCATGACGACGCATGACGCAGGCGTTACGCTCGATCGGGACTCCCTAATTCTTGCTGTGGCCGTAAGCGTGGGCGTTGCCGTTGCCATGATTGCCATTGTCATGGTCGCCGCTGTTGCCGTTACCGTTGCCGCTATTTCCGTTACCGCGGTTACCGTTACCGCTGTTACCGTTGCCGCTGTTGCCCTGGCCGTTGTTGCCGTTGCCATTGCCGCCATTGTTGCCGCCGCGGCTGCCACCGTTGGCGTTGCCGTTGCCGGCGTCGCCATTTCCGGCGGCATTGGCGCTGGCGGATCCGCTTGGCGAACCGACCGCCGCGGTGACGGCGGCTGCGATCGAGGAATCTCCCGACGTGCCGCTTGCGGTGGCCGAGTTGCCAGTCGCATTGCCGCTGTTGCCGCGCGCTTCATTCCAGGCGGTGCTTCGCCCTCCACCGGCGGCCGGCGTGTGGGCGCCGTGGGCGAGGCCGCGTGTCGCCTTCTGGATGTTCAGGTTGACCTCGCCGATCGATGACGAGATCCGCACCACGCCGGGCTTTGCGCTGCCGAAGGCGGCCGCAGAATGCTGCTGAGCGGCGACCGTTGTACCGGGGCGCGCGGCCGAGCCGTCGGCGTTCAGCGCGTGGATCACGCTGCCCTTGGCCTCGCGCGGCGCCTGCAGGCCGTCGCGCGGCACCGGAACACGATCGATCGTGGAGGCGCGCGGGCGGCCCTGCTCGATCGGGCTGAAGGTGCCGGCGCCGGACAGGCTCAGGCCGGCGCGGCCGGTCGCAAAGGCGGTGGCGGCCTGACCGGGCATCACCTGGGCGATCTGGCCGGTCTTGAAATCCGACACCTGCACCTGGCCGCGGCTGACCTCGACCTTGGTGCTGCGGCCTGAGATCGTGACGCTGAACTGCGTGCCCTTGACCACGGCGGCGAGATAGGGCGTCTCGACCTCGAAATGCTGGACGTTGCGTTTCTCGACGTCGAGCAGGATCGAGCCGGCGCGCTGCAGGATGGTCGTCGCCATGCCGTCCTTGGGCGCGGCGGGCAGGCCGACCTCGGAGTTCGGCGCGATCACGATCGTCTCGGCGCCGCGGGTCAGGCGGACGCGGCCGGTCGGCCCGGTGCGGATCGTATCGCCTGGCTTCAGCGGGTCCTCGCGACCGAGCGAGACCTGCGCTGCGCCCTGGGTGGTGACCCAGACCTCACCGGACGATTTGCTCACCAGCCACGGCTCACCGTCGGCCGCGAATGCGGCCGGCATCGCACCGAAAAGGCACGCGGCGATCAGTCCCGGTATCAGGAAGCGCTTGGATGACATGGCACGAACTCGCATCGTTGGCGGCTTTTGAAACTAATCGAAATGTTTCAAGAGACCCTTAGGAGTTGCAGCCGTGTTTTCCTCACGCATTTACGCTTCGTTGACCTTAACAAACTAAAAACGAGGCATGCGCGCTGGTTGTGTCGACGGAACTGGGAGGACTGCGGGTTGGCGCGACTTCGCGGCCGTACCGCACGGCTCGCGACGGCTGCACGGAACCGCGATCGCCGCCGGCATTTCCCTGTCGGCGTTGCTGTTTGCAGCAACGGCCCATGCGCAGCAGGTCGGCCAGCCGAGCTTCGATCCGCGGCAGACCGAGCGATATTTCGACGAGCAGCAGTCGCGGTCGACGCAGCCGCCGCCGCGGCCGCGTGCGCCGCAATTCGCGCCCCAGGGCGGCGGCGATCGCAAGCCCTTGTTCACCATGCGCGGCGTCACGCTGACGGGGGCGTCCGCGCTGCCCGCCGAGCAGCTCGCCGCGAGCTATCAGCCCTATCTCGGCAAGCCGGTGTCGCAGGCCGACCTCGCGGCGATCACGACCGCGATCAGCGATCAGTACCGCGCCGCCGGCTACCATCTCAGCCGTGCGATCATACCGCCGCAGGACATCCATGATGGCCGGGTGCGCATCCAGATCATCGAAGGCAGCATCACCGAGGTGACCTTGAAGGGCGCCGGCGCGGAAGAGTTCGGCATCAGGCCGATGCTCGGCCCGGTGCTGGCCGAGCAGCCGTCCCGGCTCGCGACACTGGAGCGGCAGTTGCTGCTGATCAACGGCCGCGGCGGCGTCCGTCTGGTCGATTCCGCGCTGGAGGAGATCGGCGGCACCACCGGTCGGTTCCGCCTGGTGATCGAGCTGCAGACCTGGCACGTCTACGGCTTCGCTGGCGTCGACAATCTCGGCTCGTCGACCGTCGGTCCCTGGCAGAACTACGCCACGGCCGCCTTCAATTCCTATCTGCTGCCGGGCGACACGCTCACCGCCAACCTGTCGACGACGCCGGGAGATCCGCGCCAGCTCGCGTTCGGCCGGCTGTCCTATGAGGTGCCGGTCGGCACCGACGGCGCCTATGTCGGCGCCTCCGCGCTTTACAGCGAGGTCCGGCCGGGCGACCGGAGACGGCTGTTCAACGACAACACGGTGACCGAGACGCTCGAGCTGCGCGGCGGTATCGCGCCGATCCAGTCGCAGCGCGCCTCGCTGAAACTGAATCTCGCGGCCGCCTTCAGCGACGTGACCGAGCGCGACCTGTTCGGCATCTGGTATCGCGATCGCATCCGGACGCTGACCTTCACCGCCGACTACCGCTGGAAGGATGATGTCGGCGGCGACAGCTACCTGACGCTGGCCTACCGGCAGGGCCTGAACGCGTTCGGGGCGACGCCGCTCGACGATCCCCTCGCCTCGCGCGCCGGCGCCTCGCCGAGCTTCTCGGTCTTCAACGGCTGGTTCGCGCGCTATCAGACCTTGTCCGAGGCGTGGTCGCTGAAGCTCGCCGCCGCCGGCCAGCTCGCCTCGGGTCCGCTGTACAATTCGCAGCAGTTCTATCTCGGCGGCCTCGCCTATGGCCGCGGCTATGGCAGCGCCGAGATCAGCGGCGACAATGGCGTCGCCGGCACGTTCGAGGTCCGCTTCGAGCAGAAACCGAACTGGCAGTATCTCACGAGCTATCAGCTCTACAGCTTCTTCGATGCCGGGCTCGCCTGGAACGACGGCTTCCGGCCGTCCGACGGAGTGGCGCTGACCTCGGCGGGTGCCGGGGTGCGCTTTACCTTCCCGAACGACTGGCGCGCCGATCTCGGCGTCGCCGCGCCGCTCAGCTATCGCGCGCCGGGCAACACGACGCGCAGCGCGCGTCTGCTGTTGACGCTGTCGAGCGTGCTGAAGCTGTGCCCGCAGCGCGGGCAGGGGCCGTGCATTTGAGGACCTCGGCGGCGGTCAGACCGGCTTGCCTTGGCCGTGGAACAGCCGGCCCTTCTCGGTGATCAGCACGATGACGAGCGCGCTCGTCGTGCAGGCCAGGAAGCCCGCGGCGAACGGCAATGCCGTGCCGTCGAACGCCTGGCCGACGACGGCGCCGGCGGCCATGCCGAGCAGGGTCGTGATCGAGCCGTAGAGCGAAGACGCGGTGCCGGCATTGGCGCGCTGCGGCTCCATCGCCAGCGCTGTGAAGTTCGCGAACATCAGGCCGAACGAGAACATCATGCCGGCCGACAGCGTCATGAACAGCCACAGCGGCAGCATGCCGAGAACCGCCGCGCTGAAGCAGGCCAGCGCGATGACGACGCTGCCGACCAGCGCGCCGTGCGAGATCATGCGCATGCCGAGCCGGCCGACGAGGCGGGCGTTGAGGAAGCCGGCCACCGCGATGGTCACCGCGATCGCCGCGAAGGCGAGCGGGAAGTAGTGGCCGAGATGGTAGACGCCGGTGAACAGTTGCTGCGAAGACAGCACGTAGCCGAGCACGGCGCCGAAGATGCCGCTCGCGGCGAGCGCATAGCCCAGCGTCTGACGATTGGTGAGGGTGTTGCGGAAGGCCCCGACGATCTCTTTGACCGAGAACGGCTTGCGCTCGCTCTCCGGCAGCGTCTCGGGCAGCCGTGCGGCGGTCCACAGCAGCGTGACGATGCCGTACAAGGTCAGCACGACGAAGATGCCGCGCCACTGCGTCAGCAGCATCACCGCCTGGCCGAACGACGGCGCGATCACGGGAATGGCGATGAACACCATCATCGCCAGCGAGACGACGCTCGCCATGCGGCGGCCGGCATAGCAGTCGCGCACGATCGAGGTCGCGATCACCCGCGTCGCCGCGGTACCGAGGCCTTCCAGCGCGCGCGCCAGCAGCAGCATCTCGAACGACGGCGCGGCGATCGCGAACAGGCTGGCGACCGCATACAGCACCATGCCGCCGATCAGCACCGGGCGCCGGCCGAAGCTGTCGGACAGCGGGCCGATCACGAACTGGCCGAGACCGAAGCCGATGACGAACGCCGTCAGCACCGTCTGTAGCTGGTTGGCGACGTCGATATGGAACGAGGCGCCGATGTTCGGCAGCGCCGGCAGCATCATGTCCATCGCCAGCGGATTGAGCGCCATGATCGCCGCGACCACGATGACGAATTCGGTGAAGCCCATCGGCCGGTGACGGACGATCTCGATGGTGTCGGCACTGGTATCAGCCAAGGCGCGGGCCTTCCATGGTGTTGAGAATGCGGGAGAGATCACCGATAAGTATCGGGTTTGCTGCGCCGCACAAGGCGTGTTTCGGAATGGCTGGTCACCGGCGCCGGCGCTTTCGCGATTGTGACCGGTTGTGACCCGCTGAAAATTGCGCCAGCGGCGACGCGATGGTAACGGCCGTGTGATCGACGTCCGGATCCAGGCCAGCATGAAGACCTACAAGATCGTCGTCTATGTCCCTGAAGCGGCGGGCGACGCCGTGCGCCGCGCGATGGGCGAGGCCGGCGCCGGCCGCATCGGCAATTACGACCACTGTTCGTTTACCGCGAAGGGCGTGGGCCGGTTTCGTCCGCTGGCAGGCGCCAACCCGGCCGTCGGCGCGGTCGGCCAGCTCGAGACGGTCGAGGAGGAGCGCATCGAGACCGTCTGCGCCGAGGACCGGCTGAAAGCCGTGCTACAGGCGATCCGCGCTGCGCATCCCTATGAGGAGCCGGCGATCGATGTCTACCCGATCGAGGTGGTTGCGTTGCGATCCGCCGACAGTGCTTGATCTCATTGAGGAGCCGTTCGACTTTGTTGCGTCCCTGGTCATTTCAGCGTCGATTTCGCGCTCGCTCCATTTGAGGTTCTCGGGCGCCCTTTGTGAGCTCAAGCAGGAGAGCCAGCTATCTTAGTTTGGCTTGTCAATCTGCCGCCTGATCTCGCCGATGAACGCCGCCAGATTCCGGTCGTCCGGCGTCATGATTGCGAGCCTTTCGGCGTAGCCCAGCGCCGCCCTTGCATCGCCTGTCGCGCGGCTGAGCGAAACCAGAGCGGACAGCACGTCCCTATCATTGGGATGGCTTTCCAGAGCTTCCTTTAGGACCGTCATTGCCTCGTCGGCTCGCCCGCCGGAATGCAGCGCCACCGCGTAGACATAGATATAGCGAGCGCGACCCGGTTCGAGTTCGGTTGCTCTGCGCAACTCGGCGAGCGCCTCGTCGTGCCGCTTCAGCCGGGTCAAGGTCAGGCCGAGTGCGTGATGCGCGGCCGCGTCGGTAGGTGATGCCGCAATTGCTCCGCGCAGAACGGTTTCTCCGTCGCCGTCGCGGCCAATTTGGCGATAGAGGTCGGCCAGATTGATGGCGGCCGCCGCATAGTGCGGGCTGAGCCTGAGGGCTGCCTTGTACTCGGTCTCTGCGTCCCCGGTCTGTCCGCGCAAGGCCAGGAAGGTTGCCAGTGCGGTGCGGGCCTCGGGCCGTTCGGCATTGGCGCGCTGCGCCGTGATGAATTCGTGTGCCGCCTGATCGAAGCGTGCGCGATCGGGCAGCGGCTGGCTCGCGGTCGGAACGGAAGCGAGCAGGGAGGCGACCCTGATCCGCACGCCACGCACGGGATCGGTGAGCAGCGGCGAAACCAGCGGCCAGATCTGGCCGGCGGGCACGTTTTCCAGCATGTCCAGCGCGCCGATCCGCACCATGGGATCGGGATCGGCCAGGCCTGCCCGTGCGGTCGCAATGTTCGCCGGAGCGATGCGCGAGGCGAGTTCGCCGAGCGCGCTCGCACGCGCCACGGCCGGCGCGTTCCTGTCCGCGGCCAGAAGGCCAAGCAGCGCGGCGGCGTCGGCCTGGTCGCTGCGTGCTGCGCGGAACGCGGGCCCATAGGTCTGGAAGCCCTTTCGGTCGGGCCCGAACCATTGCTCGATCGCGGCGGCGGCCCATTGCGCCGGCTTGTCGCTGTGGCAGTCGTTGCAGGCGTTCGGGGTTCCCAACGTGACCGAAAGATCGGGTCGCGGAACGCGGAAGGCGTGATCGTGACGCGGGTCGATCTGCATATAGGTGCGCGCCGGCATGTGGCACGACATGCAGGTCGGCGCCGGATCGGCGTCCGCGTGATGGCGATGCTTCGCATCGGCGTATTTTTCGGACGCATGGCATTGCAGGCAAACGCCTTCGCCGGAGACTCGGAGCTTTGCGCCGTGCGGCTCGTGACAATCGCTGCAGGTCACGCCGGCGGCAAACATCTTGCTCTGCTTGAACGGCGTATAGTTATAGGGCTCCTCCACATCGCGGATCTGGCCATCGGCATGATAAGTGGTCCGCGCCAGCGCCTCGACAATATGGGTCTGGGACAGCGATTGACCGGGTGTCCAGTCCTCGCTGAAGCCGGCACGGCGCGCGTGGCATAGCCCGCAGGTCTCGATCTCCTTTCGCAACGCGGCCGGCGCGGCTGAACGCGTCGCATTTCCGCTCCGCGGATCGATCGGCCAGGTGACGCCGCGCCGTTCGTCGAAACGGACAAGCAATCCCCTGCTCGGATCCTCGTGCTTGCCGAATGGCCACCAGCGTTGCTTGTCACGCGCCCAGGCGGCGTGGGCGGAGCCCTGACCGTGACAGGTCTCGCAACCGACGCTGATTTCCGCCCATGTCGTCGCGAAGCGATCCGTCGCGGTGTCGTAATGCTTGCGCACGCCGGTCGAGTGGCATTCCGCGCACATGAAGTTCCAGTTCTGGTTCAGCTTGGTCCAGTGCAGGACGTCGTCGTGCTTGATCTCTTCTTCGGGATGGAGATGGAACCAGCGCTGGCCGCCTTTGTCCTTGGGCCGGCCGTCCCATGCGATCGGCAGCGCCTGGATGCGCCCATCTGGAAACTCGACGAGATATTGTTGCAGCGGATCGACACCGAACGTGTACTTCACCTCAAACACGGCAAGCTTGCCGTCGGGCCCGTCGGTTTCGACCATGAATTTTCCGCCATCGCGGAAGAGGCGGGAATGCACACCGAAGTAGTCGAAGCTCTTGCTGAAATCGCCGAGCACCGTCTTGTCAGTCGCGTGCGCCATCGCGGCCTTGTGCTGCGAAATATCCCATAATTTGGCTTCTGCCTGATGACAGCCGGCGCAGCTTTCGCTGCCCACATAGGTGGCGACGAATGAGGCCTGCGCCGTGGAGGCCGGTTCGTCGGCCTTGAGGAGATGAAGAACCATGCCGACCACCAGCACGAGCGCGATCGTGACCGCTACTGCTATCCAGATCGCGCGCCTGGAGAAGGCCGTTTCGCCGGAAGCAAGCCGATCCGCCGGCGCAGCCGGTGATGGGGCCGCGGCGGATCCCTTCCGCGGTCCCTTCGTGCCGGCTTTTGGCGGCCTGCGTGTCAACGCTTGTACCTCACGCCCCAAATTGGTGAGCTTGCGATCAAGCTGCTCCGTCGGTCATCTCCGCACATGCAGGAATGTCTGCCAAGGTTGCTTGACCTGCATCAAGGTGTGCCTCCCGGAGGGGCCGATAATGAGCTTTCCGATGGGAGGATGCCAAGATGAAATTATCAGTTGCCCTGACAGGGCTGTTGCTGGTGACGGGGTTCGTAGCCGCGAGCACCGAAAGGGCAAGTGCCGTGGTGTATTGTCAGTATGTCGAGTATCCCGTCGGCTGCGTCGTCAGGCCCGGCGTCGTGCTGCGGCCCCGCCCGGTGGCGCGCGCCGTGGTGGCCCCAGGCGTGCGCGTGCGGGGAACGCCGATGAATCGAGGCGGGCCGGTTAATCGCGTCGGCAGACGCTAGAATTATAGAATTATCGCTCTCCGCGAGCCGGTTGGGCCGGCCGAACGTCATTGCCCGCGCCGATGATCGCGGTTTGCGGGCAGGATCGTTCCGGCAGCGAGAAGCCGTGTCAATTGTGTCATTTGTCAATTGTCTCATCCAAAGGCCGTGATCATGAAGCGAATGAAGTTGGCTGCGTCGGTGCTGTCGTTGACGACGCTACTCGTGCTTCCAGCATTGGCCCAACAGTCGGCGCCGCCGAGTGCTGTGTTGCCGACCGAGCGATCGGTTCTGCCGATTCCTGAACCGAACCCTCCACACAGCACCGTATTCGATGCGCGCGATGCGCCGCCGCCGCCGCGGTTTGAAGTCAAGGCGCCGGCCGGTGCACCCAATGTACTGATCGTGCTCATTGACGACATGGGCTTCGGCCAGTCGAGCGCATTTGGCGGCCCGATCAGGATGCCGACGGTCGACCGCCTCGCCAACGAGGGTCTCCGCTACAACGAGTTTCACACCACGGCGCTTTGTTCGCCGACCCGCGCGGCGCTGCTCAGCGGCCGCAACCATCACATGAACAATTTCGGTTCGATCGCGGAAACCGCGACGTCCTTCCCGGGACAGACCGGTCAGCGTCCCAACAATGTCGCGTCCGTCGCGGAGATGCTGCGGTTGAACGGCTACAGCACGGCGCATTTCGGCAAAAATCACGAGACCGCGGCATGGGAGGTCAGTCCCTCTGGCCCGACCGACCGCTGGCCTACGCGCCAGGGCTTCGACAAGTTCTATGGCTTCATGGGCGGCGAAACCAATCAATGGGCGCCGCTGATCTACGATGGCATGACCCAGGTTGAGCCGTCGAAGGACCCGAACTATCATTTCATGACCGACATGACCGACAAGGCGATCGACTGGATGCGGTCGGAGAAATCGCTGACGCCGGACAAGCCGTTCTTCATGTATTTTGCACCCGGCGCCACCCATGCCCCGCATCAGGTGCCCAAAGAATGGATCGCCAAGTACAAGGGCAAGTTCGATCAGGGCTGGGACAAGCTGCGCGAGGAGACGTTGGCGCGGCAGATCAAGCTCGGCGTGGTGCCACCCGATACCAAGCTCGCCCCGAAGCCGGACGCCATCCAGGACTGGGACAAGCTGAGCGCTGACGAGAAGAAGTTGTTCGTGCGCCAGATGGAAGTATTCGCCGGATTTGGCGAATACACCGACACCGAGATCGGCCGCCTGATCGACGCCATCAAGACAACGGGCCAACTCGACAATACGTTGATCTTCTACATCGTCGGCGACAACGGCGCGAGTGCCGAAGGCGGCGCGAACGGCCTGTACAACGAGATGACCTATTTCAATGGAGTGCAGGAAACCGTCCAGGACGTCTTGAAGCACTATGACGAACTCGGCGGTCCCAACACCTACGGCCATTACGCGGCCGGCTGGGCGGTCGCTGGCGACACTCCGTTTACCTGGACCAAGCAAGTGGCCTCGAGCTATGGCGGCACCCGCAACGGCATGGTCGTCCATTGGCCGAAGGGGATCGCGGCGAAAGGTGAGCTTCGTCCGCAGTGGCATCACGTCATCGACATCGTGCCGACCATTCTCGAAGCAGCGAAACTGCCTGAGCCCAAGAGCGTAAATGGAACGGTCCAGACTCCCATTGAAGGGGTAAGCATGGCCTACAGCTTTGCCGACGCCAAGGCGCCGAGCAGGCATGTGACGCAGTATTTCGAAATCTTCGGCAACCGCGCGATCTACAGCGACGGCTGGCTTGCCGGCACGGTGCACCGGGCGGCCTGGGAAACCAAGCCGCGGCGGCCGCTCCAGCAGGATATCTGGGAGCTTTACGATGCGCGATCGGACTTCAGCCTGAGCAACGATCTGGCTGCCAAAAATCCGGACAAGCTGAAGGAGATGCAGGAGCTGTTCCTGAAGGAAGCAGTGAAATACAACGTGCTGCCGCTCGACGACCGCACCCTGGAGCGCACCAACGCGGCGCTGGTCGGACGTCCCGACCTGATGGCGGGCCGCACCAGCCTGACGGTCTACGAAGGCATGATCGGGATGACGGAGAATGTCTTCATCAACCTGAAGAACCAATCGCACGCCATTACTGCCGATCTGGACATCCCGAAGGGCGGAGCCAATGGCGTCATCATCGCTCAGGCCGGACGGTTCGGTGGCTGGACCTTCTACCTGAAGGACGGCAAGCCGACCTACACGTATAATTTTCTCGGTCTGCAGCGATACACCGTAACCGCCAAGCAGGCTCTTCCGGCAGGCAAAGCCGCACTGCGCTTTGAGTTCGCTTATGACGGTGGCGGCCTGGGCAAGGGGGGCGTGGGTACGATCCTCGTGAACGGAAAGACCGTCGCGACCGGCCGGATCGAACGAACCCAATGCTGCTTCTACTCCGCGGACGAAGGCGCAGACGTCGGTGCCGATGAAGGCACGCCTGTTACCGAGGCCTACAAGGTGCCGTTCAAGTTCACAGGGAAGATCGGCAAGGTGACGATCGATCTAGTGGGTATGAAGAAGGCCGACAATGAAGAAGCCGTCCAGGCCCGCAAGGCAGCGGCTTTGAAGAAAGGACTGTCCGATTGATGCGCTCTTCGTGCTCGCCAGGTCAGTGATCGGTCCCTTGAGAAGGAGCGTGCAATGCAAATAGCCAATCTGGCGACGATCCTTCTGGCTTCAAGCTGAGGGGGGCGTCGGGCAAAATGCAAGCACCGTGGAGCCGAGGTTCTCGGGTGGAAGTTCCGGATCAAGACGCTTGAGAAAGATCTGACCGAGGTACCCAGAAGTGGCATCGCTACGATCATGTCGGACGAGTTTTTCAATGTCTACGACAAGACCGGACGGGGGATGAGCGACTACAAGCCGTAGTCGTCGACGACAACTCAGGCATGCCGCCTGAAATGGGAGCGTTGGGGGGATTACGATTGCAGCGCGATAGATCGGGACGCAGGTCCGGCTTCCTGCGATTGTGGCTGAGCGGCGTTTTCGCGTCCGCCGCGTTGGCTTCTTTTTCGCCTCTGGTCGCCCATGCCGATGAGAGCGGCATCTCGTTCTGGCTGCCGGGATTGTACGGCAGCCTCGCCGCAACGCCTGCCACGCCGGGCTGGTCGGTGGCTGCCATCTACTACCATACGAGCGTGGGTGCCTCAGGCGCGGCCGCGGCGTCGCGCGAGTTCCAGGTCGGACGATTTTCTCCAACCGTCAACATCGATCTCAATCTGGCTTTGCGCGGCCAGGCCGATCTGATGTTCATCGCGCCGACCTACACGTTTGCGACGCCGGTACTCGGCGGCCAGTTGTCGGCGACGCTGGCCAGCGTCTACGGCAGAAATTCCGCGAGCATCGCTGGTACGTTGACGACGGTTGCCGGTCCGATCGTCAGCACGCGCACCGGATTCCTCGAAGACGCACTCGTCTCTTACGGAGATCTCTATCCGACCGTGAAGCTGAAGTGGAATAACGGCGTCCACAACACCATGGTCTACGGCGCCGGCGATATTCCCGTCGGCGACTACAGTCGGAACCGGCTGGCCAACATCGGCATCGGTCACGGCGCCATCGACCTTGGCGGCGGCTACACTTATTTGAACCCGGTGACCGGCACGGAATTTTCGGCCGTCGGGGGCTTGACCTACAATTTCAAGAATCCCGATACCCGGTACCAGAGCGGCATCGATTTCCATCTCGACTGGGGCGTGTCGCAGTTCCTGTCGAAGCAGGTCTTCGTCGGTTTCGTTGGCTACGCCTATCAGCAGATTACCGACGACTTCGGTCAGCCCGCCGCTCTCGGCGGCTTCCGCTCGCGCGTCCTCGGCGTTGGCCCGCAGATCGGATATATTTTCCAGATCGGCAGCAATCAGGCGTTCCTGGGGCTGAAGGGATATGGCGAGTTCGACGCCGCCAACCGGCCGTCGGGCTGGAACACGTGGCTGACGTTCTCGATCTCGGAGGCCGCGCCCGCCAGCACGATTGCGCCGACTTGGCACAAAGTGTCGAAATAGAATAGAGAAGTATCGACCACCCGCATTGGACTGAATTCCGGCATTGTCATATCGGGTGGTTCCGCGGCGGTCCAGCACGTCCGTCGCTTCGGATCAAAGCGGGATCGAGCGACCGTTACCTACTCCGGATTGATGAGCACGTGTCCTAGCATGCGGGAGCTTCGTTTCACGTTGCGCGGCTTTCGCGCGGTTTTGGTTGCAGCGCTGCTGGCGCTGTCGGCCCATGCGGCATTTGCCGGCGACTCCGCGCCGGCCGATCAGATCTCGGCGTTTCGGCTCGCGCATGGCGAAGGCCGCGTGACGCGCGACGCGACGCTCGACCGCATCGCGATGGAGCAAGCGCGCGCGATGGCCGACAAGGACGATCTCAGCCACGAGGTGCTCGGTCCCTTCACCCGCCGTGTGGCTCCGTCGAAGGCCGGCCGTGCGGCCGAGAACATCGCCTATGGCTACGACAATTTCGACAAGACGCTGGGGCAGTGGATCAACTCGGCGGGGCACCGCAAGAACCTGCTGCTTCCCAAGGCGACCAAGGTCGGCATCGCCAGCGCAAAGAACGCCAGCGGCAAGCGGACCTATTGGGCGATGGTGATCGCGGGCGACTACGAGACCGACAGGCCGAAGGGCAAGGCCAAGGCCGTCGTCGCGCAGGCCGCGACCCGATCCGCGAAAGGCGACGCCAAGCCGGCGACGCGCTGGAGCGCCAAGCCGCCGGCGTCCGCCTCCAAGGACTGCCACCTCAGCATCAAGGTGATCGGTCTCTGCATCTGAGTGCGGGGATCCGTGGGCCTCGGCTGGACGCCACGCCTGCCGCGCGATCACGGCGTTGTGCGAACAGCGCACGTTGTCGGGGTGAGCTTTATCAGATATACAATCAATGGTTGTCTTTTGGGCAGCCACTATTGTGAAGATTTTTCATCTCATTTTGTAAGGAGACAATCATGGCAGTCATTGAGCAGACCTCGGCCACCAGCACCAATCCGCAGACCGTCTCGGCGTCCTACCAATGGTCGCTCACGTCCTACGAGGAGCAGGGCAATCTGTGGCTCAAGTGGAGCACGAACTCGCCGTTCCGCGCGCAGCAGGGGCAGATCTCCGTCTACAGCGGCAGCAGCTTCCCCTCCGATCCTCAGAAGGACCGCAAGGCCTGGTCGTGGGACAACGAGCACGGCGGCGGCTCGGGATGGGACACGGGCTTGCGCTACGGCTCCGACTGGCACTGCGCCTGGATCGCCGAGAAGAGCCCGAACGGGCCCTACGCCTACGTGGTCAAGCTCATCACCAAGGTCGCCTGAGCTGACGCGCGCAACCGTTAAAGGTGGGAGTCGCGAGCCCACGTGAGTGGCCGCGCTGAGACCTGTGCCTCAGCGCGGCTGCTTCTTCAGGTGCAGATAGCTGGGATCGAACTCGCCGATCGCGCATAGCCGCGTCCAGTCGTGTACCGTCAGCAGGCCGCTGCGGAAATCGACAGCGCGGCTGGCGCGCAGCTCGACCAGCGTGCGGTTGACCGTCGCGATCGCGATGCCCAGTGCCTCGCCAAGCTGCACCAGGCTGACCGGCAGCCGCAACTGATCGTGCCGGACATGGCCGAGCGCGCGGGCGCGATAGAACAGCTCGCAGAACATGTGCGCCATGCGCGCCGGCTTGCTCCGCGCGCTGTTGTTGGTGATGGCCTCGCGGAAGATCGACGCATCGATCAGCGTCTCGCGCCAGATCGCAAAGCCGAGCGTCGGCCGCCGGCTGATCGCGCGGGTCAGCTCCTTGTGCGCAACGCTCGCCACCACCGCCGGCCCGATCGCGCAGACGGCGTGATCCATGCAGTCGAGGAAGATCGACTGGGCGTCGGGCCAGTCACCGGGCATGTGAAAGGAGAGATACTGCCGCTGCCCGCCGGACAGCAGGTGATAGCGCGCCACCCATCCGGAGATCACGACGACGGAACGGTCCGGCTCGTCGCCCTGGCGGATGAGGTCCTCCTGATCGGCGAGCTCGCGCAAAGCGGAGCTGAAATTCCGGATCTCGGCGATGTCCTCGCCGGACAGTTTCGAATGCTCCCTGAGCTTGTTGGTGACGATCCGGTCCGCATCCATGAAAATCCTACCGTCCGGGCGGGGTTGCGTATCAAATGAGACGACGGAGCCGGCGTTACCGACTAAGGTCGCCGTCAGCAGATGCGGTCGAAGGTTGCCGGTCGCCGCATCGGGAGAACAGCCGTGCCCCACATCGCGTTCCTCAACCGGCTCCGCCGATTGTTCGGTGGCACGGGGCCGCATATCGAGACCATCGCAGCCGCCCTTGCCGACGGCCGCATCAAGCAGCCGGCTCATCCGATGTCGGATCAGGAGCTGTCGCGCGCCATCCGCGAGTTCCAGAGCCGGCCGGCGTCGGAGGAGGCCTTGAGGAAGCTCGCTGAGCGGCTGGAGGCCGCCAAGCCCGACGGCCCCCCGTGACGGCCTTCATGACGATTTGGCGGGATCCGGCTCCAGCAGGAACAGCATCAGCCGCACCAGTTCGTCCTCGAGCTCGCGTGTGCCGACGAGGCGATGTTCGCGCATGACGGCAGCCCGGATCGGGCCCAGCGCAGCGCGGACCAGGATGAAGCGGCGCGCGGCCGGCATCGCTTCGCTCCGCAATCCCACCGTCGCGATCAGCCGTTCGGTCATGCGGTCCACCATCTCGTGCAGCGCCTTCTGCAGCTCCGCGTCGTTGCCCAACAGGACGAGAAGATAGCGCCGCACACGGTGACGGCCGGCGAACGGGGCGAAGCCCTGGCGCACCGCCGCGCGCACGATCGCCTCGCGTCCAAGCCCGCGATGCGCCTCCAGCGCCTCCCCGAACTCCGCCTCCTGTCGAGCGAACTCGCGCAGCACCAGCGCACGCAACAGTGAGGTCTTGTCCCTGAAATAGCTATAGAGCGTGCCGATCGAGAAGCCCGCGCGCTCGGCGATGGCGTTCGTGCTCAGGCCCTTGCCGCCGCCGCTCTGCAGAAGTTGAGCGGTTGCCTCGAAAATCACGTCGAGGGTCTGCCGCGTGCGCTTCTGCACCGGGGTTTTTCGAAGCATTTCAGGAGCTTGCTGCACGGTCTGGACCTCGGCTGGCGGACGGGCGAAATCGAGTAGGCGTTGCTGCCGGCTCGGGTTAGATCAGAGCCCGCATGCGGGCGGCCGGACACTGAGTGGATGTGCTCCGGACCGAGCCCGCTTGCGCCGGGCTGAACCTCATTTGAACGAAGGACTGATTGCCATGCTGCGCGTCGCATTCCCGTTTGTCACATTCGTCGCCGTCTCCCAATGTCTTCTGTCGCAGGCCGCGCTGGCCGGCAACCGCGCCGCCGCCGACAGCTGTGCCGCCAAGCTGTCGCCCGTGGCGAAGCAGATCTACGACGTCGCCGCGCCGGCCATCGGCCCGGACAGCGTCGTCAAGGACGTCATCGTGGAGCGTGTCAGGCCGCTGGTGATGGCCGGCAAGTTCGATCGCGACACCGCCCGCGCCAACGCCACGCCGGCCGGCGAATGCCTGGTGCTGCTCAAGTAGGTCGCGCCGCGCCCCGAAAGGTTTGGAGGCTGCGACAGGACATCACGCCGCAGCCTCCCGGCGCGGCGGTGTCCGGGGCAACCCGGCTTGGCAAGATCAGCCGACTCGCGCATCACTCGCTGATGCTGGACCTTCTCTTCCGTCACTGGGTGGCCGGTGCCGTGTTCATGGCCGCAGCGCTGCTGGCGCTGGTACCGCTGCTGGCGGCCGACTGGCCGCTCGCGCTGCTGCTGATCTTCCTGCATTCGCCGGGCTACATGATCCACCAGGTCGAGGAGCACACCGGCGACCGCTTCCGCAGCTTCGTCAACAACGTGATGTTCGGCGGCCGCGAGGCGCTGACCACGATCGACGTGCTCTGGGTCAATTGCGGCGCGGTCTGGGGCATCGACCTGATTGCGCTCTACGTCGCCTGGATCGCCGGCCCGGCCTGGGCGCTGGTCGCGCCCTATCTGATGCTCGTCAACTCGCTCGGCCATATCGGCCCGGCGCTGCGCTTCCGTGGCTACAATCCCGGCCTCGTCACCGGCATCGTGCTGTTCATTCCGCTCGGCCTCGTGACGGTCCTCACCATCCCGGCGACGGCTGCCCAGCACGCCCTCGGCTTCGGCCTGTCGCTGCTGCTGCACGTCATCATCGCGGCCAACGCCATCCGGCGCGCGTCGCATGTCCGCGCCGCAGCCTGAGCGCGCGGCCTCATTCGCCGGGAACGAGCTGGACAGCGCGTGCCGACTGCGTCTGACGCCGCAAGCGCCGCCGCGACAGATAGAGCAGCGTGCCCGTGACGGCGAACAGCGGCATCAGCGCGGCGGCGAGCATGAAGGCGAGCTGGCCGGGCCAGCCGAGAATGCTGCCGCGGTGGATATCCAGGATGCGGGCGAGCACGCGCTCGCCGGTGGTCTTGTCGGCGTAACGCTCGGCCGCGAGCAGACGGCCCGTCGCGCCGTCGATACGGAATTCGTCGCGCCGGCCGTCATGCGCCTCGCTCGGCCAGGCGCGCACGCGCACCGCCGCGCCGGCGCCCGCCGGCAAGGTGAGCTGCATCACCGCGAAGCGATCCCCGATCTGCTCACGCAACGTGGACCAGACCAGATCGAGCGCGACAGGCTTTGCTTCCGCAGACCCGGAGCGACCCTCGCGCGGAGCCTTGCCCGGCATCGGCGCTCCTGATGTCGCCGGCGCGAGCAGCCAGGTCAGGCCGTCCTTGTACCAGGCGTAGGAATAGGACAGCCCGGTCAGCGCGATCACCAGATAGACCGGCAGCACCCATGTGCCGATCACGCTGTGCAGCGAGCGATGCAGGCCGCGGCCGCTCAGTCCGAGCTGCGGCTTCAGCCACAGTGCTGCGCTGCTCGCCCGGCGGGGCCAGCGCAGCACGAGGCCCGTGATCAGCAGCACGACGAGTCCGAGCACGGCGGCGCCGGTGATCTGGCGGCCGGCGCCGTTGCCGTCGCCCGGCAGCAGCAGCCAGCGATGCAGCCTCCGCACGGTGGCGAAGAACGCCTCGCCGCGGGGCTCACCGAGCACGCGGCCGTCATAGGGATCGACCAGCAGCGAGGAGGGCCGGCCGCCATCCTCATTGCGCGCGAAGCGGACGCGCACGGCCGCCAGGGGATCGCGCGACAGCGTGATCGCCGAGACCTTGCCGAGCGCCGGATCAGCCTGCAGCCGCGCCACCAGCTCGGCGGGCGAAAGCGGCGCTTCCGTACGCGGCGCGACGTGGGACAGTTTGGCGTTGAGACCGGCCTGGATCTCGTCCTCGAAACCCATGATCGCGCCGGTGATGCCCAAGAGGGAGAGGATCAGCGCGGCCGCAAGACCCAGGACAGAGTGGATCTGCAGCAGCGCCGGTTTGATGCGGAAGGACGTCACGCACGCTTCTCCTTGGCTCAGAACTTCACCGTCGCCGACAGCGACACCCGCCTCGCATCGCCGACCGCGACGGTCAGCGCGCTGTTGGCCGAGGGGTAGTAGACGTTGTCGAACAGGTTCTTGACGTTGAGCTGGTAGATCACCGGCAGGTTATGGTGCTTGGTCTCGTAGCTCGCGAACACATCGGCGACGACGTAGGACGGCAGCACGAAGCTGTTGGCGGCGTCGCCGGCGCGGTCGCCGACATAGCGCGCGCCGCCGCCGAGCCTGAGCTGGCCCGGCAGCGCCGTGCCGAAATCGTAGACGAGGTAGAGCGAGGCGGTGTTGAGCGCGACGTTCTGCAGGCGGTTGCCGCGATAGACCGGGTCGTCCGTGACCCTGGCATCGGTGTAGCCGTAGCTTCCGATCATGGTCCAGTGCTCGGCGATCTTGCCGGTGACGTCGACCTCGGCGCCGCGCGAGCGCACCTTGCCGGCGGTGGTGTATTCGACGACGTTGCTGGCATTGGTCTGCGACACCAGCACGTTCTGCTTGTCGATGTCGTAGACCGCGACGGTGCCGGACAGCCTCTTGTCGAGATCGAACTTGAAGCCGGTCTCCCACGCCGTGCCTTGCTCCGGTGCGATGTTGGAGCCGAGCACCACGCCGCCCGTGAGCGGCGCGATGGTCGAGTTCGGTTTCAGGCTCTTGGTGTAGCTGGCGTAGAGCGACACCTGCTCGTTGAGCTTGAGGATGGCGCCGCCGAGCGGCAGCACGGTGTCGGCGGCGACGTTGGTATTGGCCTTGAACGGCCGGCCGCGGCCGGCGATCTGCTCGTAGTCCATGTAGCGCACGCCGCCGACGAAGGAGAGCTTGTCGGTGAGATGCAGCGTGTCCTGCACGAACAGCGAATACTGGCCGAGCTTGTCGGTCTGGTCGCTGTCGCTGGCCGAGACCAGCGTGCCGGGTTGGATCAGCCCGTAGACCGGGTTGTAGACATTGAACACGCTCGTGACCTTGTCGCGGATCAGGTCCTGGCGATAGATCGTGCGATATTGCGCGTCGCCGCCGAACAGCACCTCGTTGCGCAGGCCGCCGAGCCAGAAGGCGCCCTGGATGTAGGACGTGCCGTAGCTGACCCGGCTGAGCGAGCCCCAGGTGCCGTCGTTGCTGCGGGTCTCCTCGCCCTTCGCATCGATCGTGGTGATGCGCAGCTGGTTGGCGCTGGAGCTCTCGGTGTTGTAGCTGTAGGCCGCGGTGAGCTTCCAATCGTCGTTGAGCTTCTGCTCGACCGAGGCCTGGACCAGGTCGGACTGCCCCCATGTGTTGTTGAAGGGCTCGTCGAGCCGCCGCGTCGCGGGGATCGCGAGCGGTGCGCCATTTATGAAGGCGGTGCCGCGATCGAACGGGGTGATGAACTCGCGATGCTCGTAGTTGAGCTGGACCGTGGTCGTGTCGCCGTACCAGGCGAGCGACGGCGCCACCAGCATCTCGCGATGGCGGCCGAAATTGCGCCAGTAATCCTCGCTGACGCCGTAGCCGATGAAGCGATAGGCGAGGCCGCCGTCGCCGATCGGGCCGGTGACGTCGATCGTGCCGTCGGCGCCGGTTCTGTTGTTGGCATAGGCCGAGCCGAGCAGCGTCACCGAGCCGTGCTGATAAAGCTCGGGGCGCTTGCTGATGGTGTTGACGATGCCGCCGGGATCCATGATGCCGTAGAGCAGCGAGGCCGGGCCCTTCAGCACCTCGACGCTCTCCACGGCCGCATTGAGGCTGCGGCTCTGCACCAGCGGCAGGCCGTTGCGCATGATCGAGCCGTCGCGGTTGTCGCCGAAGCCGCGACGCATCACCGCGTCCTGCGTGCCGGCGAGCGTGTTGGCCTGGGTGACGCCGCTGATATTGGCGAGCGCGTCGTCGATGTTGCGCGGCAACTGGTCTCTGATCACCTGTTCGGGCACGACATTGACGGATTGCGCGGTGTCGAGCGGCGAGGCGCCGCTGCGCAGCGTGGTCGCGCTCGGCATGGCGCGGTAGTTGAGCTTGGCGGCGTTGAGGAGTACGGCCTCTGCCGCGGCGCGTTCCGCGCGTGTCGGCATCGGCGGCGGCGGCATCGCGCGTCGTGACGGCAGCGCGCGCGCCTGGCGCTGCGGCGCGCTGGCGGCGCTCGCAGGCTTGCGCTTCGGCGCCGGCACGTCGACCGTCACCGGCGGCAGCGTCGCCTGCGCAAACACGGGAGAGGGGGACCAGAGGAGGTCTGCGGTCAGAGCACTCACGAGCGCAATCGCGCCACGCATGCCGGTACGAGCGCGCGCATCGCGCCGGCCTTCACACTTCGTCATCGTCTACTGCACTTCCACGTCGCACCGTTCGAGGGAACGGTCAGCTTGATGCGACGTCTAGCAACGCAGTGCAGCGAAAGACACAACGCGCCGGATTGAATTGCTCTAAGCCATGCGGTGTTGAATTGTTCTAATTGGTTCGGAGATGCGCAGGTCGCGGCGTCTCTGCGGCATTGCGCATTTGATGATCACGATCGACGCGGAGTGATCCATGATCGTGCACGATATGATGCGCGATAAGCGCCCGACCCAAGCTGCGGACGGAGCGCTGGTGGTCTCGTTTTCCGGGACTGCGTGCCGAGGACTCTCAACGCTTGGGTCCGGTCGTTGATGCGGGCGCGCCCCGAGCCTATTGTGCGGCGGTGAGTTCCAGCTCGGCCGGCTTGCCTGGTCCGATCAGCGGAATGTCCAGCGTGATGCGCGTGCCCTGCTGCGGCTGGCTGTCGAGCTCGATGCGGCCGCCGAGTGTGGATGCCACGAGGTTGAAGGCGATGTGCAGGCCGAGGCCGGCATTGCCCTTCTCGCGGCGCGTGGTGAAGAACGGGTCGAACACCCGCCCGCGAACCTGGTCGCGCATGCCGACGCCCTGATCGGCGCAGACGATGCGCACCGAATCGTCGCCGGGCTGTGCGACCTCCACGGTGAAGACGCCGCTGATGTCGCCGGGATAGGCATGCGTCGCCGCATTGAAGGCGAGGATGCTGATGACCTGTCCGAGTGCACCGGGATAGCTGGTGAGCACGATGCCCTCCGGGCAAGAGAGCACGACCGTCAGGCCCTGGCGCATCAACAGCGGGCGGAGCTTGGTGACGTGATCGGTCATCCAGCTCTGCAGCTCGAAGGTCTGCAGCGCCTCGTTGGCCTGGTCGACGGCGACCTGCTTGAAGCTGTGTACCATCTCGGAGGCGCGGTGCAGGCTCTGCGTCGTCAAATGCAGGCCCTGCTGCAGCCGAGCGACGCCCCTCGCCAGATCCGAGCGCCGCACCGGGCCGCCGCCAAGCATGCGCGCGATCGCCTCGACGTCGTCTTCCATCGCCGTCGACGTGGTCAGCGCCAGCCCGAGCGGCGTGCTGACCTCGTGGCCGACACCGGCGACGAGCTGGCCGAGCGAGGCCAGCTTCTCCGCCTGCACCAGATGGGCCTGCGTGGCATGCAGATCGCGCAGCGAGGCCTCGGAGCGCTCCTTCTCCCGCTGCAGCGCCTCCGCGGTGCGGAACTGCTTGCGCGCCTGGTACTCGCGCGCGCCGACGGCATAGAGCGAGAGCAGGCAGGCATTGCCGACCAGCGAATGATCGATGAAGCGCAGGCCGGGCGGCAGCGGCTCGGTCGCAAGACTCTCGGCCACCGCCAGCGCGCTCCAGCTCGTTGCACAGAAGATCGCGTAGGAGCCGGTGCGCAACGGCAGCATGGTGGAGACGAACAGGATGACGATGATCATGCCGGCCGCGGAGTAAGTGAAGCCCGACGGCAGCACCCAGTAGATCGTCGGCAGCACGCAACCGGGGATCACGCAATAGACCAGGTGAATCGGCTCGGCCCATCGGCGCGCCGGCGTCGACAGCAAAGCCGTCAGCGGCAGCAGCACCAGCGCGGCGGTCCCGCCGCGGATCGCGAACGTGGTCGGCACGATCTCGGGATAGAGCACCCAGTCCCACAGCGTGTAGCCGGCAAAGGTGAGGGCGCCGAGCAGCATCGCGATCTGCGTCCAGCCGGTGCTGCCGCGGACGTAATGGTCGACGAAACGCCGCTCCTCGACGGTATCCTCGAAACGGAGACCCAGACGCTCCAGCAATCTCAACATTATGCCACCGCAATCGAAAAACGATCCCCCGCCGCGGAGTGAGAGCCTCGGCGGGAGGGCAGACATACACGAGATGATCTGTTTGAGAAAACGACGGGAGATCGCATCCGCCGCCCGCGGCACGCAGAGCGCTATGAGAACTGTTCCAATTCTCGCCGTGCGGCATGTCTCCGCCCAGCCGAACGGAGCCGATCAGTGCTGCAGCATTTGCGCTCGACTTTCGTCAGGCCGCGCAGAGCCGCCGAGGACTCATGGCGCCGCATGACCCTCGACCACTACGTCCTTGCCGTAGCGGCCCTTCGTTCGGAACGTCACCTTGTCGCCGTCGAAGCTGAGCCGCCAATTGCGCTCCTCGCCCTGGCCAATGAACTGGGCGTCGATCATGAAGGTCGTGGCGTCGATCCAGCTGCCCTTCATGGCCCGGTAGGTGAAGGGCTGCCAGGGATGGGGCGGCGCGGTCTTGCGATAGAGGCCATCGAGGCCGATCGGGCTCTGCAGATGCACCGTGCCTCCGGCGCGGTCCCGCGAGGGGATGTCCCAGGTGACCTGCGGTTCCGGTCCCGTGAGGTCCAGCTTGATCGTGTTGATGCCGAGCGGGCCGGGCGGGAAGCTGTAGGTCTTGCCCGAGATGGAAGCCGCCATCTCCGGCACGGCTCCGACCGGGCCTCGGGTTTCCGTCGCGACCTCGCGGACATCAGCGGCGAGCGCGGCTGCCGCTTCCGGCGCCGCAGGCAGGGCGCTGTCAGATGTCACAGTCGCCGAAATGGTGTTGGCGAGCTTGCGGAATGGACAGAACTCGCGCGCGGTCATCACCGCCACGATGTCGCGGTCGGGCAGTACCATGATGACCTGGCAGTGGTAGCCGACCGCCATGAACACGTGTTTGTCCGGCAGGGCCCAGAACTGATCGGCGTAGGAGAGCCCCGGATCGAACTTCGCATTCATGCTGACGGTGGCGTGGTTGACGGCTTCGATCCAGTCCGGCGGCAGCAATTGCTGCTCGCCCCAGCGGCCGCGCCGCAGATAGAGGTAGCCGATCTTCGCCATGTCGCGCGGCTTCAGCGCCAGCCCGAAACCGCCGGCGGAAATTCCCTGGGCATCCTTGAACCAGGCGTGCTCGGTGATCCCGAGCGGCCCAAACAGCCTCTCCTTGGCGAAGTCCTCCGCGCTCTTGCCGGTGAGCTTCGTGACGATCGCGGAGAGCAGATGCGAGTTGCCGCTGTTGTAGTAGAACGTCTCGCCGGGCGCTTGCGCCATCGGCCTGTCGAGGATGTACTGCACCCAATCCGGACTCCGGCCCATCTCGTAGAGGGATGTCTCGGCGCCGCCGCTATAACCCTCGTCCCAGTCGAACCCGGAGGTCATGTTGAGCAGGTGCTGCACCGTGAGCGCCTGCTTGCGCGCGTCGACATTGTCGATCTTGCGGTCCTTGAAGAAGTCGAGCACCGGATGATCGAGACTGTCGAGCACGCCGTCCTTGAGCAGCATCGCAATCAGCGTCGAGACCACGGCTTTGGTCGCGGAATTGATGATGTGCGGCTCGTCGGCGTTGTACGGCGCATAGGACGCATCGAGCACGACCCGGCCGTGGCGCGCGATCAGCAGGCTGTCGAACCTCATCGCCTTACCGGAAGCGACGAGTTTTGCGAGGGCCGCCGAATCCATCCCTTCGTCCTCAGGCGTGGCGGTCGCCCAGTCGGATTGAGGAAAGCGGGCGAGGCTCAAGTCCTCGGCGAAGGCTGCGCTGGAGAAGAGCCGGGCCACCAGCAGCGCCGAGAACAACCAAAGTCCGGTCTTGAGACGCGCCATGTCGAATGTCTCCGATGAGCGACTTTCAGGTTATGGTATCAGAGGACCGCAATCCATCAAAGATTGTGTGATAGCCGGCGCGCACGTCGAAGAGCCGGCCCATTGCTCGGGCGTAGATTGAGATGAGGATTGAAGTGACCATGCAGGCCGGCATACTTCGACGTTTTCATGACGTTTTTCTTGGTGTTGCATTTGCCGTCGCGGCTCTGCTCACGGTCCTGGCGCGACCTGCTTCGGCCGAAGGCGAACGCGTGATCGCGGTGCCCGAGCTGCATGCGATGACGCCCGAGGCGGGAGATGATGCCGCCCTTCTGACGAGCGCGCTACGCGCTCGATTCCGCGCAATGCCGTCGCTCCGGGTCGTCGAAGAGCCTGTCCCGATGGCAAGCCCAGGTCATCCGGATATTCTGCTGCCGCAATTCGAGAAATCGCGAGATCTGCACTTTGATCTCGTGCTGGTCGGCAATGCCGCGCTCCTCAGCGATGGCCGTCACAAAGTTTCGCTTCGGATTTGGAACGTCGAGAAGCAAACTCAACTCCTCGGGCAACAATACGTGTTTCGCGCATACCCCGGCCACGAGCAGGAGATTGCCAATGTAATCGGCGATGCGCTGGTCTCAGCCCTGTCGCAATAGGACTGGTGCTCATTCCGCCCAATACGCCCGCAGCACGGCCGCGATGCTCTGCGGCCGCTCGACGATGCTCCAGTGGCCGGCGTCCGGCTCGACATGAAGCCGCGCGCCGTGCGCTTGCGCGAACCGGCTGAGCGTGTCGAGCGGCACGAACGGATCCTGTGTGCCCGAGATCACCAGTCCACGCCGCGGCAGCTGTTCGAGCCGCGCGATCCAGTCGCCCTTGAAGCACAGCCCGTCGGCGGAGCGATACAGCGCGAGGATCGCCCGGCGCATCGGAGCCTGCCATGCCGTGGCTTCGCGCGCCGCCAGCTCCGATGGCAATCCGCTCTGCCGGAACATCCGTGCCATGGCAGCTTGCGACGACACCGCCATGAAGATCTCGCCGAGCACGGGCGTATTCCAGATCCGCGCGATGCGATGTCCCCGATAGTCCGGATCGAGTGCGCCGCCAGCGACCGCCCAGGAGCGCACCAGCCCCGGCCGCAGCGATGCCGCGCGCAGCACCAGCAGCGCGCCCCAATCATGCCCGACCAGGTCGAGCGGCCCGACCGCCGCATGCTGCGCTTCCAGCAGCGCGACCAGCCAGTCGGCGTAGGCGTCCTTGGTGCAGGCGAAGCCCGGAGGTGCATCGCCGTCGAAGCCGGGCAGGGCAGGCACTGCCACGGTCTCGCCGAGCGCCGCGATCAGCGGGCCCCAGATTGCGGGCGTGTCCGGCACGCCGTGGACGAAGATGCGGTTTGTCATGAGGTCATGGTACCACACGCTCGATCTTCGTATTCGACGAAATTTCCTCTTTCCTTTTTTCAGAAAACGTGCTTCTCTACGTCATCCCGCCTCATCGAAGAGGGGCGTACGCGTCGTCACGATACGTGGAGTGCGGGGAGCGATGGCCGTGAGGCGCCGGTGGACGACCGGCGTTTTGCGGACGGCGAAGTCGTGTGGTCCTGGCCTCCCGATGCTGAGGTCAAGTTCGTGCCGTTGCGCGAAGCAGCGGTGCGGATGATGGGGGCAAGAAAGCCCGGTCCCCAGGGAGAGCGCGAAGTAAGCCGTAAAGCCGTTGCGCAGGGAAGGCCGGGATGTCCTGGCCGATCCTGTGGTTCCTGCCCCGTGCATTTTCTATCGCACGGGGGCCGCGGGTGTCGGCAGACGCCCGGTCTTCCCTGCACCCTCTGATGGAAGAGGGTACGATGCGGGTGAACAACTCGGGCACGGATGTGTCGCGGGAGCGTGAAATGCGTGCTGGTGCAGATGCCGACAACCACACCCTCACCGTCATCCCGGACAAGCGCGCGGTCACGCGTGCGCCGATCCGGGATCCATAACCCCAGGGAGATCTGCGAGGCAGGATGGCCGCTCCAGCTCGCCCAGCCAAATCCGCCGCGGCGTACGGATCCCGGGTCGGCGTTCACCAACGCTGGCGCGTTGGCGGCCTTGCCCGGGATGACACTGTTCATAGGGAGAGATTTATAGGGAGAGCGGCGCGGGACTGCCCGAATACGTCACCCCTCCTGACCATTATTCGGCGTTGCGAGACCCTCCCATTCCCAGTAAAAGCGCTGTCGAGGGCACCTCGGCAACAAACCGTCAACGGTTTTGCCGCACAGTTTTCGTGTTCTCGCAAAGGGTTTGGCAATGCTGATTCGCAGCGCAGAGATCGAGGCCATCGCCGGGGCAGACGCCCGGACGATCGCGCTCGCCGCGCTGCAGCCCGCCGACCTGATCGGCGCGATCGAGCTTCTGCTTCTTAGCTGCCCCTGAGGGCCGGCTGGGCGGGATGCGCCTGGGCACTCAGGGGGCTGCTTCGACACCGAAACACCCTTCAGCGCCTCTGGAAGCCACGCGCACCACCCGAAAAGTTCGAGGAAAGCAGATGTCCAATCCCGTTCAGTCCGACAAGGACCGCGTCGTCATTTTCGACACCACTTTGCGCGATGGCGAGCAGTGCCCCGGCGCCACCATGACGTTCGAGGAGAAGCTCAACATCGCCGCCATGCTGGACGGCATGGGCGTCGACATCATCGAGGCCGGCTTCCCGATCGCCTCCGACGGTGACTTCGAGGCCGTCAACGAGATCGCCAAGCGCACCCAGAACGCCGTGGTCTGCGGCCTGTCGCGCGCCGGCGCCAAGGACATCGACCGTTGCGCCGAGGCGATCCGCCCGGCCAGGCGCGGCCGCATCCACACCTTCCTGTCCACCTCGCCGGTGCACATGAAGTACAAGCTGCAGATGGACCCGCAGCAGGTCTACGAACTGGTGATCTCCTCGGTGACCCGCGCGCGCAACCACACCGACGACGTCGAATGGTCGTCCGAGGACGGCACCCGTACCGAGTTCGACTTCCTGTGCCGCTGCGTCGAGGCCGCGATCAGGGCCGGCGCGACCACCATCAACATTCCGGATACCGTCGGCTATGCCGTGCCGGAGGAGTATTACGACCTGTTCAAGCGCGTGCGCGAGAGCGTGCCGAACTCCGACAAGGCGGTATTCTCGGTCCATTGCCACAACGATTTGGGCATGGCGGTCGCCAACTCGATGGCCGGCGTGCGCGCCGGCGCCCGTCAGATCGAATGCACCATCAACGGCATCGGCGAGCGCGCCGGCAATGCGGCCCTGGAAGAGGTCGTGATGGCGATGCGCGTGCGCAACGACAAGCTGCCGTACTGGAACAAGATCGACACCACGCAGCTCACCCACGCCTCCAAGGTGGTCTCGGCCGCGACCTCGTTCCCGGTGCAGTACAACAAGGCCATCGTCGGCCGCAATGCGTTCGCGCATGAGAGCGGCATCCATCAGGACGGCATGCTGAAGAACGCGCAGACCTATGAGATCATGCTGCCGGAGACGGTCGGCGTGAAGCAGACCTCGCTGGTGATGGGCAAGCATTCCGGCCGCCACGCCTTCATCCACAAGCTGGAGGAGATGGGCCACAAGCTGGCGGGCAACCAGGTCGAGGACGCCTTCGTCCGCTTCAAGGCTTTGGCCGACCGCAAGAAGCACATCTATGACGAGGACATCGAGGCGCTGATCGACGAGGGCATGGTGAGCGCCCATGACCGCATCAAGCTGCTGTCGCTGTCGGTGATTGCCGGCACCCGCGGCCCGCAGCGCGCCACCATGAAGCTCGACGTCGACGGCGTGACCAAGATCGAGGAGAGCGAGGGCAACGGGCCGGTCGATGCCGTCTTCAACTGCATCAAGTCGCTGGTGCCGCACGAGGCCAAGCTGGAATTGTACCAGGTCCATGCCGTGACCGAGGGCACTGATGCGCAGGCCGAGGTCTCGGTGCGGCTGTCGCAGGACGGCCGCTCGATGACCGCGCGCGCGGCGGATCCGGATACGCTGGTGGCCTCGGCCAAGGCCTATCTGGGGGCGCTCAACAAGCTGGTCATGAAGCGCCAGCGCGACGTGGCGCAGGGCGCGGGCGCCTCGGCTGCAGCAGCGAGCTGAGTTCACGATCGTCGGTTGGGGCCGAACCTTGCTTCGTCATTCCGGGGCAACGCGCAGCGTCGAACCCGGAATCCCGAGCTTGGCTTGGGCCAGCGCCAATAACTTCCGGATTCCGGGCTCAGCCGCTTGCGCGGCTGCCCCGGAATGACAGGCATCACCATTTTTGCGCTGCGGCATGGGAATCCCCGCCTCTGCGGCTAACGGTCAATGGCATTCCGGCCGGCGACCCGCTAACAATGTCCTTGGCATACAAAGCGGGGGCGTCATTGCAATGTCCCCCGAAACGTCGGGAGGACACCTTGCACTTCAAGTTTCGCCACGTGATCGCCACCGCCGCCTCGCTCGCGGTGCTCGCTCTGGCCGGCCCGGCCCTCGCCGCCGACAATCCGATCGTGATCAAGTTCAGCCACGTGGTGGCCTCGAACACCCCGAAGGGCCTCGCCGCCGACAAGTTCAAGGAGCTGGCCGAGAAATACACCGACGGCAAGGTCAAGGTCGAAGTCTATCCGAACTCGCAGCTCTACAAGGACAAGGAAGAGCTCGAGGCGCTGCAGCTCGGCGCGGTGCAGATGCTGGCGCCTTCGAACTCCAAGTTCGGCCCGATCGGCATCAAGGAATTCGAGGTGTTCGATCTGCCCTACATCCTGCCCGACCTCGCCACCCTGCGGAAGGTGACCGACGGCCCGCTCGGCACCAGGCTGCTGAAGCTGCTCGAGCCCAAGGGAATGATCGGACTCGCCTACTGGGACAACGGCTTCAAGCAGATGAGCGCCAACAAGAAGCTCGTCGATCCCGCCGACTACAAGGGTCTGAAGTTCCGCATCCAGTCCTCGAAGGTGCTGGACGCGCAATTCCGCACCCTCGGCGCCATCCCGCAGGTGATGGCCTTCTCCGAAGTCTACCAGGCGCTGCAGACCGGCGTCGTCGACGGCCAGGAGAACACGCCCTCGAACATCTATACCCAGAAGATGCACGAGGTGCAGAAGTACATCACGCTGACCAATCACGGCTACATCGGCTACGTCGTGGTCGTGAACAAGAAGTTCTGGGACGGCCTGCCGCCGGATATCCGCGCCGCCTGCGAGAAGGCGATGAAGGAAGCGACCGCCTACGGCAACAACCAGTCGGCAAAGGAGAACGACGACGCGCTCGAGGAGATCCGCAAGTCCGGCAAGACCGAGCTGGTCAAGCTGACGCCGGCCCAGGACGAGGCGATGCGCAAGGCGATGATGCCGGTGTACAAGGACGTCGCGGGGCGCGTCGGCCAGCCGCTGATCGACGAGTTCCTGAAGGAGACGCGCGGCTCGACCAACTGATGGCGTGAGACGAGCGGTGCGCGGACAATGGCCCGCGCACCGAGGGGGCGAAGCACTCGGCGCGCAAGAAGGCAGACGGCGCAGCCAAGCGCCGCGGACGTTTTGATTGTGGGGGAGGGGACTTGGGCTTTCTGTTGCGCATCCTCGATCGGCTCGAGGAGATCCTGATCGCATTCCTGATCGCGGCGGCGACCTCGATCATCTTCGTGGCCGTGCTGCACCGCTATCTGGTCGGCGTGCCCTTCCTCTATCCCATCCTGTTTCCGATCGACCTGTCCTGGGCGCAGGAGCTCTGCATCTACATGTTCGTGTGGATGGCCAAGTTCGGCGCCGCCTACGGCGTGCGCACGGGCATCCATGTCGGCGTCGACGTCGTCGTCAACATGATGCGGCCATCGCTGCGCAAGGTGACCATCCTGTTCGGCCTGCTGTGCGGAGCGCTGTTCACCTCCATCATCGGCACGATGGGCGCCAAGTTCGTCTACGGCCTGTCGCAGACCGACCAGGTGACGCCCGACATGGAGCTGCCGAGCTGGCTGGTCTATCTCTGCATCCCGCTCGGCTCCTATCTGATGTGCTTCCGCTTCCTGCAGGTCGCCTGGCACTATCTGCGCCACGACGAGCTGCCGCATCACGACCACGCCTATGTCGAAGGCGTCGACCCGACGGCGACGGAGGCGCTGCGATGAGCAGCCTCCTCATCTTCAGCCTGCTCATTTTCCTGATGCTGACGGGCATGCCGATCTCGATCGCGCTCGGCCTCACCGTGCTGTCGTTCGTGTTCTTCATGACGAACGTGCCGACCGAATCGGTCGCGCTGAAGCTGTTCACGGGCATCGACAATTTCGAGATCATGGCGATCCCGTTCTTCATCCTCGCCGGCAATTTCCTGACCCATGGCGGCGTCGCCCGAAGGATGATCAACTTCGCGACCTCGATGGTCGGGCACTGGTATGGCGGCCTCGGCCTTGCCGGCGTCGTGGCCTGTGCGCTGTTCGCCGCCGTCTCCGGCTCCTCGCCGGCGACCGTGATCGCGATCGGCTCGATCATGCTGCCGGCGATGGTCAAGCAGGGCTTTCCCAAGCGCTTTGGCGCCGGCGTCATCACGACGTCAGGCGCGCTCGGCATCCTGATCCCGCCCTCGATCGTGATGGTGGTCTATGCGGTCGCGACCGGCGGCAGCATCGCGCTCGATCCGGCCGGTCATCGCGTCTCCTCGGCCTCTGTCGGTCAGCTGTTCATCGCCGGGGTTATCCCCGGGCTGATACTGGCGAGCCTGCTCGGCCTCACGACCTTCTACCGGGCCTGGAAGAACGACTATCCACGGATGCCGCGGGCGAGCTGGGCCGAGCGCTTCACGGCCTTCCGCAAATGCGTCTGGGGCCTGCTGCTGATCGTGATCGTGCTCGGCGGCATCTACACCGGCAAGTTCACGCCGACCGAGGCCGCGGCCGTCAGCGCCGTCTATGCCTTCGTCATCGCGGTGTTCGTCTATCGCGACATGTCGCTGAAGGACGTGCCGAAGGTGCTGCTCGGCTCGGCCAACATGAGCGCGATGATCCTCTACATCATCACCAATGCCGTGCTGTTCTCGTTCCTGATGGCCAATGAGAACATCCCGCAGCAGATCGCCAACTGGATGGCGGCGGCTGGCGTCAACTGGATCGTGTTCCTCTTGGTCGTCAACATCCTCCTGCTGCTCGCCGGCAACGTGATGGAGGCGACCTCGATCGTCTTGATCATGGCGCCGATCCTGTTCCCGGTCGCGGTCAAGCTCGGCATCCATCCGGTGCATCTGGGCATCCTGATGGTGGTCAACATGGAGGTCGGCATGTGCCACCCGCCCGTCGGGCTCAACCTCTACGTGGCCTCCGGCATCGCCAAGATGGGCATCACCGAACTGACCATCGCCGTCATGCCCTGGCTGCTGACGATGCTCGGCTTCCTCGCGCTCGTCACCTACGTGCCGGAAATCTCGCTGTGGTTGCCGCGCATGCTGGGGATGCTTTGAGGCGCGGCAACAAACTGAAACTGATTTGCAAAAACAGAAAGGTATTTGAAGCAATTACATCTTCGTAAGGTCGTACACTCTGTCCAAACTGTAAGTTGAAGGCGCGGAACGGCAGGCTCATGCTGATCCGAGTTTCCAAGGAGGTTGGCATGAGAAGGTTCACCATCGCCGCAGTCGCCGTGCTCGCCATCGCCGGCTCGACCGCGGTCTACGCCCAGCGCGGCTGGTTTCATGATCACATGCATCATGCGCGCATGAATCCGGAAGATCGCGCCGCCATGCTCGATGCGCGCATCGCTTCCGTCCATGCCGGCCTGAAGCTGACGGCGGAGCAGGAGAAATTGTGGCCGCCGGTCGAGAGCGCGGTGCGCGATCTCGTCAAGCTGCGGTTCGATCGTGCCAACGCGCGGATGAAGGCAGCCGACGAGGCGCAGGACAAGGATGTCGATCCGGTGGCGCGGCTGCGCGAGCGTGCCGACACCATGGCGGTCACGGCGGATGCGATGAAGAAGGTCGCCGACGCCGCCGACCCGCTCTACAAGACGCTCGACGACGGCCAGAAGCGCCGGCTGTCGATGCTGACCCGGCCGATGGGGCGCATGATGGGACCGGACGGTCCGCGCCATCACCGCTGGATGGAGCGCGGCGAGGGCGGCATGGAGGATGGTCCGCGCTTCGGCGAGCATCGCTTCGGCCCGGGACCGATGGGCCACATGGGCTGGTCCGAGGAGGAACGCGAGTCCGGGCGGCTTTGACAGCCGTTTGACGATCCTTCTGATTTCATTTGGGGAAAACCGCCGCCCGCCGGCGGTTTTTCTGCATCGAAAGTGCCGAAAAATGCTCAGGGATCGCTGGACATCCTGGAATCGCTTTGCTAAACGACCGGCTCTCGCGGAAGGCTTTCTCCGGATGCAAGATCCGGGCGCATAGCTCAGTTGGTAGAGCAGCTGACTCTTAATCAGCGGGTCCTAGGTTCGAGCCCTAGTGCGCCCACCAAGCCTTTCAAAGACTTATGCCGGAACACCGTCTGAGGTTGAAAAACTAACGGTTTTTCAGTCGGTGTTTTTCGACAGTCTGCTCTCAATAGTTTGACAGGCGAACCAGGGGACGTACGGCTAGCCAGCCGCGATCTTCGGTGGCGTCCAGCCCCAATGTCTTTGAACGTTGATTAGTGCTGTCGGGGTGCACCTCCGGCACCACGGCCGCGAGCGTTCGCTCCGGCGTCCCAACTCTTGTCCTCTGGATCGGCGCCGACCAGCGGTATGGGCGACACGGATCAGACGCCTGGGTGTCGGCACCTCGCGTCGTTTTTCCGCAACGACGGAGCGACCCTTCGCCGTGACCTGCGGACCGTTGGGGAGCCAGGATGCGCCACTCGCGCGCGCCGAGGTGGCCAATCAGATGACGCCGCCGAGAGCCGAAGCCCGACAGCTACCGTAGCGGTTCTCGAAGAGCTGGCCGCCACGCGCGCGTGATTCGCCGCCCGCCTGCTAGTTGGCCCCAGTTGCCACATCCCAATCTGCTCCCAATTCCTCGAAAAACCATAGACGAGCCGCCCATGAACTCACGGCGCGGAAAACCTCGCCTGGAAGCCGCCCTGCGCTCCAGGCAAAGGGGATGTCAGGACAAGCTCGGCCCCGACGCCGGAGGCGATGGCTTTTGCAATGGCGAGGCCCAACCCCGAGCCGTCGGCATCGGTGCTGCCACGCTCGAACGGACGAGACAAGCGTTCCAGCAACTCCGGCGGAACGGCTGTTCCCTCATTTGTAACGGTCAGCACGCCAGTGTTGGAAAGAGCTACAGCGACCGGCGCGTCGGGCGCTCCGTGCTTGAGGCCGTTCTCGATGAGATTGCGCGCTAGAATGGCAAAGGCATCTGTATCGATATCGAAAAGGACCGGCGTAACAGGAATGTTGACGGCGAGCCGACTGGCCGCAGCCGGATCGCGCATCATCTCCCCGACGACCAGTTTCAGAACCGATGCGATGTCGGTCGTCTCCTTGCCCTGAAGCCGTCCACCCTCCGCCTTCGCGAGTTGCATCAACTTTTCAGACAATTGCGAAAGCCGCCGCAGCGCCACCTCGATCTGCTGGGCCCGGGTTCGGGCCGCGGTGTCCCTGGTCTCGGCGATGAGCCGTTGCGTCTGCGCGAGCGCGGCAGCCACCGGTGTACGGAGTTCGTGCGCGGAATTGGCCGTGAAACTTCGCTCAGCTTCCAGGGCGCGTCGAAGCTTCTCCAGGAGGCCGTTCACGGCGTCGGCGATCGGTCCGATCTCGGAGGGCAGTCCCGCGGCTGGAACCGACGACAGATCGCCGGTGCCGCGCGCTTCAATGTCGCTTCGTAGGCGCCTGACCGGGGTCATCGAAACGCGCACGACGCCCCATACGGCGAGAAGACTGAGGGGAATGAGCAATCCCAACGGCCAGGCAAGCCCGAGGAGCGCCTGGTTCGCGACCTCGCGGCGATGTGTCAGCAGCTCCGCCACCGCGATCGTCATCGTGCCTCGCACTGCAGTGTCGAAGTAGATTCGATGGGTTGGGGTGTCGACAAACCCCATTCTGGAGAAAGGAGGAAAGATCGCGTCGTCGGCGCCGTGCGAGCGCAGCAGGACGGTGCCGCGCTCGTCACGGACCACATAAGTGAAGTACTCGTCGTGCTGCCTCAGCGTAGCGATACGCTGAGACGTGCCGTCTGCCTCACGGCCAAGGATCTCGAGCACCGCAAGTGGAAGAATCCGCTGAGCCGTTTCCTCGAGCGCGCTATCGAATACTTCGTTCATTTCGTGACGCAGCCTTTGGCCGGTCACGACGGCTGCAACAATCCAGAGGAGTGCGACGCCGAGCCCGAGCCACAGCGAGATCTGCCACTGCAGACTACGCGGGCCTTTCATGAGGCAGTTCCCAGCCGATAGCCGAGACCTCGCACGGTCTCAATGACGGCGTGTCCGAGCTTCTTGCGAAGCCGGCTGACATGGACTTCGATGGTGTTGCTCTCGATCTCTTCGCCGAAGGAATAGAGCCGTTCCTCGAGCAGCGATTTGGACAAGACCTGCCGTGGACGCTGCAAGAAAGCCTCGAGCAGCACCCATTCCCGCGCTGTCAGGGCGATGCTCTTTCCTGCACGCGTCATCGACCGAGCGGCCAGGTCGATCTGAAGATCGCCAATTCGGATGAGCGGGTTCGGATTGCCGGCATAGCGGCGAGCGACGGCATTCAGCCGCGCCGTAAGCTCCGAGAGATCGAAGGGCTTGATCATGTAATCGTCTGCGCCGGCGTTGAGCCCTTCGATCCGGTCGGACAATTGATCAAGCGCCGTTAGGATGATGACCGGCGTCACGTCTCCCTTGGCGCGTCGATCGCGCAGCAGTCCGATACCGCGGCCGTCCGGCAGCATGAGATCCAGGAGCAAGAGGTCATAGGCCGCGGTGCCAAGATATTCCCGTGCCGCATCCAAGCGGGTCACCCAGTCCACGGAATGGCCATCCGACACAATCTGGTCGCGTACTGCCGCCCCCAGAATCGTGTCGTCTTCGATCAGCAATATCCGCATCGGGTCATTCCGCGCACCCCGTCGACCTGTGAGGTTAGAGATAATCATAGAGGAGATTCTGACGTTGACCTGAAGCAAAAGTCGCGGCGTCTTCAGGTCAACGTCAGGAAACCGGCTCAAGAAGAAGGCAGGCAGGAGCCTTGAAGCGGGAGCAAGAGAACGTGAAGAGGACAGTGTTGATTGCCGCCATTCTGCTGGGGGCGCTGACCCCCGGCATGGCGCTGGCCGATGATGACGATTGCAGCGCGCCCATGGCGCAATGGCAGCCGCGCGAAGCGGTCGAACAAATGGCGAAAGCGCGCGGCTGGACCGTGCGCAGAATCAAGATCGACGATGGATGCTATGAGATCAGGGGACAGGACGAAGGCGGTCGCGCCATCGAGGCAAAGGTTGATCCTGCATCTCTGGCTGTGATCCGCGTGAAGCAAAAACGCGGAGAGCACGACAAGGATCATGATGAAGGTGACCGAGACCGGCGAGGCGATCAGTCGGGACCAGGACGAGCAGCCGCGCCTTCGGCGCCGCCCCCCAACGGACTTATTCAGGGCGGCACGGCCCCCAAGGTCCAAGTTCAATAGCGGTCCGGAAGCGACGAGCATCGTGGGACGCAAAAGGCTGGCCCGACCGACGGACATCGCCTGAATCGAGCGAACGCGACATCGCGTTCTAGCGCGCCCCGCGTCGTGCGGGGCGTTTGCTTTTGCAGAGAGCGCCAACCTGACGGCGACCTGAAGCAGAATCGGATCGGCCTTCAGGAGCACGTCAGCCGCGCCATTCAGTTATGGCGCGATAGAAACGCCACTGTCGGAGACAGAAATGAGATCGATGATTGCCGCCCTTGCCCTGACCACCGCGCTGACCGCCCCCGGGCTGGCCATGGCGCGACCCGTCACGTTGACCACGACGCTCAACAACTACGGCGGGAACGGCGCGTATTTGGCGCTCTACGTGACCGACGCGACCGGAGCTTACAAAGGCACGCTGTGGATGGCGGGCTCCAAGTCCAAATATTACAGCCATCTCAGCGGCTGGGAGCGCAGTTCTCGTGGAAACCTTGCCGATATCAACGGCATCACCGGCGCAAGCGTCGGAGCCGGCCGTACGCTGAAAATCACGCTCGATCTTGCGGATGCGCTCTTCGATGCGGGCTACAAGCTGCATATCGACGCCGCCGCCGAGGACATGCGCGACAGCCCGTCCGAGGTGGTCGTTCCGCTGACATCCGCGGGCGCGGGCCGGCCGCTGGCAGGGCGCACCTACATCCGCTCGTTCGCTTACGACATGTAGCCTTAGGATGGGTGTGATGCTGCGCTGGATTCATAGGGGCCTGGCCTTTGCCGTCGTCCTGCCGCTGATGGTGCTTGTCCTGAGCGGAGCGGTGCTGTCGGTGATCCCGGCTTGGGAAAGAGCTGGTGCGATATCGCCAGACAGCATTAGCGTCGCCGACCTCGCCGGCCGGATCGCCCACAGATATCCTGGCGTCGAGCAGATCAAGCGACTGACCTCCGGCAAGGTCGTCGCCTTCTACTCCGGACCAGCGGGCCCGGCCGCGAGCGTGGTGGACCCTTCCAGCGGCAAGCCGGTTTCGGACTACGTGCGCTCCCCGTTCGAGAGCTGGATGACAAACCTGCACCGCTCGTTCTTTCTGAGCGATGGCGGACGCATGGCCGCAGGCGCGAGCGCATTCGCGATGCTTGTCCTGACGCTGTCAGGTCTGCAGATGACGGCCCGGCGCATGGGCGGGTGGCGGCACATTCTCGGCTGCTCCCGCGGCGGCGGCATGCAACGCCTGCATACCGATCTCGGTCGGCTGGTGGCCTTCGGGCTCGTGCTGTCGGCGATGACGGCGCTGTATCTGTCGCTCACGACGTTCGGACTGATCCCGGACGGCACGGCACAGGTGTCCGCATTTCCGAGCGTGACAAGCCGCGGCCAAGCTCTTCCGGTCGAGCAAATTCAGGCTTTGCGCGGCATCGATCTTTCCCAACTGCGTGAATTGACGTTTCCCAACCCCGCGAATCCGAACGATCTCTTCCAGCTGGCCACGGCTGCAGGCGAGGGCTACGTCGACCCGGTCAGTGGAGAGCTGCTGGGTTGGCAGGACAATTCGGTCACCCGGCAGATCTACGAATTCATCTACATGCTGCACACCGGGCAAGGGCTCTGGTGGCTTGGATTGCTGCTCGGCGTCAGCGCCCTCGGCGTGCCGCTGCTCGGGTTAAGCGGAGCCGTGGTGTGGTCGAGCAGGAAGCACGCTCACGCTCCCATCACCGACAACGTTCCCGCCCAAGATGCCGACACCGTGATCCTGGTCGGCAGCGAGGGCGGCAGCACATGGGGCTTCGCCCGCACGCTGCATGCCGCGCTGACGGCCAACGGGCACAGGATTCACGTCGCTCCGATGGACAGCTTGTTACGATCCTATCCGTCGACGCAGCGCATGTTCCTGCTGACGGCAACCTACGGCGACGGCGCAGCACCGGCGACGGCCGGCGCGTTCCTCAAACGCCTCGACGCGATCTCCGCGCCACTGCCTTTTCCGGTCGCAGTCCTCGGCTTCGGTGATCGGCAATTCCCGCAATTCTGTCAATTCGCCCGCGACGTCGAAGCGGCCCTGGCGCGCAAAGGCTCGAGATCGTTGATGCCGCTGGACACGATCGACCGCCAGTCCGGGCAAGAGTTTGCACGGTGGGGCGAGGCCCTGTCGGATGTCATGGGTGAAGACCTTGTGCTGATACATGTGCCGGAGCGGCCGCGTACTCATACGCTGACGCTCATCGAACGCGTCGATTACGGCGCGGAGGTGCAGGCGCCAACCTGTGTGCTGCGCTTCGCGCTGCCAAGAAGCGGCATGTTCGCGCGCCTCACAGGGCATGCCTGGCCGCGCTTCGCCGCAGGCGACTTGATCGCGATTCTGCCGCCGGACTGCAACTTGCCGCGCTACTATTCGTTGGCAAGTTCGACCCGTGATGGCTTCGTCGAAATCTGCGTCCGCAAGCGTCCGGGCGGACTTTGCTCCGGTCTGCTTCACGGCCTTCAGCCGGGCGACAGGGTCGAGGCCTTCTTGAAGGCAAACCCAGCTTTCCGTCCTTCACATGGACGAAAACCGGTGATCCTGATCGGCGCCGGCACCGGCATCGGTCCGCTGGCAGGATTTGTTCGTGCCAACGGCGGGCGCCGGCCGATGCATCTCTATTTCGGCGGGCGCGATCCAGCCTCGGACTTTCTTTATGAGCACGAAATCGATGGCTGGCTGGGTGAGAAACGACTGACGAGCCTCACCACTGCCTTCTCGCGCGTGAAAGGCGGCGGCTATGTGCAGGATCGCCTGCGCGATGACGCCGATCGCCTGCGCGCACTCGTCGCCAACGGAGCGCAGGTCATGGTCTGTGGCGGGCGCGACATGGCAGCGGACGTCATGCAGGCGGTGGCGGACGTATTGGCGCCCCTCGGTCTGGATCCTGTCGCACTCAAAGCCCAAGGGAGGTATGTTGAAGATGTCTACTGACCTGCTCCGTCATGTATTGAGCGGCGCCACCATGGGAACGCGCTGGTCGGCGCTGCTCTATGCACCGCCGTCGACCGATCTTGCCGCGCTGGAAGCCGCATTGGCTCACGCCGTCGATTGCGTCGACCATCAGATGTCCACATGGAAGCCGGACAGCGACCTGATGCGTCTCAATGCAGCGTCGCCGGGCACCTGGGAATCCTTGCCGATTGAACTCATGCGGGTTTTGGAGCGGGGAGTTGCAATCGGACGCGCCTCGGGCGGCGCCTTTGACGTCGGCCTCGGAAGTCTCGTCAATGCCTGGGGTTTCGGACCTCCCAGTTCGGCGCCAGACGCGCAAGCGCTTCGCGCGGCTCTTCGCGAGCGGATGCCACCAACCCACACTGTTCTTGAACTGGATGTGCCGGGACGAAGGGCGCGCAAACATAGCCACTTCGCCCTCGATCTTTCGGGCATCGCCAAGGGTTTTGCCGTGGACGAGATGATGCGTGTGGTTGAGATCTTCGGCGTCTCCAATGCGCTGGTCGGGCTTGATGGAGAGTTGAAAGCGCGGGGCGCCAAGGCAGACGGAGCCTCGTGGCGCGTAGCGGTGGAAGCGCCTGACTATGAACGGCGCGGTCCGCTCGGCGTGATCGAATTGCGTGATGCGGCGGTCGCGACGTCGGGCGACTATCGGCGCTGGGTCGATATCGGGCGAAAGCGCCTCTCTCATACGATGGACCGATCGCGCGGCGGTCCGGTAGAAAATGGAATTGCGTCAGTTTCAGTCGTTGCCGCTAGCTGCATGGACGCCGATGCCTGGGCCACTGCGCTCATGGTTCTCGGTCCGGAGCAAGGCAAGGCGCTGGCGCAGAAGCAAGGACTGGATGCACTGCTCATCCAGCGGCAAAACGAGACGTTCTTGGAGATTCCTGTCGGTCCCTTGTTCTATGAGCCTCGGGGCGCGCGGCAGGAAATGAGCCCGTAAACCGGCAGACTCTCAATCACAAGCATTCCCGCGTTCTGGTCCGTGGCGAGGGCGTCGGCCTTGGTGGCTCTCAGCAAGGAGCAGATCACACGCCGCTCAATCAGCGGGTTCTAGGTTCGCCCAGCTAACCTTCATCGGTTTCTCCAGGGATCGATGCTCGGCCGAGCTCTTCCAGGGCCTGTCGCACCGACTCGACGAGGTCCAGCGCCACCGGCGAGGGGCTGCGCTGCGGTGGGAACACCGCGGCGAATTCGAAATCGATGCGCGGCATGAATGGCCGCATCACCACGCCACGGCCGTCGAATTCGCGCGCGGTGAACGGATCGCAAATCGAGACGCCCAATCCCGACGACACCATCCCGCACATGATTTCCGACAGCGTCGTCTCGACCCGCAGCACGCGCCTGACATCCTCGCGATGGAAGATCTGATCGATCAGATGCCGGCTGGTGGAGCCTGACGAGAGCGAGATGAAGGTCTCCCCCTCGAAGTCGCGCGGCACCAAGATCGTCTTCGCGCAATGCGGATGGCCTGCGGGGAGAACGGCGACGCGCGGCAGCGCCGGCAGCTTGATGCTCGGCAGCCCGGCATGGGCGATCGGCACCTCGGCAAAGCCGACGTCGCATTGCGCGTTCAGCACCCAGTCGATCACGATCGGCGAGATCACGCCGAAGAAGGCGAGGTTGAGGTTCGGCCGTTCCTGCAGGAAGTGGCCTGCGAGCCGCGGCAGATAGCCATTGGCGAGCGCGGGGAGCGCGGCAATGCGCAGCGTCCCGGTGCGCCGGCCACGGATCTCCTCAGCGGCCGCGGTGATGCGATCGAGCCCGACGAAGGAGCGCTCGACCTCCATGTAGAGCGCCGTCGCTGCCGCGGTCGGCACCAGGCCGGTGCCGCGGCGCTCGAACAGCTCCATCTTGAGCAGCGCCTGCAGGTCGCGCAGCAGCCGGCTGACCGCCGGCTGGGTCACCGCCATCAGTTTGGCGGCTTCCGTCACACTGCCGCTCAGCATCATCGCCCGGAAGGCTTCGACCTGCCGCGAGTTGATCCGCGCCATACGTTCTCACATCCATAACATTTTCGTATGAATAGGGTGCCATTATTCATTGGACGATCAAAGTCTCTGCTGCGATCTTTTTTGGCAGGGTGAGGGAAGGCTCGTTTTTTAGGCTTCAGCTCCGGGTTTCTGGGGTGCGGATGCCATCGGGCAAGCCGATCTCCCTGGGGCGGTTTTTTAATACCGTCTCGTATCCAAGATGATGGAGATCGGTCCGATGAAGCACCCTAATTTCCTGATGGCGGTCGGTGTCGCCATCCTGGCTTCTGCCTCGCAGGTCTGGGCTCAGCAGAAGACGCTCTATGTCGCCGGCTATGGCGGCTCGTTCGAGAAGACGATCCGCGAGGAGGTGATCCCGCCGTTCGAGCAGGCCAACGGCGTCAAGGTCGAATACGTCGCCGGCAACTCCACCGACACCCTCGCCAAGCTGCAGGCGCAGAAGGGCAACCAGCAGATCGACGTCGCGATCGTCGATGACGGCCCGATGTACCAGGCGATCCAGCTCGGCTTCTGCGACAAGGTCACCGGACTGCCCGGCGATCTGCTGGAGGTCGCGCGCTTCAAGGACGACAAGGCGATCGCCATTGGCCTCGTCGCCACCGGCCTGATGTACAACAAGAAGGTGTTTGCCGAGAAAGGCTGGGCCGCGCCGACCTCGTGGAACGATCTCAAGGATCCGAAATACAAGCAGCTGCTCGTCATTCCGCCGATCAACAACACCTACGGCCTCAACGTGCTCCTGATGCTGGCGAAGATGAACGGCGGCAGCGAGAGCAATGTCGATGCCGGTTTCAAGATCTTCAAGAATGACATCAATCCCAACGTGCTGGCCTACGAGCCGTCGCCCGGCAAGATGACCGAGCTGTTCCAATCGGGGCAGGCGGTCATCGCGGTGTGGGGCAGCGGTCGCGTGCAGAGCTTTGCCAACACCGGCTTCCCGGTCGATTTCGTCTATCCGAAAGAAGGGGCCGTGAGCCTGCTGACGACGGCGTGTCCGATCGCCAAGCCGTCGGTCTCGCCGCTGGCCTCGAGCTTCATCAAGCTGCTGCTCGATCCGAAGATCCAGCTCACGATGCTGAAGGAATATGGCTATGGCCCGGTCGTGAAGTCCGTCGTGGTCCCCGAGGGCGTGGGCGCGATGGCGCCGATCGGCGAACGCGCCGCCAAGGTCTATGCGCCCGATTGGACCGTGGTCAACGAAAAGCGCGAGGAATGGACCAAGCGCTGGAATCGCGAAGTCGAACGCTGACTGGTCGTTTGTTGCGAGCCTCTCGTTGACGACGGTGTTCTCCCTTCCCCGCAAGGGGGAAGGGAAGTGCACCGTGCGCGGGGCGCCAGTATTCCTCGCCCATCTGGATCCAAAGCATGTCCTTCCTCGAGATCGATCGCGTCGGCAAATCTTTCGGCCCCAACGCGGCCGTCGAAGAGTTCAGCCTCGGCGTCGCCAAGGGCGAGTTCATCTCGTTCCTCGGCCCCTCGGGCTGCGGCAAGACCACCACGTTGCAGATGATCGCGGGCTTCCTCGATCCCTCACACGGCGCGATCCGCCTCGAGGGCAGGGATCTCGTCGCAGTGCCACCGGCGAAGCGCGGCCTCGGCATCGTGTTCCAGAGCTACGCGCTGTTTCCTCACATGACCGCCGCCGAGAACGTCGCGTTCGGCCTGGAGATGCGCAAAGTCGCACGCAAGGAACGCGAGGAGCGCGTGCGATCGGCGCTCGCGCTGGTCGGCCTTGCCGGCTATGAGGACCGTCATCCCCGCCGCATGTCCGGTGGCCAGCAGCAGCGCGTTGCGCTCGCGCGCGCGCTGGTGATCCGGCCGAGCCTGCTGCTGCTCGATGAGCCCCTGTCCAACCTCGATGCGCGCCTGCGCGAGGACATGCAGATCGAGCTGCGCCAGATCCAGCGCGATCTCGGCACCACGACCATCCTCGTCACCCATGACCAGATCGAGGCGATGTCGCTGTCCGACCGCATCGTCGTGATGAGCAAAGGCAGGATCGAGCAGATCGGCACGCCGCAGCAGGTCTACGAGCAGCCGGCTTCCGCCTTCGTCGCGCAGTTTCTCGGCAAGACCAACGAGTTTGCTGCGACCGTGGACCACACCGGGGGGCAGGCCAGACTGGTCGCGGGATCGTGGAGTGCGCCGGCGCCGGCCGGCGTGGCCGGCTCCGTCGCCGTCAGCGTCCGGCCCGAGCGCATCAACTTCGGCGACGCCGGGCTTGCAGGGCGCATCACGAGCCGCATCTTCCAGGGCAATCACTGGCTGTTCCAATGCGACACCGAATGCGGGCCCGCCATCGTAATCCGGCAGAATGACGGCCAGCCGCAGCCGGAGCAGGGCGCAGCGGTGCATCTCGTCTGGCAGGTCTCGGACATGAGCCTGCGCGCTGCGAAGGCTGCAGCATGAGCGCGACCATCGCGTCCAACTCGTCGGAGACGCGCGCCGGCCTTTCGCTGGCGCTGCCGGCCTTGATGCTGTTCCTGGGCGTCGTCGTGATCCCGTTGGCGATGACCGTGATGCTGTCGTTCCACGATTGGGGCCAGTACAAGGGCATCGAGCCGGTCTTCATCCTGAAGAACTGGCGCGAGATCGTGGACGATCCCTACTACGCGGAGATGTTCTGGCGCACCTTCCGCGTCGCGGTGCTGGCGACCTTGATCACGGCGGTGTTCGGCGTACCGGAGGCCTATATCCTCAACCGCATGCAGGGGCCGTGGAAGGGTCTCTTCCTGCTGGTGATCATCGGCCCGCTGCTGATCTCGGTCGTTGCGCGCACCCTCGGCTGGGCGCTCCTGTTCGGCGGTAACAACGGGCTCGCCAACAAGCTCCTGATGACATCAGGCCTGATCGAGTCACCAATCAGGTTCATGTTCACCGAGACCGGCATGGTGATCGCGCTGGCGCACGCGATGATGCCGTTCATGGTGCTCGCGGTGTGGACCGCGCTGCAGCGGCTCGATCCGCAGGTCGAGAATGCGGCGCTGTCGCTGGGGGCAAGCTCGCTGACGGTGGTCCGCCGCATCGTGCTGCCGCAGATCATGCCGGGCGTGCTGTCGGGCGCCATCATCGTATTCTCGCTGTCCGCCAGCGCGTTCGCGACGCCGGCGATCATCGGCGGCCGCAGGCTCAAGGTCGCGGCGACGCTCGCCTATGACGAATTCCTCAATACGTTGAACTGGCCGCTCGGCGCCGCGGTCGCCGTGCTGCTGCTGATCGCGCTCGTCCTGATCGTCGTCGGATCCAACGCGCTGATCGAGCGCCGCTATCAGGAGGTGTTCCGATGAGCCGGAACGGCCCTCTGGCGCTGATCTTCCATGCCGTGTTCGTCGTCTTCATGGTGGCGCCGATCGTCGTCGTGTGCTGGGTCGCGTTCACGCCCGAAGGTTTTCTGTCGATCCCGATCACCAGCTTCTCGCTGCGCTGGTTCAGGGCGCTCGCCGACTATCCGGAATTCGTCCACGCCTTCGGCGTGAGCCTGTGGCTCGGCGCGCTGTCGTCGTGTGTGGCACTCTTGTTCGCGGTGCCGGCGGCGCTCGCGATCAGCCGCTATCGCTTCCGCGGCCGTGACGCGCTGTCGGCGCTGTTCCTGTCGCCCTTGATGATCCCGCACGTCGTGCTCGGCATCGCCTTCCTGCGCTTCTTCACGTCGGTCGGCGTCGGCGGCACCTTCGTGGCGCTGGTGATCGCCCATGTCGTCGTGGTGTTTCCGTTCGCGCTGCGGCTGACGCTTGCGGCCGCGACCGGCATGGACCGGTCGATCGAGATGGCCGCGGTCTCGCTCGGTGCCGACGGCTGGACCATGTTTCGCCGCGTCACCTTGCCCGCGATCCTGCCGGGCATCGTGAGCGGCTGGATGCTCGCCTTCATCCAGTCGTTCGACGATCTGACCATGACCGTGTTCCTGGCGACGCCCGGCACCGAGACCTTGCCGGTGCGCATGTTCCTCTACATCCAGGACAACATCGATCCGCTGGTGACGTCGGTGTCGGCCAGCGTCATCGCCATCACCATGACCGTTCTGATCGTGCTCGATCGCGTCTATGGCCTCGACCGCGTGCTCACCGCCAAAGGCGGCGACGCAGGACGATAGGAGATACTACGATGAGAGACTATGACGTCGCCGTCGTCGGCGGCGGCCTGCTCGGCTCTGCGATTGCCTGGGGGCTCGGCCGGCTCGGCCAGCGCGTCGCCGTGCTCGACGAGGGCGACATCGCCAAGCGTGCCTCGCGCGCCAACTTCGCGCTGGTGTGGGTGCAGAGCAAGGGCCTGGGCATGCCGGCCTACACCGGCTGGACGGTGCGCGGCTCCAAGGCGTGGCCGAAGCTCGCCGAGGAGCTGAAGGCGCAGACCGGTCTCGACGTGGTGCTGCAGCAGAACGGCGGCTTTCATCTCACCCTCGGCGAGGCCGAGTACGAGCAGCGCACCCAGCTCGTCGCGCGCATGCACAACCAGGTCGGCGCCGCCGACTATCAAATGGAGATGCTGCCGGCGTCCGAGGTGAAGAAGATGCTGCCGCTGATCGGCCCGGAGGTCTCGGGCGGCAGCTTCTGCCCCTATGACGGTCACGTGAATTCGCTGCGCACCTTCCGCGCCCTGCACGTCGGCATGAAGCAGTTCGGCGTCGACTATCTGCCGGAGCGTGCGGTCGGTGCGATCGCGCTGGACGGCAATGAGTTCAGGCTGACGACGGCGCAAGGCGAGATCCGCGCGGCGAAGGTCGTGCTCGCGGCGGGAAATGCCAACCAGACCCTGGCGCCGATGGTCGGGCTGTCGGCGCCGATGGGGCCGACGCGCGGCCAGATCGTCGTGACCGAGCGCACGATGCCGTTCCTGCCGCATCCGTTGACCACGATCCGCCAGACAGACGAGGGCACGGTGATGATCGGCGACAGCAAGGAGGACGAGCTCGACGACCGCGTGCAGAACCATCCGATCAACGCGGTCATGGCCGATCGCGCCCAGCGCACCTTCCCTCATCTGGCGCGGCTCAACGTCGTCAGAAGCTGGACCGGCATCCGCGTGATGCCGAAGGACGGCTTTCCGATCTACGAGCAGTCGGAGAGCCACCCGGGCGCCTTCGTCGCCTGCTGCCATTCCGGCGTGACGCTCGCGGCGAACCACGCTTTCGACATCGCGCGCATGGTCAAGGACGGCGCGCTCGAGCCGGAGCTGGTCGGTGCATTCACAGCCAGCCGCTTCGACAGCGAAGCGGGAGCGGGCGGCAGTGGCTACTACTGAGGGATGACGGCGCAAGGCGCCATGGAGACGATGATGTTCAAACGAACTGAGGGTGATGCGAGGGGATCGGTGACGATCCATGTCGGGGGCCAGCCGGTTGCCGCGCGCGAGGGTGACTCCGTGTCGGCGGCGCTGCTCGCCTCCGGCCTCGACGTCCGGCGCGCCACCGCGGTCAGCGGCGCGAGGCGCTTGCCTTATTGCATGATGGGCGTGTGCTTCGACTGCCTCGTCACCATCGATGGAGTCGGTAACCGGCAAGGCTGTCTCGTGCCTGTCGCCGAGGGCATGCAGATCGAAGTCCAGAAGGGCAAGCGGGAGATCGGCAAATGAGCGCCGCGCCGAAGCATGATGCATATGACGTCGTGGTGATCGGCGCCGGTCCTGCGGGCCTCGCTGCTGCAGAGATGACGGCTGGCGCCGCTCTGTCGACGCTGCTGCTCGACGAGAACGCCGGCCCTGGCGGCCAGGTCTGGCGTGCGATCGATGCGACGCCTCTGAAGAGCGAAGCGCTGCTCGGCGCGGACTATTGGTCCGGCAAGCAGCTCGTGAAAGCCGCGCGCGGCAGCGGTGCGGAGATCATTCATCGCGCCACGGTGTGGAGCCTCGATCGCAATCTCGAGATCGGCGTCTCGGTGGCCGGCGGCTCGGCCTTCATCAAGGCCAAGCGGGTCATCATCGCGACCGGAGCGCAGGAGCGTCCGTTCCCGATTCCCGGCTGGACCCTGCCCGGCGTGATGACCGCGGGCGCGGCGCAGACGATGTTGAAATCCTCCGGCCTCGTGCCTGACGGCCCGACGATTTTGGCCGGGCAGGGGCCGCTGCTGTGGCTGCTCGCGGCGCAGATCCTGCGCCTCGGCGGCCGCATCGATCGCATTCTCGACACCACCCCGCGCGCCAACTACATCGCGGCGCTGCCTCATGCCCTCGCGTTCCTGACCTCGCCCTATTTCGGCAAGGGGCTCGCGATGATGCGCGAGGTGCGCGCGAAGGTGCGCGTCACCAGCGGCGTGACCGAACTCGTGGCAGAGGGCGAGGGCAAGCTCTCGGCGGTCAGCTACGCCACAGCGGGCGGCAAGCGCGAGACGCTGGCGGCCGAGTTGCTGCTGCTGCATCAGGGCGTGGTCCCCAATGTGAATCTCGCGATGGCCGCCGGTGTCGAGCATCGCTGGAACGAGCTGCAGCTGTGCTGGACTCCGGTGCTGGATGCCCTTGGTAACAGCTCCATTCCCGGCATCGCCATTGCCGGCGATGGCGCCGGCATTGGCGGCGCGCAGGCGGCCGTGGTGCGCGGCCGGCGGGCGGCCGGGGATGCGATCAAGGCGCTTCGCCCGCACGCAAAGGTCACCGATAGGTCTGCGGAGCTGGCCCGCGCCGAGCGCGGCAGGACCTTCCTCGACGTTCTGTTCCAACCGGCAAAGCAGTTCCGTATCCCGCAAGGCGACACCATCGTATGCCGCTGCGAGGAGATCAGCGCCAAGGACGTGCTCGACTCCGTCGCGATCGGCGCCACCGGGCCGAACCAGCTCAAGGCCTATCGCCGCACCGGCATGGGGCCGTGCCAGGGGCGGCTGTGTGGCCTCACCGTCACCGAGCTGATGGCCGAGGCGCGCGGCAAGACCCCGCAGGAGATCGGCTACTACCGGCTGCGCGCGCCGGTGAAGCCGATCATGCTGTCGGAGCTCGCAGGCCTGCCGAAGACCGAAGAGGCCACCAAGGCCGTGGTGCGCGGATGACGGTGAAGACGGATGCCATCATCGTGGGTGGTGGCATTCACGGCTGCTCCACCGCGCTGCATCTGTGCTTGGCAGGGCTCAAGCCCGTGCTGATCGAGAAGGACTATGCCGGCCGCCACGCCTCCGGTGTCAACGCCGGCGGCGTGCGCCAGCTCGCGCGCGACGTCGCGGAGATTCCGCTGTCGATCCGCTCGATGGGCATCTGGGAGAACATCAGCGACCTGGTCGATGATGATTGCGGCTTCGAAAGCTTCGGCCAGGTGCTGGTCGCCGAGAACGACGCGGAGCTCGACGCCTGTCGCGCCCGCGTCGCCGATCTCAACGCGCGCGGCTTCGGCCACGAGGAGCTGATCGACGGCACGGAACTGCGTCGCCTCGTGCCGGCGGTGGCGGAGAGCTGTCCGGGCGGCGTGGTGTCGCGGCGCGACGGCGCGGCGCAGCCCGCGCGCACCACGACGGCGTTCCGCCGCAAGGCGGAGCAGCTCGGCGCGCTCATTCGCGAGGGCGTGGCCGCGACGAACATCCGCAAGGACGGCAAGCTCTGGCATGTCGACGTCGGCCCTGAGAGCTTTGCCGCGCCGGTGCTGGTCAATGCCGCCGGCGCCTGGGCCGGCCGCATTGCGGAACAGTGCGGCGAGCCGGTCCCGGTCGAGACCATCGCGCCGATGCTGATGATCACGTCTCCCGTCGCGCACTTCATCGATCCCGTCGTCATCCTGCGCGGCCGCAAGCTGTCGTTCAAGCAGTTCCCGAACGGCACAGTGTTGATCGGCGGCGGACACCTCGCCATCCCCTATCAGGACCGCAACGAGACCGTGCTCGACTGGCGCAAGCTGTCGGAGAGCGCGCGCACCGTCGCGGAGCTGTTCGCGGTCATGCGCAGCGCGACTATCGTGCGCGCCTGGGCCGGCATCGAGGCGCGCATGCGCGACGACATTCCGGTGTTCGGGCCGAGCGCCGTTCACGACGGGCTGTATCACCAGTTCGGCTTCTCCGCGCACGGCTTCCAGCTCGGCCCCGGCGCCGGCGCGGTGATGGCCGAGCTCATCGCGCACGGCGGCACCCAGACGCGCATCGGCGATCTCAGCATCGCGCGCTTTCAGAACTCCATCCCTTCACCATCCACATGAGGACATGATGACCATCACCCGCAAGATCCGCTCCGCCATCCACCACCGCATCGTCGAGGCCAACGGCTTCGTCTTCATCGGCGGCACCATCGCCGACGATACCTCGGTGTCGATGGGCGAGCAGACCCGCAACATCCTCGGCAAGATCGACGGCTTCCTGAAGGAAGCTGGCACCGACAGGTCGCGCGTCGTCTCCGGCCAGATATTCGTCACCGACCTGTCGAAGAAGAAGGAGATGGATGCGGCTTGGACTGCGTTCTTCGGCGACGACCTGCCGGTTCGCGCCACGGTCGGCGTCTCCGATCTCGGCGGCGGCGCGCTGATCGAGATCGTGGTCACGGCCGTCAAGGGTTGAGCATCGCGCCGCATCGAGCGGTCAATCGATCACGCGCGGGGCTCGCTCCGCGCGTGATTTGCTTTTCGGTCCAATTCGATCGAACATGAGCCTGTCCGTCCACCGCACGCGCCGAAAGCCGACATCATGAATGAAGAGCGTAGCCTGCCGCGTCCATCTGCTGGCCTGAAGGCAGTGTTCGCTCACATCGAGAATCAAAAGCAGGATTTCCTGGCCCGCGTGATGGACTATGTCCGGCATCCCTCGATCAGCGCCCACAACATCGGCATCACCGAGGTCGCCGCACTGCTGGTCGCCATGCTGCAGGAGATGGGCCTCGACGCCGAGGCGATCGCGACCGCCGGGCATCCGATGGTGCTCGGACGCTGGCAGAAGAAGCCGGGCGCACCGACCGTGCTGCTCTACGGGCACTACGACGTGCAGCCGCCGGATCCGTTGGAGCTGTGGCTGAGTCCGCCGTTCGAGCCGACCATCCGCGATGGCCGCATCTATGCCCGCGGCGTCGGCGACAACAAGGGGCAACATTTCGCGCAGCTCATGGCGATCGAGTCCCATCTCCGAGTGCATGGCGAGCTGCCCTGCAATGTGATCTTTCTGCTCGAAGGCGAGGAGGAGATCGGCAGCCCGCGCATCGCCGATTTCGTCGCTGAGCATCGCGATGAACTGAAAGCCGATTTCGTCGTCACCGCGGACGGGCCGATGCACCCCTCGGGGCGGCCGACCATGACCTATGGCGTGCGCGGCATGTGCTCGTTCGAGCTGCGCGCGAAGCACGCCAGCCGCGACGTGCATTCTGGCAACCTCGGCGGCATCGTGCCGAATCCGATCTGGACGTTGGTCCACCTGCTCGGGACGATGAAGAATGCCGCGGGCGAGATCACCATCGAGGGGCTGCATGATGCGATCGTGCCGCCGAGCGAGCTGGACATTGCTGCCGTGAAGCGCCTGCCGCTGGACCTCGATGCCGCCAAGGCGAGCCTCGGTCTCAGCCATCTCGATGCGCCGCCCGACCGCGGCTACTACGAACGTCTGATGTTCCATCCAACGCTGACCATCAACGGCTTGCACGGCGGTTATGGCGGACCGGGCAGCAAGACCGTGCTGCCCTGCGAGGCCTTCGCCAAATGCGACATCCGCCTGGTCGAGGCGATGACGCCGGACGACGTGTTGGCGAAGGTGGAGGCGCATGTGAAGCGCCATGCGCCGGAGGTGGAGTTCATCCGGCGCGGCGGCATGCTGCCGTCGCGCGTGCCACTTGATTCGCCGTTCGCCGCGATCATCCGCGACGCGATTGCGCTTGCGCAGGGCGTGACGCCGCTCGAATTCCCGTGCACCGGCGGCAGTCTGCCGGACTACGTCTTCACCAAGATACTCGGCATTCCCGCCTTCGTCGTTCCCTATGCGAATGCCGACGAGGCCAATCACGCGCCCAACGAGAACATGACGATCGACTGCTTCTACAATGGCATCCGCACCGGTGCGGCACTGCTCGACCGCGTCGGCGCGCGCGTGCGCTGATGCCGGCGGAACGGCCATCACGATTCCGCGTGCAGTGCGGGAGGCGTCATCGAGCAGCCACGAACGGATGGCAAGCACACGGTCGTCCACCGCCTTGCGGGTGAATCGGCCGCACGCGGCGAGATCGCGCATGGATTAACGCAGTTGATATCGCCTAGTCTCGGAAGGGATTAGTAATTGCCGCTTCAGGGCTCGGAGCTGCCACATGCACGACCCCGTTGACCAGCCGAGTGATTCGGCAAGTTCCGCTTTCCCTTGCGCGCGCGATCAGCGCAGCGCTCCGGAACACCCCGCCGCGGTTCCTGTGATCCAGCTCGACCACGCGCCAGCAATCGAGCCTGCGCCCAATGTCGATGAGGCTGCACAAAGCCCTGGCGCTCTCGGTCGGAAACGAACCGATGACGCGCATCTTGTCACACCGACCATGTGGCGCTGAGAAGGTCCCGCTCTTGGCGGCGATCGAACATGCGGGGTTCGGCGACGAGTTCCTGGAAGAACACCTTCGCCAACAACACATTCGAGTTGAGATCGCCACCTACAAGCCGCGGCTCTCATTGTGCCGTGCCGCCTAGTGTCGAGGAGGGTTGGCGCGCCGCTCGATCAGTCGTTGCAGGAGGAGGACCGATGGCAGGGTGGGTCGACTCCAATGCCGAGAAGGTCACGGAATTTGTTGGGTATGAGGAGCGTCAGGCGGCGTAACCTGGCGGTATCTCGGTCGGGATATGGAACCCGTCAGCGCGATGACAACCTCCGGTATCATCCGGATACCCACGACTCTCCTGATCTAGTAAGTAAAAACTAGCCCTTCTTGGGGCGTTTCCTCCCTGGACTTGGGCCGCCTGCACTTCGTGTGTCGGCGGCCTCTTTCTTTCAGGGGGGAGGAGAGTGGTGCTCTGGCCCCGCAACCGGCCCCATGGGCGTTTGGTCCAGTCGCGCTCCTCGAAGCCGGTGATAGCGTCGCCCCGCGGCAGTGTGAGGTCGAGATCGCCCCAGGCCGTCGCCGACCGGGCGCGTGCGACCGGAGCCTCAGCGCCGCGCGTGCTGCCAGCGCAGCAGCCGGCTCTCGACCGCGCCCATCGCGAGCGCGGTCGTGTAGCCGATGATTCCGAGCAGCATCACGCCGGCAAACAGATCCGCCGACCGGAACGAGCGCGCCGACAGCAGCACCCATTGGCCGAGGCCGTCGAGGCCGGCGAGCATCTCGCAGACGACGGCGAGGATCAGCGCGACCGTGAGGCTCAGCCGCATGCCGGCGAGGATGTCGGGTGCCGCCGATGGCAGCGCGATCTTGAAGATCACGGCGAGCCGCGACATGTGCAGCACCCGCGCCACTTCATAGAGTCGCGGCTCGACCGCGGCGAAGCCGTGGATCGTCCCGAGCAGCAGCGGCCACAGCGAGCCGAACGCGATCACGAACAGCGCCATGCCCTGGCTCAGTCCAAGAACGGCGATGGCGACAGGAATGATCGCTGAGACCGGCAGCGGCCGCAGCAGCTCCAGGGTCGGCGCGACGTAGATGCGCATCGCCTTCGAGGAGCCGATCATGGCGCCGAGCGCGATGCCGGCGGCGGAGGCGAGCAGCCAGCCATAGGCCATATGCGTGAGGGTGCCCGTGAGCTTGGTCAGGAGATCGCCGCTCGTGAAGCCGCGCAGCAGCGCCGCCCAGGCGCGGTCGGGGCTGGGAAGAAACATTGGTGATATCAGCCGCTGATCGGCGGCGAACTGCCACAGCACGATGATGCCGGCGGCGACGGCGAAGCTGGCGAGGCGCCAGGCGGCGACCGACCACTTCATGCGGGGTCTCCCATCGCGGCCGCGCGCCCGAACAAGCTCTGTTGTGCAGCGATCAGCGCGGTATTGAGCGCAAACCCGGTCACGCCGATCCATACCAGATAGGCCAGCATCAGATCGGGCCGCAACGCCTGCTGCGCGGTCATGATGGCGGCGCCGAGGCCGAGCGGGTTGATCGCGATCTCCACCGTGACCGCGACGATCAGCGCGATGCCGGCGGCGAGCCGGAACGCCAGGAAGATGCGGGGCAGGGCGGCGGGGATGACGATCTTCCTGATGCGATCGCGCTGCGTCAGCCGCAGCACGCGCGCCACCTCGATCAGCCGCGGCTCGATGCCGCCCACTGCGGCACGCGTCACGATCAGCACCGGCCAGACGCAGGCAAAGGCGACGATCGCGATCTCCATGCGATAGCCGAAGCCGAGCGCGATCAGCGCGATCGGCAGCAGCGCCACCGACGGGATCGGCCTGACCGCCTCGATCGTGACCTCCATCAGCCGGTCGAAGATAGGCGACAGGCCGAGCGCGATGCCCAGCACCAGGCCGATGGCGCCGCCGAGCGCGAGGCCGGCGAACACCGAGGCGAGCGTGTCGCGCGTCGCCGCCAGCAGCGAGCCGTCGGTCAGCGCGCCCAGCAAGGCGAGCGCGATCGCGCTCGGCGGCGCCAGCGAGTCGCTCTGCACGCCGGCGAGCCGCATCCAGGCTTCGAACACGAGCAGTGCCGCGAACGGCAGCAGGACGGACTTGATGCGATCCGGCATCGTCATTCGCTCGCCTTGATGAAGTCGAACAACGCGCGCCGCAGCCGCAGGAACTCCGGATGCTCGCGCGTCGCCAACTGGTCGCGCGGCCGCGGCAGGCCGATCTTCAATTCCAAGCCGACGCGGCCCGGATGCGGCAGCAGGCCGACCACGCGGTCGCCGAGATAGATCGCCTCCTCGAGATCATGCGTGACGAACACGACGGTGGCGCCGGTCGCCGCCACCAGCGCCAGCATCTCGTCCTGCAGTCCCTGGCGCGTCATCGCGTCCAGCGCGCCGAACGGCTCATCCATCAGCAGCACCTTCGGATCCTGCGCGAGGCAGCGTGCGATCTGCAGCCGCTGCTGCATGCCGCCCGACATCTCGGTCGGATATTTGGCCGCATGGCCGGCGAGCCCGACCTTGGCGAGCAACTCGGCGATGCGCGCCTCGCGCTGTGCGGAGGGCATTCCGATCGTCTCCAAGGCCAGCGAGATGTTGCCGGCGGCGGTGCGCCACGGCAGCAGCGCCTTGCCATAGTCCTGGAACACGACGGCGATCTCGCGCCGCGGCGCGCGCATCGCCTCGCCCTCGAAGCGCACGCTGCCGCCGGTCGGCTGGTACAGCCCGGCCGCCAGCCGCAGCGCCGTGGTCTTGCCGCAGCCGGAGGCGCCGACCACGCACAGGATCTCGCCAGCTCCGACCTCCAGACTGATCGTGTCGATGATCGTCTTGCCGCCGAGCACCAGCGCGACATCGTCGAAGGCGATCTGCGCGCGCGCAGGCGAGGGAGATGATTGCACCAATGCAAGGGCAGGCTCTGCCATCTCAGGCTCCCTTCGGATGCGGATAGACGATATCGACGGTCGAGCACAGATGTGCCTCAAGCCGCGCCTGGGCCGCGGCGGCATTGCGCGCGAGCACGAGGTCGGCGAGCGTCTCGTGCTCCTTGATGAATCCGCTGCCATCCTCGAAGCTGCGCATCATCACGCGGCGGTAGCGATAGGCCTGGTCGTAGAGATCCGAATGAGCGGCGAGCAGGCGCCGTGATCCGCAGGCCGCCAGCAGCGCGGTGTGAAACGCCTTGTGCAAGCGATCGAACTCCGGCGCGCCTTCGCGGAACTCGCTCTGCATGCGCTGGATGTAGCGGCGCATCTGATGGAGCGCGGCGATGATGCCGGCCTCCCATTGGTCGTCGCCGCTATGCATCGCCAGCCGCAGCGCCTCTTTCTCCACGACAGTGCGCATGCGCGTGATGTCGACGAGATCGTCCCGGCTGACCTCGGCGACGCGAAAACCGCGCTGGCCGATGCCGACGATCAGGCCGCGCGATACCAGCCGCGACAGCCCCTCGCGCAGCGGCGTCGGCCCGATCTCGTAGCGCCTGGCGAGCTCGACGATCCCCAGACGCGAGCCGGGGGCCAGAATGCCGGCGACGATGTCGCGCTCGATCAGCGCGGCGGCGCGCTCGCTGAGCGTGTCGCCGCTCGTCGGCTCGGTCTGCAGGATCGGGTTCGTTGCCGTCATCAGTTGAGGATCAATGTCTTGAGGTCGAGCTTGGTCTGCAGCATCTTCTGCGCCGACATCACGTCGATCCACCACGCCAGCTGCTCGGGCTTCAGCACCGGCTCGGCGTAGTTCGGCGCCGTCAGCTTGACCAGCTCCAGCGGTTGCTTGGTGAATTTGGCGATGGCGGCCGAGGCCTTCTCACGATCATTGTTCACGATTGGGGCGGCCTCCGCGATGGCGGCGCGGAATTTCTTCACCGTCTCCGGGTTCTTCTCGGCCCATTCGCGCGAGGCCGCATAGAAGATGATCGGCTCGGTGCGGGCGAGTTCGGCGGCGTAGCGCGCGCCGACCGTGCCGAGGCTGGCATTGGTCATGCGCGTCACGAACGGTTCGGCCGTCAGCACCGCATCGACGCCGCCCGACTTGATGGTGTCGGCCATGGTCGGAAACGTCACCTCGACGAAGTTGACGCTTCGTGGATCGACGCCCTTCTCGACCAGCCATTTCACGAACAGCACGTGCAGGAAGGCGCCGATGCCGGGGGCGCCGACCTTCTTGCCCTTGAAGTCCTGCGGCCCAGTGATGGTGATGCCGTTGCGCACGAAGGCGGCGACCGCATCGTTCGAGGTCTTGTTCATGATCGAGGCGCCGGAGACCGCGACGAGGTCGAGCCCACCGTCGGCGGCCTGGAGGAACACGGTCGATGTCGGCCCGCCGATCTGGATCGAGTTGGAGAGGATGGCGGCGGGGATGTTCGAGTTGATCCCGATCAGCACCATCTCTGCGTCGAGCCCGTGCTTCTTGAAGAGACCCTCATCGACCGCGACCATCGCCGAGGCGCAGTCCGAGGTGGCGGTGCAGCCGATCTGGATCTTCTCCGCGCGTGTCGCAGATGTGAGCACAAGCGTGGCCAGCACCGATCCGAGCGCAGCACTGATGATCCGATGACGCATCCTTGACTCCTCCCCGGGCGCCCGTCTCTCGGACGCCTCTTGTTTATCGATATTTTATATGTTTGTATATTTTTAGACAGAACACAAGGGGAGGCCAGCGTGAAACTTGCGACATTTCGGGCGGAAGGCGGGGAGCGGATCGGCGTCGTCCATGGCGGCGATTCCAAGCTTTTCGACCTCGCCGCGGCCGCCGACCGCGCTGGCAAGAGCAATCCGGCGTTCGGCTCGATGCTGTCGTTGATCGATGCCGGCGAAGCCGCGCTCGACGCAGCACGCGCGCTGGTCGAGCGCCATGGCAGCGACGAAAGCCTCTCGCCCGACGTCGGCGGCACCGAGCTGCTGGCCCCGGTGCCGGAGCCGCGGCAGATGCGCGACGGCATGTCGTTTCCGCTGCACATCCTGCAGGCGCCGCGCGGCCAGCGAAAGCTCGCGGCGCGGCAGCGCGGCGACGCGCAGGAGCTCGCGCGCATCGATGCCGAGCCGCTCGGCGAATTGCCCGAGGTCTATCGCAAGGTCCCGATCTTCTACATCACCAACCGCTTCAGCGTGCGTGGCCCCAACACGACGGTGAAATGGCCGCGCTACAGCAAGGTGATGGACTATGAGCTGGAGTTCGGCATCATCACCAGGGGCAAGGGCAAGGATATTCCGGCCGCGAAGGCGCGCGATCACATCTTCGGCTTCACGATCTTCAACGACTTCTCCGCGCGCGACACGCAGCGCATCGAGATGGACGGCCGGCTCGGCCCCTCCAAAGGCAAGAGCTTTGACGGCGGCAACGTGATGGGGCCGTGGATCGTGACCCCGGACGAGATCGGCGACCCCTATCGCCTGAAGATGGAGGCGCGGGTCAACGGCGAGGTCCGCTCGCGTGGCGTCAGCGAGGGCATGCTGTTTTCGTTCGAGGAGCTGATCGCCTATATCAGCAAGGACGAGACCTTGATGCCCGGCGAGTTCATCGGCTCGGGCACGGTCGGCAACGGCTGCGGTCTCGAGCTCGGCTGGTATCTCGAGCATGGCGACGTGATCGAGCTCGAGGTCGAGAAGATCGGCATCCTGAAGAACAAGGTCGAGCGGCAGGACGTCTGATCCTGCTGCCGACGACAACAACCAAGAACGACAAAGCGAGAGGACCGCCCATGGCCCGCAGACTGATCGACATCTCCGTGCCCTTGCAGAACGACGTGCCCGCCGATCCGCCCGGCAATCATCCGACCATCACCTATATCGACCATCAGCAGGGCCTGCCGCGCATGCTGCAGTTCTTCGACGGGCTGAAAGCCGAGGATCTGCCGGACGGGCAGGGCTGGGCGGTCGAGCAGGTGAATCTTTCGACCCACAACGGCACGCATCTCGATGCGCCCTGGCATTTTCATCCGACGATGAATCGTGGCGAGCGCGCCTGGACCATCGACGAGGTGCCGCTGGAGTGGTGCCTGCAGCCGGGCGTGAAGCTCGACTTCCGTCGTTTCCCGGACGGCTATGTGGTGACCGCGAGGGATGTCGAGGATGAGCTCAAGCGCATCGGCCACACGCTGTCGCCGCTCGAGATCGTCGTGGTCAATACCTCGGCCGGCGCGCGCTTCGGCCAGGCCAACTACGTCAATTCCGGCTGCGGCATGGGCTATGAGGCGACGATGTATCTGCTCGAACGCGGCGTGCGCCTGACCGGCACCGACGGCTGGAGCTGGGACGCGCCGTTCGTGTTCACCGCGCAGAGATACGCCGAGACCCACGATGCCGCGCTGATCTGGGAAGGCCACAAGGCCGGACGCCACATCGGCTATTGCCACCTGGAGAAGCTGCACAATCTGGAGCAACTGCCGTCGACGGGGTTCATGGTGTCGTGTTTCCCGGTCAAGATCGAGCGCGCCTCGGCCGGATGGACGCGGGCGGTGGCGATCATCGAGGGGTGAGGCGGCTAATCTCCGATTGAAGTCACGACATGGGTTCTGGCGCGTTTGATCTTCGCGTCATTCCGGGGCGGCGCGCGCCAGCGCGACGAGTCCGGAATCCATCGAGCCGCGCGACGTGCTGAAGGATGGATTCCGGGTTCGCGCTGCGCGCGCCCCGGAATGACCGAGGAGAGGACTCGGCAAAGCCAGAGAGGGAGCTCGTCGCGCGTCGTGGTGACAGTTGCGAGCCGACCTTGACTACAAAATCAGGCCGCTCTCTCTCATCTCGCTTTAGCAACTACACGCCAGCATGACCTCGTTCCGCCGCAGCATCGGCAGGGTCCAGGGCGGATTGTAGAACGCGAGCAGCGGCGATCCGGTGACGGTCAGCCCCTTGCGCTGCGCGTAGTCACGCAGTTGGCGAGTCTTGTCGGCGATGATGCCGTCGGAGGTGGAGCCCGAAAAGGTGATCGCGACCATGCGCTGCGCAGACTGGGCCGTCAGCTTGATCCGGGCATCGGCCGGCGGCGGCAGAGTGTCGAGCGACCAGTTCGAGGGCATCACGAAGCTGATGCTCCAGCGGTCGCTGGCGACGCCATCGGCGGGCGCGATGGTGGCGCTGGCCTGCTGCTGCACCGGTGCCGTCATCGCGATCTTGGCTTTCGTACGGTTGGCGCCGAAAATGTAGCCGGCGATGATGCGAAAGCCTTCCTCGATCGCCGGCTTGCGCGCGCCCTGCACCTCGGCCTGCGCGATGATCATCGGTGCATAGGCGCGGATTTCGAAGTCGCCATCGCGCGAAACGACGTCGTATCTGGGATGTTCGACCCGGCTCATGAGCGGCCCTGCGGCAATGACGGCGCCGGCGAGGACAAGCACGGTGGCGCCTGCGAGCCAGATCAGCATGCGGCGTCTCCTCGGTGGTGTCGGCTCGGTCATGGCGGTTGCGCCGTCAGGTTTGAATAACGAGGAAACGCGAGCGAAGGTCCGGCAGATCACGTGCCGGCTGCCCGCCTGCGGTCGTCCTTCGACGCCCGACTGTAGCGTCGCCCGGATGAGCGCAGCGATATCCGGGATCGCACGAGGCGTAGGGGACCCGCGGATGTCGCTGCGCTCATCCGGACTACGCGCGTGCCGATGGCGGTGCATGCCCGTCGGGCGACTCGGGCTCGGGCGCGACAAGATCCACCGCCCTGCAACCCCTCTCATAATCCAGATCGTGCCTGCGCCGAAAACGAAAATTCCGCAGCGCGCTCAGCGCGATCGCCTCTGTCCAGATCTCGGCGTAAAAATTTCCAACTTTCGTTTTATCGGAAGATATGCTCTCCTCCCTCCATCCCGCCTCATGCAGAGGGGCGTACGCGTCGTCACGATACGTTGAGGCGGGGAGCGGTGGCCGCGGGTCTGTCAGGCGCTTTTGCGCAAGACGACTGTCAGCACGCGGACGTTCAAGCCGTGTGGTCCTGGCGCCCCGATGCTGGCGCCAAGCCTGATGCCGACCTGACGGGTTGCGCAGGTGACGGGGGCAAACAAGCCGGTCCCCGGGGAGAGCTCGGAGCAGACGCTCACCCATCGCGCAGGGAAGGCCGGGTCTGTCCGGCTGAACCTGTGGTTCCTGCCGCCTGCATTTTTTCCGCAGGCGGGCCACGGGCCTCAGTCGAGGTCCGGCCTTCCCTGCGCCCTCGCGTTTCCGGCGAGGGTCTCGAGCATCGCTTCGGGCGCGTGTTGCGCTGCGAGGGCGACGGCGCGTGCGCGCATGGTGGCGCTGGCATACTGGATATGCTTATCAGTTGAGCGGGGCGCCGATGCTGGCGCGCCACCACCAACAAATCAGCCGGCCGCAACGGCTGATCCAGGAGGAAACCCATGGCAGATACCTCACGCCGCGATCTCCTCGTCGCCGGCAGCGCCGCGGCAGCGGCTGCGATCATGACGGACACCTACCCTGCCGCGGCACAGGCCGGGCCGGAGCCGATCTTCGCCGTGCCGGCGACCACCATTCCGATCGCCGGCGAGCAGGGCGTCTTCCCCGTCCGCCGCATCTACTGCATCGGCCGCAACTACGCGGCGCATGCCATCGAGCGCGGCTCCGATCCGAACCGCGAGCCGCCGTTCTTCTTCCAGAAGCCGACCGACGCGATCCAGAACGTCGCGATCGGCGAGGTCGCCGATCATCCTTATCCGTCGCTGACCAAGAACTATCATCACGAGGTCGAACTGGTCGCGGCGCTGAAATCCGGCGGCACCAACATTCCCGCCGAGTCCGCGCTCGATCATGTCTATGGCTACGCGCTCGGCCTCGACATGACCCGCCGTGACCTGCAGAACGGCATGGCCGCCGAGAAGAAGCCATGGGAGATCGGCAAGAGTTTTGATCATGCCGCCGTGCTCGGCCCGATCCATCCGGTGGCGAAGGTCGGCCACTTCACCAAGGGCGCGATCTCACTCGCGGTCAACGGCACGGTCCGGCAGAACTCCGACCTCACGAAGATGATCTGGAGCGTCGCCGAGCAGATCGCGAAACTGTCCGAGGCGTTCGAGCTGAAGGCCGGCGACATCATCTATTCCGGCACGCCGGAGAATGTCGGCCCGGTCGTCAAGGGCGACGTGCTCTTGTGCAAGCTCGAGGGCCTGCCGGACATGTCGATCAAGATCGTTTGAGAGAGGGGCTGGACCACACGTCGTGTGCAGCACGTTGACGCTGCCGATCGGACCGGACGTCGCCGCCGCAATGCCGGTACGCGCCTTCTCTCCGCACGCGGGGGAGGGGCGAGCAGCGAGCGTCGCTACGCGCGCTATCCAACAAGTGCCGCAGCCGCAGCCATCCCTCCGGATGCTGCGACTGACGCCGTGGCGCTCGCGGCGCCGCGCCTCTCATCGCCTGTCGGACGGGAACTATCGTTGTTCCCGCGCAAACAGGCGCTGCCAGCCGTTCGCAAGTTTGTGGCCCGACAAAGAGCCGCCGGGCACCGCCGCCTATCGTTGCCCTGCATCAGCCGAGCGAACGAGGGCAGCCGTGGCCATCACCATCGAGATCGATCACGCCAAGACGCGGCGCATGGCGCAGGGCCAGGGCCAAAGCAGGGGCCAGGGTCAGGCCCGCGGCCCGGCACGGTCGTTGCGCAGCGCAGGCGGCCCGGTGGTTCCGCAAGGCGTCAAGGGGCCAATCCGGCGGCTGAAATGGCTGATTCTCGTTCTGACGCTTGCCGTCTACTACATCACGCCGTTCGTGCGCTGGAACCGCGGGCCGAATGCGCCGGACCAAGCCGTGCTGCTCGATTTCGCCCACGGAAAGCTCTATCTTGGCCCCGCCGAGATCTGGCCGCAGGATCTCTATCTCATCACCGCTGCGATGCTGCTGGCGACGTTCATCCTCGTCTTGGTCAACGCGCTGGCCGGCCGCCTGTGGTGCGGCTTCGCCTGTCCGCAGACGGTGTGGACCGACCTGTTCCTGCTGGTCGAGCGCCTCGTCGAGGGCGACCGCCGGCAGCGGCTGAAGAACGTCGGCGCGCCGCTGACGGCGCGGCGCATCGCACAGATCGCCACCAAGCACGCGCTGTGGATGGCGATCGCGCTCGGCACCGGCGGCACCTTGATCTTCTACTTCACCGACGCGCCGGAGCTGGTGCGCGATGTCCTGCATGGCGAGATGTCGGCGACCGCGCTGACCTGGACCTTGGTGTTCGCCGGCACGACCTATGGCCTCGCCGGTTTCGCGCGCGAGCAGGTCTGCACCTTCATGTGCCCGTGGCCGCGTCTTCAAGGCGCGATCTGGGATCCGGAAGCCTTCACGGTGAACTATCGCGATTATCGCGGCGAGACCCGGATGTCGGCGAAGAAGGCCGCCGAGGCGCGGTCGCAGGGGCTGCCGGCCGGCGATTGCGTCGATTGCGGCGCCTGCGTCGCCGTCTGCCCGATCGGCATCGACATCCGCCAGGGGCCGAGCTTCGCCTGCATCAATTGCGGCCTCTGCGTCGATGCCTGCGACGGCGTGATGGCCAAGCTCGACCGTCCGCGCGGCCTGATCGACTACGAGAGCTGGCGCAACATCGAGCGTGGGCGTGTCGGCGAGCCGCGTGTCTCACGGCTGGTGCGGCCGAAGACGATCGGGCTCGCGCTCGCCTGCGTCGCTGTGGCCGGCGTGATCGCTGTGTCGTTCGTCACGAAGACGACCGCCGTGCTGTCGGTGCAGCATGATCGCGATCCGATGTCGGTGCGGCTGTCGGATGGCTCGGTGCGCAACGGCTACACGGTGAAGCTGCTCAACAAGTCGTCCGCCGTGCAGAGCTTCAGGCTCGGCATCAGCGGCATCGATGCGGCGCTCGCCATCGTCGGCCATGCGGCGGCGGATGCGATCGAGGTCGAGCCGGACGGCTCGGAGGCGCTGCGGGTGACGCTGACCATGCCCGAGTCTGTGGATGCCGATGTCACCTTCCAGGCGGTCGATGCCAACGGCCAGGTCGTGCTGACCGCGCACGACCGCTTCGTGAACCGGTAGAGGAGGGCCTACAGATAGGATTTCGGCAGCAGCATGTGGATGCCCTTGTTGCCGTCGACCAGCTGGGTGACGCGCAGATTGCCGGCCAGCGAGCACAGCATGTAGGCCTGGTTGCGCGACAGGTTGGTGCGGGCGCAGACGTGCTTGACCATCTCGCGCACCGCCTGCTTGGCGGCGTCATCGAGATCCTCGTCGAGGCCGATCGACATCAGGTGGGTGGCGTTCTCGGCGAACGGCCAGGTGATGTCCATGTCCTTGCGCACGGTGAGGCGGAAGGTGCCGGTGACGCCGGTCTCGAGCGCGGTGATGCAAACCTCGCCGTCCGCCGTGATCGGCCGCTATGCCTCGGTGCGCTACGGGCGCTGACTGATCCTGCTTCTTCTGGCGTGGTCATCGGCCGGATCGCTCCGGCCGATGATCTGCTGATTGCTGCAAGCTCAGGTCGCGAGCTGATTGCCGATCGGCAATGCGCGCAGGCGCTTGCCCGTTGCGGCAAAGATCGCGTTGGCGAGCGCCGGCGCGAATGGCGGCACGCCCGGCTCGCCGACGCCGCTCGGCGGCGTGTCGGCATCAACGGGCACGATGTGCACGTTGGTGACCAGCGGCGCCTCGTCGATTCGGACCACCGGATGGTCGTCGAAGTTGCGCTGCTGCACCCGGCCATTCTTGAAGCTGATCTCGCCATATTTGGCGAGGCTCAGCCCCATGATCGCGGCGCCTTCGAGCTGCGAGGCGATGCGCTCGGGGTTGACGAAGGTGCCGCAGTCGATCGCGGTGTCGACCTGATGCACCACGAGCTTGCCCTTGTCGTCGACCGACACCTCCACGATGGTGGCGATGTAGCTGACGAAGCTGCGATGCGCGGCGATGCCGAGGCCGTGGCCCTTGGGCACCGAGCGGCCCCAATTGCCCTTCTCGGCCACGAACTCGACGACGCGGCGCAGCCGGCCGGTGTCGATCGGATAGCTCTCGTAGGGCTCGCCGTAGTTCCAGAGATCCTTCACCGAGGCGAGCTTCAGGACGCGCGGAGTGCCGATCAGATCGAGCAGCGTGTCCTTCTGGTCGCGGCCGGTGGCATGGGCAATCTCGCCGACCATCGACTGCACGGCGAAGGCGCGCGGGATGTTGGAGACCGAGCGGAACCAGCCGATGCGGGTCATCGCCTTGGCGGCGGGATTCTCACATTGGATGTTGGCGATCTCGAACGGCATGTCGACGAGGCCCATGCCGAGCTCGAACGGCGCGGCATGATCGGCGCCCGCCGCGAAGGTCGACAGGATGGTCGGCGCGACGCTGCGGTGGCGCCAGGCCACCACCTTGCCGCTCTTGTCGAGCCCGGCTTCGATGCGCTCCACCGACACGGTGTGCAGGAAATCGTGATGGAGGTCGTCATCGCGTGTCCACTGCACCTTGACCGGTGCGCCCAGCGTCTTCGACAGCAGGGCAGCCTCGAGCGCGAAGTCGCATTTGGACTTCCGCCCGAACCCGCCGCCGAGCAGGGTGACGTTGACGGTCACGTTCTCCGGCGGGATCTGCAGCGTCTTGGCGACATCCTCGTGCGTGCCGCCGGGGCTCTGCACAGGCGCCCAGATCTCGGCCTTGTCGCCCTTGACGTCGGCGACCGCGACCGGCGGCTCCATGCTGGCATGGGCGAAATGCGGCAGATAGTACTCGCCGGTGATCACCTTGTCGGCCGACTTCAGCGCGGCCTCGACGTCGCCTTCCTCGCGTACGACGAGGCCCGGCTGGCGCGCGGCGGCCTCGAGCTCGGCCCGATAGGCGACAGAGTCGTAGCTCGCATTGGCGCCGTCGTCCCACTCGATCTTGAGCACGTCGCGGCCCTTGATCGCGGCGCCGGTGTTGCGCGCGATCACCGCGACGCCGCCAAGCGGCTGGAACTTCGACGGCCAGGGCCAGCCCTTGACCTCGATCACCTGCTCGACGCCGGGCACCTTCAGCGCCTCGGCCGGATCGAACGACTTGACCTTGCCGCCGGTCACCGGTGGCCGGGCGATGACCGCGTATTTCATGCCGGGCAGGCGGACATCGGCGCCGTAGCGCGCCTTGCCGACGGTGATGTCGTGCAGATCGACGATGCTGACCTGACCCTTGCCGAGATAGCGGAAGTCCTTCGGCGATTTCAGCTGCACGGTGTCAACCGCAGGCACCGGCAGACTGGCGGCATCGGCCGCGAGCTCGCCGAAGCCGAGGCGGCGGCCGCTGGTGCTGTGCACGACCTCATGATTGACGGCTTTCACTTCGCTCGGCGGCACGCCGAGGCGCTGGGCCGCCGCGGCTTCGAGCATCGCCCGCGCCATGGCGCCGATCTGTCGCATCGGCAGCAGATAATGCCGCGTGCTGCGCGAACCGTCGGTATCCTGGTTGCCGAACTTCACCTCGTCGCCGGGGGCCTGCACGACGCGCACGCGCGACCAGTCGGCTTCCATCTCCTCCGCCACGATCAGCGGCAGGCTGGTACGCACGCCTGTGCCCATCTCGGAGCGGTGGGCGAGGATCGACACGATGCCGTCGGGGGCGATCGAAACGAAAACCTTGGGATCGACCACGGTGCCGTGCGGCATCTTGCCGGCGCCGGTTTCATAGGCGGCAAACGCCGGGCGCGACAGCAAGGGAGCCGCGAGCACGAACCCGCCCGCGAGGCCCAGCGTCTGCAGGATGGTACGGCGCGAGACGTTCTCGACCTTGAGATGCCGCTCGAAGCCGCGGCGAGAAGCGGACTTTGCGATGTCGGGATTTGCGATGATGTTCATGATCACACCCCCGTCGAGGCCAGATGGACCGCATTCTCGATGCGCTGATAGCAGCCGCAGCGGCAGATGTTGCCGGCCATCGCATCCCTGATCTGGTCATGCGACGGTTTGGGATTCTCGTTCAAGAGTGCGGCCGCTTGCATGATCTGCCCGGCCTGGCAGAAGCCGCATTGCGGCACGTTGACCTGCCGCCATGCCTTCTGCACCGGATGATCTCCGGTCGGATGCAGACCTTCGATGGTGGTGACCTCTCGTCCCGCGACATCCGACACTGCGGTGATGCAGGCGCGCGCCGCTTCCTTGTCGACTATCACGGTGCAGGCGCCGCACAGCGCTGCGCCGCACCCGTATTTCGTTCCGGTCAAACCCAGCTCGTCGCGCAGATACCACAGCAGCGGCAGGCTCGGATCGCCATCCCAGCTCTGCTCCTGTCCGTTGATTTTCACCTTGATCATGTTCGCCCTCGCTCTGTCGGACCAATGGTCGCTGGTTCTGATCGTTGGTGGACGCGCGCGGGACCACATGTCCTTACGTGCACGCGCCGGATCAATTGAGAGTTGTCGGAAGACTACTGATGATAGCAGACCGGGACAGGCATCGGTCTACACAGGCGCGTGTGGTGTCAGAGCAGACGAGCGCTGCGCGTGCAGCCCGCTGCAATGAAAATACGGAACAATGGGCGATGCGCCGACGACAATGGCGGCCGCCTGACCAAAGCGGCGACAAAAAAAGAATGCCTCGCCGGCGTGGGGCAGGCGAGGCACCAAGTCTTCAGGAAGGAACGCTTCAGTTGTACGCTTGGTCCGTGGCGGCCGTCAGGCCGCCTTTGCTTTCGCCACGTGGGTGGCAATCGCATCCATCAGGGCCGGCGACAGGCAGTCATAGGGCTCGAGCCCCAGCTCCTTCAATCGCGCCCGAATCTCGCCCATTTGTTCCGGCTTCACGCCCGACTCGATCACCGAGGAGACGAAGGCCGCAAAGCCCGGCGCGGCCGAACCCTGCTCCTGGAACAGCTCGGGGTGAATGAAGTCGAGGCCGTAGAACGGGTGGCCCGTGTTCTCGATGCGGCCATACATATGCGTGCCGCAGCCGGTGCAGGCATAGCGCTGGATGACGGCGGAGGGATCGACGATCTTGAGCTTGTCGCCGTTCTCCAGCACCGTGACGTTCTGCCGCGGCACCACGGCAACGACCGAGAAGGTCGCGCCGGATGGCTTCCAGCATTTGGTGCAGCCGCACGCGTGGTTATGCGCGACATCGCCCTTGATGCCGACCTTGACCGGCCGGTCGTGGCATTTGCAGACCAGCGTGCCGCCGGCGAAATGGCCGCTTCCCTGTTTGACGCCGTTATCGACGGACGGATGGATGTGGACAGTCATGGCGCAATCCTCCTCAGTTTTGCGTGCTTGGGGTCAGAACACGACGACGGAACGGATCGATTTGCCCTCATGCATCAGGTCGAAGCCTTTGTTGATGTCTTCGAGCTTGAGCGTGTGGGTGATCATCGGGTCGATTTCGATCTTCCCGTTCATGTACCAGTCGACGATCTTGGGAACGTCGGTGCGCCCGCGCGCGCCGCCGAACGCCGTGCCCTTCCAGACGCGTCCGGTGACGAGCTGGAATGGGCGGGTCGCGATCTCCTTGCCGGCCTCGGCGACACCGATGATGATCGATTCGCCCCAGCCGCGATGGCAGGCTTCCAGCGCCTGGCGCATCACCGTGGTATTGCCGGTGCAGTCGAAGGTGTAGTCGGCACCGCCGTCGGTCAGCGCGACCAGGTGCTGGACGATGTCGCCGGTCACCTTCTTCGGGTTGACGAAATGGGTCATGCCGAAGCGGCGGCCCCATTCCTCCTTGCTGTCATTGAGGTCAACGCCGATGATCTTGTCGGCCCCCGCCATCCTGGCGCCCTGAATGACATTGAGCCCGATGCCGCCGAGGCCGAACACCACGACGTTCGCGCCGGGCGTGACCTTCGCCGTGTTGACGACGGCGCCGACGCCGGTGGTGACGCCGCAGCCGATATAGCAGCTCTTGTCGAAGGGCGCGTCCTCGCGGATCTTCGCGACCGCGATCTCCGGCAACACGGTGAAGTTGGAGAAGGTCGAGCAGCCCATGTAGTGGTAGATGGCCTGGCCCTTGTAGCTGAAGCGCGACGTGCCGTCGGGCATCAGGCCCTTGCCCTGCGTGGCGCGGATCGCGGTGCAGAGATTGGTCTTGCGGCTGAGGCAGCTCTTGCACTGGCGGCATTCCGGTGTGTAGAGCGGAATGACGTGGTCGCCGGGCTTGACCGAGGTCACGCCCGGGCCGACCTCGCGCACGATGCCGGCGCCCTCATGGCCGAGGATCGAGGGGAAGATGCCCTCGCTGTCGAAACCGTCGAGCGTGTAGGCATCGGTGTGGCAGATGCCGGTGGCCTTGATCTCGACCAGTACCTCGCCGGCCTTCGGCCCTTCGAGGTCGACCTCGACGATCTCCAGCGGCTTCTTGGCTTCGAAAGCGACCGCGGCGCGCGTCTTCATGTCTCAAACTCCTGTTTCAGTCTGTCAGGCCCGCGACCCTGTCCAGGGAAACTGGCCAGGCGCGGTCCTCGTCGTCAGTCATTTCTTGCCCATGCAGGAGTTCTCCGCTTCCGTATAGGCTGGCGGCTTGTCCTCATGCTTGGCGGGGCGAACGCGGCCCACCGCATCATCGCCGCGGGCGCGCAGGTAGACGTAGAGATCGTCCATGTAGCAGGCCACGTTCGGATTGTCGCCGAAGGCCGGCATGACGTTCTCCTGGGACGTGCTGACATTCTTGCGGCCGCTGGCGATGACACCGATGAAATCGCCGTAGCTCATGGTCTTGACCGAGTCCTTCAGCGCAGGCGCATAAGTCGATCCCATGCCGTCGGGCCCGTGGCAGACGTGGCATTCGGAATGATAGCGGCGGTATCCCGAGTAGGTGTACCAGTCGACCGATCCGTCGGCGCCCACCTTGTAGGTCGGATTGCCATCCTTATCGAAGTACTTCCCGTCCTCGGACTTGACGGCCGCAGGATCTCCCGGACTTTCCGCCCAGGCATTTTCGGCGACAGTCATCCCGCCGGTTGCCAGGAACAGAGCCGTGGCGACCGCAAAACAGATTCTACGCAAGGGCGTCTTCCCTTAATTTTCTGGGGCAGGCGAACCGGCGCATGGACGAGATCCATGCGCCGGAAGCAGGTGCCTAGCTCACTGCTGCGGGAGCGAGAACACGGTGAGCGCGCCGCCCAGGGCGGTGTAGTTGCTCAGCGCTGCGTAGCCGCCGACCGCACCGAGACCGGCGGTCGGATCCGTCAGGCCCGCCGCGAGACCGATGCCGGCCCAGCCACCGACACCCGAGAGCACGGCGACATACTGCTTGCCGCCTGCCTCGTAGGTCGTGACGTTGCCGATGATGCCGGACGGGGTCTTGAACTTGTAGAGCTCCTTGCCCGTCTTGGCATCGACCGCCTTGAGGTAGCCTTCGAGCGTTCCGTAGAACACCACGCCGCCAGCCGTCGCGAGCGCACCAGACCACACCGAGAACGGCTCCTTGTTCGACCAGGCGATCTTGCCGGTCTTGCCGTCCCAGGCGATGAAGTTGCCCATATGGGTCTCACCCGCCGGCGGATACATCGACAGGGTTGCGCCGACATAGGGCTGACCTGCGGTGTAGCTCACCTTGAAGGGCTCGTAGTCCATGCAGACATGGTTGGTGGGCACGTAGAACAGTTGCGTATCCGGCGAGTAGGCCGCCGGCTGCTCGTCCTTGGTGCCCAGCGCCGCCGGGCAGATGCCCTTGGTGTTGACGTCCTCACCCTGCTTGTCGGTCGAGTACTGATCGACGACCTTGGGACGGCCGTAGGTTGCAGAGTTCTTGTCCATGTCGACGCCGGTGGTCCAGTTCACCTTCGGGTCGAACTTCTCGGCAACGAGCAGCTCGCCCGTGGCACGGTCGAGCGTATAGCCGAGGCCGTTACGATCGAAGTGCGTGAGCAGCTTGCGCGGCTGGCCGTTGATGGACTGGTCGGACAGGATCATCTCGTTGACGCCGTCATAGTCCCACTCGTCGTGGGGCGTCATCTGATAGACCCACTTCGCGACGCCGGTGTCGGCATGGCGGGCGAAGATCGTCATCGACCACTTGTTGTCGCCGGGACGCTGCTTCGGATTCCAAGTCGAGGGATTGCCCGACCCGTAATAGACCATGTCGAGCTGCGGATCGTAGGAGATCCAGCCCCAGGTGCAGCCGCCGCCGGTCTTCCACTGATCGCCTTGCCAGGTCTTCAGGCTCGAGTCCTTGCCGACCGGCTTGCCGAGCGCCGTGGTGTTGGCGTCGAACAGGATCTGGTCATCCGGACCTTCGGAGTACGCCTTCCAGACCTGCTTGCCGCTCTTGATATCGTAAGCGGTCATGCTGCACTGGACGCCGAACTCGCCGCCGGACGTGCCGACCAACACCTTGTCCTTCACCACGAGCGGAGCCGAGGTTCCGGTCTGTCCCTTGCTCGGATCGCCATTGACGGCGGTCCAGACGTGCTGGCCGGTCTTGGCGTCGATCGCCACCAGCTTGTCGTCGGCCTGATGCAGGAAGATCTTGCCGTCCCCATAGGCGACGCCGCGGTTGACGGTGTCGCAGCACATCACCGGAATGACGTTCGGATCCTGCTTGGGCTCGTACTTCCAGACGATCTTGTTGTCCTGCGCGAGATCGAGCGCATACACCTTGTTCGGGAACGGCGTATGCACATACATCAAGTTGCCGATGATGAGCGGTCCGCCTTCGTGGCCGCGCAGCACGCCGGTGGAGAAGGTCCACGCGACCTGCAGCTTGCCGACGTTCTGAGCGTTGATCTGATTGAGCTTGGAGTAACGCGTATTGGCGTAGTCTCCCGCCGGCATCACCCAGTCCTTCGGGTTGGCCGACATCTTGACCAGCTCTTCACTGGCCCACGCGCCACCCGCGGCAAGCGCCGCGACTGACGTCAGACATGTTGCGAGTAGCACTCTTCGCATCGTCTTTCCTCCCGGGTTCAACTGAGGTTCCGCAGCACGCGGCCCAGTATTCGTTTTCGGCATCATTGATTATCCACTTCCTGACCGGGAAACTTGCCCAAAAGAGAAAAGAGCTTGCTCAAGAGTGAAGCGAATAGAAGTTTTTGAAGGAGATTTTGCTTTGCTGGTCCGCAACATGAGCGCCATTCTTGCTGCGGAGCATCAATTTACAGCACCGCGGTTCCACCGAAGGTTGACGTTTCCCTTGACCTTACAGAGACGAAGGCGGAGGATCATGCGAGGGAAGTTATGGAACGAAGTGCGCCGCGAAAGTCGCGGCCTTAAAATGGGAGCAATCTTGCTACAGTCTCGTTCGCCGTCCGGCGGCGGACCCGTTGCGTTTCGATCATGAATCGGTGGATGAAACATGTCCGACACGATCCGCTCGCTTAATACTTCGGGATTCTCACCGAAGAGCCAGATCCAGCGTTGGTCAGATGCACTGACCGACCTGTGCGGACGTTTCGATGTCGATCCGCTGGAGGGGGCCTCGTTCGAGGGGCGCATCAATTTCACGACGGTGTCGCGCCTGAAGCTCTGCCAGATCGAGGCCAGCCAGCACCGTATTGCGCATACCTATGCGCGTGCGCAAAAGGCCGCACATCCCTACATCAAGATCTTGTTCCAGACCTATGGAACGTCCTATTTCGAGCAGGATGGCCGCCAGATCGAGATCGGCCCGGGCGATTGTCTCGCCTATGACGTCTCGTTACCGCACACCATCATCAGCCCCGCGCTGACCCGCCATGACGTCGTGATCGTGCCGAAGGAGCTATTGCAGGAGCGCGGCTTCCGGTCGGAAAAGATGCCTGCATACAAGCTGTCTGCGCGGAGCGGGACTGGTCGGATTGCGCATGACGTCACCCATGCCGCGTTCGATGAGGCGACCCGGCTTTCGCCCAACTCGGCCGTCAGCGTCGCCGAATCGCTGATTGATCTGTTGCTCTTGCCGCTGCGTGAAGCCGATCGAATGCTGGATCGGGCGGGACCCGAGGCGGTCTATATCCGCGCTCAAGCCTTCATCCGCGAGCATCTGCGCGATCCCGATCTGTGCATCGATCAGATTTCGGCGGCTCTGGGGTGCACCAAGCGCTATCTTCACATGGTGTTCAGCGATCGTGGCATGACGGTCAGCGACTACATTTGGCGGGCCCGGCTTCAGCATTGCCGGCAGGAGCTGGAGACGCAGAGCGGCAAGACCATCACTGATGTCGCGTTCTCGTGGGGTTTTTCGAGTTCGTCGCACTTCAGCCGTGTCTTCCGCAAATATTTCGGCGTCGTGCCGTCGTCGGTTCATAAGACTGCGGCCCGCTGAGCGGTCGTGAGGTAGCCGCGCTAGCGTGCGCCGCTCCGGATGATCCTCTGGAATGCATCACCGAGAATCACCGGCTCGCGCGGTGGAAGATAGGTCAGTCCGGCGGACCGACCGAGATTCGCCAGGGCCCCGGAGGCGTCGAGTTCCGTCAAGGCCTTGTCGACCGATGCGATGAGTTCGGCCGAACTGGTCAGCCCGACATAACCGCGGTTCACGCCGATCGGATAGCTGTAGCCCGACCCGCCGAGCCTGGTGTCGGGATGAGCCGCCCGATACGCATCGAAACGTCTGCCATCGAGCAGGGTCGCGTCGAACTTGCCCTGTTCGAGCGCCCCGAGCAGATCATCCCGCGTGGGAATCAAATGCGTGATGTCGTCGATCAGCCGTCCCTTGTCGAACGTCATCAGGATTGCATCCGCCAACGTGCCGCTCTCGATTGCCAGCCGCAGCCCTGCCAGATCGCCGATGTCGGTAATCGGGCGCTGTTTCGCGGAAGGTCCGAGAACGACGGTCAGTGTTGAGAACATGTACGGCTTGCTCGGCATCAGCGTGCCGAGCGGAACGCGGCGGCGGCGGTCGTCGCGGGTGGCGCCATCGAAGTCCGGCAGCTTGGCCGTCTTGACGCCGGGCGCGACCAATCCGTCCTGGGTGAACGCATAGCTGCCGAGCAGCGAACAGCGTCCGTCCGAGAGCAGTGCGTTCGCCTCCAGCGGTGGACTGGAATCTTCGTCCAATTTGCTTTCGTACCACTGGATCTCGAGCTTTCTGCCAAGGCGGTCGGCGATCGCCTGACCGAGCAGGACGTCGAAACCGTTGCCGGGCTTGCCACGATGATGGACCGAGAGCGGCGGAAGATTTTCGTCAAGGCAGATGCGCAGCACGTCGTCAGCGGCTAAGGCGGCTGACGACACTGTCGAGATCATCAAGGCAGTCAGCCAACGGCAGAGATGGCGCATCACTGCGCTCTCCGGCTCGAGACATAGGCCCACAGCGCGGTGATCTCGTCATCGCTGAGAATGTCGCCCCAGGGCGGCATGCGACCGTTCTTGCCCTGCTTCACCGTGGTGACGAAACGAGGCTGGTCATCGGGAAACCGACGCAGGTCGGGCGTCACCGTGCCGGAGTTCACCATGTTGGGGCCGTGGCAGTGCGAGCACTTCTGAGCGAACGTCGTCTTGCCGAGGTCCACCTGGCTATGTGCGGCGCTGCCATCTTGTTGTTGGGCGAGGGCAGCCGTCGACAGGACGGCCGACATCGCCACGACGGCGGCGAAGGCCGCCGCCGCTTTCATGAACATGTTCTGTCTCACGGGCAATCCGCACTCAGTTCTTGACCGCGAAGACCCACAGCGAGCCGCCTGCCGGAACGTTGGCGAGGCGCTCGTCACCGGAGAACAGTGAGTAGACGCCGCCGTAGCCTGAGGTGACGGCGACATACTGCACGCCATCCTGCTGCCAGGTGACGGGCTGGCCTTCGATGCCGGAGCCGGTCTGGAACTGCCACAGTTTCTTGCCGCTGTCGGCGTCGAAAGCCTCGAACTCGCCGGTCAGCTTGCCCGAGAACACCACGCCGCCTGCCGTGGACAACACGCCGGAGAAGCGCGGGATGTCGCTCGGCTGCTCCCACTTGGTCTTGCCGGTCATCGGATCGATGGCCTTGAGCTGACCGCGCGGCCCTTCCGGCCAATCCCACAGATCCGTCAGGTCCATGCCCAGGTACCACTCGCCGGCCTTGTAGGTCGCAGGCTCGGTCTTGTAGTGGCCGCCGAACACGAGCGTGTTGGCGTAGGCCAACCCGGTTTGCGGATTGAACGACATCGGCTCCCAGTTCTTGCCGCCGAGAATCGACGGATAGACCGTGACCTTCTTGCCCTCGCGGGCATCGCGCGTCACATCGGTCTCGACCGGCTTGCCCGTCTTCAGGTCGATGCTGGAGGCCCAGTTCACCTTCACATAGGGGTTGGCCGCGAGCAGCTTCCCATTGGTGCGATCGAGCACATAGAAGAAGCCATTGCGGTTGGCGTTCATCAGCACCTTGGTCTGCTTACCCTCGACGTTCATGTCGGCGAGCACCATCTCCGCGACCGCGTCGTAGTCGAACGGATTGTTCGGCGAGAACTGGAAGTGCCACTTCATCTTGCCGGTCTTCGGATCGAGCGCGAGCACTGAGCAGGTGTAGAGGTTGTCGCCCGGGCGCACCGCCGCGTTGAACGGTCCGGGATTACCGACGCCCCAGAATACGGTGTTCTGCTCGGGATCGTAGGAGCCGGTGATCCAGGTCGAGCCGCCGCCCAGCTTCCAGGTGTCGCCCTTCCAGGTGTCGCCGCCGGGTTCATCCGGGCTTGGGACCGTGTGTGTGCGCCACAAATGCTTGCCCGTCGCCGGATCCCAACCATCGATGAATCCGCGGGTGCCGAACTCGGCGCCGGAGATGCCAGTCAACACGACGCCGTCGGCGACCAGCGGCGCGACGGTCATCGAGTAGCCTTCCTTGATGTCAGCGGCCTTCTGACGCCACAGTTCCTTGCCGGTCTTGGCATCGAGCGCAATCACGTTGGCATCGAGCGTGGTCCGGAACACCTTGCCGTCGTACAGCGCGGCGCCGCGATTGATGATGCCGCAACAGACCACGCGCGGCGTCTCGGCGGGATAGTCGATCTTGCTTTTCCAGATCTGCTTGCCGGTCTTGGCGTCGACGGCCATCGTCGCATTGTGGGTCGTGACGTAGAGCACGCCCTGGTACACCAGCGGCTGCGACTCCTCACTGCGGTCATCGGCGAAACTGTAGTTCCAGACCGGCACCAGGTTCTTGGCGTTGTCCTTGTTGATCTGGGTGAGCGGGCTGAACCGCTGCAGATTGTAGCCCATGCCGTAGTTGAGAACGTTCGCCGTATCAGTTGCACCCTTGACCAACTGATCGGCGCTCTGCGCGCTTGCACCATGTGATGCAAGAATAGCGAGGCCTGCGGCCAGCGCGATCCGCTTCATTCATTTCCTCCGAGATTTTTACGCGCGCCTATCCTGACGCTGCGGGAACAACACTCCGCTCGAAATCGGGAACCGTCAATACGAAAAGGTGGCAACCGCCCTCTGCGCATCGGGAAGCCGTCCTCGTTCGATCGGGACAGAGCAGCCGATCCGTTGTCTCTGCTCGCTGATCTGGGTCGGCATGATCGCACCGCTCCGATGTTGCGTTGCGGCACAAACATTGCTTCGCCGCATCATGCCGGGATAACAGAGGAGTAGGCGGATGAGACGAACCATCCTTTGGCTCGGCATGCTTTGTTGCCTTTGGGTGAGTGCGAGTGCGCGTGATCTCGGTCAGTGGGGAGCGGTCGATCCGGCATTGCGTCAATGGTACGAGGCGCTGATGCAGCCCGACGTGCCGACGGCATCGTGCTGCGGTGAGGCTGACGCCTACTTTGCCGATGAGATCCATGTCCGCGACGGCAAGACCTATGTCATCATTACCGATGACCGTCCCGATGAGCCGCGTGGCCGTCCGCATATCGATGTCGGTACCGAGATCGAGGTCCCCGATCACAAGCTAAAGTGGGACAGGGGAAATCCGACGGGGCACGGCATCATCTTCCTGAGCCGCAATCGGTATGTGTTCTGCTACGTGCAGCCGGGCGGTGCGTGAGGGAAGATGCCGTCCCGCTCAGGGGCAACGTCCTACGAGGATTGAGGCGGAACGGCGTCCAGCCAGGCGGCTGGATTTTGTTTCATTCAATCGATCGACAACCGCTGGGGAAATGCTCCACGGTTGTGGAGCCTTGCGTTCCCCCCGATGCGGTCCTAGCTTCGATGTTGGCGCGAGCAATGCGTCAGTCAATGATAGTCGAACTTGGGAGCTTGAAATGGCCTGGAAGACACCGAAGATCGTCGAAGTGCCGGTTGGCATGGAAATCAACATGTACGCCTGTGCTGCGCGCAAGTAACGCGTAGCGATCTGCCAAGCCACGAGGAGCGCAATTCGCTTCTGACTGGCTTGGCGGATCCATTCGATGGACGGTCCGCGAGATCGTCCCGGCGACCGGCCTCTCGGCCGATCGGAAATGACGGGCACGCCGCCGAACATTGGTGACGGCCTGAGGACCGTCCAAGGATCAAACGTCCTGCGTGTCGAAGATATACAGGTCGACGCCGCCATCGGCGAAGTTGGGCAGATCGCCCGCCGCCGCCTTGCCTTCGGCAGAGCTCATTCCCGCCTGCAGCGCCTGCATCGAATCGAATATCAGGGTGGCAACGAGGTGGATGTTGGTGGCTCCCGCCGGCCCATTCACCGGGCCCCGGCTGATATCGTAGCTCTTCAGACCGGGAATCTTCTTCGCCAGCGGCACGTGGACGTTCATATAGTGTTTGTCGAACGCCTCGGCGCTCTTGGGGGTCTTGTAGAGTACGAGAACCTTGGGCATCTGCTTCCTCCGCATTCGCTCTTTTGAGGTCGATCGACCGCTTCCATTGCAGCCGATCTGCCGGTTCGGATCAAGCGTCAGGGGCGGCTTCGCCCAGGGATAGTCGTTCCAGCCTTGGTTCCGCTGCATAATTTGTTGCGCGAGGAGAAACTGATGCAGCCGGATGTCGTAGTTTCAGATAAGCTGTTTCAGGCTTATCGAAGGACAACGAGCCATGAGCTCCATCGATCTCGTCATCACCGTCTGCGCAGTCCTGTCTCCGGCCACCTGCGAGGAGCAGCATCTCGTTTTCGCGGATGGCGGTGCCTCGCTGCAGCAATGCGCGATGAAGGCGCCGCCCTACATCGCCCAGTGGATCGGCGAGCACCCGAAATGGACTGCAGTGCGATGGCGCTGCGAATATCCCCACAGCAACGACAAGGCCTGAGGCCGGCTTGGCCGTCGGCACGCTGGCTGCTTACTTCGTGCACTCCTCGAGGTCCTTGTCGGCGACCGAAACCACGGCGTCGGCCTTGATCTCGAGGCCGCGAACAATGCACTGCCGCTCGCCGGCATAGCTCACCTTGGCGTCGTAGCGCCCAGGCTCGACTCCGGTGAGCTTCAGCCGTTCGTCGTGATCGAGCTCCTTGTCCTTGTCGTTCAGCGTCTGATTCGGTCCCCAATTGTTCTGGCCGGCCGGCGAGAGCTGAAAGCCGGTCATCGTTGCGGTGGTCAGATTCCAGAGCCGGATGCCCTTGCTTTGTGCGGCGGCCGCGAGCGGGATGCCGAACAGAATGATCGCCGTCACGGCGAATGCGCGTCTCATGGCGTTTTCCCTGGGGTCCGATGTCCGTTGCCATGACTATGACACGGAAAAATCCAGTCGCGCCACATCGGCCTTGATTGTCGCGACCACGTCGTTGTTGCGCTGCGCGCGCGGCAGGTCGATCGGGACTGAATGAAGCAGGCGGGCAGGGCGTGAGGACAGCAGGAAGATCCGGTCGCCGAGCCGTGCCGCGTCGTCCATGCTGTGCGTGACTAGCAGCGTGATCATGGGGCGCGAGGCCACGAGCGTCGCGATCTCCTCGCGCAGCCGCGCGGCGAGCGCGTCGTCGAGCGAAGCCAGCGGCTCGTCGAGAATCAGGAAATCCGGCTCGACCGCAAAGGCGCGCGCCAGCGCGACACGGCGGGCGAGGCCGAGCGACAACTCGCCTGGAAAATGGCTGCGATGTCCCTCGAGCTCGAGCACGCCGAAGATGGCGGCCAGCCTGTCCTCCGCGACATCGGGCGCTGCCAGCCGGACGTTGGCCTCGACGGATCGCCACGGCAGCAGCCGCGGCTCCTGGAACACCATCGCCAGCCGGGCTCCCTCGGGCCGCGATACATGGCCCTGATAGTCGCTGTCCAGACCGGCGAGGATCCGCAGCATCGTGCTCTTGCCGCAGCCGGAGGGGCCGACGACGACGCCGACCTCGCCCCGCTGCAGCGCAAAGGCAATGCCCGCAATCACCTCCTGGCGCTTGCCATTGGCGCTGGTGTAGCTCTTCGACCTGATATCGACCTCAAGCCGCACGGAGCCGCCACCTCGATGCACGCTGCTCGAACGGCTGGACGATAACGGCCTCGATCACCAGCACTACGGCGGCAAAGCTGAGCGAGTAGGCGAGCAGCAGCGGAATGTCGAACAGCTGGAAGGCGACGCCGATCTCGAAGCCGATGCCGTTGGGCCGTCCGAGCAGTTCGGCGACCAGCACGATCTTCCAGACCAATGAAAGGCCGGAGCGCGCGGCCGCCGCAATATAAGGTGCAAGCTGCGGCAGCAGGACATGGCGGAGGATGCGTCCGCGCGAAAAGGCAAACACCTTGGCCATCTCGTCGAGCGATGGATCGAGCGCGCGAGCGCCTTCGCGCAAGGTGACGACGGCGGTCGGCAGCTTGTTGATCGCGATCGCCGTGATCGCAGCGACCTCGGTGAGACCGGCCCAGATATAGGCGAGCACGATCACCACCAGCGCGGGCAGATTGAGCAGCAGGATCAGCCAGGGATCGCCAAGGCGGTTGGCGAGCTGGCTGCGCCCCATCAAAAAGCCGATTGCCGAGCCGAGTGCCATCGACAGAGTGAAAGCGAGGGCGACGCGGGCGAGCGTTGCGCCGAGATGCAGAAACAGCGCGCCGGACCGCGCTTCCGTCACCGCAACCGCAAGCACAGCCGATGGCAATGGCAGCTTGGCGCTGCCGGCGACAGCCGCGGCAATCCACCAGGTGGCGAGCAGAAGCGCAAAGGACAACAGCCGCAGCACTAATCCCTCGCATCCGCCCTGTAGTAGGTGCCGGGACTGAGCTCTGGAGATGGGCCGACCAGATCGCGGCCGCCGATCGAAGCCAGCACGCTGTAGAGGATGCGGGCGTCGGCCTCTTCCTCGGCGATCGGCCGGTGCGGAATGCCCTCGCGATAGCGGTCGCGATAGGCGCGCAACGTCGCCTCATCAGGCGCGCCGGTCAGCGGCGCGATCGTCTGCCAGTCGGCATCCGACGTCGCCAGGATCTCCTTGGCCTTGGCCGTGACGGACAGGAACCGTGTCACGAGATCGCGATGCTTGGCGGCCCAGTCCTCGTCGAAGACGTAGCCGATCATCGCGGTGCGGCCCTTGGCGCCGAACGGCGGCAGCAGGTCCTCGACGCCGGCAAGCCGGCGGAAGCCCTTGGCCTCCAGCGCTGCGCAGAAGTTCCAGTAGTTCAAGCCCGCATCCATCTCGCCGTCGGCCAGCTTGGCGGCCAGCAGCGGCGGCGCGCCGTAGGTGATCGTCGCCTGCGATTTCAGATCGACACCGTCGCGCTTGAGCGTGGCCTGCAGCAGCAGCCAGCTCTTGTCGAGCGGGCCGCCGGCCACCGCGAGCTTGCGTCCCTTCAGATCGGCAAGCGTCTTGATCGGTGAGGTTGCTGGCACCATCACGGCGCCGAGCGCGCTCGAATAGGGATAGAAGGTGAGCTTGGCGCCGAGCGCACGCTCGCGCGACACCCATAGCCAGTCCGACACCATGATGTCGGCGTTGCCGGCCCGCAGCGCGATCTTGCCGGCCTCCGGGCTCGCGAGCTCGATCGCCTCGATCGCGATATCCGCCTGCTTGTCGAGCTGGCGGGCGCGGATCACGGCCAGCTCCCAGGCGAAGGTGCCGGTCTTTTGCACCGCAACCTTGACGGCCTCGGCGGCGCAGCATGCCGTGACCGGCAGCAGGGCGCAGGCGACAATCGCCATCAACAAACGACCGATCTGCGTCATGAGCCCGTCTGCATTTCCTCGAGATGTGTTCTTTTCAGCCTCATTCCCTTAGCATAGCTTCGGCTGCGATGCCGCGGAGGACTGTGATGCGTAGTGCTGTTCCGGTAGGACCGATTGTCGCCACCCTCATTGCCACGATTGCGCTGTGCGGGCCGGCTCGTGCCGAGGAGCTCAACGACTATCCGACCTCGGCGCGGGCCGAATATGTGTTCGGCTGCATGAAGGCGAATGGCGAGACCAGGGAGGCGATCGCGCAGTGCTCCTGCTCGATCGACGTGATCGCTTCGATCATTCCCTATGAGCGCTACGTCACGGCCGAGACCGTCCTCAGCATGTCCCAGGTGCACAGCACTCTCGGCACCCAGTTCCGCACGTCCGAGCAGGCCGCCAACGCGCTGAACGATCTCCGTCGGGCGCAGGCCGAAGCCGAAGTGAGATGCTTCTGAAGCGCTGCCGCTCTGCCGCATCAAGTTCCTGAACCGTCGGCCGGCCAGTCGTGCTCGAACACGTGGCCCTGCGTATCCTTCGCCTCCGCATGGAATTGCTTGGCGCCGTTCGACACGTAGGTGAAGCGGATGTTGGGATCCTCCGAGATCGAGATGCCGCCTTCGACCGACAGCACCAGACTGCCGTCCTGCGACAGCGTCAGCCGGTCGATGAAGAAGGCCGGAATGTAGAGTTGCGTCACCTGATCCATCTGGAGCCCGGAATTGTTGGGATGCCCGACCATGACCTGCGCTTCGCGGATGCCGCTCGTGGCGCCGTCGCTGCTTTGCGTGAACTGCCGGTAGCGCATCTGGCCGATGCGCGCCTTGGCCTCGTCCGGATTCTTCGCCGCAGGCGCCGAACAGCCTCCGGACGCCTTGACGAAGGTCTTGACCACATAGAGCTGACCATCCGTCAGCTCGGCCACGGCATGCACATCCGTGTAGTTGTTGACGCGGACCCGCGTCGAGATCGCGGTCACATTGGCGTCCGCGCCGAGCGTGAACTTGGCCGCCATCGGCGCGGGATTCTGGTCGATCACCAGCGTGATGGTCTTGATACGGCGCTCGTCGGCGGGCGACAGCTTGCTGCGCAGGGTGACCGGAACGACCGAGGCATCCTCGGCGCGCGTCGGCATCTCGATCGACAGCACATTGGTGCCGTCCTGCATCGCCTTGTTGTTGAAGATGTCCTGGACCAGTCCCGGCCAGGGATCGTAACCATCAGCGGCCTTCGCAGGTGCGAAGGCAAGCGCGAGGCATGCCCCGAGAAGCAGGGTGGACGGCAGGTGGAGCCGGATCATGGCGCAATCCTCCTCGGGCAGTCTGTGAATTAACGATCATAGCGCGTTACCGCCCTCATTCCCATTCCATTTCCGAGAATGCCGCCGTTGCGTTGCGGGCATTGTAGTCGTCGAACAGCTCCCATTTGCCGCGCTCCGATCCCGCGGCCCCAGCGGCGTCCGCGATCGGCCTGCCTGCCTTGATCAGCCCGCGAACGTCGTGGGCCAATGTATCGAGGTAGCGACGCTCGTCACTGAGCGCCAGTGGCCACGGGCTGACAGGGCCATGGCCGGGAACGACGCGCTCGGCCGGGATGGTCGCGAGCGCGGCCATGTCGGCGATCCAGCCGCGCAGGCTGCCATCCATCACCGGGATGTGACGCAGGAATACGAGATCGCCGGCGAACAAGGTCCGGCTGCGGTCATCATAGACGGACAGGTCGCAGTCGCTATGCGCGGTGCTCCAGGCCTTGAGCGTGAGGGTACGGCCGCCGAGGTCGAGCATCATCTCGTCGTCCACCAGGATCGACGGGGGGACGAGACGGACCTCGTCGATCAGCTCGGCGCCCATCAGGCGCCGGAACGCCTCGATGTAGTGCGGTCCGCGCAAGGCAAGCGCGCGCGGCAGGTTCTTGGCGCCGACGAAGCGCGTGCCGTCGCCCTCGAATGCCGCGTTGCCGAATGCGTGATCCGGATGGGCGTGGGTGTTGATGACGTAGCGCACGGGCTTGGCGGTACGGGCGCGGATCGCTGCCAGCAGCGCGCGGCCTTCGCGGACACTGCCGCCGGTGTCGATCACGGCGACCGCGTCGTTGCCGATGACAAAGCCGACATTAGCGATGGCGCCCTCGTTCGCCGCGTTCATCAGCGCGGTCTGGCCGATGTGAACGAACACGCCGGGCGCGATCTCGCTGACCTCGAGTTCCGGCGGCATGGCAAGAGCGGCGCTGCCGAGCGCCAGCGCCGCCCAGGCGGTGATCGCGATGATCAGTTGTCTCACCATCGGCTTGCCTTGCTCGCGTGAGAGGTGTGCGTCAGGCGATGGACGTTGCGGTGCAGCAATGGGTCAACTCTTCGCGATGACGCCGGCTGTTGCACCGGAGCGGCCGGCGGCCTAGCATTTTCAAAAATACCACGATGCGTTCGATAGGGATGGAAATACGGATGACGAAGCGTCACAACCTTGCCTGCTCGCTGGCCGTTGCCGCGGGGCTCACTCTGCTCGGGCCGGCCGCCGCTTTCGCGCAGAGCAATGATGGCCTGGACCTGTCGATCGAGCTGGTCGATCCCAAGGTGCTCAGGGTCTGCGCCGATCCGCGCAACCTGCCGTTCTCGAACGAGAAGGGCGACGGCTTCGAGAACAAGCTGGCCGAGCTCTTTGCCGCCAAGCTGCAGAAGAAGGTGGACTACACGTTCTTCCCGCAGGCCACCGGATTCGTGCGCATGACGCTCGGCTCGCACCGTTGCGACGTGATCATGGGCTTTCCCCAAGGGGACGACCTGGTGCAGAGCACCAGTCCCTATTACCGGACGGCCTATGCGATCGTGACCAAGCCGGGCTCCGATCTTGCCGATGTGACGACGCTGGAGGATGCCAAGCTCAAGGGCAAGCACATCGGCATCGTGGCGGGCACGCCGCCGGCAACCAATATGGCGCTGGCCGGGCTGATGCCGACCGCAAAGCCCTATCCGCTGATGATCGACACCCGCGTCGATTCCTCGGCAGAGGCGATGATCAACGATCTGAAGTCCGGCGAGATCGATGCCGGCGTGCTGTGGGGGCCGATGGCCGGCTACTATGCCAAGCAGGCGAGCCCGCAACTGCATGTCACACCGCTGGTGAAGGAGACCAGCGGGCCGAAGCTGATCTATCGCATCGCCATGGGTGTCCGTGGCGCGGACCAGAACTGGCGCCGTCAGCTCAACAAGCTGATCCAGGAGAACCAGGGGGAGATCAACAAGATCCTGCTGGACTTCGGGGTGCCGCTGCTGGACGAGAGCAATCATCTGATCACCGCCGAGGCTGCGGCGAAGCCATGATCGGTCGGCTCAGCGCTGCGGCATTGGCAGGCGTGCTGCTGATCGCCGTGGCGGTGCGGGCCGATGATCTCGTGCCGGAGCCGGACAGCTATCGCACCGAGAACTATCGCGCGCCGGTGCCGACGACCCTGAGCGGAGCGCGCGTGCTGTCGACGCGGGAGACCGAGGCGATCTGGCGCGCGAAGTCCGCCGTCTTCGTCGATGTGTTGCCGCGGCCGCCCAAGCCGAAGAACCTGCCGGCCGGGACGGTGTGGCGCGAGCAGCCGCGCCTGGACATTCCCGGCAGCATCTGGCTGCCCGACACCGGCTACGGGGCGCTGGCGCCCCAGACCGAGGACTATCTGAAGCGCGGCCTTGCCCGCGCTTCCGAGGGCGATTTGAGTCGTCTGCTCGTGTTCTACTGCCTCGAGGACTGCTGGATGTCGTGGAATGCCGCCAAGCGCGCGCTGACCTATGGCTACCGCAACGTCGCGTGGTATCCGGACGGGACCGACGCCTGGAGCCGCGCCGACCTGCCGCTGCAGCAGACGCAGCCCGAGCCGCGGCCTGAGGAGTGAGCGGAGAGGGCGGCGGTAGCGCATCAAATCAGCTACTCCATGTCCTGCTGGATCTCCCGCGCCAGGGCGAACAGGCGCTGGTCGATCGCGGTCGGGACCTCGCAGACGAACTTCATCACGCGCCGCCGGTCCTCGAAGATGCGTGTCTCCCAGTTCAACTGGTTGGTCATCTCCTCGACCTTGGCCTGATCCGGGTTGGGGCCGCTGTGCATCTCCTGCAGCGCGATGGTGTCGCCGCGCACCTTGTCGACGGCCTCGCGCTGCTTGCGCATGACGCGCTCGAGGCCGTTCATCACCGATGTCCGCTGCGCGTTCAGCGTGTCGAACAGCCCCGCGAACAGCAGCTTGCCCTTGCGTGTCTTCTCCTCGGCCGTACCGGTGAGGAAATCGGCGACGTCCTTCTGGGCCTGCTCCAGCGGGATACGGCGCGCGGCAAGCTTGGCGACGAGCTCGGCCACCTTCGCATCGTCCTTCCAGCTCGCGCCGACATCGTCGATCGGCGGGCCGGACCACACGGCGGCGATCGAGATCTCCGGCACCTTGGCCTGCGGGCAGGGCCAATCCGGATAGCGCGGATCGGCGGCTTGCGCAGCACCTGCTGACGCAGCGATGGCGACGGCCGCCAGTGTCGTTCTGAATCTCATGCCTCGCCTCCGGGACCGCGCCTGACAAACCCCCGCGACGGATCGTAGGCCAGGATCGCGCCGATCATGAAGACGGCGGTGCAGCCGCCGACCACCGCGAGCGAGACCCAGTTCAGCTTGCCATACAGCGCGAAGCGGATGAGCTCGACCGCGTGGGTGAAGGGGTTGGCTTCGCAGAGATAAGCCAGCCAGGGACTGCCTTCCTCGACCCGCCAGAGCGGGTAGAGCGCCGATGAGGCGAAGAACATCGGGAAGATCACGAAGTTCATGACGCCGGCGAAATTCTCGAGCTGCTTGATGCCGGAGGAAATCAGCATGCCCAGCGCGCCGAGCATCAGGCCGGACAAGATCAGCGCCGGCAGCACCGTCAGATAGCCCATCGGCGGCGGGGTGATATCCCAGAACCAGGCGATGGCGAGAAACGCATAGACCTGCAGCACCGAGACGGCGGTGCCGGCGAGCAGCTTGCAGAACAGCAGATAGCCGCGCGGCAGCGGGCTCACCAGCAAGGTGCGCATGTTGCCCATCTCGCGGTCGTAGACCATCGACAGCGACGACTGCATACCGTTGAACAACTGGATCATCGCCATCAGGCCGGGCGCGATATAGACCTCGTAGGGGATATAGGTCTCGTAGGGCGGGATGATCGAGATGCCCAGCACCTGGCGGAAGCCGGCGGCGAAGATGAACAGCCAGACCAGCGGTCGCACCAGCGCCGAGACGAAGCGCTCGCGCTGATGCAGAAAGCGCAGGCCCTCGCGCCAGACGATGCCGGTGAGGCAGGTGATGTATTCGCCGGCCGAGAAGCCGCTGCGTGTGGGTGTGGGCGCGTGCACGGTGGTGACGGTCATGGCTCGGAGCTCCGCGCCGGACTGGCCTGGGTCGTCAGCCGCGCGAACGCCGCGTTGACGTCGGTCGCACCGGCCTCGGCGATGACCTGCGGGACGGGCCCGCGCGCCAGCACGCGGCCCTGATGCAGCACGACGAGATCGTCGGTCGCCGCGATCTCGTCGAACAGATGCGTCGCCCAGAGCACGCCGATGCCCTGCTCGGCGACGAGCTGACGGACGTGACCGACGATGTCGGCGCGGGCCTTGACGTCGAGGCCGACGGTGGCCTCGTCGAGCAGCAGCAGGCGCGGCCGGTGCAGCAGGGCGCGGGCGATTTCAAGGCGGCGCATCTGGCCGCCGGAGAGGTCGCGCACCTTGTTGCCCGCGCGGTCGGCGAGGCCGATCCGGGCCAGCAACTCCTCGCTGCGGGTGCGGGCCTCGCGGCGCGAGATGCCGTGCAGCGCGGCGTGGTAGAGCAGGTTCTGCGTCAGCGACAGATCGAGGTCGAGCGTGCGCGGCTGGAACACGACGCCGAGCAGCCGCAGCGCCTCGCCCGGCGTGCGGCCGATGTCATGGCCGAAAATGCCGATCTGGCCGGTCTGCACCGCGAACAGTCGGGTGATGAGCGAGAACAGCGTGCTCTTGCCGGCGCCGTTGAGACCGAGCAGGGCGGTGAAGCTCGCAGGCTGGACGGCGAAGCTGACGTCGTTGAGCGCCTTGCGTGCACCGTAGGAATGGCTGACGCCGGCGACCGACAGCGCCGGCACCTGGTCGGAGGCCGGCTGCGGGGTGGCGCCTGTGGCGTCGAGAGCGGGTGCGTTCTGCGTCGTCATGGCTGTGCAATCGTGATGCCCCAGGGCAGCTCGCCGACCTGGATGGTCTTGATCACCTTCTGCGCGGCGACGTCGATCACCGAGACATCGTTGGAGACGCCGTTGGTGACCAGAAGATATTTCTCATCCGGCGTGAACTCCATGTGCCAGACGCGCTGGCCGACCAGGAGATATTTCTTCACCTCGTGGGTGGTGCCGTCGACGACGGCGATGCGGTTGGCCGGGCCGAGTGCGACGAAGCCGGTCTTGCCGTCCTTGGTCAGGGCGATTCCGACCGGCTGGATCGCCTCGCTGCGCAGGCCGGGCACGGCGAACTTGATCTTGCCGGTGACCTCGCGCTTGGCGGGGTCGATGATCGAGACGGTGCCGCCAATCTCGGCCGAGACCCACAGCTCCGAGCCGTCGCTCTTGAACTCGGCAAAGCGCGGCCGCGCATCGACCAGCACGTTGGCGACGATCTTGCGGGTCGCCGTGTCGATGAAATGCGCCATGTTGGTGGTTTCGGAGGTGCAGATCAGGATCTTGCCGTCCGGACTGAGCATCATGCCCTCCGGCTCGACGCCGACCTGGACGTCGCCGATGCGGACGCGCTTCTCGAGGTCGAGCACCGTGACCGTGTTGTCGTTCTCGTTGGCGACATAGAGCGTCTTGCCGGCGGCGTCCTGCGCGAACAATTCGGGATCGGGGCCGGAGGGCAGGGTATCCACCACCTCCATCTTCTTGGCATCGATCACCTGGATGGTGTCGTCGTCGCCGACTGCCACCATCACGAACTTGCCGTCGCGCGTGAACGCGATCCCGCGCGGCCGCTGGCCGACCTTGATGGTCTTGGTGACCGTCCAGGTGTCGGTGTCGATGACGGAGACGGTGTTGCCCTTCTCGTTGGAGACGAAGGCGACGTAGGCGGAGGCGGGGGCTGCATGGGCCATGACGAGTGCGGCGATGAGCAGGCTGACTGCTGTGCCGAAGCGCTTGCAAAGCTGCGATCGCCCTTCGGGACGCGCGTGTGCGGAAGGCTCCACACCAGCACGCATGTCGGCCCGGCATGTCGGACTAGGCATTCTCATCAGCATGGTTCGATCCGACATCATTGCAGCTTGCACTTGGTTTCGGGGCGGTCGACGCCGAGCGTGTCGAGTTCGGAGACCTGGTGCAGAAAGCCCTCCTGCGGCGAGACCGAGACGATCATGCGGCCGTCGGCCAGAAGGATCGGCTGGCGCAATTGCAGGTTCCAGTCGCGCAGGGAGAGGCGGGTGCCCTTGAAGGCGGCGATGGTGAAGTTCGGGCCCTTGAGGTAGTCGGTCATCGTCTTGGCGTCGCCGGAGTTGGTGCGCGAGGCGGCCTCGCCGACCAAGCGCACGGCCATCCAGGCCTGCATGTCCAAGGCGTCCATGCGGCGCGAGGCGAGCTTCATGAAGCGGTTCTGCAACTGCGTCGCCCCCCACTGGTCCTGCGCCGGATCCCAACTCGTCGGCCGCAGGCCGGCGGAGCCCGCGACGGGGCGCGGATCCCAGGTGCGGTAGGGCAGATAGTTGGCGAACACCTCGCTCTCGTCGGCGGTGACCAGCACGTCATAGGCCGGCGCCTTCTGCGTGAACACCGGCATCTGGCGCTGGATCAAGGTCACGCCGCTGTCGGTGCGGCGCGCGCCGCCGGTGTCCTCGAAGGTCCGCTCCTCGACGATCTTGACGCCGAAGCGGGTGGCGGCGCGGCGCAGCGCGTCGGCGAACAGTCTGTCGTTGTCGTGCGAGCCGGTGACGAGCAGCCAGCGCTTCCACTGCTTCCAGACCAGATATTGCGCCAGGCCGTCGGCGAGCATCGAGCGCGTCGGTGCGACATGGATGACGTTGGCGCGGCAGTCCTGCTCACGCAGGCGGTCGTCGGTGGCGCCGACATTGAGCAGGGTGACGCCGCGGCCCCGCAACGCATCTGCGACCTTCAGCACCGCATCCGCCGGCAGGTCCACGAGGACGAATCCCGTCTTGCCGGCGAGCTCATTGGCGGCCTGCGCGGCGTCCTCGTCATCCTTGACGCGGCGGTCGATCAAAGTGAAGCGCTGGTTGAGGAACTTGCCGGTGGTGTTGTTGTCCTCGATCGCGAGCCTCGCGCCGGCCACGCCATCATCGGCCGCAGGCTGGTCGAGCGGCGACAAGGTCTGCGGCACGCTCGCGCGGCCGAGATAGCCGATCGCGATGTCGACCGGATCCGCCGCGCTGGCGGCGGTTGCGGCGGCGATGAGGCCGATCGCGCCCATCAGAGATCGGGCCAGAACTCCCAGGACCACACGTCCTCCCATTGTTCCCTCGTCCTTGTCCGGCGAGGTTTCGTCTTGCAAGATGAACGAATTGGCCTAGCTTTCAACCCCACTTTTGGCCGCTGTCGCGTCATTTCGGATCACGACCTTGAAACCTGCCGTTCTCCCCGCGTTCCTGATCCTGATGTCTGCGACATCAGTGCATGCCGAGCCGACCAAGGTGGCGGTGTTCGACTTCGAGCTGATCGACACCAGCCTGCAGGGCGAGGTGCAGGGCCCGCGCCAGGACGAGCAGAACAGGCTGGCGCATGCGGCCGAGCAACTGCGCGCGGCGCTGCAGGACTCCGGACGTTTTCGCGTGCTCGACATCGCTCCTGTCAACGATGCGGCGCACCACAGCAATCTGCAGGCTTGCGGCGGCTGCGACGTCAAGCTCGCGGGCGACATCGGCGCCGATCTCGCCATCACCGGGACGGTGCAGAAGGTCTCCAATCTCATCCTCAACATGAACATCTATCTGCGCGACGTTCACACCGGCAAGCCGGTCGCGGCGATGACTGCGGATATGCGCGGCAACACCGACGAATCCTGGACGCGCACCATGGCTTGGCTCGTCCGCAACCGCCTGCTGGCGCCGAACTACGGCGCGCCGCAGGCGCAGTAGCTGACGAGATATGACGGTGCATTCTCGCGGCGAATGACGCCCGAGCTTTGCGTGCCGGTCGCCCCTTGGAAAACAAGAGGCGCAGGGAAGGCCGGGAGCCTGCCGCCCCCATGGCCCGCCTGCGACAAGAAATGCAGGCGGCAGGTACCACAGGTTCGGCTGGGACATCCCGGCCCTCCCTGCGCGGATGGTCTTAACGGTTGCTTCGCGTTCTCCCCGGTGCGCCGGGCTTTCTGGTCACCGTGCGCGACGACGCGCTGTGAGCGCGCCGCCGCGGAGGCATCGGCATCGGGATGCCAGGACCACGCGACTTGGCCGTACGCCGTGACGCGTTCGTCCGCACGCTCTCACGGGGCATGTGATGCCCTGAGCATGCTGCGCGCCGCCGGCGTCCACCGCATCCCACCTCCACGTTCGTGACGACCGCGATACGCCCTCTCGACGAGGCGGGATGGCGCTAGACAATCACGATTTCCGGAAAAACGAAAGTGAAATTTTTGTCGCCGCCGGGCTGGACACTGGGATCGCCTTGTGGCGCCGAGCGAAATCCCCGTCGTCGCGCACGTGGAATCCGGGCACCGGGCACGACAAGATCGCCTCGACGGGCGCGTCATCGCACCCGTCGGGCAAATCACGTCCGCGGCTGATATCAGCGTGCGAGCCGCGCCGCGTGCCAGCGCAGATGATCGGCCATATAGGTCGAGATGAAGTAGTAGCTGTGGTCGTAGCCCTCCTGCTTGCGCAGCAGCAGCGGGATGTGGGCCTTGTCGCAGGCCGCCTTGAGCAGCTCCGGGCGCAACTGCTGCGTCAGGAACTGATCGGCGGTGCCGACATCGACCAGCAGGTCGGAGACGCGCGCGCCGTCCTCGATCAGCGCCACCGCGTCGTGCTTGCGCCACGCCGCCTTGTCGGCGCCGAGATAGCCGCCCAAGGCCTTCTCGCCCCACGGCACCTGCGAGGGCGCGACGATCGGCGAGAACGCGCTGGCCGCGCGGTAGCGGTCCGGGTTGCGCAGCGCCACCGTGAGCGCGCCATGGCCGCCCATCGAGTGGCCCATCACCGACTGGCGGCGCGGATCGACCGGGAAGTTCGCCGCGACCACGCTCGGCAGCTCCTCGGTGATGTAGCTCCACATCCGGTAGTTCTTCGCGAACGGCGCCTCGGTCGCGTCGACATAGAAGCCGGCGCCGAGACCGAAATCATAGGCATTGTTGGGATCGCCCGGCACGCCGTCGCCGCGCGGCGAGGTGTCGGGCGCCACGAAGACCAGGCCGAGCTCGGCGCAGGCGGCACGAAACTCGCCCTTCTCGGTGACGTTGGCGTGGGTGCAGGTCAGGCCGGAGAGATACCAGACGACCGGCAGCTTCGCGCCGTCGGCATGCGGCGGCACGAACACCGAGAACGTCATCTCGGTCTTGGTCTCCTGGCTGGCGTGGCGGTAGACGCCCTGGACGCCGCCATGGGACTTGTTCTGGGAGACGGTCGTGAGGGTCATGGGATCACCTGTTCGGCAATGATGTCGGGCCGCTGGCGCGCGTGCCGCCAACGCGTGTCAGGCTGCGTCGTTCAATCGGGACGAGTCAAGCGACGCCGTTCTCGATCGCCAAACGCACCAACTCGCCGGATGTTCGCACGCCGAGCTTCTGGCGGATGATCGAGGAGGTGTTGGCGACGGTCTTGTAGGACGAGTGGATCAGCCAGGCAATCTCCGACAGGCTCTTGCCGGCGCTGAGCAGGCGAAGGATCTCGAGCTCCCGCGAGGTCAGTTTCGCCAGCGGGCTCTGCGCGACCGCGGCGCCCGCGAAGGCGATGCTGCGCGCGATCGCAGGCGGCAGATAGCTGCCGCCGCGGGCGACCTCGCGGATCGCCTCGGCGAGATCGTTCGGATCACCGCTCTTCGAGACGTAGCCCTTGGCGCCGATGTCGATGGCGCGCGCGGCGAACACCGGATCGTCGTTCATGCTGAACATGATCAGCCGGGCATTGGCATCGTGGGCGAGGATGCGCCGCGCGAGCTCGAAGCCGGAGACGGTCGGCAGGTTGATGTCGACGACGCAGACGTCCGGCCGGCGCGCGATGAAGCTGGCTTCCCCGCTCTCGGCATCGGCGGCTTCGAGCAGCTCGAGGTCCGGATCGGTCGAGAGCAGGGCCCGGCAGCCTGATGCCACAATGGGATGGTCATCGACGATCAGTACGCGCATGGCCTTGGGGTCCCGGACTTCCAACTCGCGTCATTGTTGCGATGCATCATGGATGCATGCTGCGCGATATTGCATGATGTTGCAATTAGATCGCCGGCGGATTTGTCTGTCAATGTGAGTGCGGATGAAACACGGTGGCCGTGGGGCGGAGAGAATGTGGCAGAATTGGTCGTTGCGGACCCGCATCAACGTGCTGCTGGCGCTGCTGCTGACGCTGGGTCTCGCCATCAACATCGGCCGTCTCGTGCTGGAGGCGGCGCCGCGCGTGCTGGCGGAGGACCAGAGCGTCATCCGCCTGACGCGGGCCTTCGTCGAGACCATCATGGACGAGGTCAACGACGCGCCGGATCCGAGCGCGCGCCTCGATCGGATCGTCGGCGATCTCCGACAGCTTCGTCACGTCAGCGTGAGACGGCAGGGCATGCCGGCGCAGACCCCGACCTCTCCGGGCGTCGGCCGCGCGGCGCCGGCATGGTTCATCGCACTGGTGCATCCCGACAAGACCTCGGTGAGCATGCCGGTCATCGTCGCGGGGCGGAGCGAAACGCTGGTGATCACGTCGCACCCCGACGACGAGATCGCGGAGATCTGGGACGGCATCGTCACCCAGCTCGTCGTCGGCTCGCTGGTCGGGCTGGCGCTGTTTGCGATCACCATGCTCGTGGTCGGTCGCGCGCTGGCGCCGCTTTCGGATCTGTCGGACGCGATGAGCCAGATCGAGGCCGGCGCCTACGATACCCGCGTCAAGCCGGGCGGCGCGCCCGAGCTCGCGGCGCTCTGCGCCAAGCTCAACCATCTCGCCGGCGCGCTCGGCGAGGCGGTGGAGGAGAAGCGCCGCCTGGCCGAGCGCACGGTGTCGCTGCAGGACCACGAGCGCAAGGAGATCGCGCGCGAGCTGCACGACGAGTTCGGGCCGCATCTGTTCGCGCTGCGCGCCCATGCCAGCGCGCTGATGCGATTGCCGGACGCTGCGACGCTCGACGTCGCGGCGATGCGCCGGCACGGCCAGGCGATCCTCGACCAGGTCAACGCCGTGCAGCAGTTCAACCGCCGCATCCTCGAGCGGCTGCGGCCCGTGGGTCTCGCCGAGCTGGGCCTGCGCGAAGCGCTCGGCGCATTGGTGCGGCTGTGGCGGGAGTCGCGGCCCGAGGTCGCGATCGAGACCAGGTTCACCGACACGGTCGCGCGCAGCAATGAGACGGCGGAGCTGACGATCTACCGGGTGGTGCAGGAAGCGCTGACCAACGTGTTCCGCCACGCCGAGGCCACCACGGTCGACGTCACCATCGAGCCGCTGCAGCAGACGACGGCCGGTCATCGCCGCAGCTACACGCGGGTGCGCGTCCGCGACGACGGCCGCGGGTTCAGCCCGGAGCACAAGCTCGGATTCGGCCTCACCGGCATGCGCGAGCGGCTGCTGGCGCTCGGCGGCACCCTCACGGTGGCTTCTACCGGCACGGGCGTCACGATCGAGGCCATGGTGCCGGCGGATGCAGCGTGAGCCGTGGGCTAGGAACCAACGATCGGACGGCGCATTCAACGAGCTACTTGCGATGGGCGTGAGCCGCAATCCGGAGCACGCGCCGGCAGCTCGCGGTGATCAGATGTCCAGAACCTTGCCTATGCTGAGCGGCGCAGCCTTGCTGGCCGCGCTGTCGTTCCACAATGCCGTCGCGCGTGACGACGGCCGCTACGCCAACTCGCCACTCAAGGGCTGGTTCGACAGCCTCAGAAGCGGTCGCGGCCCGTGCTGTTCGGACGCCGACGGCTTCGCGGTGTCCGATCCGGATTGGGACCTCGAAGGCACGCATTACCGGGTGCGGCTCGACGGTCAATGGATCGTCGTGCCGGACGATGCCGTCATCACGGAGCCCAACCGTGCCGGGCGCACCATGGTGTGGCCGATCAAGGGATCGCTCGGCACTTCCATCCGCTGCTTCATGCCGGGCAATCTGAGCTGAAGAGGCGGTGCGCCGCGTTCTCTCGCCGCGCCGCTGCGGCGGATCGCCCGTGCGCGCCGTGCCTTGGAACTTCGTCTCGTTCGGATGATTGCCACGCAAGGTCACGCCGCCGACGCAGCCTCATGCGAGGGAGAACCATGGACCGGACCAGCGACACTGAACTTCAGGAGAGGATTCGCAGGCGCGCTCACCAGCTCTGGGAGCAGGCCGGCCGGCCTGACGGCCGCGAGGATGAGTTCTGGTATCAGGCCGAGCGTGAGATCGGCGAGATGAGCGAGCTTCACGACGAGGCGACGGCGCCGCCGCCGACGATCCTGCCGGGGTGAGTGCGAGCAGAAAAAAGGACGAACTGATGAGCAAGGAAACGCCGAAGGACGATCCGCGCCAGGAAAGCGACTGGGGCTCGATGAAGCAGACCGACAAGCCCTGGGCCGAGAAGCCCGAGAAGGAGCAGCGCTCGGAAGCGGCGAAGGACCTCGAGAAGTGGGGCGAGAGCAAAACGCATTGAGGTGGGCGGAGGTGGCCGCTCTCGCGCGATCGATGAACTCCGGCAGTGTCGAGGAAGGCCTCGTTCAACCCGGCCGTCGTTGCGAGCCGCAGCGCTGCCTCTCTCTGCCCTTCAAGGGAAGGAGGGAGGGGCCGGCCGCAGCCGGGACCATGGTCCGTATCGCCTCAGCAAGGATGAGATGAACAACGCCGAGATGAAGGCGTCTCTCCGTTGACGGGGACCCGTGCCGTCACGCGGTGTGACCCGGATCGACATCATCCGGCGTCTTCTTGTCGCGCTGCGGCGTCATCTTCGCCGGATCCTTCGCGCCCGGCACGCCGCGCGGGCCGAGCTGATCGCGCTGGATGTCGTCCTCCGAGCGGTCGGGCTCGCGTCCGTTGATGGGGAGGTCTTTTGCCATCGCCTGATCCTCTCGCTGTTCGCATCAGGGCAATGCGCGCGGTGTGCTCACGTTCCGCGCGATCCGCGCGCCGCGGCGGCAGGAACGCCGCCCCGGCGCTGCGATTGAAGCTGCAGCAACCTGCAGGAGATCAAGATGTCCGATCATCATCCCAAACCGCCGTTTCCGCCGCAGTCACAGGCCATGCCGGGAACGACCGCGGCGATGCAGCCGCGGCCCGACCATGGCGAGGCCAGCTACAAGGGCTCGGGAAAACTGACCGGCAAGAAGGCCGTCATCACCGGCGGCGACAGCGGCATCGGCCGTGCGGTCGCGATCGCCTATGCGCGCGAGGGCGCCGACATCCTGATCGCCTACCTGCAGGAGCACGATGATGCCAGGGAGGTGAAAGCGCTGGTCGAGAAGGAGGGCCGCAAGGCGGTGCTGATGCCCGGCGACATCCAGGACCCCGCGCATTGCAGGGCCATCATCCGGCGCGCCGTCGATGAGCTCGGTGGCGTCGACATTCTCGTCAACAACGCCGCCCATCAGGCGACGTTCAGCGACGTCGGCGACATCTCGGACGAAGAATGGGAGATGACGTTCCGCACCAACATCCATGCGATGTTCTATCTCGCCAAGGCGGCCGTGCCGCATATGAAGCCGGGGAGCGCGATCGTCAACACGGCCTCGGTCAATTCCGACATGCCCAATCCGACGCTGCTCGCCTACGCCACCACCAAGGGCGCGATCCAGAACTTCACCGCGGGTCTCGCCCAGATGCTGGCCGATAAGGGCATCCGCGCCAACGCGGTGGCGCCTGGTCCGATCTGGACGCCATTGATCCCCTCGACCATGCCGGAGGAAAAGGTGAAGACGTTTGGCCAGCAGGTGCCGATGAAGCGCCCCGGCCAGCCGGCCGAGCTGGCCACCGCCTATGTGATGCTCGCCGATCCCCTGTCGAGCTACACGTCGGGGACGACGGTCGCCGTCACCGGCGGCAAGCCGGTCATCTGAGGACCAGTGCACATCGTCTGCTGTCGCATTTGTCCGACATCCGACAAGTCCGTGCGTCGGCACGTCATACGCATGCCGGTGCTACGCGGCGGACATCATCGCGCACGGCGCGGGCTCGGCCTGCACCGGCCACACCGCCGCAGCGGCCGTATCACCCTGTCGCTCGTCGAGAATCCGCTTCACCGAGCGCGAGCAGAGGCCGCATTGGACCGTGCAGCCGAGACAATCATACACTTGCGCCGGCGAGCCGAAGACGATGTCGGCCGCCGTGACGATGTCGCGAATGGCCGTGTCGCTGATGACGTTGCAGGAACAGATGATCATGGCTGTTGCTCGCTCCTGCAAACGATAAGCAACCGGGATGCCAAGGTCGGCGCGCACGGCGCGGGCTAGTCAGAATCGTTCGAAGCGACCTGATGCGCGGGCACGCTTGCGGTCGTCCCGATGCGGTTCGCGGCGTGCAGCCGTATTGCGGCCAACGTCGCCTGGGCGAGCGCCTGTCCCTGCGCATCGATCCCGGTCCACTGCGCATGACGGCCGCGGGCATCGATCTCGGCGAGCGCGACGCCGGCCGGCACGTCGCTGCCGTCGCGGACGATGCCGCGCAGGATGCCGTCATAGGGGGCCGTGACCGGTGCGCCGGAGAGATGGCCGATCACGAAGCCCTTGTAGATGCGCGTGCCGATCTCGATCGGGGTATGCCATCGGCCCTCATGCGGCGAATGCACCAGGCGCTCGACACCGACGAGCGCGCCGACTTCATCCGCTGCCAGCGTCCAGCCCTCGCGCACGATCTGGCCGAGCCGGCCCGGCCGGGTCTCGATTGCGATATCGCAATTGGCTGATGGCGAGAAGCCCGGACCGATGCCGATCGAGAGCCGCGTCATGCCGCGCAAATTCGGGGTCACCGCGCGCCTCTGCATCCGCGCGTCGATCAGGACGTCGATGGTACGGACCGGCAGGAGATCGAGCAACCCGAGTGGAGTGACAAGGACGTGCCGGGGATTGCCGAGCGCCTTGAACACCTCCATCGTGCTCTCGATGCGCTCGCCCGTCACGTTCTCGATGCGGACCGTGTCGCCGAACAGGGCGTCGTGAAACGCCATCTTACGGCGCATGACCGGCGGATTGGGATCATGCGACAGCACCACGCAGAAGCCCGCACGATGCAGATGCACGCCGATCGCCGACGCGACATCGTTGGTCCCGAGGACCACGGCGAAGCGCACTGCATTCGTCCCCATGTCCTGGTCCATACGGTGTTGGCGTCTCGTGGCTGTCGGTCGTGCGACTGACAAGCGGTCTTCCAGTTCGAATGATCAGATCCGTCGAGCAAGAGTTGGACCATCAGGCATCGTTCTGAAAACGATCGCTCTGTGAAGGTCCTGCAAAGGACGCGGCACAAAAGCCGACGCTGGATGTGTCCAGAACCCGCCAATCTGTCGCGAACCCGACAGGAAAAGCTGCTTTGCCCGCCGTTTTCGCTGGCCCGGAATCTGCACAACCGGCGCATGGCGATACCCCTGGTATTTCCGATCGTTACGGAGCCTGCGCCCAGATCACGTCTGCGGCAAAGGCAGCAGCCGAAGCTTGGCAGCCGGCGTCCTGGTGGCGTTGCGGCGCAGGATCAGGACGGATGAGGTGAGCCTCGATCTCGACCAGGACGTCCGCGATCCCGCCATGGAGGCGGCTCAGACCATCACGGCGTGCCCGTTCCATCGAGACGTGGCGGCCGCCGAGCGGCCCGCGCGCGCCGAGCAGAAAACGCTCGTGCTGACCGGCGGCTCGCGCGGCATCGGTCATGCGACCGCAAAGCTGTTCTCCGACGCCGGCTGGCGCATCATCACCTGCTCGCGCCAGCCGTTCGACGGCGGCCGCTGTCCGTGGGACGCCGGTCCCGACAATCACGTCCAGGTCGATCTCAGCGATCGCAAGGCGATCCCGCGTGCGATTGCCGACATCAAGCAGCGGCTCGACGGCGCGCCGCTGCATGCCCTGATCAACAATGCGGCGATCTCGCCGAAGGCCGAGGACGGTGGCCGGCTGGATTCGCTCGCGACCTCGGTCGAGACTTGGATGACCGTCTTTCACGTCAACTTTCTCGGACCGATCCTGCTCGCGCGCGGGCTGTTCGAGGAGCTGAAGCGCGGGCAGGGCGCGGTCGTCAACGTGACGTCGATCGTCGGCACCCGCGTCCATCCGTTTGCGGGCACCGCCTATGCGACCTCGAAGGCGGCGCTCGCCTGCCTGACCCGCGAGATGGCGCACGATTTCGCGCCGCATGGCATCCGCGTCAACGCCATCGCCCCAGGCGAGATCAAGACCGAAATGGTGTCGCCGGAGACCGAGGCGCGGTTCTCGCCGCTGATTCCGATGCGCCGGATCGGCGCGCCGGAAGAGGTCGCCAAGGTGCTGTTCTTCCTGTGCTCGGATGCGGCGAGCTACGTGACCGGCGAGGAGATTCAGATCAATGGGGGGCAGCACCTCTAGGTTGATCACCGCCGCGCGCGGCCGACACGCGGATGTGAACGCGTCATGCCGTGGCTGGCCGCAAGGAGACGAGCGGCGGGCCGCAAGTGGAAAGTTGGTGTTCAGGTGTCGTCCGTTGCGATCCGGTCGCAAACAGGCCGGCGGATGCGCAGCTATCAGGTGTCGAGTAGACAACGCGAAATCGTCAGGCGCACCGTTTTGCCGCCCGTGCGGACGTGCAATGCACGCATCGCGACGGGTGTAAACTAATTTGTTAACATCATGAAAGCCTGCAGCTTTTCTGGCCTGTCCGTTGCACACTACTTCTGCGGCAATGCAGCAAAGTTAGGCACGACAATCATCTGCAGTTAAGGGAGGATGTTAGAACACCTACAATCACGGGCGGCTTCACCAAGGCGTTCGTGACGATCAGAGAAGCGACCATGGTCCAAACGGAAACACGTCAGGTCGAAGCTCAGGACGTCAGGTCCAACGCCGCGCCGATCCCGCTCAGCGAGATCGCGCTGACCGGAATTTTCGAAATCTCGAAAATCCTCGCCGCGCCGACGCGGCTGGAGATCACCCTCGCCAACGTCGTCAACCTGCTGCAGTCCTTCATGCAGATGCGCCACGGCGTGGTGTCGCTGCTCGCCGATGACGGCATTCCCGATCTCGCAGTCGGGGCCGGGTGGAGCGAAGGCAGCGATCAGCGCTATCGCGAACGTCTGCCGCAGAAGGCGATCGACCAGATCGTCGCCACCGCCGTGCCGCTGATCGCGGAGAACGTCGCCGATCATCCCGCCTTCAGCGCCGCCGACGCGGTCACGCTCGGCGCCTGCGCCGACACCCGCGTCTCCTTCCTCGGCGTTCCCATCCGCATCGACCAGCGCGTCGTCGGCACGCTGACGATCGACCGTGTCTGGGACGGCCGCGCCGTGTTCCGGCTCGATTCCGACGTCCGCTTCCTGACCATGGTCGCCAACCTGATCGGCCAGACCATCAAGCTTCATCGGGTCGTCGCGCGGGACCGCGAGCGGCTGATGGCGGAAAGCCACCGGCTGCAGAAGGAGCTGTCGGAGCTGAAGCCGGCGCCGAAGGATCGCAAGAAGGTGCTGGTCGACGGCATCGTCGGCGACAGCCCGGCGCTGCGCGCGTTGTTGGAAAAGATCAACGTCGTCGCCAAGTCGAATGCGCCGGTGCTGTTGCGCGGCGAATCCGGCACCGGCAAGGAGCTGGTGGCGAAGGCGATCCATGAACTGTCCAATCGCGCGAAGCGGCCGTTCATCAAGATCAACTGCGCCGCATTGCCGGAGACGGTGCTGGAGTCGGAGCTGTTCGGCCACGAGAAGGGCGCCTTCACCGGTGCGATCAACGCGCGCAAAGGCCGCTTCGAGCTGGCCGACAAGGGCACCTTGTTCCTCGACGAGATCGGTGAGATCTCGCCGGCGTTCCAGGCCAAGCTCTTGCGGGTGTTGCAGGAGCAGGAGTTCGAGCGCGTCGGCGGCAACCAGACCATCAAGGTCGATGTCCGCATCGTCACCGCCACCAACCGCAACCTCGAGGAGGCGGTGTCGCGCAACGAGTTCCGCGCCGACCTCTACTACCGGATCAGCGTGGTGCCCATCAAACTGCCGCCGCTGCGCGAGCGTCGCAGCGACATTCCGCAGCTGGCGCGCGAGTTCCTGCGCCGCTTCAATTGCGAGAACGAGCGCGATCTGACGTTCGACGTCAGCGCGATCGAGGTGCTGATGCATTGCGGCTTCCCCGGCAACGTGCGCGAGCTGGAGAACTGCGTGCAACGGACCGCGACCATGGCGACGGGCTCGGCGATCGGTATGGACGACTTCGCCTGCAGCCGCAACGAGTGCATGTCGGCGATCCTGTGGAAGGGCAACACGGTGACCCCGCCGCCGCCGCGCGGCCAGCCGATCGTGCCGCTGCCGATCCTGCCGCGGACCTCGGCGCCGGTCGAGGCTCCCGTCGAGTTGCCGGCGATCGATGCCGATGACGGCGAGTATTCCGATAGTTCGGAGGGCGGCGCCGTGCCGGAGCGCGACCGAATCGTGCAGGCGATGGAGCGGTCCGGCTGGGTCCAGGCCAAGGCCGCCCGCCTGCTCGGCCTCACGCCGCGTCAGATCGGTTACGCGCTGAAGAAGCACAACATCGAGGTCAAGCGGTTCTGAGCGGTGGCGGCTTGATGGGATCGAAGGGCGCGCAGTAGCGCGCCCTTCTTCGTTTGGACTTTGACGCTCCGGCGTTGCCCCAATCTCCTCCGTCATTCCGGGGCGACGCACGCGCGAAGCGCGACGAGCCGGAATCCATTTCGCCGCGCGATCTGCCGCACGGTGGATTCCGGGCTCGTGCTGCGCACGCCCCGGAATGACGGAGGAGCGACCTGGGTCACGACCGGCGTTCGCGCGCGAGGTGACATCGGACAATTGCGCAGTGAGACCTCGACTCCGACGACACGCTGCTCCCGCCCTGTCGCACTTGCGACATGCTGTCGGGAGAGCGACAGCTCGCCGCGACCTGCGACGTCTAGAATCCTCCTTAGAAATCAACCAAATGCTCTCTGGCACGGCGCTTGAAAGATATCGCGCGAATGACATCGCTCGATGTCGCACGGATCGCGGGGAGCTGCACATGGCCTACAAGATCATCGCCTCACAATGCACGGTCTGCGGGGCCTGCGAGTTCGAGTGCCCGAATGCGGCCATTCGGCTCAAGAACGACATGTACATCATCGATCCGAAGAAGTGCACGGAGTGCGAGGGCCACTTCGATGCGCCGCAATGCGCCGCCGTCTGTCCGGTGCCGGACACCTGCGTCCCCGCTTGACGCGGGCCCCGGCGGAAACATTGCAAGCGGAGTGAGAGATGGCAGCGGTTCAGGAGACCATTGATCGGGTCAAGGGCATCGACGTCGATCAATATCGCTACGGGTTCGAGACCGTCATCGAATCCGAGAAGGCTCCGAAGGGGCTGTCGGAAGACACCATCCGCTTCATCTCGGCCAAGAAGAACGAGCCGGCCTGGATGCTGGAATGGCGGCTGGAGGCGTATCGCCGCTGGCTGACCATGACGGAGCCGAGCTGGGCGCGCGTCGGATACCCGAAGATCGACTATCAGGATCTCTATTACTACGCGGCGCCGAAGCCGAAGAAGAAGGTGGCCTCGCTCGACGAGATCGACCCGGAGATCCTCAAGACCTATGAGAAGCTCGGCATTCCCCTGCGCGAGGTCGAGATCCTCGAAGGCGTCGAGCGCCCGGCTGGAGGCGCGGAAGCCGACGCCGATGGCGAGGCGGCCACGCCGCGCAGCAAGATCGCGGTCGATGCCGTGTTCGATTCGGTCTCGGTGGCGACGACCTTCAAGGAGGAGCTGAAGAAGGCCGGCGTGATCTTCATGCCAATCTCCGAGGCGCTGCGCGAGCATCCGGACCTGGTGCAGAAATATCTCGGAACGGTCGTGCCGACGACCGACAATTATTTCGCGACGCTCAACTCGGCGGTGTTCTCCGACGGTTCGTTCGTCTACATCCCGCCGGGCGTGCGCTGCCCGATGGAGCTGTCCACGTATTTCCGCATCAACGAGCGCAACACCGGCCAGTTCGAGCGCACGCTGATCATCGCCGACAAGGGTGCCTACGTCTCCTATCTCGAGGGCTGCACGGCACCCCAGCGCGACGAGAACCAGCTGCACGCCGCCGTGGTCGAGCTGGTCGCGCTGGATGATGCCGAGATCAAGTACTCGACGGTGCAGAACTGGTACCCTGGCAATTCGGAGGGCGTCGGCGGCATCTATAATTTCGTCACCAAGCGCGGCGACTGCCGCGGCACCAATTCCAAGATCTCCTGGACCCAGGTCGAGACGGGATCTGCGATCACGTGGAAATATCCGAGCTGCATCCTGCGCGGCGACAATTCCAGCGGCGAGTTCTACTCGATCGCGATCTCCAACGGCTTCCAGCAGGTCGACTCGGGGACCAAGATGATCCATCTCGGCAAGAACACGTCGAGCCGGATCATCTCCAAGGGCATCGCCGCCGGAAAGTCGCAGAACACCTATCGCGGCCTCGTCAGCGCCCATCGCAAGGCCTCTGGCGCCCGCAACTTCACCGCCTGCGATTCGCTGCTGATCGGCGACAAATGCGGCGCGCACACTGTACCCTACATCGAGGCCAAGAACTCGTCGGCGGTGTTCGAGCACGAGGCGACGACGTCCAAGATCTCTGAGGACGTGCTGTTCTACTGCATCCAGCGCGGTCTGTCGCAGGAAGAGGCGGTTGGGCTCGTCGTCAACGGCTTCGTCAAGGACGTGCTGCAGCAACTGCCGATGGAGTTCGCGGTCGAGGCGCAGAAGCTGATCTCGATCTCGCTGGAAGGTTCGGTTGGATGACGGCGTCGCGCGGCGACAACATCACAAGGAGTGTTCGATGACGGCCTTGCTCGAAATCAAGGGGCTCCATGCCGAGATCGCCGGCGGACGGAAGATCATCCAGGGCCTGGACCTGACCGTGAACAAGGGCGAGATCCACGCCATCATGGGGCCGAACGGTGCCGGCAAGTCGACGCTGTCCTACGTGCTCGCCGGCAAGCCCGGCTACGAGGTCACCGCCGGTGAGGTCTATCTCAACGGCGAGGACCTCTTGGCAATGGAGGCCGATGAGCGCGCCGCCAAGGGCGTGTTCCTGGCGTTCCAATATCCGCTGGAGATCCCGGGTGTCGCGACCTTGACGTTCCTGCGGGCCGCCTTCAACGCCCAGCGCAAGGCGCGCGGCGAAGAGGAGCTGTCGTCGCCGGATCTTATCAAGCGCGTGCGCGAGATCGCCAAGACGCTCAACATCGACGCCGACATGCTGAAGCGGCCGCTCAATGTCGGCTTCTCCGGCGGCGAGAAGAAACGCAACGAGACCCTGCAGATGGCGCTGCTGCAGCCCTCGCTCTGCGTGCTCGACGAGACCGATTCCGGTCTCGACATCGACGCGCTGAAGGTCGTCGCCAGCGGCGTCAATGCGCTGCGCTCGGCCGAGCGGGGCATGATCGTCATCACCCACTATCAGCGGCTGCTCGACTACATCGTGCCCGACATCGTTCACGTCTTCGCGGCGGGCCGCATCGTCCGCACCGGGACCGCGGACCTCGCGCGCGAGCTCGAGGCGACCGGTTACGCCCAGTATCAGAGCGAAGCGGCGTAGGGCGGAGCACGAGCATGGGCGTCGCGATCCGCAAGACCAAGGCCGAGCTCGGGCTGGCCGATCTGTACCAGGGCGCCCGCCGTTATCTGCCGGGCGGCGAGGAGATCACGGCGGTGCGCGCCGCCGCTTTTGACCGCTTCAACGCGGTCGGCCTGCCGCATCGGCGCGTCGAGGCCTGGCGCTACACCGATCTGCGCACGCAGATGAAGGAGGCCAAGCGGCTGGCCTCGCTGCCCGATGATGCCGCCAAGACCAAGGCGCGCGAGGCGAGCGACCCGTTCGCGGGCACCGGCTTCCGCAAGCTGATGATCGTTGACGGTGCCTTCGTGCCCGAGCTGTCCGACCTCGCCGATCTCGAGCCCGGCCTCACCATCCAGCCGATGGCCGACGCGCTCGCGGCCGACAAGCCGCTGCTGTCGCAGCGGCTCGGTCCGGTCGTGCCGGACGACGATCCGGCGCTGGCGCTCAACACCGCGCTGGCTGCCAATGGCGTCGTGATCCTGGTGGCGCCGGGCACGGCGCTGAGCCGGCCAATCCACGTCGCGTTCGTCACGACGAACTGGGTCGCAACCTCGATGTACACGCGGTCGCTGGTCAATATCGGAACTGGGGCCAGCGCCACCATCGTCGAGTCGCATCAGGGGCCCGACGGCAGCGAATATCAGGTCAACACCGCGACGCAGCTCGTCGTCGGCGACGAGGCGCGGATCGACCATGTGAAGGTGACCCGGGAGGGCAACAGCGCGCTGCACATCTCCTCGCTGCTCGCCAATATCGGCGCGCGCGCGACCTTCAATCAGCTCGGCTTCGTCGCCGGTGGCAGCCTGGTGCGCAGCCAGCTGTTCGTGCACATCGCGGGCGAGGGAACCGTAGCCGACATCCGCGGCGGATCGCTGCTGTCCGGCGCCCAGCATGCCGACACGACCTTGGCGATCGAGCATGCCGCCGAGAACTGCCAGAGCCGCGAGACCTTCAAGGCTGTCGTCGGCGACACCGCGCGCGCAGTGTTCCAGGGCAAGATCACGGTCAGCCCCGGCGCGCAGAAGACCGACGCCAAGATGATGTCACGGGCGCTGCTGTTGTCCGACGAGGCCGAAGCCGACAGCAAGCCGGAGCTCGAAATCTTCGCCGACGATGTGCAATGCGGCCACGGCACCACGACCGGCGCGATCGATGACGAGCTGCTGTTCTATCTGATGGCGCGCGGCATTCCGCCGAAGGAAGCCAAGGCGCTGCTGATCCAGGCCTTCGTCGGCGAGATCATCGAGGGCGCCGCCAATGAGAGCGTGCGGGCGGCGCTAACGGAGGCGATGCTGGGCTGGCTCGGACAACGGGAGTAGGTGATGCATGCAGCGGTGCAGGGAAGCGGCTACGACGTTGGCCGCATCCGCGCGGATTTCCCGATCCTCGGCATGCAGGTGCACGGCAAGCCGCTGGTTTATCTCGACAACGCCGCGTCAGCGCAGAAGCCGCAGGCGGTGCTCGACCGGATGAACCAAGTTTATACGTCCGAGTACGCCAACGTGCATCGGGGGCTGCATTATCTCGCGAACGCCGCGACCGAGGCCTATGAGGGCGCCCGCGCCAAGGTGGCGGCGTTCCTCAATGCCGAAAGTCCGGAGCAGATCATTTTCACGCGCGGCGCCACCGAGGCGGTCAATCTGGTGGCGCAGACCTTCGGCCGCGAGCGGATCGGGCCGGGCGACGAGATCGTGCTGTCGATCATGGAGCACCACGCCAACATCATTCCCTGGCATTTCCTCCGGGAGCGGCAGGGCGCGGTGATCAAATGGGCTCCCGTCGACGACGACGGCAACTTCCTGCTCGACGAGTTCGAGAAGCTGCTGACGCCGCGCACCAGGATGGTGGCGATGACGCAGATGTCGAACGTGCTCGGCACCGTCGTCCCGGTCAAGGAGGTCATCCGCATCGCGCATGCGCGCGGCATTCCCGTGCTGGTCGACGGTTCGCAGGCGGCCGTGCACATGGAGGTCGATGTCCGCGATCTCGACGCGGATTTCTACTGCATCACCGGCCACAAGATCTATGGCCCCACCGGTATCGGCGCGCTCTACGGCAAGCGCGAGCTGCTGGCAGCGATGCCGCCGTTCAACGGCGGCGGCGAGATGATCCGCGAGGTCTCGCGGGAATGGGTCACCTATGGCGATCCGCCGCACCGCTTCGAGGCGGGCACGCCGCCGATCGTGGAGGCCGCCGGGCTGGGCGCCGCGATCGACTACGTTGCCTCGATCGGCAAGCAGCGCATCGCGGCGCATGAGCATGATCTCGTCACCTACGCCACCGAGCAGCTGCGCGAAATCAACTCGCTGCGCATCATCGGCAACGCCGCCGACAAGGGCGCCATCGTCTCGTTCGAGATGCAGGGCGCCCACGCCCACGACTTCGCCACCGTCATCGACCGCTCCGGCGTCGCGGTCCGCGCCGGCACCCATTGCGCCATGCCGCTGCTGGAGCGTTTTGGCGTCACCGCAACCTGCCGCGCGTCGTTCGCGATGTACAACACGCGCGAAGAGGTGGATGTGCTGGTACGTGCGCTGAAGAAGGCACAGGAGTTTTTCTCTTAAGAGCACTCGCGCCGTCCTGGCTGAGTTCCTACTGACTCGCATCTGGCGAGTCGGAAACGAGCATTCGCCAAGCTGGCGGTGCGCTCCCGCGCCGCGTGCGGGGAGAGGGTTGGGGTGAGGGGGAACTCTCCACACGCACCAGACTCGCGGAGAGTCCCCCTCACCCGGATTGCATCTTCGATGCAATCAGGCCTCTCCCCGCACGCGGGGAGAGGCGAAGACTGAATGTGCCGCGCTATAGCGGCTTCATCAAAGCAACAAATCAAAACCTACGCCGCCGCAGCCATCGCCGCCTGCGCATCGGCCTTGATGCGGCTGACCATCGAGCGGAAGCCGTTGGAGCGCTGGGGCGTGAGATGCTCGCGCAGGCCCAGCTTCTCGAACAGGGCGATCGGATCGGCGGCGAGAACGTCCGGCGCGGTGCGGCCGGAGACCATCGCCAGGAGGATCGCGACCAGGCCACGCACGATGTGCGCGTCGCTGTCGCCGACGAAATGCAGCACCGGCGCTGCGGCGTCGTGCCGCACGGCGGTGGCGAGCCAGACCTGGCTGGTGCAGCCCTGCACCTTGTTGCCATCATTGCGGTCGATGTCAGGCAGCGGCGGCAGGCCGCGGCCGAGCTCGATCACGTAGCGGTAGCGGTCGTCCCAGTCGTCGAGCAGCGCGAAATTCTCGACGATGTCCTCGATGTCCGGTATCCCCGGCGTCGCGGTCTGGGTCATCCTCAACATCATCCTCTCCTCGTCATCGGCAGATCTCCGTAGATGCGGCGGCCAGCTATGCCGTCATGTCCGGCTCGCTGCCGCGCCGCGCCAGCACGGAATCGACCGCGTGCGTGACGCCGTCGAAGGTGATCGGCTTGGCGATGATGGCTTCCGCGCCCTGCCGTAGGCCGGCCAGCGCGAGCGGCGACCGGGTCGATCCCGCGACCACGATGATGCCGGCCTGATGCATCTTCCGGGCGAGCATGCCGACCGTCTCGGCGCCGTCGTCCTCCAGGATGCTCATCCCGATGAGGACGGCGTCGGGCGAGGTCCGTGCCGCCTTGGTCAAAGCGTCGGCGGTCTCCGCGAAGGTGAAGGTCTCGTGACGCTCACTGAGAATGTAGCCCAGCGCCGAGCGGATCACCTGATCGGCTTCAATGACAAAGACGCGCGCCTTGCTCGCCATCAAAAGTACTCCTGCTGGCCCGTTCGAAAGCGGGTTTGATCTGCATCAAGCAAACTCCGTACCGCCGCTCCTGACCGGCCCCACGCGAGCGCTCCGCGGTGTTCTCTACGGAAGCGCCGCTCGGAGCCGCGGCGGCATGTGTCGTTTCGGACAGCACGGCGCGGGAGCGTCGGGTGAAAACCCCCGATGTCGGATTTGCAACAAGTCCATCCTAGCGCCGAGCTTGGCCGCATCTCTTTCAAAACATGGCCTTTTTAACGATTCCAAAGCTCTGGCACAGCCGTTGCAAAACTGGGCTCAGGCAATGGTTGAGGGCTGAGTGCACGCCGACGCTTCGGACGAGCGATGCTCTCCTTCCCAATAACCCGTCTGCCGGTTCTGGAGAGAGGACGCGGTCTCGCGATGCAAGGCGCATGCGGGACATTGGCAATCGGTTGATGGAGAGCAGAATGTCATCACTTCGACAAATCGCATTCTACGGCAAGGGCGGCATCGGCAAATCGACGACGTCGCAGAACACGCTCGCGGCGCTCGCCGAGATGGGTCATCGGATCCTGATCGTCGGCTGCGACCCCAAGGCGGATTCGACCCGCCTGATCCTGCACGCCAAGGCGCAGGACACGATCCTGAGCCTGGCTGCTGCCGCCGGCAGCGTCGAGGACCTCGAGATCGAGGAGGTCATGAAGGTCGGCTATCGCGACATCCGCTGCGTCGAGTCCGGCGGTCCGGAGCCGGGCGTCGGCTGCGCCGGCCGCGGCGTCATCACCTCGATCAACTTCCTGGAAGAGAACGGCGCCTACGAGGACATCGACTACGTGTCCTACGACGTGCTCGGCGACGTCGTGTGCGGCGGCTTCGCGATGCCGATCCGCGAGAACAAGGCGCAGGAGATCTACATCGTGATGTCCGGCGAGATGATGGCGATGTATGCCGCCAACAACATCTCCAAGGGCATCCTGAAATATGCGAATTCCGGCGGCGTGCGCCTGGGCGGCCTGGTCTGCAACGAGCGTCAGACCGACAAGGAGCTGGAGCTGGCGGAGGCTCTCGCCAAGAAGCTCGGCACCCAGCTGATCTACTTCGTGCCGCGCGACAACATCGTGCAGCACGCCGAGCTGCGCCGCATGACCGTGCTGGAATATGCGCCGGATTCGGTCCAGGCCGGGCACTACCGCTCGCTGGCGCAGAAGATCCACAACAACGGCGGCAAGGGCATCATCCCGACCCCGATCACGATGGACGAGCTCGAGGACATGCTGATGGAGCACGGCATCATGAAGGCCGTCGACGAAACCCAGATCGGAAAGACTGCCGCCGAACTCGCCGCAACGGCGTAACCGCCACCGGTGCTCCGGCCCTTCATCTCCAAGGGCCGGATCACCTCCGCAACCGATCATCGAGGAAAGCCAGATGAGCGTCACCGAGAAACAAAGCGTCGCCGAGATCAAGGCGCGCAACAAGGAACTGATCGCCGAGGTCCTGAAGGTCTATCCGGAAAAGACCGCCAAGCGCCGCGCCAAGCATCTCAACGTGCATGAGAACGGCAAGTCGGATTGCGGCGTCAAGTCGAACATCAAGTCGATCCCCGGCGTCATGACCATCCGCGGTTGCGCCTACGCCGGCTCGAAGGGCGTGGTGTGGGGCCCAATCAAGGACATGATCCACATCAGCCATGGCCCGGTCGGCTGCGGCCAGTACTCCTGGGCGGCGCGCCGCAACTACTACATCGGGACGACCGGCATCGACACCTTCGTGACGATGCAGTTCACCTCCGACTTCCAGGAGAAGGACATCGTCTTCGGCGGTGACAAGAAGCTCGCCAAGATCATGGACGAGATCCAGGAGCTGTTCCCGCTGAACAACGGCATCACCGTGCAGTCGGAATGCCCGATCGGCCTGATCGGCGACGACATCGAGGCCGTCTCCAAGGTCAAGTCGAAGGAGTATGACGGCAAGACCATCGTCCCCGTGCGTTGCGAAGGCTTCCGCGGCGTCTCCCAGTCCTTGGGTCACCATATCGCCAACGACGCGATCCGGGACTGGGTGTTCGACAAGCTCCCGGCCGATGCCGCGCCGCGCTTCGAGCCGTCGGCCTACGACGTCGCGATCATCGGCGACTACAACATCGGCGGCGACGCCTGGTCGTCCCGCATCCTGCTCGAGGAGATGGGCCTGCGCGTGATCGCCCAGTGGTCGGGCGACGGCTCGCTGGCAGAGCTCGAGGCGACGCCGAAGGCGAAGCTCAACGTGCTGCATTGCTACCGCTCGATGAACTACATCTCGCGCCACATGGAAGAGAAGTACGGTATTCCGTGGTGCGAATACAACTTCTTCGGACCGAGCAAGATCGCCGAATCGCTGCGTAAGATCGCCAGCTATTTCGACGACAAGATCAAGGAAGGTGCCGAGCGAGTCATCGCCAAGTACCAGCCCCTGATGGACGCCGTGATCGCCAAGTACCGGCCGCGCCTCGAAGGCAAGACCGTGATGCTGTTCGTCGGCGGTCTGCGTCCGCGCCACGTGATCGGCGCCTACGAGGATCTCGGCATGGAGGTCGTCGGCACAGGCTATGAGTTCGGCCACAACGACGACTATCAGCGCACCGCTCAGCACTACGTCAAGGACGGCACGCTGATCTACGACGACGTCACCGGCTACGAGTTCGAGAAGTTCGTCGAGAAGGTCCAGCCGGACCTGGTCGGCTCGGGCATCAAGGAAAAGTACGTGTTCCAGAAGATGGGCGTACCGTTCCGCCAGATGCATTCCTGGGACTACTCGGGTCCCTACCATGGCTATGACGGGTTCGCGATCTTCGCCCGCGACATGGACATGGCCATCAACTCGCCGGTCTGGAAGATGGCCAAGGCGCCCTGGAAGCAGGCGCCCAAGCCGTTGCTTCAGGCAGCCGAGTAAGCACCACCGCCCACGGCCTGGCTCTCCTTCGGCGGAGAGCCAGTGCTCCCTGATCGACACAGGAACATAGAGAGGGTTATCCCATGACGCAGAGTGCCGAACATGTGCTCGATCACTTCGAGCTTTTCCGTGGTCCCGAATACCAGCAGATGCTGGCGAACAAGAAGAAGATGTTCGAGAATCCGCGCGATCCCGCCGAGGTCGAGCGCATCCGCGAATGGGCCAAGACACCCGAATATCGCGAGAAGAATTTCGCCCGCGAGGCGCTGACCGTCAACCCGGCGAAGGCCTGCCAGCCGCTCGGCGCCGTGTTCGTTGCCGTCGGCTTCGAAAAGACGCTGCCGTTCGTGCACGGCTCGCAGGGCTGCGTTGCCTATTATCGCAGCCATCTGTCGCGCCACTTCAAGGAACCGAGCTCCTGCGTGTCGTCGTCGATGACCGAGGACGCAGCCGTCTTCGGCGGCCTCAACAACATGATCGACGGCCTCGCCAACGCCTACAACATGTACAAGCCGTCGATGATCGCGGTCTCCACCACCTGCATGGCGGAAGTCATCGGCGACGACCTCAACGCCTTCATCAAGACCTCCAAGGAGAAGGGCTCGGTTCCCGCCGAGTTCGATGTGCCTTTCGCCCATACGCCTGCCTTCGTCGGCAGCCATGTCACCGGCTACGACAATGCAATGAAGGGCATTCTCGAGCACTTCTGGGACGGCAAGGCCGGCACCGCGCCGAAGCTGGAGCGCGTTCCCAACGAGAAGATCAACTTCATCGGCGGTTTCGATGGCTACACCGTCGGCAACATCAAGGAAGTGAAGCACATCTTCGAGGCGATGGGGATCGAGTACACGATCCTCGGCGACAATTCGAACGTGTTCGACACGCCGACCGACGGCGAGTTCCGTATGTATGATGGCGGCACCACGCTGGAGGACGCGGCCAACGCGATTCACGCCAAGGCGACGATCTCGATGCAGCACTTCTGCACCGAGAAGACCCTGCCGTTCATCAAGAACCACGGCCAGGAGGTCGTCTCCTTCAACCATCCGGTCGGCGTGACCGGCACCGACGCCTTCGTGATGGCGCTGTCACGCATCACCGGCAAGGAGATTCCGGAGCAGCTCGCGCTCGAGCGTGGCCGCCTGGTCGACGCGATCGCCGATTCCAGCGCCCACATCCACGGCAAGAAGTTCGCGATCTACGGCGATCCGGATCTCTGCCTCGGCCTCGCCGCGTTCCTGCTCGAGCTCGGCGCCGAGCCGACCCATGTGCTCGCCACCAACGGCAACAAGGATTGGGCCGAGAAGGTGCAGGCCGTGTTCGACTCGTCGCCGTTCGGAAAGAACTGCCACGTGTATCCCGGCAAGGACCTGTGGCACATGCGCTCGCTGCTGTTCACCGAGCCGGTCGATTTCCTGATCGGCAACACCTACGGCAAGTATCTGGAGCGCGACACCGGCACGCCGCTGATCCGCATCGGCTTTCCGATCTTCGATCGTCACCACAAGCACCGCTATCCGGTGTGGGGCTATCAAGGCGGCCTGAACGTGCTTGTCACGATCCTCGACAAGATCTTCGACGAGATCGACCGCAACACCAACGTGCCCGCCAAGTCGGACTACAGCTTCGACATCATCCGCTAGGACACGGCGCGCGGCGGTCCCTCAAGGGCCGCCGCGTCTCGATCTGGCCGACGAGGCTCATGGGGAAGGCACTGAAAGCCTGAGCCTCCTCGGCCAAAAGACGCGCAGAAGGTCCGCCAACAGGAGAAGCCGATGAGCTCGCTGTCTGCCACGATCCAGAACGTCTTCAACGAGCCGGGTTGCGGCAAGAACGCCAACAAGTCCGAGGCCGAGCGCAAGAAGGGCTGCACCAAGCAGCTGCAGCCGGGCGGTGCGGCGGGCGGGTGCGCGTTCGATGGCGCCAAGGTCGCCTTGCAGCCGCTGACCGACGTCGCGCACCTCGTGCACGGACCGATCGCCTGCGAGGGGAATTCCTGGGACAACCGCGGCGCGGCCTCGTCTGGCTCGCAGATCTGGCGCACCGGTTTCACGACCGATATCAACGAGACCGACGTCGTGTTCGGTGGCGAGAAGCGGCTGTACAAGGCGATCAAGGAAATCATCGAGAAGTACGATCCGCCGGCGGTCTTCGTCTACCAGACCTGCGTGCCCGCCATGACCGGCGACGACATCAATGCCGTCTGCAAGGCGGCCTCGGCCAAATTTGGCAAGCCCTGTATCCCCGTCAACTCGCCCGGCTTCGTCGGCCCGAAGAATCTCGGCAACAAGCTCGCCGGCGAGGCGCTGCTCGACCACGTCATCGGCACCGTCGAGCCGGAGGTCACAACGCCCTACGACCTCAACATCATCGGCGAATACAATCTCTCCGGCGAGCTCTGGCAGGTGAAGCCGCTGTTCGACGAACTCGGCATCCGCATCTCCGCCTGCATCTCCGGCGACGGCCGCTACAAGGACGTCGCCTCGTCGCACCGCGCCCGCGCCGCGATGATGGTGTGCTCCAAGGCGATGATCAACGTCGCCCGCAAGATGGAGGAACGCTACGGCATTCCGTTCTTCGAGGGATCGTTCTACGGCATCCAGGACTCCTCGGACTCGTTGCGCGAGATCGCGCGCCTCCTGGTCGAGCGCGGCGCGCCGGCCGATCTGCTGGACCGCACCGAGGCGGTGATCGCGCGCGAGGAGGCCAAGGCCTGGGCGGCGATCGAGCCGTTCAAGAAGCGGCTCACCGGCAAGAAGGTGCTGCTGATCACCGGCGGCGTGAAGTCGTGGTCAGTCGTAGCGGCGCTGCAGGAGGCCGGCATGGAGCTGGTCGGCACCTCCGTCAAGAAGTCCACCAAGGAGGACAAGGAGCGCATCAAGGAGCTGATGGGCCAGGACGCGCACATGATCGACGATATGGCGCCGCGCGAAATGTACAAGATGCTCAAGGACGCCAAGGCCGACATCATGCTCTCGGGCGGCAAGTCGCAATTCGTGGCGCTGAAGGCGGCGATGCCCTGGCTCGACATCAACCAGGAGCGCTCCCACGCCTTTATGGGCTATATCGGGATGGTGAAGCTGGTCGCCGAGATCGACAAGGCGATCTACAACCCGATGTGGGAGCAGCTGCGCAAGCGGGCGCCCTGGGAGCAGGCCGACAGCAACTGGCAGGCCAGGGCGATTGCCCAGGCCAATGCAGAAGCGGCGGCGCTGGCGGCCGATCCGGTCGCCGCGGAAGCCGCGCGACGCGCCAAGAAGATCTGCCACTGCAAGTCGGTCGATCTCGGCACCATCGAGGACGCGATCAAGGCCCATGGCCTCGCCGATGTCGCCGGCGTTCGCGAGCACACCAACGCATCGGGCGGCTGCGGCGCCTGCGCCGGCCGTGTGGAGGACATCCTGGCGGCGCAGAAGGCGCCGGCCGAGCTGCTGCAGGCGGCGGAGTAGGGCGGCGCTCATGGCCAAGGTCACCATTGGAAAGAAGGCCTGCGCGGTCAATCCGCTCAAGATGAGCCAGCCGATCGGCGGCTCGTTCGCCTTCCTCGGCCTGCGCGGCGCGATGCCGCTGCTGCATGGTTCGCAGGGCTGCACCTCGTTCGGCCTGACCTTGTTCGTGCGCCACTTCAAGGAAGCGGTGCCGATGCAGACGACGGCGATGAGCGAGGTCGCCACCGTGCTCGGCGGCTATGAGAATGTCGAGCAGGCGATCCTCAACATCTACAAGCGACAAAAGCCGGAGATCATCGGCATCTGCTCGACCGGCGTCACCGAGACCAAGGGCGACGACGTCGACGGCTACATCAGGCTGATCCGCGAGAAACATCCAGATCTCGCGAATTATCCGCTGGTCTACGTCTCGACGCCGGACTTCAAGGACGCGTTCCAGGACGGTTGGGACAAGACCGTCGCCAAGATGGTCGAGGTGCTCGTCGACAAGCCGACCTCGACCCGTCGCGACCCGGCGCGGATCAACGTGCTGCCGGGCTGCCATCTGACGCCGGGGGATATCGAGGAGCTGCGCACCATCATCGAGGATTTCGGTCTGGAGCCATCGTTCCTGCCGGATATCGGCGGCTCGCTCGACGGCCACATCCCCGACGAGTTCACGCCGACAACGATCGGCGGCATCGGCCTGGAAGAGATTGCGACCATGGGCAGCGCGTCCTGGACGATCGCGATCGGGGCGCAAATGAAGCGAGCGGCGGAAGCGATCCAGGCCAGGACCGGCGTGCCGTATCGGCTGTTCGAGCGGCTCTGCGGGCTGCTGCCGAACGACGAGTTCATGACGTTCCTCAGCGAGATCTCGGGACGCCCGGTGCCGGCGAAATATCGCCGGCAGCGCGGCCAGCTCGCAGACGCGATGCTGGATGCGCATTTCCACATTGGCGGTCGCAAGCTCGCTGTTGGCGCCGAGCCGGATCTGCTGTTCGACGTCGCGAGCATGCTGCACGACATGGGCGCGCATGTGTCGGTGGCGGTCACCACGACGCAGTCGCCGGTGCTCGAGCGGATGCCCTGCGATGAAGTGCTGATCGGCGATCTCGAGGATCTCGAAAACCTGGCAAAGGAGCGCGACTGCGGCTTGATGCTCACGCATTCGCACGGCCGCCAGGCCGCCGCCCGCCTCAAGATCCCGTTCTACCGGATCGGCTTTCCGATGTTCGACCGGCTCGGGGCAGGGCATCTCCTGACGGTCGGCTATCGCGGCACGCGCGATCTGATCTTTGCGCTCGCCAATCTGATCATCGCCGATCGCGAGGACAACCATCAGCCGACGCCCGACACCTGGCTCGATCCCTGGAAGGACCTCGAACAGGCATCGATCGACACCGCCGTCGTGGCGCCACTGCATTGACGTTTCAGGAGAAAGGACCGACGACATGAAAGTCGCATTCGCTACCCAGGATCTGAAGCGCGTCGACGCCCATTTCGGCTGGGCCAAGAACATCGCGATCTACGATCTCGATCCCGAGGGCTACCGCTTCATCGAGAAGGTCGAGTTCGACGGCGATCTCAAGGAGGATGGCAACGAGGACAAGCTGGCGCCGAAGATCGAGGCGATCAAGGATTGCGCGATCCTCTATGTCGCCGCGATCGGCGGCTCCGGCGCAGCGCGCGTCGTCGCCAACAACATCCATCCGATGAAGGTCACCCAGCCCGAGGAGATCACCGATCTGCTCGGCAAGCTGCAGGCGGTGCTCAAGGGCACGCCGCCGCCCTGGCTGCGCAAGGCGCTGGCCAAGGGCCAGGAACGCGCGCTCGATTTCGAGGAATGAGGAAACCATCATGTCCGATACCGCGGTAGCCGTCGAAACCATCCCCGCCGAGCAGCGGCCCTTCGTCAAGGAGCTGATCAAGGTGTGGCGGGCCCAGGACACCCATGGCGCATGGGAGGGCAAGAAGGACATCGACCTGCTCGAGCCCTACATCCTGGACAAGGAGAAGCGGCGGGCGCTGCCGATCATCGGCGATCCCGATCCGGAGACGATCTGGCGGCTGGAGCTGTTCTTCAATGCGGTCGCGCTGTCGATCGAGAAGGCCACCGGCGTCATGATCTCGCCGATGCTGAAGATGAGTCACGAGGGCTTCGGCCGCATGGTGCTGATCGGCGGCCGGCTGATCGTCGTCAACAAGCTGCTGCGGGACGTGCACCGGTTCGGCTTCGACAATCTCGGCAAGCTGGCCGACGAAGGCGACAAGTTCGTCAAGGCCGGCGTCGAGATGATCGAGAAGTTCAAGGACGTCGCGAACTACTGAACGGCGAGGATGAGAGAGATGAGCGACCTGGATACCCTGAAGGCCGAGATCAAGAAGCTGTCGGCACGCGCCATGGATGCCAAGATGAACCTGCACGACCTGTCGGAGGAACTGCCCATCAACTGGGACCAGATCCTGCCGACGGCGCAGAAGGCGCATGACGCGTTCGCCGAGCTGGAGAAGAAGCGGGCCGAGCTGAAGAAGCTCGAAACCGCGTAAGCCCGATTTGAGGATCCGTCATCATGTCCAACGCAACCCGTGACGGTCGCGACTGGCGGCCGGACTATCTGGTCGCCATCGATCCGGCCAAGTGCATCGGCTGCGGCCGCTGCTACAAGGTGTGTGGCCGCGAGGTCATGACCCTGAAGGGCATCAACGACGAGGGCGAGTTCGTCGAGCTCGACGACGACGAGGATGACGAGGTCGAGAAGAAGATCATGGTCATGAACGACACCGGCGCTTGCATCGGCTGCGGCGCCTGCGCCCGGGTCTGCCCGACCAACTGCCAGACCCATTCGCCGGCGGCCTGAGATTGTCGAGCGTGCTGCCATGATGCGGATGGAGGCGAAATTCACGATCGGCCAGGTGACTCGGCACCGCGTCTACGATCTGCGCGGCGTCGTGTTCGATGTCGACCTGTCGTTCTCCGAGGAAGAGGGCTGGCGCGCCATCACCATGGACGCCAGGCTCGACAAGGAGCAGCCATTCTACTATCTGCTCGCCGAATGCGGCGAGAGCAGCTACATCGCCTATGTGCCTGAGCAGAACTTGGTGGCGGACGCTTCCGGGGAGCCGGTGAAGCATCCCGATATCGGCGAACTGTTCGATGTCGACGATGAGGGCAGCTATCGCTACCGCGGGCGGATCTTTCAGTAGATCTTGCCACTGCCGTCATTGCGAGGAGCCGCAGGCGACGAAGCAATCCAGAGTCGTCGTGCGGCCCTGGATCGCGTCGCTGCGTTCGCGATGACGGAGACTTGTGTTGGCCACGATCTATCCGCTCGTCATTCCGGGGCGCGCGCTTCGCGCGCCCCGGAATGACGGTCGAGAGATGAGGGCCAGGCCGAAAGCGGGGACTTTTACTCGATCCCCTGTTCCCTGGCCTTCCACATCGCCGCGATCCGGAAGCGCTCGTTGATCGCGGCGGGGTTGGCGAGGATCTCGGCCTGGGCGGCGGCGAACGCGCTCTCGACGATCGCTGCCTCGTCCTTGGTCAAAGTGATGCGGCCGGCCATGTGAGTCGCGTCGGGCGCGGCCTCCCAGATCTTGCGCCGGTTCGGATGCAGCTTGACCTCGACCAGCTCGAACGCCTCGAGCTCGCCTTCGAGGCAGATGGCGAGGCCAATCACCTCGACCTTGCGGCCGTCCTGCGTGGTCTTGACCAGAGTCTTTGCCATGCTCGTGCTCCCGTCGTTGAAATCACGCCGCGACCGGCGTGTCGTCGAGCTGGCTCCATTCCGCCCAAGCGCCGTCGTAGACGGCGGCGTTCGGAACGCCGAGCCGGTAGAGCGCCAACGCCAGCATGCAGGAGGTGATGCCCGAGGCGCAGGTGGTAACGATCGGCTTGTTCAGATCGACGCCCGCGGCCGTAAAGCGTGCGGTGAGCGCGTCGGGCGCCAGCAGCACGCCGGAGTCCGGATCGACCAGATCGGCCCAGGGCAGGTTGATGGCACCTGGAATGTGGCCCTGGCGCTTGAAGGTGAACACGTCTGCCTGCGTGCCGTCGAACTTGCCGGGCCCGCGCGCATCGATGAGTTGGCCGCCGGCCTGCAGCAGGCGACGCACGTCGGCCGAGGTCGCGACCAGGCCGGGCTGGAAGCTGGCCGTGAAGCTCGCCGGCACCGGGCGCACCGGCGTCATCTCCGCCGGCCTCTTCTCCTTGGTCCATTTGCCGAAGCCGCCGTCGAGCAGGGCGACGTTGTCGTGCCCGAATACGCGGAACATCCACCACACGCGGCCCGCGGCCGAGCCGCCATAGTGACGGTCGTAGACGACGACGCGATCGGCATTGCTGATGCCGAGCAGCCCGACCTTGTGGGCGAAATCGCCCGCTGACGGCAGCATGTGCGGCAGCGGGTTGGACTTGTCGGCGACCTGGTCGATATCGAAATGCACTGAGCCCGGCAGGTGCCGGCCGCGGTATTGCGTACGGCCGTCCAGGTTGGTGCTCGGATGGTGCCAGGTGCAGTCGAGGATCTTGGTGGCGGGATCGGAAAGATGTTGTGCCAGCCAGTCGGAGCTGACCAGGGTGCTCGAGGGATCCGTGCTCATGCATGCGCTCGCGATTTGAAGAGCCAACAGGATGACTGACGCGCTTGCGGGCGTCAGAGCGTCTTCGGCATCGGATAGCCCGGGCGTGGATGGGTGTCGTAGTATTCCGGACGCTCCGGCCAGCCGCCTTCGGCGACGATCTTGAAGGTCGCGACCGTGACCGGCGCGCCGGGCGAGCACGACACTTCGGTGAACTTGATTTCGCGCTCGCCTGGGCCGGCGGAGAAATCGGCGACGGTAGTACCGTCCGCCTTGCGCGCCCGCGCAAAGCCGGGCGTGCCGACGGTGGCCGCCGGCACGGACGTCGCGACGAAGTTCGGCTGCTCGAGGCCATCCACCGCGGCGCCGAAGGCGGGCGAGCCGAACGTGAAGGTCGCGAGCACGCCGCTGCGGTCGACCGGCTTGTCCGCGGTGATCGGACGCGCCACCGAGTAGACCGTCAGCGTGCCGCCCTCCAATGCCGCCTTGATGTCGTCGAGCGAGCTCTCGACGAATTCCAGTGCCACGTTCATGTCGATCTCCTTACAAAGAGGCGCCTTTGCAGGAGAAATTTTCAAGTTCTGTGCCAGTCTATCGCAGCAGCAAAGAAGGCGAGGCGGACAGGCGGAGTTGCGCGAATCTTGCAACGCGGCTCGCAAGCGAGCCGACCGTCGCTCCTGCTGCGCCGAAGCGGCCGTGTCGGAGATGCGCCAGACATCGATGAGGCCCGACATGACGACCGACGTCGCCTACGCCATCTGCAGCTTCAACGACATTCCGAGCCGCCGCGCCATGGGCTTCCAGCTCGTGATCGTCGCGGAGGACGGCAGCCACCGCCCGTGGCCGATCTTCGTGATCCGCTGGGGCAAGCAGGTGTTCGGCTATCTGAACATGTGCCCGCACGACAAGGTCAATCTCGACTGGGAGCGCAATCAGTTCCTGGACGGCAACGGCCTTCGCATCCTCTGCGGCAAGCACGGCTCGCTGTTCGAGATCGGTACCGGGCTCTGCGTCGATGGCCCGTGCAGGGGCGAGAGCCTGACGCCGGTCGCGCTGAGCGTGCTGGATGGCGACATCTGCGTGACCGGCGTGACCCTGGTCGAGGATGACGAGGAAGAGGGTGAGACCGGCCTGCAGTGTGAGGACGGCTGAGGCGGCGATCGCGGTGAAGTCCCGACGGAAACTGCCGGGACTTCATCTTGAATTTGAAGAAACGGACGGTCTCAGACTGGCCGGTTCTCGTTGCGGTTCTTGACCGGCTCCATCCTGGCCAGTGCATCCGCGTAGGGCACGAGATCGTAGTTCTCGCTGAAGTCCTTGGCGGCGTCGAGCACGTAGTCGAGCTTGCCGGCGGTATCGAGCTTCTTGATGTCGTTCTTGTCGATCGACAGCAGCTCCAGCATCTCCTTCCAGACCGTGGATTCGTCGCAAGGCAGCACGTAGAAGGTGATGTCGTCGATCTTGATGCGGTACTTCGCCAGCAGATCGATGTTGTTGCAGAACATGAAGTACTTGCCGTCCGGCGTCAGCAGGCCCTTGAGCACCTCGGCCGCGGTCTCGAGATAGGCCAGCGAGTGGATGTAGCCGACGAGCACCGGGATCGTCGATGCACCGTCCTGCGCGATCGTCAGCACCTGCTCGATCGAGAAGTCCGGCGGACGCTTCTCGTCCGCAACCTGGGTCTGGAACTTCAGCGCGATATCGCCGCGGAAGCCGAACCGTCCCGGCTTGGTGGTCGGCGCCTTGAGAACGGCGTTCAGCAGCCGCCCTTCCTTGTCGAGCTGCGCGAGCGCGGTGGTCTCGATCGCAACCGTCTTCTCCAATGTCGTCATCAGCAATCCCCTCGCATGTCCTTGTCAGCCGTTCGCCGCACGGCGCGGTCGAAAGGGGCGTGATGCAAATTGTCTGCCGGTGTGTGTTGCAGCTTGATTTGCTTGGTTCTTTTGCCTCTCGCGCCAGTCGATTGTCGGGTTTGCGCCCCGACATCGCGCCGACGCCCGCGCGACACGGCGTGAACAGCGCCTGTCGGAAAGCCGACACGCGTCGGAAACGCCACAGCGACAACATGAAAAGTTGAGGTCTTTCAGGCGATTGCTGCATGGCATGAGACTTGCCAATTCCGTTCACAACAGCCGAATGGGAAAGGCGAGACGATGATGATCAACCTGACCGACAGCGCCATCAATGCGGTCCGCAACGCGATCACGACCTCCGACAAGCCGGTCGACGGCCTCAGGATTATGGTCGAAGCCGGCGGCTGCGCCGGGCTGAAATACAACATGGGCCTCGTCAGCGGCAGCGAGCCGGAGGACACCGTGATCGAGCGCGAGGGCGTGCGCGTGCTCGTCGATCACAAGAGCCTCGAATATCTCGAAGGCACGACGATCGATTTCGTCATCGCGCTCGAGGGCTCCGGCTTCACCTTCGAGAACCCGAATGCCAAGTCGAGCTGCGGCTGCGGCAAGTCGTTCGCTTGAGTCTTCGCTCGATCATCCAACACGCGAGAAGTGAAACCATGCTGGTCGAATCCCAGGGCATCGTCGAAGCGCCGTCGCAGATGAGCGAGCGCGAGCGGATCATCCGGGCCGTGATCGAGGAGGTCCGTCCGAACCTCAAGCGCGACGGCGGCGATTGCGAGCTCGTCGAGATTGACGGCAACAAGATCATGGTCAAGCTCGCCGGCGCCTGCATCTTCTGCAAGCTCGCCAGCGCGACGCTGGAGGGCATCCAGGCGCGCATGATCGAGAAGCTCGGCGAATTCGTCCGCCTCGTTCCGGTGGCCGGCGCAGCCAAGGCGCGGCATTAAGGAGCGGCCTTGCGTCCGGTCTATCTCGACAACAACGCGACGACACGAGCCGATCCAGAGGTCGTCGCGGCGATGTTGCCGTTCTTTACGGACCAGTTCGGCAATGCTTCATCCTCGCATGCCTTCGGCAGCGAGGTCGCCGGGGCCGTGAGGCAGGCGCGCAAGAGCCTGCAGGCGCTGCTCGGTGCCGTCTTCGACCACGAGATCGTCTTCACCTCGGGCGGGACGGAATCCGACAATGCCGCGATCCTGTCGGCGCTGGAGACGCAAGACGGCCGCGACGAGGTCGTCACGACGGCTGTGGAACATCCCGCGATCCTGTCGCTCGTCGAATACCTCATGGACAAGCGCGGCGTCGCGGTGCATCTGATCGGCGTCGATGCGGCCGGCCGGCTCGATCTCGAGGCTTACAAGCGCGCGCTCGGCCCGCGCACGGCCATCGCCTCGGTGATGTGGGCCAACAACGAAACCGGCACGCTATTTCCGGTGTCCGATCTGGCCAGGCTCGCGCATGAGGCCGGCGCGCTGTTCCACACCGACGCCGTGCAGGCGGTCGGCAAGATCGCGATCGATCTGAAATCCGCTGGCGTCGACATGCTGTCGTTGTCCGGCCACAAGCTGCACGGCCCCAAGGGCATCGGTGCGCTTTATGTTCGGAAGGGCACACCGTTCGCGCCGCTGCTGCGCGGCGGCCCGCAGGAGCGCCGCCGGCGCGGCGGCACCGAGAACGTGCCGGGCATCATCGGGCTCGGCAAGGCGGCCGAGCTCGCGGCAAAGCATCTCACGGACGAGCAGGGCCGCGTTCGCGCGCTGCGCGACCGGCTGGAGCAGGGCATCCTCCAGAGCGTCGGCCATTGCGTCGTGCTCGGCGACCTCGCTGCGCGGCTGCCGAACACCTCCAACATCGCCTTCCGGCATCTCGAGGGCGAGCCGATCGTCATGCGGCTGAACCAAGCCGGTATCGCCGCCTCGCTCGGCTCGGCCTGCGCTTCCGGCTCGATGGAGCCGTCGCACGTGCTCCGCGTGATGAACGTGCCGCCGGATCTGCTGCGCGGGGCTGTCCGATTCTCGCTGTCGCGCGACACCACGGACGACGACATCGATCGCGTGCTGCAGATACTGCCCGACATCGTCGGCCGGCTGCGCGAGACTTCGCCGGCCTGGCTGCAGCATCGTCAATCGCCATCGGCGGACGCCCTTCGCCCTACGGAGCTCACGCAATGAAAGTCATGATCCGCCGCTCGCCGGAAACGGGCCTGTCGATCTACGTCCCCAAGAAGGATCTCGAGGAGCCCATCGTTGAGTCGGAGCACGAGTCCTTGTGGGGCGGCTGGATCCGCATCGCCAACGGATGGGTCCTCGAACTGCCGCAGATGGCTGCCGACACGCGGCTGCCGATCACGATCAATGCGCGCAAGCGCGGTGGCGAAGGGGACGAGTGATGAATGCGCCACTTCCTCATATCGACATCGTCAAGCAGGCCGATGCCGAGGCCCTGCTCAAGGACGTCGTCGCCGGACTGAAGGCCGGCAAGGTCGTCCCGTTCCTCGGTCCCGCCGTGTCCGAGCAGTCCGGCGCCACGGTGCCGATGAATCCTGAAGCGCTGGCTGCGTTCTTCGGCACCAAGGTGGCGCTGCCGCGCCGAGCCAAGGGCAATGCGTGGGCTTCAGCCCAGCACATCGAGAGCACGCGCCACCGCTCGACGGTGACCGCGCTGATGGCCGAAGCCTTTGCCGCGCCCGTTGCACCGACACCGCTGCAGCAGCATCTGGCGTCGCTGCCGTTGCCGATGATCGTCGACAGTTGGTATGACGGCGCAATGCGAACCGCGCTCGGCGGGCGCGGCGATTGGGGCGAGGTGCAGGGCATCACGCGGGCCGGAATCGGCGAGGACCGCTGGTATCGCTTCTACGACGCCGCGGGCGCCGAGAGCGATCGCGAGAAGGCCGCAAGCTGGACCACGCTGCTCTACAAGCCGCATGGCGGGATCACGCCGGCCAGGAACTTCCTGATCACCGATGCCGACTATGTCGAGGTGCTGACCGACATCGACATCCAGACACCGATACCCGACACGGTCAAGGACCGGCGCACCGACCGAAGCTTCCTGTTCATCGGCTGCCGCTTCAACGACCAGTTGCTGCGCACCTATGGCCGCCAGGTGATCAAGCGCTCCGGCGCCGATCACTACGTCCTGGTCGAGCCCGACTCATTGTCGAAGAACGAGCTGAAGTTCTTCATCGCCGAGCGGTTGACGCCGATCGCGATTCCGCTGGCCCGCGCGAGCGAGATCATCATCGGCGGCTGAGCGAGACCACGACACCGGAAATCGAACAGCGCGGCCGCAAGCTGCGCTGTTTTGCCGTTCGTCCTGTGTCCCAATTCGAGTCTGTAACGTTTCTAACAACGCCCGAAACGAGAGCCTTTCGCATGTTGGCAAGGCGACAGGCGCGATGATTTGGCTAAGGCGTTGATAGTCTGACGAAATGATCTTGTCCGCGGCGTGGCACGCGAGTTGCTGAACCCCAGCCCAAGGCGGTTTGCGGCTCGCCAGCAACGTTAAGGAGCGGACATGGACGCGTCAGTGCAGCACGAACAGGCGACGATACCGGACGGCGACAAGCTGAGCTCGGTGATGCAGACCATCGCGGAGCACAAGGGCTGCGGCACCTCGGGCGGCAGCGGCAAGGCGAGCTGCGGCTCGGGCGCCGGCGAGAACGACCTGCCGCCGGAGATCTGGGAGAAGGTGAAGAACCATCCCTGCTACAGCGAGGAGGCGCATCACCACTACGCGCGCATGCACGTCGCCGTCGCGCCCGCCTGCAACATCCAGTGCAACTACTGCAACCGCAAATATGACTGCGCCAACGAGTCGCGTCCGGGCGTCGTCAGCGAAAAGCTGTCGCCGGAGCAGGCGGCCAAGAAGGTGCTCGCCGTTGCCTCGACCATTCCGCAGATGACCGTGCTCGGGATCGCCGGTCCCGGCGATCCGCTCGCCAATCCCGAGAAGACGTTCAAGACCTTCGAGCTGATCGCGCGCACCGCCCCCGACATCAAGCTCTGCCTGTCGACCAACGGTCTCGCGCTGCCCGACCACGTCGACACCATCGCCGGCTTCAACGTCGACCACGTCACGATTACCATCAACATGGTCGATCCCGAGATCGGCGCCAAGATCTATCCCTGGGTTTTCTGGAAGCACAAGCGCTACACCGGCGTCGAGGCGGCCAAGCTGCTCACCGACCGCCAGTTGCAGGGCCTGGAGATGCTGACCGAGCGCGGCATCCTCTGCAAGGTCAACTCGGTGATGATCCCAGGGGTCAACGACAAGCACCTCGTCGAGGTCAACAAGGCGGTGAAGTCGCGCGGCGCGTTCCTGCACAACATCATGCCGCTGATCTCGTCGCCGGAGCACGGCACCGTGTTCGGCCTGACCGGCCAGCGCGGTCCGACCGCGCAGGAGCTGAAGGCGCTGCAGGACGAGTGCGAAGGCGAGATGAACATGATGCGGCATTGCCGCCAGTGCCGCGCGGACGCCGTGGGCCTGCTCGGTGAGGATCGCTCGGCCGAATTCACGACCGACAAGATCATGGCGATGGAGGTGAACTACGATATCGACAGTCGCAAGGCCTATCAGGAGGCGGTCGAGCAGGAGCGTGTCGCCAAGGTTGTGGCGAAGCAGGAGGAGCTCGCCTCGCTCGCCGGCCAGTCGAGCGACATCAAGCTCCTGATCGCGGTCGCGACCAAGGGCTCGGGCCTGATCAACGAGCATTTCGGCCACGCCAAGGAGTTCCAGGTCTACGAGCTCTCCACGGCCGGAGCCAAGTTCGTCGGTCACCGCCGCGTCGACTTGTACTGCCAGGGCGGCTATGGCGACGAGGACAGCCTGGAGACCGTCATCCGCGCCATCAACGACTGCCATGCGGTGTTCGTGGCCAAGATCGGCGGCTGCCCGAAGAGCGACCTGCTGGCCGCGGGCATCGAGCCGGTCGATCAGTTCGCGCACGAGTTCATCGAAAAGTCCGCGATCGCCTGGTTCAAGAGCTACCTCGACAGGGTGAACAGTGGCGAGATCCAGCACGTCGTGCGCGGTGACGCCGAAATTCGCCAGGGCGCCCTGATCTCGGCGGCGTGACATCAGACCCCGGCGGCGCCGTCGCGTCGCCGGGCCCCTTCGACAGGAGCCTTTGATGACCTTGAAGATCATTGCCTCGCAGTGCACGAGCTGCTCGGCCTGTGAACCCGAATGTCCGAACGTGGCGATCTCGGAGAAGAACGGCACCTTCGTGATCGATCCGAAGAAGTGCACCGAGTGCATCGGCCATTTCGACGAGCCGCAATGCGCGGCGGTCTGCCCGGTCGACAACACCTGCGTGATCGACAATTCGTTCCCGCGCTACCAGCCGCCGGCTTGAGGAGAGCCAGATGAATTTCACTCTCACGCCAGCCGCGCAGAAATTCATGCGCATGATGCTGCGGGCTGACGGCACTGCGGGTTCGGGCTTCCGTCTCGCGGTGTCGCCCGGCGGCTGCTCCGGCCTCGCGGCCGATATCAGCGTGCTCGCCACGCCGCAGCCCGGTGATGCCGTGGTCGAGCGCGACGGTGTCAGGCTGTTTCTGCCGGCGGAAAGCCGCTTGCTGCTCGACGGTGTGACCATCGACTTCGCGGATACTGCGACGCAGACCGGCCTCGTGTTTCACGATCCGAAGCAGGTTTCGTGCTCGACCCACGCCTTGAAGGCGCTGGAGCACTAGGACAGCTCGCCATGCCCACCGATGCCCGGCCCAGCTCTCAGACCGCCATCGAGGACGCGTTGCTCGCCGACGCGCTGCTCGGCGGCGGCCTGCCGGAGGAGGCCGAGTATCATCTGTGGCAGGCGGGCCAGAGCTATCATCTCGACGAGGTTGCGGAGGCGCATCTGAAAGAGGCGGAAGCGCTGGCGCCTGGGCATGCGGCGGTCCTGATCGGCTTCTACCGGTTCTATTTCTACAAGGGACGGCTCGCCGACGCGCTGCGCATCGCCAAGCGGTGCCTCGCCAAGGCGGCCGCCGAAAACTGCTTGCCGCCGCACTGGCGCGACGTTCGCGCCGGTCATGCCGAGTTCGGCAGCTATGACAACATGCTGCCGCGTTTCTTCATGTTCACCTTGAAGGGATACGCCTATTTGCAGATGCGCCTCGGCAATCTCGTCGAGGGACGGCTCGCGGTGCAAAAGCTGCTCGAGCTCGATCCCAGCGACAAGATCGGCGCACGCGTCCTGCTCGAGGTGGTCGACCGGGTGGAGCTCGACGATGAATGACGACATCGACGAGGCCATCGACTGGCAGGGCAACGAGATCAGTTGTGCGGGCTGCGAACACGCGCAGCTCAACGCATCCGGCGGCTGTCGCCTTCGGCACGCCTGCGTGCACGACCGCTACGCCCGGCGCATCGACCGCTTCTTCAACTGGAATCCGGCGCTCGCCAACGGCTACGTCAAGCATCCGCATTTCGAGGTGCGCGCGATCGCGGCGAAGCATGCCAGCCCGTTCTTTCTGCCTCCGCTGCTCGATGATCCCGAGGAGACCGTGCGCTGGAACGCCGCGCGGCGGCTGCCGAAGCGGCTGGTGTTGCGGCTGCGCCATGATCCGCATCGCGAGGTCCGCATCCGGATCGCGACGGTGCTCGATCCGGAAGACCTGATGCCGATGATGATGGACGACGATTACTACGTCCGCCTGGTCGTGGCGCGCCGCATCGTACCGTCCGTGCTCGGCCGCATGATGGGGGACCCGGAGGCCGAGGTCCGCCGCGTCGTCGCACGGCGCATTCCGAGTGACTGGCTGCTCGGCATGATCAGCGACCCCGATCCACGGGTGCGGCTCGAGATCGCCGAGCGCCTCGCGCCTGATCTCCTCACCGCGATGCGCAAGGACGCCGACTGGCGGGTGCGTCACGAGGTTGCGAGCCGGATCGCGCTCAGTGAGCTGACCGAGTTGACGCGCGACGAGGATCCGCTGGTGCAGGAGATGGCGCGCGACCGGCTCGCGAACCGCTCCGGAGCTGCGATGGAGAAACCGGCATGAGCAACATCGTTCGTGACAGCGAGGTCGTGGAGTTGTCGGCGCCGCCGTACTTCACGTTCGGCGAGAAGGTGAAGGCCAAGCGCACGATCCGCAACGACGGCACCTACGCAGGCAAGGAAATCGGCGAGATCCTCGCGAAGAAGGGCGAGATCGGCTACGTCGTCTCGATCGGAACCTTCCTGCAGCAGTTCTACATCTACGGCGTCGAGTTTCTCGAAAGCGGAAACCGCGTCGGCATGAAGCGCAAGGAGCTCGAATCGACCGTCCCCCGCGGGGAGGCCGAGGACGAGTTGCCCCTGCCGGGAGCATACAGATCATGATCGAGCCGCGCCTGCCGAAATATCAATGGGGTCAGCGTGTCAAGGCGCTGATCGACCTCGTCAATGACGGCTCGTTCCCGAACGCGCCGGCCGAGGCCAAGCTCGTTGGCGTCGGCGATATGGGTGAGATCGTGCAGGTCGGCACCCACACGGAAGCGAACATGCCGATCTATCTCGTCGAGTTCGGCGAGCAGCTCGTCGTGGGGTGTCTCGAAGAGGAGATCGTCCCGGTTGAGGTGCGATGATCCACGATGGCCGCAACCGCGCTCAAGCCCAGCTTTGTCCTGCCCGCGCATCCCAATGAGTTGGATCGCAAGCGGATCGCGCGCGCGCTGAAGTCACGCAAGCGCTATCGCTATGTCGAGCCGACGGTGTCGCCGGTCGACGAGGGTTATCACGTCCGCAGCCCTTGCTGCTCGCGCAACATCGACAAGGACGGTGGGGTGATCGACGTCGCGCTGCTGCGCCATGATCCCGCGAATGCGATGTGGAAGCTGTTCTGGAGAGATCACGCGCAGGGGACGTGGGAGCTGCATAGTCTGCATCGGCGGTTGACCGCGGCGGTCGACGAGCTGAACGCGGACCCTGAGCGGATCTTCTGGCAGTAGAGCGAAGAGGACGCGTGACATGGCATTGGCCGAACAGGAATTGAATGAGATCGCGCAGGTCCTCGAGCGATCCGACGCCGGCAGCGCGGCGTTCGGCGAGCTGCGCCGCCGCTTTCCAAGGCTGGTACTGACACGTTGTGACGCGTCTGATGTCACGGAAGCGCCGTTCCGCAGCTATCCGGCATTCGACCTGCATCTGCTCGACGCCAGCGACCACTGCGCGGGTGTGACCGATGACCTTGCCAAGGCCACCGGCCTGATCCTGGCCAAGCGGAGCTGAGCATGACCAAGCCCTATCTGGTGCATGACGCCGATCGGCAGGAGCAGGATGAAGCGGAGCTTACGCCGGTCGAGGCGAGCTTCATTCCGCTCTCTGATCCCGACATTACCACGGCGGAGATTGCCGCCGTGGACTCCGCGTTGCGCTCGCCGCGGCTGTCCTGCGGTCCGCTGGTCGAGGAGTTCGAGGCGGCATTCGCAAGCTATCTCGGGCGCAGATACGCCATTGCCGTCCCGAGCGGAACGCTTGGCCTGGTCCTGGTCCTGAAAGCGATGGGCATCGGATCGGGCGACGAGGTGATCGCGTCGTCCTATTCGTTCCGCGAGATCGCGCATGCCATCAGCATCGTCGGCGCCAAGCCGGTGTTTGCGGATATAGATTACTACTCGGGCACGCTGGCGCCAAGCAAGATCGAGGCGCGCATCACGGAGCGGACAAAGGCGATCCTGGTCGGCAACACCAACGGCCATCCGGCCAAATGGTCGGAACTGCAGGCGATCGCGAAGACCCGCAATCTGCCTGTCATCGAGGATTCGACCGAGGCCATCGGCTCGAAATATAAGGGGGCGCTGGTCGGTACATTCGGTACGGCCGCGGTGTTCGATTTCTCGCAGCCTTTCGCGCTCACCTGTGGTGAGGGTGGCATGGTCGTCACCGACGACGTCGACATCGCGGTGGCCGTGCGTCGGCACCGTTCGCACCGGCTCGACGAGCGCGCATCGGTCGTGGTCAGCAGCAGCGCGTCGCACCAGGCTGTGATGAGCGACGTGACCGCCGCGCTCGGGTTGGCGCAATTGCGGCGGATCGACGAGATCCTCGAGCGGCGCAAGCTGATCGAGCAGATCTATTACAGCGAGGTGCAGTCGTTCGAGGGCATCAAGGACCCCTATGTCGGGCCCGATGTCACCGAGGTGAACTGGTTTCTCTATCAGGTGCATCTGGGCACGCGGTTCTCGAAGTCGAGCCGGGATTCGATCGTCGAGGATCTCAGGGTCGAACAGGTCGAGGCCGTGGCCTATTCGAATCCCCTGCATCTGCAGCGGCATTATTTCGACATGGGATATCGCCGAGGCGATTATCTCGTGACCGAGAAGGTCGCCGATCGTGTGGTGGCCCTGCCATTCCACGTGCATCTCACCAGGGATCAGATCGCCTTCATCGTTGCGACGATGAAGGACGCCTCGGTCAATGTCGGGGCGGGCGCCGCGATCTACTGAGAAGTTCTAAGTTCAAACCGAAAAGGAGAATCCAAGTGGCGACATTGACGGTAATGCCCTCCGGTAAGACGATCGAGGTGGGCGAGGGCACCACCATTCTGGCAGCGCTGCTCGGCGCCGAGGTCGAGATCCAGCATAAATGCGAGGGCCAGGCAAAGTGCGGTTCCTGCCACATCTTCCTGCAGGAGGGACGCAAGGGCGTGTCGAAGGTCACCAAGCTGGAGAACGAGAAGCTCGACACCATCGTCGGCGTCGGCTCGAAGTCTCGCCTCGCCTGTCAGGCGACCATTCTTGGCACCGAGAACGTCAAGATCGAACTCCTGGGCTTCGGCTCGGGCCTGTAACAGGAGGATCACATGGACAAATTGACGCTTCATGTCCGCTTTGCCAATGATGGCACGGTCGCCGAGATCAGCGAGCGGCCGGTCGAGCTGACGCCGCAGCAGTGGTTCGACAAGCTCAGCGAGGCCATCGGCATGAAGGCCTATCAGACCTTCGCCGGCGGCCGCGGCGTGTTCAAGGTGGCTCGTGAGCAGATCGAGGCCCTGAAGACCGCGGCTGTCTCGTGACGCGGTCGGCAGTATGAGCACCGATGCGGGACAGGCGTGCCGATTCTTCGTCTCCTACACGGGCGTCAAGCTGCCGCTGCGGCTGGTGACTGCGATTGCGCCGGAGCAGCTGTCGAACCGCAACACGTTCATCCGCGGCTATTTCGATGCCGCGGGCGTGCTGACCGGATTCGAAAAGATCGTCTATGACGAGATCGAGCTCACGCACAGCTACAGCTATCATGCCAATGGGACGCTGCGCCGGGCCGAGATCGTGATGCTGGACGAGGAGCCGGCGACGCTGAATTTCGACGAGACCGGCGCACCCGTCGCCGGGCGAGACGCTTAAGAAGGAGGCCCCGTGACCGTCGCCAAGCTGATCGAGGCTCTTGCCAGCATGCCGAAGGACGCTATCGTGCTGATGGACAGCGGCGGTGGATTGTCGCGTGTCGATACGCTGGAGCTTGTGGACGAGCAGGGCCCGGGCGCTCCGGCCGAGGTGATCCTGCAGCCGAGCTTGGATGAGTAGAGGGCGGACTGGTCGGATGGCGGACGCTGGGACTTCAGAGACTGGAACTCCGGACGCAGGGCCGGTCGCGACCCCCTATGAGCGAATCGGCGGTGCCGCCGTGGTCGACCGTCTCGTCGAATCCTTCTACCACCGAATGGATACGCTGCCGGAGGCCAAGGGCATCCGCGACATGCACGGCCGCAATCTCGGGCCGATCAAGCACATCCTGAAGCGCTATCTCTCCGAATGGCTGGGCGGCCCGAAGCTGTACTCGCCAGAGAAGGGCCATCCGCGGCTGCGCCAGCGTCACATGGGCTTTGCCATCGGCAATGCCGAGCGCGACGCCTGGCTGCTGTGCATGCGCGGCGCGCTCGAGGAGACTGTCAGCGACGTCAAGGCCCGTCAGGATGTCGACGCCGCCATGACCAAGCTCGCCGACTGGATGCGCAACCAGGCCGGCAACCCGCACGATGCTCGGGCCGCGCGGCCGTGAGCCTGCGGTGACGTCATCGCGAGGAGACGAAGGCGACGAAGCAATCCAGAGTCGCCCGCGTTACCCTGGCTTGCTTCGCTGCGCTCGCAATGACGGAGAGGGCGTGACGCGTAGGCTGGACCAAGCGAAACGCGCCCACCGGCGGTCTCGCCTGCAAGATGGACCAGAAAAAGATGGACCAGAAAGGTGGGCACGGCGATCTTTCGACGGTGCAATTCACTGCCGTCCGTGGCGCCTTGGCCCACCTTACGCAATCCAACTAATACAAAGGCACGCCGAAGAAGGTCTCGTCCTCGCCGCCCCAGGCGCGGTGTAGCGCCAGGGCGTTCTGCCATTGCATCATCTCGACCTCGCTGGCATTGCGATGCGTGATCTTGCCGTCCGGCTGCTCGGCAAGCAGGAAAGGCTTGCCGTTGCGGATGAAGCGGTTGAGATCCTTGGTGTCGTTGGGGCGCACGACGCAACGTGGCCGCTCGTCGATCAGGATGGTGGTCGGCAGCATCGCGGCGCTCTCACTCCATCGGCGGTCCCATGTCGTCGTCGGCTTTCTTCTTCTTTTTCTTGTCGGTCTTGGCGAGCGCATAGGCGCCGGCGTTCTTCAGCGTGATCGGCGGCTGCCCGACGACATATTGCGAGATCCACGCCAGGGTCCGGTCATGTGCCAGCGCAGCTGCAGATTCATCATAGGTCTCGCCGTCACCGTCGAACGCATGCGCGGCATTCGGATAGGAGAACGCGCTGACCTCGGGATGATAGGCGCGGAACGTGGTCACCTCCGCGAACGGCACGACGATGTCGGCCTCGCCGAAATGGAGCAGCGTCGGAATCCTGCGCTTGGCGCCGGCTGCGTTGACGACACCGGTCGCGTAGTAGCTCACCGCACAGGCCACACCTGAGACTCGGTTGGCGGCGTCATAGGCGAGACCGCCCCCGGCGCCAAAGCCGACCACCGCCACCTTGCCGCAGTCCTTGACGCTGTCGACCGTTGACTGGATCTCGGCGAGCAGCGGTGCTGCCGGATCCGGCACGCTCTCGGCCGGCTCGCCCTCCGTTGCCGCTTCGATCTCCGCGGGAGGCGACAGCTCCGGCGCAATCACGACATAGCCGCTCGCGGCGAAAGTATCGGCGACCTTGCGTAGCTTGCCGGCAGCGTCGGCGCCGTCCGGCAGGACGACGATCGCCCCCTTCGGCGCGTCGGCGGGATCGGCACGAAACGCCTGAAACGTATGGCCGTCGCTGGCGGTCAGCTTGATCGTGCTCGCTGTAGGCATGTGATGCTCCTGCTCCCCTTGCGCGGTTGGCGCGCGTTACAACAAACCCAGCTCCAGGGCGGTCTCTTCGGACATGCGCGACTTGTCCCATGGCGGCTCGAAGACAAGGGTGACCCTGACCGACACCACACCGTCGACGGCCTGTACGGCGTCCTCCACCATTCGGACGATCTCGCTTGCGACCGGACAGCCGGGCGCCGTCAAGGTCATGTCGATCTCGACCGCGCCGCCGCCCTCGTGCGCGATCCGATAGACCAGCCCGAGATCGTAGACGTTCACCGGAATCTCCGGGTCATAAACCGTTCGCAACGCTGCAATCACGCTCTCGGCTGCACTCTGGGAGCCGGTCGCTACGGCGTTCTGCGCCGGGGAAGGAGGGGGCGGGGCGTGCATGGTCATCATGCGTTGGTTCCTCTCATGATCCTGGTTCGCACCGGGGGATGGTCGTTGGAATTCGAGTCATGTTTCGCTCATGCATGGCGTCGCCTCATTCCGAACCGAGCCCCTCGGCCAGCGCGGCGACGACCGGCCATCCGACGGCGCCGGTGGGATCGAGTCGCCGCAGCGCCGCGAGCATTTCGGCTGCTCCGTCGGAATCAGTCTTGCGCAGATGGATGAAGGCGAGGGCCTTCAGCGTGTAGAGCGCGAAGCGGCCGGCGCCATCCGGCAGCGGATCATGCGGCGTCCAGTGCCGCCAATCCCGTGGCCAGCCGGCCTGGCGCGCCGCTTCGGCAAGGCCCAGCTCGGCGACCGCCTCTGCCTCGTCGAGATGGCCTTGATAGGTGTGAATCTTGTACAGACAGAAGTAGGTCGGAAGCTGCTGCGGAGCCACCGCCAGCGCCTGGCGAAACAGCCGATCCGCCTGCGCGTGGTCGCGGCGATACGCCGCCACGCCCTGTTGCAACAGCGCATCGATCTCTTGCGGCAGATCGCCGAAGTTGATCGTGTCGGGTTCGCTGACGAGTTCGAGCATCTGCATTGACCTCGATCAAATCACTGCAAGATGCGGACCGTTTTCGCGCGGGTGCAGCAGCGCCGGAGCCGGCACGAGGCGGGCGGAAGAGCGGGCCGATGTTGGATTTTGAACGCCACCTCTTCGCCGCGCCGTGGCCGATGTCGCAAAGACGACGCAACGCTCGGCGATTTGGCGTGGACGCGTCGTCAGATGCAGACGAGACGGCGATCGCGGCGAGCAAATGACTGGTTCGGAGCTTGCATGAGGCCTTCATCAATCCAGCGGGAGTGGCAGCGATGGCGATGGCAGCAACGGACATCGAGCGTCTGATCAAGGAGGCGTTCCCGGATGCCGTCGTCCTGATCGAGGATCTGGCGGGCGATGGCGACCATTATTCGGCGCGCGTCACCTCACAGGCTTTCGCCGGGAAGAGCCGGGTGCAACAGCATCAGATGGTCTATTCGGCTCTCAAGGGCCAGATGGGCGGCGTGCTGCATGCGCTGGCGCTCGAGACGTCATTGCCGAAATGATCGTTGCGGCCGGGCTGATCGGTCGCATTCAGGGAAAGGATCCAGTCTATGTCGACATCCGAACGCATTCAGAAGCTGATCGACAGCAATGACATCGTGCTGTTCATGAAGGGCGTGCCGGCGGCGCCGCAATGCGGCTTCTCCGCCGCGGTGGCACAGATCCTGGCCAAGCTCGACGTGGCCTACGAGAGCGTCAACGTGCTCGCCGATCCCTTCATCCGCGAGGGCATCAAGGAGTTCTCCAACTGGCCGACCATTCCGCAGCTCTATGTGAAGGGCGAATTCGTCGGCGGCTGCGACATCGTGCGCGAGATGTTCCAGGCCGGTGAGCTCGCGACCCTGCTCGCCGACAAGGGTATCAAGGCGTCTGCGTCATGAGCGATGCCGATGTCGCCGAGGCGGATGACGCATTCGAGATTCCGCAGCTCTACAAACATCACGCCTTCGTCTGCCTGACGCAGCGCCCGCCCGGGCATCCGCGCGGCAGCTGCGGCGCGCTCGGCGTGCAGCCGCTGTGGGACCGGCTGACCAAGACCATCGAGGCGCAGCGGTTGACGGATATCGGCGTCACCGCCGCCGGCTGCTTCGGCTTCTGCAGCGCCGGACCGATGATGGTGGTCTATCCGGACGGCGTCTGGTATCGACCGACCAAGCCGGAGGATATCGACGAGATCGTCGAATCCCACTTCAAGCAGAGCAAGCGTGTCGATCGCCTGGTCATGGTGTTGAAGCGCTGAGCTTGCAGAATGGAGCCGCTCAACGCGGCTCCGGACAAGGTGTCGACCCATCCGGACGCGTGCAGCCCTGGACATCCTCCAGACCGTCGCCCTGCCGAAGCAGCGAGATGACGGGTTCACGATCGAAGCCGGCGCAGCACCGGCCGCCGGCTTCGATCAATGGCCGGCGGATCAGCAGCGGATCCTCGAGCATCAGGTCGATGGCCGCGACGGCTTCGATCGTCTCTGGCTCGATCTCTCCCGATCTCACGCGCGGCGAGGCCGGATTGAACCAGGCCCAGACGGGGGTCCCGGCGAAATATGTGCGCAGCCGCTCGCCCGTCCAGGGTTCGGTCAAGAGGTTCCTGGCGATGACATCGTGGCCTGCTCGCGTCAGCATCAGCTTCTGCCGGGCGTTGGTGCCGCAGCCCGGCTTCTCGTAGAAGACGACGGTCGTCACGTCAGGCACCGCCGAGCTGGACCAGCTGCGCGCCGCCGGCGCGGCCGAGAATGGTGTCGACCTTCTTGCGCACCGCCTCGATCGTGAGCGGCTTGACCACGGCGCCATGCGCGCCGGCCTTGAGACCTTCGATCGCGATCGCCTCGTCGGCCTTGGCGGTCACGATCAGAATGCGCACGCCCTTGAACTTCGCCAGGATCTCGCGGACGAGCTCGGGGCCGCGTTGCTTCAGGAAGGAAACCCCGAGCAGCACCACGTTCGGTGCCAGCCAGTCGACGCCCTTCTCGTACGCCTCCTCCGGCGTCGCCAATTCGTGGGTCTCGATTTCATCGTGCAACATGAACTGCAGGGCCGCGCGCGTGATCTCGTCGTCGTCGATCACGAACACGCGCCGCTGGTCCACTGCCTTGGCCGTCTCCACTCCGATCTGCATTGCATCCTCCTCAACGTTGTCAGCGTCTGTGCCGCAGGGCTGCAGAGGGGATCTAGCAAATCTCGTTCCGGGCACCGCCCGGCTGAAAAGCTACCGCTGTTGTGTCGTTTCGGACAGCGCCGCGCGTCGTCGCATCTTGCGAAGCATTCCGATGTCGGGTTTGCAACAACTCGCAATCGCGCCCGGATTGCTCCGCATCTCCTTTAAAACATGATCGTTTTGGCCCTGTGCGCGTGCTGGCACAGCCGTTGCAAAACCGGGTTCAGGCAATGGTTGAGGGCTGAGTGCACGCCGACGCTCCGGACGAGCGATGCTCTCCTTCCCAACAACCCGTCTGCCGGTTCGGACACACAGAGGACGCGGTCACGCCTCGCGAGCAGCGCGGGCGCGACATTGGCAATCGGTTGATGGAGAGCAGAATGTCATCACTTCGACAAATCGCATTCTACGGCAAGGGCGGCATCGGCAAATCGACGACGTCGCAGAACACGCTCGCGGCGCTCGCCGAGATGGGTCATCGGATCCTGATCGTCGGCTGCGACCCCAAGGCGGATTCGACCCGCCTGATCCTGCACGCCAAGGCGCAGGACACGATCCTGAGCCTGGCTGCTGCCGCCGGCAGCGTCGAGGACCTCGAGATCGAGGAGGTCATGAAGGTCGGCTATCGCGACATCCGCTGCGTCGAGTCCGGCGGTCCGGAGCCGGGCGTCGGCTGCGCCGGCCGCGGCGTCATCACCTCGATCAACTTCCTGGAAGAGAACGGCGCCTACGAGGACATCGACTACGTGTCCTACGACGTGCTCGGCGACGTCGTGTGCGGCGGCTTCGCGATGCCGATCCGCGAGAACAAGGCGCAGGAGATCTACATCGTGATGTCCGGCGAGATGATGGCGATGTATGCCGCCAACAACATCTCCAAGGGCATCCTGAAATATGCGAATTCCGGCGGCGTGCGCCTGGGCGGCCTGGTCTGCAACGAGCGTCAGACCGACAAGGAGCTGGAGCTGGCGGAGGCTCTCGCCAAGAAGCTCGGCACCCAGCTGATCTACTTCGTGCCGCGCGACAACATCGTGCAGCACGCCGAGCTGCGCCGCATGACCGTGCTGGAATATGCGCCGGATTCGGTCCAGGCCGGGCACTACCGCTCGCTGGCGCAGAAGATCCACAACAACGGCGGCAAGGGCATCATCCCGACCCCGATCACGATGGACGAGCTCGAGGACATGCTGATGGAGCACGGCATCATGAAGGCCGTCGACGAAACCCAGATCGGAAAGACTGCCGCCGAACTCGCCGCAACGGCTTAAGCAGTCTTGGTACCGGCCTTCCTCCCGTCGGAAGGCCGGTACCTCATCGCATGTCCCGTCGGCGCGCGGCAGGGGATCAAGCTATGACCATCGCAATCGTGGGCGTCTCGGAGTCCGTCGCTGCCGGCCTGCAACCGTCGCCGCGCAACGGCTCCTGCGAAGAGAACGCGCCGCATCACGGCCGCCAGATTTACCGCCTGCTGACCGGCGTCGATCCCGACGAGGCGCTGATCGACAGTGACATCGGTTTCGATCGTCACGTCATCGCATCGGTTCTCGCCGTTTCAGCGATGGAGCATGGCGCGCTGGCGGAGCGCGCGGGGCTTTCGACCGTCGAACTGATCGCACTGCTGGCGCAGTTGTTTCCGGCAGCCTCGATCGACTCCTCATGGCTGCCGATCACCGGGGCCGTGGCCGCGCCGGACGAGGACGAAATCACGATGGTGCGCGATCTGCTCACCGCGCAGCGCTCCACGGCCGGCGAGGTCGGCCGCTGGCTCGCGGCCATGGTGGCGCGTCGCGCGATGGAGCCCAACCATCTCTGGGAAGACCTGGGCCTGCGCGAGCGCTCCGAATTGTCGCGCCTGCTGATGCGCCACTTCGCGCCGCTGGCGAGCCGCAACACCAGCAACATGCGCTGGAAGCGCTTCTTCTACCGCATGCTGTGCGAGGATGATGGCTTCGTGATGTGCACGACGCCGGTCTGTACCCAGTGCAACGACTTCCAGCTCTGCTTCGGCGAGGAGAGCGGCGAGAGCCGGATGGCCGAACGGCGGCGCGAGGTGGCGCTGCAGGAGGCGGCGGGCGCCGCGATGTGAGTTCGAGGACCGTGATGATGTTGATGGACAGCCAGCTTGGATCCCCGTGCAACTCCGACGGCGGACGTTGTCCTCAGGCGGAGACCTGCGAAGCTGGCGAGATCCTGATGCGTCGATGCGAGGACGCGCTGCGCCGGGCCGGGTTGCGCCCCACCCAGCAGCGTCAGCAACTGAGCCGGATTCTGTTCGGCGGCGGTGACCGCCACATCACCGCCGACGCGCTCTATGCCGCAGCCGTTGCTTCGGGCTTGAAGATCTCGCAGGCCACCATCTACAACACGCTCAACCAGTTCGTGGAGCTGGGCCTGCTGCGCCAAATTGGCGTGGACGGCTCGAAATCGTTCTTCGACACCAATACGACCGTGCACCCGCACTTCTTCTACGAGGACGAAGGCGCGCTCGTCGATGTGCCCGGACAGGTCGCGTTCGAGCAGATGCCCGAGCCGCTGCCGGGTTATGGCATGGAGCGGATCGACATCGTCATTCATCTGCGCCGCAGGCGTCACGCCTGACGGCAGCGCAGGTCGCCACGCGGTCCAGGCGCTGCGCGGGCATGTCTCTCTGCGTCGACGTTCGACGTTCGATGTCCGACGCTGTTACGAATCCGACAATTCGGGGCGTTGGAAAAACAATCAGATATTCAATTGGTTGGCGTGGTGTCCGGCGGTGGCATGGCCGTTGCTGAGTGAATGGCAGGCCGCAACGGAGCGTCGTGCTTCTGGCGGCCGCACACAGGTTGCGACGGAGCGAGTGAATGCCAGACGTCTCCGGACAGCGCGGGCCCAGGAATGCCCGAGATGCCGGCTCTGCCCACGGGGGCACAGCCTCGGGGAGCCCGATGCCCCGGGTCATCCTCAACGATACCACGCTCCGCGACGGCGAACAGGCGCCGGGCGTCGCCTTCGCCCTCGGCGAGAAGGTCGCGATCGCCCGTGCGCTCGCCCGTGCCGGCGTTCCCGAGATCGAGGCCGGCACGCCGGCGATGGGGGCCGACGAGATCGCGGCGATCAGGGCGATCGTCGAGGCCGGTCTGCCCGCGACCATCATCGGCTGGTGCCGGATGCGCGAGGCGGATGTCGATGCGGCGATCGCGGCCGGCGTCTCGATGGTGAATGTCTCCATCCCGACATCCGACGTGCAGATCGCCGCCAAGCTCGGCGGCAGCCGCAGCGCCGCGCTAGAGCTGCTCAAGCGCGTGGTCGGCTATGCGCGAAGCCGCGGACTGGCCGTTGCCGTCGGCGGTGAGGATTCGTCGCGCGCCGATGTCGGCTTTCTCGCCGAGGTGATCGCGACCGCGAAGTCGCTCGGTGCCCGACGCTTCCGCGTCGCCGATACGCTGAGCGTGCTCGATCCCGACGCGACGTCAGCCCTGGTCGGCGCCTTGCGTGCGACCACGGACCTGGAGATCGAGTTTCACGGCCATGACGATCTCGGTCTTGCCACCGCCAACACGCTGGCGGCAGTCAAGGCGGGCGCGACCCATGCGTCGGTCACCGTGATCGGCCTCGGCGAGCGTGCCGGCAATGCCCCGCTGGAAGAGGTCGCGGTCGCGCTGCGGCAGCTCTACCGGCGCGAGACCGGCATCGTGCTGGCCGAGCTCGATCACGTCGCCAATGTCGTGGCGGCCGCCGCAGCACGCGCCATTCCACTCAACAAGGCCATCGTTGGCGAGCACGTCTTCACCCATGAATCCGGCATTCACGTCGACGGCCTGCTGAAGGATCAGCGCACCTACCAGGCGCTCGATCCGGTACTGTTCGGCCGCTCCAATCGGATCGTGATCGGGAAGCATTCCGGGCTGTCGGCGATCACCTCGTTGCTGTCGGATTTGCGGCTGCCGGCGAGCGCCGACCAGGCCCAGCGCATCCTGGCGCGGGTGCGCAGGCATGCCGTCGCTCACAAGGGGCCGGTGCCGAAGGAGGCCGTTGAGGCCATCTGGCGCGAAGTCTGCGATCACCCGCTGGCGAGCTTTGCCTGATCATGAGCGACATCGTCGACACACCCATTGCGAAGCCGATCGTCGTCGAGGCGAGCCGGCCCTCGCTGCTTCGCCTGATCCGCGAGGACATTGCGTGTGTCCGCTCGCGCGATCCGGCGGCGCGCAGCGAAATCGAGACACTGCTGACCTATCCCGGCATTCACGCGCTGATCTGGCACCGCCTGGCGCATCGGCTGTGGATCCGCGGCTGGCGTTTTCCGGCGCGCTTGTTGTCGTGGCTCGGACGTTTCCTGTCGAATGTCGACATTCATCCGGGCGCCGAAATCGGCCGCCGCTTCTTCATCGATCATGGCGCCTGCGTCGTGATCGGCGAGACCGCGGAGGTCGGCGACGATGTCACGTTGTATCACGGCGTCACCCTGGGCGGTACGTCGTGGTCGCCAGGCAAGCGGCATCCGACGCTGGACAGCGGTGTCGTCGTCGGCGCCGGCGCCAAGATTCTCGGACCGATCACCATCGGTCCGCGGACCCGCGTCGGTGCCAACTCCGTCGTCATCCAGAGCACGCCGCCCGACGTCACGGTGGTCGGGATCCCCGCCAAGGTGGTGCGGCCTGAGTTCACCCATCGGCGGACTGTCGGACGGATCGATCTGGATCATCATCTGATGCCTGATCCGGTCGGTGAGGCCCTTTCCGTGATGCTGGACCGGATCGAGTTCCTCGAAGCGCAGCTCGCCCACATCAGGCAGAAGATACGCCAGGGACCGCCGGCTCCGGCGCCGACCTCCTTCTGCGAGGTTGATCCGATTTCGAGTCAAGGAGCAAAGCAATGACTGCGGCAACGCCGAACGTTCTGGACGAACTGAAGAAGACCTCCGCGGCCGAGGAGTTCTTCAAGCTGCTCGGTGTCGACTACGATCCCAAGGTGCTCAACGTCTGTCGGCTGCATATCCTCCGCCGGATGGGGCAGTACCTCGTCAGCGAGGACTTCTCCGGCGTTTCCAGTGAGGACGTCGCAGCCCGCTGCAAATCGTTCCTGGAGCAGGCCTATCAGGACTTCCTCGTCTCGACGCCGCTCGATCAGCGGGTGTTCAAGGTGCTCAAGGAGGCGGTGGCGCCGCCGAAGCCGGCTCCAAAGCCGTTCGTTTCGCTGACGACGCTCAAGTAGCGCATGAACTGACGATCGCTCCCACCAGCGTCGCCAGCACGACTGGCGGCGCTTCTGCTTTCAAGCGAGCCGTGCGCTTTCAAGTTCCTGTCGCATTCCCGACGCGTGTTGCTTGCGACGTGTCGGACCTCGTCGGCGAGTTCTCAGAAGCAGATCAGGTTCATGCGCCAAGATGTTGAATCCGTGCCGATAATCATCGCGGCCGAAACTGGTACGACAATTGCTGTCCTGATCGCAGGACTACACACCCGGAGTGATCGCATGCATATCGTCGTCTGCATCAAGCAGGTTCCGGACTCCGCGCAGATCCGCGTTCATCCGGTGACCAACACCATCATGCGCCAGGGTGTGCCGACCATCATCAACCCTTACGACCTGTTTGCGCTCGAGGCGGCGCTGCAACTGCGCGACAAGTTCGGCGGCGAAGTGACGGTGCTGACCATGGGACCGCCGTCCGCCGAGGACTCGCTGCGCCGGGCGCTGACCTACGGCGCCGACCGCGCCGTGCTGCTGACCGATCGCTTCTTCGCCGGCGCCGATACGCTGGCAACCACCTATGCGCTGGCGACAGCCATTCGCAAGGTCAGCGAGACCTTTGGCGCGCCCGACATCGTGTTCACCGGCAAGCAGACGATCGACGGCGACACCGCCCAGGTCGGCCCGGGCATCGCCAAGCGGCTGGGCCTGCTGCAACTGACGTACGTGGCGAAGATCCGCGAGGTCGATCCTGTCGCGCGCACCATCGAAGCCGAGCGCCGCTCCGAGGGGGGCGTTCAAGTGCTGAAGACCAAGCTGCCGTGCCTGGTGACGATGCTCGAGGCGACCAACGAGATCCGCCGCGGCGCCATGGCCGATGCGCTCCGTGCGGCGCGCGCTCAGATCGTCACCTGGAGCGCCAAGGACGCCGGCGTCGAGGACATCTCGAAGTGCGGCTTGAAGGGCTCGCCGACCATCGTGAAGCGGGTCTTCGCGCCGTCGGCCCGGGCGGAGAAGGCAACCATGGTCGACTTCTCGAGTCGCGCGCCGGCCGACGCCCTGATCGAGGAATTGTTCAAGCGGCAGCCGAAGCTCGAAGCCGAGCTGACGACGTCAGCGCACGGCTTCTGATCCAGACGGCTTTTGACGGACCAAGGGACGACGATCATGAGCGAACCCACCAAAGCACCGCCCGCCGCAGCCGGTCGCGCCGCGACCAAGAAGGAGCTGCCCGAGCATTTCAAGGCCTACAAGCACGTCTGGGTGTTCATCGAGCAGGAGCGCGGCCAGGTCCACCCGGTATCCTGGGAGCTGATGGGCGCCGGACGCAAGCTCGCCGACAAGCTGAAGGTCGATCTCGCGGCCGTCGTGATCGGTCCTCCCGGAGAAGCCGTGCAGCACGCTGCCGCGGAGTCGTTCTGCTATGGCGCCGATCTCGCCTACATCGTCGCGGACGGCGTTCTCACCGACTATCGCAACGAAGCCTACACCAAGGCGCTGACCGACGTCGTCAACACCTTCAAGCCGGAGATCCTGCTGCTCGGCGCCACCACGCTCGGCCGCGACCTCGCCGGCTCCGTCGCGACAACGCTGCTCACGGGTCTGACCGCCGACTGCACCGAGCTCGACGTCGATGCCGACGGCTCGCTGGCCGCGACGCGTCCGACCTTCGGCGGCTCGCTGCTCTGCACGATCTACACGCTGAACTATCGGCCGCAGATGGCCACCGTCCGCCCGCGCGTGATGCCGATGCCGGACCGCGTCGAGAAACCCGCCAGTCGCATCATCGAGCACAAGCTCGGTCTCGTCGAGGAGGACATCGTCACCAAGGTGCTGTCCTTCATTCCGGATCGCGATTCCGCCAAGTCCAATCTCGCCTATGCCGACATCGTCGTGGCGGGCGGGCTCGGGCTTGGCTCGCCGGAGAACTTCCAGCTCGTCAAGGGGCTCGCCGCGGTGCTCGGCGCCGACTTCGGCTGCTCGCGGCCGCTGGTGCAGAAGGGCTGGGTGACCTCGGATCGCCAGATCGGCCAGACCGGCAAGACCATTCGGCCCAAGCTCTACATCGCCGCGGGCATCTCCGGCGCGATCCAGCATCGGGTCGGTGTCGAGGGCGCCGACCTGATCGTTGCCATCAACACCGACAAGAACGCGCCGATCTTCGACTTCGCGCATGTCGGCATCGTCACCGATGCGATCCGGCTGCTGCCCGCGCTGACGGAGGCATTCCGCGCGCGTCTGTCGCCGCATTCGCGCGATCGCATCGCAAGCTAGGCACCAGAGAGGGAGCAGGGCAATGATCGAGGAACGTTTCGACGCGATCGTCGTGGGTGCCGGCATGGCCGGTAATGCGGCTGCGCTGACCATGGCCAAGCGCGGCATGAAGGTGCTGCAGCTCGAGCGCGGCGAGTATTCCGGCTCCAAGAACGTGCAGGGCGCGATCCTCTACGCCGACATGCTGGAGAAGCTGATTCCGGACTTCCGCGAGGAAGCGCCGCTGGAACGCCATCTGGTCGAGCAGCGCTTCTGGATGCTCGACGACAAGTCGCATGTCGGCCTGCACTACAAGTCGGACGACTTCAACGAGGAAAAGCCGAACCGTTACACGATCATCCGCGCCCAGTTCGACAAATGGTTCTCGTCCAAGGTCAAGGAGGCTGGCGCCACCGTGCTGTGCGAGACCACCGTGACCGAGCTCGCGCAGGATGCCTATGGCAAGGTGATCGGCGTCAGAACCGATCGGCGCGATGGTGAGATCCATGCCGACGTCGTCGTGCTGGCCGAGGGCGTCAACGGCCTGCTCGGAACCCGCGCCGGCCTGCGCGAGCGGCCGAAGCCGGAGAACGTCGCTCTCGCGGTCAAGGAGATGCACTTCCTGCCGCGCGAAACGATCGAGGCGCGCTTCAACCTGAAGGGCGACGAAGGGGCCGTCATCGAGGCCGTCGGCACGATTTCCCGCGGCATGACCGGCATGGGCTTCATCTATTCCAACAAGGAGTGCATTTCGCTCGGCATCGGCTGCCTCGTCTCCGACTTCCAGAAGACCGGCGAGACGCCCTACGGCCTGCTCGAGCGGTTCAAGCAGCATCCGTCGGTGGCGCCGCTGATCGAGGGGTCGGAAGTCAAGGAGTACTCGGCGCACCTGATTCCCGAGGGCGGCTACAACGCGATCCCGCAGCTCTGCGGCGATGGCTGGGTGGTGGTCGGCGATGCCGCCCAGCTCAACAATGCCGTCCACCGCGAGGGATCCAATCTCGCGATGACCTCGGGGCGCATCGCGGCCGAGGCGATCTTCCAGGTCAAGTCGCGCCGCGATCCGATGACCAAGGAGAACCTCGCGCTCTACAAGAAGATGCTGGAGGACTCCTTCGTCATCAAGGACCTGAAGAAATACAAGGACATGCCGGCGCTGCTGCACAACCAGTCGCAGAACTTCTTCCTGACCTATCCGCAGCTCGTCTCCAAGGCGATGCAGAACTTCGTGCGCGTCGACGGCACGCCGAAGAAGGAGAAGGAAAGCAGCACCGTGCGCTCCTTCGTGAATGCAAGGTCATGGACCGGCCTGTTCGGTGACGCCTTCAGGTTTGCTCGGGCGTGGCGATGATTGGTGAATGAACGAAACAGCTCAGGCGAGGGAGATCAGACATGAGCACGGACGTCGCAGTCAGGGTCGAAGACAAGCTGTTCTATAATCGCTATCAGGTCGATCCCGGCCGGGCCCATATCAAGGTCCGTCCGCATACCACGCCGACGCCGCAGTTGAAGGCGCTTCTCAAGGCCTGCCCGGCACGCTGCTACGAACTCAACGACAAGGGCCAGGTCGAGATCACGGTCGACGGCTGCATCGAATGCGGCACCTGCCGGGTCATCGGCGAGGCCAGCGGCGACATCGAGTGGAGCTATCCGCGCGGCGGCTACGGCGTGCTGTTCAAGTTCGGCTGACGCCGTCGGATCATGCCGGTCGACGGGGTGCCGCAAACGCAGCGCCGGATCATCAATCCTGTATTGTGTTTGATATAGGTCATTGAGTTCTGGCACGCGTTCTGTTTACATTGAGCAGCAGCAACGAGGCTGCAACGGATGAGGAACAGCACGTGAAGCTGAGCGCACGAAATGTCTTACCGGGACGAATCATCTCGGTTGAAAAGGGAACGACCACCGCCCACGTCAAGGTGGAGCTCGCCCCGGGACTGACAGTCTTCTCGGCGATCACCAACGAGGCGGTGGACGAACTCGCGCTTGCCGTCGGCGACAGCGTCTCCGCCGTCATCAAGTCGTCGGATGTGATGATCGGCAAATAGGAGCGTGGCGCCGAATTGCTGCGCCGATCAGCCGCGCGACGCCTGTCGCGCGCGCAGGTCGAGCCACCAGGTTTCCATCGCGGAAAGCGACGGCTGGAGCAGCGTGCCGAAATCGCCCGCAAAGGTCCGCCAGTCGTCGATGCATTTCTGCGGCACGGCCGTCAGCACCGGAATCCCCGACGTGATTGCATCGGCCAGCTCGCCGCGCAACCCGCTTCCGGAAGCCTCCTGCTTGGAGAACTTGTTGATCACGATGAGGTCGGCATGGGCCGCGATGGCGCGGTGAACGGCCATGCCGGCTTCGGCAAGGCCTGCGGTGTCGAGCTTGCAGGCCGTCGATCCGGTGCCGAGGTCCTGACAGATCGAGATCGTGTCGCCATTGGCGAGATCGATCACGTCCATTCCGCTTTTCTTGCCGACTTCGTCTCTCGTATTGCGCTGAACGATGCCGCCGACGCGGACGCCCCGTTGCAGCAGCTCCTGGGCAAAGGCGTCCAGCAAGGCATCGGCGTCGTCGCCCGGTCCGTAGAGAATGGCGGCGAGACGGGGCTGATTGGGCTCGGCGGAAGCAGGAAGATCGTGCGGGATCATGCGGGGCCTGGCGATCGGGGGCGGGCGGCGACCAGGGTTTATATAGAGGATGCAGCCTGTGGAGAAAGAGCAGATGTCGCGCGCGCCGACCACCGCTACGCACCATGATCTGGAAGCGCTGCTCCGCGACGATGTCCCCTATGGCGACCTGACGACGGAGACGCTCGGGATCGGCGCCGAGCCGGGCCTGATGCACTTCGCTGCGCGCGGCCGCATGGTATTGGCCCTAGCCGAGGACGCGGCGGCCTTGATCGAGCTCACGGGCTGCCATGTCGAATTGTTCGCCGGCAGCGGAATGGTGCTGGAGGAGGGGGCCCCGATCCTACGTGCAGAGGGCGCGGCGGCAGGCCTGTTGCGGAGCTGGAAGGTGGCGCAGACGCTCATCGAGATCTGGTCAGGCGTCGCCACCGGGGCGGCTGCGATCGTCGGCGCGGCGCGTGCGGCCAGGCCTGGCATTGCGGTCGCCTGCACGCGCAAGAACGTCCCCGGAACCAAGCCGTTCGCCGTTGCCGCGGTGAAGGCGGGTGGCGCGGTGATGCATCGGCTCGGCCTGTCGGAGACGGTGCTGGTGTTTCCGGAACACCGGGCGTTTCTCGGCGATGCGCCGCTTGCCGATGTCGCCGAGCGGTTGCGGCGGAGTGCGCCGGAGAAGCGGCTCGTGATCGAGGTCACCACGGTCGAGCAGGCCGTCGCCGCCGCCGTGGCCGGCTTCGACGTCATCCAGGCCGAGAAATTTTCGCCTGCCGAGATCGCTGCGCTGACGGAGCGTATCGCCATCAGCGCGGCGCTGCCGCGGCGGCCGATCATTGCGGCCGCGGGTGGCGTGAATGCGCAGAACGCCGCAGCCTATGCTGCGGCGGGGGCGGACGTGCTGGTCACCTCGGCGCCCTACCTCGCGCGTCCCTGCGACGTGCAGGTGCGGATCAGCCCTGCCTCGGCCGCGGCTTGACCGCACGACCCGGCTACTGTGGGTGCCGCGGAGCGGCGCGCTTCTGTCGGTTGGCTCGCCATTCCATGAACTCACGGAACAGCCGCGGATCGGCCGAAACGCCGCTCGCCTGCAGATCATTGGCCTGCGCGTTGGCCCCCAGCATCTGGGGAGGCGGCGTATTGCGATCGAGCCAGTCCTGTGCCGTCTTGAACCGTGTCCAGCCGGCGATCGGCGCCAGCGGCGCCACCTCCTGCCATTTCGGGTGGTATGGCGGCCGCTGCAGCGCCTGCATGTTGCTGAAGAAGGCTTCGACCAGCAGAGACAGCCGGCGGTGACGGTCGCTGCCCGCTGGCCAGTTGAACGACGCCAGCACGGCCTCGGCCGCGATCGTGTTCACCGGCGCCGAGGCGCCGACGAGGTTCGGATAGTCCTCGGCGGACAATTGCGCCGGCAGATAGTCGTCGTGCAGAGCCTTGTCGTAGTCGACGGGCACCAGATGCAGATTGGGATCGTTGACCTGGCTCAGCCATTGCACCGGCTTGCCCTCGACCGTGATGATCGCGTCGATGTCGCCCTTGCGCAGCATGTCCAGCGCCAGCCGCGGCTCGATATAGAGCAGATGTGGCCTGATCCCGAGGCGCTCGAACACGTTGATCGAGGTGACGAAGGTGCCGCCGTCGGGCAGGTCGACGGCGATCGTCTTGCCGTCGAGCTCGCTCAGGCTGGCGATCGATCTCGGCGCCAGCACGTGCATCTCCTCGTTGAACAGCTTGGTGACATAGACCAGTTGTTCGCGGATGTTGTTGGCGAAGTCCTTGCGCTCGAGAAAGGCCAAGGTGTCCTTGCGGATGATGCCGGCGTCGACGCCGCGCAGCAGCAGGATGTCGGCGACCGATTGCACCGAGCCGCGGCCGATCACGGGAAGGATGCGCAACTCCGTCCCCTTGTCGAGCGCGGATGCGAGGTCCGCGCCCATATTGGCGTAGGTGCTGCCGAACGAGCCGGTCATCAGCGTGACGGTATTGGCATTCAGCTGGTTGGCCAGATCGCGCTTCGCCGTGCCGTAACGGAAGATGGTCTTGAAGGAATCGCTGACGCTGCCGGGATCGATACCGCTCCGGACCGGACCGAAGCGCTGCCACTTGCCGCCGGTGAACTGCATCATCTGCATCTGCTCCAGCGGCGCGTGATCATGGGGGCTGGTGTTGACGGTGATGCCGGGCGTCAGCATCGGCAATTTGAGGCTCTTCAGGGATGCCGCCTGCTTCATGATGTTGTCGCGCGACAGGTCGTCGCCGCAATTCCGCAACACTGCGACCATCGCGTTTGCCGCGAGGTAGCCGAAGGTCGCAAGACCATTGCTTCTCGGTACGTCGGGCAAATAGCGGTCCATGAATGCGGACCATTCGCGGTAGGATGGATCGCCTGCGGCCGCGGCCTCCTCGCCCTCGTAGTAGTAGCCCGCGGACAAGATGCCTTCGGCATTCTGCAGGCCGGCCGGCTGCATCACGGCGGAGACCGATTCCGAGACCGTCGAGATGATATGGTCCGGACGCCAGCCGAGCTCGGCCGCGCGGCGGATCGCCATCACGGCGAATTTGGGCGTGGTCACGTCGAAGAAGATGTCGGCGCCGGAGGCCTTCAACGTGGCGATCTGCTGATTGACGTTGGCGTCCGTCACCTTGTAGGTGACTTCCGCGACGATCGGAAGCTTGCCACCCAGGCCGTCCTTCAATCCCTTGACGTAATCCTTGCCGAAATCATCGTCCTGATAGAGAATCGCGATCTTGCCGCGGCTGTGGGTCTCCAGCAGGTACTGGGCATAGACGTGCGCCTCGGCCTGGTAGCTCGGCTGAAAGCCCATGGTCCACGGAAAGTCGTGGGGCTGGTCCCATTGCGAGGAGCCTGATGCCACGAACAATTGTGGGACTTTGTTGGCGTTGAGATAAGGGCGGACCGCCAGGTTGGGAGCCGTGCCCAGACTGGCGAACATCAGGAGGACGTTGTCCTCCTCGACGAGCTTGCGGGTCATCTCGACCGTCCTCTGCGGCGCATAGCCGTCGTCGTAGGAAATGAAGTTGACGCGCCGGCCGTTGATGCCGCCCTCGGCATTGATCTTGTTGAAGTAGGCCGCGATCGTCTTGCCGATGACGCCATAGGCGAGAGCCGGGCCGCTGTAGGGCATGGTGTTGCCGATGCGGATCTCGTTGTCCGCGGCGACCGCTTGATGTCCGGTCAGCGCCAGCGGAGCGGACAGAGCCAGGGCGAGGCATGCGGCTGCTCGAGGGGGGCTGATCTTTGCATCCCGTGGTCTGCGACGTCGGCTCCATCTGGCGGCCAAGCCGGCGCGAACTGCAGCATGGATGCCGTGCATCATCAGTCCTCCCATCGATATTTGGTTCTCGGGCGCAGCAGATCGCGGCCGCCCGTCTCGCAGGGAGCGGTCCGGGTCGCGTCTCGAGCGCTTCGAGATTTATGCGTTAGCGCGCAGCCGAGATGCGTCGGCTGGCTTCCGGCGATCCTTGCTCCGCAGCCCTGAGATACCAGGCACGCGCCTTGGCTGCGTCGGGAACAGCACCGAGCAACCGCGATTTCGTCAGTTCGGCCGGGTCATAGGTGCGCGCGAGCAGAAGGGAGGCGTCCGCAATTCCGGCGTCGGAAAGCCGCGTCAGGATCAGGCGCGCGCTGGCGACGTCGCCCGCGGCGAGCAGGTCGCGTCCGCGCTTCATCAGAGCATCGACCTCGTCTCGCGGCAGTGGAACGGTCGGGCGAGGCGAGGCCATCGGGAGCGCAGCGGAGGGGGGCGAGACCGCCGGTGCTGCCGCGGCTGGCGCCGGCGACGTCGGCGTCGAGGGCCATGGCCGCATCGCCAGTTCTGTACCGCTGGGAGCCGCGAGCGCGGCGACCGTCTGCGGCGGGTCGTCCTGGGCGACCTTGGCTTCCGCAGGATCGATCTGGGCCAAGCTTTCCAGCACGGCGGTCGGCATGATCGGGCTCTTGCCACCCGGTGTCGCTGCGCCGTTGTCGAAGGAGACCATGTTGACCACCATCATGGCGATGGAGGCCGCGATGCCGACGGCGGCACCGATCTTGATGATGCTGCTGAGCCGCAACGATTTGTCCGGATCGTCCGGCGGCAGGGGCATCACCACGGGATCGAGCTTCGCGCTCCAGGCGCGGTGCACCTCCTCATCGTCGAGGTCAAGGGCCGCTGGCCGCGCCGGCAGGGAGCTTGGCCGGGAGACCAGATGATGCGGCAGGGGGATGCCGTCGGCGGGCGGATCGAATGCCGTCGGGCCGGCCTCCGTCTGGCGGCGGCGCGGCGCATATCTGCGGAGCTCTTCGTTCGCCCAGGGCGGCGCTGGTTTCGCCGGATCGTTCTGATCTGGAGCACTCATCACTAGCCTCCTGTCTCCGACGAACGGGTCGTGGGAGATAGCTTCAGGACGTCGGGCGCGCGCGGTCCAACCGAAGCGCACACGATGCGACATCGGGGACATTGCATCAACGCTTCCGTCGAGACCGACAGGTCCGGTTTCCTTCCGACATGCACGCCATTGTTTTCGCGCGCCCTGGTCACAATCGATGTTGCTTGGTCCCTAAGCTGATCAATGTTCTTGTCGGGAAGGGTGAGTAGGTAAGGCTATTTGATGGAAATTTCCCGGCGCGCCGCATCGGTGACTACTCGCAATGCGCGAGACCGGGGGCGAGTTCTGCGCTTTGCGGAAAGATCGGTTGGAGTATCAGGATGCCGCAGCCATCTCGACTTTGCCGCGAGGTCAGGGGCTTAGCGGACCGAGGAGTTGCAGGCGCGCCGGGAAATTCTGCAACTCAGGCGAGAATGGCGAAAAACAAATGCGGCCGGACAATGCCGGCCGCATTCACATATCCGATCGATTCTTATTCCGCCGCCAGCGCGACGGACACACCAGCGGCTTCGATCGCAAAGGCAACCGACTGGATGATGGCGGCAAAGCGCACGGCGGTCTGGATCGTGGCCGCGGGCACGCCCGCATCCTGCAGGACCTTCTCGTGCGAATCGATGCACGTGCCGCAGCCGTTGATGGCGGACACCGCGAGCGACCACAGCTCGAAATCGGCCTTGGCGACGCCGGGGTTGGCGATGACGTTCATCCGCAGCCGGGCCGGCATCGTCGCGTACTCCTTGTTCGAGGCAAGGTGCACGAAGCGGTAGTAGACGTTGTTCATGGCCATGATAGCGGCGGCCGATTTCGCCGCCGCCAAAGCGGCGGGCGACAGCTGCGCGGCCGCAACCGATTCGAAGGCCGCAACGACGCTCGGATTGCGAGTCGCAATCGCGCAGGCGACGAACAGGCCATACTTGGCCTGCGGCGACAGCGTCTCGTCGGACGCCATGGACGACAGGTTGAGCCTGACGTCCTTGGCGAAGTCCGGGATCTGGTCCTTCAGCTGCTCGATCGACATGATCAGGCGACCTTCAGGGTCTCGCCGCCGACTTCGCGGTTGCACGGGCAGAGCTCGTCGGTCTGCAGCGCGTCGAGGACGCGCAGCGTATCCTTCGGAGCGCGGCCGACATTCAGGTTGGTCGCATAGACGTGCTGGATGGTGTTGTCGGGATCGACGATGAAGGTGTAGCGGTAGGCGACGCCGTCGGGCGAGCGGACGCCGAGGCCGTCGACCAATGCGCCCTTGGTGTCGGCGAATTGCCAGATCGGCAGCTTGTGCAGATCCTTGTGGTCGCGGCGCCAGGCGAGCTTGCAGAACTCGTTGTCGGTCGAGCCGCCGAGCACGACGGCATCGCGGTCCGCGAAATCCTTCGCCAGGCGCGCGAACTCGGCGATCTCGGTCGGGCAGACGAAGGTGAAATCCTTCGGATAGAAGAAGATGATCTTCCACTTTCCAGGGAAGCTGGTCTCGGTCAGGGTCTCGAAGGCGCTCTCGCCCTTCTCTTCCTGAAGATGAAAGCCGGGTTTCACGCCGACGATTTCAAACGATGGCAGCTTGCTTCCGATTCCGAGCATTGGGGCACTCCAAGAAAATTATTGCGCTGCAATAGCGAGGCGCATTGTGCATTGCAAGCGATATGCCATTCGTTTTTAGTATCAGTGGATTGTCGAAAACCCGACACGTGGCGGCAACATGCTGCGAGTGCGAGGCCGTGGCGATGGGGAGCTTTTGGATGGAGCTGGCTTGGAGCGTCGGCTTCGTGACATTGCGATCGGACATCGAGCGACGACAGCCGGAGCGCGCGCGTCGTCGCCACGGCAAAATGAGGTTGATATCCGCTTGGTCGAAGCGCCATGCGACGTCGTGTTGACGGTCTCGACGACGCCCGACGTGCAATTTCTTTGTGCGGCCGAAGTGGCAAAATTGACATTATCGCCTTCGTCGCGATGCACGTTTGACCACGGCGACTCGCTAAGCGGCATGAAGGCGACAAGCCGTCGGCAGATCACGGCGCGGCACGGTGCAAGGTGTCGCACGGCGCACAGTGTTGTCAGCTTTTCGGCAGATCGCGTCTGTTATTTCGCCTTGCTGCGCGATGACCTGACCATAGTCTCCTCGCAGATTTTCATCGGCCTGGGAGGAGTTCATCACCATGAGCGAAACTGTCTCGGCACCAAATGCAAGCGCGAGCCTGTCGATCGATCGACGATTTCTCGCGACCTCAGCCGCGCTCGCGGCAGGATGGGGAGCCCTGCCGCGGGAGCGCGCCGACATCTCGCCGCCACTCTCGGTCTTCGACCGCGAGGCGCCGCCGCACTATGCAGGCCATGCCGAACTGACGCCGCTATCCCCCCTGGACGACCGTGAGCGGCCAGTCTCCGATGATGCGGAAACGTTCGTGGGCATTGGCCTGGCGGAACAGCACAATCCTGTCGATCCGGAGCTTTGTCAGTGACAGTGCCGCGAATCTCTCCTGCAGCATCATCAGGATCGGCCGGCGCCGTTCGTCGGACAGCCGGCAGGTCAGCGTCATGTGGAAGCGGAAATCCTCCATGACATAGGGATAACCCCAACGATCGAGATGATCGCGCTGCCGTGGTGTCAGCAGATCCGGCTTGCGCCGAGCACGGTCGTCGGCCGTCATCGGAGCGCGAAATGGCTCAAAGGCCTGGACACAATCGGCCGCGAGCTGTTGCAGCGCCGGCGACGGCTCGCCGGGGATCATCGCGATGAAGCCGCTGATCGCGTCCACGATCGGACGGATGGCCGGGACGGCTCGCGGCGTGGCCGCGAACGCGGCACAGGCGCTGCGGAGCGCGGCTTCGTTCTCCGCATCGGACAGCTCGAACGGAGCCTTCAAGGTCGCGTGAAAGCCGTATTTGCGCGGGTCTGCGGTCAGCTCAGCCCAGTCTGGAACCGCGCGGACGATCTCGCTCGGAAAGCTGCGGTCATCGCCGCTCCACGCGTCGTATCCGAGCAGGCTCGCGCCGAATTCCGCCAGATCCGCCGTCGCTGGTGGAGCATAATAGATCGCATAGCGCAGAAGATTGGCCATGGTTCGCTACTCCGCCGCCATGGCACGCGCCGGCCGGGCGTTCAGCCGGTCGGTCTCGGTGAGATAGACCAGCCGGCCGGACGCGATCACGGCGACGACATGGGGGCGCAACGGCACGCGGTCGTCGACCAGAATGATATCGGCGCGGCGGCCCTCGGCGAGCGTGCCGCGGTCCGCCAGCCCGGCTGCGCGTGCAGGGCTGCCCGAGATCAGATCCCAGGCGCGCGCCAGCGGAAGAACGCCGTCGGCCGCAAGCCGGTACGCTGCCAGCAGCGGCGCTGGATAGTAGTAGTCGGAGGCCAGCACCGAGCAGAGGCCCTTGGCGATCATGTCGCTGGCCTTCGTCCACCCGGTATGGCTGCCGCCACGGACGACGTTGGGCGCGCCGAATACGATCGCGTCGTCCCCTTGAGCGGCCTCGCGCGCGGTCTCCTCATTGACCGGAAACTCTGCGATGGTCACTCCCTGGCTGCGAAACGCCTTGCGCATGGCCGGGCTGTTGTCGTCATGCGACAGCATGCGGACACCAGCCTTGCGTGCGATCTCGGCCAGCCGCGCGATCGAGGCCGGAACGGCGTCGGCGCGAGCGGCGATGCGCGCGACCAACCGGTCGAACTCCGCGCCGGGCAGGCCGGTGCGGTCGACCATGCGCTGGCGCTTGTGCGGCTTGTCCAGACTCGCCACCGTCGAATCCATGTGATCGTTGAAGGCGAACAGGTCAACGCGCCGGTCGGCGAGCCACCGGCCGATCTCCTCCTCATCGTCGAGATTGAAGGTCTCGTGACGCAGATGAAAGCGCGTGTCGGCTGCGAGCCGCGGGCGCAGCGCTTCGATCGATTCGAGCAGGCGCCGCGCATTGTCGGCGCTGCGCAGGCCCGGCTCCCATGACCAGGTCGTCGCGTGAAAGACCGTGGTGATGCCATTGCTGATGGCCTGGCGGTCGCTGTCGATCAGCGCAACGTCTGTCGGGAAATCGACCCCGGCGCGCGGCATCATCTGGCGCTCGAACGCATCACCATGAATGTCGACGATGCCGGGAAGCACGGTGAGCCCCTCCGCATCGAGTTCGAGACCCGACCGGCGTCCCGGTGTCCCGATGCCGGCGATCACGCCGCCGGATATGATCAAGGAGGTGTCGACGAAGTCGGTATCGACGAGGCAGCGGCCTCGCGAGATGGAGATATCGGTCATGGGGCGGCACTCTGCCGCACCGAGACGCGTGCGTCGAGGGCAGCCTCGTATTTGTCGAGAAACGCGGTGATCGCGAGCTTGCGGAAATCCGGCAGCGCCGCGCGCAGCGCCTCGTGATTCCAATCCCACCACGCCAGATCCAGCAGCCGCTGCTCGACCTCGCGCGGAAACCGGCGCTTGATCGGGCGCGCCGGATTGCCGGCGACGATGGTATAGGCCGCAACGTCCTTGGTGACGATGGCGCCGGCCGCCACGACCGCGCCGGTGCCGATGTTGCGGCCCGGCAGCACGATCGCGCCATGGCCGATCCAGACATCGTGTCCGATCTGGACATGATGCTCTCTCCGCCAGGCGAAGAACTCCGCATCGTCCGGCTCTCCTGGGAAATAGGCGCTGGCGCGATAGGTGAAATGGGCCTGCGTCGCCCGCTGCATCGGGTGGTTGCCCGGATTGATCCGGGTCATCGCCGCGATCGAGCAGAACTTCCCGATCCTCGTGTAGGTGATCTGGGAATCGTTGACCACATAGGAGTAGTCGCCCATCGTCACCTCCTGCAGGATGGTGCGGGCGCCTATCTCGCAATAGGCGCCGAGCGTCACGTCCTGGAGCTTGGCCGAAGGGTCAACGGTAGGTTCAATCGAAAGCGACTTGCCGGCCATCTCGCGTCCTGTCTCTACGCCTGTGAGGGTGTTGGATCTCCCTTATGACAGAGGCGTGACATCTGCATGACTGCGGCCAGCGTGTGGACGGATGTGGCGCCGCAGTGTCGCTGTCACATAACTGTAGAATCCAGACGTTAGCGATAGGCCAAAGCGAGGCGTCTGGAGAATTCAATGCTGGTGGTGGATGGCCTGACGTGCCGTTTTGGCATGAAAGCCGCAGTCGACAATGCATCCTTCTCTGTTGCACCGGGCAGCTTCGTCGGCGTGATCGGGCGTTCCGGCGCCGGCAAGTCGACCCTGCTGCGGTCCATCAATCGCCTGAGCCCGGTGAGCGGCGGCCGCATCCTCTTCAAGGATCTCGACGTGACGGCGCTGCGCGGCCGTGACCTGCGGCAGTGGCGCGCGCGCTCGGCGATGATCTTCCAGCAGTTCAATCTGGTCGGCCGATTGGACGTGCTGACGAACGTGCTGATGGGGCGACTGGCCGAAATCCCGTCGTGGCGCTCGCTGGCGCAGCTCTGGCCAGCGGAGGATGTCGCCATGGCGCTGTCGGCGCTCGAGCAGTTCGACATGGCCTCCCTCGCCGCGCAGCGCGCCGATCAGCTCTCGGGCGGGCAGCAGCAGCGCGTCGCGATCGCGCGCGCGATGGTGCAGAACCCCGAGATCATTCTCGCAGACGAGCCGATCGCCTCGCTCGATCCCCGTAACACCAAGATCGTGATGGACGCGTTGCTGCGCATCAACAAGCATTTCGGCATCACCGTCGTCTGCAATCTGCATTCGCTCGATCTGGCGCGCAGCTATTGCGATCGCCTGATCGGCATGGCGACCGGACGGATCGTGTTCGACGACGTGCCGTCGGCGCTGACGGCGCAGATCGCACGTGAACTCTACGATCTCGAGGCGGACGAGGTGATGGGTTCGATCCATCCGGCACCGGCGGCAACGGTGCCGGTACTCGGCGAAGCGGCCGTGGCCTGAGACGCGGATTTCTGCAAGCTCGAGCTTCCGCATGGCGCGGGGGCGAGACCTGTTACTTACTGCAACAAGAGGGCATGTTATGATCAATCGTCGCATCGTTCTGGCGGGCGTCGCTGCGCTGGCTTTCACGGCCTCGGCGTCAGCCGAGGACTGGAAGGCGAAGTATCCTGAGCTGACCTTCGCCGTGGTCCCGGCAGAGAACGCCTCGGGTGTCACCGAGCGCTGGACGCCTTTCGTGAACTATCTCTCGAAAGAGCTGGGCGTGAAGGTGACGCTGCGCATCGCCAACGATTATGCGGCCGTGATCGAAGGCCAGCGCGCCGGCAACATCCACATCGCGAGCTACGGTTCGGCCTCGTTCGCCCGCGCCCGGCTCACCGGGGTCAAGACCGATGCCTTCGCCAACGACATCAACTCCGACGGCAGCACCGGCTACTATTCGGTGTTCTTCGTCAAGGCGAGCAGCCCGTACCGGAAGGTCGAAGACCTCAAGGGCAAGAATCTCGGCCTCGTCGATCCGAACTCAACGTCGGGCAACAACGTGCCCCGCTTCGAGCTCAACAAGATGGGCGTGACCGACGCCGAGACGTATTTTGGCAAGGTTGTCTTCACCGGCAGCCACGAGAACGCGGTGCTGGCCCTGTCGCAGGGGACTGTCGACATCGCGGCCAACCAATGGACGAGCGACAACGACTCGACGCTGGCGCAGATGCTGACCAAGGGCATGCTGAAGAACGCTGACGGTTCGCCGATGAAGAAGGACGACTTCCGCATCATTCACAAGTCGGCGCCGATCATCAACGGCCCCTACGCCTACAACACCGACCTGCCGGCCGATCTGAAATCGGCGATCGCCAAGGCCTTCTTCGATGCGCCGATCAAGGACAAGGCCGCCTTCGACCGTCTCTCCGACGGCCAGAAGAAGGGCTTCCACCCTGCCACGACGAAGGACTGGGATGGCACGATCGACCTGATCAAATTCGTCGACAGCCTGCGCAAGAAGGCGTCCTGATCGACGATCCATCGATGGTGAGCCGGGTCTCGTGGGGCCCGGCTCGTCCGTTGAAGAATCCCTCGCACGTCCGAACCAAGAGCAGCACGAAGCCGATGGCTGTTGCCGTTTCGATCCTTCCGAGCCAGCAGCTTGCGGCTCTGAACGAGACCTATCGGCGGGCCGTTTCGCGCCGCCGTTTGCGTCTTGCCCTGTCCGCCATGGTATTCCTGGCGGTGCTCTTCGCCGCGGCCATCGGTGCCGAGGTCAATCCGCGGACGTTCTATACCTACTTCGGCAACTTCATCAGCTACTTCGATCGCATCTTCACGCTCGACGACGGGCAGCGGGTCTGGACCAATCTGCCCGAATGGTTCTGGGGCTTCAGGAAGTGGCTCAAGCTGTTGGCAGAGACGCTGCTGATCAGCTACGTCGGCACGATGGCCGGAATGCTCGTCGCATTCGGTCTCAACTTCTTCGCCGCCGAGAACACCTCGCCCGCGCCGTGGATCCGCTTCACGGTGCGCCGGCTCCTGGAATTCGCCCGCACCGTTCCGAGCGTCGTGTTCGCCCTGATCTTCGTCATTGCTTTCGGGCTTGGGCCGATCCCGGGCGTCCTCGCCATCGCCCTTCATTCGAGCGGTGCGCTCGGCAAGCTGTTCTCCGAGGTCGTCGAAAACGCCGACATGAAGCCGGTCGAGGGCGTGCGCGCCACCGGCGCGAGCTGGCTGTCCTGCATGCGCTTTGCCGTGCTGCCTCAGGTCATCGCCGGCTTCTCCAGCTACACGCTGCTGCGGTTCGAGATCAACGTGCGCGAGGCGTCCGTGATGGGCTTCGTCGGTGCCGGCGGCATCGGCCAGGAGCTCGTGGTCGCGATCCGCAAGTTCTACTATTCCGACGTCAGCGCCATTCTTGTCATGATCGTGGTCACCGTGTTCCTGATCGACATCGGTACCGGCTGGCTGCGCGGCCGCCTGTTCGGCTCGGAGGCCCGCACATGAGTATCTCCGGCTCACCCGACCCGAAGCAGCTCGCCGAGCGCTATCCGCAGATCTTCAATCGGCCGTTGTCCGCACGCCTTGCAACGCCGCTCGTGCTGGCGTTGGCCGTGGCGATCTTCGTCTTCGGTCTGGTCGATCTCGACTTCTCGCCGTCGCGGATGCTGTCCGGCCTCGGCCAGCTCGGCTGGATCGCGCGGATGATGCTGCCGCCGGATCCCGGCTCATCGCTTCCGATTTATCTCAAGGCGCTCGGCGAGACGCTCTCGATCGCGGTGCTCGGCACCACCTTGGCGGCCGTGTTCGCTCTTCCGGTCAGCCTGCTTGCAGCCAGGAATATCATCCCGTCGGCGATCTTCCGTTTTCCGGTGCGTCGCCTGTTCGACACCATTCGTGGCGTCGACACACTGATCTGGGCGCTGGTCTGGATCAATGTCGTCGGCCTCGGGCCGTTCGCCGGAGTGCTGGCGATTGCGGTCTCGGATTTCGGAGCGCTCGGCAAGCTGTTCTCGGAGGCGATGGAGAGCGCCGACCGGCGGCAGGTCGAGGGCGTTCGCGCTGCCGGCGGCAGCCCGCTGCATGAGATCCGCTTCGGCCTTCTGCCGCAGGTTCTTCCCGTGATTGCCGGCCAGGTGCTCTACTTCATCGAATCCAACACGCGCTCGGCGACGATCATCGGCATCGTCGGCGCGGGAGGCATCGGGCTGCAGCTGGCGGAGCAGATCCGCGTGCTGGAATGGCAGAAGGTGTCGTTCCTGATCCTGATGATCCTCGTGGCGGTGGCTGTGATCGACTGGATCTCAGGCAAGCTGCGCTTTGCGATCATCGGCCGCCGCGCCATTGCTTGAACAACGCGGCATCCGAAGGTTGCGATCGTTCGCCTACGAACGATCAGGATGCAGTGCCGGCTGTGTGTGCTGCACCGACTGTCGCAAATCCTTCATGTGCCGCCTTTAGGGGAAGCTCCGGAACTGGCTGCCATGCCAGGACATACGGAGTCCGTCTTCATGAAGCTTACTCGCCTCGTTCTCGCGCTGCTCGCGCTATGTGTTGCCGCATCATGGCAGCCGGCCAAAGCCGCGGACGTCATCTGCTACAACTGCCCGCCGGAATGGGCCGACTGGGCCTCGATGCTCAAGGCGATCAAGACCGATCTCGGCTACGACATTCCACACGACAACAAGAACTCCGGCCAGGCGCTGGCGCAGATCCTCGCCGAGAAGAGCAATCCGGTCGGCGACATCGGCTATTTCGGCGTCACCTTCGGCATGAAGGCGAAGACGCAGGACGCGCTGGAGGCCTACAAGCCCGCAAACTGGGATCAGGTCCCCGCCGGCCTGAAGGATGCGGACGGCTACTGGACCACGATCCACTCCGGCACGCTCGGTCTGTTCGTGAACAAGGACGCGCTCGGCGGCAAGCCCGTTCCGGCCTGCTGGAAGGACCTGCTCAAACCCGACTACAAGGGCATGGTGGGCTACCTCGATCCGAGCTCTGCGGCCGTCGGCTATGTCGGCGCGGTTGCCGTCAACCTCGCGCTCGGCGGTTCGCAGGCCAATTTCGAGCCAGCCCTTACGTTCTTCAAGGATCTGCGCAAGAACGATCCGATCGTGCCGAAGCAGACGTCCTATGCGCGTGTCGTCTCGGGCGAGATCCCGATCTTGTTCGACTACGACTTCAACGCCTACCGCGCGAAATATACCGAGAAGGGCAATTTCGAGTTCGTGATTCCCTGCGAAGGCTCGGTGGTCTTTCCCTATGTCGTCGGCCTTGTGAAGAACGCGCCCGACAAGGACAAGGCGAAGAAGGTGATCGACTATCTGCTCTCCGACAAGGGCCAGGCGATCTGGACCAATGCCTATCTGCGTCCGGCGCGCCCGATCGAGCTGCCGGACTCGGTGAAGAACAAGTTCCTGCCGGACAGCGACTACGCCCGCGCCAAGAGCGTGAACTGGGGCGATATGGAAGCTGCGCAGAAGGGCTTCGTCGATCGCTATCTGTCCGAAGTCCGCTGAAGGAGCACCGCGCCTCCGCCGGAGACGATCCGGCGGAGGTGCACTTGATCACATGTCGCACAAATCCTTCGTCCGGCTCTGCCTGCTGCCCCTGGCAGCCGTCACCGCGGCATTCTTCCTGTTGCCGATGGCGAGGCTGCTCGCGACCGGCGCTGAGGGACCGCACGGTCTGACCGAATATCTCGCGATCATTCTCGAACCGCGCTACCGCACGACTCTCCTCAACACGCTGGCGCTGGCGGCGGCCACCACGATCGCGACCCTGATCATCGCGACGATCGCCGGCCTGTTTCTGCAGCGTCACCGGTTTCCGGGCCGCGCGATCCTGGTTGCGATCCTGACGTTTCCGCTCGCTTTTCCGGGCGTTGTGGTCGGCTTCATGATCATCCTTCTGGCTGGCCGTCAGGGGCTGATCGGCGAGGTCTCGTCCCGGCTCACCGGCGACAAGCTCGTATTCGCCTATTCGATCTACGGGCTGTTCCTCGGCTATCTCTATTTCTCGATTCCGCGGGTGATCCTCACGATCATGGCTGCCGCGCAGAAGCTGGACCCGGGGCTGGAGGAGGCCGCGCGCTCGCTCGGTGCCGGCCCCTGGGCCGTGCTGCGCGACGTGATCCTGCCGGCCCTGACGCCGGCGCTGATCGCATCCGGCGCGATCGCGTTCGCGACGGCGATGGGCGCGTTCGGAACGGCATTCACCTTGGCCACGAACATCGACGTGTTGCCCATGCTGATCTACACGGAATTCACGCTGGCCGGAAACCTGGCCACCTCGGCGGCGCTCTCGGTCGGCCTTGGCCTGATGACCTGGCTGATGCTCGCATTGGCGCGCTCCTTCGCCGGCAGCTCGGTGGCAGCGGCAGGGTAGGCACGTGCGCGACAGGGCCATCTTCATCCTTCAACTGCTGTTCACACTGCTGGTCGCCGCCTTCCTGGCCGTGCCGGCCGGCCTTTCGATCGCCGCGGGCGTGACCGTCAACTACTTCCGCGGCATTCAGTCCGGCGTGACGCTGCAGTGGGTGGCCCAGGTCTGGGAGCTCTACGCGGGCACGATCATGGCATCGATCCTGATCGCGCTGGGCACGCTGGCGGTCACGCTCGTGGTCGGTGTTCCCGCTGCCTATGCGCTGTACGTTCGCGGCGGACGGCTGGCGCGGCTGGTCGAGGAAATCATCACCTTGCCGCTCGCGATTCCCGGGCTCGCCATCGCGCTCGCGCTGTTGCTCACCTATGGCGGGGCGGGAAGCTTCCGCCGCTCATGGCTGTTCATCCTCGCCGGCCATGTGAACTTTACGATGCCATTCATGGTGCGGTCCGTCATGGCGGTGTTCTCGACGATCGACGTGAAGTCGCTCGACGAAGGTGCCGCATCGGTCGGAGCCGCGCCATGGCGCCGCTTCATCGATGTCATCGTTCCTAATGCCGCGCCGGGGATCCTGGCGGGCAGCCTCATGGTGGTGACGCTATCCCTCGGAGAATTCAACCTGACCTGGATGTTGCATACGCCGCTGACCAAGACACTGCCGGTCGGCCTTGCCGATAGCTACGCATCGATGCGGCTCGAGGTCGCGTCCGCCTACACGCTGATCTTCTTCGTCATGATCATCCCGCTGCTGGTGGCCATGCAATGGATCGGCGAGAGAGGAAGCCTGAGGTGAGCACGATGACCCGGCATGGAGCCGCCCTCAAGGTGGAGAATTGCGGCAAGACCTTTGCCGATGGGACCTGCGCGCTTGCGCGCGCCACGCTCGACATCGCGCAGAGCGAGACGCTGGTGCTTTTGGGGCCGTCCGGCTGCGGCAAGACCACGCTGCTGCGGATCGTGGCCGGGCTCGAAACACCCGATGCGGGCGGGCGCGTGCTGTTCGGCGGCAAGGATCTGACGAGGCAGCCGATCGAGAAGCGCAATGTCGGCATGGTGTTTCAATCCTACGCGCTGTTCCCCAACATGACCGTCGCGGACAATATCGGCTACGGGCTCAAGATCCGCGGCGTGCCCAAGCCGGAGCGCGCCGCGCGGGTCGCAGAGCTGGTCACGTTGACCAACCTCGCCGGCCTCGAAGATCGGCGAATCGATCAGCTCTCGGGCGGCCAGCGCCAGCGCGTCGCGCTGGCGCGCGCGGTCGCGATACGGCCGAGCGTGCTGCTGCTCGACGAGCCGCTCACCGCGCTCGATGCGGCCTTGCGAGAGCGCCTGCGCGGCGAGCTCAACGGCTTGTTGCGCACGCTCGGCATCACGGCGATCTACGTCACGCATGACCAGGCCGAAGCCATGGAGCTCGGCGACCGCATCGTCGTGATGCGCAAGGGCGCCATCGCGCAGATCGGGACGCCGCGCGAGATCTATTTCTCGCCCGCCGATCGATTCGTCGCGGAGTTCGTCGGCGCGGCCAACATCATCGAGGCGCCGATCGACGGAGCCCAGCTCGTTCTGCCGGGAGGTCGGCAGCCGATCGCCGATCCCGGTCCACGTAACCTGGCGGTGGCGATGGTTCGGCCGGAAACGATCGGGATCGTCGATGCCGCGGCATCGAGTCTGACTGGCGTCGTCGACAGCGTCCGCTTTGTCGGCGACCGGCAGCGGATCATCGTCCGCGACGCCGCCTCAATTGCACTGACCGTGGACGCGCCGAATTCGATCAGGGTCGCTGCGGGAGAGCGGATCGGCCTGCGGATTGCAACGGACTCCATTCGGCTGTTGCCGGAGAAAGGCTGATCTGCTGATGACCAAGAGCCCCGTCGTCATCGCCCAGATATCCGACCTGCACATCAAGGCGCCCGGCCGGCTCGCCTACCGCCGCGTCGATACGGCGCGCGCGTTGACCCGTTGCATCACGGAGCTCAACCGGTTCGAGCCGAAGCTCGATCTGGTGGTGATCTCGGGCGATCTCGTCGATACGCCGTCGCCGGCCGAGTACGATCATCTCAAGGATCTTCTCGCCGAGCTCGAAACTCCATTCGTCGCCGTGCCCGGCAATCACGATTCACGCGAGCTGATGCGCGCGGCGTTTCCGGGCGCTCTGCATGGTCAACCCACCAGTCCGCTGAACCGGTGCGTAGAGTTGGCCGATCTCGATCTGCTTCTGCTCGATTCCAGCGTGCCCGGCCATCCGCATGGCGAGCTCGATGAAGCGAGTCTGCAATGGCTCGACGCCGCGCTGTCCGGATCCAGCGAAAGGCCGGCCCTGCTGTTTCTGCACCACCCGCCGTTCGCCACTGGCATCTGGCACATGGACCGGCAGAACCTGCGCAACGCCGACGATCTCGCGGCCGTCCTCACGCGCCATCCGCGGGTGCAACTGATCGGGTGCGGTCACGTTCATCGCGCGACGCTGACCCGGTTTGCGGGCATCCCCTGCACGATCTGCCCGGCACCGAACCATGCCGTCGCGCTCGACCTGGCCGAGCTTCGTCCGCCATCCTTCCGGATCGAGCCACCGGCCTTTCACCTTCATGCCTGGTTTCCAGGACCGGGATTTGGAACGGTCGTCACGCATCAGGTGCCGATCGGGGATTTCGACGGGCCGCATCCGTTCTTCAATCAGGACGGCACGCTCATCGACTGAGGGCGCAAGAACGAAGCGAGGCGGCGGGGTCTGGTCTAGCTCTCGACCTCGAACGTCACGCGCTCCGCCGCGAAGCGCGAGCGCTTGCTGACCAGCGGCGTCCCATCGGCATCGATGTCGGTGCTGTCGACCACCAGCACCGGACGGCCCAGCGCGAGGTCGAGCCGTGCGGCGTCGCTCGCGTCGGCGATGGCCGCCGTGATCCTGGTCGCGCCGCGGCGATAGTCGCGAATGCCGTAATGCGCAAGCAGCGCCGTCATCGAGCGGAGCGATGCGAAGATGTGGCCGGCCTCGGGAAATCGCTCGGACGACAGCCAGGACGTGCTGACGCAGATGGGGGTCTTGTCGGCAAGACGCAGTGCCTCGATTCGGACCAGCGGCGCCCCCGTCTTCAGTCGGAGCGCGTGCGCGAGTTCGCGCGTCGCCGACTCTTCGGACGCTGCGATCAACTGTCCGCGCGGCTCGCGCCCGCCGGCGCCCACGATCTCGGAGAACCTGGTTCGCGATCTCAGGGGATATGACAGACGAGGCGCTTCGACATAAGTGCCGCTGCCGCGCTCGGCGCGCACGAGGCCGCGCTCGGCCAAGGTCGCGAGCGCGCGACGCACCGTATGACGGTTGACGCGGTAGGTTTCGGCGATCTCGGTCTCGCCGGGCAGGCGGGTGCCGGCCGCGAAGCGGCCGTCGGCGATGTCGCGCTCGATGCCGTCGGCCACCCGGCGCCACAGTGCCACGCCCGAGTCGGCGCCCTGCATGCTCATCTGCGGTTCTCCGCTGCACGACCTGAAAATCACGCCCATGTCATCAAACAGTCATGGCGCTTCGTTACGAAGTTGTCTATTAACATAGACAACTTCGCGATAGCAAGTTCGGGGTGAAGATGGAAGGCGAGACCGCGATGCAGGACCGGCGCAGGACGGCGATGCGGGTATTGGCGCATGCCTCGCATGCGGACATCCGCGCCAGGCTCGACGGACTGGCGCTGCCTGAGTATCGCGACCTGCGTCCGGCGGAGAATGGTCTCGTGATGCTGCGGGGCCGGATCGGCGGTGATGGTGCGCCGTTCAATGTCGGCGAAGCGACGGTGTCGCGCGCCGCGGTACGGCTGGAGAGCGGCGAGGTCGGGTTCGGCTATGTGCTCGGACGAGACGCCGGCAAGGCGCGTCTGATGGCGCTGTGTGACGCGATGATCCAGTCGTCGAGCCATGCGCGATCGATCGAGACTCAGGTGGTCGCGCCGCTGCAGGAGCTGATGCGCGCATCGCGGGAGCATCGAGCGGAGGAGGCTGCGGCCACGCGTGTCGATTTCTATACGATGGTGCGAGGAGAAGGCTGATGGCTGCTGCCGCTTCCGATCTGCAGCCTGGTTTCGCCGACAATGTCCTGTCCGCGCAATCGACCTTCCGTACCGTCATGGAGGCCATGGCGCGTCCGGGCAATGTGCGGCAGGTCGAGGGCGATGTCGGCCGGCCGTCGTCGTTGATGCCTGGTGCTGCCGCGATCGCGTTGACCTTGTTCGATCACGATACGCCGATCTGGCTCGATGCGCCGCTCGCCGGCACGCCCGAGGTCGGCGCCTGGCTCAAGTTTCACACCGGGGCGCCGATCGTCGCCGATGCCGCGCTCGCCTGCTTTGCGGTGGCGGCGGACCCCGAAGCGCTGCCTGATCTGAATTCATTCGCGCTCGGCAGTGCTGAATACCCTGATCGCTCGACGACGCTGATCCTGCAGGTGCCGAGCTTGTCCGAGGGGCCGGCGTTCAAGCTGCGCGGTCCAGGCATCGACGGGGCGACATCGTTCCGTGCAACGGTCGCGCCCGCCGATCTGTTCGAGCGGCTGTCGATCAATGAGAAGCTGTTTCCGCGTGGTGTCGATGTGGTGCTGGTCGATGGCTCGTCCATCGTCGCCATCTCGCGAACGACCCGACTCGTTTCCGCAGGAGAGTGAGGCATGTATGTTGCCGTCAAGGGTGGCGAGCGCGCCATCGAGAACGCGCACCGGCTGCTGGCGCATGAACGCCGGGGTGATCGCGATGTGCCCGAACTTTCGCTGGCGCAGATCTCCGAGCAGTTGGGGCTTGCCGTCGATCGCGTGATGGCCGAGGGCTCGCTGTACGACCGCGAGCTCGCGTCGCTCGCAATCAAGCAGGCACGCGGTGATCTGATCGAGGCGATCTTCCTGGTGCGTGCCTTCCGCGCGACCCTGCCGCGCTTCGGTGCGACCGAGCCGGTCGACACCGGTGCGATGCGGGTGCAGCGGCGCGTCTCGTCGACCTTCAAGGACATTCCGGGCGGCCAGGTGCTCGGGCCGACCTTCGACTATACGCATCGGCTGCTCGATCCGCAGTTGGCGGCCGCCGCCGAGCCGGAGCCGCCGGCCCGTGCCGAGGCGCCGAATGCGCCGACGCCACGTGTCACCGATATTCTCGGCCAGGACGGGCTGATCGAGCCGTCGCCGCAAGCCGATGTTGGCGCGCCGGTCGGCGATCTCACCCGCGATCCCCTAGGCTTTCCCGCCGATCGTGATCTGCGGTTGCAGAATCTCGCACGCGGTGATGAGGGCTTTCTGCTCGCGCTCGGCTACTCGACCCAGCGCGGCTACGGCCGCAACCATCCCTTTGCCGGCGAAATCCGCTTCGGCGAAGTCGAGGTCGAGTTCGTGGCCGAGGAGGTCGGGTTCGCGGTGCCGCTCGGATCGATCGAGCTGACCGAATGCCAGATGGTGAACCAGTTCAAGGGATCGGCAACCGAGCCGCCGTGCTTCACGCGCGGTTACGGTCTCGCCTTCGGGCAGAGCGAGCGCAAGACGATGTCGATGGCGCTGGTCGACCGCGCCTTGCGGGCACGCGAGCTGGGCGAGGATACGGTCGCGCCGGCGCAGGATGAGGAGTTCGTGATGTCGCACTCCGACAACGTGCAGGCGACCGGGTTCGTCGAGCATCTGAAGCTGCCGCACTATGTCGACTTCCAGTCCGAGCTCGGCCTGCTGCGCAAGCTGCGCCAGGAATTCGCCGAGGCCAATGCCGTTCCCGAATTGAAGGAAGCTGCGGAATGAGCGCGCCGACCTACAATTTCGCCTATCTCGACGAGCAGACCAAGCGGATGATCCGTCGCGCCATCCTGAAGGCGATCGCGATTCCCGGCTATCAGGTGCCGTTCGCGAGCCGCGAGATGCCGATGCCCTATGGCTGGGGCACCGGCGGTGTGCAGGTCACCGCCGCCATTCTCGGTCCCGACGACGTGCTCAAGGTCATCGATCAGGGATCGGACGATACGACAAATGCGATCTCGATCCGCAAATTCTTCGCCAAGACCGCGGGCGTCGCGACCACGACGTCGACGGAAGAGGCGAGCGTGATCCAGACCCGGCATCGCATTCCCGAGGCGCCGCTTCACGAGGGGCAGGTGCTGGTCTATCAGGTGCCGATCCCGGAGCCGCTGCGCTTTCTCGAGCCGCGCGAGACCGAGACCCGCCGCATGCATGCGCTGGCCGAATATGGCCTGATGCACGTCAAGCTCTATGAGGACATCGCACGCTTCGGCCACATCGCGACGTCCTACGCCTATCCGGTCAAGGTCAATGCGCGCTACGTGATGGATCCGTCGCCGACGCCGAAGTTCGACAATCCCAAGATGGACAATTGCCCGGCGCTGCAATTGTTCGGTGCGGGACGCGAGAAGCGAATCTATGCCATTCCGCCCTATACGCCGGTCGTCTCGCTGGATTTCGAGGACCATCCGTTCACGCGCTACAAGTTCGATGCCCCCTGCGCGCTGTGCGGCGCGGAGGATTCCTACCTGGACGAGATCGTGACCGACGACAAGGGCAGCCGCATGTTCGTCTGCTCCGACACCGATTACTGCGAGGGCCGCCAGGCGTCCGGACATCGTGGCGAGCAGAGCGCCGCCCCGCACAAGGAGAGCGCCCATGGCTGAGATGATCAGCGCATCCGATCAGCCGCTGCTCGTCGCGGAAGGGCTTGCGAAGAGCTACGGCCGGTTGGCAGCCTGCCGCGACGTCTCCTTCGTGCTCTATCCCGGCGAGGTGCTCGCCATCGTCGGCGAGTCCGGCTCGGGCAAATCGACACTCCTGCAGATGCTGTCGGCGCAACTGGCGCCGACGTTGGGCCGCGTGTCCTATCGGATGCGGGACGGGGTGCTGCGCGATCTTGCCGGCCTTGGCGAGGCGGAGCGCCGTTTTCTGTTCCGCACCGATTGGGGCTATGTCCATCAGGACCCGACGCAAGGCCTGCGCATGGCGGTCTCCGCCGGCGCCAATGTCGGCGAGCGGCTGATGGCGGTCGGCTGGAATCACTACGGTCGGATCAGGCAGACCGCCTCGTCCTGGCTCGCGCGCGTGGAGATCGACGTTGCCCGCATCGACGATGCGCCGCGGACCTATTCCGGCGGCATGCGGCAGAGGCTGCAGATCGCGCGCAATCTCGTGACCGAGCCCAGGCTCGTGTTCATGGATGAGCCGACCGGAGGACTCGACGTGTCCGTGCAGGCGCGCCTGCTCGATCTGATGCGCAGCCTCGTCAACGAGCTCGGCCTCGCCGCCATCGTCGTGACCCACGATCTGGCCGTGGCGCGGTTGCTGTCTCATCGTGTGATGGTCATGAAGGAGGGGCGGGTGATCGAGACCGGCCTCACCGACCAGGTGCTCGACGATCCGCGCGAGCCGTACACACAGCTCCTCGTGTCCTCGATCCTGCCGCCATGATGCAATTGGGCCCAATGCGATGACCGTGATGATCGATGTCGAGAATGCAGAGAAGACCTTCACCATGCATCTGCAGGGCGGCATATCGCTGCCCGTGGTGCGCGGCGTGTCGTTCCAGGTCAAGGCCGGCGAATGCGTCGTGTTGTCGGGACCGTCGGGTGCCGGCAAGTCGTCGATCCTGAAGATGATCTTCGGCAACTACCGTTGCGATGGCGGACGCATCGGCGTCCGGCACCTCGGCGAGATGACCGATCTCGCCGGCGCCGAGCCGCGCCTTGTCCTCCATGCGAGGCGGCAGACCATCGGTTATGTCAGTCAGTTCCTGCGCGCGGTGCCGCGCGTCCCTGCGCTCGATGTCGTTGCCGAGCCGCTGCTCGCGGCCGGCCTGCCGCGCGACGATGCGAGGGTGCGGGCGGGGGGACTGCTGCGGCGGCTGAACATTCCCGAGCGGCTGTGGTCGCTGCCGCCATCGACCTTCTCGGGCGGCGAGCAGCAGCGGGTCAACATCGCTCGCGGCTTCATCTCCGATGTCCCGGTGCTGCTGCTCGATGAGCCGACCGCGTCGCTCGATGCGGCGAACCGTGCGGTCGTGGTCGACCTGATTGCGGCGAAGAAGAAGGACGGGGTGGCGATGCTCGCGATCGTGCATGATGACGATATCCGTGCGCAGATTGCGGATCGCATGGTCGACGTCATGACATTCGCCGCGGCGGCGTAAAGGGACAAATTGCAGATGAGCGCGAACATGTCCGATCTCGTGATAGGCAATGCCAGGCTGGTCCTCGCCGACCGGGTCGTCGAGCAGGGCTGGGTGGCGATCGCCGGAGGCCGGATCGCGGAACTGGGCGAGGGGGCGGCGCCGGCCGGCAGCCTGGATGCCGGCGGCGACCTGCTGATGCCCGGGTTGGTCGAACTGCACACCGATCACCTCGAGGCGCATTTCGTGCCCCGCCCCAAGGTCTATTGGGATCCCGTTGCTGCGGTCATTTCCTATGACGGGCAACTTGCGACCGCGGGCATCACGACGGTGCTGGATTCGCTGCGGGTGTGGAGCGAGGAGGGCGCCGAGGGCGTCGACGGCCAGGCCAATGTGCTCGCGGAAGCGATCGCGACGGCGCGCGACGGCGGGCTGCTGCGGTCCGATCACTTCCTGCATCTGCGCTGCGAGGTGCCGATGCCGACCGTGGTCGAGGAGGCGCGGCAACTGGCGGGGCGTCCGGATGTGCGGCTGATGTCGCTGATGGATCATACGCCCGGGCAGCGCCAGTTTCGCGACGAAGGCAAGCTGCGCGACTACTATCGCGGCAAGAGCGGCGGCAAGACCGATGCGGAGCTCGACGTGATGTTCGCACGCCGCTTCGCCTATCAGCAGGCCTATGCGGCGCCGAACATGCGCGACATCGTTGCACTGGCGAAGACCCATGACGTGCCCCTGGCCAGTCACGATGACACGACGGAGGAGAACGTCGCCGATGCAATCAAGGACGGCATCGCAGTCGCGGAGTTTCCAACCACGATGGAAGCCGCGCGGGGCCTTCACCAGGCGGGCATCAGCATTCTGATGGGCGCTCCGAACGTGGTGCGCGGCGGGTCTCACTCCGGCAATATCGCCGCCGTGGACCTGGCGCACGAGGGCCTGCTCGACATTCTGTCGTCGGACTACGTCCCGTCGAGCCTGCTGATGGGCGCGCTGCAATTGCCGCAGCGGGTGCCGTCCATCGGTCTTGCGGCGGCCGTCCGCACCGTCACCAAGGCCCCTGCGGACGCCGTCGGCCTGCATGATCGCGGCGAGATCGCGGTGGGCAAGCGTGCGGACCTGATCCGCGTCCATGTCGCGGGCCAGTTGTCGGTCGTGCGCAGCGTCTGGCGGGAAGGACAGCGGGTGGCATGAGCGAAACCGAGGTTGCATCGGCGAAGACGCCCGCGAAGCTCGGTCCCGGCCGCCTGATCCTGGTGGTCGGGCCGAGCGGCGCGGGCAAGGACACCTTGCTCAATGTGGCGCGCCGCGAATGCGCTGGCGACGACCGGATCGTTTTTCCGCGGCGGATCGTCACGCGCGAGGCCTCGGCTTTCGAGGATAATCTCGAGATGAGCGCGTCCGCTTTTCGTGAGGCGCTCAGCGCCGGTGAGTTCGCGCTGCATTGGGAGGCCCACGGACACGACTACGGCGTGCCGCGCGCGATCAAGAATGACATCCTGGCCGGCCGCATCGTGGTCGTGAACGTCTCGCGAACGATCATTCCCGCCGCGCGCCGGGACTATGCCGACGTCATCGTCGTCGCCATCACTGCGCCGGCGGATGTTCTCGCCGAACGGCTCGGCAAGCGGCACCGTCCGAGTGACGGCGATATCGGTGAGCGTCTTCACCGGGCGGTGAGCGAAGACACCGCGGCGGACGTCACGATCGTCAATGTCGGCGATCCCGAGCCGCACGGTCACAGGCTGGCGGACATCATCAAGCGACCGATCGACGCAGAACCGATCGGATCCGAGGGAGGAAGCGGCCATGTCGATCATCACCACGATTGAGCAGCTCGAGGCGATCTATGGCGAGACGGGGCTGGCATCGACGGCGAAGGTGGCTGATCGCGTGACGCCGCACTACCGGATCATGATCGAGAAGTCGCCTTTCGTGGCGCTGGCGACGTGTGGTCCCGAAGGTCTCGACTGTTCGCCGCGCGGCGATCTTCCCGGCTTCATCCGCATCCATGACGACAAGACGCTGATGATGCCGGATCGCCGCGGCAACAATCGCGTGGATTCCTTGCGCAACGTCGTGCGCGATCCGCGGATCGCGCTGCTGTTCCTGATTCCGGGATCTGGCAACACGCTGCGTGTGAACGGGCACGGTCACCTGTCGACCGCTCCCGATCTGTTGGAGTCGTTCCGGATGGAAGGCAAGCTGCCGCGCTCCGTCCTGGTCATGACGGTGGAAGAGATCTACTTCCAATGTGCGCGCGCGATCGTTCGTGCCGATCTCTGGAACCCGGACAAGCGGGTCGACCCGCAGCAACTGCCTACGCCGGGACAGATCCTTGCGGCGATGACGGCCAACGACATCGACGGCGCGGCGTACGATCGCGAGTGGCCCGAGCGTGCGCGGAAATCGATGTGGTGAATTCGGAGCGCGGCTCTTCAAAAAAGGGGAGGCCGCGCTCCTAAAGATCAGGCTGCGACATCGAGCAGGCGTGAGGATCCCCTGACGAGCACCTTGCGGCCGGCCATTGTGAGTGTTGCCGCGCCATTGTCGATGGAGGCGAGTCCAAATGCAGTGAGCTCGTCGACAATCATGCCGTTCAGCCTGCGGCGTTCACGCGCGGGAATGCGAAGCGCCTTCAGCGTCTCCCATTGGTCCGGCGTGAGTTCGTGTTCGAATTCCGCGTTCATGCTGCCTCGAATGTTGACGTCCGGCACTCGTCTTAGAAAGTCCGCGTGACGAAGATGCGACCTTCATGCATCCGTACTGATACGGTCCACGTCATTACGCTCGAACCCGCCCGCGATTAATTCAAATTTGAATGATCGCGAATGTGGTGCTGCATTGCAGCTCGCCGTGTTGGTAGCGGTGAACGATCGTCCGTCGTTAACAGATAATTAAGCCATGTGGGCAGCGCACAACGGTAACGCCGCTGTCACATCGGTGTGTCAAACGGCGCCATCGTCCTGCTCGAATCGGCCGGCGCATGTTTGAAGCGAAACACGTTGAATGGCTGACCTGACCGACGTTCCGCCGCTGCGATCGAACCGCAGAATCTGGTTGCGCAGTCTGGGCGGACTGGCCTTGAGCCTCTCGATTGCAGCTGCGGCCGTGTATGTCCTGGCACGCGCCGTCAAGAAGCTCGACCTTGCTCATGTTCTGTCGATCGTCGAGGCCACGGACCTTCATCTGATCGCGATGGCGCTGGCGTTCATCGTCCTCTCCTACGCCAGCCTCACGCTCTACGACCTGTTCGCGTTGCGGACGATCGGCCGCCGGGACATTCCCTATCGCGCCGCCGCGCTCGGCAGCTTCACGAGCTACCCGATCGCGCACGGCATCGGTGCGGTCGCGCTGGTCTCGCCGCTGGTGCGATATCGGATCTACGCGCCGTACCGGCTCGGTGCGATCGACATTGCCAATATCAGCTTCCTGACCGGCCTGACCTTCTGGCTCGGAAATCTCACCGCGCTCGGCCTGAGCTTGATGATCGATCCGGATGCCTTCGGATGGATGGAATATTGGCCGCCGGCGATCAACCGTCTCGTTGCCGCGGCACTGCTTTGCGCCGTTGCCGCCTTCGTCGTGTGGAGCTGGCCCGGGCGGCGAAGTGCGCGCTGGCCCGTTCGACTGCCGTCCGGGCCCGCCGTGCTGCTGCAGATCGTGGTCGGCCTGTTCGAGCTCAGCGCCGCGGCGCTGGCAATGTACGTCCTCATGCCGCCGGAACTCGGCATCGACCTCGCGCGGCTGATGGCGGTCTTCATTGCCGCGACCTTGCTTGGATTTGCCAGCCATGCCCCAGCCGGCATCGGCCTGTTCGACGCAACGATCCTGCTGGGCCTGGGCGGCGTTGACCAGGAGCGCCTGCTGGCGGCGCTGCTGATCTTCCGCGCGCTCTATCACCTGTTGCCGTTTGTGCTCGCCCTGGTCGTGTTCGGCAGCGTCGAGCTGTCGCGCTCCTGCCGGAGGTCGTCGATGGTGTCAGACCGGCGAGTTCAGCTTCAACCCGATCATGCCGGTGATGATCAGCGTGAGGCAGATCAGCCGTGTCGGGTCCGCCGGCTCGCTGTAGAGGATCATGCCGGCGAGGATGCTCCCGGCCGCGCCGATCCCGGTCCATACCGCATAGGCGGTGCCAAACGGCAGTGAGCGCAGCGCGAGCGACATCATCGCGAAGCTGAGCAGAATGGCGATCACGGTGGCGACGCTGGGCCAGAAGCGCGTCAGGCCGTCGGAATGCTTCAGGCCAAGCGCCCAGATGATCTCGAGAGCTCCGGCCGCGAACAGAGCTAGCCAGCCGTTCATGAGGGCCGCGCGCCCAACGGTGTAACATCGCCCACAGATCCGAGGCGGGCCTCGCGAAGCCGCGGATCGCTTGCACCGAGCAGTCCGGCCATTTCGTCATCTCCGCGCCGGTCGAACCTGCCGTCCATCTGCATGGTTTGCGCGACGCGCATATGACAAGCTGGGCGCGCGTCGGGTCTATCTCTCCTCCATCATCGTGAATACGAATCCTGTCAGCGTTGCGCCGACAGCAAAGGACAGCGTCAATACACCGACGAAGATCACGAGCGTCGCGTGCGGATCGACACTGTGGGCGATCAGGGTCGAGATGCCGAACGCATCCAGTTGGGTCAGCCCGAAGGCGAAGCCGAGCCCCATGGCGATGCCCATCAAGGTGTGGCAGGCCAGCTCGATCAGCATGGCCGGATTGACTACTGCGCTGCGTCGTTTGGGCGGCATGGGCTCGGACTCCACGCTATGGCCGATGAACGCTGGAACGGTGAACGTTGTTCCTGTGCCGGCTGGCAAAGCCGATTGCCAAACCGAGCCGACAGCGGCTACGGATGACCGAGGTTCGGTCGCGGAAAAACAAAGCTCGAACGGCCCGCAAGGGGGGCCGGCGCGCGGCCGAGCGGCGCAGCGTCGCGCGATCCGACAGGGAGGATAACCCATGACGAACGCCATTCGTTTCCACAAGACCGGCGGTCCCGAGGTTCTCGCTTGGGAGCAGATCGAGGTCGGCAAGCCCGGCCCCGGCGAGGCGCGTATCCGCCACACGGCGGTCGGGCTCAACTTCATCGACATCTACAATCGTTCCGGGCTCTATCCGGTCCAGCTTCCGAGCGGACTGGGCAGCGAGGGCGCGGGTGTGATCGAGGAACTGGGCGAAGGGGTGACGGACCTGAAGGTGGGCGACCGGGTCGCCTACGGCTCGTCGCCGCTCGGCGCCTATTCAGAGGCGCGGCTGATGCCGGCCGCGCTGCTGTTGAAACTGCCCGACGAGATCGACGACAAGACCGCCGCTGCCATGATGCTCAAGGGCCTGACCGCCCAGTACCTGATCCGGCAGACCTACCGCGTCAAGGCGGGCGAGACCATCCTGCTGCATGCCGCCGCCGGCGGCGTCGGCCTCATCCTCAGCCAGTGGGCCAAGCATCTCGGCGTTCACGTCATCGGCACCGTATCCAGCGATGACAAGGCGCAGCTGGCCAAGGCCCACGGCTGCGAGCACACCATCATCTATACGCGGGAGGACTTCGTCGCGCGCGTCGGCGAGATCACCGGCGGCAAGAAGGTGCCCGTGGTCTATGATTCCGTCGGCAAGGACACGTTCCTGAAATCGCTCGATTGCCTCGCGCCGCTCGGCTACGCGGTGCTGTTCGGCCAGTCCTCCGGCACGGTCGATCCGCTCAATCTCGGGCTGCTCGCCCAGAAGGGATCGCTATTCGTGACCCGGCCGACGCTGTTCACCTACGCCGCCAAGCGCGAGAGTCTGGTCGCGATGGCCAACGAGCTGTTCGACGTGGTCAAATCTGGCGCGGTAAAGATCGAGGTCAACCAGACCTATCCGCTCAAGGAGGCGGCCCGGGCTCACGCCGATCTCGCGGCACGCAAGACGACCGGCTCGACGGTCTTTCTGGTCTGATCTGGCGCGTCCTCCGGTCGCGAGATCCCGATAGGGCCGGCGCAGCCGGGTCAAACCCGCTCGTGCTTGCGCAGGTCGCGGAGGTGATCGGACCGGGCGGCCTGCAGGTCGGCGTCCCGCCCATCGATCTCGGGCAGGGCGGCTTCGGACATGATATCGGCCGTGACGTCCGCAACCGACCGGTCGACGATCTCGTGGATGAAGCTGACGTTCGAATATTCCCCCGACGCGATGCGCGCAACGACGTCGCGCCGGGTCATCTCGGGATCGACCACGGCCTCGCGTCCGCGCCGGCCGTAGTCGATCATCACGACGAAATACTGCATGGAGCGCCGGTTCGCCTTCGGCTGACTGTGATCGCTCCATTATTTCTTTAAATCAGAATTTTGTCAAGGCTGATTCGGTCCATCCTCGCCTCACCGACTCCATCCCCAGCCTGCGCGGCCATGACCACACCGGAATCAGCCGCAGAAATAGTCCAGGCGATGTGACGTGGCGTGCGGAAGCATGTTCCCGCACGCCATGAAGACCGCGTCATCGCCCATCACTGCACGTTGAACGTCGCGCCGGGACATTCGGTGGTCACGCTGATCGGGATCGCCTGCGCCGCCGCCGCGGTCGGCTTCGGCTTCGCAACCACCTTCCAGCGGCCGGGCTTGTTCAGCCAATATCTGTGCCTCGATGTCGCAATGCGGCGCTCGGTATAGGTCGTGCCCTTCCAGATCAAAGGGCCCTTCGGCTTCGGTGCCGCGACCTCATGCCACGGTCCGAACTCGCCGAAGTCCATGAACCACAGATGCCATTCGAGCTTCTGATATTCATGATGGGACGCGACCACCTCGACGATGGGGCGACCGTTCAGCCACGACACCTCGTCCTCGAGTGGCTTGATCTGCTGGCAACGGGTATGCAACGGCTCCTGAACGCGAAGCAGATCGTCTCGCTGGCTTTGCGTGAGCATCGCCGAGGTGACGGGCAGTCCCACGTTCGGATCATCGGCCGGATATGAGCAGATCGGCACCGTCGGCGGCCCCTGGCCCGTCCAGGGATTGTTGCTGCAATAGACTCGCCTCGTCACCGACGAAATGCCGGTGGTTGCCGTTTCCTCCGCCTTTCCGGTTTCCCGGTCCCAGACACCGCTGAACGTCGTCTTTTGATTCGGCGGACAGGCCACGGTCTTGTGGGCCGTCCACCAGTGCGAAACCTCGAATTCATAGTACGAGTAGCGCGGCTCTGGATACAGCACGGCTCTGACGCTGGTCAGCGCGTGGTGCGCTTCGCACGCCGTTCCATAGGTATCCAGCCAGCACACGAGGTGGAAGTTTTCGTTCGGCCAGCATCCCGCACGCGCCGACGACGTGAAGCCGAGTGCGGCGATCACCAAGGTAAAGGCAAGAAGATATCTCCGCATGGCGTTTCCCATGATGGCGTTTCCCCCATGTCCTGCCTGTGCAGCCACAGGTTGAAGATGAGTTTGCTCCGGCGCGGCGCCTGGTCGTTGATCGGGATCAATCCGCTTGCGCGACGTCGTCAACGCCGGCCGGACGTCGGCGATGACGCGATGGCACAGCGGGTCCGCTCGCTGGCGGCCCGTGGATCGTCGGGGCGGGTCACCGCTTGGAGCCGAGATAGCGGAAGACCAGCCTGTCCCACCGCCGCCTCCGAATGCCGACTGCTACGTCCATCGCGATGAGCTGCGGGTCGAGGACTGATCCGGGCGCCGGGCGCGGCTGGTGGCAAGGCGTCACGCCCGTCGGGCGAATCAGGGTCGATGCGCCCGCACGATGGTCCGTTCATGGCCTTCGATCGCCTGCAGACGACGTGTGCGGAAACGCTTGTTTTGGGCGAGGCTTCAACGCATTGCCCCGGTCTGGCCCGCCGGGCCGAAAGATTCTTCTTTCTCTTTTTCAGAATTCATGATTGTCTACGCGCATCCCGCCTCATGGAGAGGGGCGTATCGCGGTCGTCACGACACGTGGAGGCGGGGAGTGATGGGCGAGCCGGTTTGCAGCGTGGTCATTCGCGCCGACGAACAACACCGGCTCGTACGGTCAAGTCGCGTGGTCCTGATACCCCGATGCCGGTATCAAGCCTGCGCCGGCGCTGACAGCGCCGCGTGGGTGACGGTGACCAACAAGCCCGGCGCACCGGGGAGAACGCGAAGCAGCCGTGAAAACCATCGCGCAGGGAGGGCCGGATCGTTCCGGCTGGACCTGTGGTACCTGCCGCCTGCGTTTTTTGAGCAGGCGGGCCACGGGCCTCAGTCGAGGTCCGGCCTTCCCTGCACCCTCTCGTTTGAAGAGGGTGAGACCACTGTATCACTCGGACGCCTGGGCGCCGCGAGGCTAAGGACGCACATCCCCATATGTCGCTCAGAATTGTTGATCACGACGGCGCCACAGGCGCGGGGCCTACCCTCCCTTGGAGGCGGGATGCAGGGAGAACGCCGCGGCGTTCCCCCTGCATCCGGCGTCGAGTCTTACTTGTTCGCCGCGCGGGCGCGCGACTTGGCGGCCGCCTTGGCGCGGATCCGCGAGATCTGGCCGCGTGGCAGGGTGACGAAGATCTCGCCGATCCAGTCCAGCTTGACCCCCACGATCGGCTTGGCGTTGAAGCTCTTCAGATTGACCACGGACGGCGATTTGCCGCGTTCAATCGTCTTCAGGTAGCGCTCGCCGGACTTGAGGCGTACCACCGCCTCCTCGCCGTAGAAGCTCGACAGCGGGTGCCGCTGCTCGCGGTAGACCACGATCACGTCGCCATTCTCGTATTTCGGCAGCATCGAATCGCCCGTGACCTCGAAGGCGATGGTCTCCTCGGAGATCGGGAAGGGCAGGGCGACCTCGCCGAGGCCCTCGACGGGCACCTGCTCGTAATCCGGCTCGATCACCGAGCCGGCGCCGACCCGCCCCATGATGGGGACGGAATTGAGCTCCAGATATTCCGTGATGAGCGGAATCTCGGCCGCCTTGATCAGGCGCTGGCCGCCGAGGATCTCGGAGACCGCGCCCGGCCGCACGCCCATGGCGCGGGCCAACCCTCCTTTCGTCTTTCCCGGCTTCTCGAGTGCACGCTCGATCATGGCAACGTCCAACATGGCTTTGACCTCTTTTGCGAATCTCGGAAGGGATTATATGTTTCGAATAATCAGAACTCAAGCTTGACTTTTTCTTCGGAATATCGGAAGATTTGGCCGTCGGGTGAGCCGGCGGATCCGGCGGCCCCGACCCAGAAGGAAGAGGCGAGAATGCAATCCACAGATTGGCCAGACCAGCATTCCAAGATGCTGTGCGAGCTTCATGCCCAGGGGCGGTCCTATGCCGAGATCGCGCGCGCCCTCAATGCGCAGTTCGGAACCGCCTATACGCGGAACGCGACGCTTGGCCGCGGCAAGCGGATCGGGCTGGCCGCGCCGGGCGGGCCGAAAGCCGCGCGATCCGCGCCCCGGTCGATGTCCGCGGCGCCCCGAACCGGACGGCGAGGCGCCGACGCGGCGGTGCGGCCGATGCCGTCCCCGGCGAAGCCCGCCGCGGCCGTCAAGCTGCGTTGCGTCGGCATCAGCCCGCGCCTGCTGTCCCTGGACCAGCTCGAGCGCAACGATTGCCGCTACCCCTATGGCGGTGACCGGGACGACGATCCCATCACCTTTTGTGGTCATCCGCGCCAGCCCGGCTCCTGCTACTGCACGCCGCACTACCATCTCACGCGGCTTCCGCCCGAGGAGGCCGCCGTGCGCTCCGCCGGCCCTTTGATCCTGCGGCTGGTTGCCGCCGCGTAGAGCGCGGCAAACCCGACCCGAACCGACCCCATCCATTTTCCGGAGACGAGACATGGCGCGCCCCAGACGCAGCAAGCCCCATCGCATGTCCAAGACCCACGACCGGAGAGCTCACGACCTGCCGCGAAATGCAGACGTGATTCCCGTGGAGATCGACGATCCGCTGGCGCTCGAGCCCGGCGATAAGATCGTCGCGTTGCGATCGGTCCGCAGCGACCCGCTCGGCCGGCTGCACGCGCACAAGCAGCTGGATGACGCCCAATACCGGGCCGGACGGGCGTTCCAGAACGATTGGGAGCGGGCCGAGCGAGGCCCGCAGGCGGTCGATCCCTCGCGCGAGCACGTTGACGGCGCCCGCGGGCGTGAGCCGGTCACCGAAGGCCAGAGGCAGGCGGTGCTGCGGCTCAACCGCGCCGAGCGCGAGCTCGGCGCCGACGGCGCGGCGATCACCCATGACGTCCTGGTGCACGGCCTGACCATGGAGCAGGTCGGACACAAGCGGGGGCTCGCCAGCCAGCGCTGGAATGATTATTTTGCCCGGCGCTTCAAGGAGTGCCTGGACCGGCTGGCCGTGGTCTACGGGTTGTCCACCGACAGGGTCTCCAGGAAATGCGATGGGGCCGTGCGATCGGGCCATCGGGGCGAGAGCTAACGGCCGGTACGACCGGCACTCGTTCCGTCGTCGACGGGTACGAGCGCCGGTCGGACAATCGTTTTCCCTCAGGGATGCGGCGTCACGACATAAGTGGTGCTGTAGGGCTCGACGCGCAGCGAGGCATGCGACAGCAGACCGATCTTGGCCGAAGGTGCCATCTGCAGCTCGCCGTTCGGGCCGCGATGAACGTTGTACTGCCAGGCTGAGAGGTCGCCTTTCTGCGCCAATGCGCGCGCAACGGCGCTGGCATCGTTCCCGCCGATCGTTGCCAGCTCTTCGCTATTGAGACCGATGACGATCTCGTCCTTGACGGTCACCACCTTGAACAGCGAGGTCGCGCTGTCCCCGGCGCTCGCCATCGAAGCGGTGAGCGCCAGCGCGGCGACGGCGCTGAAGAATGGGCGTGTCAGTCTGGAAGGCATGAGAACTCCTGTTGCCGACGGCATGATGGACGGCGTCGGTGTGCAGCCATTGGTTCCCGACGGGGGGCCGTCGGTTCGAAGAAATCGATGCGGCGGTGGGCTGAACCAGGGGGCGTGACGTCGCGTCTAAGCACGATTGCGGAATGCGTACGTGCCGCCGGACGGCCGGGGTGGTCCCTGAGTTGACACAGGTCAAGCTGCACGCCCGGGCATGTTGTATTTGGGAACGAGTGAAGTGAAGGGTGATGCCATGTTCAGCGGGAAATATCGATCTCCTTCGGCCGGTGGAAAAATCGCGATTGCGGCCGTCGCGGCCATCGCCGTGGTGGCAAGCGCGCCGGCGTCAGCTCATGAGCGGGCGGCGGGTCCGGCCAACAAGCCGGTGGTCGCGACGGCGACAGCCGGCGATTTGACCGATCTCAGCGCTCGTCGGCGCTATCGCCGCGTCTACAGGGGCAATCCAGCCGCCGGCTTGGCCATCATGGGTGCAATGATCGGCACCATCGGCGCAATCGCCGCGCATCAGCACGACGACTATTATTACTATGGGCCCGGCTATTATCCCGGACCCGGCTATTACGGGCCGCCACGGGTGTACTACGCACCGCGGCCATATTATGTTCGTCCGTACTACGGGCCGCCCGGTTACTACTACAGTCCGTACTGACGTGACGCGGCGCTCCGTCCATGTTGTGGTGTCGGCTCAGAAGCCGCCGGCGCTGAAACGGAGCGGCTGCACGACGTCGTGCGCCGCCTTGCTGATCGGGACCGCGTAGTCGACGGTAAGCGGTCCGAACGGTGATGCCCAGGTCATGCCGACGCCGACCGAGGAGCGCAGCACGTTCCTGTTCGCCACCTGGACATTCTGGGTCGGGCCGCGATAGCCGAACACGGTTCCGGCGTCGACGAAGGCCGATGCACGCAGGCCGTATTCCTGCGGCAATCCGGGAATGTTGCCCTGCAGCTCCGCCGTGGTCGCCCAAAACAGGCTGCCGCCGACATTGTCCATCGTCGATCCTGGCGTCAGATCGCGCGGCCCAAAGCCGCCCGGCGCGAAGCCGCGCACCATGGTGGGACCGCCGAAGAAGCTGTTGAGCAGCGGCGCCTGCTGGCCGCCCCATCCGGTGATATAGCCGCCTTGGGCGCGCACCATGCCGGTCAGGTCGCTGTTGATCGACCGATAATAGCGGACGTCGCCCGTGGTCCGTAAGAAGCGAACGTCGCCGCCGAGACCGGCGAGATCCTGCGTCAACTGCGAACGAATGCCGCTGGTCGGCACCTTGTTGTTGTCGAGCGAGCTGTAGGTGACGGTATTGCCGAGCGAGGACACCGTCTGCCGTCCGGCTGCGACCGCCTGGCGAACCGGCAGGGACACCGCCGCCGGCGAGATCCCCGGCGCGAGCACCACCCTTTGGTCGTAGAGCGAATAGCGCCACAGCATGGCAGTCTGCTCGCTGACCGGCATGCCCAGGGTGAGGGCACCGCCATAGGTGTTGCTGCCGAACGATTGGAGTGTGCTGACCATGCTCTGTCGCGCGAACAGCTCCATGCCGGGTGTCGTTCGGCCGAGGGCGTAGGGCGAGGTGAAGGACAGGCTGGCGCCTCGCGCGAACTGCCCGTAGGTGAAAGTGGCCTGCGCAGTGTTGCCGGTGCCGAGTACGTTGCGGTCGCCGATCTTCACCTCGGCGAGCAATCCGTCCGTGGACGAATAGCCGCCGGAGACGTTGAAGTCCCCGGTCGCCTGATCGACTGCCTCGACATCCAGCACCACGCGATCCCTGGCCGAGCCCGGCCGCGTCGAGATCTTGACGGTCTTGAAGTAGTTGAGGTTGCGCAGGCGACGTTCGGCGCGGTCGATCAGCGTCCTGTTGTAGGCGTCGCCCTCGCTGACGTCGAACTCGCGTCGAATCACGTCGTCATGCGTGCGCGTGTTGCCGTGGATCTCGATGCGCTCGACATAGCTGCGCCGTCCCTGCTCGATCTGGAAGGTGACGTCGGCCTGCCGATCCTGCGCATGCCGATCGATCCTGGGCTCGACCTGCGCAAACGGAAAGCCGAGCTTGCCAAGTTCGGCCGTCAGGACGTCCGAGGTCTTGTCGATCTTGCTCTGGTCGAAGGTGTCGCCCTGCTGCGTCAGCAACAATGTGCGCAGGCGGTCGCAGGCCAGCCCCTGCACGTTGCAGGAGACGTCGACTGCGGCGAATTTATAGAGTCCGCCTTCCTCGATCGCAAAGGTGAGGTTGTAGCCGCCATTTGCCGCGTCATAGTCGACGCTCACGTTCGTGACCTCGGCATCGGCGTAGCCGTGGTCACGGTAATATCGCCGCAGCAGCTCGCGGTCCTCGTTGACGCGATCTGCGTCGTAGACGTTGCCGCCGGTCACGAAGCTCAGCACGTTGGTGGCCGAGGTCTTGATCACCGCGTGCAATTGTCGGGCGCCATAGGCGCGGTTGCCCGTGAAGTTGATCGCCCTGACCGGCGTCTTCCTGCCTTCGGTGATGGTGAAGACGAGATCGACGCGGTCGTTGCCGCGATCGATGATCTCCGGGACGACGCGGACGTCGTCGCGTCCCGCACGATGATACGCCTGGATGATGCGGGCGACGTCGCCCTGGACAGTTGCGCGTTGCAGGCCGGCTCGCGGCTTTGATAGCACCGCGCCCGTAAGCTCCGCATCCTTCACCTTCTTGTTACCTTCGAAGGCGACGCGATCGAGCACTTTTGCTTCCGAGACGCGGACCACGGTCCGTCCGTCGGCGCGGCTGATCTTCACGTCGTCGAACAGTCCGCTCGCAACCAGCGCCTTCAAGCCGGCGTCGAGCGCGGCGGCGTCGTAGCGCCCGTTGGCGTCAGCGCGAAAATAGGATCGCACGGTGTCGGCATCGACGCGCCGATTGCCCTGTACTGCAAGGGCTTCGCCCGCCACCGCCGGCGGCGCGGACGTCAGCACCGACAGCGTCGCAACGATCAATGCGACGTGTCGCGATCTGCTGTCTCCGCGGTGACGGCTGTTTTGGGTCAACATGCGCGCATCTGCCTGCTCGTCATGCCGGGATGCAAAAGCCGGTGGGCGGCCAAATCATGTCGAGGCCGTGGAGACTCGGGGGCCTGCGATCACGCCTGCGAAGGGTGGCCAGCAGGGAACTGGGCGCGGCCGCAGAATCGACGCAGAGTCGATTCAAACGACGTGCAGCATCGTCCTCATCCGTACGCGCCAGCAGATGCTGATGCGGCGAACGTTTGTCGGGAGCAGACCATGCGCGCGATCGCCTTGGCCCTCATCGCTTGCACTTTCGTTCAATCAGCCCTTGCTGCTGCGGTCGTCCCAGAGATCGACCCACGCGCGTCGCTCGGTGTCGTCCAGAATTGGATCTACAACTATCGCACCAAACCCGACTACGCCCATGTGCCGGCGGCGGTCCGGGTGCTGTTTCATTCGCAGACGTTCAAGGAGCCGGAGAACGCGGGCATCTATCTCGGCTTCATCGCGGGGGCGATCGGCTCCAATCCCGCCAAGGCCGAACAACTCGTCAACAGCTTCTTTCCCGTGCCTCCCGAGGAGGAGTGGGTGGTCGTGCGTGCCATCGCTTATTCGGGTCTGCCGGATTGGCGCAATCTCATGCGCAGGGTCGCGCCGAAGATGCCGGGCCGCCGCGTGATGATCGACGGCTATCTGAGCGGCGCACAGCCGACCTTGATGGACATCCCCTTGGAGGAAACGAAGCCTGGCGTGATGGACAAGCTGCGTGGCGCATTGACGCAGAATCCGTTCAAGAAGGAGGAGCGCAAGCTCGACACGCGGCTCAGCTACGCGACCCACCAGGATCTGCTCGACATCCTCTGGGGTTATTACTTCGCAACCGGCTCGCGCGTACCGATCCAGCGCATCGTGCAGATGCTGCCGTGGTCGAAGAGCCGCGACACGGTCGACAAGCTGACGATCGGCAGCATGGCGCGCTATACGCTTGCCAGCTATTCGGTGCGCGATGCCAGCCTGCGCGACTATCTCCGGGAGGAGCTGGCGCGGCAGTCGGGACCGGTCAAGGAGCCGCTCAGGGAGGTGGTTGAGGCCGCCGATACGGTGCAGCTCGGCGCCGTCCGCAAGGATGCCGTCGCCGCCGTCGAGGAGCTGAAGACCAGGGGCTCTGACGCCCGGCGCAACATGGATTTCTGGGGACAGCTCGGCGTCGGCGCCCTTGCGCTCGGTTGTGTCTCGGCCGCCGCGCTGGGGCAGGTCGCCGTCGGCATCCCTTGCGTGATCGGCGGCTCGGCCTCCCAGGGCCTGCTCTCGTTCTGGGAGAAGCAGCAATAGGCCCTCGGTGGCGCAGCGGCGGCGTTCGTTGGCGGCCGAGGGAAGGGGAGAGCCGGTGGAGTGGACCGGCGGGGCGTCTAGCCCTCAAGGTGCTCTTGCTGCGGAAGCGGCCCGATCGCGTGCCCGATATGCACACTCAAGAGTTGTTCGGCTTTTCGTTTCCTCTACGAAAAGTAGAAAAAGCAGTCAGCGCGCAGTCCCTGCCGGCACGCCTATGAAAAAATCAGGACAGGCTGGCTTTCACTGCAGCCGGATAAACCGGCTCGCGGTGAACCTCCGCGCCAGATTCGTCGACGACGACGATGGACAGCCGGCGGTCGGTGATGCGCGGGTCGTGCCGGAGGCGCCGGGCCAAATCCCGGCTGTGCTCGATCGCCCCTGCACTCGTCGCAAATTCCAGGCCGGTCCGGTCTCTGGTCGGAATGCCATCCTTCATATCGAAATAATAAGTGCGCATGGTCTTCCTGCAGCCGCTGTGTCGCGGGAGTGGGCACGGATCCCGAGCGAGATCCGCAACCCATTCTTCCCCCCAAGCAAACTATAGAAGACCTCTAATGTGGAGGACAAGCTTACCGCTGCCGTAATCCCCCCCGCCTCGTTCGGTAAACGACCGTTTCCACTGGTATCGTCAGCCAGAAACTGCCAGAAGGCTCAAATTGTGACGCCGAAATCAACCAACCGGTCAGTTCGGCTTGCTGCAAGAGTTGTTCGCTGGCATACTTTCAACCTCGTCGGGTTCCGCACGGTCGATTTCCAGGCGGGCCATCCTGAGGATCAGGGTCGCAGTCGTCAGACCGAGACTTTCAGCCTCGATTGCTGCAGTATCTACCTTGCGTGCAAGGCCTTCACGTTTGCTAAGGACTGGCATTACTGTTTCCTGCCAAAGGTGCGAGATGAAGAATTCAACATTCATCGCGGAGCTGCACACGAAGCTCGGAGCCCCATCGAGCGAAGCCGTGGAAAGCCTTCGTCTGCTGAAGGCATTCCTGAAGCTGGCTCCGGGCCAGCGCATCGAGGTGATCGAGATGGTTGAGCGGTTGACCGCGGAGTACCTTTCGGAGACCGATCGCCCTCTGTCCTGAGCTCATCCCTCCCGATTACCTGCAATGGTTGCGGGAGGTCGCGTCGCAATCGCATAGATTGCATCGTCCAGCGCTTCCGATTCGTGCAGCGTCCCGGCCGGCAGCAGAATCTTGTCGCCGGCCGTGCAGATGCGCTCGCCGCCTTCCCAACGAAACGTGAGTCGTCCCTGGATCACGACGAGGATTTCGTCGACGGGATGGGTATGGAAGGCGTGAACCTTGCCGGCCGCATCGTGCTGCAGCTCGATGCAGCCCTGCGTCGGCAACAGCGCCAGGATGTCGGGATCGATCGCGAAGCTGGTCTTCGTTCCAGCGATGATCTGGGTCATGCGGCCTGCTCCTTGTCTGCAATGGACGATCGCTTGGTCTGCGCCAGCTTGTGGAAGGGACAGGCCGGCGGCGGCTGGTTGTCGTCGTAGAGGAAGTACTGTTTGAACTCCCGGCCCTCCGGATTGCCGTAGCGTCCGAGCTGGGGCGAAGGCGCCGTCGTGTCGAACGGGACCAGCCGTTTGCGCACCTCGCCGAAGGCCTTGGCGGCCGCCTCCTCCGTGCCGAGCATCCGTTCGAACACCCAGCGCGGCTGGAAGGTCAGCATGAATGCGCTCGAGCGGCGGCTTTGCCGCATCACATGCGCGGGCGTGCTGCAGACGACGAAGATCGGCTCACCGGCAAACGAAAACTCCCACATCGGATGATCGACGGTCTCGGGAATTTCGGCGGGCCACGGCTGGCTGTCGACGCGCGCCAGCTGATCGAGGATGTGCCAGAACTTCTTGTAGTAAGAGTTGATGGTCTGGACCGGGCGCGGGCGCGTGAACAGCACCAGCGAGGTGTTGGGTCCGTGCGAGCGGCTCTCCGAGACGAACAAGGCGAGCTGCTGGCCGAGCACGTCGATGTCGATGGGGTCGAGAAACAGATAACGAAGCTGATCGTGACGATAGCCCGCGACGCCGAATACGCACGGAAAGGGTCTTGCTTCGCTGCTCATCTGAGCCTCGAATTCCGAAAACAGGACACTTTGCCAGGTGCCGGCCTGATGGCCGGATCGGGCTTCGTCCCTTCTCAAATACAAACGCGACATACTGACCCTCTCTGTTCTTATGCTTAAGTACGAAGTATCAATTTGCGCCTCATCATCAGCGGCCCAAGGAGTCCAGGAAGCGACATCAGAACGAGCATTTCGATCAGGGCTGCGTAGCCGGAATCGCTGGCGGCACTGCGCAGGCTTGATCCGATGTCGGGGTTGAGGCCGCTCGCACTCACCATGGCAAAGGCGATCACCGGCTGAGCCAGTCCGGCAAAAATGCCGGCGGCCGTCGTATTGATCGATGCGCCGACGCCGATGCGCTCCGCCGTGTAGAGATGCTTGGTGCTTTTCAGGATCAGCGGCACGGTGCCCCCGGCCACCAGACCGAGCACGGCGAACACCGCGCCGACATAGAAGAAGCCGAAGCTGTGCGCCAGTGCCGGCAACAGCATCACGACGAGCAGCATGCGCAGCAAGGTGATGGAGATCAGAGCTGCATTGAGCGACTGCATCCGGTCCGCGGCATGGCCGAGAAAGACCGATCCGATGGCGTTGCCGACCATGAAAGCGAGCAGGGGACCGCCGGCCGCCGAAGGTGAGATGCCGAAATAATGCGCGACCATCGGGATGCCCCATACCCCGGCGAGCGTGGTCACGACCGCGAAATGGGCAGCGAAGCTCATGGCGCAGCCCCAGGTCGCGGCCGATCCGAGCGCATGCCAGCTTGTGACCAGGACGCTCTTCAGCGTCCGGCTGGTGTAGTTCGCCGGTGCCGATTTCAAGGTCGCGAACGCGCAGGCAAAGTTCGCGACGCCGACGCAGGCGATGAAGAGAAAGCAGGCGCGCCAGCCGAAGCCGCTGACCGCAGCGGCGAGCGGGGTCGTGGCGAGGACGCCGCCGACATAGCCCGACACCTGGGAGATGCCGGACATCAAGCCGAAACGCTGGTCGGAAAAGCTCTGCGCGACGAGCTTCAGCAGCGCCGTGAACACCAGCGCGTCGCCGCAGGCCACGACCACGCGCGCGACGAAGACGTCGAGCAGGGTGGGCGACAGGGCGAAGGCGGCACTGCCGAGCACCGACGCCGTCATGCTGCACAGCACGACGCGCTTCACACCGTAGCGGTCGACCAGAACGCCCGCGGGGATCTGCATCAAGGTGTAGCCCCAGAAGTAGCTGGAGGCGAGCATCGCGACGCCGGAGGCGTCGGTGCCGAAGTCGCGCATGAAGTCGAGGCCCACGGTCTGCGGCGACATCCGCTGCAGGAAGGCGACGGCGTAGGCGAGCGCGACCGTACCCCACGCAACATAGGCGCGATCGAGGAACCGGAGCGGAGAGGATGCGACCGCTTGTTGTCCGAGCGCCGCCATCACACCCTCGCATAGCCGACGGAGAACAGGGCGTCGGCGGAATCCGGGATGATCCGCGACATCGCGGTCTCGACCAGCGAGGCCCTGCCGTGATAGTCTTGCCTGATGTGCTGGATGTGTCCGTAGGCGCCGCGCATGATCATGCGGGGCACCTCGAGCGGCTTGCCCGGATAGATCGTCGCGCACATCTCGACGCAGGCGGCCTGCAACTCGGCATCCGCCGTCTCATCGAGCAGCGACGGCGCGACTCTCTCGCAGATCTTGGCGTTGGCAGCCCACACGATCGGGTTGCGCGTACGCCATCCGTAAAGAATTTCTTCGCCGGGTGTGACCGAGCCGTGATGCTTGAGGATCTGCGACGTAAAGAACCCATACAGGCCACGACCCTGATGTGCGGGTAATACTTCGGTCCCACTGCGATAAATGGCCGGCCGCTGCGCGATGGTCATCACGCGATAGACTGAGAACGCGACCAGTCCGACGTGATCGTAGACCAGAACGAGGCCGTATTTGCCGGTGAATGGCGACGAGGCCGCGGTCCAATGCGGTTCGATTGCTTTCCAGTTAATTGCAATGATCGAATTCATTGCATCCATGATCGGCTGCCGATCAGGCAGCTCGATCTCCGACGCGTCGGAAAAGCTGTAGACGGTGTAGTCGTCCCAGGGCGAGGCGATGGTCCTGTATCGACCGTCCAAATTGCGCGACATCGCGTGAACTCCACCACTGCAAGGTCGAGCTATACAGGCGGTCCTCCGATGGCTTAAAGGACAATATGCCCTCGAATTCTGCCAACTCTCCCCGGCGTGCTGCGGTGCGTCGAGATAGTGCCGAAAGGCGGCTGGCCATCTTTGCCTTTCCCGGAGTGACGTTGCTCGACGTTTCCGGCCCGGCGCAGGTGTTCGCCGAACTCAGCGAGATCGAGCTGCCAGGGCCGGGCTATGCGCTGAGCTACGTGTCCAAGGAGGGCGGACTGGTGCCGACCGATGTCGGCCTGATGATCGACACTGCGCCACTCTCGTCCCTGAAGCCTGAGGAGGTCGATACGCTGCTGATCCCGGGGGGGCCCGGCATCTGGAAGCTGCGGCAGGACGAGATGGTGATGCAGTGGATCGGCCAGGTGCTCCCCGGTGCCCGGCGCATCGCATCCGTCTGCCTGGGCGCCTTTGCGCTGGCCTGGGTCGGCGCGCTGGAGGGCAGGCGGGCCGCGACACATTGGCGCTACTGCCCCCGTCTGCAGGACAGTTTTCCGAACGTGAAGGTCGAGCCCGACGCGATCTTTGTGCAGGATGGCCGGGTCTGGTCATCCGCAGGCGTGAGCGCCGGCATCGATCTCGCGCTGGCGATGATCGAGGAGGATTTCGGCCATACGATCGCGCTCGACGTGGCGCGCCGGCTCGTCGTCTTTCTGAAACGTCCTGGTGGCCAGAGTCAGTTTTCGACCGTCCTGGCGGCGCAGGCGTCCGACGTCGAGGGTCGGTTCAGTGCGCTGCATGCCTGGATCATCGAGAACATCGCCAGCGACTTGCGGGTCGAGGCGCTGGCCGCGCGAGCCGGCATGACGCCGCGCACCTTTGCGCGCACCTATGTCAGCCGCACCGGCATGACCCCGGCACAGGGAGTCGAGGCGCTCAGGGTCGAGACGGCGCGCCTCCTACTCGAAAGCCGCCAGATCGAAAACGTGGTCGAAATCGCCAAACGGGCGGGCTTTGGCGACGACGAGCGCATGCGGCGGGCGTTCCTGCGGCATCTCGGTGTGTCGCCGTCGGAGTATCGGCGCCGCTTCTCGGGCTGAGCGGCGCTTGCCGCAACCGGGGCTGACAAGACTCGCCGGACTCGGCGCCCTTTCCTTTGCTTTCGGGTCAATCCCGCCGCTCGCTTTGAGGCCGGTGCGGCCATGCCTTATGCGAGCGCTCAAAGCCTTCCGTAAAAGGCCACGTGTATAATGCTGAAAATTTGATGCAGATCCGCCTCCGCCGAGGGGAAAGGCCAATGACCAACATCGTTCCCTTTCGCACGAGGACACTCTCTCCTGAGGCCGCCTTTGCGAGCGCTGAGCAGAAGGCGGTGGTTGTGGTGGCCGGTGCTGGCCTCATGGACACCGTGCGAGTCGGTGCATTCAGCGTCAGGGAGGATGCGAGAAAAACTGTCCTCCTCCTCGATCTTGCCCTGCAGCATGCGCGAGAGCTCTCGGGCCTGTTGCGGACGAGCGCGCGCGACGGATCTATGATCGTCACCTCGCTTCGATCGAATACGCTTTGCAGATTGCGCGTCAACGTATAGCCGCATTCTGACAGCCGCTGGCGGCTTTCCTCCGCATCCATTTGTACGGCGACGCAGGGAGTCGGATGTGGTAGTTGGATCTGTCGTGGAGGAAGCAACGATGACCCAAACCAAACTGGAAGTGCCCGCTGAACTGCGGGACCTGGCCGAAAAGACCATCTCGCAGGCTGAAAAAGCATTCGAGATGTTCTTCGACGCAGCCGGCAAGTCGATCGGCACAGTTCCCGGGCCTGCCGCCGACATGTCCAAGCAGGCGCTCACTCTTACCGAGCAGAACATCAAGACGGCCTTCGAGCACGCTCGAAAGCTCGTTCACGCCACCGAGCTCGAGGAGGCGATGCGGATCCAGTCCGAGTTCCTGCGCAGCCAGTTCACCAACGCCGGTGAACACATGAAGACGATCACGGCGAGCATCATGTCGGCCGCGAGCAAGGCGACCGAGCCCAAGAGCTGAAGCGCGAGCCTCGCCGTCGCAGGAGCGACGGTCTGCATGGACGGAACTCGGCGGCAGTGCTGCCGCCGAATGGATGCGAGCGGACGAGACGGGCGAAAGAGCCCAGCCCTATTTTCGCAGGCTGCCGATATAGGCGGCGATGTCGGCTGCCTCCAGCCGGTTGAGCGGGAAGCTTGGCATCTTCGGATGCGGGTCGAGCAGGAAAAACGCGACCTTCTCCGGCGTGAAATCCGTTCTCTGAGCAATCTGGGCGAAGGAGGGAACGTCCGCGCTGGCCTGCTTCTGCGTCCCCTCGATGAGGTGGCACGAGGCGCACCAGCGACGGGCCAGATCTCCGCCGTGATCCGGATCGGCGGCCCAGGCCGGTGTCGATGCCGCAGCCGCGATCGCGATCGCCATAACTCTCATCACCGAGGCGTGCATCAAGGAACTCCTGATCTTTGTCTGTTGGGTGGTGGCATACCTCGCCGGAGTGACGGCGGGTGGCTCACGAAGGAATGTTTCGCCCCGGAGAGGAGCGTCTTGGCGGCTCCGTCTCGCAGGCACGCGCGGCACGTCGATGAATCTCGACGTCAATTACAGCATGATTTGGGAAAGTGGGACAGGTCGATCCGGCTGACGATTGCCTTCAGGAGCGCGGTCGCGCGGCGCAGCCAAGACATATCGGCCGGGCGAGACACGTCGGTCGAGGCGGTGATCGTCAACTCTTCCGCAACGTAGGACATGTCGAGCCCTCCCTGTCGCTCAGCATCTTTCCGCTCAGCCTGTTGACGAGATGCGTACCGCCACATGCTGGGCATGCGGCCGCCTCATAGGCATCGAACTGGTCGGCAAGAACCGGTGCGGCCAAGTCGATCTGAACGTTCGATCCCGTCTGGGAGCAGCGAAAAACGAGAGTTTCCATCATCTGAACATGACAAATGCCGGCATCGATGCCTTGATCTGTCTCAACAGACGATGAGGCGACCGGCGCGTGCCGGACTGCCGGAGGACAGAATGTCAGGTCAGGCTATGCGATGCGGCCTTCGCCCTGCCGATCCGTTCGGCAACGTTTACCGTGGACACGGAACCCGTCTGGGCCGCACGGAGGGCCGCATCGATCTTCGACTTCACGCGCCGCGCTGCGAGCGCAGCGAGTCTGGTCTGGGTGCGTCCGGTCTTGATCTGATCGCCAAACTCGTACCGCCATTCCCAAATGTCCGGTTCAGCAGTCGCCACGACGGTATATTGAACACCTCGGTGGATCACGGAACCCCCCCTGTCAACACTTCCACTCAAAGTCAATGTCTAACCAATCTACAATCAATCCGGGCAAATACGGGACTGGAACAATTGCCAGCTCCGCGGTGGTTAGAGGGTTAACACCACCATGCCGACAATGTTCCGCAGGTGCCCGGCTTCCGTGCACACTTTTCCGATGCGGATATCGGCCGTGCACAATCGGCGGAAATCGCGGGGCAGCCTGAAGACGCAGACGGGGGCTGCGTTCAAGGGCCCGAAATCTGCCAGAAGGGCGGACGACGCGTGTGGCGGATTCGAGTTCCGATCGATGGCCGGCAGGAGATATCAAGGCACGACATGCCGGAGTCGATGTTGGTCCGCCATCCCGAGACGAGGTCCATCTTGCTTGCCGATGATCAAGAGCTGGCGAAGACAGATAGCGTGGCAGCCGGCAACGGGAACGGAGGTCGTGACCTCCGGGTCGACGCGTTCCGGGGGCTCGCCCTCTGGTTCATCTTCATCGATCATGTTCCGGACAATTCGCTGGCGTGGCTGACGCTGCGCAATTACGGCTTCAGCGACACCTCCGAGGTGTTCGTCTTCGTCTCCGGCTACACCTGCATGCTCGCCTATGGCGGAGCGCTGCCGAAGCAGGGCTGGGCGACCACGGTGGTGCGGGCGCTGCGGCGCGCCTGGGAGATCTATGCGGCGTTCCTGGTGCTGCTGCTCGCCTATGCGGCGCTGGTCTGGGTGATCGGCGGCGGCACGCGCTTCGTCGACGAGACCAACACCGGCTTCTTCTTTCGCGAGCCCGGGCCCACGCTGGTGCATGTGGCGCTGCTGCAATTCGCGCCCGTCAACACCGACATCCTGCTGACGTTCGCAATCCTGCACATCTGCTTTCCCGTCATCCTGTGGCTGATGATCACCAGCGCGACGTTGACGCTGGTGCTTTCATTCCTGCTCTACATGATGGTTCAGCTGTTCAGCTGGCAGGTGCCGGCGTGGCCGAGCGGCGAACTGTATTTCAATCCGTTCGCCTGGCAGTTCCTGTTCGTGATCGGCGCCTGGTACGGCTGTGCCGGCACCACGCGCCTGCGTCCGCTCCTCGACTCGCGAGCGCTGTTGATCGTGGCGATCACCTATCTCGCGTTCAGCCTGTTGATGGCGCTCAGCTGGGAGTTCAAGAGTCTCGAGAACCTGATCCCGTCGGCCATCAGCGGCCTGATCTATCCGATCTACAAGAGCCACCTGGCGCCAGTGCGGCTCTTGCACTTCCTGGCGCTTGCCTTCGTGGTGTCGCGGCTGGCGCCGCGGGACTGGAAGGGGCCGATTCGTCCGCTGATGACGGCCATGATCAGGTGCGGCGAGAACTCGCTCCCGATCTATTGCCAGGGTGTGCTGCTGGCCTTCCTCGGCCAGGTCATTCTGACCGACGTGGCGAGCGGGCTGGCGATGCAGCTGCTGATCAGTGTCGCCGGGATCGCGATCATGACCATCGCGGCCACGCTGCTGACATGGGAATCACAGCTCGACCGGCGCGGGCCGCGGCTGTTCTGACCACCGCTCCTCAACGCCGGCGTGCGACGGTGACCCCGAGCAGGAAGGCGACGAACAGGCTCGCGAGCGGCGCCTCGCGGGTGATCGCGCTGATGGTCGACAGGGCGGTTCCGGGCCGCCGCGCGGCCCTCGCCGCTTCGCTCAGTCGGTCGACGGCCGCACCCAGCGTGCCCACCACCTCGCCGAGTGTGTGTGACATGTCCGTCGCGGTGTCGAGCGCGCGTTCGGCAACGCCCGGCTGTGGAGGTGTTTCGAACGTTTCGCTGTTCACTGTCGTTGCCTTCTTGCCGCGGCTCGTCGGATTGGCACCCCCGTGCCGACGCGATTCGGCCGAGGGCGAATGTAGTGCTCCTGAAAATGCCGGCTGATGCGATTGGTTCCCATGGACCGAGACGTCGCTGGCGAAGCATGCGGTGCAAAATCGCGCTACGCTGGGCGACCGGCCGTCGATGAAAGGATTCCGTCTTGGCTTCTCCAGACCTTACAGCGCCACATCGCATCGCCGTCCTTGGTGCGCCGATCGATCTCGGCGCGTCGGTCCGCGGTACGCTGATGGGGCCTGCTGCGCTGCGCACCGCAGGTCTCGTCACCGTGCTGGAAAGCCTCGGGCTCGACGTCACCGACTACGGCGATGTCGGCATCGCCGACATGACGGAGCAGGTTGACGAGCCCCCGATGAAGGCCAAGCACTATCGCCAGATCCAGCGCTGGTCGCGGGTGCTGGCGCGTCGCAGTCAAGAGCTGGCGCAGACCGGCGCCATCCCGGTGTTCCTCGGCGGCGACCATTCGCTGTCGATGGGGTCTGTGAACGGGATCGCGCGCCATTGCCACGAGATCGGGCGGGAGCTGTTCGTGCTCTGGCTCGACGCACATGCCGACTACAACACGCCTGAAACCACCATCACGGCGAACATGCACGGCATGTCCGCCGCGTTCTTGTGCGGCGAGCCGGGTCTCGATGGTCTGCTCGGCGACGAGGCACGCACGTCCATCACCCCAGATCAGTTGGAGCTGTTCGGCATCCGCTCGATCGACAGAGCGGAAAAGGAACTGCTGCGTCTCCGGCGTATCAGCATCGCCGACATGCGCGCCATCGACGAATTCGGCGTCGGCGTGCTTATGCGCCGGATCCTCGACAAGGTTCGTGCGCGGAACGGCGTCCTGCATGTGAGCTTCGATGTCGACTTCCTCGATCCCGAGGTCGCCCCCGGCGTCGGCACGACCGTACCGGGCGGCGCGACCTATCGCGAGGCGCATCTCATCATGGAGATGCTGCATGATTCCGGCCTGGTCCGTTCGGTCGACATCGTCGAGCTCAACCCGTTCCTCGACGAGCGCGGCAAGACCGCGCGCGTCGCCGTCGAACTGGTCGCCAGTCTGTTCGGTCAGCAGATCACGGACCGGCCCACGCCGACCAATGCGATCGTTCCAGATCAATAGAGCGGATGCCTCCTCACTCGACCTCGGTGAGCCCGAGGCATCCGCGATCTCGGGCTCAGTAGCGGGCGTCGTACATCTTCGACTCGACGAAGCCGAGCAGATCGTTCGGCGCAGGCCCTGTGGCGAGCCCGTTCTGATAGGCAACGCCGGCCACCGCGGCGCCGATATGGGCAGACACCTCGCGGATGCGCGGCAGCGCCGGGTAAAGGCTGCCCTGCTCAAGATCGGCGCCGGTGACGCAGTTCGCCAGGGTATGCGCGGCGGCCATGAACATCTCGTCGGTCACCAGCCGCGCGCCGCTGGCGATGGCACCCAGGCCGACGCCGGGAAAGATGTAGGAGTTGTTGCCCTGGCGCGGCACGAAGGTCTTGCCGTCGAGCTTGACCGGATCGTAGGGGCTGCCGCAGGCGAACAGCGCGCGGCCCTGGGTATAGCGATAGGCCGACTCCGCGGAGCATTCCGCCTTCGAGGTCGGGTTGGAGAGCGCGAAGATGATGGGTCGCTCGTTCAGCTCGGCCATGGCCTGCAGCACTTCTGGCGTGAAGGCGCCGCCGACGGCCGCCACGCCGATGATCGCGGTCGGCTTCAGCGTCCTGATCGAGGTCAGGAAGTCTGCGATCGGCGCCTGGTCGTGCGCATAGCGCAGCTTGTGGCCGTGCAGGTTCTCTCGCCCCTTGATGACGAGGCCGCGCGAGTCCGTCAGCCAGTTGCGCCGCAGCGCCTCTGCTTCGGACAGGCCCTCGGCCATCATGGCGGAGACGACGAGATCCGCGATGCCGGTGGCCGCCTCGCCGGCCCCGAGGAACAGCACCGTCTGGTCGCGGAGCTTGCCGCCGGTGATGCGCAGCGCCGAAAACAGGCCGGCAAGCGCCACCGCCGCCGTGCCCTGGATGTCGTCGTTGAAGACGCAGGCGTCGTCGCGATATTTGTGCAGCAGCTTGAATGCGGCGTGGTTGGCGAAGTCCTCGAACTGGATCAGCACGCCCGGGAAGGCGGCGCGGGCCGCGGTCATGAACTCGTCGACGAACGTGTCGTAAGCTTCGCCCGTAAGGCGCTTCTGGCGCAGCCCAATGTAGTAGGGGTCGGCCAGAAGCTCTTCGTTGTTGGTGCCGACATCGAGCATGACGGGCAGGCACTCTTCCGGATGGATGCCGGCGCAGGCCGAGTACAGCGACAGCTTGCCGACCGGAATGCCCATGCCGTTGGCGCCGAGATCGCCGAGCCCGAGAATGCGCTCACCGTCGGTGACGACGATCAGCTTGGCGCGATATGGCCAGTTGGCGAGGATCTCCGCGATCCGGCCGCGGTCGTTGGCCGAGATGAACAGGCCGCGCGGACGCTGGAAGATCAGACCGTATTTCTGGCAGGCGAGGCCGACGGTCGGCGTGTAGATCAGCGGCTGGATCTCGTCGATGTTGTCGCAGACCACCCGGAAGAACAGCGCTTCGTTGCGGTCATGCAGTGCGTTCAGTGCGACGTACTTCTCGAGGTCGCTGGACAGGCTGCGAAGATTGACCAGGATCCGCTCGGCCTGGGCCTCCATCGACATGACCCCGGCGGGCAGGAAGCCGCGCAGGCCGAGCGCATCGCGCTCCTGCTCGGTAAAGCCGGTGCCCTTGTTGAGCAGCGGATCGCGCAGCAGCGCGAGTCCGCGCGGAGAATAGGGGGGTAGCGTCGATGCGCTCATGCGTTGCGGCTGGGTCAAGGCAGTCTCCGAGGTCCTTTGTTCGAGCACCGCCATACCGGAGCGCGCCCGGCGTTGATCGGCATCAATCGCGGCGGGATGGCGGGAACGGGACTGTTAACACAGTTTACGTTCCGCATTGCACCAATGACGTTGTGCAACTGCGTTGCAGCCCACGCAAAGGAAAATGCGATGGCCGCTAGGCGCGGCCCGTGACGAATGACCAAAGCAGCGCCAGCACGGCGATGGCCATGATACCTGTCCCCATCCACCCCAGGGCGATCAGCCAGGTCCGTCCGCGGAAGCGGCCCATCAGCCTGGGATTGGACACGATCACCATCATCATCGCCATGATCGGCACAGCGGCGATGCCGTTGAGCACGGCGCTCCACACCAGCATATGGATCGGGTCGATGCCGGTGAAGCCGAGCCCGAAGCCGATGATCGTGGCGGCAGCGATGATGCTGTAGAAGCCGACCGCCTCGTCCGGCTTGGCCTCCAGGGTCGCGTGCCAGCCGAAGATCTCGGCGACGGCGTATGCCGCCGAGCCCGCCAGCACCGGGATCGCCAGCATGCCGGTCCCGATGATGCCGAGCGCGAACAACAGGAAGGTGAAGTCGCCCGCGAGCGGGCGTAGGGCTTCGGCCGCCTGCGTCGCCGAGTCGATCCTGGTGATGCCATGCGCGTGCAGCACCGTGGCGGTCGTCACGATGATGAAGAACGCGATCGCGTTCGAGAAGATCATGCCGATCGTGGTGTCGATCCTGATCCGTCGGAGGTCGGGGTGGTCCTTCTTCGACAGCTCGCGCAAGGGACGGTCGACCTTGCCCTGGTTCATCTCCTCGACCTCCTGCGAGGCCTGCCAGAAGAACAGGTAGGGGCTGATGGTGGTGCCGAGCACAGCCACCACCGTCAGCAGATAGTTGGCCTCCGTCGAGAAGCTGGGCCAAACCGCCGCGAGCAGCGCCGTGCTCCAGGGCACTTTGACCATCAAGGCGGTCGCGACGTAGGCGAACAGGCTGAGGGTCAGCACCTTGATGAAGGGTGCGTAGCGGCGGTAGGGCAGGAATACTTGGAGCAGCGTCGAGCCGGCGGCGAAGATCAGCGCGTGCTCATGATTGAGACCGCCGATCACCAGCGACAGCGACTCCGCCATCGCCGCAATGTCGGCTGCGATGTTGAAGGTGTTGGCGCCGACCAGGAGCGCGACGAGGCCGAAGACGATGCCGCGTGGCGCAAGCGCGGTGATGTTGGCCGCCAGCCCTTTGCCGGTGACACGGCCAATGCGCGCGCTCACCAGCTGGATCGCGATCATGAAAGGCGCTGTCAGAAAGACCGTCCACAACAGCCCGTAGCCGAACTGCGCGCCGGCCTGGGAGTACGTCGCTATTCCCGACGGATCGTCGTCGGCGGCACCGGTCACGAGACCTGGACCCAACAGCCGGAATACGCTCCAGAGCGACCGTTTCGGCTTGTTCGGTTCAGATCCGATGGTCGTGGCCATGGCAGCGCTCCCCCGGCGGTGTATGTCTCTCGAAGTCGCACGACCCCTTTTTGTTCCCGGCTCCGGAACCGGAGGAGATTACCAGCGTTCCAGATCACGTCGGATTTCGACCAGGGGGAGCGCGTGCCGGACCAGCGACAAACAGGGCACGATCAGGAGCTCGGCATGGCCGAGCGCGAGAGGCTTTTTTCCGGAGGCAGTGAGCTGGCCGGACTGATGTTGCGGTTCGATTGGGAGAGCACCTCGATCGGACCGCCGGCGCGTTGGCCGCAGAGCCTGAAGACGGCCGTCAGGATCATGTTGACATCCCAACAGCCGATCTGGATCGGTTGGGGCAGGGAGCTGATCTATCTCTACAACGATGCTTACAAGACCATCATCGGCGGCAAACATCCGTGGGCTCTCGGCCGACCGATCTCTGCAGTCTGGCACGAGATCTGGGAGGACATCGGTCCGTTGCTGGCCAAGGCCGGCGGCGGTGATCAGGGCACCTATGTCGAGGCGCAACTCCTGATCATGGAGCGCAACGGCTTTCCCGAGGAGACGTACTACACATTTTCCTACAGTCCCATTCCGGACGACGATGGATCACCCGGAGGAATCTTCTGCGCGAACACCGATGACACTCAGCGCGTGATCAGCGAGCGCCAGCTGTCGTTGCTGCGCGAACTGGCAAATGCCGGGGCCGGGGCCCGCAGCATCGATCAGGCCTGCGCAAGCTGCGCGGACGCCTTGGCGCGGGAGTCGCGCGACCTGCCGTTCGCAATGATCTACATGACCGACCCGGACGGCGAGGCGGCGCGACTGGAGGCCCTGACCGGCATCGACCGCGATCATCCTGCCGTTCAGCCGAGGCTGAGAATTCAGCCGGAGGGAACGTGGCCTCTGGCTGAAGCGCTGAAGCTGCAGGATGCGGTGCTGGTTCGTGACCTTCCGCGGCGGTTCGGCCTCAGCTTTCCGACCGGCGGATGGCGTCAGCCGCCACAGCACGCCGTTGTGCTTCCGCTGCCCGCGTCGGGGGAAGCCGGACGGGGCGGATTCCTCATCGCAGGTCTCAATCCGTTCCGTCTCTACGACGAGAGCTATGCCCGCTTCCTGAACCTCGTCGCGGGGCAGATTGCAGCGGCCGTCAGCAATGGCGGGGCCTATCAGGCAGAGCGGCGTCGGGCGGAAGCGCTGGCCGAAATCGACCGCGCCAAGACGACGTTCTTTTCCAACATCAGCCACGAGTTTCGCACGCCGCTGACGCTGATGTTGAGCCCGCTGGAAGACCTGCTCGGCCGCGACGAGGCCCAACTCACCTCCGACGCGCGATCCGTCCTCAGCCTGATCCACCGCAACGGCATTCGCCTGTTGAAGCTCGTCAACACGCTGCTCGACTTCTCGCGCATCGAGGCCGGCCGCATGACCGCGCACTTCGAGCCGATCGATCTTGCGGTTTTCACGGCCGAGCTCGTATCCAACTTCCGCTCGGCGACGGATCCTGCCGGCCTGCGTCTCACCATCGACCCCACGCCCCTGTCCGAGCCGGTGTATGTCGACCGCGACATGTGGGAGAAGATCGTTCTCAATCTGGTGTCGAATGCGTTCAAGTTCACCTTCGAAGGTGAAATCGCGGTGTCGATCGGCTTGTCCACTGACGGCAATCATGCCGAGCTCAGGGTTCGCGACACCGGCACCGGCATCCCGCCCAGTGAACTGCCGCACCTGTTCGAACGGTTCCGTCGCATCGAAGGCGCGCGCGGCCGATCCTTCGAGGGCAGCGGCATCGGTCTCGCTCTCGTTCAGGAGCTGGTGAGGCTTCATGGAGGGGAGATCGCTGTAGACAGCGAGCTCGGCCGCGGCTCGGTTTTCACCGTGCGCATTCCGCTAGGCTCGGCGCATCTGCCAGCGGGCCAGATCGGACCTTCCCGTGTCCTGGCCGTTACCAACGTCCGTGCCGAAGCCTACATCGAGGAGGCGCTCGGGTGGTTGAACGGCGGTGTGCCGTTCGAGCTTCCTCACCCGTCATCATCCGACGACCTGGGAGTTCGCTCCGCGACGGCATCGGCCCGTGATCGCGTGGTGCTCGCGGACGACAATCCTGATATGCGCGACTACGTCCGCCGTCTGCTCGGCGAGGATTATGACGTGGAGGCGGTCAGCGATGGCATGGCGGCCCTGGAGGCCGTCCGACAGCGCCGCCCCGATCTCGTGCTGACCGACGTCATGATGCCGGGGCTCGACGGCTTCGGCCTGCTGAAAGCGCTGCGTAGCGATGCGCAGCTTCGCGACATTCCTGTGGTCATGCTGTCGGCGCGCGCCGGAGAGGAGGCCAAGGTCGAGGGGCTTGATGCCGGGGCGAGCGACTATCTCACCAAGCCGTTCAGCGCGCGCGAGCTGCTGGCGCGGGTGCGCGCCAATATCGATCTGTCGCGGGTGCGGCACGAGGCCGAGATCGCGCTGCGTGAGCTGAACGAGCGTCTGGAGACGCAGGTCTCCGAGCGTACCGCGGAGCTGCAGGCCAAGGAGGCGCGGCTGCGGACGATCTTCGAGGCGAGCTACACGTTCCAAGCGCTGCTCTCGTCCGATGGGACGCTTCTGGACGCCAATGCGACCTCGCTCGAAGCGATCGCTGCGCCGCTGCACGAGGTCGCGGGGCTGCCATTCTGGGAGACGCCGTGGTTTGCGGGTACGCCCGGCATGCCCGAGGTGATCAGATCCCTGGTCGACGCCGTCGCTCGCGGCGACGGGGCGCGCCAGGAGCTGCAGCTCGAACTGCCGGTCGGCGGCTCGCGCTGGTTCGACTTCCAGATGCGGCCGGTGCGGGACGAGACCGGACAGGTGGCCGCCATCGTGCCCGAGGCGGTCGAGCTGACCGAACGGCGCAAGGCGGAGGAAGCATTCCGCCAGGCCCAGAAGATGGAGGCGATCGGCCAGCTCACCGGCGGCGTCGCGCACGACTTTAACAATCTGCTGACCGTGATCCGGTCGTCGGCCGACCTGTTGCGCCGGCGCCAGCTGTCCCCGGAGCGCATGCGGCGCTACGTGGATGCGATCTCGGACACGGCGGATCGCGCCGCCAAGCTCACCGGACAGTTGCTCGCCTTCGCGCGGCGGACGCCGATGGAGCGCCGCGTCTTCGATGCCGCGGGGCATATCGAGCGGATCGAAGAGATGCTGCAGACCGTCCTCGGAGCGCCGGCCGTGATCGAACTCGACCTCGCATTGCGGCCGCTTCCGGTCGACGTCGACATCAATCAGTTCGAGACAGCGCTCGTGAACCTCGTCGCCAATGCGCGTGATGCGATGGAGGGGCAGGGCGTCCTGACCATTCGCGGCGAGATCGTCCGAGAGGACGGTCGGCCCGGGCAGTCGTCGTTCGTCTCCATTGCCGTCAGCGACACCGGATCCGGCATTCCTCCAGATCAGATCGACCGGATCTTCGAGCCGTTTTTCACCACCAAAGGGGTTGGGCGCGGCACCGGCCTCGGCCTGTCTCAGGTCTACGGCTTCGTTCATCAGTCCGGCGGACGGGTGCTGGTCGACAGTGAGCTCGGCAAGGGCACGAAGCTGACATTGTTGCTCCCGCTGACGCACAAGCAGCTGGGACCGCGCGAGCGGAGCGAGCAGGGTCCCGAACAGCTCGCCGCGCGCTGGAATGTGCTGGTCGTCGAGGACAATCCGGAAATCGGCGAGTTCTCCACGCAGTTGCTCGAGGATCTCGGCTACCGAACGGTGCTCGCGCGCAGCGGAACGGATGCGCTGCGGATGATCGACGAGGATCCCGAGAGCTTCGACCTCGTGCTCAGCGACGTCGTGATGCCCGGCATGGACGGGGTGACGCTCGGCCAGGAAATCCGCCGGCGGCTGCCGATGATCCCGATCGTGCTCAACAGCGGCTACAGCCATGTCCTCGCCGACGGCGACCGTCACGGTTTCAGCCTGATCCAGAAGCCTTACTCGGTCGACGAGCTGTCGCGCGTGCTGCGGCAGGTCATGGCCGCGCGAGCCGCAGGCGCGAAGCCGGCGTCGTCGGCATGAGAACCGCGGCAGCTTTCCCCTGACCTGGTGGGCCTCGCGCGATCCGCACTTGAAGGATCGCGCCGGACCGGCGTATTTTCGGTCTCCGGGGGAAGTCTCATGGCAGACGAGAAATGGCGGCTGCGCGGCGGTCGGGCGCAGCGGCGGATATTCGCTCTTGTCTCGGGCGCGGCGCTGGTGACGAGCGGCGGCGCCCTTGCCAAGGACGATGAGGCGGACGCGGCGGCGCCGGGCCTTGCCAACGTCTACATCGATTTCCGCACGAACTACGCCTATGTGCCCGGCGGAGCATTGTCGACGGGCCTTGGCGACACCTCCCTGTTCGGGACGCTGTCGCAGCTCGCCACCTTGCGCAAGCTGCTCGACCGTCCAGCCTTGCCAGGACGGCCGCAACTGTCGGCTCCGACCAACCAGGGCCTTGGCGTCGACGTCCCGCTCACGGTCGATCTCGGCGACGCGTTGTCGCTCTACGCGGGCTTCACCGGCAGCACGTCGTACAACGGCCTGTCCGGCTGGTCCGACGTGGCGGTCACGAGCTGGTTCCTCGGCTTCCAGGCCGATGTCTATCAGCAGAACGGCGGCGCGCTTCCGACGCTCACCTTGCAGTCGACGCTGACCAGGTCGGTGCCGGACGCGCCGTTGGCGACGACCTCGTTCAACACCGTCATCGAAGCCAAATACGCGCTCGATCCGGATGAGATGAAAGGCTGGCTCGCCGGCGTTCAATATACCCATGTCGAGGTCGACTCAGTGCTAGCGCATGTCGGCAGCACGACGGCGGGCTATGTCGGCGGCTTCTATCAGTGGGAGAACAACTGGAAGGTCTCCGCGCGCGTCGGCCTCCAGTCGTTCGGCGGTGCGCAGCTGCTTGCTGTCACGCCGATCGCGCCCTACACGCAGCCGCTGGTCAGGCTGGATCTCGACCGCATGGACGATGACGACAACCGGCTGTTCGGCATCACCGCGCAGATCGCCTGGGCGCCGAAGCCGGTCTACCAGCTGACGGTGAGAACGCCGCTCTACGCGATCAAGAACTGACGGGTTGATCGAAGCTTCGCGCCGGCTCGTGTCAGCGCATGCTCACGAACTTGCCCCAGAGGGCGGCCAGCAACGCGCCCGTCATCATGTAGTGCGGCTTGTCGCAGAACAGGCTGCCATATTGACAGACATCGGCGCCGACCGCTCCGAGCTGGTGCTGGCTCGCCACATAGAACAGGGCGGACAAGCCGGCGAGCACGACCGCAACGACATACATCAGAAGATCTCCTCCGCCGGCCGCGCCCGACGGGCTGAAGTTGCGTTGCCGGCCGGCGCAACTATCTGCGCTTGACACGTCGGGCAAATCAGGCGCATTTTGCCATCGTCGAAGAAATCATAGAGCCCGCGCCGCGAACTCGGCAGCGGGCTTTTTGTTCGCTCGGACCGGATTTGGAGCGGCGGTTATCGAAATCGCAAGGCCTGACTGCTGCATTTCGATCAAATTTGACACGTCGGGCAAATCACCGGCATAGTGTTATTATCGAATTTTCCGAAAAGATGATGTCGGGTTGTCCACGGGCATTTGACGTGAGCAGCGCAGGCCGGCATCGGCTGTCGACCATGATCGCCGGCAATTCATCGCGCGCCGGCGCGAAGACAACTTCGAACATCCGGTTACTCGCTGGCCCGCGCGAACGGGCCGGCGCGTGGGCGTGGCGACCGTCGCTCCGCCCGCAGCGGTCCCTTGTTTGAGCCGAGGGATAGGGTTCGCGCCTGAAACGATCGCGCGTTCGGCTGCGATCTGCCGCACTTTTCCTTCGCCCAGGAGAGAGGGGAAGATGACCGCCTATCTCATCGCGCTCGCCCTGATCGGCCTGGTGATGATCGCAGCCGCCGATGCGATCTCGTGACGATCACCAACCTCGCATTCATCATCCATGATACCGGACTTGACCATGTCGAAGACGATCACCGAGCTGAGAGCCGATTTCCAGCACCTGCGGCGCTGGCGCAAGAGCGTGGAGCAGGCTCAGAGCTATACGTTCAAGGCCGTCATCACGGTCATCGCGACCGGTCTGATCGGTGCGATCTGGCTCGGCATCAAAGTCGTGCTCGGAAGGTGATGCCGTGCCAGCCAGGATCTCACGGCGAGGCCGCCGCTTCCGCATCAGGGAGGTCGACGCTTGCGAGCCTGACGTCCTCGACACCTTGAAGGAGCTCCATGCGCGCACATTCCTCGATTGCGCGCCTCTGCCCGATTTCGAGAGCGGACAATGGTGGATATCGACCGAGCTCGGACGGCCCGTCGCCTTTGCCGGAATGGTGCCGTCATCCCTCGGCAAAGGCATAGCCTATCTTTCGAGGGTTGGTGTTCTCCAAGAGCGCTGTGGTTACGGCCTGCAGCGGCGGCTGATGCGTGCGATCGAACTGCGCGCGCGTCGCTCGGGCCTGGATTGCATCGTTTCGGACACGACCTGCAACATCGTCTCCGCGAACAATTTCATTCGGTGCGGATATGTGTTGTTCCAACCGGGCCGGCCCTGGGCCTGGGGGAACTCGCTCTATTGGCGCAAGATGATCGGCCGGTGAGCTGTCGACCGACGCCTTATGCGGATTGCATTGCGCTGCAGCAGAATTAAGCCGGTCCGACAGCTCCGACCCGGGCCTTTTTTTGCGGCTGTCGTTGAGCTAACCATGCGTTGTCGGACGTTGGAGACAAGCCGCGCCCGGCAGTTAACGGAAGATCGCTTCAGACGATCAAAGCAGCGGGAAGGACTCTGGGATGCCGGCCGAGGTCACCCTGCCAGAGCGTGCGCCACGGCCGCCTGACGCGCCAACCGCGCTGGCGGGTCTGCTGGTGATCGACTTCACGCGCGTTGTCGCAGGGCCGGCGTGTACACAGACGCTGGCCGATTTCGGCGCCGAGGTGATCAAGATCGAGCAGCCGCTCACGGGAGACGATACCCGCGCATACGAGCACGCCGAGCTCGGCGGAGAGAGCGCGGCGTTCCTCAGCCTCAACCGGAACAAGCGCGGTATGGTGTTGGATCTCACGATACCGCAGGCCAGAGACGTCGCTCGTGCGCTGATCGCCAAGGCCGACATCGTCGTGGAGAATTTCTCGTCGTCCGTCATGGAGAGGTTCGGGCTGGACTATCAAACACTGTCCAGCACCAATCCCGGGCTGATCTATTGCTCGATCTCGGCCTACGGACGCTCAGGTCCATTCGCGTGGCGATCAGGGTTCGATCCAATCACCCAGGCGGAAAGCGGGTTCATGTCCCTCAACGGTTTCGCCGACGGTCCGCCGGTGCGGACCGGTCCTCCGATCGTTGATCTGGCCACCGGCATGTCCGCCTGCAATGCCATCCTGCTGGCACTTGCCGCCCGGCAGCGGCTCGGTCGCGGGCAGCACGTCGAAGTGGCGCTGTTCGACATCGCCTTGGCGATGACGGGCTTCTCCGGAATGGCGTATTTGATGAGCGGCGTGAACCCCACGCGAACGGGCAATTCGCCGAACGACTCTCCGACGGTCGGCGTCTTTGAAGCGTCAGATGGCCCGCTCTACATCGCATGTGCCAACGATCGACTCTACCGCCGGTTGGCAACGGAGGTACTTGGTCGTCCGGATCTCCTGAGCGATCCTCGCTTTGCCACGCGAAGAGCGAGATGGGTCAACCGTGCGCAACTGCGCGGCCTCATCGCCGACATCCTTGCCGCGGAACGGATGGATGTCTGGATATCCCGGATGAACCAGGCTGGAGTTCCGGTTGGACACGTTCGAACGGTCGAGCAGGCGTTCAACGCGGCCGAGGTCCGGATGCGCGACCGCACCTGTCGTATTCCGCACCCGACGGCAGGCTCGATACCCAACGTCGAGCCGGCAATCACCATGAAGCTCACACCGACCGTCGAGCCCACGGCGGCGCCGCGGCTGGGAGAGCATACGGCCGCAATTCTGCGCGACAGGCTTCGGTACACCGAGCAGGAGATCGAAGCCCTGCGTCAGGTAGGGGCGTTCGGACGCAACGATCCGGGAGCCTAAGGCATCGTCACTGGTGCCGGACACGGAAGAAGAGCGGCAGCGTCCTCAGCAGCCATCAGCCGGCTTTGGCCATCTCATCGTCTTCCGGTGAGTTCAGATACATGCCCGACATGGTGTCGATCCAGCACAGATGATCATGCACCTTCTTGACGCCAGAGATGTTCTCGGTGGCAACGATCGCCGCCTGCCGCGACCGCTCTTCGGTAATGACGCCGCTCAGATGAACGATACCGTCCTTGACGATGACGGACAATCCGAACGGGCACCAGTCGTTCTTCTCGAGGGCGTCGATCACGCGGTTGCGGATGTGATCGTCGTCGGCCGTTGGATCTGGAACCTGCCGCCCGAGCGCGGCAACCGCTTGCAGCAGGTTCGCCCGTGACACGATGCCGATCACCCGGTCTCCCTTGACCACGGGCAACCGCTTCACGTGGTTCTTTTCCATCAGTTCCACGATCTCAGCCAGCGCGGCGTCTTCGGTGATCGTCAAGGGAGACTTGGTCATCACCTCTGACACTTTGCGACCATGCTCGTGGACGAAGTCGGCGGCCGACTTTCCGGGCCCGAGAATGAATCGCAGCCAGCGGCCGCGCTTTCGCCCAGTGCCGATCTCCGTTCGGCGAATGAAATCGCCTTCCGAGACGACGCCCACCAGCTTCCCGCCGGGGTCGACCACTGGAAGGCCGCTGACGTGCCGTTGAAGCATGATATTTGCCGCGTCCACGATGGAAGTGTCAGGGGTGACAGTGATGACGGGACGGGTCATGATCTGATGGGCGCGCATGGCGAACTCCAATGTCAAAAGCTAAGAAAAAGTAACCCGCTGCGACGGTCTTGAATTGACGCAGGTCAAAGGAGATGCCGCCGCCGTCATTGACGCAGCTCAAGGTCTTGGCATTGAATTGCAGCTATAAGGCAATCTGATCCAGCGCGAGGAGAGGTGCCTATGTCCGAGTTCTCCGGGACCAAGATCCTGGCCGACGAAACGGCCGAACTGTCCGAACGTGTCGCTCTCTCCAACAAGCACGCACTTGAGCTGCTAGTTGGTTCGCAGCAGATCGTCATGGAGGAGGTTCTGTTTGCCAGCAACGAAGTGCTGGATCGCGCGCGCACGGAGACGCATCTGCTGGCCGAGTTCGTGTCGAAGCTGGCTGGCGTGCATTCCGTGACGGGAATCCAGGCGATGGTTCAGGAATGTGGACGGCATCAGATTGATTTCGTCAGGCGGGATTGCGATCGACTCTTCAAGCACGGGCAACGCCTGATTGATGCCAGCGTGAATCTTATGGGGCAACGGTGGCGAAACTGAAGAGTGCGGGTGTGTCGCGTCTCGAGGCGCGGGAGCGTGAGAGAACAACCGACAACGACCGGAGCAAGGCCGTTGTCTCCGTAGAGACCTCTTTGAAGCCGGCGGGGGGGCTCGCTGCATCGAACGCAAGGTCGCTCTGTCAGGAAGCCGACGCGGGCTCCGGGGCATTTCGGCGCGAGGACCACGAGCTGGACAAGGCGTTCAGCGCGATGCTGGCTCGACTCACCGCGGGGATATCGCCGGCTGCTCTGTCGATGGCGTATCTGGATTGGGTTTGCCATCTGGCGGCTGCGCCTCAGCGTCAAATCGAGATCGTCCGAGACGCCTGGAACGGCGCGAAGCTGGTTGCCGAACGGTCATTGCATTTTGCGGATCCCAATCGCGGTCCTTGGGATCTGATCAGGCCGCAGGCCAACGATCATCGCTTTTCCAAGCCGCAATGGACGGCCCAACCGTTCAACTTGTTCGCCCAGGCGTTCCTGCTCGGAGAAGATTGGTGGCACAAGGCGACCACCGGCATTCGTGGTGTCGACCCCGCCAACGAAGCCGTCGTTGACTTTTCAATTCGTCAACTGCTCGACATTTTAGCGCCATCGAACTTTGCAGCGACCAACCCGGAAGTTCTGGAAAGGACGTTTCAAAGCGGTGGCGAGAACCTGATCTTCGGCTGGCAGAACTGGCTCGCCGATATCATGCAGGTGATGCAGCCGGGAAAGATATCGAGCAATGGTGAGTTCGTCGTCGGCAAGACTGTCGCGACCGCACCGGGCAAGGTTGTGCTTCGCAATCAGTTGATTGAGCTGATTCAATACATGCCGACGACCGAGAAGGTGCGACCAGAGCCGGTCCTGATCGTACCGGCTTGGATCATGAAGTATTACATCCTGGATCTGTCGCCGCACAATTCGCTGGTCCGATACCTGACCGACCAGGGCTTTACGGTTTTCATGATCTCCTGGCGAAACCCCGGAGCGGAAGACCGGGATCTTGCGTTTGACGACTACCGCTCGCTGGGCGTCATGGCTGCCCTGGACATGATCGGAACGATCATTCCGAATACGCCGGTCCATGCCGCAGGCTATTGTCTCGGGGGAACGCTTCTTTCGATCACGGCGGCAGCCATGGCACGGGATGGCGACCAGCGTCTGAAGACAATCACGCTGTTTGCGGCCCAGACCGATTTCACGGAAGCGGGAGAGCTGACGCTCTTCATCAATGAAAGCCAGGTCGCCTTTCTCGAAGACATGATGTGGGAGCGTGGATATCTCGATACCACCCAGATGGCGGGCGCATTTCAATTGCTGCGCTCCAACGATCTGATCTGGTCTCGTGTCTCGCGCGACTATCTTCTCGGCGAGCGCGCAAACCCGAGCGACTTGATGGCATGGAACGCAGATGCGACGCGGCTGCCGTATCGGATGCACTCCGAATATCTGCGCAAGCTCTTCCTGAACAACGATCTCGCCGAGGGGCGGTATCGGGTCGAGGGGAAGCCTGTTTCGCTCTCCGATATCCACACGCCGATGTTCGTCGTCGGGACGCTGCGTGATCACGTTGCGCCTTGGAAATCGACGTACAAGGTCCATTACGAGGTTGATGCTGACGTCACTTTCGTGCTCGCGAGCGGCGGCCACAATGCCGGCATCGTGTCGCCGCCGGGCGAGCAGGGGCGCTCCCATCAGATGCGGACCAAGGCTGCCGACGCTCCTTATCTCGGGCCGGACGAGTGGCAGAGCAGCTCTCCAAAGCTGGAGGGATCGTGGTGGCCGGCCTGGACAGCATGGCTCGGACAGCAGTCGGGAGCGCCGGGCGCGCCGCCGCAACTCGGGACAGATCGTTCGAATGATCTCGGAGACGCGCCGGGCGACTACGTGCACACGTGATCGCCGCATGTTGCGGCCAAGGAGCACCATCCCGTCGGGCTTAGGCGCTGGCCCGGAGCAATGAAAGGCTTCGGTCCAATGTCGTCTCAGCCGTGCCTGACGCATCGACCTGGAGCCAATCGAGACCGCCGATATCGTAGTGTTCCTGATCCTCGGCAACCCCGACCGTTGCATCGGACGCATCGGCGACTCGATGGTGAATCCGCTCCTGCCGGCTGCGCAAATCTGCAACGAGGAAGAGGCCGGCAAAGGGCACCTTCAGCCGTTTCGCGAGATCATGGATATCCTGCCGTTCATCCGAACGTGCAAACACGGCGTCGACGATCACCGTGAAACCTTGTGAGAGCACGCGGCTGGCCCGCGTCGTCAACTCTCGATAGACTCGTGCACTCGATTCCGGCGTATAGGCCTCAGCTGGGAGGCGTTCGGTTTCCTTCACGCCAGACAGTTGCTTGCGCAGCACATCGCTGCGCAACACGATTGCTCCCGGTGGAGGAACCAAGAGAGGAGCGAGAGCCCGGGCGAGCGCAGATTTCCCCGTTCCCGACAGGCCTCCGACCGCGATCATCCTCGGCTCCGCCGGCCGAATCAGGCTGCGCGCAAGTTGAAAGTAGCTCTCTGCGGTCTCGATCGTTGTGGAGCGATCTGCGTCCGAGTGTTCAGCATCGAGGCGGTCGAACCTTGCGACAAAGACTTGTGCACGGATGGCGGCCCGGATCGCCATGAACAGAGGCAGAGCAGCCAATCCTCCGGTCTGGTCGGGCGCCGCGGTCGAGAGGTAGCGGTTCAAGAGGTGGCTTGCAGCGACCGGCTGCGCGAAGTGCAAGAGGTCCATCAGTGGAAAGGCGAGGTCGTACAGGACGTCGATCGTGGCTATTCGGTCGTCGAACTCGATGGCGTCGAACAGCACCGGCTTGTCGTCAATGAGGACAATGTTGGCCAGATGGAGGTCGCCATGGCAGCGTTTCACGTGCCCGTCCTTTGCACGTTGCTCGAGCAGGGGGCGGAGCCGCGCGAAGGCCGAGTGGCAAAGGACGCGGAGTTCTTCGACCTCCGTTTCGCCAAATCGCGAGACTGTCCGAAAGCTGGCGACGAATGCGTCGATCCAGATTGGAATGGAGTCCGTCCACAGATTGGAGGAGCTCCGAACGGCGACTGCATGCGACGCCGCGATCGTCTCTGCCAGACGCTCGCCCAATCCGACGTCCAACTGCTGGCGGCGAGAAAGATGATCAAGCGTCTGGCTGTCATCGAAGCGACGCATCTCGACGGCATATTCGACCGGAGTGCCGGATCCACCGACATCGAATGACCCGTCTGGCGCCTTGGTGATGGCGACGACACGCAGATAGATGTCCGGAGCAAACGGGTGATTGATCTCCATTTCCTTTACGCACGCGGCCTTGCGCCGATCGAGCGTCGAATAGTCCAGAAATGGCAGCCGAACGGCGCGCTTGATCTTCAGAGCGCGGTCGCCGATCAGAAACACGGAAGCCGCGTGCGTGTCGATCCGGCGGACACCTGGATGTCGGGCGGTATTGCCCAGGAAGGAGAAGACCAGTTCCTGATCGGATGGTGATGCCATGGGCGGTCTTGCCACGTTCAATTCAAAAGTCCGGGATGAGCACCGCCGCGCCGACGACGTCACCCCGCCTCAGGCGGGCCAGAACGTCATTTGCGTCGGATAGCGGATAGGGCGTCGTATGGGTCCGTATTTGAGCCTGCTGCGCGACTCGCAGGAAATCGAGACCGTCTTGCCGCGTCAGGTTGGCGACGGACACCACCTGGCGTTCTCCCCAGAGGAGGGAATACGGGAACGTCGGAATGTCGCTCATATGGATACCTGCGCAGACCACCCGGCCGCCCTTCCGAACAGCCCGCAGAGCGGCCGGAACAAGCTCGCCAGCCGGCGCGTAGATGATGGCCGCGTCCAGAGCAACATCGGGACGCTGGCCCGCCGCTCCGGCCCATGTGGCGCCAAGTTGGCGCGCGAAATCCTGCGCAGCCTGGTCGTGCTCGCGGGTGAACGCGTAGATCTGGCGCCCCTGCCAGCGGGCGACCTGGGCAACGATGTGACCGGCCGCGCCGAATCCGTAGATGCCGAGCTTCTCGGCCTTCCCTGCCATGACCAGGGATCGCCAGCCGATCAGGCCGGCGCACAACAGCGGTGCGGTGGCGATGTCGTCCTCCAGACCTCCGAGCGGGAACGCATAATTTGCGTCGACGACGGTGTGGGTCGCATAGCCGCCATCGCGCGTATAGCCGGTAAACGTCGGCTGGTCGCAGAGATTTTCCATACCAAGTGCGCAGAACGTGCAGTGGCCGCATGTATGCCCCAGCCATGGAATTCCGACCCGCTCGCCGAGCCTGTGCGTCGTCACACCAGGACCAATCTGATCGACATGACCGACGATCTCGTGTCCGGGGATGATCGGATACCGGATGTCGGGAAGCTCACCGTCGAACACATGCAGGTCAGTGCGACACACACCGCATGCCCTGACCTTGACGCGGATCTCACCGGGACCAGGATCGGGGTCCGCGAGTGTCTCGGGCTGCAGAGGCGCTCCAGGCTTTCGCAGAACCATCGCTCGCATCGGAGATGCCTCCCGGACGAATTTGCAGGATAATAAGATAATCAGCCCGGCAATCGTTTGATGCTCATCAAGGACTTGGTTCGAATACTGCGGCCTACCGAGCAGAGCCGGCAGGTGCGGTCGGGGAACGGAGCGGTATTGCATCCGTCACTATGCTGGGATGATAAGTCGCGCTAGACCCGCTGCGGATTGAAACTAAGATCAATCTCCGGGATTCACCCGCCTTTCACCAACTGATGTTGGACGTGCAAATGTCGACCTACCGATTGCGGAACCTGCTTTTGCCTCGCTCCATCGCTCTGATCGGAGGGAGTCCGCGACCGAACTCGGTAGGGAAGGCCATTCTCGACAATATCGTCAAGGCGCGGTTCGAGGGCAAGCTTGGCCTGGTCAATTCCCGCTATCGGGAAATATCCAACATCGCAGCCGTTGGCAGTCTCGCCGAATTGGCGTTTGTGCCGGAACTTGTGGTGATCACGACGCCACCCCCTTCGATCCCGGATCTCATTCATCGCGCAGGCGCGTTGGGGACGGCAGGGGCTCTGATCATTACCTCGGGTCTCGGGCATGGAGAGGGGTCGCTCGCTGACCAGGCCGAGAAGGCAGCGCAGAAATACGGCATGCGTCTCATTGGGCCGAACTGTCTCGGCATCATGATGCCGACCATCAAGCTCAATGCGAGCTTTTCGGCGCACATGCCGGTTGCAGGCAGCCTGGCGCTCATTTCACAGTCCGGCGCTATCGCGGCGGGGATGGTAGATTGGGCTGCTCAGCGCGGTGTTGGGTTTTCTGGAATCGTCTCGATCGGCGATCAGTTGGACGTCGATCTCGCAGATCTACTGGACCACTTCGCGCTGGACGGTGGGACCCGCGCGATCCTGCTCTACATCGAAGCCGTCAAGGACGCTCGAAAGTTCATGTCCGCGGCGCGAGCGGCGGCAAGGGTCAAGCCGGTTGTGGTTGTGAAATCGGGCCGCGGTGCCGTCGGTGCGCAAGCTGCGGCGACACATACGGGCGCGCTGGCGGGAGCGGATGCCGTCTACGATGCGGCTTTTCGCCGGGCCGGCGTTCTGCGGGTCTCCGATCTGCGCGAGTTGTTCGACTGCGCCGAAACGCTGGGGCGCGTGGAGTCGCCCATGGGCAAGAGGCTCGCCATTCTCACGAATGGCGGCGGGATCGGCGTGCTCGCCGTGGACCGACTGGTCGAGCTCGGAGGCGTGCCTGCCGCACTCTCGCCGGTCGTCCACGACAAACTCGACGCCATCCTGCCGCCGACCTGGTCCGGATCCAACCCGGTCGACATTGTCGGCGATGCCGATGCTGCACGCTACACGCTCGCGCTTGAGGCGCTGCTCGCCGATCGAGCCAACGATGCAATTCTCGTCATGAACGTTCAGACCGCGATTGCATCCGCGAGCGCCATTGCCACGGCTGTCACCGAGTTCGTCAGTACCTATCGAAAGCAGCACCGGCGCTGGGCAAAGCCGGTTCTGGCGGCATGGGTCGGTGCGGAGCAGTCGGTCATCGAGACCTTGAGCGGGGCAGGAATTCCGAACTACCCAACGGAGGATGATGCCGTTCGCGGCTTCATGCATCTCGTTCGTCATCGGGAGGTGGTCGAATCGCTTGCCGCTGTGCCGCCGGCCATGCCGAGCTCTTTTGCGCCCGACGTCGAGGCAGCCCGCAGAATTGTAGCGACAGCCCTCGCCGACGGGCGGACCTGGCTCGATCCGGTCGAGATCAGTCGCCTGCTGGAGGCCTATGATATTGCGATGGTGCCGACGTTCGCTGCATCCTCGGTCGACGAGGCGGTCGGATATGCGGAGCAGTTGTTCGCTCAAGGCACAACTGTCGTGCTCAAGATCTTGTCGAGAGATATCATTCACAAATCCGACGTCGGCGGTGTCGTGCTCAATCTCACTACGGCCGAGGCCGTGCGTAACGCCGCGAACGAGATCATGGCCCGCGCGAAGGCCGTTCGGCCCGACGCACGGATTTCCGGCGTGATCGTGCAAGCCATGATCGTCCGCGCCAAGGCGAGGGAGCTGATCATGGGCATTGCCGACGATCCGACCTTCGGAACCGTGATCGTGTTCGGCAGAGGCGGTACCGCCGTCGAGATCATCAACGACAAGGCGCTCGGTCTGCCTCCGCTCGATCTCCATCTGGCGCGAAACCTCATCGAGCGGACGCGCGTCTCACGATTGCTGCGCGCCTATCGTGATGTCCCAGCGGTCAAGCCCGATGCAGTCGCACTGGTGCTGGTCAAGCTTGCGCAGCTTGCAGCAGATGTTCCCGAGATTCGCGAACTCGACATCAATCCGCTGCTCGCCGACGAGAGCGGCGTCATGGCCGTCGATGCGCGCGTCGCCGTCGGCAGGGTTCCGCCGAAATTCAAAGGCTCTGGTCCGTCGAATTTCGCCGTTCGGCCCTATCCGAGCCAATGGGAACGGCATCTCCAGGTCAAGGACGGCTGGCGGATCCTTGCGCGGCCGATCCGACCCGAGGATGAGCCAACCATTCATGAGTTCCTCAAGCATGTCACTGCGGAGGACCTGCGTCTTCGATTCTTTGCCCCAATGAAGGAGTTCACGCACGAGTTCATCGCGCGCCTGACGCAGCTCGACTATGCGCGCGCGATGGCTTTTGTAGCTCTCGATGAAGCGACAAACGAACTGGTCGGCGTCGTGAGGATTCACTCCGACTCGGTTTACGAGAGCGGGGAATACGCGATCCTGTTGCGGTCGGATCTCAAGGGACGCGGACTCGGCTGGGCATTGATGCAGCTGATCATCGAATACGCCAAGTCGGAGGGCCTGAAGATGATCTCCGGCGACGTCCTGCAGGAGAATGTCGTCATGCTGGAGATGTGTAGGAATCTCGGTTTCGAGGTCAAAACCGATCCAACCGAGCGCGACCTTTGCAATGTCAAACTCAGGCTCTAAGCTCAGATCTTCGGTGTCCTCTCACCCGGTCCATCGGTTCAGGTCGGATGGTGGTCGTCATTGGACGGCGGACTCGCCGCCTCGCCTTCGGAAGCGCCATGCGAGCGGAGAGTTCTGATGATCATCGTCGCAATGGGAACGATGAGCAGCGGAATGAGGCTGTTGAGCGGATGGTTGACCACGCTCGAGATTCGGGACTGCAAAGCTCGTGCTTCCAATTGCAGCGAGTCCATTGCCGAGGAGTGAATCTCGTTGGCTAGTTCGAGTTCCCGGCCGGACGGTGCACGGGATGCGATGATCAGCAGGATCGCCGCAATCGCGATATTGCAGGCTCCGAGTGCCGCGGCTGCCACGACCGCGGAGGTGACCTGGACCAATGCAAGATAGGCCGCCAGCTCGAACATCAGGAGGCCAAAGACGGCGATCAGCGCCGCAAAGGCCCGGAGGCCAAGCCCGACGAGCAAGTGCCGAAGCCTGATGTCGGCAATGACCCGGTCCGTCCGCCAGAGAAGGCGTAAATGTTTAACGACATTTTCGGTATCCACTTAAGTTCTCCGCAGCAGGAGGCCAACGGCAAGCCCGAGGGCGAAGGCCGAAGCCGTCGCCACGATCGGACGATCCCTGATCATTCGTTCCACCTGAACGTCTGTCTCGCTTAGACGCATGTCTAGCACCTCGATCGCTGCAGCGAGCATTCCGGCGGCGGCTGGTTGCGCGTCCGGGTTGTCACGCGGCGTACCCGCGCCCCGCAACAGCTGGCTTAGCTCTCGCGTCAGGCTCTCCAGCTCGGTCCGGAGGGTCGTCGGGTCGATGGCCATGTTTTGTCCTTGCGTCAAAATCACTGTAGAACGTAGCTCGGCACGATGCTTGATTTCGCTCAACCCGTTGCGCTGACGGGATTGACGCAGATCAAGCGAGGCAGATCGGCGCGATTTAGGAACGGGTGTGCCTCGGCACGCCGACTGAGGGAGACATCCAATTGCGTGCTCATCCGGGACTGACCGCGGCGACGACGGAGGATGTGCTCGAGCTTCGTCCGAGCGGATCATGGGTGTCCCTGAACGTGGCAGAGCTCGAGAGCTTGACCAGCTCTGTCGGCAACAGCATCAACAGCGCGACCGCCGTGAAGCTCGATCTTGGGGCCGTCAGCGAAATCGATACCGTCGGTGCTTGGTTGCTTGAGAAGCTCGGCCGCCGGGCTGCTGCGGGCGATCGTCGGGTCGAGATGATCGGGGTAGCAGAAAACTACGTCGGCCTCGTCGAGGAGGTCCGGCAGGTCAATCGACGAGTCGTCGAGCCGGCACCGAGACTGAACCCGATCCTCGCCAAACTCACCGACCTCGGTCGTTCGAGTCTGGGGGCCGCCCAGGACATCAAGGTGTTTCTGGACATGTTGGCCGCGCTGTTCTTTGCGCTGCTGCGCACGCTGCGCCGGCCTCAATCTCTGCGCGTGACCTCCCTCGTCTATCAGATGTACCGCATCGGGTGGCAGGCCATTCCAATCGTGGTGTTGATCACATTCCTGATCGGCGCCATCATCGCCCAGCAGGGGATCTTCCATTTTCGACGTTTCGGTGCCGAGTCTTACGTCGTCGACATGGTCGGAATTCTGGTCCTGCGCGAGCTTGGCGTTCTGATCGTCGCGATCATGGTGGCAGGGCGGTCGGGAAGCGCCTACACGGCCGAGCTTGGATCGATGAAGATGCGCGAGGAGATCGACGCGCTGGTGACGATGGGACTTGACCCTGTCGAGGTGCTGATTCTGCCCCGTATCGTTGCGTTGATCTTGACCTTGCCAATTCTCGCCTTCATCGGCTCGATGGCTGGCCTGTATGGAGGAGGGCTGGTGGCCCAGCTCTATGGCGGCATGGGACCGGCAATCTTCATCGCCCGGCTACACGATGCCATCTCGGTGACGCACTTCGAAGTGGGAATATTGAAGGCGCCGTTCATGGCCCTGGTGATCGGCATTGTTGCCTGCAGTGAGGGACTTCGTGTGAAAGGTAGTGCCGAATCGCTGGGGCAACAGACTACGACATCCGTGGTGAAATCCATTTTCCTGGTCATCGTGCTCGATGGTCTTTTCGCCGTGTTTTTTGCGTCCATTGGAATGTAGCGATGGATGATCTTGGCGTGTCCAGCGCGATCCGCGTGACCGATCTCGTTGTCGGGTTCGGCCGGCAGCTCGTTCTGAACAATCTTTCGCTCGACGTTCGTCGCGGTGAGATTCTCGGGTTGGTTGGCGCGTCAGGCGGCGGAAAATCCGTCCTGATGCGGACGATCATCGGACTCATTCCTCGGCGCAGCGGGACCATTGAGGTCATGGGGACAACCGTTGGGGGCGCCGAGGAGCGGACGACGCAGGCTGCAGCGAAGCGCTGGGGAATTCTGTTTCAGCAGGGTGCTCTGTTCTCGTCACTGACGGTCAAACAGAACGTACAGTTTCCGCTGCGCGAGAGCCTGCAGATGTCGCAGGAGTTGATGGATGAGATCGCGATAGCCAAGCTCGAAATGGTCGGCCTTCGCGCAGAGGACGGTGATAAATTCCCAGCCGAGCTATCCGGCGGCATGACGAAGCGCGCCGCGCTGGCGCGCGCCCTCGCTCTCGATCCGGCGATCGTATTTCTTGATGAGCCGACCTCCGGCCTCGATCCGATCTCCGCCGGCGACTTCGACGCCCTGATCAAGACGCTCCAGCTGACGTTGGGATTGACGGTGTTCATGGTGACCCATGACCTCGCCAGCCTCAACACGGTCTGCGACCGTGTCGCTGCGTTGGCCGATGGCAGGATCGTGGCGATTGGTCCTATGAGCGACCTCCTCCGATCAGAACATCCATGGGTCAAAGCCTATTTTCACGGCAAGCGATCCCAGATGCTGCAACCAAAAGCGAGTTGAAAGATGGAAACCCGTGCGCCCTTCGCTGTCATCGGCGGCTTCGTGCTGGCGGCCATCGTCGCGATCTTTGGCTTCGTTTACTGGCTCAACAACACCGGAGGACTCGGGCCTCGCACGACCTATCACGTGCAGTTCGAGGGCTCGGTGCCCGGCCTGCTGGTCGGGGCTGCCGTTCTGTTCAACGGAATCCGGGTCGGCGAGGTGACTGAGCTCGGTCTGGCGCCGAACGATCCGCGTCGGGTCAACGCAACGATTTCCGTGGCGTCGACGACCCCGGTGCGCGCCGACACCAAAGTAGGGTTGGAATTTCAGGGGCTGACCGGAGTGCCGGTGATCGCGCTGGAGGGCGGCGCGTCTGCAGGAGCGGCGAGTGCCGTATCGACCTTGATTGCAGAACCAGGCGCCGGACAAAGCATGACGCAGGCCGCCCGGGACGCCCTGCGGCGTGTCGACGCAGTTCTTGCGGAGAATGCCGGGCCGCTCAAAGATACGATCGCTAACCTCAAGACATTCTCGGACGGCCTCGCGCGGAATACCGGCAAGCTCGATGGAATCGTCTCGGGTCTGGAGAAAATGACGGGAGGCGGTGCTGCAGCACAGAAAGTCACCTATGATCTGAGCGCGCCAAGAGAACTGGGGCCGGTCAACAAGACCATCAAGGGTCAGCTCTCGATACCTGAGCCCACGGCCGTGGCGATGCTGCAGACTCAGCGCATGCTGTTCACGCCCACAAAGGACTACCCCGGGTTCGGTGATTTCCTGTGGGCTGACAGCATCCCCAAGTTGCTGCAATCACGTCTGATCGATGCCTTCGAGAACTACGATGTGGCCCACGCTCCGCTGCGGACATCCGATCTGGGCCAGCCGGATTTTCAGCTGCTGATCGATGTCCGCCGTTTCCGGATCAATGGCGATACCGCCGCGGTGGAAATTGGCCTGTCGGCTCGCCTCGTCGACAAGAACGGCAAGGCCATCGCGTCTCGGCTGTTTGGCGAAAGCCAGCCCGTTGCCCGGCTTGATCCTGCTGATGCCGTGTCCGCCTTCGATGAGGCCTTCGGCCGGATTGCCAAATCGATTCTGACCTGGACGATACAGGCGCTCTGAATCGATCGGGCTATTCCAAGCTCTTCAAATACGAGAGCAGATCGTGGATCTGCGGCGGCGCAAGCTGGAATTGGGGCATGGCCGGGTGACCAGTCATGATCCCCTCCGCGAGCGCTTCGCCCAAAGATTCGATCGGGTAGCGGAGATGGAGGCTTCGGAACGGAGGAGCCGGTTCGAACGGGCTATCTCCCGTTCGACCAATGGCGTGGCATCGTGCGCAGTGGGCCTTCGCGAAAGCCTGTCCGCGTTGCTGCGCCGTCGACGTCGCGTATGACGGGGTCGCTAACGCAATCGCGGCGAGAAGGTGGCACAGAACAAGCCGCTGCATTCACGATATCCATTGGTTGGGAGTGGCGGCCACGATAGGGCCCGGATTGTTGGTTCGTTTGATTTGAATCAATCGGAACTTCGAGCGTCCGTTAGAATGCAATCATTCTCTTTGCGCTTGGCCCACCGGAGCCCCCGTATGAAGACGTCTCTTGTTGCAATCGATTTCCACGGGCAGGCCTGTGCCGATTGTGCCGTGCGGGGATTCAGTGTCTGTGCGTCGCTCGACCAGTTCGAAATGCGCGAATTCGAGCACCTCAGCCGCCGAGCCCATTTTGCGACCTGCGAGACGGTTTTCGCGCAAGAAGACACATCGTCCTGCTTCTACAATTTATTGGATGGAGTCATGAGGCTCTACAAGCTTCTCCCCGACGGACGCAGGCAGATCGTCGGATTTGCGCTGCCCGGCGACTTCGTCGGCATGACGACGGAGGAGCGGCATGGATTTTCGGCCGACGCAATCGGTCCCGTCACCGTCTGCCAGTTCGCGAAGGGACCGTTCGGACGCTTTGCCGAGGACAAGCCAAATCTGCTGCGTCGGATGAACGAACTGGCCGTGCAGGAGCTGAATCAGGCGCGTGATCACATGGTACTTCTCGGGCGCCGATCCGCCGAGGAGAAGGTCGCGACATTCCTCGTTGGCTGGAGGAACCGGCTGGTGGAGCTTCGGGGGGCCTCTAACATGGTACCGTTGCCGATGAGTCGGCAGGATATCGCCGACTATCTCGGGCTCACCATCGAGACCGTCAGTCGAACGTTCACGAAGCTCGAACGGGAGGGCATCATCGCGATCCTGCCCGGGGGCGTCTCGCTTCGGGACTCGGCGCGAGCCGAAGCAATGGCTGCTGCCTGACATCGCTGGCGAAATCCGCATTGCATTGATCTGGATCAAGGACTGTCGCGCAGCCGGTAGGGAACTGTGTCTCAAACTCGAACAGGGGAGAGAGACATGCCGCTCGACGCTATGATCGTCAGCTTTGCAGTTGTGGGGGTTTTTGTCGGGTTCGCTGCGGTCCTGCTTTGGGCTGATTCACAGACAAGGCATCGGGTGTGAGCTACAGGCTGCCCTTGGACTCCTGCATCTTGCGCTCAGAAGAGTAGCGCTGCTGGTCCGACGGGGCGGCTGGGCGACTCTCACGCGTTGCACAATGTATGCCGGGCCCGTATCGGCGGCGGAAACGCCTCCGGCGTCGATTGGCGCATGGCTTCGCCGTTGAGCGTTCGCCGCATTTTCCTGGACAATCCGCCGATCTGCCGTATTCCGAGGTGCAATGAAATCGAGGATCGGTGCTCGCAAGTCCGAGGGATCGTCTTTGCTGGTGGCTGTAGGCGTGTCCATAGTCCCCTGACATCCGCGGGGCCTTGGCCACCAGCTTTGGACATCTCCCTTGGGCGGCGGTATTCGGACGCCTGGGAGATGCGGTGTGACTGAGGAAAAGCGGGCGAGCGTCCGACCTACCAACAACGGCAAACTGTCGGTGCTGCGTCAGCATCCGATTTTTCGTGAACTCGAGGCTGATGCGGTCGATCAGCTCTGCCGCTACGCCAAGCCGACATCGCTCAAGCGCGGTGCAACCATCTTCTCAAAGGGCGATCCCGGCTCGAGCTTGTATGCCGTGATCAGTGGCACCGTCAAAATTAGTGTCTCGTCGCCCGACGGCCGCAATGCTATCCTGAACCTGATCAGCGCCGGTGAGATCTTCGGCGAAGTCGCCGTGCTCGACGGACGAGAACGTACAGCCGATGCAACGGCCAATACGAACTGCGAGATCCTGGTCATCGATCGGCGCGAATTCCTGCCGTTCGTAAAGAGCCAGCCGGTGCTGGCAATGAAGTTCATCGAGCTGCTTTGCGATCGGCTGCGCTGGACCAGCGACCAGGTCGAGCAGGTCATCCTTCAGGATCTTCCCCGCCGCCTTGCCAGTGCGCTGCTCGGCCTGACCGACAAGCGCAAGCTGGATGCCGCGAGCCGCACCATTGCCATCACGCAGCAGGAGATCAGCGAAATGGTCGGCATGACGCGGGAGAGCATCAACAAGCAGTTGCGTGCATGGGCCGCGCGGGACTGGGTCCGCCTTGAGCACGGGGCGATCGTGCTTCTGAACCCCGAGCCGCTACGCGGATTGGCGGAGGCTGCTCAAGACGAAGACGAGTAGGGGCGGCGAGGCATTTTCCGGCCCTACCTAGCCGATGATGACCGTATCCCGCCGGCCGCGAGCTGGATTTCGGGGGGGGGGGGGAGGACCGAATCCTTGGCCGGAACCCGCTGGCCGTGGGGATGGCCCTCGCGATAGGCGATCACGATGCAGAGCAGGATCAGCGAGAAGCCGAGCAGCGGCCCCGGGAATACACCCGCCATGAACAGCGCGCTGATCGGGATCGTCCCGCCGGTCGCGAGCGCGTGAAGGACGGCGTTAGGGCTTGGTGGCACCAGCACAACAGGACGGCCATCGCTTCGGGCCAGGAAGCCGCGCCGTTCAGGACGTAGCGGGTGAAGACCGCCCAAGGGATGACGGCTGAGATCAGCACGAGCGCCGTTACGCCCACGATGACGCAAGCGGGATACAGTGCATCCATCGCCCGGCGATAGAGTCCGGCCATCGTAAGCCTCTTGATCGTCCGAACCGAGCGTGCGGTCTATGCGATGTCCTGAATGCGCTTGATCATTTCTTGGTACTTCGGACCGTATTTGTCCCAGACCGGCTTCACGGCCTTCTGGAACGGCGCCTTGTTGGCGATTTCGACAATCTCGGAGCCACCGGCCTTGGCCTTCTCAATCGCTTCCCGCTCATAGATCTTCCAGAGTTCGCGCTCCTCCATCTGCGCTTCGCGCGCGAACTTCTTGATCAAGGTCTGGTCGTCCGTCGACAGGTTTGCCCAGGACCGCTTCGAGAACACGAGGATTTCCGGAATGACGAGATGCTGGGTGAGCGAATAGTACTTCGCGGCCGTGTAATGATTGCTGGAGACGTAGCTCGGCGGATTGTTTTCGGCCCCGTCGATCACGCCGGTCTGCAGCGCGCTGAAGACCTGATCGTAGCCCATCGCGACGCCGTTGCCGCCGAGCGCGTTCATCATGTCGATGAAGATGGGATTGCCGATCACGCGGATCTTCAGCCCCTTGACGTCCTCGACCGTCCTGATGGGCTTCTTGGTGTTGTAGATGCTGCGCGCGCCAGAATTCATCCAGCAGAGTGCGACGAGATTTGCGCTGGCATTGGCGCTGACGCGGTCCAGAAGGTCCTGACCGATCGGACCGTCCATCATCTTTTCAGAATGTTCGATGCTCTTGAACAGGAAGGGCATGTTGACGACGTTGACGTCGTCGACGATCGGGCCGAGCGCGCCGGCGCTGACCCGCAGTATCTGGATCGCCCCGATCTGGGTCTGCTCGATAGTCTCTTTCTCGCCGCCGAGCTGAGCGGAGGGATACATCTGGATCAACAGCCTGCCGTTGGTTGCCGCTGCAAGCTTCTTGCCGAGGTTTTCTGTTGCTGCAACCGTCGGATAACCCGGCGGCTGAACGTCGGATGCCTTGAACACCGCCTTCGATTGCGCAAGGGCGGCCGAGATCGGCGGCAGCGTTGCAACGCCCGCAAAGCCCACGCTCAGTCTGATGAAATCGCGTCTTTTCATGGCGTCTCTCCGACGGAATGATCGTGTCGCCGCAAGGTTCGATGCGATCATCTCGTTAGCCTGGTTGATCGAAATACTCTGGATTCTTGGTCTGAATTTCAGAGATGTCGTCGAGCAGGCGTTCCAGATGACTCGCCATGGCAGCCCTGGCACGATCCGGATCGCGCCGTTCGATGGCCTGGAGAATTGGTTCGTGCTCTGCGATCACTTCGGCCATCCGTCCGATCTGCGGCAGGGTCAGTCGACGATAGCGGTCGACGTGAACCTTGACCTGAACGATCAGCTTCCAGATCCCGGGATAGCCGGCGACCTCGGCGATGCCAGCGTGAAACATCTCGTCCGCCTGGTGGAAGGCTTCGCGATCCTTTGCGGCGCAGGCCTCGCGCTGACGTTCGAGGGTCGCATGCAGGTTGAGCAACTGGCTCGATGTCGCATGCTCGGCCGCCATCCGTGCGGTCGTCTCTTCGAGAGACTTTCGGATGATGATGGTCTCGGGGAGTGCTGCGACCGGAATGCGCGAGACGAAGATGCCGGACTGCGGAAAGATCTCGACCAGCCCTTCGTCCGCGAGTTTCAGAATGGCCTCGCGGACCGGTGTCCTGCTGACGCCATAGGCCGTCGCGATCTGCGCTTCCGAAATCGGTTCGCCCGGCAGGCGCACGAGCGACACGAGTTCGGACCTGAGATCGGTGTAGATGCGTGACGCTGCTGTCGCGCCGCGGGGGCGACCATTGCGGCGCATGCGGGCGACCACGGGCCGTGGCGCTGCGGCCAATTTCCTCGGGGGTCGACCGGACATCTTCGTTTCCTCAGCTGATATATTAATATATGAAACTGGCTTTGCAATCGAAATTGCCGTCAGCTGAGGGCGCGTGATGGTGCAATGCGATGTACGCAGGCAGCAACCACGGGCACGCAACAAAGCCTATCGTCTTTTCTTGCCGTCTTCATCTCGCCCCTAACGGCGGATCGGCCGTTGTCGGCGGCGACTTGTCCACATCCAGAAGCAAATCTGCGGTGAAGCAGACACGCACGGATCTCGTTCATGCGAATGCCTCGCGAATGCTCTCGGCGGATGCATTCTTTGATGCTACCAATCGGGCATGAACCAGCAGACTCGGGTCGATATCCGCCATTCTACCTGCCCGCACGATTGTCCGTCGGCCTGCGCGCTCGACGTCGAAGTGCTCGATCGGAAGACGATCGGCCGCGTTCGCGGCTCGAAACGGCAGACCTATACGGCTGGCGTGGTTTGCGCCAAGGTCGCGAGATATGCCGAGCGGATTCATCATCCTGAAAGGCTGATGCATCCGATGCGTCGCACCGGTCCGAAAGGCTCAGGGCAATTCGCACGCATCTCCTGGGACGAGGCATTGGACGAGATCGCGGAGCGATTTCTCCAGGCGGAGCAGGATTTTGGCGCTCAGTCGGTCTGGCCGTATTATTACGCGGGCACGATGGGGCTCGTGATGCGCGATGGCCTCAATCGTCTCACCCATGTGAAGAAGTATTCGCGGTTCTACTCGACGATCTGCGCCAATGTCGCGCGTATCGGCTTTGCCATCGGCACTGGGAAGATCGCCGGCGTCGATCCGCGGGAGATGGCGCTCTCGGACCTGGTCGTGATTTGGGGCACGAACCCGGTGAACACGCAGGTCAATGTCATGACTCATGCCGCGCGCGCCCGAAAAGAGCGGGCCGCCAAGATCGCGGCGATCGATGTCTACGACAATGAGACGATGAAGCAGGCCGACATCAAGATCATCCTGCGCCCGGGCACAGACGGCGCCTTTGCCTGCGGCGTGATGCACGTGCTGTTTCGCGATGGCTTTGCCGACCGCGCCTATATGGAGAAGTACACGGACTGTCCTGCGGAACTCGAAGCGCATCTGCAGACGCGGACGCCGCAATGGGCATCGCAAATCTCCGGCGTTCCCGTGGCCGAGATCGAGGCGTTCGCCCGTCTGGTCGGAGAGACGAAGCGGACCTTCTTCCGACTGGGTTATGGCTTCACCCGCAGCAGGAACGGCGCGACGCAGATGCATGCGGCATCCTGCATTCCCGCGGTGACGGGCGCCTGGCAATACGAAGGAGGCGGTGCCTTCTTCAACAACGCGGCGCTGTGGCATTTCGACGAGTCCATCATCGAGGGCCACGACGCCGTGGATCATTCCACTCGCTTTCTCGATCAGTCCCAGATCGGGCGCATCCTGACGGGAGACGCGGTGGCCCTCTGTGGCGGCCCGCCAGTCAAGGCGATGCTGATCCAGAACACCAATCCGATGACGGTGGCACCCGAGCAGGAGCTGGTTCGCAACGGATTTGCGCGCGAAGACCTTTTCGTCGCCGTCCACGAGCAGTTCATGACCGAGACGGCGCAGATGGCGGACATCGTGCTGCCCGCCACGATGTTCATGGAGCATGACGATCTCTATTACGGCGGCGGCCATCAGCACATTTCGGTCGGACCGAAGCTGATCGACCCGCCCGGCGAGTGCCGGTCCAATCATGAGGTGCTGCAGGGCCTAGCGCGCCGGTTGCGGGCGGTGCATCCGGGCTTCGAGATGTCGCCGCGCGAGCTGATCGATGCGACGTTGAAGAAGAGCGGCCATGGCGATATCGCCGGGCTCGAGGCCGATGTCTGGCGTGACCTTCAGCCGGACTTTCGCACCTCGCACTATCTCGACGGTTTCGCGCACAGGGACGGTAAATTCCACTTCAAGGCCGACTGGGCTCATCCGCCATTCGGCCGCGTCATGGGCAATCCGGAGCGCATGCCGTCATTGCCCGACCATTGGGCGGTGACCGAAGAGGTCGATCAGCAGCATCCGTTCCGGCTTGCGACAAGTCCGGCTCGCTCGTTCCTCAACACCTCCTTCAACGAGACGCCATCGTCGCAGGCGCGGGAAGGGGGCCCCTCCGTCATGATCCATCCACTGGATGCAGCCCCGCTCGGCATTGTCGACGGCGACATCGTCACGCTCGGCAATGAGCGCGGACAGACCTCGCTTGCCGCCCGGCTGTTCGACGGAGTTCAACGCGGGGTGCTGATCGCCGAATCGATCCATCCCAATCGCGCCCATATCGGTGGACGGGGCATCAACGTGCTCACCGCAGCCGACACCGTCGCTCCGATCGGGGGCGCTGCCTTCCACGACAACAAGGTCTGGCTGCGCAAATCGGCGGGCTGACCAGCTCGGCAAAGCCGAGTTATCAACATCCCTTTTGATTCCAAGGCGTTATTCACCTCTCACGCCTAGGAGCGGGCCGTTCACAGGATTATTTTACCTTTATCGGACCTCTTGCATTCCCAGCTTGAGCGTCGCTCAAATTTGTTGTAAACATTTTGAGCAACGCTCAAAAACGTGGAGAAGTCCCATGCAGGTCCTCAGCTCTCGCGCTCCGCAACTTTTTTCGATCAATCCCATGGTGATGCTGAACGGTCTGGCCCGGTCCGCGTCTCACCTTTTGACGGCGCGCGTCGAGCGCATCGCAAATGCCTGTGATGTTGCCGGTCTGCTCGCTGCGCGACGAGCGAGGCGGCTGGCCGGACAACGTCTTTTTCGTGCCGCCGGGCGCGAAGGGCGCCGGCTTCGCCGTGGCGGCCTATTCGGCTGCTTCCGCTACCTGAGCGAACTGACCTGACCTTGTCTCGAATCCCCATCTCAGGCGCAACGAAGCGGTCACCATGTCCTTGCGTTCCATACATCCCCTCCAGCTCCTACAGGTCTGGATAAGCCTTTTGCACACGACCTACGCGCTACTCTTCGTGCTGGTCGGCGACCAACAGCAGAACGCGAAACCGCATGACTGCGTCTAACGGGATGCATCACCGGCACCACTTCATTTCATCACCAACCAAGGCTCTTGCGGTCCTTGCGGCCAAGCCGCTGCAGCACACCAGGAATCGATCATGATCAAGCAGTTGATGTCGTCGCGTCGTTTTGCCCCGCTGTTCTGGGCCCAATTCTCCTCGGCGCTGAACGACAACGTTCTGAAGAATGCGCTGGTCATCATGCTGCTCTACGGCGCCGTGGCAACGCATGGCGACGCGCTTGTGACCGTGGCGGGCGCCGTCTTCATCTTCCCATTCTTCATCCTGTCCGGGCTCGGCGGCGAGCTGGCGGATCGATACGTCAAGGGAATCGTGGCGCGCCGGCTCAAGTTCGCGGAAATCTTCGCCGCAGGCTTCGCGGCGCTGGGCTTCTTTCTGCATTCGATCCCGCTTCTGTTCGTCGCCCTCGGCATGTTCGGTGTCATCGCCGCGCTGTTCGGCCCCGTGAAATACGCCATGCTGCCGGATCAACTGACGGTCGGTGAACTTGCTACTGGCAACGCGCTGGTAGAAGGTGCGACCTTCATGGCCATCCTGATCGGCACCATCGCCGGCGGCCAGCTCGTCTCCGGCTCGTCGCATATGGGATGGGTCGCTCTCGCCGTCATCGGCCTCGCGGTGATCTCCTGGGCTTCGGCGTCGCGCATTCCGCACACTTCGCCGTCGGCACCGGATCTGCGCATCACGGCCAACCCTTGGACATCGACCTCGCACCTTCTGAAGTCGTTGCATGCCATGCCCCGGCTGTGGGACGGCATGGTGATCGTGTCGTGGTTCTGGCTGGTCGGCGCCGTCGTGCTGTCGCTGCTGCCCGCGCTGGTCAAGGATGTCGTCGGCGGCACCGAGGGGGTGGTCACCTTGTGCCTCGCCGTCTTCGCGATCGGCATCGCCATCGGCTCGCTGTTCGCGGCGCATCTCAGCCACGTCAGGCCGAATCTCGCGCTGGTGCCGATCGGCGCAATCCTCATGGGCGTGCTCGGTCTCGATCTGTCCTGGACGATCGGGACGACAGCGACCGCGAAGGACCTCTCGCCGCTCGCCTTCGTCGGCTCCTGGGCGGGAGCGCGCATGCTGATTGATTTCGCGGTGTTCGCCTTTGGTGGCGGCCTGTTCGTGGTTCCTGCCTTCGCCGCGGTGCAGGCCTGGTCGGAGCCGACTGAGCGCGCCCGGGTCATCGCTGCCGGCAACGTGCTGCAGGCAGCCTTCATGGTGGTCGGCTCGCTGGGCGTGGCCGGTCTGCAGGCCGCAGGCCTCTCGATCGCCTGGATCTTCTTCGGTCTGGCTTTGGCGAGCTTCGGCGCCGTTTGGTTCGTGCTCAACAAATGGGGCAGGGAGGGCGTGCGCGACTTCGGCGCGATGCTGTTCCGCGCGCTGTTCCGCACTGAGGTGCGTGGGCTGGAGAACCTGCCGCCGGCCGGCACCCGCATGCTGATCGCGCCGAACCATGTCAGCCTGATCGACGGTCCGCTGCTCCACGCGGTGCTGCCGATCGATGCCACCTTTGCCGTCGACACCGGGATCTCCAAGGCCTGGTGGGCGAAGGTCTTCCTGAAACTTGTAAGCCACATCACGATTGACCCGACCAAGCCGCTCGGTGCTCGCGATCTGATCAAGCTGGTCGCCAGCCAGGAACCGGTGGTGATCTTCCCAGAGGGCCGCATCACGGTGTCGGGCTCGCTGATGAAGGTCTATGACGGCACCGCGATGATCGCCGACAAGGCCGACGCCGTCGTGGTGCCGGTCCGCATCGAGGGCGCGCAGCGCTCGCATCTCAGCTATCTCAAGGATGGCCAAATCAAGCGCTCGTGGTTTCCCAAGGTGACGGTGACGATCCTGCCGCCGGTGAAGCTCACCATCGATGCGGCTCTCAAGGGCAAGACCCGCCGCAATGCAGCTGGCGCTGCGCTGCAGGACGTGATGATCGAAGCCATGGTGAAGAACGCAATGCTGGATCGAACGCTGTTCGAGGCGCTCGCCCATGCCCATCGCGACCACGACACCGGCAAGGTGATGATCGAGGATCCGCTCGGCACCAAGCTGACCTATCGCAAGCTGCTGCTGGGCTCGCAGGTGCTCAGCCGCAAGCTCGAGCAGGGCACGATGGTGGGCGAGAACATCGGCCTGTTGCTGCCGAACTCCGCCGGCGTCGCCGTGGTCTTCATGGCGCTGCAGTCGATCGGCCGCGTGCCGGCCATGCTGAACTTCTCCGCCGGCCCGGTGAACGTGCTGGCGGCGATGAAGGCGGCGCAGGTCACGACCGTTCTGACGTCGCGGGCCTTCATCGAGAAGGGCAAGCTCGACAAGCTGATCGCGGCGATCGAGGGGCAGGCCCGTCTGGTCTATCTCGAGGACGTCAAGGCCTCGGTCAGCCTGGCCGACAAGATCAAGGGAATGATCGACGGCACCAGGCCGCGCGTCGCCCGCAATGCCGACCACCCCGCCGTGATTCTGTTCACGTCCGGCTCCGAAGGCACGCCAAAGGGCGTCGTCCTGTCCCATCGCAACATTCTCGCGAACGCCGCCCAGGCATTGGCGAGGGTCGATGCCAACGCTAACGATCTTGTGTTCAATGTTTTGCCGGTGTTCCACTCCTTCGGCCTCACCGGCGGCATGATGATGCCCATGTTGGCGGGCATTCCGATCTATATGTACCCGTCGCCGCTGCATTACCGGATCGTGCCCGAACTGATCTATCAGACTGGCGCCACGATCTTGTTCGGCACCGACACCTTCCTGACTGGTTACGCACGCTCCGCTCATGCCTATGATTTCCGCACGCTGCGGCTGGTCATCGCCGGCGCCGAGCCGGTCAAGGATCGGACACGGCAGATCTACATGGAGCGTTATGGCATCCGCCTGCTCGAAGGCTATGGCGTCACCGAGACCGCGCCGGTGCTGGCGATGAACACGCCGATGGCCAACCGGGTCGGCACCGTCGGGCGCCTGTCGCCGCTGATGGAGTACCGGCTCGACAAGGTGCCGGGCATCGAGGAGGGCGGGCGGCTTTCGGTCCGGGGGCCCAATGTCATGCTCGGCTATGTCAGGGCCGAAAATCCCGGCGTGCTCGAGGCGCTGCCGGAGGGCTGGCACGACACCGGCGACATCGTCACCATCGACGCGCAGGGCTTCATCACGATCAAGGGCCGCGCCAAGCGCTTTGCCAAGATCGCCGGTGAGATGGTGTCGCTGACGGTGGTCGAGCAGATCGCCGCGACCTTGTGGCCGCAGGCGGCTTCGGTCGCGGTGTCGATCCCCGATCAGCGCAAGGGCGAGCGCATCGTGCTGATCACGACGCAGAAGGATGCCGAACGCTCCGCGATGCGGCGCCAGGCCAAAGGCCAAGGTGCGCCGGAGCTTGCGGTGCCGGCCGTCGTGATGGTGGTCGACAAGATCCCGCTGCTCGGTTCCGGCAAGACCGACTATGTCGGCGCCAAGGCACTTGCCGAGGCGAGTGCGGCAACCGCTACGACGGAGCGCGAGCCGGAGGAGCGGGAAGTCGCGTGATCGCATCGCTGCGCCGGCGTTCTCAGCACAGTGGCCCCCGCGGCGCGGGGGTTGTGCTGCTGCATGGCATCGCCGGCCGATCATTGATGCTGCGTCCACTGGAAAAGCGGTTGCAGCGCGCAGGTTTTGCGACGCTGAACCTCGACTATGAAAGCCGCAAGAAACCGCTCGAGTTTCTTGCCGACGACATCCGCCCGGCGATCGCCGATTTCACAGCCAGGATCGACGGTCCGATCCACTTCGTCACCCACTCGATGGGCGGGCTGCTGGCACGGGTCGCGATTGCGAAGCATCGGCCGGCGCGGCTCGGCCGTGTCGTCATGTTGGGAACGCCCAATGGCGGCAGCGAGCTTGCCGACCGGCTGCAGAACGTCGGGCTCTATCGCGCTTATTTCGGTCCAGCCGGCCTGCAATTGGTGACCACGAAGGACGTCACGCTCGCCTCTCTGCCACCCGCCGACTACGAGATCGGCGTGATCGCCGGCAACCGCTTCCTCGATCCGATCGCCGGGCTGTTCCTGCTGCCGTGGCCGAACGACGGCCGCGTCTCCGTCGAGAGCTGCAAGCTCGCCGGGATGACGGACCACACCACCATCAAGGCGTCGCACATGGGCCTGCTGGTGCATCCGACGTCGTTCCGGCAGACCATCGCGTTCCTGCGCACTGGCCAGTTCGAGCCGGTGCATCCGCTGCTGCACGGGGTCATCGCCGAGATCGGCCGCCGCGCGGCCTCTTGACGCAAGTTTTCCTTGCCCGCGGCAGCTATCCCGCGACAATCTCGCATCCGACATCAAGCGACAGGCAAGGCGATGACCGACGACAGCGTGATTCTCGACAAGCGCGGGCAGGCCCTCTGGATCACCATCAATCGTCCGGAGAAGCGCAACGCGCTGAATGGCGACGTGATCGCCGGGATCTCGCGCGGCTATCGCACGGCACATGACGATCCCGAGGTGCGCGTGATCGTGCTGACCGGCGCAGGAGACAAGGCGTTCTGCGCCGGCGCCGACCTGCAGAACTCCGGCGCGGCCTTCGCGATGGATTTCTCCCGCCCGAATGTCGATTACGCGGACTTGCTCCGGCTGTCGCAGAATTCCACCAAGCCGGCGATTGCGCGCGTCGGCGGCGTCTGTATGGCCGGCGGCATGGGCTTGCTGTGCATGACCGACATGGCGGTCGCAGCCGATCACGTCGTCTTCGGCCTGCCGGAGGTGAAGGTCGGCGTGTTCCCGATGCAGGTCCTGAGCCTCTTGCAGAGTATCGCGCCGCCGCGTCTCGTCAACGAATGGGCGCTCACGGGCGAGCCGTTCGACGCCAAGACTGCACAGGCTGCCGGGCTGCTCAACCATGTCGTTCCCGCCGCCGAGCTCGACGGCAAGATGGACTGGCTGATCGGCCGTCTCGTCGACAAGTCGCCGACCGCCATCCGCCGCGGCAAATACGCCATGCGCGCCATCGCCTCGATGTCGTTCGACGAGTCCATCGCCTATCTCGAAAGCCAGATCGCGCTGCTGGCGATGACCGAGGATGCCAAGGAGGGCCTGAGGGCGTTTGCCGAGAAGCGCAAGCCGGTGTGGCCGGGGAAGTAGCTCGCTGCGGGTAGAGTGTGTGACGGCGGCTCTGTTGTTGCCGCTGTCATGCTCCGCGAAGGCGGAGCATCCAGTACGCCGAGGCCTCCCGGTTCGATGACCACGGCCTCTGGAATACTGGATAGCCGGCTTTCGCGGGCGATGACAGTGGAGGGGTGGAAAGGTTCTTTGCTCCAACAATATTTGTCCACCTAGGGTGATACATGGATCGGCGATCTCGCGACGCTTCGCGTCCGAGTCTTGCGTCAGATTTCGCCCTCTGAACGAAGAGGGCGCAGGGAAGGCCGGGAGCTCGCCGCCCCCATGGCCCGCCTCGACGGGAGCCGCCCAGCCGAGCAGGCGGGCGCCCCAGATGGTGCTTGCAGCCGAAAGGATCAGCGCACCATAGGCAAGCGCCAGGCTCACAGTCGCAAGCGATGCGCCGGCGTCGATCGTGACAGCGAGTGCGGCCAGGGCCGTCAGCAGCAGCATGACGCGGTGATGCGGCATATCGCGCAGAAGGCCGGATCGCCAGATGACGATGCCGGCGAGGAAAAGTCCGAGCGTGCGCGGAAAGATCCACAAATGCAGCGGCGCGATGGCGCTGATTTCGGACAGCCGGAACACCAGGATCTGCGAGAAGTTGCCGTTGGCATAGATGCGATTGGCATCGACAACATGCTGCATCATCCAGGAGGAGCTTAGTAGCGGCAGCACGGGAATAAGCCAGCTGGTGAAGTACAGCCCGAGCAGAGTGAGGCTGCTCGCGATCACCAGCCAGCTTGGCGCGAACAGGAACGGCAGCACGAGCAGTCCGGCAAGCGCATATTCGGTCAGGATGTCACCATTCCACAGCAGCGTCAGGTGCAAAATGCCGATCGCGAGCAGGACGAGCAGCCGCCGGAGCAGCAGGGGGATACGTCGCTCCGGAGCGATCCGGTCGAACTGCATGGCCAGCCCGATGCCGAACAGCAGCGAGAACAGGGCAAGCGCCTTCATGGAGACGGCGCGCGCGAGACCATCTTCGATGGCGCGATTGAAGGGCGAGTCTCCGACGATGGCCCACAAAAGCTTGACCGTCTCCGGTGATGACGATCCGGCGAAGAAGGTCGTGCCCGCTTCGTGCGCTCTCGGCGTCGGCAGAAATTGCTGGAAGATCGAGATACGGAACTCAAATACGACGTTGATCGCCATGACGCCAAAGAGGGCGAGGCCGCGGAGGATGTCGATGGCTGGCAGCCGGTCGCCACCAGAGGCAGGCCCCGTCGGATTAGCTGATCCGATCGTCGCAGTCATAGGGCTGAGAACTCATAAGCAGGGAATGGACTGACTTCCGCGTTCACAGGCAGGCGTCATGATGGCTTGCTGTCACCTCTGTGATCGCTCCTGCATCGTCTGACTTCCAGGTCACGTCGATCGTCTGCACACAGGCTGGATTGCCCCATCGATAGAAATGGACATTGGCGGTCTCGGACGTTCGGCATGGTGCATGAATCTCTCCCAGCCGCACCACGATATGTCCGTCGCGGACGCAATCCGGGAACGGTTCGAATCCTTGCTTCAGCAGCGTTGCTGTCAACATCGCGGCTGGTGTTCCGGATGGGAATTCCGCCTGAAGGTGGGCCGTGAGCCGTTTTCCGCTCTCCACTGATTTGAGCCAGGAGTCCGCAACGTCGTTCTCGAACATCGGAGGTGGCCGTGTATTCATGAACAGCGGCGAGGTGAGTATTGAAAGAAATAGAACGGCGGCCGGTGGATTGAAGATGGCGATGAAAGCTGACCCCGTCGCGAGCAATGCGGCACTGGCCATGAGGCCACGCAGCATCCATGTCAGCCACCGAGGGCGCATGCGATCGGTTTGTGCGTTTCGTCGTATCATGGGAGATGAACGTTAGCCCTGCGCAGCGTTGTGCGCAACGATCGCAATATTCCCGCCCAAGGGCATCTTTGTTGCTGCGAAGGACGGCAGTTGGCACTAGCGTTGTGAGATGATGCAAAGTGGCCCAATTGCAACCGACGGCCTTCTCATCCGGCCGATGCGGCCGGAAGAGATTCCGCTGGCCATCGACTGGGCGGCGGCCGAGGGCTGGAATCCCGGCCTGTCCGACGCCGCGTGCTTTTCCGTGGTCGATCCGCAGGGATTTCTCATCGCCGAACGTGACGGTGTGCCGGTCGCGACGGTGTCCTGCGTCAACTACGACGAACGCTTCGCGTTTCTGGGCTTCTACATCGTACGTCCTGATCTGCGGGGGCATGGCTATGGCCTGCGGCTCTGGCAGGCTGCGATGGCGCATGCGGGATCGCGTGTCGTCGGCCTCGACGGTGTCGTCGCGCAGCAGGACAATTATCGAAAGTCCGGCTTCAAATATGCCTATGCCAATGTCCGCTATGGCGGGAAGGCCGCTACGGTGCTGCCGGCTGCTGCGCGATCGGACTTCGTTGCGCTGAGCGACGTGCCGCTGGCCGACATCGAAGCCTCCGACGCGGCTGTGTTTCCGGCGTCGCGCCGCGCGTTCCTGCAGGCCTGGATCGGAGCCGCCGGCCATGTCGGCCGCGCTGTCATCCGCGATGGCGCGCTTGCCGCCTGGGGCGTGATCCGGCCGTGCCGCACCGGCTCTAAGATCGGTCCGCTGGTCGCGCACAGCCGGGCCGATGCCGAGGCCATCGTCTCGGCGCTGCTGAGCGAGATCGGCGACTCCGAGGTCTTCCTCGATGTGCCGGCGATCAACCCGGAGGCGGTGGCGCTGGCGGAGAGTCTCGGGCTGAAGCCGGTGTTCGAGACCGCGCGCATGTACACCCGCCCGATCGCGCCACTACGCATCGAGCGGCTGTTCGGCGTCACCACTTTCGAGCTCGGCTAGCTCATTTGTCGAGCGGCCGCGCGAAGCTCAATTCGTGACCGTCGGGATCGGTGAGATGGAAGTAGCGCTCGCCCCATTCGGCGTCGCGCGGCGTGGTGGAGGGCGAGAAGCCGGCGGCCAGCGCCTTGGCGTAGACGGCGTCGACGTCCGAGACATGAAAGATGATGCGGCCCCACCAGCTCCACTGCTTGTCCTCCGGCATGGCGATCAGGTTGAGATAGCCCGCGCCGACTCGGAAGGTCGTGAACGGGGTGTCGGCGCCGCCATACGGGATGTCGTCGAAGCCGAGCGCGCGATAGAAGGCGACCGCGCGGGCCATGTCATGGGTGGCAATGGTGATCGCGCTGATGCTTTCGATGGTCATGCAGGCGCTCCGGACGGGAATGGATAGCGCGGAGCAGAAAAGCGCATCTCGCCGGTGTCACGCAAGCACCGCGTTGCAACGCGCGGCCTAGCGCCTCCCCCGCCGGCTCAGCGTCGCTCCCAGCGCAAAGAAGACAGCGGCCCCGATTGCGACGGTCGCGGCGCGGGCCACATCGCCGGGCACGAGCATCGCGTGCAGGGCCGCGCCACGGCTGAACGAGCCGCGTGTGCGGTGCAGGCGTGTAACCGGGTGATCGAGATTGTCGGTGCGGTCGGGCACCAGCGGCACGTCGGTCTGCTGCCCGGCGATCGCCTTGGCGGCGAGGTAGCGGTCGAGCAAAGCCGGGGCGACGGCGTTGCCGAGGATGGTCAGCAGCGTCGGCCAGCCGATCCAATATTCGCGGAAGCCGCCATCGGCAACGCGATAGACGGCGTCCGCGATCACCTCAGGCTCCACCGGCCGGCCCATTGGCCGTGGCGTATGCGCAAGGTGCGCGCGAGCCCAGTCGAATTGCGGTGTGTTCACCGCGGGCAGATCGACGATGCAGAGCGTGATGCCTGAGCGCTCGTGCATCAGCTCGGCCCGCAGCGAGTCGGTGAAGCCCCGGATCGCATGTTTGGCGCCGCAATAGGCCGCCTGCAGCGGAATGCCGCGATAGGCGAGCGCCGAACCGATCTGGATGATGCGGCCTTCGCCGCGTCGGCGCATCGATCGCAGCGCCGCCATCGTGCCGTGCACGAAACCGAGATAGGTCACCTCGGTGACGCGGCGGAATTCCTCCGGTGTGATGTCGGCCACGGTCGAGAACACCGTTTCCATGGCGTCATTGATCCAGATGTCGACCGGACCCAGGCGCTGCTCGAGCCGCTCGGCAGCGTCGAACAGGGCCTGCGCATCGGCGACATCGACGGCCTCGTATTCGGCATGGGCAAACCGCGCCTGCAGCTCGCGCTGGACGTCGCGCAGCGCATGCTCATCGCGCGCGATCAGGCCGATGCGATCGCCGGCCTCGCCGAAGCGGTTCGCGATGGCACGGCCGACGCCGGCGGAGGCGCCAGTGATGATGATGGTGCGAGCTCGTCTGCGAGGCATGTCCGGTTCTCCACGCGCCCCGTCGTACAAACGTGCAGCAGCCGGCAATGTTTCGGGCCGGTCAAGCCGGCCGAATGAATTCTCCGTCAGCCGCGATCTGAGCCGTGGAATTCGACGCATGATCGATCAGGCTTCGAGAGGGCGGCCAGCCCCCTCGAGATTGTGGGACGGAAAAGCTCGCTGAGCTTTGCAGGTGCGACCGGAGCTCAGCCCGGATTGGCCTTGAGGCCGGCGGCCTCGATACCGGCGACGGCGCAGATCTCGTCATTGTCGGAGCTGTCGCCGGAGACGCCGACGGCGCCGACGAGCGTCGTGCCGTCCATGATCAGCACGCCGCCGGGCACCGGGACCATGCGGCCCTGGGCCAGCGTGTTCACGGCGTCGATGAAATAGGCCTGCTCCTGGGCGCGCTGGAACAGGGCGCGGGAGCCGAGGCCGAGCGCCAGCGCGCCATAAGCCTTGCCATGCGCGACCTCGGCCCGCATCAGGCTGGTGCCGTCCTGGGCGGCGGCGGCCTTCAGGCAGCCGCGGGCGTCGAGCACCATCACGGCGAGCGGCTTGAGCTTCTTCTCGATGCCCTTCGCGAGCGTGGCATCCAGAATCTTGCGAGCGGCGTCGAGCTTGAGATCGGCCATGTCGGTGTCCTTTGCGATTTGTGATGAAAAGTCGGCTCTATCATCCGTCATTGCGAGCGAAGTGAAGCAATCCAGGACGAAAGAAAAGGTCTGGATTGCTTCGTCGCTACGCTCCTCGCAATGACGAACATTGAGGTCGCGCTCCGCGGCGTCCGGTCTCTCGTGACCTACGTTGATGCTTGCGCCCGGTCCAGGCTCATCGCCAGGAGCTGCGCGGCGTGAACGGCACCGCGGGCGGCGCCGTCCTGGATCTGGTGGCGGCAGGAGGTGCCGTCGGCAACGATGAACGTCGCGGCGTCGGCGTTGCGCACGGCGGGCAGCAGCGACGCCTCCGCCATCTGCAGCGAGACCTCGTAGGTCTCCGCGCCATAGCCGAACGCGCCGGCCATGCCGCAGCAGGAGGATTCGATGGTCTCGACCGTGAGCTCCGGAATGAGTCGCAGCACCTGCTCGACAGGCTTGAAGGCGGCGAAGGATTTCTGATGGCAATGGCCGTGCAACAAGGCCTTGCCGGGCAGGGGGGCGAGCGGCAGCGCCAGCCGGCCGCTCTCGGCCTCGCGCGCCAGAAACTCTTCCAGCAGCAGCGCGTGTGCGCCGATTGTTTTCGCGGTGGCGTCGTTGCGCAGCGACAGCAGTTCGTCGCGCAGCGTCAGCAGACAGCTTGGCTCGAGGCCAATGATCGGCACGCCGCGCGAGGCGAACGGCGCGTAGGTCTCGACCAGGCGCTGCAGCTCGGACTTGGCCTCGTCCACGAGGCCGGCGGAGAGGAAGGTGCGGCCGCAGCACAGGGCGCGGCCGCCATCGGCCGGCTTGGGCACGTAGACGCGATAGCCGCCGGCGATCAGCACGCGCAGCGCGGCGTCGAGATTTTCGCGCTCATAGACGCGGTTGAAGGTGTCGCCGAACAGCACGACCTCGGGGCCATCAGCCGGACCGAACGCGTCGGCGTCGACGCGGAAGGTGTCGGTGCGGAAGGCCGGAAGCTTGCGCTTGGCGCTGATGCCCGCAACGCGCTCCATCAGCACGCGCAGGGGCGCAACATGATTGCGCAGGTTCACGAGCGGCGCGATGCGGGCAGCCATATCGGCATAGCGCGGCAGATAGGCGATGAGCCGGTCGCGCAGCGTGAGGCCATGCGTCGTCGCCCGGGCCGCCAGCACCTCGATCTTCATCTTGGCCATGTCAACGCCGGTCGGGCACTCGCGGCGGCAGGCCTTGCAGGAGACGCAGAGCTTCAAGGTCTCCATCATCTCGTCGGACGACAGCGCGCCGGGACCGAGCTGGCCGGAGATCGCGAGCCGCAAGGTATTGGCACGGCCGCGCGTGACATCCTTCTCGTCGCGGGTGGCGCGATAGGACGGGCACATCACGCCGCCGTCGAGCTTGCGGCAGGCGCCGTTGTTGTTGCACATCTCGACCGCGCCCTGGAAGCCGCCGGCGGCACCCGGATAGGCCGACCAGTCGAGCACCGGCTTGATGTCGTCGATGCGGTAGTCCGGCGGATAGCGGAACAGCGAGCGGTCGTCCATCCTGGGTGGATCGACGATGCGGCCAGGATTGAGCACGTTCGCCGGATCGAAGCGCTGCTTGACCTCCTTGAAGTCGGCGACGATGCGGCTGCCGAACATCTGCTCATGGAATTCCGAGCGCACGATGCCATCGCCATGCTCGCCGGAATGCGAACCCTTGTACTCGCGCACCATGGCGAAAGCTTCCTCGGCGATGGCGCGCATCGCCTTGACGTCCTTCTCCAGCTTCAGGTTCAGCACCGGGCGGACATGCAGGCAGCCCTCGGAGGCGTGCGCGTACATCGTGCCGCGCGTGCCGTGCCTGGCGAACACCTCGTTGAGCCGCGCGGTGTAGTCGGCGAGGTGGGGCAGCGGCACGGCGCAGTCCTCGACGAACGACACCGGCTTGCCGGCCTCCTTCATCGACATCATCACGTTGAGGCCGGCGGCGCGGAAGTCGGCGACGGCGGTCTGCAGCACAGGGTCTGATATCTCGACGACGCCGCCCCATTTGCTGATCTCGTTGCTCCAGGAGAAGCCGAGATCACCCATCAGCTCGGAGAGCTGCTTCAGCTTGGCGAGGTTCTCGTCCTTCGTCTCCTCCGCGAACTCGACCACCAGGATCGCGTCGGGATCGCCGCGCACCGCCGCCGCGATCACCGGCTGGAACATCGCGATGTCGCGGCCCAGCCCGATCATGGTGCGGTCGACCAGCTCGACCGCGATCGGCTTCAGCTTGACCAGATGCTGGGCCGCATCCATCGCCTGATAGAAGCTGCCGAAATGACAGACGCCGAGCACCTTGGTGCGGATCAGCGGCCACAGCTTGAGCTCGATCCGGGTGGAGAAGGCCAGCGTGCCCTCGGAGCCGACCAGCAGATGCGCCAGGTTGTTGGCGGCGTTGCGCGGCGTCAGTGCGTCGAGATTGTAGCCGCCGACGCGGCGCTGCACCTTGGGAAATCTGTCGGCGATCTCCGCGGCCTCGCGCTCGCCCAGCGCCAGCATGTCGCGAAACAGCGTGCGCGCGCTCTCCGGCGCGCTGACGTCACGAAGGTCTCGCGCCACCTCGCCGAAATGCGCCAGCGTGCCGTCGGCCAGCGCGGCGTCGATGGCGATGGTGTTGTCGCGCATCGTGCCGTAGCGCAGCGAGCGGCCGCCGCAGGAATTGTTGCCGGCCATGCCGCCGATCGTGGCGCGGGACGCCGTGGAGACGTCGACCGGAAACCAAAGGCCGTGCTTCTTGAGCTGGCGATTGAGGTCGTCGAGCACGATGCCCGGCTCGACCACGCAGGTCCGCCCCTCGACATCGAGCGAGACGATGCGGTTCAGGTGCTTGGAGAAGTCGACGACGATCCCCTCGTTGACCGTCTGGCCGCATTGCGAGGTGCCGCCGCCGCGGGGCGTGACGATGCGGCCGTCGTCGCGGGCGATGGCGAGCGCACGCAGCGCCTCGTCCATCGTGCGCGGCACGACCACGCCCGCCGGAATGACTTGGTAGAACGAGGCGTCTGTGGCGTAGCGGCCGCGGTTGAAGCGGTCGAAGAAGACGTCGCCCGTCATCTCGGCGCGGAGCTTCTGTTCGAGCCTGGACGGACCGGCTTTGGCGTTCGGCATGGTGATCCCTGGTCGGGCCCGGCTGTCGTCCGGCGGGCGCTGTTCCGCCCGGTGTCATTCATTTCCGCAAATGCGTCAATCTGATTGCATGCAAATTTGGGCAATCCCCGGCGTTATTCGACCTTGTCTGGCTTGGCTCCCGCCAGCGGCGGCTGGCTCTCGGCGAAGTACGCGATCGCAGCCGCGCCCTTGTTGCGCAGATGCTGGAACAGGATGTCGGACAGCTCGCTTCCGGCGCGCCGGCGCAGGGCATCGAGGATCAGCTCATGCTCGCGCATGGCCTCGCTCCAGCGTTCGCGCTTGCGGGCGAAATTGGCGGAGAAGCGAACCCGGCGGATGCGGCCCGCCAGGCTCTCATAGGTCGCATGAAGGGTGGCGTTGGCGGCGGCGTCGACGATCGCCCGGTGGATCAACTGGTTCATGCGGAAATAACCCTGCATGTCCTGCCGCATGTAGAATCCGTACATATCATGATGAAACTGCTCGATTTCCGCGATCGCTTCATCTGAAATCTTCTCGCAGGCGAGGCGTCCGGCGAGGCCTTCCAGGCCTCCCATCAGGTCGAACAATTCGTGGATGTCGGCGGCGCTGAGCGGGCGCACCCGGGCGCCGCGATTGGGCAGCAGCTCGACCAGCCCCTCGGCTGCGAGCACCTTGAGCGCTTCGCGCAAGGGGGTGCGGGACACCCCCAGCATTTCGCAAAGCTGCCGCTCGGACAGGCGTCCGCCGTCGGCGACATGGCCCTCGACGATGTAGTCGCGCAGCCGCGCCAGGATCTCGTCATGCAGCGAGGTCTCGTCCCGCGCAGGCACGGATCGACCACTTGGCCCTGCCAAGGGTGGCGTCTCGATATCGGGAATCGTGGAACTCATCTTACGCATTGTAGCGGTAGTTACAGATGTGGTCGACCTCATACGTGCATGCGGTTAAGCTCTTGCATGCTGAAAGATTGAATGCAATCATGGGTGCCAGAATGCCGTCGTTGCCCGGAGCTCTGTCGTGACCCGTCCCCAAGGCCGTCATTTTTTGCATATTCCGGGCCCGAGTCCGGTGCCCGAGCGGGTGCTGCGGGCGATGGATATGCCGGTGATCGATCACCGCAGCGCCGAGTTCGCCGAACTCGGCAAGGCCGTGCTCGGCGGCTCGCAGGCGATCTTCAAGACCACGAGCCCGGTGATCATCTATCCGTCTTCGGGCACCGGCGCCTGGGAGGCTGCCATCGTCAACACGTTGTCGCCGGGCGACAAGGTGCTGATGGTCGAGACCGGCCACTTCGCCACGCTGTGGCGGCAGATGGCGGCGCGGTGGGGAATCGAGGTCGACTTCATTCCCGGCGACTGGCGCCGTGGCGTCGACCCTGCCGTCATCGAGGAGGCGTTGGTCGCCGACGCCGGTCATCGGCTCAAGGCGGTGATGGTCGTGCACAACGAAACCTCGACCGGCGCGACCAGCCGGATCGGTGAGGTGCGCGCCGCGATGGACCGCGCCAAGCATCCGGCGCTGCTGATGGTCGACACCATCTCCGGTCTCGCCTCGGCCGACTTCCGCTTCGACGAGTGGAAGGTCGATGTCGCCGTGTCCTGCTCGCAGAAGGGCTTCATGCTGCCGCCGGGGCTCGGCTTCAACGCCGTCTCGGACAAGGCGCGCCTTGTTGCCAAGGCCAACAAGATGCCGCGCTCGTTCTGGGATTGGGAGGACATGCTGAAGCTGAACGCGAACGGCTTCTTCCCCTATACCCCGGCGACGAACCTGCTCTATGGCCTGCGCGAAGCGATTGCCATGCTGCTCGAGGAGGGACTCGACCAGGTGTTCGCGCGCCACCAGCGGCTTGCGGCCGCGACCCGCGCCGCGGTCGAGCATTGGGGTCTCGAGGTGCTGTGCCAGGAGCCGAAGGATTTTTCCCCGGTGCTGACCGCCGTGCTGATGCCGCCGGGCCATGACGCCGATCAGTTCCGACAGGTCGTGCTCGACAATTACAACATGTCGCTCGGCTCGGGCCTGTCCAAGGTCGCGGGCAAGGTGTTCCGCATCGGCCATCTCGGCGAGTGCAATGCGCTGACCCTGATGGCGGCGCTGAGCGGAGTCGAGATGGGGCTGCGTGCGGCCGGCGTGCCGCATCGCGCGGGCGGTGTCGATGCCGCGATGGTACTGCTGGATGAGCCATCGCAGGGCAATGCGCCGCGCCAGCTTGCGGCGGTGAAATGAGGCCAAACCGCGTGCAGCAAGCTGGGGCGTCCCGCTATGCCGCACTGCACAGAAGAAGGGGATTTGTGTGCATCTGAGGGATGTCAGCCCGGAGCGATCGGTGCTTGCGTCTTCTTTATTGACGCCAGCGGTCTGGCGGGAGAAAAGCGCGGCCAGCGCGTGGGATGCCACGTCCGCGCACCAACCAAATGACCGGGGATGGACGCCAATGACTGTGCACACGGGACGGCATTTTCTTCAGATTCCGGGACCGACCAACGTGCCCGACCGCGTGCTGCGCGCGATGGACATGCCGACCTTGGACCATCGCGGTCCGGAGTTCGCGGAGCTCGGCTTCGCCGTGCTGGCGGCCAGCCAGCGCATCTTCCGCACCAAGCAGCCGGTGATCATCTATCCGTCGTCGGGCACCGGCGCGTGGGAAGCCGCGATCGTCAACGCGCTCGCGCCCGGCGACAGGGTGCTGATGGTTGAGACCGGCCAGTTCGCTGTGCTGTGGCGGGGCATCGCCGACAAGTTCAAGCTCGACGTCGACTTCATCCCCGGCGACTGGCGTCATGGCGCCGACATCGCGGCGATCGAGCAGCGTCTGGTCGACGACAAGGCGCACAAGATCAAGGCCGTCTGCGTCGTGCACAACGAGACCTCGACCGGCTGCCTAACGCCGCCGCTCGAGGTGCGCAAGGCGCTCGACCGGTCCGGCCACCCGGCACTCCTGATGGTCGACACCATCTCCGGCCTCGGCTCGATGGAGTATGAGCACGACGCGTGGGGCATCGACGTCTCCGTTGCGGGCTCGCAGAAGGGCCTGATGCTGCCGCCGGGCCTCGGCTTCAACGCCGTCTCGGAGAAGGCGCTCGCCGCCGCCAAGGCCAATCCCGGCATGCGCTCCTACTGGGACTGGCAGGAGATCATCACCTTCAACAAGCTCGGCACCTTCCCGTACACGCCGGCCTGCAATCTGCTGATGGGCCTCAACGAGGCGCTGAAGATGCTGGAGGAGGAGGGGCACGAGAACGTGTTCGCCCGCCACCGCCGCCACAGCCTTGCGACGCGCGCCGCCGTGAAGGCGTGGGGCCTCGACACGCAATGCGCCGATCCGCAGGCGCATTCGCCGGCGCTGACCGGCGTGGTCATGCCCGAAGGCCATGACGCCGATCAGTTCCGCAAGACCGTGCTGGAAAACTTCGACATGTCGCTCGGCACCGGCCTCAACAAGATCAAGGGCAAGGTGTTCCGCATCGGCCACATCGGTCATTTCAACGACCTGATGCTGATGGGGACGCTCGCCGGCGTCGAGATGGGCCTTGCGCTCGCCAATGTGCCGCATCGTGCCGGTGGCGTGCTCGCGGCAATGGACGTCCTGAAGGCGCGCGAGGCGGCGCCAATCCCGAAGGTGGCCTGATGACCGCGCCTGTGACCGGCTCCGACGATCTGATCTATGCCGTCGACGACGGCATCGCCAAGATCACCTTCAACCGGCCGCAGGCGCGCAACGCGATGACCTTCGCGATGTACGACCGGATGGCCTCGATCTGCGAGGCCATCAACGCCGATCGGTCGATCAAGGCGCTGATCCTGACCGGTGCGGGCGACAAGGCGTTTGCCTCCGGCACCGATATCTCGCAATTCCGCGCCTTCAAGACCGCGCAGGATGCGCTCGACTACGAGGCGCGGATCGACCGCGTGCTCGGCACGCTGGAGCTGTGCCGTGTGCCGGTGATTGCGGCGATTGCGGGCGCCTGCACCGGCGGCGGCGCCGGCATTGCCGCCTGCTGCGACATTCGCATCGGCACCGAGACGACACGTATCGGTTTTCCGATCGCGCGCACGCTCGGCAACTGCCTGTCGATGTCGAACATCTCGCGCGTGGTCTCCTTGATCGGACCGGCGCGCACCAAGGATCTGATCTTCAAGGCACGGTTGGTCGAGGCGCCGGAGGCGCTCGCGCTCGGTCTGCTCAACGAGATCGTGCCTGACGTCGAGACGCTGCAGACACGCGCGCTGGAGACCGCGAGGCTCATCGCCTCGCACGCGCCGATCACCCTCGAGGTGACCAAGGAGGCGGTGCGCCGCATTCGCCGGACCCTGTCGCGGGACGAGGGCGAGGATTTGATCCTGCGCGCCTATATGAGTGAGGATTTCCGCGAGGGGATGGAGGCGTTCCTCAACAAGCGGACGCCGAATTGGAAAGGCAAGTAGTCCAATGCCGTGCTTGCGACCTTATGCCGAGGAACATGAGGCCGCATCATGCTTGTGTTCTTGAACTGACCACAATAAGCCAGCAGTATCCTGGTAGGATGCAAGCTGGCGCTTCGAACGGGGAAGAAAACACGTGCGCAAACTCATCAAGATCGCGGCCGCAACGGCGGCCTTTTTTGCAACTGCGCCCGCCTTTGCCGGCTGGGAGCCGACCAAGCCGGTCGAGATTGTCGTCGCCGCAGGCGCTGGCGGTGCATCAGACCAGATGGCGCGGATGATGCAGGCTGCCATTCAGAAGAACAATCTTCTGAAGCAGCCGGTTGTCGTGTCGCTGAAGGGCGGCGCGTCGGGCGCCGAAGCCCTGATGTACATGAAGTCCAGCGACGGCGATCCGAACAAGATCCTGATCGCCTATTCGCTGATCTACATGCTGCCGCTGTCGGCCAAGCTGCCGTTCGACTGGCACGAGCTGTCGCCGGTCGCGGTGATCGCACTCGATCAGTTCGTGCTGTGGGACAACGTCAACGGCCCCAAGACGGTGAAGGAGTTCATCGAGGCTGCCAAGGCGTCGAGCTCGCCGTTCAAGTTGGGCGGCACCGGCTCCAAGCGCGAAGATCACGTGCTCACGGTCTTCATGGAGAAGAAGACCGGAGCCAAGTTCTCCTATCTGCCCTACAAGTCGGGCGGCGAGGCTGCGACCCAACTGGTCGGCGGGCACACCGAAGCGAACGTCAACAATCCTTCCGAGAATCTCGAAGTCTGGCGCGCCGGCCAGGTGCGTCCGCTCTGCGTGTTCGACAAGGAGCGCATCTCCTACACGACCAAGGTCACGGAGACGCAGTCCTGGAACGACATTCCGACCTGCAAGGAGGAGGGGCTGGACGTGCAATACCTGATGCTGCGCGCGATGTTCCTGCCGGGCAAGGTGACGCAGGAACAGCAGGAGTTCTACGTCGACCTGTTCAGCAAGCTGGTGCAGACACCGGAGTACAAGGACTACATGGAGAAGCAGGCGCTGAAGCCGATCTTCCTCACCGGCAAGGACATGCTGCAGTTCCTCGAAGAGGACGGCTCGCTCAACAAGCAGCTGATGACGGAAGCCGGCTTCGTCGCCAAGTGAGGCTGGGCGGGGCGAGGGGATGAGGAGGATCGATGTCCAACGCTGAGCTCGAGATTGCCGTCGACGATCCGACCGCGCCGGAGGAGAATTCTCCGGCCGTCACCTCCACCCGGACCGTCGACGTCGCGGTCTCGCTGCTGCTGCTCGCGCTCGCGGCCGTACTCGCCTGGGACAATTGGCGGACCGGCGCGTCCTGGGACTCGACCGGTCCGGAGCCCGGCTACTTTCCGTTCTATCTGTCGGTGATCCTCGGCGGCGCCAGCCTTTACGGGATCGGCGCGGCGTTTCTGTCCAGCAAAGAAGCGGTCGAGACCTTCGTGACGCGCGCGCAGCTGCGCCGTGTGATGGCGGTGTTCGTGCCGACGCTGCTGTTCTGCATCGCCATGCAGTTTCTCGGCATCTATGTCGCGAGCTTCCTGCTCATCGCCGGGTTCATGCGTCTCGTCGGCAAGATCGCGATCTGGAAATCGCTGCTCACGGCGTTCCTGTTCAGCGCCGTGATGTTCGTGACGTTCGATGTCGTGTTCGACGTGATCATGCCGAAGGGCCCGCTCGAAGCGGCGTTCGGGTACTGACACCGGTCTCTCCGCCGTCATTGCGAGGAGCAACGCGACGACGCAATCCAGGGCTGCGCACTCGACTCTGGATTGCTTCGCTGCGCTCGCAATGACGAGGAAACAGTTGGAATGAAATCATGGAAGCCTTGGGTCTGCTGCTGCACGGGTTCGCGGTCCTCCTGACCTGGAAGACGCTGCTGCTGATGATGGTTGGGCTCGTGCTCGGCGTCTTCGTCGGCGTGCTGCCCGGGCTGGGGGGGCCCAACGGCGTCGCCATCCTGCTGCCGCTGACCTTCTCGATGGACCCGACCTCGGCCATCGTGATGCTGTCCTGCATCTACTGGGGCGCGCTGTTCGGCGGCGCCATCACCTCGATCCTGTTCAACATTCCCGGCGAGGCGTGGTCGGTGGCGACCACTTTCGACGGCTATCCGATGGCGCAGCAGGGCAAGGCGGCGGAGGCGCTGACGGCCGCCTTCACCTCGTCGTTCATCGGCTCGCTGGTCGCGGTGATGCTGATCACCTTCCTGGCGCCCTGGATCTCGTCGTTTGCGTTGAAGTTCGGTCCGCCTGAATTCTTCGCCGTGTATCTCCTGACCTTCTGCTCATTCGTGGGCTTGGGACGCGAGGACAAGCACAAGACGGTCATTGCGATGGCGCTCGGCCTGCTGCTTGCCGGCGTCGGCATGGACACCGTGTCCGGTCAGTTGCGGATGACCTTCGGCTCGACCGATCTGTTGCGCGGCATCAACTTCCTGGTCGCGGTCATCGGCCTGTTCGGCATCAGCGAGATCCTGCTGACGATGGAGGAACGCCTGGCGCTGCGCGGTCACGCCGCCGCGATCTCCTTGCGCACGGTGCTCGCCGTCTGGAAGGACCTGCCGAAATACTGGATGACCCTGCTGCGTTCCTCGGTGATCGGCTGCTGGCTCGGCATCACGCCGGGCGGCGCGATCGCGGCCTCCTTCATGGGCTACAACCTCGCCAAGCGATTCTCCAAGAATCCGGACAGTTTTGGCAAGGGACGCATTGAGGGCGTGTTCGCGCCTGAGACCGCAGCGCATGCCTCAGGCACGGCGGCGCTGTTGCCGATGCTGGCGCTCGGCATCCCCGGCTCGGGCACCGCGGCGATCCTGCTCGGCGGCCTGATGGTGTGGGGCCTCAATCCCGGCCCGCTGCTGTTCGTGGAGCACAAGGACTTCGTCTGGGGCCTGATCGCCTCGATGTATCTCGGCAATGTCGTCGGCCTCGTGCTCGTGCTTTCCACCGTGCCGATCTTCGCCTCGATCCTGCGCGTGCCGTTCGCGGCCGTGGCGCCGATGATCGTGGTGTCCTGCGCCATCGGCGCCTACGCGATCCAGAACGCGATGTTCGACGTCTGGCTGATGCTCGGCTTCGGCGTCGTCGGCTATGTCTTCAAGAAGATCAAGATCCCGCTGGCGCCGTTCACCTTGGCGCTGGTGCTCGGCAGCCGTGCCGAGGACGCGTTCCGGCAGTCGATGATCATCTCCGGCGGCAACATGAAGGTGTTCTGGGCGAACGGGCTGGTGGGCACCATCACGACGCTGGCGATCGTGCTGCTGTTCTGGCCGCTGATCGATCGTGTGATCGCGACCTTCAGCAAGTCGGGAGCGCCGGCCGCGAAGGCCGAGGCTTAGTACGGTTGTCGCTGATCACCCCTGCCAGCTGGACGCCTGCGCTCGATCGGCTACGCCGCTCCTACCACGAGTAGCGCACGCTGCCCTTGCCGGCATAGGAACGGGTGACGCTCGAGAACTCGCCTTCGAACGTCGCCATGGCGCTCCAGCCGTTCTGCCAGCTCATCTCGACCGAGGTCGTCGTCAGCGCGGAGTCGCGCGCCTGCGCGGCGCCGTTGACGACGAAGCTTGCGCCCTGCAGCGTCTGGAACGTCGCCGCGACCGAACGATCGGGATTGAAGTCGTGCGCCCAGGCGAGGCGGCCGCGCAAGGTGAGCGCGCCGTCTGCCAGCGCGTAGGACTTGTCGGTGCGCAGGCCGAACTCGGTGCGTGTGTCGGTGACGGTCTTGCCGGTGTAGCTCAGTGCGAAGGTCGACGTGCCGGAGATGGCCTGCTCCACATAGGCCGGTAGGCGCAGGCTCGTCACCTGCGCAGCCGCGTAAGGCGTCAGGCCGATGCCGCCTATGGGAGCGACGAAGCGCGTGCCGCCCTCGATGCGGCCGATCCAGGCATTGGCTTGATAGGTCGCGCGCAGCCGGTCGACACCGGAGATGGTGACGGTGCGATCCGCGGTGACGTCCTGCCAGCCATAGGCCAGGGCCGCTCTCAGATAGCTCGGGCCGATATGATGATGCAGATAGGCGCCGGCCTGGAACAGATCGGAGCGGCCGGAGCCGAGGCCGTTGACGCTGAAGCTGGTGCCGCCGCCGCCGAGCGCGAAGCCCGCAATCGTGCGCGGTGCGATCCGGTAGTCGGCGCCGACGGCGGTGCCGGCGATGCGGCTGGTGGTATCGTTGGAGCCGACGACTGCATTGCCGCTGGTCGTTTGCGAGCCGCCGAAGCCCGCCGCCCAGACATTCCAGCGCTGCGCAAACTCGGCCGGCCTGTCGTCAGTCAGCATCGCGAAAGCATCGGTGCGCTTGCGGGATGTGTCAGCATAGCTGATCGCGCCCCCGCCGCTGGCTTGACCTTGTGCGAAGGGATCGGTCAGCAGGCTGGCGAACTGGCTCATGGCGTTGAACGTGGTCTGTTGCACGCCGGTGGCGCTCTCGCCGGACGCTTGCGTGAGGCCCGCCTGGTTCAACTTGCCGAACACGACGGGAATATCGCCGGTGCGATCGAAGAACGCCGACAGCGTATCGCCGACCGTCTTCTGATTGCCGTTGAGTCCGCCGGGCACGGCGAAGGCGAGGATCAGATCGAGATAGACGTTGTTGGCGTCGTAGCTCAGGCTGGTCTTGAAGCCGGAGGGCAGGTTGGTCTTCACCACCGATCCGAAGCCGCCCGAGATGCCGCCGCTCGTGGTCAGGATGGTGTAGCGCTTGTCGATATAACCGCCGCCGGTGCCGAACACGGCGTTGACGGTGGCGCCGCCGAGGGTGGCCGTTCCGGTGACGCTCGCGAATGAGGCCGTGGTCGGATCGAGCTGCACCAGATAGTACGCACCGGACTGGAAGGCGAGATTGCCGACGATGGTCATCGACGAGCCGGCGGTGCCATTGCCCGGCGCCAGCGTGCCGCCGGCATTGATGCCGACCGTCATCGGCGGATCGACGAGACCCGCACCCGTCAGCGTGCCGCCGGCATTCACGGTCACCCCAGAGGTGTTCGTGATCGCACCTTCGACGTCGAGCACGCCGCCGTCGATGGTCGTCGCCCCGGTGTAGCTGCTGGTGCCTGACAAGGTCAGGATGCCTACGCCGACCTTGGTGAGCCCCCCCGTGCCCGAAATCGTCCCGCTGAGTGTCGCGTTGTTGCCGTTGGTATCGAACGTGCCGCCGCCGGCATTGAGGGTCACGGTCCGGCTGGAGCTGAAGCCGGCGAGATATTGCAGCGTGCCGCCACCGAACGACACGCTGCCGGAAGCATCGCCGAGATTGGCATCTGATGACACCGCGAGCGCGCCCTGGTTGATGCTCCACGGCGTAACCGCGGTCGTCGTGCCGGTCAGCGTCCAGGTCGCGGTGCCCGTCTTCACGAAACTCGAGAAGCCCTGGAATTGTGCGGTCGCGCCGATCGTGGAAACGTCGAAGCTGCCGTTCGCGGCGCCACCGAGCCGGAACGTATCGGTGCCGGTGCCGACGACGTTGCCATTGATGATCGAGCTCGCCCAGATCTCCAGCACGTTGCTGCCGCCGGTGAAGCTGATGGCGGCGGGGGCTGCGAACAATCCGAAGCCGTTACCGCGCGAGATCGTGCCGCTGTTGATGATCGCGAGATTGGCGCCGATGACGCCCGCACCGGCCGTTCCAGCCGTGCCGGAGTGACTGGTATCCGTCGCGCCGGCCACGCCTGCGTCGCCGCCGGTGATGGTGCCGGAGTTGATCAGCGTGCCGCCCGCGGCGAAGGCGACGCCGGCGGCACCACTACCACCGTCGCCACTCGCATTCGGTTGGGTGCTGGATGGCGCGTCACCACCATTTCCGCCGCCACCGCCTTTGATGGTGCCGGCGTTGTTCAGCACGACGCTGCTTCCCGTCAGAAAGATACCGTAACCGCCCTGGCCGCCATTGCCGCCCCAGCCATTCACGACGACATTTAGCGAGGCAGCCGCGCCGCCATTGCCGCCCTTGCCTCCCGTGATGCTGCTGCCATTGCTGTAGGTGAGCCCGTTGCCATCGACGACCACCCCGTATCCGCCGGCGCCGCCGCCGCCACCGCCGAAATCCCCGGTGGTGGCGCCGCCACGTCCACCATTGCCGCCGGACAGCGCTGCGGAGTTGCTCGTGTCCGTGGTTACGACGGCGCCATGTGCGCCACCGCCACCTCCGCCTCCGCTGTGAATCGAGAAGCCGCTTTGACCGCTTAGTCCGTTGGCGCCCGGACCGATCCCGCCGCTGCCACCCGGTGCGGCACCGGTCGAATCGCTGCCGCCGGCCCCGCCGAGTGTGCCGGCGCCGCCACCGCCGCCGCCTCGGGTAGGAATAGGTGCATTGGCGCCGACATTTCCAACGGCCGTGGCCGAGCTGGCACCGCCATTGGCGAAGGTGTCCTGGCTGCTGCCGCCGGCGCCGCCTCTGGTGGCCTGCGCAACGGCTGGCGCCGCCGCAAGCACCGGGGTGACCAGCGCGGCCGCTGACAACCAGCACAACCGCCTCGAGCGCGAGACCGTATGGGGACCGGATCGGTTTGCGATCAGCACGTCAGCCTTTGCATCTTCGCGATTGAATCCATGTCGTGCAGGCGCCGTCAGGCGCCTCCAATCGTGCCAGACGGCATATCGCAGCCAAGATCGCCTCGGCGGGTACTGCGATTTTTTGGGTGGATTTCGAGACGGCCTAAGTTCGTCGCTGCCTGTGACCGTCGTGCAACATTCGATACGAACCAGCCTCCGCCTCCGGTTGTGCGTGGTCGTTCTGCAACCGAATGGCGCGCATGCGGCGGGCTTGTGCAGCATGGGCTGTGGCATCAGCGATCCTGCCTCAAACGCTGCGGATAGACCGCGACGAGCACCTGAATTGCCCAGATTCTCCCTGCGCGTCAGCCTCGCGGACCGAGCAGACCAAACGCGGCGGGTGAACAGGCCACACGCTGAGGCTCCCACGACCATCGGCATCAGTTGCGAGTTTCTGATTGGGACCATGCCGTAATTGGTTCGCGGATTGTGGTGGATAGGACTTGGCTGGGAACACCAAAACAATCGTACCGATGTTCGAAGCCGTCCGGTGCTTCTCCAGAGGTTGTGTCTTTGCGATGACAGCATTTTAGGCAGAGCGGTGATAGGCTCCATTCATGGGCAGATATCGTTCTGCTCACGCGCGGTGCCTGATCTCTGGTCATCGCGCCCTGATGTTTCCTCCCGAGACGATCACCTTGCCCGGCGCGTGCGTCGGGCTTTTTTTTGCGTTCGGTGGATCAGAGTTCGCAGCTCATCCCGTCGCCCTCGAAAAGAAAAAGCCTCCGTCCAGCTTTCGGAACGAAGGCTTCGAGCAAAGATGATGCAGGTCAGCGGGCGCGCGGACCCGAGGCGAGTCAGCCTCAGTGGGCCTTCTCCGCAACCGGCATGTGGGACCAGTCGGACTCGTTGTCGAGCATCGTTTCGTCGAACGGCAAAACGCCGACGTGATTCAGAGCGGCCGCGTTGACGTCGCGCACCATGTCCATCGCCGTCAGAAACTCGTTCAATTCCGTCGCGCTCATGGAAGGCTACTCCTCACACGCGCGGGCCGAAGGGGTCCGCGATCAACTGATGCGAAGAGATTAACGCGGTCTCCCTCTGGCCTCAATCCCGCCCAGGTCGAAGTTCCAACGTGGTGACATCTGGGCCACAGCGGCGGGATGCCGCAGCTTGGTCATATTGCACCTGCTCACACGACGCGGTGCAGCCGGAGATCGGCGATCTCGCCGTCGGTGAAGCCGAACTCGGAGAGGATCTCCTCGGTCTGCTCGCCGAACTCCGGCGGCCGTGCCGCCATCCGGCTCGGCGTGCGCGACAAGGTGAAGGGCTGCGCCACCAGCGTGATGTCGCGGCCGTCGTCGCTGGCGACCTGCTGCGCCATGCCGAGATGCTTCACCTGCGGGTCCTCGAACATCTGATCGATCGCGTAGATCGGCCCGCAGGGCACGCCGGCGGCATTGAGCTCGGCGACCCATTGCTCGCTCGTCTTCGCCAGCGTGCGCGCATTGATCTCGGCGTTGAGCGCATCGCGGTTCTTGGAGCGCGCCGGCGCGGTCGCGTAGTCCGGATTGTCGATCCATTCGGGCGCGCCGAGCGTCTGGCACAGCCGCTCCCAGATCCGCCCCCCCGTGGCGGCGATGTTGATGTAGCCGTCGGAAGTCTTGAACACGCCGGTCGGAATGCTGGTCGGATGGTTGTTGCCGGCTTGAGGGGCGACCTCCTTCTCCATCAGCCAGCGTGCGGCCTGGAAGTCGAGCATGAAGATCTGCGCCTGCAACAACGACGTCTGCACCCACTGGCCCTCACCGGAGACCTCGCGCTCGAGCAGTGCGGTGAGGATGCCCATCGCGCAGGACAGGCCTGCGGAGAGATCGGCGATCGGGATGCCCGCGCGCATCGGGCCCTCGCCAGGCGCGCCGGTGATCGACATCAGCCCGCCCATGCCCTGCGCGATCTGATCGAAGCCCGGCCGCTTCGCATAGGGGCCGTCCTGGCCGAAACCGGAGATGCTGCCATAGACGATGCGCGGATTGACGTTGCGCACGGCCTCGTAGTCGATGCCGAGCTTGGTCTTCACATCAGGGCGATAGTTCTCGATGACGACATCGGCCCGCTTGGCCAGCCGCATGAACACCTCGACGCCCTTTGGGTCTTTCAAGTTGAGCGTCATCGCGCGCTTGTTGCGATGCAGGTTCTGGAAGTCGGAACCGCGGCGCGGGCCGCCCAGGGCCTCGCCACCATCCTCCATCATGGCGTCGATCTTGATGACGTTGGCGCCCCAATCGGCGAACTGCCGTGCGCAGGTCGGGCCGGCGCGCACCCGCGTCAAATCGAGGACAGTGAAGCGGGACAGGGCTTTGGACGCGCGCGGAAAGGCCATGCGGACGAACTCCGAGAGAACGTGACATGGCTGTATAGGAGAGCGCGCGGGAGGCGACAATTGCGTGCGGGTGGTGCGGGCCGCCCCGCTCATGCCGCTGGCGCAGGGCTTCCTGCTACGGGAACAACGCGAGGACTTCACCGCTCGTCGGCGATCACCTTGCCGTCGTTGGGCAGCGTGCCTGGTGCGATCAGCTCGATGCTGCCGCCGAGCTTGGTGATGTTGCGCAGGCTGGCGGCGAGCGCGTCCTGCAGGCCATCTGATGGCGAGGCGCATTCCGCCTTCAGCGTCATCGCATCGGTCTCGCCGGCGCGGGTGACGACCAGGCGGAGGCGGCCGAGCTCCGGGTGGCGCTTGCCGATCTCGGCGACCTGCTCGGGGCGCACGAACATGCCCTTGATCTTGGTCGTCTGGTCGGCGCGGCCCATCCAGCCCTTGATGCGCATGTTGGTGCGGCCGCAGGCGCTGGTGCCGGGCAGGGCGGCGGTGAGGTCGCCGAGGGCAAGCCGAATCCAGGGATGGTGGCGATCGAGCGAGGTGACGACGATCTCGCCGACATCGCCTGGCGCCACCGGATCGCCGGTGCCGGGGCGGACGATCTCCAAGATCAGGTCCTCGTTGACGACCATGCCGTCGCGCGCTGCGGTCTCGTAGGCGACGATGCCGAGATCGGCGGTGCCGAACGCCTGATAGGCATCGATGCCGCGCGCCTTGATCTCGGCCTGCAGCGACGGCGGGAACGCCGCGCCCGACACCAGCGCGCGCTTGAGCGAGGACACGTCGCGGCCGGCGCTGGCGGCGCTGTCGAGCAGGATCTTCAGGAAGTCGGGCGTGCCGCTGTAGCCGATCGGGCGATAGGCCTCGATCAACTCGAACTGCGCCTCGGTGTTGCCGGGGCCAGCCGGGATCACCGCGCAGCCGAGCGCGCGCGCCGAGGCGTCGAAGATGAAGCCGCCGGGCGTGAGGTGATAGCTGAAGGTATTGAGTACGATATCGCCGCTGCGGAAGCCCGAGGCGAACAGGGCGCGGGCGCCGCGCCAGGGATCGCTGTGCGCCGCCTCCGGTTCGAAGATCGGCCCGGGCGACGTGAACAGACGCGAGAACGCGCCGGGCGCCTGCGCGACGAAGCCGCCGAATGGCGGGGCCGCCTTGTGCAGGGCAGGCAGCTCGGATTTGCGCAGCACCGGCAGTTGCGCGAGCGCAGCGCGCGTCGTGATGTCCTGGGGATCGATGCCCTGCAGCAGCGCGGCATAGGCCGGCGCCTTCATCGCCGCGTGCAGCACGTCGGGCAGGCGGCCGAACAGATCCTGCTCGCGGGCTGCGGGATCACGGGTTTCGAGGGCGTCGTAGTGGGTCATCGTACCCAGTCCTTGAATCTTGCGGTCGTCATGCCCGGGCTTGTCCTGGGCATCCACGTCGTTCATCGTTGCGGCTCGTGCGTGGATGGCCGGGTCAAGCCCGGCCATGACGAGGAGAGAGTTCGGCTACAGCCACCGCTTCCGCCGCTTGAAGCTCTTCAGGTTCTTGAAGCTCTTGCGCTGGTCGCCGGCGCCGCCGAGGTAGAATTCCTTGACGTCCTCGTTGTCGCGCAAGCTGTCGGCGGTGCCGTCGAGCACCACCTTTCCCTGTTCCATGATGTAGCCGTGGCTGGCCACCGACAGCGCCGCGCGCGCATTCTGCTCGACCAGCAGGATGGTGACGCCGAGATCCCTGTTGATCTCCTTGATGATCGCGAACACTTCCTTCACCAGTAGCGGCGACAGGCCCATCGACGGCTCATCCATCAGGATCATCTTCGGCCGCGCCATCAGCGCCCGTCCGATCGCCAGCATCTGCTGTTCGCCGCCGGAAAGATAACCCGCAAGGCCGGTGCGTTCCTTCAGCCGCGGGAAATAGTTGAACACCATCTCGATGTCACTGTTGACCTCGCGATCGGATCGCGTGAACGCCCCGAGCTTGAGGTTCTCCAGCGACGTCATGTCGGAGACGATGCGGCGGCCCTCCATGACCTGGAAGATGCCGCGGCGGACGATCTTCTCCGGATCGATGCCGTCGATGCGCGTGCCGTCGAACATGATCTCGCCGCGCGTGACCTCGCCGTCCTCGGTCTTCAAGAGGCCGGAGATCGCCTTCAGCGTCGTCGACTTGCCGGCGCCGTTGGCGCCGAGCAGCGCAACGATCGCGCCCTTGGGCACGTCGAGGCTGAGGCCGCGCAGCACCAGGATGACGTCGTCATAGACGACCTCGATGTTGCGGACGGAGAGCAGGGGGGCTGCGCTCGCGGTCGCATTTGCATTGGGCTTATCGAGGGTCTCAACCATATCCGTTCACCTCACTGTCGTCCCCCGCGGGAGGCGGGGGACCCAGTATTCCAGAGCCGCCGATGCTCGGTGGAGAAGCCGCGGCGTACCGGATCCCCCGCTTTCGCGGGGGATGACGATGGCGTGCGGAGCGGCTGCTGAGTTGAATCAGCGGCCGCCTGGCAACTTACCAACCCGCCCATTCCGCCTTGCGCGGCAGCTCGATGGTCTTGACCTTCTCGAGCTTGATCGTGCCCTTGGCCATGAGATCGTTGAGGTCGCCATCGGTCGGGCCGGTCACCTTGGCGCGATAGAGGTCGACCTTCATCGTGCCGCGGTGATCCTTGTCGGTCCAGGTCGAGGGGCTGCAGACGCCTTCCATCCCTGCGGGCACCCAGTCCTTCTTCTGGTAGAAGCCCTTGGCGACGTTCTCGCCGGTGGCGCCGCCATTCTTCGCAGCCCACTCGATCGCCTCCTTCATGTAGAGCGACGAGCAGACCGCGGCGACATAGTGCACCGGTCGATAGACCTTGCCGGTCGGGTCGGACATCTTGGAGATCTCCTGCACCGTCTTCATGCCCGGCGCATCGCCGCCCCAGGCCACCGAGGTGCGCAGCGGAAAGACGACGCCGTCGGCGGCATCGCCCGCGGTCTTGGCGGCGTTCTCGTCCATGCCCCAGACGTTGGACAGGAATTGGACGTCGACGCCGGCATTCTTGCAGGCCTTCATCACCGAGATGTTGGAGGCCGCGGTGTTGCCCAGATAGGCGTAGTTGGCGCCGGAGCTCTTCAGGCTCAGGCACTGCGCGCTGTAGTCGCCGGGCGCCAGCGCGAACACCAGCGGCGGCAGCACCTCGAAGCCGAGCTCGGTGGCGAGCGCTTCGCCCGCGGCCTTCGGCGCGTTGGGATAGGGATGGTTGGCGCCCATGTGCACGAATTTCGGCTTGCCGGGCTTGCCCTTCGACTTCCAGTCCTCGGCCGCCCAGGTCAGCTCGGCGCGCAGTGCGTCCGAGTAGCTTGGGCCGTAGAAGAAGTTGTACGGCGCGGCCTTGGCCTTGCCGCTGGTGCCTTCAGGGTCGGTCAGCGCGGCGGCGTAGGAGCCGGACATGTCAGGGATCTTGTCGTTGGCGAGGAAGCCGGTCAGCGCCTCGGTGTCCGCGGTGCCCCAGCCCATGATCGCCGCGACCTTGTTGTCCGGGGCCGACCACTTCTTGTACAGCGCGATCGCGCGCGGCACCTGGTAGCCGTAGTCGTTGCTGTCGACCGCGAGCTGCTTGCCGCCGATGCCGCCGTTCTTGTTGACCCAGGCGAAGGTGTCCATCACGGCCTGGCCATAGGGCGTGCCGACGTCGGACGTGCCGCCCGAGAGATCCTGCAGATGTCCGATTGCGATCTGCTGCGCCTGCGCCGTTGAGGCGAAGGCGCCTGCGAGCAGCGCCAGCGCCGCCGAGCCGAGCAATGATTTCATCGTCATAGTGCTTCCTCCTGTGATGCGTTCGGGCCGGATTGTCGCCGGTCCCTGTTGGTTGAGTTCAATGTGAGAACGGATAGAGCTTCCAGTATGTCTTGATCTGGCGCCAGCGATGCGCCAGCCCGTCGGGCTCGAACATCAGGAAGGCGATGATGATCAGGCCGATCGCAATCTCGCGCAAAAAAGTGATGTTGTTGTTGAGCGCGAGCGCCTTGTCGATCGCGCCGCCCTTGAGGTGGTGGCTCAGCCATTCCATCGATTCCGGCAGCAGAACGACGAATGCTGTCCCCATCAGGGTGCCCATGATCGAACCGGTGCCGCCGATGATGATCATGGCGAGAAACAGGATCGAGCGCTCGATGCCAAAGCCTTCCTGCGAGATCACCAGCTGGTAGTGCGCGTAGAGCGCGCCGGCAATGCCGGCGAAGAACGCGGCGAGGCCGAACGACAGCGTCCGGTACTTCGTCAGGTTGATGCCCATGATCTCGGCCGAGAGATAGTGGTCGCGGATTGCGATCAGCGCGCGGCCGTCGCGGGTGCGCATCAGGTTGGTGACCAGGAGGTAGCACACCACGACATAGGCCAGCACGACGTAGAAATATTGCCGGTCGCCGCGCAGCGTATAGCCGAAGATCGAGAACGGATTGGCGGAGGCCGGCACCGAGCCGCCGGAGAACCACTCGGCGCGGGAGAAGAAGTCGAGCAGGATGTATTGCGCGGCGAGGGTGGCGATGACGAGATAGAGACCCTTCAGCCGCGCCGCCGGAAGTCCGAAAATCAGCCCGACGAGTGCTGTGATCACCCCGGCGAGCGGGATCGCGAAGAACACCGGGATCGCGTAGGTGTTGTTGATATAGGCCGAGGTGAAGGCGCCGAGCAGGAAGAAGCCGGCCTGTCCGATCGAGATCTGGCCGGTGAAGCCGACCAGGATGTTGAGGCCTAGTGCGGCGATGGCGAAGATGCCGATCTGGATCGAGACCGACAGCCAGTATTCGGAGAACACCTGCGGCGCGAAGCACAGGAGGATCACGCCGGCGATCGCGAAATTGCGGCTGGTTCTGGTCGGGAAGATCGTGGTGTCGGCCGCGTAAGAGGTGCGGAAGTCGCCGGCGGGTATCGTGGAGCGCGCAACCATGATTCAGATCCGCTCGATGTCTTTGGTGCCGAACAGGCCGTAGGGCTTGATCATCAGGATGATGATCAGCACGTAGAATGGCGCGATCTCGTACAGATTGCCCCAGTGCAGATACTGGCTGTCGACATACTGCGCGATGTTCTCGAGGAGGCCGATGATGATGCCGCCGAGCACGGCGCCACCGACCGAGTCGAGGCCGCCGAGGATCGCCGCCGGAAAAACCTTGATGCCGTAGGCCGACAGGCCGGAGGAGACGCCGTTGACCACGGCGACGACAACACCGGCCACGGCCGAGACCGTTGCCGAGATGGCCCAGGCCATCGCGAACACGTTCTTGACGGAGATGCCGAGCGACTGCGCGACCTGCTGGTTGAAGGCGGTCGCCCGCATCGCCAGGCCATATTTGGAGGCCTTGAAGAACCAAGCCATGCCGAGCATCATCAGGACCGATACCACGAGGCTCATGACGTAGACCGTCTGGATTTGAAGTCCGAACAGGTCGACGGACGTGCTGGCGAACACTGGCGGGAACGGCTGGGGGTTGACGCCGAACATCCATTTCAGCGCCGCCTGAAACACGGTCGAAAGGCCGATCGTGACCATGATGACGGAGATGATCGGCTCCCCGATCATCGGACGGAGGATCACGACCTGGATCGCGATGCCGAACGCGAACATGAAGACCAGCGTCAGCGGCATGCCGACCCAGAACGGCACCTGATATTTCGTCAGCAATGCCCAGCACACCCAGGCGCCGATCAGCAGCAGCTCGCCTTGCGCGAAATTGACGACCTGGGTCGCCTTGTAGATCAGCACGAACGACATCGCGACCACGCCATAGAGCGTTCCGACGACGAGGCCGTTGACCAGGAGCTGGATGAGGAAGGCGGTGTTCATGATCGTTCTCACTCGTCACCGCCGGGCTCGACCCGGCGATCCATCGCGAAGGAGATTTTCGGAAGAGGATGGATGCGCGGGTCAAGCCCGCGCATGACGACCTCATGTGGCAGAAGGCGCATCACTCCGCGGCCTCCGCCATGGCGCCATGTCCACCCAGATCCACCACCTTCAGCGTCGTGCGGATGCGCTGGGTGGTGCCGTCCTGGAAGCGGATGACGGTATCGACGGGGATGGCAGGCTTGCCGCCATAGATGCCGTCGATGATATCGGCGTACTTCTCGTTGATGACGCTGCGACGCACCTTGCGCGTACGTGTGAGCTCGCCGTCGTCGGCGTCGAGCTCCTTGTAGAGCAGGAGGAAGCGGGCGATGCGCTGCGCCGGCGGCAGGTGGGCGTTGACGGTCTCGACCTCCTTCTGCAACAGCGCGTAGACCTCGTTGCGCGAGGCGAGATCGGAGTAGGTGGTGAACGCGATGCGGTTCTTCTCCGCCCATTTCGAGATGATCGAGTAGCGGATGCAGATCATCGCGGCGAGATGCTCGCGGCCGGCGCCGAGCACGACGGCCTCGGCAATATACGGCGAGAACTTCAGCTTGTTCTCGATATATTGCGGCGAGAAGCGTTCGCCGCGCGCGGTCTCGGCGAGATCCTTGATGCGGTCGATGACGACGAGCTGCTTCGCCTCGTTGAAATAGCCGGCGTCGCCCGAATGCATCCAGCCGTCCTTGACGTCGGCGGCCGAGGCTTCCGGGGCCTTGTAGTAGCCCAGGAACATGTTCGGATGGCGTACCAGGATCTCGCCGATCCCCTGGCTGTCGGGCTGGTCGATCTTGATCTCGATGTCCTCAGCCATCGGCACGCCCGTCGTGTCCGGATCGACCTTGTCGGCCGGGTGCAGCGTGTAGGCCCCGAGCAGCTCGGTCTGGCCGTAGAGCGTGCGCAAGGGCACGCCCATGGCGCGGAAGAACTTGAACGTGTCGGGCCCGAGCGCGGCGCCGCCGGTGGCGGCCGAGCGCAACCGGGTGAAGCCGAGCCGGTCGCGCAGTGCCCGGAACAGCAGCATGTCGGCAAGGCTCGAATGCTGGCCCCTCTCCAGCGCGGCAAGGCCGGTCGACATGCCCAGATGATACAGCCGCTGCTTCAGCGGCGAGGCGTCCATGGCGGCGGCACGGACGTCGGCCGCGATCTGCTCCCACACCCTCGGTGCGAACAGCACGAAGGTCGGCGCGATCTCGCGGAAGTCGTTCATCATCGTATCGGGCTCTTCGACGAAGTTGACCTTCATCCGGCAGAGCAGACCTTTGCCGAGCACATAGACCTGTTCCATGATCCAGGGCAGCGGCAGCACCGAGACGTATTCGTCCTCCGGTCCCTTGGGATCGAAGGCGAGATAGGTGGCGCAATGCTTGAGCACGCGCGCGGCCGAGAGCATCGCGAGCTTTGGATGCGAGGTCGTGCCCGAGGTGGTGCAGAGGATGGCGACGTCGTCGCCGACGGTTGCATCGACCATGCGGTCGTAGAGATCGGGCTCGCGCGCCGCCCGGTTGCGGCCGAGCTCGGCGAGCTTGTCCGCCGGCAGCAGCCTGGGATCGTCATATTTGCGCATGCCGCGCGGATCGGAATAGACGATGTGCTTGAGCGCCGGCACGCGCTCGGCGAGGTTGAGCAGCTTGTCGACCTGCTCCTCATCCTCAGCGAACACCAGTCGCGCCTCGCCGTAATTGAGCAGGTAGGCGGCCTCGTCGTCGAGCACGTCCCGATAGAGCCCGAGGCTCATGGCCCGGATCGCATGCGTCGCGACCTCCGCGGCAACCCAGTCCGGCCGGTTGTCGCCGATGATGCCGATCACGTCGTCCTTGCCGAGGCCGAGCTCCACCATGCCGAGCGCGAAATCGCGCACGCGCGCCTGGTAGTCGGCCCAGGTGAAGGTGCGCCACAGCCCGAGATTCTTCTCGCGCAGCGCGATCTCCGTCCCGTGCTCTTTCGCGTTCAGCCGTAGCAGCTTCGGATAGGTGTCGGCCTGCTTGACGCGACCCGCATAGTCCATCATGCCGCGTCCTCCGCGATGGACGGCGCCTCGTCGGGATCGACCAGCAGTTCGTCCTCCTCGCCGAGATAGGCACGCTTGACGTGAGGATCGGCGAGCACGGCGGCCGGGTCGCCCTCGGCGATCTTGCGGCCGAAATCGAGCACCATGACGCGATGGGAGATGTCCATGACCACGCCCATGTCGTGTTCGATCATCACGACCGTCATGCCGAATTCCTCGTTGAGGTCGACGATGTAGCGCGCCATGTCCTCCTTTTCCTCGAAGTTCATGCCGGCCATCGGCTCGTCGAGGAGGATCAGATGCGGCTCCAGCGCCATGGCGCGCGCCAGTTCGACGCGCTTGCGCAAACCGTAGGAGAGGGTGCCGGCGGGCGCCTTGCGCACCGACTGCAGGTCGAGAAAGTCGATGATCTGCTCGACCTTCTCGCGATGCTTCAGCTCCTCGCGCCGCGCGCCGGTGAGCCAATACAGAGAGCCGGTGAGGAAATTGTTCTTCAGCAGGTGATGGCGCCCGACCATGATGTTGTCGAGCACGCTCATGTGGTGGAACAGCGCGAGGTTCTGGAAGGTGCGGCCGATGCCGATGTTGGCGCGCGCGCTCGGCGGCAGGCCGGTGATGTCGCGGCCGCGATGGAACAGGCGGCCTTCGGTCGGCTTGTAGCGGCCGGAGATGCAGTTGACGATCGAGGTCTTGCCGGCGCCGTTGGGGCCGATGATCGAGAACAACTCGCCCTCGCGCACGCCGAAGCTGACGTCGGTCAGGGCTCGCACCCCACCGAAACGCAGCGACACTCCGCGCGCTTCCAACGTATAGTCCAAGTCGTCCTCCCGAACTGTCTTCGGCGCTTGGTGCGCTCTTCAGGCATCGTGTCGTGCGACGTTGAGTTCGTCGCATTGGTGCAATCCTATCCCGGGCATCGGTTCCGCGCCATCCGACGAATGACGGGCCGCCCGGGCGGGCGCATTTTGCCGCATCTCGATGCGCCTCGTCCGTGTCCAGAGGCGCGAGTCGAAGACGGTGGTCCTCGATAGGGGAAAGCGCTATCAGGAATTGTCTTGCGCCTGACAATTACCAGGCAAAATTCACTGCAGGATTGTTGCGATGCAATATGGTCGCCGCGAGCTTCGACGAGACGAGATGCCGGCTTGATCTCTCCCGATACCCTTCTGCGCATCGCGCCCTGGTCCCGCCATCTGAAGCCCGAGGAAATCGACACGGCTGCGGCCGGCATCGTCGAGCGGTCGTTTGCGGCCAACGAGCACATCTTCCTTCGCGGCGACCAATTCGACTACTGGACCGGGATCGTCACCGGTCTCGCGCGGATGAGCACGGTGTCGCGCGGCGGCAAGGCGACGACATTCGCCGGCATGTCGGCGGGCGCCTGGTTCGGCGAGGGCAGCGTGCTGAAGAACGAGCCGCGCCGCTATGACGTCGTGGCGCTGCGCGATACGCGCGTCGCGCTGATGGAGCGGCCGACCTTCATGTGGCTGTTCGAGAACAGCGTCGGCTTCAACCGATTCCTCGTCACCCAGCTCAACGAGCGGCTCGGCCAGTTCATCGGCCTGGTCGAGGTCGGCCGCACGCTGGATGCGACAGCGCGGCTCGCCCGCAGCATCGCTTCGCTGTTCAACCCGATCCTCTACCCGAATACGACCCGTCACCTGGAGATCACCCAGGAGGAGATCGGAGCGCTCTCGGGCCTGTCGCGGCAGAATGCAAACCAATGCCTGAAGACGCTGGAGCGCGAAGGCTTGCTGCGCGTGGAATATGGCGGAGTGACGGTCATCGATCTCGACCGCCTGCGCTGTTACGGGGATTAGATTCCGCTTTTCGCAGGCCCCTTCAGGGTCTATCCGGCGCTGGTTCGTCGTTGAGCTTGACCCGCGGCCTCGGCTGTGGACTGCTCACCGGGAACTCCGGCCTTGAAGGGCCGAGACGGTGTTGGAGTGAGCATGGCGGGGAAGGACTGCAGCGGCCGCGTGGCGCTGATCACGGGCGTCACGGGCCAGGACGGCGCGTATCTGGCCGAATATCTGCTCGGTCTCGGCTACACGGTGCACGGGATCAAGCGGCGGTCATCGTCCTTCAATACCGCGCGGATCGACCATCTCTACCAGGATCCGCACGAAGGCAACGTGCCGTTCCTGCTGCACTACGGCGACATGACCGATTCCACCAACCTGATCCGGCTGGTGCAGCAGATCCGCCCCGACGAGATCTACAATCTCGCCGCCCAGAGCCACGTCGGCGTCAGCTTCGAGAGTCCGGAATACACCGCCAATGCCGACGCGCTCGGGGTTCTGCGCTTGTTGGAAGCCATTCGCATTCTCGGAATGGAGAAGCAGACGCGGTTCTACCAGGCCTCGACCTCGGAGCTGTACGGCCTGGTCCAGGAGATCCCGCAACGGGAGACCACGCCGTTCTATCCGCGCTCGCCCTATGGCTGCGCCAAGCTCTACGGCTACTGGATCACGGTGAACTATCGCGAGGCCTACGGGATGTTCGCCTGCAACGGCATCCTGTTCAACCACGAGAGCCCGATCCGTGGCGAGACCTTCGTGACCCGCAAGATCACCCGCGGCGTCGCCCGCATCGAAACCGGCCTGGAGGAGACGATCTATCTCGGCAATCTCGAGGCCAAACGCGACTGGGGCCATGCGCGCGACTATGTCGAGGGCATGCATCGCATCCTGCAGGCCGATACGCCCGACGATTTCGTACTGGCGACCGGTGAGACCCATTCGGTGCGCGAACTGGTCGAACTCGCCTTCGCCGAGGTCGGTCGCCGCATCGAATGGCGCGGCGAGGGGGTCGAGGAGACCGGGATCGACGCCAAATCCGGCAAGGCGGTGGTGCGGATCGACCCGACCTATTTCCGCCCGACCGAGGTCGACCTCTTGATCGGCGATTGCAGCAAGGCGCGCGACAAGCTCGGATGGAAACCAAGGACGAGCTTCGCCCAACTGGTCAAGGAGATGGTCGCCAGCGATCTGTGCGCCGCGCGGCGGGAGGCGAGCAGTGGCCACGCCGTTTGATCTCCGCGGCAAGCGTGTCTTCGTCGCCGGCCATCGCGGGATGGTCGGCAGCGCGCTGGTGCGGCGGTTGGCGAGCGAAGGCGTCGAGTTGCTCACGGTGCCGCGTGGCGAGGTCGATCTGCGCGACCAGGCGGCGGTGTTCGCATGGTTCGCGCGCGCCAGGCCGCAGGTAGTGTTCCTTGCTGCGGCGAAGGTCGGCGGCATCGTCGCCAACAACACGCTGCGCGCCGAGTTCATCTACGACAACATTGCCATTGCTGCCAATGTCATCCACGCCGCGCATGTGAATGGCGCCGAGAAGCTGATGTTTCTCGGTTCCTCCTGCATCTATCCGAAGCTTGCCGCGCAGCCACTGCGCGAGGACGCCATGCTGACCGGGCCGCTGGAGCCGACCAACGAGCCCTATGCGATCGCCAAGATCGCCGGCATCAAGATGGTCGAGGCCTATCGCAGCCAGTACGGCGCCGACTTCATCAACGTGATGCCGACCAATCTCTATGGTCCGGGCGACAACTATCATCCCGAATACAGCCACGTCGTCGCGGCGCTGATCCGCCGCTTCCACGAGGCCAGGCTCGCCGATGCGCCCGAGGTGGTCGTCTGGGGCACGGGAACGCCGCGGCGCGAATTCCTCTATGTCGACGACATGGCGGATGCCTGCGTGCACCTGATGAAGACCTATTCGGACACCGGGCTGGTCAACATCGGCACCGGTGAGGACATCACCATTGCCGATTTCGCGCGCGTGGTCGCGGCCACCGTCGGCTATCAGGGACGGATCAGCTTCGACGCCTCGCGGCCTGACGGCACGCCGCGCAAGCTGCTCGACGTCTCGCGCCTCGCCGCGCTCGGCTGGCGCGCGACGACGACGCTGGAGGACGGCATCGCGCGGGCCTATCAGGCGTTCCTGCGCGAGACAGGGCAGGGTTAGTTCTCCGTCATTGCGAGGCGCGAAGCGCCGAAGCAATGACGGCTCTCCAGGAGCGCGATCAAACCCGCTGCGCCTTCGCGCCCAGCGCGGTCGCCATCGCCGAGATCAGCGGCTTCATGAAATAGGCCTCGCCCGCTGGCGTGATCGACGGCGCCAGCCCATGCGCAGCCAGCTCCTCCGTGACCACGGGCCCAACCGAGGCGATCGGCGTACGCGCCAAGCCCTGCCGCAGTCGATCCTCCACGCCGTGCGCCTTGGCGACGTCGAACAGCCGCCGCGGCTGGCCCGAACTCGTCAGCGCGATCGCATCGACATGGCCGGCGATCATCTCGTCGATCGCGATGAGGATGTTCGCATCCGCCGCCTTGGCGTCATAGACATAGGGCAGCACCGGATCGACCTCGGCGCCACCAGCCTTGATTGCACCGATCAGCGCGGAATGATCTTTGTCGGGATAGAGCTGCAGGCCGAGCCGATGGCCCTTGAGGTCGTAGCTTGCCAGTAGTTCGGCAACACCTTCCGAGGTCGGCTTCTCCGTGGTGACCTGCGCCTCCAAGCCGAGCTCGCGCAAGGCACGCCCTGGCTTGGGGCCGCGGGTGAACTTCCGGGCCTTGCCGAGCGCGGCGATGAACTCGGCCTCGACGCCGATCCGGCGCACCACGGTCATCAGCCGCCTGAGGCCCTCGCCGGTCATCAGCACGAGATCATCCAACGGCCGCTCGATGCAGCGGCGGATCCAGGCCTCGATCGGCGCGGGGTCCGGCGCATCCTGGATCGTGAACATCGGACATTGCAGCACGTCGGCGCCTTGCTCGGCGAGCAGCCGCGAGAACTGCGCCTCCTCGCGGGTTTCCAGGATCAGGATGCGGTTGCCGGTCAGCCTGTCAGCCATGGCGATGCTCGAAGTTTGAGAGTTGATGTTTTGTTCATCCTGCCCCCGCGCCGAGCGTTGGCGCAAGGGCGCGGAGGGTGGTAGAGCAGGGCCCGAACGGGCGCCAAGCCTGCCGCATCATTCCCCTCATATCATCCGCCCGGTACGTCATCGCCATGTCCAACCACCAATATGTCCTGACCCTGTCCTGCCCGGATCGTCCCGGGATCGTCTCGGCCGTTTCGACCTTCCTCGCCCACAATGGCCAGAACATTCTCGATGCCCAGCAGTTCGGCGACTTCGAGACGGGTCACTTCTTCATGCGGGTGGTGTTCACGGCCGCCGATCTCGCCGTCAACCTGCCGGCGCTGCAGACCGGCTTCGCCGCGATCGCCGAGCGCTTTGCGATGGACTGGCAGATGCGCGACCGCGCCGGGCAGCGCCGGGTGATGCTGCTGGTGTCGAAGTTCGACCATTGTCTGGTCGACATCCTCTATCGCTGGCGGACCCGCGACCTCGCGATGATTCCGACCGCCATCGTCTCCAACCATCCGCGCGAGACCTATGCCGGGCTCGATTTCGGCGACATCCCGTTCCACCACATGCCGGTGACCAAGGACACCAAGCGCGACCAGGAACAGGCGATCCTGAAGCTGGTCGATGAGACGAAGACCGATCTCGTCGTGCTGGCGCGCTATATGCAGATTCTGTCGGACGAGATGTCGGCGAGCCTGTCGGGCCGCTGCATCAACATCCATCATTCGTTCCTGCCGGGCTTCAAGGGCGCAAAACCCTATCACCAGGCCTATGAGCGCGGCGTCAAGCTGATCGGCGCCACAGCTCATTACGTGACCCGGGATCTCGACGAGGGTCCGATCATCGACCAGGATGTCGAGCGCATCAGCCATCGCGACACGCCGGAGGACCTCGTGCGCAAGGGCCGCGACATCGAGCGGCGCGTGCTGGCGCGGGCGATCCGTTATCACCTCGAGGATCGCGTCATCCTCAACGGGCGCAAGACCGTCGTCTTCATGGATTGATGTCGCGACCGCCCGTCAGCGGCCGGGGACGGTCGCCTGCGCGTTGGCGTTCGACTGCGTCTCCTTGTCGCGTTCGGCGGCCGGCATCTGCCGCTGCCGCTCGCGCTCCTGCATGAAACGGTCGTATTCCGGGGTTCCTGGACGGGGTGGCGCGTCGGCCGGCAGGCCGCCGGCCCATTGCGGCATCAGATCGCCCATCCCCGCGCCGACCTTCTCATTGATCGACGAGCAGCCGGAAAGGATCGGCCCGGCCATGGCGAGAAGCATCATCGCGGCCGGAAACAGTCTGGTCCGGTGGGGGTGTCTGGCCGGCATTGATGGGTGACCTTTCGTGCTGCGGGCGACCCGCGGCCTGGACCCTAACGACTTGCCATCAATTGGCAAAATTTGGCCGTTCGATGATTTGGGTATTAATATACCAATCACGGATTGGTGGTCCGTTGCGGAAACCTACCGTTCACGAAGCCTCCCATGATCGCCATTGACAACGGGGTCCCGAGTCCGCAGCGATGCGCCCGCGATATCGTGAACGAGATCGCACGGTTAAGACAACAATGGCCGGGGGCTGCGGTCCTGATCCGACCAGGGAGGTAGTTTCAATGTTCGTGCGAAGCAAGACACTGACGCTCGCCAGTGCGGCTCTTGCCGCGGCTGCGCTCGCGTCGGGTGCGGCGCGGGCCGAAGACGTATTCAAGATCGGCCTGATCGTGCCGATGACCGGCGGCCAGGCGTCGACCGGCAAGCAGATCGACAACGCGATCAAGCTGTACATGCAGCAGAACGGCGACACCGTCGCCGGCAAGAAGATCCAGGTCATCCTCAAGGACGACGCGGCGCTGCCCGACAATACCAAGCGTCTGGCGCAGGAACTGATCGTCAACGACAAGGTCAACGTGATCGCCGGCTTTGGCGTGACGCCGGCGGCCTTCGCCGCCGCGCCGCTCGCCACCCAGGGCAAGATCCCGGAAGTCGTCATGGCGGCCGGCACCTCCATCATCACCGAGAAGTCGCCCTACATCGTCCGCACCAGCTTCACGCTGCCGCAGTCCTCCACCATCATCGGCGACTGGGCGGTCAAGAACGGCATCAAGAAGGTCGCCACGCTGACCTCGGACTACGCGCCCGGCAACGACGCGCTGGCCTCGTTCAAGGAGCATTTCACCGCTGGCGGTGGCGAGATCGTCGAGGAAATCAAGGTTCCGCTGGCGAACCCCGACTTCGCTCCCTTCCTGCAGCGCATGAAGGACGCCAAGCCGGACGCCATGTTCGTGTTCGTGCCGGCCGGCCAGGGCGGCAACTTCATGAAACAATATGCCGAGCGCGGCCTCGACAAGAGCGGCATCAAGGTGATCGGACCGGGTGACGTCACCGACGACGACCTGCTCAACGACATGGGCGACGCCGTGCTCGGCGCCGTCACTGCGCACATCTATTCGGCGGCGCATCCGTCGGCGAAGAACAAGGAGTTCGTCGCGGCCTACAAGAAGGCGTTCAACAGCCGTCCGGGCTTCATGGCGGTCGGCGGCTACGACGGCATCCATCTGATCTACGAGGCGCTGAAGAAGACCGGTGGCAAGACCGACGGCGATTCCCTGATTGCTGCGATGAAGGGCATGGCCTGGGAGAGCCCGCGCGGTCCCATCTCGATCGATCCGGAGACGCGCGACATCGTTCAGAACGTCTACATCCGCAAGGTCGAGAAGGTCGACGGCGAGCTCTACAACGTAGAGTTCCAGACCTTCGACGCCGTCAAGGATCCGGGCAAGGCCAAGAAGTGACGCGATAGGCGTCATCGAGGGACGCGCGGCACGACAGGTGCCGCTCCCTCTCCCGCTTGCGGGGGAGGGCTGGGGTGGGGGCGCCCCGCGGCGCGCTGGTCGTGTGCAGAGAGTTCCCCCACCCGGATCGCATCTTCGATGCGATCCGACCTCCCCCGCACGCGGGGGAGGCGCAGACCGAGCGAAGCGTGACATGTGTGCCCTTCCCTGGAAGGGATAGGACCGGGGACCGACGTACACTTCAATGACCGCCATCCTCACCAACCTGTTCGACGGCGTCGCCTACGGCATGCTGCTGTTCGTGCTGGCCTGCGGGCTCGCCGTGACGCTCGGCCTGATGAACTTCGTCAACCTCGCCCATGGCGCCTTCGCCATGGCCGGCGGCTATGTCTGCGCCGTGCTCGTCAACCGGATGGGATGGCCGTTCTTCGCGGCGCTGCCGCTGGCCTTCGTCGCGAGCGCCATGATCGGCGCGCTGCTGGAGCGGGCGCTCTATCAGCATCTCTATGCGCGCAGCCATCTCGACCAGGTGCTGTTCTCGATCGGGCTCGTCTTCATGACGGTGGCCGCGGTCGACTACATCATGGGCTCCTCGCGAATCTTCATCAATCTGCCCGACGTGCTGCAGGGCCAGTTCGACGTCTTCGGCGTCGGCATCGGCCGCTATCGGCTGATGATCATCGTGATCTGCGGGCTGCTCACGGTGGGGCTGCAGCTGGTGCTCTCCAAGACCCGGTTCGGCAGCCGACTGCGCGCCGCCGTCGATGATCCCCGCGCGGCGAGCGGCCTCGGCATCAACGTGCCGCAGGTGTTCGCCTTCACCTTCGCGTTCGGCTGCGGGCTCGCTGGCCTGGGCGGCGCGCTCAGCGCCGAGATCCTCGGCCTCGATCCGTACTTCCCGCTGAAGTTCATGATCTACTTCCTGATCGTGGTCACCGTGGGCGGCTCGTCCTCGATCACCGGGCCGTTCCTGGCCTCGCTGCTGCTCGGCATCGGCGACGTCGCCGGCAAATACTACGTGCCGAAGCTCGGCCCCTTCGTCATCTACACCATCATGATCGTGATCCTGATCTGGCGTCCGAACGGCCTGTTCGGTCGCACGGCGACGCGGTGAGGATCGCATGACCACGAACGCACAAACCGAGGTCGGATTTCACGCCAGGCAGCATGGCCGCTGGCACTGGAGCGAGTTCGCCTTCTGGATCGTCGTGCTGGCGGTCGGACTGGCGTTTCCCTCGCGCTACCTGATCATGACCGAGATCCTGCGGCTGGCGCTGTTCGCGCTCTCGCTCGACCTGATCCTCGGCTATGCCGGCATCGTCTCGCTCGGCCACGCCGCCTTCTTCGGCGTCGGGGCCTATTGCGCGGGCCTGCTCTCGGTGCACGGCATCATCAACGAGCCGGTGCTGGCGCTGATCGTGGCCGGCCTCGCCGCCACCGTGCTTGGCTTCGCCACCAGCTTCCTGGTCATCCGCGGCGTCGACCTGACGCGGCTGATGGTGACGCTCGGCATCGCGCTGTTGATGGAGGCGCTGGCGGAGCGCTTCTCCAACATCACCGGCGGTACCGACGGTCTCCAGGGCATCGACATCCAGCCGATCTTCGGCGTGTTCGCCTTCGACATGTTCGGCAGGACCGGCTTCTTCTATTCGCTTGCGGTGCTGTTCGTGCTGTTCCTGTTGGCGCGGACCATCGTCCACTCGCCGTTCGGCCTGTCGCTGCGCGCGATCAAGAACAATCCTTTGCGCGCCGCCGCCGTCGGCATTCCCGTCAACAAGCGCCTGATCGCGATCTACACCGTCGCGGCGTTCTATGCCGGCATTGCGGGGGCACTGTTCACCCAGACCACGGCGCTCGCCTCGCTCGACGTGTTCGCGTTCGAGCGCTCTGCCGATCTGGTGCTGATGCTGGTCATCGGCGGCTCCGGCTATCTCTATGGCGGGCTGATCGGCGCCGCCGTGTTCCGGATGTTGCAGGAACTGTTCCAGTGGATCACGCCGCAGTACTGGATGTTCTGGATCGGCCTGGTGCTGGTCGTCATCGTGCTGGTCGGCCGCCACCGCATCCACGCCTATGCGCTGTGGTTGCCCAACCTCGTCCTGCGCCAGATCGCCGGCCGCAAGGCCGCGGTGGCCCTCACCGATAACGAGGCGCCATGACCTACGCATTGGAAACCCGCGGCCTCGACAAGCATTTCGGCGGCCTTCACGTCACCCGCGATCTGTCGCTGCAGATCGCGCCCGGCGCGCGCCACGCGCTGATCGGTCCGAACGGCGCCGGCAAGACCACGGTCATCAATCAGCTCACCGGCGTGCTGGAGCCGAGCGCCGGCCGCATCCTGCTCGAAGGCCAGGACATCACCGATCTGCCGGTGCACAAGCGCGTGCTGCGCGGCCTGTCGCGCACCTTCCAGATCAACCAGCTGTATCCCGACCTGACGCCGTTGGAGACCATCGGGCTTGCGGTCTCCGAGCGGCTCGGCGGCGGCGGCAATTGGTGGCGGCGCATGGGCACGCGCGACGACATCAATGCCGAGATCGCCGAGACGCTCGAGCGCTTCCGGCTGCTCGACGTGATGAACGACCGTACCTCGACCTTGCCCTATGGCAAGCAGCGCCTGCTGGAGATCGCGGTCGCGATCGCCGCGCGCCCGCGCGTGCTGCTGCTCGACGAGCCCGCCGCCGGCGTGCCCGAGGGCGAGCGCAAGGACATCCTCGCCGCGGTCGCCGCGCTGCCGCGCGACGTCACGGTGCTGCTGATCGAGCACGACATGGACCTCGTCTTCTCCTTTGCCGACCGCATCTCGGTCCTGGTCTCCGGCGCTCTGCTGGTTGAAGGCACGCCCGACGAGGTTGCGCGTGATCCGCAGGTCAAGGCGGTCTACCTCGGCGAGGCTGCGTGATGACCGATCTGCTCGCGATTGAAAATCTTCGCGCCGGCTACGGCCAGGCGGTCGTGCTGCCGAACATGTCGCTCAAGCTGCCCGAGGGCCAGGTGCTGGCGCTGCTCGGCCGCAACGGCACTGGCAAGACCACGTTGATCAACTCCATCGTCGGCGTCACCCGCCGCTTCTCCGGCAAGCTTGCGCTCGCCGGCACCGACATCACGGCTCTTCGCGCCGACCAGCGCGCCCGCGCCGGCATCGGCTGGGTGCCGCAGGAGCGCAACATCTTCCGCTCGCTCACGGTGGAGGAGAACATGACGGCGGTGGCGCAGCCGGGACCCTGGTCGATCGAGCGCGTCTACCAGATGTTTCCGCGGCTCAAGGAGCGACGCAACAATTTCGGCAATCAGCTCTCCGGCGGCGAGCAGCAGATGCTGGCGATCGGCCGCGCGCTCACCCTGAATCCCAAGGTGCTGCTGCTCGACGAGCCGACCGAGGGCCTCGCGCCGATCATCGTCGAGGAGCTGCTGGCCGCGATCGGCACCATCAGCCGCGCCGGCGGCCTGTGCTCCGTGATCGTCGAGCAGCACGCGCAGAAGCTGCTCGCGCTGGCTGACCGCGTCGTCATCCTGGAGCGTGGCACCATCGTGCATGACGCGCCGTCGAGCGCCTTGAAGGCCGATCCGGCGCCATTGGAGCGGCACCTCGGCGTCGCGAGCGCGGCCGCGCATTGACCTGATCGTCGGGCTTGAACGCTACAGGGCGAAGCGTCATCCTTGGTTGCAGGGACGGTGTGGCTCGCGCAGTCAGCGTGAAGGCCATGCCGGAAGATCCGGCGGTATGGTGCGGCCGCCGTGGACACCGGTATGCAGGATCCGGTCGTTACAGCAGGAAGGCTGGCCAGCGCCGTTGTCGCGATGGCACTTCACCTGGAGGCGGATTTGATGGGTTCACCTCAGGATGCCCCATTGAACGAGGTCAGGGTAGGTCAGCCCATTGCACGGGCCATGGATTGCGCCATGCCCCTCCACGATCTCTCCTCGATAGAATTGTATACCGACCGGATACGGGCTAGGGGATGGACCCAGTCCATCACGCTTTGCCCAGGTAACCAGCCAGGACAGATCGCAGCCGGTCCAACAACCCTATCCAACGAATCGACGCCTTCCAAGGAGTGAGCACATGCAACGCACCAAGCCCCCATTCCGCGCCGACGAAGTCGGCAGCCTCTTGCGGCCGCAGAAGATCAAGGAAGCCCGCGCCAAGCTCGAGAAGGGCGAGATCTCGGCCGACGATCTCCGAAAGATCGAGGACATGGAGATTGAGAAGGTCGTGCATCGCCAGGCCTCGACCGGTCTCAAGCTCGCCACCGACGGAGAGTTCCGTCGCTCCTGGTGGCACTTCGACTTTCTCGCCAAGCTGACCGGATGCGAGCTGTTTCACCCGGACACCGGCATCCAGTTCACCGGCGTGCAGACCCGTCATGACGCGGTGCGCGTGATCGGCAAGCTCGACTTCCCGGATAGTCATCCGATGCTCGACCACTTCCGCTTCCTCAAGAAGCACGCCGACACCGCGCATGTCACGGCGAAGATGACGATCCCGTCACCGGCGGTGCTGCACTTCCGTGGCGGCCGCAAGTCGATCTCCAAGGACGTCTATCCCGATCTCGACGCCTTCTACGAGGATCTCGGCAAGACCTATCGCAAGGCCGTGAAGGCCTTCTACGACGCCGGCTGCCGCTACCTGCAGTTCGACGATACGGTCTGGGCTTATCTGTGCTCGCAGGACGAGCTCAAGAAGGCGCGCGAGCGCGGCGACAATCCCGACGGTCTGCAGCAGATCTATTCGCGCATCATCAACTACGCGATCGCCGAGCGGCCCGCCGACATGACGATCACCACGCATGTCTGCCGCGGCAATTTCCGTTCGACCTGGATTTCCTCGGGCGGCTACGAGCCGGTCGCCGAGACCATGCTCGCCAATACCAATTACGACGGCTATTTCCTGGAGTATGACAGCGAGCGCGCTGGCGGCTTCGAGCCGCTGCGCTTCCTGCCCAAGGGCAACAAGGTCGTCGTCGTCGGTCTCGTGACCTCGAAGGTCGGCGAGCTCGAGAAGAAGGACGACATCAAGCGCCGCCTGGAAGAGGCCTCGAAGTTCGCCCCGCTCGACCAGCTCGCGCTGTCGCCGCAATGCGGCTTCGCCTCGACCGAGGAAGGCAACATCCTCTCCGAGGAAGAGCAGTGGGCCAAGCTGCGCCTCTGCGTCGAGCTTGCCGAGGAGATCTGGGGGAAGTAAGCGCGCCGTGAACACTGCACGCCTCGACATGGGGCGTGCTGATCAGTGATGCGGAAGCGGGGCCGGAGCAATCCGCTCCGCTTCTTTTTTGCGCAGCAGCGCGCGGCGGATCAGCCGCTGTGCCGGGGCCTCGAACCCGGAATAGGTGAGATACGCCGCGGTCAGGGTCAGCCCCATGAAGCCGACCCAGAACGAGGGGCTGCCGTAGGGGATCGCTCGTCCAAGCGCGCCGAAAGCCAGCGCGATCGTGAGCTGGATCGGGAAGTGCAACAGGTAGCACGAATAAGTCATGTTGCCGGCGGCCTGCAGCAGGACTTCGGTGCGCCGCGGCAGCGTGATGGGCGTCGCGCAGACGAACAAGAGGATGGGTGTATAAACGAGCAGGAGCGCTGCGGAGCGCTCGGCAAGCTCAACGCCGGAGAGCCAGAGGGCCGGCGGAATTGTAACGACGGCGCACGCGGCGAACGCTTCCAGCCGCGCGCGGTACGGGGCATCGGCGACGCCCTGCCGCGCCATGGCGGCCAGTCCGCCGGCATAGAAGAACACGAAACACTTGCCGACCAGCGTCCCGCTCGCGATGCCGGCCAGGATCATCGCCAGGTTCAAGAGCGGCGATGTGGTGACGAAACGCAGCGCCAGGAAGAACGCCGCATAGACCAGGACCTCGATCGAGACCGACCAGATCGGGCCGTTGAAGCTGATCCCGGTCGGCGGCAGCCAGTCGCTCGCCATGAAAAGCTGGGCGACGAAATGAGCGAGGTCGTTGCTCTGGTAGACGAAGAAGACGCCGTGCTGCGCGACATAGAGGGCCTGCAGCCCCGCGACCAGCAGCAGCGTTGCGAGATGCAGCGGATAGAGCCGCGACAGCCGGTTGACGAAGAAGGTCCAGCCGTCGACCGTGCCATCGGGGATGATCGCGCTGTACTTCCAGAAGAAGATGAAGCCCGAGATGCACCAGAAGATCACGACGCCGTATTCGCCGAGCTCATAGAACGGAAACAGGACATTGTAGAACGGCAGCTCGCTGCGGATGAGATCGACAGGGGCATCGGCGATGTAGGCGAAGTGCGGGTAGTGCCACAGCAGCACCGAGATCGTGGCGAGGAAACGCAGCAGCTCCAGTCCGAGCAGCTTGTGAGTCCCAGGCGATGTCGATGTGTGAAGCGGGGCCATGCGGTGATCGTTAACCGTCTCGACGGGATGTGCGCCCCCATCCTAGCCGGCGCGAAGTGAAGGATTGTTTTCGCAGCCTGCGGGATCAGCGGCAGGCGAGCTCGGTTCCCTGCAGGATCGCCTGGTCCCAGGACCGATAGCCCGTGGCATTCAGGTGGATGCCTTCGAGCGTGAACGGCGATTCCATCGGCGGCAGGGGCAGGAAGGTCGCGCCGGTGCGCCTCGCGAGGTCCGGCAGCATGGCGCGATAGCCGGTGATGCTCGCCATGGCGGCCTTCTCCATGGCAGGCGTGAATGGCCCGCGCGCCTCGACGGAGGGAAACTCGGTGACGAAGATGCGCGTGGTGAGCTTTGACAGCTCGCGCAGCAGGGCCTCGTAGCGCCCGGCGAAGGCCTCGCTGGAGTCGGATTTGGCGGTCAGCGCATCGTTCACGCCGAGGGAGACGATGATCGCGAACGGCCGTTTCGGGCCGAGTGCGGGCTTGAGCCAGCCGGCCAGGTCGCTGCGCGTCCCGGCGCCGGCGAGACCGGCGTTGACGACCGGATGTCCGCAGGCGCTGGCCGGCAGCGTCGCCGCCTCGACGATGCTGTCGCCGAGCACGACGATCGGGTCATCGGAGCGCGCCATCAGGTTGTAGTGGACGATGAGCTGGCGAACCGTGCGGTGGTCGCTGCCCGACGGCGTCGCGGAGCGGCGCGCCAGCACGAACGTCGCGGCTGCTGCGGCAATCACCGCAAACAGCACGAATCCCAGCCGCGCCTGCGTCTTTGCTGCCATATGGACGATCGATGCCTTGATGCGACCCGACCGTAGTCTGAATTCGCAAACGGAGCTCTAATTCGCCCGCGTCCAGGTCGAGGAACGGCAGATGACGCCGCCAAAGGCGCAACCGGCGGTCGTCAGGGTGCCACCGGTGAGCGTCATCTTGGCATCATAGGTCTTGCCGTCATCGGGATTGCTGTAGCTGCCGGCCCAGGCATTGGGGCCGGTCGGCTTCATCCCGGAGAACAGCCGCTGTCCGACCTTGGCGGGAGTGTCGGTGCCTTCCTTGATCCAGACCAGCGTGCCGCAGACGGCGCCGCCGCAGGGCGCGAATTTGACCTTGGAGGCGCCGCTTTCGCGCAGCCAGACGCCGGTGACATCGTCGGCGAGCGCCGGGCCTGCGGCCAGCACGACTGACAGACCAAGTCCAACAACGAAACGACCGATCATGCGAGCCTCCCTGATCCTTCGAGACGAGCTTGTTGCCGGCGGATCGTGTCGGCGATTGGGCGGGCCGACGGCGATACGCTTCGTCTCCATTGTGCGGCAGCATATCAGGATTCGGGCATGCTGCGCCTGACTCCCCGAGGGCCGTGACGGTCGGGCTGGAGCAGCGCCTGCCCAGCCGCAGGTCTATCTCGCCGCCAGATAGACCTCACCGAGCAGCGAGGAGTTCGACCACGGCACCTGCTTGTTCTTGGTGCCGGCCACGACCTCGGCGCGAACGCGCGTCAGCATCTGCTGCACCTCGAGACCGGGCGTGCCGATGTGGCGGGTCAGCGCCGCCGAGAACGGGCTGTTGTCGCCGTCGCCGTCGAGCGCGACCTTGCCCGGCGCCGTCGCGAACGCGATCAGCGTGCCGGCCCCGGACGTCGCGCCGGAGCCGAGCGAGGATGGCGCGGCGAGCCCGCTGGCGCTGAGACCCCGGCCGGGGCCGGCGCCTGCCGTCTCCGGCGGGGCGAACGGATTGTTGCGGCAGGCATCGAGGATCAGGATGTTGGTGCGGACCTGGTCGTCGAGCCCGGCCAGGATCTGGTCCATGTCGACCATCGCCGTGACCACGCCGCTGCCTGCAGACGGCGCAATGTCGGTGGGGACGAGATAGTTGCGGCCGTCGATCTGCACGCCGTGGCCGGCATAGAACACCACGGCGACCTGCGCCCGCGCCGCCTCGCGCAGGAAGTCGCGCGTCTTCGCCTGCATCGCCGCGCGGTCGAGATCGAGGCCCTCCGTCACCGTGAAGCCGATGTCGCGCAGGCTCCTGGCGATGGCTCGCGCGTCGCGCGGCGGATTGGGCAGCGGCTGCACGTGCGTGTAGGCGCCGTTGCCGATGACCAGCGCCATGCGCTGCCCGGTCGGCACCGCTGCGGCCGAGGAGGGGGCCGGGGATTCCGGCCGCTGCTGGGGGCGCGCCGCCGGCTCCGACAGCAGCGACAGCCGCACCCTGGCGGTGGCCTGGCTGGCCTTGCTGCCGGCATCGGATGCGGTGGGCTTCAGCGCCGCGGCGTAATCCGCCTTGGCCGCATCGAACTCGCCCTTGGCCTCATAGGCCAGCGCGCGATGCACGTGGGCTGAGATGACGACGCTGCCCGGCGGTGTCATCACGTTGGCCGGCGGATTCTGCGCCAGCCGGACCGCCTCGGAGGCGTCGGCAACGGCGCGGTCGAGATGGCCCTTGGCGCGCCAGATCACGCTGCGGTTGATCAGCGGCGAGGCCAGCGCCGGATCGAGCCGGATCGCCTCGTTGATGTCGCCGAGCGCGCCGTCGAGGTCGCCGGTCGCTTCCTTGGAGATGCCGCGATTCTGCCAGGACAGCGCGGATTTCGGCGTCAGCCTGATCGCCTGGTCATAGTCGGCAATCGCCCTGGCGTAGTCGCCGGTGCCGCGATAGGCGTTGCCGCGGTTGTGGAAGAGCGTGCCGCTCGGCGCGCCGCTCTTGATGGCGTCGTTGAAGTCGGCGATCGCGATCTCGTACTCGCCCTTGTCGTAATAGGCCGAGCCGCGCAGATTATAGATCGCCTGCGCCGGCTGCAGCCGTAGCGCCTCGGTGGCATCGGCGATGACGTGGGTGTAGTCGCCCTTCTTGTTCCAGCCGACCGCGCGCCAGAAATAGATCGTGGCGAGCTGGCTGCCGGAGAACACCTTCAGCGCGATGATCTTGGTGCAGGCGGCGATCATCTGGTCGGCCGGCGTCGTCTCGGTGGTACAGAGGGGGCCAAGCTGGGACTTCGACTGGGCGAGGCCGGGAGACGCCCAGAGGGCAGCCAGCAGCGGTATCAGCAGCAGGAGGGAGCGGCGCATCGGCACGGACCGTGGGGGACGAGAGGCGGGAACCTATCCGGTTTGTTGCGTCCGGAAGGTTCCGGGTTCAGGCTCTTTCCAATGGTGGGCAGATGGTGCTAGGAGGTTGGGCCAAGGGCGCGTTGCCCACTCCTATTTCCCACCCGTCGGGCCGAATGAAGAACGACCAGCTGCTCGCCCAGATCACGGAGTTCTGCCGCCAGTCCGACATGGCGGAATCGACGTTCGGCCGGCGCGCCGTGAACGACGGCAAGCTCGTGCAGCGGCTGCGCGAGGGCAAGCGCATCACCATCGACACGCTGGATCGCATCCAGGCCTATATCGCGGCCTCGACTGGCACGCTGCCGCCGCCGCGGCTCGACGTCGTGCCCGAAAAGCGCGATCCCAAGAGCAATTTCCGCTTCTTCGAGAACCGTCAGAAATACCTGCTGTTCGTGCACACCTGCAGCGAGAAGCGGGTGGTGGCCGAGCGCGTCGGCCTCGAGCTCGCCAGCATCCATCCGCGGCCGCCGGCGCTGCGGCTGTTCGACGCCGGCGTCGGCGACGGCACCGTGCTGTCGAAGGTCCTGCGCACCATGCACGGCCGTTTTCCACACATTCCGTTCTATGTCGCCGGCAAGGAGCTGAGCCTCGAGGACGTCCGGCTGACACTGGAGAAGGTGCCCGACCGGCTGTTCGAGCATCCGGCCAGCGTGTTCGTGTTCACCAACATGAACTATGCCGAGGCGCCCTGGCTGACGCCGGCGTCGCCTTCGGTTGCCGCCTCGATGATCTGGCACGAGGTCGTGCTGCAGGGCGATTCGTCCGGGGATTTCGAGGCCCAGATCACGGCGCTGAAGCCGTTTCTGGAGCAGAACTGGCGCGCCAACGTCTCCCAGCGCACCGGCATGCCGGTCTATGAGCGGCCGATCGCCTTGGTGCTGTATCGCGAGGATCACCGCTTCCTGCTCGACGGCATCATCCCGCGGGCCGGTCGGGTCGAGGCCAATTTCGACCTGATCATCGCCTCGCAGCCCTACCGGGCCCGGTCCTCGGTCAATTTCCGCGCCAAGCGCATCATCGCACCGCTGGCGCGGGCGCTGAAGCCGGGCGGCCGGCTGATCGGAATCCACTCCCACGGCCAGGATCCGGGCCTGGACATCATCCAGGCGGTCTGGCCGGGAGAAAATCCTTTCTCGGTGAGCCGCCATGAGCTATTGCGCGCCGTGAAATACGAGCTCGGCTCCAGTGGGCGGGACTTAAATTTTAACGCCTATGCGGACAATCGCTCGATTTTCAGGTATGAGATGGAGGCTCTGCCCAACGAGGTCACCGGTGCGATCGGAACCTCGACGGCCTTTGCAGCCTGGAACGCGGCGGTGTATGTCGCGCAGATCGAGGAAGACCGCCTGACCGAGGTGGCCCACTCGTCCCGCGCGCTCGACGCCGCCAGAGAGGTTCTGCGAAAGCACAACGGGCTGTGGTTCTACGATGAATCCTACGTCATCTCGCGGCGTCGCGACTGACATTCCTTAGGGATCAATACAAACGACCGCCGTGGGCGGCGAAGAAGGGGTTGCTTGATGCGCGCGTCATATCTGTTCACCTCGGAGTCGGTGTCCGAAGGCCACCCGGACAAGGTCTGCGACCGTATTTCCGACGAGATCGTCGACCTGTTCTACCGTGAAGGGCCGAAGGCCGGCATCGACCCCTGGCAGATCCGCGCCGCCTGCGAGACGCTCGCCACCACCAACAAGGTCGTGATCGCCGGTGAGACCCGCGGCCCGGCTTCGGTCACCAACGAGCACATCGAGCACGTCGTCCGCGAGGCCATCAAGGACATCGGCTACGAGCAGGAAGGTTTTCACTGGAAGACCTGCGATATCGAGATCCTGCTGCATCCGCAGTCGGCCGACATCGCCCAGGGCGTCGACGCGCTGCAGCCCGGCGAAGTCAAGGAAGAGGGCGCCGGCGACCAGGGCATCATGTTCGGTTACGCGACCAATGAAACGCCGGATTTGATGCCGGCGCCGATCTTCTATGCCCACAAGATCCTGCGGCTGATCTCGGAAGCCCGCCACGCCGGTGTCGAGAAGGTGCTCGGTCCGGATTCCAAGAGCCAGGTCACCGTGCAGTATGAGAACGGCAAGCCGGTCGGCGTGCGCGAGATCGTGGTGTCGCACCAGCATCTGGTCGAGGACATGACTTCGGCGCAGGTCCGCGAGCGCGTCGAGCCCTATGTGCGCAAGGCGCTGCCGGAAGGCTGGATCACGCCGAAGACGATCTGGCACATCAACCCGACCGGCAAGTTCTACATCGGCGGTCCCGATGGCGACGCTGGTCTGACCGGCCGCAAGATCATCGTCGATACCTATGGCGGTGCTGCCCCGCATGGCGGCGGCGCGTTCTCCGGCAAGGATCCGACCAAGGTCGACCGCTCCGCCGCCTATGCCGCGCGCTACGTCGCAAAGAACATCGTCGCCGCCGGTCTCGCCGATCGCTGCACATTGCAGCTCGCCTATGCGATCGGCGTGGCGCGGCCGCTGTCGATCTATATCGACACCCACGGCACCGGCAAGGTGCCGGAGGAGGTGCTCGAGAAGGCGGCCGCTCAGGCGATGGACCTGACGCCGCGCGGCATTCGCACCCACCTCGACCTCAATCGCCCGATCTATGCGCGCACCTCGTCCTACGGCCATTTCGGCCGTACGCCGGACAATGAGGGCGGCTTCTCCTGGGAGAAGACCGACCTCGTCGAGGCGCTCAAGCGTGCGGTGTAGCTCTTAGTGCCGTCATTCCGGGGCCGCGCGACAGCGCTGAACCCGGAATCTCGAAGTGATGGATTCCGGGTTCGCGCTGACGCGCGCCCGGAATGACGCCTTTTACAGACAGGAACCCCACATGACCGCCAAGCCAGGTTTCAACGACTACATCGTCAAGGACATTTCGCTCGCCGAGTTCGGACGCAAGGAGATCTCGCTCGCTGAGACCGAGATGCCCGGCCTGATGGCGACGCGCGAGGAGTACGGCCCGAAGCAGCCGCTGAAGGGCGCGCGCATCGCGGGCTCGCTGCACATGACCATCCAGACCGCGGTGCTGATCGAGACGCTGAAGGCGCTCGGCGCCGACATCCGCTGGGTCTCCTGCAACATCTATTCGACCCAGGACCACGCGGCCGCCGCGATCGCCGCCGCCGGCATTCCGGTGTTCGCCGTCAAGGGCGAGACGCTGGTCGACTATTGGGACTACACCGCAAAACTGTTCGACTGGCACGGCGGCGGCCATCCCAACATGATCCTCGATGACGGCGGCGACGCCACCATGTATGTCCATCTCGGCCTGCGCGCGGAGAACGGCGACACCGCGTTCCTCGACAAGCCGGCGTCCGAGGAAGAGGAGGTGTTCTTCGCGCTGCTGAAGAAGCAGCTCAAGGAGAAGCCGAAGGGCTACTTCGCCGAAATCGCCAAGTCGATCAAGGGCGTCTCGGAAGAGACCACCACGGGCGTGCACCGCCTGTACGACATGCAGAAGGCCGGCACGCTGCTGTGGCCCGCGATCAACGTCAACGACAGCGTCACCAAGTCGAAGTTCGACAACCTCTATGGCTGTCGTGAGTCGCTGGTCGACGGCATCCGCCGCGGCACCGACGTGATGATGTCGGGCAAGGTCGCGATGGTCGCCGGCTTCGGCGACGTCGGCAAGGGCTCGGCCGCCTCGCTGCGCCAGGCCGGCTGCCGCGTCATGGTGTCCGAGATCGACCCGATCTGCGCGCTGCAGGCGGCAATGGAGGGCTATGAGGTGGTGACGATGGAGGACGCCGCGCCGCGCGCCGACATCTTCGTGACCGCCACCGGCAACAAGGACATCATCACCATCGAGCACATGCGCGCGATGAAGGATCGCGCCATCGTCTGCAACATCGGCCACTTCGACAACGAGATCCAGGTCGCCTCGCTGAAGAACCTGAAGTGGACCAACATCAAGCCGCAGGTCGACGAGATCACCTTCCCTGACGGCAAGCGCATGATCCTGCTGTCCGAAGGCCGCCTCGTGAACCTCGGCAATGCGATGGGCCACCCGTCCTTCGTGATGTCGGCGTCCTTCACCAACCAGACCTTGGCCCAGATCGAGCTCTACGCCAACAACAAGGACGGCAAGTACAAGAAGGAAGTCTACGTGCTGCCGAAGTCGCTGGACGAGAAGGTGGCGATGCTGCATCTCGCCAAGATCGGCGTGAATCTCACCAAGCTGCGCCCCGACCAGGCCTCCTACATCGGCGTCAAGCCGGAAGGCCCGTTCAAGTCGGACCACTACCGCTACTGATATCCGGCGCACCGCGCGGCTGACATGGCGAAGGCCGGGGCATTGCCCCGGCCTTTTGCTTGCTTCGGCGTAGTTGTGAGTTGAATCTGCGCCTGCCTCCGATCGGCATTGCGAGCCACCTTGTCCCCGCAGGTGCGCGGCCCGATGACAAGCTCCGCGAAGCAATCCAGAGTCGTGGACGGGACTCTGGATTGCTTCGTCGCTTTGCTCCTCGCAATGACGGAGATCGCGGCGCGCTCTATGAAATCAGCGGAACGCCGCGACCTGCGGTGAACGTGACAATCAGCTCGTTCGCCGCGAGGCCAGCGCCGACGCGCGGATCGCCTTCGTACGCTTCGCCGCATGATGCTCAGGCCGTGCCGCGATCCGCTTGTGCTTCTTCGTCTCCGCCGCTGCCACCTTCACGGCCGGCGCGCGATGCTTGGCATATTCCTCGCCGTCGACCGGGCCGACATGCGGCGGGTCGTGATCGAGATAGGGCCGGCCGATGCCGAACGTCTTGCCGTTGGCATCGACCCATTTCCACAGCGCCTCGGTCGCCACCCAGCGCTGTGCGCGCGTCGCGCCGTTGACGCTGACGATGTCGGCCGCGAGTCCGTGGCCGTAGCCGCCGCGCAGGCTGCCGCCGTGATAGGAGCGGTTGCTGGCGGCCTTCAGGCCGCTCGCGATCTCCTGCCGGTAGTCGTCGCGGAAGCCGCTGGTGATGCCGGGCGCGAGCCCTGCGGCCTCGGCGGCATGCAAGGTGTGGAACAGCTTCAGCTTGAAGCCGCGGTCCATGCCGCCGATCACATACTCCATCATGCTGCGGCCGATGCGCTCGGCCGCCTTCGGATCCTTCCAGGTGAAGTCGTTGTCGACGAGCTTGGTGAAGCTGCGCGTCACCTTCACCATGCGTCCCTTGCGCTTGACCGTGACGACGCGGCGCTCGGTCTCGCGGATCTTGTCGAGCTTCGGCGCGCGCTCGTACAGCGCCCACAGATAGCGATCGATGCAGGCATCGATGTCGGGGCACTCGTCGAGGATCTCGATGCGGTCGGCGCTGGCGACAGTGGGCCGGGGCGGTTCGGTCGCCGCGCCGGGCGCGGCCTGTTCGTCCGCCGGCAGGACAGCCGATGGAGTGATCGACGCGGTCGTCAGCGCAGTCTCGGCTGCGGTCGGCTGCGGCGACGTCGCGATCGGCTCCGCGGCGACGGGCGGCGTCGCTGCCTCGATCTCGGCGGCGGCCGCGGGCCATGCCGCCGCACAAGCTACCAGGACAACGGACCGACACAACGCACGCGCCAAAAGCTGCTGCGAGCTCATCATCCGGCCTCCCCAAAATCCGAGCCCCTGCTGGTGAGGGGCGGTCAGGCATCCGAGACCTGCGATTGTTCGGCGCAAGACGGCCCGGCGCAATAACGCATCTCCGCGCCCGCGCAGCTTTTGCGAGAACTGTGGCCTGCGTGCAACGATCGTGAGTTCCGTGTGTGGCGCGACTCGCTGCGAACGATCGTTCAGCGATGACAGGTGGCGGAGACCGCAGGGCCTTCGGCCGACGCTCGGTTGCCAACGCCAGCCGCGCCGCGTACTCTCTTGGAACTCGTTCGTGGAGCTGGCTACATGAGCACCATCGAGATCATCGTCGGTGGCACGAGGTTGATCCGGGACTACGCGCCCGAGGACTCGATCTGGTCGCTGCCCGAGGAAAAGCGCGAACGCAAGGCGCTGGCCGATGCGCAGCGCGATCTCGCCGTGGGGGCCGACCGTCTGGCGCAGACGCCCTACGCCGTGCGCGGCTGAGCCGCCCGGTCAGCGCGAGCCGCGCCGCAGCAGCTTGCGCCCCGTCAGCATGGCGCGGGCGAGATTCTCGCGCTGCAGGCGGCTCACCAGCACGACGCCGGCGACATGCAGCACCACCAGCGGGATCAGGAGATATGACGTCACCTCGTGGGTGTCCTCGACCCACCAGATGCCGAAGAAGCGCACGGTCACCTGCATCGCGCCGGTCATCGCGGAGACGATGAGCAGAAGCAGCAGTGCGAGCTGCATCGCCGTGCCCGCGGGATTCAGCCCGAGATAGCGCCCGGTCTTGCCGCGCCGCAGATTCCACAGGTAGGCCGGCGTCGCGCGCAGCCGGAGCTTGAGACTGCGGAAGCGCGAATGGCGCGTACCGATAATGCCCCAGATCAGGCGAAAGGCGAGCAAGCCGAGGATCGCGTAGCCCGCGATCCGGTGCAGGCCGTCATGGACGTTCGGCGTCACCCAGGCGATGAGCACCAGCACGGCCAGCATCCAGTGCCACAGCCGCAGCGGCAGGTCCCAGACCTGCACGGTGTCGGCGGTGTCCTGGCGTTTCAGGCTGGCTCGGGGGGCTGTGCCGTGCATGGCTCTCACGTCACGTCATCCAGCACGCTGGACGACGCTTGCGCCAACTACTTGGCGATCGTGTGCTTCAGGCTGAGATCCTCCGGGCTGTAGAACAGCTCATGGAGCTTGCCGCCCTTGACGCCGTAGACCTCGTAGCAGGAGCCTTCGATCTTCGAGCGGCGCACCTCGTAGCCCGCTTCCTTGGCCTTGGCTTCCGCCTCGGCGGCCGGCTTCCACTGGGCCTTGTCGAGCTTGGTGCAGTCCTTGTAGCCGTCGGCCAGAGCCGGCGAGATGGCGAAGCCGGCGAGTGCGGCACCGAGCACGGCCGCGATGGTCAGTCTCATCAATCCCTCCAATGAGCAAATTCAAATACGATGCATCGTGGGATCAGTGGAGACGGCAACCGCCCCGATGTGTCAACGGAGCGGCGGCTGGAATCGCTCTTAGAGCTTTTCCAAGTTCGTGAGAGCCGCGATTTCGGCCGAGAAACGCAGACGGCGTGATGCGCGACGTTACGTCTCGCTCGTGCCGCTCGTCGCGACGCCGTGGTCGTCTGGCGCCCGCTCTCGCCCTGTCCCGCTGGCGGGACAGGGCGAGATACGAATGCCGGCGTCAGAATTCCAGGTTCGCACCCAGATAGAACGAACGTCCGGGGCCGGGAACGGCGGTGCCCCACATCGTCGCGGTGCCCGATACGCCGCCGCCGGTGGCAGCGACGGTGCCGGCCTCCTTGTTGAACGACATCGATGCGCCCTCGCCGATATAGGCGCCGCCGAGCGGCAGGTAGTAGAGCTTGTTGAACAGGTTCTCGACGCCGAAGCTGATGCGCAGCCTCTGCCAGGTGTAGTTGCTGCGCAGGTTCACCAGGCTGTAGCCCGGGGTCTTGAGCTCGTTGCGCGCGACGGAGACGTCGGACTTGCGGCCTACCATCACCAGCTCGAGGCCGCTGTCCCAGCCGTCGAGCCGGTGCGTGAGCGTCAGCCTGCCGTTGACCGGCATGATGTTGTAGAGACCGCTTCCGGTGTCGAGATTCCGGCCGTTGGTATAGCTCAGGACTCCCTTCAGGCCGAAATCGCCGATCGGCGTCCTGCCCAGCGGCGCTTTGCCGGACAGATCGAAGCCGTACAGCCGTGCCTGCTGGTTCATGTATTTCATGATCACGAACTGGTTGGCGACGGCAGGCACGGCGGCGGTGTTGGTGGCGGCCTTCCACTGCACCGCATCGATGTAGTCGCGTACATGGGTGTAGTAGGGCGTGAGCCGGATCTCGGCCTCATGGTCGGCGCTGTGCCAGGCGCCGGTGAAGCTCACGGTATGGGCGACCTCGGGTCTCAGATTGGGGTTTCCGAGATAGCCGTTGCCGTCGCCGACGAAGTTGTTCATCTCCAGCGCCATGGTGTTGCGCGACCAGGAATAACGCTCGTAGAGATTCGGCGAGCGGGTCTTCTGCATCGCGCCGAACTCGAAGGTGAGATGGGCGCTCGGCGTGTTTCGAAACAGCGCCGTCAGGTCGACATTGTTGTCCTTTCGCGAGCGATCCACGGCGTTGAACGCCGCGCGGGAGCCGACCGAGCTCGTCTCGTACATGCCGGACATGAATCCCGATGTCAGCGGCGTGGTGCTGGTGTTGTAGCCGACGACCGGTCCGGTGTCGGTCTCGACGCGTTCGAACCGCACGCCCAGCAGCGACAGCCAGGACGGGCTCCACTTCGCCTCCCACTCGCTGAACACGCCGGCCCGGTCGCGCTTGCCGCCGTTGATGTTCCAGAACGTCAGTGGCGCCATGCCGCCGATGCAGTTGCCGACGCCGCAATCGGGGGCCGGCGGCCACCAGTCGTCGAGACGGTAGGTCTGCAGGTCGACGCCGACGCGGACCACGTCGCGGGACGACAGCGTGATGTCGGCCTTGGAGGTCAGGCCGTTGGTCTTGGTGTGCGTATACATCGGCATGCCGTTGACCGGATAGCGCGCACCCGTCGTGTTCGGCGGGCTGAGTGTGCCATACGAGAACAGCCGATCGCCGCCGAAGTCCATGTAGTGATCGACGGACTGGTGATAGAGGCGGGTGTCCAGATCCCCCCAGTCGAACCGGCCGAGATGGTGCAGGTTGAGGCTGTAGGCGTCGTTGCCCAGCATGTCCATGCGCTGGTTCGGGTAGAGCTGGTAGGGCACCTCCTGCACCCCCGCCTTCAGCTCGATGAGCTGGCCGTCCTTGCTCCAGGCGATGCCCATCAGATGATTCCTGGTCTCGTAGGCGGACGAGCCGACCTGATCGAGGGGAAGCACCGGCGTGATCGAACTCCTCAGGGTGAAGTTCTTGAAGTTGCCGCCGGCCGTATAGTTGTCGGCCTTGACCGCAGCGCCGCTGTAGCTGACGCTGTAGTTCTCGGTGGCCATGGTGGCCGACAGGTTGACGCCGCGCACGTTGCCGTTGCTGCGGTAGAAGGTGCCGATGCTGCCTTTGGTCAGCAGGCTCTGCCCCGGCGCCGCGAACAGGGCCGCCGGCGAGCTGACGGCGACGGTGCCGCCGATCGAGTCGCCGCCGACGCTCACGGGCGTGATGCCCGCCCAGACCTTGGCCGCGGCGACCTGGGCCGGATCGATATAGGACAGCGCCGGGTTCATGTGATTGGGACACGAGGCGATGGTGTCCATGCCGTCGACCTTGATGCGCAGGCGGTCGTCGGCGAGGCCATGGATCGCCGGCAGGCTGGAGACCCCGCCGGCCGAATAGAGGCTGACTCCGGGGACATCCGCAAACAGCGCAGCCGTGTCGTTCGTGGTGGCCCGCTTCGCCAGGATGTCATCCGGTGCAACCGAAGTGGCGCCGGGAGGCGCGCCGACGCCGTCGGATGAGGCCGCCTGCGGCGGTGGCGCGCTGGCCGGATTGGTCGCCGCATGTGCGCCCCTGCGGCGGGCTGCCGTTCGGGCGGCCGGCCGGGGCTTCGGGACAGCGACCGTCACCTGCGGCAGCGTGGCGGCGGAGCGAGCCTGCGATGGGTCCTGCGCGAGCACGGGACTCGAAAGGGCGAATGCCAGCAGCGCCGGCGATGTGAGCACGGTGGTTGAGCGGAGCAACCGCCGCCGGACGGGTGTCGAACAATGGTCCATGAGGGGATCTCGGAATAGGAATGGGAGAGGCGCCCGGCTGCGAGCGCGCCGTGGCCTCGTGAACATGTCGCGACGAGGCGGCTCCGGGCACGGCTGCGGCGACCGCCGGACGGCAGCCCACAGCGCGCGCGGACGAGACCGGCCGCATCGTGACGGGATGAGATGTCTGGAGTATCGGCCTAGAGGGCCGCCGGTGGTCCGCGAGCGACCGGCAGTTCGAGCGCAGGCCGAGGCGCCGCAACGAGGTCTGTCCGCTCGATCAGGATCGCCACGACCACCGGCATCGGCCGCGCCACGGCGGGGACGTGCGGGACAGTGACGCCGCGCCCGAGCGCACAGAACGGACAACTCGCGCATTGCTTGGCCGCAGTGCCGATGTCGTCCGACGTCGGACCGTCGACGGAGCTCTGACAGATGATGGCGACGGCATCGGGAGCAGCAACCGCAGCGCTCATCGCGGAGAGCGCCAGCGCGGACTGGAAGATCAGGGCCCATGCCGCGAACCAGACGAGAGCGCCGCCGAGCCGCGACAGCGCTGCGCGCCGCCGCGCCGAGCGCATGCGCGCCTCACGTCGTGCTGATGCGATGCCTTGTAGTTGACGCCCTTGACGAGCCACCGACTGACGCCCCCGTCCCTCGCAACTACCTACAGGAGCGGACATCCGGTTGGCAATGGACGACACGCGGCCGGCTCGACTCCCGTCGCAGTGGATCAATTCGGCCACAGTGAAGTGACTTCAACTCATTCGCGAGCGGCCGGTGCGACTGAAATGCGCGCGGGCCATTCTTGCGAGTCGAACTCAATCGCGGTGCGGTCTCGCAACGGATGACGGCCGGGCCTGGACGCCGTCAGCGACATCTGTCAAATATATCCTCATGACCTTCCGCATTCGCATCGCAGGCGCTGCCGTCAGCAGCCGAATTACCGACCCGGCCTGATCCGTCGGGCCGGGCGCTTCCGCCTGCGAGAATTGCCTGTGAATGCTCTTGGCGCCCGAAGCGGCGCCGTATGCGAGGTCTGTATCCGTGTCTCCCAACCAACCGACGCTGCACCTCGTGTGCGGCAAGATCGCTGCCGGCAAATCGACGCTCACCGCGGAGCTCGGCCATCGCCCGGCCACCGTCGTGGTCGCCGAGGACGACTGGCTGTCGCGGCTCTATCCTGGCGAGCAGAGCAGCCTGGCGGACTACGTGCGCAATTCGTCACGGCTGCGCAGCGTGATGGGGCCGCACGTCGTCGCGCTGTTGCGGGCCGGCGTTTCGGTCGTGCTCGACTTCCCCGCCAACACGCCGGCGAGCCGGGCCTGGATGCGCGGCCTGTTCGAAGCCGCGGGCGTGCCGCACCAGCTGCATCACCTCGACGTCCCCGACGAGGTCTGCAAGGCACGGCTGCGCGCGCGCAACGCAGAAGGCCGCCACGCCTTCACCGTGACCGACGAGGAGTTCGACCTGTTCACTTCATACTTCGTGGCGCCGACCGCGGAGGAAGGATTCGACGTGATCTTGCATCGGCCGTGACCTTGCGGCGGCGACCGGGACTGCTGTCGTCCCGCTGGCTTGTTGGCGGCAATCCTGGCGGTGCGCGTCGCCGCGCAACCGTCAGCCGTGCCGCGGCGATCACCGCCTGGTCTCAGAAGATTGCGTCCAGCGCGCTTTCGGCAGCGGAGATGAGCTCGCGCACCTTTGCGCTCTCAGACAGCAGCGCGGCGAATGACGGGTCCGCGCCGATGTGCTGATCCAACTCATCCAAGGCGTTGCGCCACTGCTGCAACTCTTGCTGGAGGCGTTCGGTCTGGGGACGCAGGAGTGCCCGACAAGCCGCCACGGCGTGCTGTTCGACGAATCGCGAGGAATCGGGAGCAGGAAAATGAATGATGTCGGCCACGGTCTTCTCGTCAGCGCCTTCTTGTGAACGCCCGCATTCGATCGCTTATGGGGCGGCGGCCCGCCGGGCTCCGCCGCCCTGGTCGCGCGCAGCTAAGCCGCGGTCCGGGCGGCCAAGGCCTGAGCTTCGGCTGCGGCGCGGGCCATGCTGGACGACATCTCGTTCGTCACCGTGCTCTGCTCTTCCACCGCCGCCGCCGTCGAGGTGACGTATTCGCTGACGCTGTTGATCGCCTGCTTGATCGAGTTGAGCGCCGTCACGACGTCGCCCGAGATGCCGTTGAGGTTCTCGATTTCCTGGGCGATCTTGTCGGTGGCCTGCTTGGCCTGGTTGGCGAGGTTCTTGACCTCGGCGGCGACGACCGCAAAGCCACGCCCGGCTTCGCCGGCGCGGGCGGATTCGATGGTGGCGTTGAGCGCGAGCAGGTTGATCTGCCCGGTGATGTTGTTGATCATCTCGACGATGCCGCTCATCGCCTGCGTGGCTTCGGACAGCCGCTGCGCCTGGCCGTCGGCGGATGCTACCTGACCGACGGCGCCCATCGCCGTCTCGCGGGACTTGGTCATGGCTTCGGAAATCTCCCGCACAGACGCGTTCAACTCCTCGGAGCCTGCTGCGACGGATTCCATCATCGCACGGACGCGCTCGTTGCCTATGCGCACCAGCACCTGCCTGGTGACGTCGGTCGCATACTTCACGACCTTGAACGGCTTGCCGTTGAGATCGAGGATCGGATTGTACGAGGCCTGGATGTAGACCTCCTTGCCGCCCTTGCCGATGCGTTTGTATTCCGCCGCCTGATACTGCCCCCGGTTCAGGTCGGCCCAAAACTCGCGATATGCGGCACCATCGCGCTCCGAAGGCTCGACGAACATGCTATGATGTTTGCCTTTGACCTCGGCCAGGGTGTAGCCGAGCACATGCAGGAAATTGTCATTCGCGGTGATGATCGTGCCGTCCATGTTGAACTCGATCACAGCCTGCGACTTGCCGATGGCATCGATCTGGCCGGCCAGATCCGCGTTCCTGAGCTTCTGCGCGGTGACGTCGGTCGCGAACTTGACCACGCCGAACGGCTTGCCGGCGGTATCGAGCATGGGATTGTAGGTGGCGAGAATCCAGACCTCCTTGCCTCCCTTGCCGATGCGCTTGTATTCGCCGCCTTGATATTCGCCGCGATTGAGGGCCGTCCAGAACTCGCGATACGCCGCGCTGTCGCGCTGTGACGGCTCGACGAACATGCTGTGATGCCGGCCCTGGATCTCGTCGAGCCGATAACCCAGAACGTCGCAAAAGTTCTGGTTCGCCGTCACGACCGTTCCGTCCAGCTTGAACTCGATCACGGCCTGGGCGCGATCGATGGCAGCGATCTTGGAGCCGTCCGCCATGCTGCGCAGCTTTTTCGCGGTAATGTCGGTCGCGAACTTCACCACCTTCACCGGTCGGCGGTTGCCGTCGAGAACCGGATTGTAGGACGCCTCGATCCAGACCTCGCCGCCGCCTTTGGTGATCCGCTTGAATTCTGCGGCCTGGAATTCGCCGCGGTTGAGAGCCGCCCAGAATTCGCGATAGGCCGCGCTGTCCCGCTCGGCCGGCGCCACGAACATGCTGTGATGCTTGCCCTGGATCTCATCCAGCCGGTATCCGAGCGTATCGAGGAAGTTCTTGTTTGCCGTGATGATCGTGCCGTCCATGTTGAACTCGATCACGGCCTGCGAGCGGCTGATCGCGTCGAGCATGGCCTGTGCGTCACCCTTGGCGTGTCTGCGGCCGAACATTCTCTTTCCTCTCTAGGTCTGCTCTGCCGGGGTTTCGGCACATGCACGTCTGTCGATTTCCAGGACCTTGGTTCGCTGGGGCCAAACGCCGCCGCGAGGCCCGACTCTGGTCCAGAGTGAGCGGATCGTAGTTGAATCGAATTATCCAAGTATTTGTCCGATCCCCGACAGATCGGCCGTATGCTGCCGCTCCGATGACCCCGATACCCATCGCATTTGGCCGCTTGGTACGCCGTTGTTCCGAGCGAGCCATTGGACGACCCGGCGCAGACCACGGCCAGCCCCGCGAGGCAGCATTCTGTCCGTAACAATACGGGGTGTTCGGTTATCACCGCGAAAATCGTACGCCCCCTCGCGCCGGGACGTTGTCCGAACTGTGGAACTGAACGAAATTCGTGCTTGCCACGTGTCCTAACGCACGGCCTTGTGCTCACGCGCCTGACGATTGCACGAGGGTTGACCAGGTGGTGATGCCGATCGGGCGGAGGAGCTGTTTGGGTCAAATCTCATATCTCGATCGATATCCGCTGTTTCGCTCGCGTGATCGCGAGTTCGCGCGCGATCGCTTGTTCAGCATCTACGCCGTCGATCGTTTCGACAGCTCCGACTCCAGCTTCGGCATCGAGGCCAATCTTGCGCGGCTCAGCACCGCGGGGCTGGCGTTCTGCTCATATGCGGGCGCGGCGTCGGTGTCGTTTCCGGAATCGACGATCTACAGACAGTTCTTCTCGATCCAGGGCACTGCCGGATACAGGACTGCGCGAGGCCACCAGGCGATCGTCGCCTGGAGTCCCCTGATATCCGGGGATTCAAGACTGGATCTCGAATTTCCTGCCGGCTACTGCCAACTGGTGGTCAGGGTCGAAAGCGCGCCTTTGCACCAGCTGTTGAGAGCCATGCTCGGCGATGACAGAGATACGAATCTGACCTTTGACGAAGGCCCAACCGATCCTGCTGTCATGGCTCTCGTCCGCCAGGACGTTTTCAGGCTTGCCGGTGAGTTGCAGATGTTCGGAGCGGACTACTCGCCGATAGCCATCGCAGAGCTCGAGCGGAGCTTGATGATCCGGCTCCTGCTTGCAAATCGGCACAGCTTTAGCAGCCGCCTGCTGAATGCGCCCCAGCGAGTCAACCGTATGGTTGTCGATACCGTCGAGTCCTATATCGAGGCACATTGGGACGAGCCTCTGGACCTCGAGAAGATTGCCGCGATCGCGGGGGTCAGCGTCCGGTCGATTTTCCGCGAGTTCTCGGAGTCGGGACGCGGATCACCCGGCCAGTTTGCCAAGCGCGTCCGACTTCAGCGGGCATCCGAACTTCTGCGACGGCCCGATGCCAACACAAGCGTCGTGTCGGTCGCCTTCAAATGCGGCTTTGGCAATCTGGGCCGCTTTGCCAGCGAGTACCGTCAGATGATGGGTGAGTTGCCCTCGGAGACGTTGCGGAACGCAAGGAAGACGTGAGCTTCCATGGGATCACGGACGCGCCTGCGTTACAATCGTATCGGACGTCGAGCGATGATATACGCGTTTGACAATGTGCATTGCGACGCCGGCCGTTTCATCGCGAGCCGCGCGATTCTCAAGCCGTGACGAATCCGATCCTCAACCGCCGGTTCTGCCGGCCCTTGTTGTCGACCTTGAGAATGCGGATGCGCCGCGCCTGCGCCGTCGAGACCAGGTGCGTGCCGCCGCAGGCCTGGCGGTCGAGGCCGTCGATGTCGACGATGCGGATCAGGCCGTCGGCCTGGCGCGGCGGGGCGACCGATTTGGCGCGAAACAGTCCCGCGGTCGCCTGCGCGTCGTCATAGGGCATGTCGAAGGCACGCACCGGACGATCGTCCGAAATCGCGGCATTCACCGCATCCTCCACCGCGCGCAGTTGCCCCGGCGCCACCTTGGGCAGATCGAAATCGACGCTGAACTCGTCGGTCTCGGTCATGCGGACGCCGGTCAGCAGCGCGCCGTCGAACAGGGTGTAGACGGCGCTGTTGACGAGATGCGCCACCGTGTGCTGCTCGCTCATGCGCTGCCGGAACGCCGGATCGACGCGCAGCTCGATCGCCCCGTCGGGGATGGCGTCATCACCGATCAGGTGCCAGATGCCGTCGGCGGTCGGCTCGAACCCGGTGACGACGCGGACGATCCCGTTCCACGCGATCGTGCCGCGGTCCGGCAACTGGCCGCCGCCGCCGGGATAGAACGGCGAGCGCGCCACCAGCACCGCGCCGGGGCGCGCGTCGAGCGCGGTGATGTCGAGCTCCAGCACGTCGGGACGATCGACAGCGAAAGGGCGGGGCAGGAAGTCGGTCATGCAGAACGGCTCGCAATCGCATCGCCCGGATGAGCGGAGCGACGTCCGGGTTCATCGAGACGGCGCGTGAGGCCCCGCATATCGCTGCGCTCATGCGGGCCACGAAGCTACGACGATACGCAGCATCGCCGCGCTGCGCAAATGGCCGTTCCTGTCTCGGCCGCAGCGCCGGGTCTCAACGGCATGCGGCCACCGTGAACCACGCCATGCGAAACGCGCCATCGCCCAGGCGCAGGCACACGGTGTCGCCCGGCTGCAACCTTTCGTACAGCGCCTGCGCAACATGGGCATCGGTGGCTCGCGCGAACGGGCCCCACGGCTCGAGCGTCACCTGATGCGTGGCGAGCCGGCTGTGGCCGAGATGCTTGGCGAGCACGCGGCTGCGCAGCAGCGCCGGCGCCGAGTGGTCGAGCGCGGTGTTGAACTGGCCAAGCGTCCCGAACGCATAGGCAGCGACGAAGAGAGCGGCGAGCAGCAGCCGCCAGCCGCGGCGGCGGAGCTGGGTTTCGAACCGCGCGGCGACGATGAGGAAAATGATCGCGACCGCGGTCGCGAAGGCTGTCAGCGGCAGCCAGTCGACGAGATTGATGTCCGACAGCGTGCGCGCGGCAAGCGTGCCGGCCGCCACGATGCAACCGGTGCCGAGATTGGCGCCGTAGCCGGAGCCGAGGCCGATGCGGAACCGCCCGGGAAAGCGCAAGGTGAGGATGAGCGCCACCAGCGGGATGACGGTGACGACCGCGATCAGCTGGCCGGCCGGAAAGCTCGGGAAGAGCGACCAGGCTGCGAGCCCGATTGCGAACAGCGAAAAGCCCAGGGCGATGCGCTGCGACGGCGCACCACTGCCGTCCCGGCTGTCGCTGTCGCCGGGCCTGTCGTCGCGCGGGTGGGGAGCGTTCATCACCAGATCCGTATCGAGGGTGTTTCCCGCTGATAGCGGAGGAGGGTTGACCGACGACGAATGCGCCGGCGATTTGACAGCGACGAGCCGGGTTGCGACTGTCCGCAGCCAGAGCAAGAAAGCCGCACCAGGAAACGCCAGGAACACCTCATGTCAACAGAGCATGTCGACGTGCTGATCGTCGGCGCCGGGCTGTCCGGCATCGCCGCCGCCTATCATCTGCAGCACAAGTGCCCGAGCAAGCGCTTCGCGATCCTGGAGGGGCGAGGCGCGATCGGCGGCACATGGGACCTGTTCCGCTATCCCGGCATCCGCTCCGACAGCGACATGTACACGCTCGGCTATTCGTTCAAGCCGTGGACCGATCCGAAGGCGATCGCCGACGGGCCGCAGATCCTGAAATACGTCCAGGACACCGCGACCGAGAACGGCATCGACCGCCACATCCGGTTCAACCATCGGGTCCGGCGCGCGTCGTGGTCGAGCGCGGACGCACGCTGGACCGTCGAGGCCGAGCGCCGGACGGAGCAGGGCACGGTCGAGACAGTGTCGATGACCTGCGGCTTTCTGTTCATGTGCTCCGGCTACTACCGCTACGAGTCGGGCTATCTGCCGGACTTCAAGGGCATGGCCGATTTCAAGGGCCGCATCGTGCATCCGCAGGCCTGGCCGGAGGATCTCGACTATGCCGGCAAGCGCGTCGTCGTGATCGGCTCCGGCGCGACCGCGGTCACATTGGTGCCGGCGATGGCCAAGTCCGCCGCGCATGTGACGATGCTGCAGCGCTCACCGACCTATGTGGTGTCGCGCCCGGCGCAGGACGCGCTCGCCAACAAGCTGCGCCGGCATCTGCCCGCTGGCCTCGCCTATCACCTGATCCGCTGGCGCAACGTGCTGTTCGGGATGTACTTCTTCCAGCTCAGCCGGCGCAAGCCGCAGCGGGTCAAGCAGCTGATCCTGGGCGGGGTGCGCGCCGCGCTGGGTCCCGATTACGACGTCGCCACCCATTTCACGCCGCGCTACAACCCGTGGGACCAGCGGTTGTGCCTGGTGCCGGATGGCGACCTGTTCAAGACCATTCGCGAGCAGCGCGCCTCGGTGGTGACGGCCGGGATCGAGACCTTCACCGAGCGCGGCTTGCGCCTCACCGACGGCCGCGAAATCGAGGCCGATATCGTGGTCACCGCGACCGGGCTGGTGCTGCAGGTGCTCGGCGGCATCGAGGTCGTCGTGGATGGCCGCACCGTCGATTTCGCCAAGACGCTCAACTACAAGGGCATGATGTATTCCGACGTGCCGAATCTGGCGGCGACGCTCGGCTACACCAACGCGTCGTGGACGCTGAAATGCGACCTCACCTGCGAATATGTCTGCCGTCTCCTGAACTACATGGACCGGCACGGCTATCGCCAATGCGTGCCGCACAATGACGATTCCACCGTTACGCCGCTGCCGTCGCTGAGCTTCAGCTCCGGCTATGTGCAGCGCGCGGTCGCCGACCTGCCGAAACAGGGCTCCAAGCGGCCGTGGCGGCTGTACCAGAACTACGCGCTGGATATCGTCTCGCTGCGCTTCGGCAAGGTCGACGACGGCGTGATGCGGTATTCGTGAGGGCAGGGGGGCACGAGCGGCGCTCGCCTCTATGACGTCAGCTTGGGGCGGCTCTCTCCACATCGTCATGGCCGGGCTGGATCCGGCCATCGATGTCGTTGGGCTTGGAAGAACGCGGATGCCCGGAACCGGTCCGGGGCATGACGGGTAAGCAACCAGCAGTTTTGCTTGGGCTTACCGCTCCGCCGCCCCCTCCCGCAGCGGCGCGCGGCTGAGATCGTTGCCGGCGGCGATCGCCTTCTGCATGAGGCGGACCAACTCCTTCGCTTCGGCCTCGCTGAGGCCGCGCACCATCAGCCGCTGCGCTGCCTCGACCGCCGGCGTGATCGCCTCCAGCGTCCTTCTCCCCTCATCGGTGATCAACAGCTCCCGTGACCGGCGGTCGCGCGCGCTCGCACGGCGGACGACGAGGCCCTTCTGTGCGAGCCGGTCGATCACTCCGGTGATCGTGGTGCGGTCATAGGCGATCAGGCCAGCGAGCGTGATCTGGTCGATGGCCGGGTTGGCCGCGATCGCCGCCAGCGCCGCATATTGCACCGGCGTCAGGTCGAAGCCGGCCGCTTCCACCTCCGCCAGGAACACCGCCACGGCGATCTGCTGAAACCGGCGCGCCAGGTGCCCCGGCATGTCCCGCATCTCGGTCAATTCGAATCTCCTGTCACCAGCTTGACAAGCATACTGATGATCAGCATACTGATCAATAAGAATGGCGAGGGAAGGTGGTCACGTGCAGTTTCATCTCAACGGCTTCCAGCCGGGCGATCCCGAGATCTTCGACGCGGCCGAACGTGTGGCGAGCGCCGGCGCGACCGGCCCGCTGCCGCCCGAGGCCGATGTCCTCATCGTCGGCTGTGGCCCCGCCGGGTTGAACCTCGCTGCCCAGCTTTCCGCTTTTCCGGACATCAGGACCTGCATCGTCGAGCAGAAGCCGGGCCGGCTGCTGCTCGGCCAGGCCGACGGCATCGCCTGCCGCACCATGGAGATGTTCCAGGCCTATGGTTTTGCCGAGAAAGTGCTGAGGGAAGCGTGCTGGATCAACGAGACCACGTTCTGGAAGCCGAGCGACCAGGACAGCAAGCATATCGCGCGCAGCGGTCGCGTGCAGGACGTCGAGGATGGCCTGTCGGAGATGCCGCATGTCGTGCTCAACCAGGCTCGGGTCCACGATTTCTTCCTGGACGTGATGCGCCGTTCGGCCGCGAAGCTCGAGCCGCACTACGCGCGGCGACTGCGTGATCTGCGGATCGATCCGGCCGCAGGCGTCGACGCGCACGGCGTGACCGTCAGCTTCGATCGCATAGACCCGGAGCATGAAGGCCAGGTGGAGACGGTGCGCGCGCGCTACGTCGTCGGCTGCGATGGCGCGCGCAGCGTCGTGCGCAAGGCGATCGGCCGCGAACTGCACGGGGATTCCGCCAACCACGCCTGGGGCGTCATGGACGTGCTCGCCGTGACCGATTTTCCCGACATCCGCTTCAAATCGCTGATCCAGTCCGCCAAGGACGGCAGCCTGCTGGTGATCCCGCGCGAGGGCGGCTATCTCGTCCGGCTGTATGTCGAGCTCGCCAAGCTCGAGGTCGGCGAGCGCGTGGCCGGGCGCAACATCACCGTCGACGAGGTGATCGCCAAGGCGCAGCGCATTCTCGCGCCGTATACGCTTGAGGTGAAGGAGGTCGCGTGGTGGTCGGTCTACGAGATCGGCCAGCGCATCACCGACAAGTTCGACGACGTGCCGGAGGCCGAGGTGGCAACGCGGCTGCCGCGCGTCTTCATCGCCGGTGACGCCTGCCACACCCACAGCCCGAAGGCGGGGCAGGGCATGAACGTGTCGATGCAGGACACGTTCAATCTCGGCTGGAAGCTCGCCGCCGTGCTGGGCAGGCGTTGCGCGCCGCAGCTCCTGCACAGCTATTCGGCCGAACGGCGGGCCATCGCCCAGGAGCTGATCGATTTCGATCGCGAATGGTCAGGAATTCTTGCCTCCGCCGCCAAGCAGGGCGGCGCCGACGCGGCCAAGACGCAGGACTATTTCGTCCGTCACGGCCGCTACACGGCGGGCACCGCCACGCACTATCGGCCCTCCGTCCTCACCGGCGACGACACCTTCCAGCCGCTCGCCACCGGCTTCGTCATCGGCAAGCGCTTTCACTCGGCGCCGGTCATCCGGCTCGGCGACGCCAAGCCGGCGCAGCTCGGACATGTCGTGCAAGCCGACGGCCGCTTCCGCATCTTCGCTTTCGCGGCCGCGGAGGATCCGGCCGCGCCGGGGTCCGCGATCCGCCGCCTGTGCACATTCCTCAGCGAGGATTCGGCCTCGCCCGTGCGCCGCCACACCCAGGTGGGCGCCGACATCGACTCCGTGATCGATCTGCGCGCGGTGTTCCAGCAGGGGCATCGCGAACTCGCGCTCGAACGAATGCCGGAGCTGCTGCTGCCGCGGAAGGGCCGTTACGGTCTCATCGACTACGAGAAGATGTTCTGTGCCGATCTGAAGAGCGGCCAGGACATCTTTGCGATGCGCGGCATCGATCGCGCCGCGGGCTGCATCGTGATCGTGCGGCCCGATCAGTATGTCGCCGACGTCCTGCCGCTCGACGACGTCGGGAGGCTGTCGGCGTATTTCGATCGTGTGCTGCTGCCGGTCCGCTGAGGGATGCAGAGGGTAAACGAAACCCAAATCCGGTCGCCGGATTTCCGGGCTTGGCGCTAGCCAGATCCCAAGGTTTCCTCGCTACAAACGAGGTCTCCGGATTGGACGATTGAGTGGGTGAGACGTCGAAATGTTGATGTTGGCGAACCGTCGCAAGAGTGAACGTCGGCTGTGCAGGAGGATCGCGAAGATTCACTATGGCAACGGCAGCCTGCCGCGGGACTGCACGGTCACGGATATTTCCGACGGCGGCGTCAAGGTGATCGCCGAATTCGTCGAGATTCCCCCGCAGTTCACCATCGTCTTCGCGCCCGACCACCAGCGCAAGTGCCGGCTGGCCTGGCGCATCGGCTGCGAGTTCGGCGCCGAATTCATCGATTGAGCGGGCCGGCCGCGCCCGCTTAACGGGACCTTAGGGTTAATCTGCCAGCGTGCAGATCATCTGGTCCCGAAGTAGTTCAGTTGCATGCGTACGCGGCCCCTTCGCTCTCTCCCTCTGCTCCGGCCGGCCGCGTTCGCGCTGTCGTTCACGGCCGTGCTGCTCGGTCTCGGCGCCTGCCAGACCACCGATCTCAGCGAGGTCACGGGGGCACTGGGCGGCAATCCCGAAAAGAGCCGCGCGGCCGCCGCCGACCCGCGCGCCGAGATCGACCAGCTCCGCGAGCGCTTCCGCGCCAATCCCAACGATCCCGAGGTGGCGCTGCGCTATGGCAGCGCCCTGCGCGGCACCGGCCAGCGCTCGCAGGCGGTCGCCGTGCTCGAGCAGGCGACGATCGCCAATCCCGGCAACAAGGCGCTGCTGGCGGCCTTTGGCCGCGCGCTTGCCGACAACGGCAATTTCCAGCAGGCGTTCGACGTGCTCAGCCGCGCGCATTCGCCCGAGGATCCCGACTGGCGCATCCTGTCGGCGCAGGGCGCCACGCTCGACCAGATGGGGCGCAACGAGGAGGCCCGGCAATACTACATGACGGCGCTGAAGATCGCCCCTGACGATCCTTCCGTGCTGTCCAATCTCGGTCTCTCCTATGCGCTCTCGAACGAACTGCCGAAGGCCGAGGAGCAGTTGCGCAAGGCCAGCGCGCACCCCGATGCCAGCCCGCGGGTCCGGACCAATCTCGCCGTCATCGTCGGCCTGCAGGGCCGGATGAGCGAGGCCGAGAGCATCGCGCGTTCGGGGCTGCCGCCGGAGCAGGCCAGCGCCAGCGTCGCCTATGTCAAGCGCATCCTGGAGCGCCGCAAGATCGCGCAGCGCGAGCTGTCGCCGCGTCGCGACCGTCCGGTGGCCGGCGAGCCCGACAAGGCGCTGGCGCGGGCACTCAGCCGGTCCGACGACTAGAGCATGATCCGGAAAGGTTGAAACCGGTTTTCCCTCGCGACAAACGCCAAAGGCGTTTGCGCGGAGATCATGCTCAAACACGGAGATGAGATCATGATGCGAGTCCCTGGAATCGCATCATGATCTCAGGCGCTATTTCGCGCCGAGCAGTTTCGCGATCGGCGCCAGCAGCGAGCCGCGCTGCGGCTTGTGGTCGATCCGTCCGGTGAGCCGGTTCGCGATGTCCTGGAACAGTTTTGGCGTGCGGCTCAGCCCCGATATCTCCGCGATCATCTGGCCGTTGTTGGCGGCGGTGCCGAACAGTTTGCAGTCGAACGGGATGACCGCGACCGGCTCGGCCTCGACGGTCTTGGCGAAGCGCTTCAGGTCGATCTCCGGCCGCTTGGGCATGCCGACCTGGTTCAGGCAGTACAGCGGCGGCCGGTCGTTGGGACGCGAGGCCTTGAGCACGCCGAGCAGGTTCTTGGCGTTGCGCAGGTTCGCCAGATCGGGCTCGGCGACCACCAGGATGTCGTCGGCATTGATCAGCGCATGCCGCGTCCAGGCCGACCATTGGTGCGGCACGTCGAGCACGATGCATTGCTGGGTCATGCGCAGGGTGTCGAAGATCGCGTCGAACGCGTCGGCGCCGAAATCATAGACGCGGTCGAGCGTCGCGGGCGCGGCGAGCAGGTTGAGATTTTCGGTGCATTTGGCGAGCAGGCGCTCCATCAGCGCCGTATCCGGCCGGTCCGGCTGGAACACGGCGTTGGCGATGCCCTGCAGCGGATCCTGGTTGTAGTCCAGCCCCGCGGTGCCGAACGCCATGTCGAGATCGATCACGACCGAATCCAGCGTCAGGTCGCGCGCCATGCTCCAGGCGACGTTGTGGGCGACGGTGGAGGCGCCGACGCCGCCCTTGGCGCCGACCACGGCGATGATGCGGCCGGTGATGACGGCCTCCGAGGCCGAGAACAGGCTGCAGACCGAGCGGATCACGTCGATGGTCTCGACCGGGCCGAGCACGTAGTCGTTGACGCCGCGCCGGACCAGCTCGCGATAGGCGACGCCGTCGGACGGGCTGCCGATCAGCACCACGCGGGTGCCGGGATCGCAGACGCTGGCGAGATCGTCGAGGCCGCCGAGAATGTCGCCGCCGGGCCTGGTCTCGATCACGATGACGTTCGGCGTCGGCTGCGAATGATAGGTCTCGATGGCGCGCGGCATGCCGCCCGCCTTGATCGTGATGTGCGCCTTGCCGAGCCGGCGGTCCTGGCTCGCGGCGAGGATCGCGGCCGAGGTCTGGTCGGTTTCGCAGAATGCCTGCACCGAGACGCGCGGGACCGGCGCGATGTGATCGTCGAGGGCCGGGCCGGTGGGGCCGGGCTGCTCATCCTGGCTCTGACGGGACGCGTTGATCATTTGCCTGTATCGCTGAGCTTGGCCTTGTCGGACTCCGGATACGCCACCGCCGTCGACTCGCCCTTGCGGTACTTCTCGAACAGCGCGGAGCGGCGCGGCGTGTAGGCGGCCATCTCCGAGCGCGGCTGCTCGAGATCGGCCGGGTTGTCGATCATCGCAGCGAGGTTGCGCTGCGTGGCGCAGCCGAAATTCTGATAGTGCTGGTTGCTGCTGTAGCCGGGATTGCTGAAGTTCGGCCCGAGGTCGTCGGGCCACAGCCCGCAGGGACCGGCGACGGCGGCGATCTTCGGATAGCTCAGCCGGATGACGGCGAGCTGCCGCGGATCGTCGGGCATGGTGTTGCGCAGGGTGATCGCGTGCGAGGGAACGCCGCCGGCGGTCAGCACGGCGCGGATCTCGCGGTAGGCGTCGGCCGCGGCGCGCGCATTCGACGTGCCCGTCGGCACCTCCGCCATGATCCCGCCGGTGCCTTCGCGCAGCCATGAGCGCGCGAGCCCCGCGACGTCCACGCGCTGCTGGTAGGTCAGGCCGCCGCGGCCGCTGCCGATGAAGACGACGGTCGACTGCCGGCCTTCCTCGATCGCGATCGGATGGCGGATCTTGTAGTCGTCCGGGATCGTCGCGACGACCTCACCGGTGGTGGTGTTGCAGGCGCCCAGCGTGAGCGCCAGCCCGGCGATGGCGACGATCCGGCGCAGCGCGCGCCTGCCGTCTGGTATGGATGTTGCCGACATGATCGTTCCCCCGTGCCCCGTCGTCCCGCAATCTCAGTCGATGATGAAGCCGAAGCCGGCCGGCTGTCCCGTGGCCGCGTCGACCCTGGCGGCGATGCCGTACAGCCGGTTCATGCGGCCGAGCAGCGCCGACTCCGAGTCGGTGGCCGGCGCGAAGCCGTCGTCCGGACGCGACAGCTCCTTCTGGGCGACGGCGCGCACGACATAGGGCGTCACCAGCACCATCAGCTCGGTCTCGTTGTTGACGTAGTCCTGGCTGCGGAACAGCTGGCCGAGCACCGGCAGCTGGTTGAGCCCGGGCAGGCCGTTGATCGCCTGCTTGGTCTGGTTCTGGATCAGGCCGGCCATCGCCATCGAGCCACCGGAGGGGATCTCGACCGTGGTCTCGGCGCGGCGGGTGCGGATCGCGGGGATCGTCACCGACGAGGTCGAGGCCGAGGTCAGCGCATAGGACACCGTGATCGCGTTGTCGTTCGACAGCTCCGACACCTCCGTCATCACCCGGAGGCTGATGCGGCCTTCGCCGAGCACGACGGGCGTGAAGTTGAGCGAGATGCCGAACTTCTTGTAGGTGATCGACGTGCTGCAGACCCGCGTGGTGGGATCGCAGGAATAGCCGCCGGGAATCGGGAATTCGCCGCCCGCGATGAAGGTCGCGGATTCGCCGGAGATCGCGGTCAGGTTTGGCTCGGCGAGCGTCTTGACGACACCGGCCGTCTCCATGGCGCGCAGCGTCGCCGAGACCGACGACAAGCCGCCGCCGGTGGCGGAAAGGCCGTTGGGGCCGACCAGCGACTTGCCATAGGCGGTGAACGGGTTCGTGTTGTTGAAGTTCACCACCGCGGTGCCGTAGTTCAGGCTGGCGCTGAGATCGATGCCGAGCTGCTTGACGATCTCGCGCCGGACCTCCGACACGTTGACCTTCAGCATCACCTGATCGCGGCCGCGCACGACGATCGAGTTGACCACCTTGTCGGCACCGCCGACGAGGCGTGCGGCGATCTCGCCGGCCTGCTGCGCCTCGACCGGGCTCGACACCGATCCGGTCAGGATCACGCCCTCGCCGACGCCGTCGATCTTGACGCCGGGAATGCTCTGGCTCAGCGCCTGGCGCACGCCGTTGAGGTCGCGCTTGATCGCGATGTCATAGGCCGCGACCTGCTGTCCCTCGCCGTCGAAGAACACGACGTTGGTCTGGCCGACTGCGGCGCCGATGATGTAGGCGCGCCGGGCCGAACGGACGACCGCGTTGGCGACCTTGGGATCGGCAACCAGCACGTCCTTGACGTCCTGCGGGAAGTCGACGACCACCGACTTGCCGATGCCGAGCGAGAGGAAGCGCACCTTCGACGAGCCGACCGACACCACCGGCGTCTCCAGCCTGTCGTCAGCCGCCTTCACCGGCGTCAGCGCCGGATTGAGCGCAAGCCCGATCACGGCCGATGTCGATAGCGCGCGGACGACCCACGTCCCGAATTTTGCGCGTTGATGCCCACCCATCATCTTCCTCGTCCTTTCGGTCACTTCTGCGCCGTCAGCGAGCTCGTGATCCCATAGCGAATGATCTCGATGGCGCTGCCCCGTCGCGCCATCTGCTGCTGCTGTTGCTGCGCCTCGGTCTTGTTGCCGTCGGCGGCGTTCACGTCGGCGATGCTGCGCAGCGCCAGCGCCAGCGAGCCGGCCTGTCGCGCGCGCGCCAGGGTCTCGGCCTGCTCGGGCCTGAGCTCGAGCGTCACCGTCTTGCCGACGACGGTGTTCTGGCCTTCCTTCTCCTTCGGCGCCTGATCGATCGCGAGCACGCGGACGTTGGAGAGAATGATCTCGGAGCTGACGAAGTCGGCGGCGCCGGGCTTGTCAGGGTTCTTGTCGCGCTTCGATAGGATGACGTCGACGCGGTCGTTCGGCAGGATGAAGCCGCCGGCGCCGGTCTCGGGTGAGATCTCGGTGGAGATCGCGCGCATGCCCGCGGGCAGGATCGCCGCCATGAAGCCGGAGCCGTCCGCCTTCACCAGCTTCTGCTCGCGGATCGGCTCGCCGATCACGAACGGCGAACGGGCGATGGTGCCGACCAGCTGATTGGCCGCCTCGGGACGGTCGCCGCGCCGGATGAAGATGTTGCTCGCGGCCTCGGGCCAGGTCTGCCAGATCAGGTCGCCGGGCTTGATCGCCTGTCCGAGCCCGATGTCGGTCTTGGCGACCAGCACCTCGACCGTCGGCAATTGCACGACCGGCGCCGCCGGCGTCTGCCGCTGGCCGTCGGAATTGCTGACCAGATAGGCCGCAACGCCGCCCGCGCCGAGAGCGATGGTTAACACCACGATGCGTGCGGTCATCATACGTGTGACTACTTTGCTTACTCATACGCCTGGGGCGACGCGCGAGCCGACTGACAGCCGTCCCCCTCACTTACGACTAAGCGGCAATAGTATAAGCGAAATTGAACGGCATGGGCTGCAGCAGCTGCCGTGCGGACCGATTGCGCAAGTGGTGAACAGGTTGTTAGCAAGCAAATAGCGAAACGACGCGAATGTGTTAGCTGTTTGCTCGCAGCGCGGTTGCGCGCGCTGATAGTTGCTCACCAGATTGAATGAAATTGTGAGTTGCAGCCGCGCCTCGGTGGCCGCGCGTTAGGATGAATCATTGACTAATCACGTTGGACGCGAACGGACGCTCATCGTGAGACGGTGTGCGTCGTGGCGCGATGGCGCCGCGGCTGATGCGATCAGCCGCTCGTGCCCGCAACGAACAAGTGCCGCGCCGCACCGTAGTCCGACGGGCCGGCATTTTTAGAAAGCAGAAACGGGTTGGACATACGATTCCGTTGAGCGGGATTTCCGTTTCGGATTCAGATTTCCTCAAGAATTTGCGCGCACGGTCCGGGGCATGGCGGCTTTGCCCAATTCGATTTAGTTCGACCGAAAATGCACGTAGAAATTGTAACAGGCATATCGTGCCGCGGCGTGGGCCGGGCCATCGTCGGGGACAGCATGGGGTCGGGGGGAGACGTGCAATGTCGGTTGCTCGATTCCTGAAGCAGCGCGCGGTCAGGATTCAGACGGTCGGGTCCTACACGCTTCCGAACTGGTATTCCCCGGAAGGACGGCTGCGATCCTTCGCCTGCCGCACCACGCGGGTGTCGCCGTTTCGCGCGCTGCTCGAGGTGCCCGTGGTCGGCAAGGTCGGCGATCGTCTGACCTCGTATTTCCGCGACTTCGGCAAGTTCGAAGGCGAGATCAGCGACACCGTGCATGGCGGCTTTCTGCTCGAGCTGGAGATGACGCGCGCCGAGCGCGCCAAGCTCGCCGAGAAGCTGGTCTGGCTGGAGAAGAAGCAGAAGGATCCGTCGATCCGCGATTCCCGCCGCGATGCGCGCTTCGTGCCGAACTCGCCGCATTCGGCGCTGACGCTCGCCGACGGCAGCTGCATCCCGTGCTTCGTGATCGATGCCTCGATGTCGGGCGCCGCGGTCTCGGCGGAGATCCAGCCGGAGATCGGCACGCCGCTGGCGGTGGGCAGTTGCATCGGCCGTGTCATCAGGCATTTCCCCGACGGCTTCGCCGTCCGCTTCGTCGACCAGTTGCCAGGCGCCAACGAGCTCGAACGGCGGGTCATCACGCCGCCGGTGCGCCCGATGCGGCGGAACCTCGTGGTCCATGGCGATGACCGCCTGATCGGGGCGCCGGAGGACTTCTTCCTGGTGTGACGGCGGCGCTCCTGCGGCGCTCGACGGCGGCCGCTCCGGCCTGCGCGGTTTCGCGTATGGAGCGGCGGCAGGAATCGCGGCATGGGAACCGGCGGCCGTCCGCACGGTTAACGCGATGTTAATCGGCATCGTGACAGCTTGCGCGTGCCGGGTGCATTGCCAGGAGGACCAGTCCCATGGAGGCCCAGAAGACCGCGGTGGATGCCATCGTCGTCCTCACCGGCTGCGACCGCGACGCGGTGGCCGCCTTCATCCGCCGCATGTATCTGGCCGGCGTCCGGGACCCCAAGCGGCTGACCTTCAAGGGCCTGCAGGAGCTGACGCGGGCTTAGCGCGATCGCGAGCCGGGGCCGGCGGCTGTTGCAGCCGGGTCACGCCGCAGAACTTTCAACCCCGATTCCCGTTCACAACCCTCGTGCGAAGGGATGCGGCCGGTCGCGCTTGCGGCTAAATTGAGGCCCTTGGCCGGCATCAGAGCACCCCTTCGATCTCGCCCAGAAGGCGACACATCTGCGCAACACGCTCTGAGCGGCCGGATCATGGGTCCCGGACATGCTCAGACAGCTCTTCGCGCCACAGCTCATCGGCCTCTACATCCTGATCGGGGCCACCATCTACGTCCACTTCCGCGGCAAGCAGCGGCTGCGCTTCGCCCGCCAGCTCGGCGACCACTCCACCTATCTCGCCCCCTACAATGTGCTGATGTATGCCGGCTCGGCTGTGCCCAACACGCCGGTGATCCCGGTGGAGCAGTTTCCCGAGTTGAAGAAGCTCACCGATAACTGGCAGACCATCCGCGAGGAGGCGGTACGCCTGTTCGACGAGGGCTTCATCCGCGCCGCCGCCGCCAACAACGACTGGGGCTTCTACTCGTTCTTCAAGAGCGGCTGGAAGCGCTTCTATCTGAAATGGTACGACGACTTCCTACCGTCGGCGCGTACGCTGTGTCCGAAGACGGTCGAGCTTTTGAACTCCATCCCGAACGTGCATGGCGCGATGTTCGCGATGCTGCCGCCCGGCGGCAAGCTCGGCGCCCACCGCGATCCCTTCGCCGGCTCGCTGCGCTATCATCTGGGGCTCGTCACGCCGAACTCCGACAAGTGCCGCATCCTGGTCGACGGCGTGCCCTGCGTCTGGCGCGACGGCGAAGCCTTCATGTTCGACGAGACCTTCATCCACAGCGCCGAGAACGCCACCGACGTCAACCGCATCATCCTGTTCTGCGACGTCGAGCGCCCGATGAAGCTCGGCTTCATCGCCGCCATCAACCGCTGGGTCAGCCACCACATCGTCAAGGCCTCGGCGACGCAGAACGTCGACGGCGAGCACGTCGGCGTGCTGAACAAGGTGTTCGGCAAGCTGTATGAGCTTCATCTGGCCACGCGGAAGGTGAAGGCGTGGAACAGGACGGTGTATTATGCGGCGAAGTACACGTTGACGGTGGCGATCGTCGGCGCCATCGTGGTGTCGGCGTTTCGGTGAGATTGGGGAGTAGGGCGGATTAGCGGAGCGTAATCCGCCGCTTCTTCTCCGCGGAGGGACGGCGGATTACGCCTTCGGCTAATCCGCCCTACGCGTTCCAAAGATGGGTTCGGAACGGACGTTCGCGGTCACTCTGCCGTGGTCAGGGGTATGGCGGGTGCCAAATCGCAAATGGCGGGCTCCATTGGCCGGAATCGTTCAGTACGAGCAGGACCGCAGCGCCACGCGCCGCCGAGGTCCCATTGAAGAGCGAGAACTGGATGCTGTGGTCATTTCGTTCCTCTCCCTTGAAGAACGCCGAAGTCTTCATCGCCTTCGACGCCACGTCGGCCGTACAACCTTCCGCGGGAAGGTGACGGTGCACGACCGAAAGAACTTCATTCAAGTCTCGAGGGTGCTGCGCCAGTAGATTGTCGATCTTCAAGACGAACGTGGAAAGTTGGCTTTCACAGTTAGCGCGCCCGGCATCTTGCGCGTTGGTTGAGGGCGTGCCACCCGAGACGCCAACGAGTGCTGCTGCCAACGCCACTATCAATTTTCTCTGCATCTACTCCACCTGGGCTCAGGTACCTTGCCGCAATCGACGCAAACGGCAAATGGATGGCCAAGACGTTGAGATCTCGATGATTGTGTTATTGCCTACGTCAAGCCCGGCCGCTATCGGCGCAGCGATGGTTCGTTAAGCGGAATCTAACGGAGCTAAGACTGTCCGCTGTGCGGATCACCATCAGGGGACTGCCGACCTCTTCTAAAAAGATACGAGCTGCTTGACAATTTCGCCAAATCAGCATTATGGTCCGCCCCATCCCGTTGCACGGTAGGGGACGGTTCGCGGTCGTCACGGACGTTGGCAGCGGGGAGCGGTGGACGCGGGGCGGCGGCGTGTGATGAGCACGGACGAACGCTTTCCTCGTGGACGGTGAAGGCGTGTGGTTCTGATACTCCGATGCTAGTATCAACGTTGCGACAAAGCTTCGCTTTGCGCAGCGGATGGTGGCCAGAAAGCCCGGTGCACCAGGAAGAGCGCGCTATAGCCCGTTAAAACCATCGCGCGGGGAAGGCCGGGTGTGTTCGGCCAGACCTGTGGTGACTGCCGCCTGCTTTTTTTCTGCAGGCGGGCCACGGGCGCGGCCAGCGCCCGGCCTTCCCTGCGCCCTCCATCTGGAGAGGGCGGGAATTGGAGCATCACTCGGGCGCGGAATGCGTCGCGAGAAGGTGGGTGCTCGTCTCTTCCTTGATGCTGTTTGAGATTGTGGATCAGTGTTGCCGCTCGGCCGGTGCCCACCCTCCCCTGGAGGGGGAGGGTCGCTCGCGCGCGAAGCGGGCGAGCGGGGTGGGGTGATCTCTCCACGCGCACCGGTGCCAGAGGAGAGATCACCCCACCCCGCCTCACGTGTCGCTTCGCTCCTCGTGAGGCGACCCTCCCCCTCCAGGGGAGGGTGAACCAGTCCTCGGCTGCGATTGGGCTTCAATGAAGGAAAGCCGTTCAGGGCGCGGACTGCGTCGCGAGAGCGTGGATGTTCGTCTCAGCCTGAACGCTGTTGAGATTGTGGATCAGATGATGTCGCAAAGCAGGTCTGACCCTCCCCCTCCAGGGGAGGGTGACCCCGGTGCCTGGCTGCGATCGGGCGCCAGACCGAAAAAAGCCGCGCAGAGCGCGGCCTTTTTGGAAGTGTTGCGAGGGACCGTGGGCGCCGCTTACGCCGCCGCAGGCCCGATCGAGACCTTCAGTGTGCCCACGCCGTCGACGCCGCATTCGATCTTGTCGCCCGGAACGACCGCCGCGACGCCGGCGGGCGTGCCGGTCATGATGATGTCGCCGGCGGCGAGCTCGACCTGCTGGGAGAGCTTCCAGATGATCTCCGGCACGTTCCAGATCAGCTCGGAGAGGTCGCCGGTCTGGCGCTCGGTGCCGTTGACCGACAGCCAGATCTTGCCCTTCGCGGGGTGGCCGATCTTGGCCGCGGGCTGGATGGCCGAGCAGGGCGCGGAATGGTCGAACGACTTGCCGACCTCCCAGGGGCGCTGCATCTTGCGGGAGGCGAGCTGCAGGTCGCGGCGGGTGAGGTCGATGCCGACGGCGTAGCCGTAGACGTGGTCGAGCGCCTTGTCGGTCGGAATGTTGAGGCCGCCGCTCTTCAGCGCGACCACCAGCTCGACCTCGTGATGCATGTCCTTGGTCAGCGGCGGGTAGGGGATCACGGCGCCGTCCGGCTCCAGCATGTCGGCATGCTTGGCGAAGAAGAACGGCGGGTCGCGCTCGTCATTGCCCATCTCGCGGATGTGCTCGAGATAGTTGCGGCCGACGCACCAGATGCGGCGGACCGGAAAGACGCCGGCTTCGCCGACGACGGGAAGCGAAGGCTGCGGGAAGGCCGGGATGACGGTGGAGGCGCTCATGAAATGGATCTCGGGTGCGGTGAAATAAGCGGGTCAGGAGGTTGCGGTCATGGGGATGACGTTAGGCCCCATGTCGCGCTGTTGCAGGCGGAAGAACGAAGCATAGCGGCCGCCACGGCGCAACAGATCGTCATGCCGGCCGCGCTCGACGATCTCGCCGGCTTCGACCACCAGGATGGCGTCGGCGTTCATGATGGTGTGCAGGCGATGCGCGATGACGATGGTGGTGCGGTTCTGGCAGAGATGCTCGATCGCCTCCTGCACCTGGCGCTCGGATTCGGAGTCCAGCGCCGCGGTGGCCTCGTCGAGCAGGATGATCGGCGCGTTGCGGATCAGCGCGCGGGCGACCGCGATGCGCTGGCGCTGGCCGCCGGAGAGCTGGGTGCCGTGCTCGCCGACCGGCGTGTCGTAGCCAAGCGGGAAGCTCATGATGAAGTCGTGCGCGCAGGCCGCCTTCGCCGCCTCGATGATCTCGGCCTCGGTCGCGCCGGGCTTGCCGAAGGCGATGTTGGCGCGGATGCTATCGCGGAACAGGTAGACGTCCTGGCCGACATAGGCGGCCTGCTCGCGCAAGCTACGGCGCGACACCTGCGCGATCGACTGGCCGTCGATCAGGATGTCGCCCGCGGTCGCCTCGTAGAACCGCAGCAGCAGCGCCAGCACCGTCGACTTGCCGCCGCCGGACGGGCCGACCAAAGCGGTGACCTTGCCGGGCTCGGCCGTGAAGCTCATGCGGTTGAGCACCGGCTCGTTGTCGCGATAGGCGAAGGAGACGTCGCGCAGCTCGATCTTGGCCTGCGTCAGCTTCAGCGCCGGCTTGTCGTCGTCCGGCTGCTCGCTGGCGGGGCTGTCGACCACTTCGAGCAGCATGCGGGCGCCGACGAGCTGGCTGTTGAGATCGATGTTGAGCCGCGCCAGCCGCTTCGCCGGCTCGGTCGCCATCAGGAAGGCGGTCATGAACGAGAAGAACTGGCCGGGCGTGGCGTTGAGCGCGACCACGGCATAGCCGCCATACATCAGGCAGCCGGCGACGGCGAAGCCGCCGAGCATCTCCATCAGCGGGTTGGAACGGTTGGAGACGCGGGCCATCTTGTTGGCGTTGCGCTCGACCACTGCGATGTTCTCGTCGATGCGGGCGCGCATCGCGTCCTCGAGCGTGAACGCCTTGACGGTGCGGATGCCCTGCAGCGATTCCTGCATGGTCTCCAGGATGTCCGCATTGCCGGTGAACTGGCTGTGGGCGAGGCCCTTGATGCGCTTGACCAGCTTGCGCAGCACCAGCATGGCCGGCGGCACGACGACGAGGCCGAGCAGCGACATCCAGGGGTCCTGCGCGACCATCACGGCGATCATGCTGATCAAGAGCAGCAGGTCGCGGCCGATCGCGTTGATCAGCATGGTCAGGACGTCGGTGATGGACTTGGCGCCGGCGGTGAGGCGTGCCAGGAACTCCGACGAGTGCCGCTCGGAGAAGAAGCCGATGCTCTCGCTCATCAGCTTCGCGAACAGCGCGCGCTGGTTGTTGGCGAGGATCGCGTTCGAGATCTTCGACAGGATCACCGCGTAGCCGTAGGTCGAGACGCCCTTGACGAACAGCAGCAGCACGGTGACGCCGGAGAGCACCGCGATGCCGGGGATGCTCTTGTCGACATAGGCCTTGTTGATGACCTGGCCGAGGATGTAGGCGGCGCCGGCGCTGGCGCCGGCCGAGACCGCCATCAGCGCGAAGGCGGTGAGATAGCGGCGCCAGTAGAGGATGCCCTGTTCCATCACGAGGCGGCGGATCAGGATCGCGGCGCCATAGGGATCGTCGGTGATCTTCTTCGGAAATTCGGCCATTCTGGTCCCTGGCCGCCGGGACAAATCGCCGGGCGGACAGCAGTGCTTGCCCGCTCGGGGCGGCTTTTTCAAGCCCCCCGGCGTCCGGCTAAGTCGTTGATTCTAGGCCGAGGCCCGCTGCAGCACGCCGCTGTGGCGTTCCAGGAACAGTTTCTCCTCCCAGGCCAGCGCATGGGCGGCGATCGTTTCCAGATCGTCATAGATCGGCGTCCAGTCGAGCAGCGCCTTCAGACGGCTGGTGTCGGCGACCATGCTCATGATGTCGCCGGGGCGCCGCGGTGCGTATTGGACGGGAATGGCGCGGCCGGAGACGCGCCGGACGGCCTCGATGGTCTCGAGCACGGAATAGCCGCGGCCGTACCCACAATTCAGCGTGACCGAGCTGCCGCCGGCGCGCAGATAGGCCAGCGCGGAGCGGTGCACCTGGGCGAGATCGCAGACATGGATGAAATCGCGGATGCAGGTGCCGTCGGGGGTCGGATAATCGGTGCCGTAGACGTCGATCTTGGCGCGCTGGCCGGTGGCGACTTCCATCGCGATCTTCATCAGGTGCGTCGCCCCGACGGTGGCAAGCCCGGCTCGTCCGAACGGATCGGCGCCGGCGACGTTGAAGTAGCGCAGCACCACGTAGTTGAGGTCATGTGCCGAGGCCACGTCGTGCAGTATGATCTCGGCCATCAGCTTCGAGGTGCCGTAGGGCGAGGTCGGACGGGTCGGCGCGCTCTCGGGCACCGGCACCTCGTTCGGATTGCCGTAGACGGCCGCGGTCGAGGAGAACACGAAGCGGCTGACGCCGCGCTTGACCGCCGCATTCAACAGGCTGCGCGTGGTCATGGTGTTGTTGCGGTAGTAGAGCAGCGGATCGCGCACCGATTCCGGCACCACGACCGAGCCCGCCAGATGGATGATGCTGTCGACGCCGTGCTGGCCGATGACGCCGTCGACGAGATTTTCATCGCCGGCATCGCCGATGAACAGCGGCACGCCGTCGGGCACGAAGGCGGAAAAGCCGCTCGAAAGGTTGTCGATCACCACGACGCTTTCGCCGGCTTCCGCCAGCGCGAGCACCATGTGGCTGCCGATATAGCCGGCGCCGCCGGTCACGAGCACGGTCATTGTTTGACGCGATCCCTGTTTGTTTCCGGCAGACTAACGCCCGCGAAATGAACGACCTGTTGCGTGCATAGCGAACTGGCGGCGATGCTTAATGTTGCGTATAGGGAACCGCTGCAATTGGAGTTGAGTGTGCAAGCCGAGCCGTTTTCCGCCGCAGATCTCGACGTGATCGTGCCCAACCTGCACCGGCGCTATTCCGGCGTGACCGCGACCAACCGGATGGTGGCGCCGAAGCTGGCGAGGCTGGTGCGCGCGGCGTGGCTCGGCTCCTACGCGCCCGAAGGGATCGCGCGGATGCGCGCGAGCGATCTGTTCAAATTGTGGGGCCGGCGGCGGCCGCTGATCTGGCATGCCCGCCGCAACGACGAGATGATCGTCGGCGTGATCATGCGGGCGCTCGGCTGGCCGTTGAAGCTGGTGTTCACCTCGGCCGCGCAGCGCCATCACAGCTGGATCACGCGCTGGCTGATCCGCCGCATGGACGCGATCATCGCGACCAGCGACATCTCGGCGTCCTATCTGAAGCGCGAAGCGACGGTGGTGACGCATGGCGTCGACACCGACGTGTATTCCCCGCCGGCGGATCGCGCCGCGGCCTTCGCCGAGAGCGGACTGCCGGGCAAATATGCCATCGGCTGCTTCGGCCGCGTCCGCGCGCAGAAGGGCAGCGACGTGTTCGTCGCGGCGATGTGCCGGCTGCTGCCGCGTTTTCCGGATTTTTCCGCGGTGCTGGTCGGCGCCGTGACGCCCGAGCAGATGCCGTTCGCGAGCGAGCTGAAGAAGCAGATCGCCGCCGCGGGCCTGGAGCAGCGCATCGTCATCACCGGCGAGCTCGACATCGCCGACGTGCAGCGCTGGTACCAGCGTCTCACGATCTACGCCTTCACCTCGCGCAACGAAGGCTTTGGTCTCACGCTGATCGAGGCAATGGCGGCAGGAGCCGCCCTGGTCGCGGCGCGTGCCGGGGCGGCGGAGATCGTGGTCGAGGATGGCGTCACAGGCGTGCTGGTCCCGCCCGGCGACGTCGATGCGCTGGTCGCAGCGCTCGAGCCATTGATGCGGGATCCGGATGCCGCACTAGCGATGGGCGCGCGGGCTCGGACGCGCGTGGTGGAGAAATTCAGCCTCGAGGCCGAGGCCGACAAGATCGCAGCCGTCTATCGCGAACTGGTCTGAGCGATGATGTCGGCGACGAACGCATCGAGATCGCCGCCGGCGAACAGGAAGCCGGGCAGGCCGGCGGCTTCGGCCGCCGCGATGTCCGAGGCGCGGTCGCCGATCACGAAGCTGCCCTCGCGCCTGATGGGCCAGTGCTGCATCAGGTCGAGGATCATGCCGGGCGCCGGCTTGCGCCAGGGATGCTCGCGCAGATAGCGCTCGACCGAGCCTTCGGTGTGGTAGGGGCAATAGCGGACGTCGTCGATCACAGCCCCCTGCGCCGCGAGCTCGGCCCGCATCCAGTCGTGCAGGTCCGTGACGTCATCCTCCGAGAACAGCCCGCGCGCCACGCCGGACTGGTTGGTGAACAGGAACACGTGATAGCCGGAGTCGTTGAGCCGCCGGATCGCCTGCGCCACGTTCGGCATCCAGCGGATGCGATCGGGCGAGCCGATGTAGTTGTCGTCGTGATTGATGACGCCGTCGCGGTCGAGAAACGCCGCCGGCTTGAGCTGAGCGGTCGTCATCTAGCCCTCGTCCTGCATCAGCGCCGCCTCGATCATCTCGCAGATGCCATGCGCCGTCGCGAGATGGATCTGCTGGATCAGCGGCGTGTCGTCGCTCGGCGCCACCAGCAGCTCGTCACACAATTCGCCCATCGGGAGGCCCTTGGCGCCGGTGAAGCCGACCGTGACCAGTCCGCGCTCGCGCGCCTTGCGCAGCGCGTTGAGGATGCTCGGCGAGCGGCCGGAGGTCGAGATCGCCAGCAGCACGTCGCCCGGTGTACCGAGCCCTTCGACCTGGCGGGCGAAGACGTGATCGAAGCCGTAGTCGTTGCCGATCGCGGTCAGCGCCGAGGTATCGGTCGTCAGCGCGATCGCGGCATAGGCGGGCCGCTCCTGCCTGTAGCGGCCGACGATCTCGGCGGCGATGTGCTGCGCGTCCGCCGCGCTGCCGCCATTGCCGACGATCAGCAGCTTGTGGCCGCCACGCAGCGCAGAGATGATTTTCGTTGCGATCCGCCCGGCGCTGGTGAGCATCGCGGCATCGTCGGCCGCGCGCTCCATGGCGGCGCGGGAGCGGGCGAGATGGTTGGCGATCGGGTCGAGGGCGCGGGTCACGTGGCGGCTCAGGTTACGTCAGGGCCGGTGTATGGGGCGCGGTGTCGCTTCGCAAGCTAGTGCACGACCGGTATTGCCGCGTCGGCAAGGACCTGCTGGGCGATGGCGGCGACATCGGTCGCCGGAATGTCGCGCATGCAGCGGTGGTCGTTCATCCGGCAGACCGGCCGGTGGCAGGGCTGGCAGGGGACCTGTGTCCTGGTCTGGACCGTCGCCGCGAGGCCGTTCAGCGGCGCCCAATGGTATGGGCTGGTCGGACCGAAGATGCCCATGGTCGGCGTCCCCAACGCCGCGGCGATGTGCATGAGCCCCGAATCATTGGAGATCGCGACGCTGGCCGCCGCCATGGCCAGGATGCCGTTGCGCAGGTCGGTTCCGGTGAGGTCGCGGACGTCCGGGCCGCCAGCGGCGACGATCTCGGCGGCGAGCGCTTTCTCGCCGGGGCCGCCGACCACCCAGACGTCGAGGCCGGCCCCGCGCAGCAGCCGGGCCGCCTCGCCGTAATAGGGCCAGCGCTTGGCGGCACCCACCGATCCCGGTGCCAGCGCCACGGCCGGGCGGTTCCCCAGGCCATTGGCCTCGCGCCAGCGCGCGACGTCCTCCGGCGGCACCCGCAGCTGCGGGACCGGCCATTCCGGCGGCAGGGGCGCCCCGTCGGGCAGCGCCAGCGCGGCATTCTTGTCGATGAAGCGGGGCAGCGCCTTCTCGCCCCAGCGCCAGCGGTTGAGCAGGCCGAAGCGGACCTCGCCGACGAAGCCCACCCGCTCGGGGATGCCGGCCAGCGCCGGTGCCAGCGCCGATTTCCAGGTCCGCGGCATCACCAGGGCGGTCCGATAGCGACGTTCGCGCAACATCGCGGCGAGCTGCCATTGCCGGCCGAGCGCCAGCCGGCTGCGCGGCAGATCCCAGACGATGCCGGAGCGGACCCCGGGCATGTAATCGACCAGCGGCGCGCACAGCGACGTCACCAGCAGGTCGACCGGCCGATTCGGCCAGCGCTCCTTGAGCACCCGCACCACGGTGTGGCCGCGCACGAAATCGCCGATCCACATATAGGGGATGATCAGGATCGGGCTGGTGTCCGCCGCGTCCACCTCGACCTTGGCCGAATTCGAATTCATTCTTTGTCTGCCTAGCTCAGGCGCGCTGGTAGCCGCTCGGCCGCCGCAGGTAAAGTGGGCCGAGCGGGCCGTCACCAAAGCGCTTACACTTTGCCGCCGCATGCGCTACGCGAGGGCCGGGGTTTTCGGGATCAGGACGGGTTGCGGAATGTTGCTGGTGACCGGCGGCGCCGGGTTTATCGGATCGAATCTGGTCGCGGCGCTGAACGACGCCGGCCGGACCGATGTCGTGGTCTGTGACACGCTCGGCAGCGAGGGCAAGTGGCGCAACCTGGCCAAGCGGCAGCTGGCCGACGTCGTGCCGCCTTCCGATCTGGACGTCTGGCTGAAGGGGCGCCGGCTCGAGGCCGTCCTGCACATGGGCGCGATCTCCGCGACCACGGTGGTCGACGGCGATCTCGTGATGGAGCGCAACTTCCGCAGTTCCTTGCGCCTGCTCGACTGGTGTACGGCCAACACCACGCCGTTCATCTACGCCTCGTCGGCGGCGACCTATGGCGACGGCGCGCAGGGCTTCGTCGATGAGCCGTCGCTGGCGGCGCTGAAGACGTTGCGGCCGATGAATCTCTATGGCTGGAGCAAGCATCTGTTCGACATGGCGGTGGCCGCGCGCGCCGAGCGCGGCGAGAGGCTGCCGCCGCAATATGCCGGGTTGAAGTTCTTCAACGTGTTCGGTCCCAACGAGTACCACAAGGGATCGATGATGAGCGTGCTGACCCGCCGCTTCGACGACATCAAGGCCGGACACACCCTGCAACTGTTCAAGTCGCACCGCGAAGGCATCGCCGACGGCGACCAGCGCCGCGACTTCATCCATGTCGACGACGTCGTCCGCGTGATGCTGTGGCTGTTGGCCTCTCCCTCCGTCTCGGGCCTGTTCAACGTCGGCACGGGCCAGGCGCGCAGCTTCAAGGACATGATGCTGGCGGCCTATGCTACGCTCGGTGCGACGCCGCGGATCGAGTACATCGACATGCCCGAAGCGATTCGCGGCAGCTACCAGTATTTCACCCAGAGCAAGGTCGACCGGCTGTTGGCGGCCGGCTACAACGGCGGCTTCACGTCGCTCGAGGATGCGGTCGCTGGCTATATCCGGAACTATCTCGATTCCGCCGACCGCTTCCGCTAGACGATCTGGTTCCGACCATTGCACCGAGACTGCCGCTGATGTTCGACTTTGACGATCTCTCGCAAGCGATCGCCCGCCAGACGGTGCTGTGCATCGGCGACCTGATGCTGGACGAGTTCGTCTATGGCGAGGTGTCGCGGATTTCCCCCGAGGCGCCGGCGCCGGTCATCGCGGTCCAGCGAAGCGAGACCACTATCGGCGGTGCCGGCAACGTCGCGCGCAACATCGCCGCGCTCGGCGCCCGCTGCATCTTCGTCGGTCTCGTCGGGCAGGATGCGGCCGGCGACCAGCTGGAGGCCGAGCTCGCCAAGGAGGGCGGCATCGAGAGCGTGCTTGTCCGTGATCCTTCGCGGCCGACGACGCGCAAGGTGCGCTTCGTCTCCGAGCATTTCTCCACCCACATGCTCCGCGCCGACTGGGAGCGCGCCGCACCGGCGGCCGGCGAGATCGAGCAGAAGCTGATCGAGGCCATCCTGCCACTGATCGCGCGGGCCGATATCGTGCTGCTGTCGGACTACGCCAAGGGCGTGCTCACGGCGCGCGTGTTGCGCAACGTGATCGACGCGACGCGCAAGGCCGGCAAGCGCGTCATCGTCGATCCCAAGAGCGCGAATCTCGCGATCTATCGCGGCGCGAGCGTGCTGACGCCGAACCGCAAGGAGTTTTCGGAAGCGACCCGCAGCCGCGCCGAGACCGAACAGGAGATCGCCGCGGCCGCGCAGGATGCGATCTATCTCGCGGACTGCGAGGCGATCCTGGTGACGCAGAGCGAGCGCGGCATGACGCTGGTCCCGCGCGAGGGCGATCCGATTCACGTGCCGGCCTATCCCGTGAAGGTGCGCGACGTCTCCGGCGCCGGCGACACGGTTGTTGCGGTGCTTGCCGCGACGCTCGCGGCCGGCGCCGCCTGGGCGGATGCGTTGCGGATGGCGAGCGCCGCGGCGGCGGTGGCCGTCAGCAAGCACGGCACCGCCAGCGTGACATCGGCCGAGCTGCGCCGAAAGATCCTGCCGCATGCCTATCGTGCCGCTGAGGAGAAGATCATCGAGAGCGATGACGAGCTCGCCGCCCGCGTCGAGGTCTGGCGGGGAGAGGGCCTGCGCGTGGGCTTTACCAATGGCTGCTTCGACATTCTGCATCCCGGCCACGTCAAGGTGCTGACCGCGGCGCGCGCCGCCTGCGACCGGCTCGTGGTCGGGCTGAACAGCGATGCCTCCGTCAAGCGGCTGAAGGGCGAAAGCCGGCCCGTGCAGGACGAGCGCGCGCGCGCCGAGGTCCTGGCCGCGCTCGAGGCGGTGGACCTCGTCGCCATCTTCGCCGAGGACACGCCGCTCCGCTTGATCGAGCTGGTCCGGCCGAGCGTCCTGGTCAAGGGCGGCGACTATACGCGCGAGCAGGTGGTGGGGCATGAGGTCGTCGAGGCCGGCGGCGGCGAGGTGATCCTGATCGACATCCTGAAAGGGCACAGCACGACCGCGCTGGTCGATCGCGCCCGGAGCGAGGCGCGATGAGCGCGCTGGCAGGTCATCCCGGCCCGGCGCTGCTGGCGCGCCGCTGGCGCGATCCGGCGGCGTGGCGGACGACGGTCGATGTCGTGGCGATTCTGCTGGCGGCCTCGCTGCCGTGGTCGACCTCGCTGGTGTCGATCCTCGGCGTCGTCATGCTGATCACGATGGTGCCGTTTCTCGATGTCGAGCGTCTGCTGCAGGTCCTGAAGCGGCCGATCGCGCTGGCGCCGATCGCGCTGTTCCTGCTGGCGCTGGTGGGAACGCTGTGGTCGGACGTCGCATGGGGCGCGCGGTTCTACGCGGTGGGACCTGCGGCCAAGCTTCTGGTGCTGCCCGCGCTGCTCTACCATTTCCAGCGGTCGGAGCGCGGCCTGTGGGTCTTCACCGCGTTTCTCGCCTCCTGCGTGCTGATGGTCGTGGTGTCGACCGCGGTCGCGTTCAATCCTGCGCTCGCGCTCAAGGCCAATGCCGATCGCGGCATCTTCGTGAAGAACTACATCGACCAGGGCCAGGAGTTCTCGCTCTGCGCCGTGGCGCTGGCCTATCCGATCGCCCAGTTGCTGCGCGCCCGCCGCTTCCTTCCGGCCGGCCTGCTCACTGCGATCATGATCGCGTTCCTCGCCAACATGATCTTCATCGTTGTCTCGCGTACCGCGCTGGTGACGATCCCGATCCTGCTTGCGGTGTTCGGGCTGATCCACCTGAAATGGCGTGCCAACCTGCTGATCGCGGCCGTTGCCCTTGCGCTGGGCCTCGCGGCATGGACCGTGTCCCCGCAATTGCAGGGCAAGGTGGCGACGTTCACGAGCCAATATCAGGACTACAGGAACGATCGCGCGGTGACGTCGATCGGCGAGCGGCTCGAGTTCTGGCGCAAGTCGTTGCGGTTCCTGGCCGACGCGCCGCTGATCGGGCACGGCTCGGGCTCGACGCGTCATCTGTTCGAGCTGGCCGCGAGCGGGTCGCGCGACCTCTCCTCGAGCCAGGTCGTCAGCAATCCGCACAATCAGACGCTCTACGTGGCGGTCCAATGGGGGGCGCTCGGGATCGTGATTCTCTACGCGATGTGGGCCGTGCACCTTCTGTTGTTCCGCGGCGACGGGCTGGTGCCCTGGATCGGGCTGCTCGTCGTCGTGCAGAACATCTTCACCTCGCTGTTCAATTCCCACATCTTCGATTTCCACGAGGGGTGGATGTACGTGATCGGCGTCGGCGTGGCCGGCGGAATGGTGTGGCGATCGCGGACGCCGCCTGATGCTAGGCAGGGGACGCTCGAACCATGACGCGTCCGTCTCAACTGACCTACCGGAATATGCTGATCGCCGCGCATGACCTCCTGGTCAGCGTCGTCGCGCTGTTCGCGGCGTTCTATATCCGCTTCGAAGGCGCCAGCACCTTCTGGGAGCGGGTGCCGCTGCTCTTGCAGATCCTGCCGTACTTCATCGCCTTCAGCTTCGTCGTCTTCTACTTCTCGAGCCTTCTGACGACGAAGTGGCGGTTCATCTCGCTGCCGGACGCGCTGAACATCGTCCGAGTCGCGACCGTGCTGACGCTGGCGCTGCTGGTTCTCGACTACATCATCGTTGCGCCGAACGTCCGCGGCACCTTCTTCTTCGGCAAGCTCACGATCATTCTCTACTGGTTCCTGGAGATCTTTGCGCTGAGCGCGCTGCGTTTCGCCTATCGCTACTTCCGCTACACGCGGGTGCGACGGCACGCGCGGTCCGAGGACGCTGCCCCCGCGCTCCTGATCGGCCGTGCTGCCGACGCCGAGGTCGTGCTGCGCGGCATCGAGAGCGGCGCGGTCAAGCGGATCTGGCCGATCGGCATTCTCTCGCCATCGGCCGCCGACCGGGGGCAGTTGATCCGCGGCGTGCCGGTGCTGGGCGGCATCGACGATGTCGAGGATGTCGCGGCCGACTTCGCCCGCCGCGACCGGCCGATCGCGCGCGCCCTGATGATGCCGACGGCGTTCGATCCGGACTGTCATCCGGAAACCTTCCTGATGCGGGCGCGCCGGTTGCGCCTGATCGTGAGCCGCCTGCCGTCGCTGGAGAGCGGCGATGCGCCGAGGCTCGCGCCGGTCGCGGTCGAGGACCTCCTGCTGCGGCCGAGCGAGAAGATCGATTACGGACGTCTCGAAGCGCTGGTGCGTGGCAAGGCGGTGGTCGTCACCGGCGGCGGCGGCTCGATCGGGGCCGAGATCTGCCAGCGCGTCGTGGCATTCGGCGCGGCGCGGCTGCTCATTCTGGAGAATTCCGAGCCGGCGCTCTACGCGATCACCGAGGTGCTCGCGGCCGATCCCGAGGCTGCCGTCGCCGTCGAGGGGCGCATCGCCGACATCCGCGATCGCGACCGGGTGTTCGCGCTGATCGGCGAGTTCAAGCCGGATCTGGTCTTCCATGCCGCCGCCCTGAAGCATGTGCCGATCCTCGAGCGCGACTGGAGCGAGGGCGTCAAGACCAACATCTTCGGCTCGATCAACGTGGCCGATGCCGCGGTGGCCTCAGGGGCCGAGGCCATGGTGATGATCTCGACCGACAAGGCGATCGAGCCGGTGTCGATGCTCGGCCTCACCAAGCGCTTCGCCGAAATGTACTGCCAGGCGCTCGATCGCCAGCTCGCCGACCGGCCGGTGGGACGGCCGCCGATGCGGCTGATCTCGGTGCGCTTCGGCAACGTTTTGGCGTCGAACGGCTCGGTGGTGCCGAAGTTCAAGGCCCAGATCGAGGCGGGCGGTCCTGTCACGGTGACGCACCCGGACATGGTGCGCTATTTCATGACCATCCGCGAGGCCTGCGATCTCGTGATCACCGCGGCCTCCCATGCGCTGGCGCCGCAGCGCCCGGACGTCTCGGTCTATGTGCTGAACATGGGCCAGCCGGTCCGCATCGTCGAACTGGCCGAGCGCATGATTCGCCTGTCCGGCCTGCAGCCGGGCTACGACGTCGAGATCGTGTTCACGGGCATCCGGCCCGGCGAGCGCCTCAACGAAATCCTGTTTGCGAGCGAGGAGCCGCCGGTCGAGATCGGTGTCGCCGGCATCATGGCCGCCAACCCGAACGAGCCGCCGATGCCGACGCTGAAGGCCTGGATCGCGGCGCTCGATCAGGCGATCGCGCGCAATGATCCAGTGACGATCAAGTCGGTGCTGAAGGATGCGGTGCCGGAATTCGGCTCGAGCGCGGCCTGAGTCTTCAATGGCGCCGCCGCGAGAAGCGGCTCAGCACCCAGGTGACGGCGCCGAGACCGAAGACGAGCAGGATGGCGTCGACCGTCATGGAACGCTGCGCGACCGAGATGGCTGCGAGCGTCGCAAGCACGATATTGAGAATGAACACCTCGCTGACGACGCGCGAGACGGTGAAGCCGTTATCGGTGGCCTGTTGATAGAAATGCGTGCGGTGCGCCGCCCAGAATGGCTCGCGCTGCGCCATCCGCCGCAACAGGGTGAAAGTGGCGTCGATTAGATAATACAGCGGCAGCAGCAGCGCCGCTGCGACGTCGCCCTGCCAGGCAAGATGGAGCAGGCCCCAGCCGAGCAGCAGCCCGATCGGCAGGCTGCCGACATCACCGAGAAAGACCTTTGCGACGGGACGGTTGAAGGGCGCAAAGCCGAGCATGGCGCCACCCAGCGCCGCAGTGATGGCAGTCGCCGGCCAGGGCAGTTCACCGGAGAGGCCAAACAGGACGAGCGCCGCCGTGATCGGCACCGCCTCGGCCACGGTCATCAAATCGAGCCCGTCCATGAAGTTGACGAGGTTGACGAACCACAGGCCGGCGATCAGCAGCAGCGCGCGCTCGACCGCCAGCGGGATCGGAAACAGCCTGAGATCGTCAGGCGCGGTGAATACGACGAGGCCGACGGCCAATCCCTGCAGGACCAGGCGCGGCAGCACCGGGATCGGCCTGATGTCGTCGATCAGGCCGACCAGCGCCAGCATCGGCACGGCGATGAACAGCATCAGCAGCGGCGCGAAACCGGCCACGGAGGCGAACGCGCCGCCGACAACGATCGTGGCGCCGATCACGGCAATGCCGGCCCCCTGCGGCGTCGGGATCTTGTGCGACGAGCGCGCATTCGGCCGCGCCAGCGCGTAGCGTTGGAGCACTGGACGCAACAGCACGATCAGGATGGCGCACATCGCGGCCGCGAGCACGGCGATGGCGGCAAGGACCGCGGTGGGATCGGCGATCATCCGCAGACCTCTGCGGCCGAGATGAGGCGATCATAGAGCGCCACCACCGAACGGCCAATGATCCTGGCCGAGAGCTTGTCCTCGACCAGTTGACGGGCCGCCGCGCCATAACGTGCGCGCATCTCGGGCGACGCCGCCAGCTGCGCCATCGCCTGCGCGAGCGCCGCCGCATCCTCGACCGGCACGGCGAGTCCGGTCTGGTCGTGGATCGCAATCTCGCGGCAGCCGGGTGCATTGGTGGAGATCAACGGCCGGGCGCAGGCGGCGGCCTCCAGCAGGCTGACCGGAAGTCCTTCGCGATGCGACGGCAGCACGGCCACGTGGCAGCGGCGCCAGAGCTCGGTGATGTCCTTGATCTGGCCGAGCAGGGTGATGCCGGGTTCCTTCCGCCAGGCCTCGACCTCCTCGGCCGAGACCGAGGCAGGATTGGCCGGATCAGGCGAGCCGGCGATCAGCAACTGGTCGTCGCGGCCCTGCTGGCGCAGCATGCGGTGCGCAGCGACCAGGGCGCGGACGCCCTTGTCGGTCAGCAGCCGTCCTGCGAAGCCGAAGGTGATCGGCCCGTCCGGTTCTGGCAGCGGCTGGAAGCGGTCGGTATCGACGCCCGAGCCCGGGATCAGCGTGATCTTGTCGCCCCGGACGCCCATGGCTTGAAGCGCCTCGCGATCGTCGGGATTCTGGACCAGCACGCAGCTCGGTGTCCGGTTCATGAGCTGCGGCAGCAGCCACAGCAGGCCCTGCTTGAGCAGACGCGAGCGCCAGCTCGCCGATGTGAACACATAGCCGAGGCCGGTCATGGCGTTGACGACCGGAGTGGTGCGTCCAAGCGCGGCGAGCGAGCCGAGCACGCTCGACTGCAATCCGGAATGATGCACCACGTCGGGGTTGATCGCAGCCTCGACGGCGCGGATCGCGCGGATCGTGGGCAGGGCTGATGACGGCGACAGCCCGCCGCGTTGGAACGGGATCGGATGCAGCACGAACCGCTCGGCGGCGATCGCGGCGGCGCCGGCATTGACGTTGGTCGCGACATGCACCTCGTAGCCGGCCTCGCGCGCCGCGCGCGCCATCGGCAGGCGATGCATCAGGAAGGCGTAATCCTCGTTGGCCACGTAGAGCAGGCGGCGCGGCGAAGCGGAGCGGGGCGGGGGCATTCGGCTCACGGTCTTAGGCTGTCAGGGCGCCGTATACGGCAAGCCGACGCCGTCGGCGAGGGGGTAGATGTACGCGAGAAAATGCCTGCGTGTTACCGGCCACGTTCGGCGCCACGGCATCTCAGACACTTCGCCGGTGACAATAAGACCATTGCGGCGGCAGCGAAAACCAGCGATCCCCTCGGCATGCCCGCACGCCGACGAGGAGCTTACTGCGCAGTCTTCGGCCGCGCCGGATTGCTGGTTCCAGAGCACCTTTGTTGGCAATCTTGTGCATTTTGTTCACGCGCTTCATCGACGATGGCCGGCTGTGCATGACCAACAATGTGGTCGAGCGCGAGCTGCGCGCCGTGGCCCTCGGCCGCAAGAATTGGACCTTCGCCGGCTCCGACGAAGGCGGCTGCCGCGCTGCCGCCATCTACATGCTGATCCAGACCGCCCTATGCCGAGGGCGGCATAGGGCGGTTTATGCCGCCCGCCGAACTATGCCGAGTCGGGCCGTTTTCCCCAGATTTCTCGCTGACCGTCGTTTGGTTGGTTCGGCATAGTTCGTTCTGTGCCTCCGCTTTCAACAGCGGAGAACAGGACGATAGAAGTTGAAGAGTACATGGGCAGAAGCCGGCTGTACCGGCGTCTCAGAGGCGGGCCACACGACAGTTCGTCGAGCGCTACGCCGCTCGTCTCGTCGAAGAGAGGCTCGTTCGGCATGGCGCGTGGCGTTGCCTCAACGTGGTTAGCGGGCTCCTGAGTTGGATCGCCGGCCGTCGCTACAAGCTGGTCGATCTTGATGAACAGGTCGTTGAGCGGTACCTCCGACATCGAGGCGGGAGGCAGTCTATCCAACCCGGCGACCGGGCCGCGCTCAAGCGATGGCTGTCGGTGCTGCGCGAGGAAGGCGCGATCTCGCCGTTGGTGCTACCGCCTCTCACTCCGCACGAACGGATCTTCAAGGAGTTCGATGCCTACCTGCGATCAGAGCGCGGCTTGGCCCCGAAGTCCATCGTCCGCCATCTCCCAGTCATCCGCAGGTTCCTGCACGAGGTGTGCTCCGGCGGCGCCCTGAGCAAGATCAGCCAAGAGGACGTGATCCACTACGTTGAGCGCCACGCCCGGGATTGGACCCCGGCAACAGGCAAGGCGATGTGCTGGTCGTTGCGTGCCTTTCTCCGTTATCTCCACCATCGGGGGCTGAACTCGCGCCCGTTGGCGGATTGCGTTCCATCGATACGCAGGTGGAAGCTTGCAACTCTGCCGACCTATCTACCTGCCGCTCAGGTGCGGAAGGCTCTCGACGGTAGCGACCGAGAGACGGTGATGGGAAGGCGCGACTACGCCATTCTGTTGTTGCTGGCCAAGCTCGGCCTGCGAGCCGACGAGGTCGCGACGCTCACCTCGACGATATCGACTGGCGCGCCAGGGAGATACTCGCTCGCGCCAAGGGCCGACAGCGTGCACGGATGCCGATACCGCCAGACGTTGGCGCGGCTATCGTTGCATATCTGCGCAATGGCCGCCCAAAGTCGTCGTGCCGACGGCTGTTCGTCCGCACACTCGCGCCACACGTCGGTTTTGCTTCCGGATGCGCGATCACCATGATCGCCAAGGCCGCTCTCGATCGCGTTGGAATCGAAGGTTGCGCCCACCGCGGCGCCCATATCTTCCGACACAGTCTCGCTACCGAGCTTCTCCGATCTGGCGCGACCTTGTCGGAGATCGGACAGTTGCTGCGGCACGAGAACCACGACACCACCCGGATTTACGCGAAGGTCGACATCGATGCGCTGAGAACATTGAGCCTGCCCTGGCCGTGAGGCGTGCAATGACCAATCTGCGCGCCGCACTCGATAAGTACCTGAGCATGCGCAAGGGGGTTGGCTACAAGTACGAGCACCAGACCCGTCGGCTCGCCGACTTCGTCGCCTTCATGGCGAAGCGCAAAGCCAGGATCATCACGACGAAGCTGGCAATGGAATGGGCAACGCTGCCGCCCTATCGTCATGCATCCTGGGCGCTGCGATTGATCGACGTGCGCGGGTTCGCGCGCCATGTCGCCAACTTCGATCCGAGAACGGAGGTACCGCCTGTCGGCATGCTGCCCCGATGGAAGCGCGCCAAGCCCTACGTCTACAGCGACGCGGAGCTCGATGCGTTGCTGACGGCAGCGCTGGCTCTGCCGCCAGCGGGCGGGCTGCGACGATGGACCTACCATACCCTGTTCGGGCTGATCGCGGTGACGGGCATGCGTATATCCGAGGCGATCGGCCTGGAGCGTGATGACGTCGACCTCGACGCCGGCGTGCTGACGGTCCGGCTGACCAAGTTCGGCAAGTCGCGGCTCATGCCATTGCATCCCACGACGAGAACCGCGTTGCGCGACTACGCCCACCGGCGCGACGCGATGCTCGGATCACGCTGCGGCTCGACGTTCTTCGTTGCCGAACGGGGAGGCCGCTTGCTGCACCAGTACGTTCATCGCGTCTTCTGGCGATTGTCCCGAGAGATCGGGCTGCGGCGCCCAGGTGATCGTACCGGACCACGCGTGCACGACTTCCGTCATCGCTTCGCCATCCGGACGCTGCTCGACTGGTATCGCGAAGGCAAGAACGTCGAGCAGCAACTCCCTGTGCTCTCCACTTACCTTGGCCACGCCTGCGTGCGTGACACCTACTGGTATCTCTCGGCCTGCCCAGAGTTGATGGAAGAAGCGGCGCGGCGTCTCGATCGGCGGTGGGAAGTGACGGCATGAAGCCCACCTGCAATGTCACCACGTTGATTGAGCGCTTCTTCACCGAGCGTCTCATGCGCCAGCGCAATGTGAGCGCCAACACGATCGCCTCCTACAGGGACACGTTCCGGCTGTTGTTCTTGTTCGCACAGGCGCAGCTGCGGAAGCCCCCATCGGCCTTGACGCTCACCGACTTGGACGCAACGTTCATCGGCGCGTTCCTCACCGATCTCGAGGTAAAGCGCGGCGTCAGGGCGAATACGCGTAACCTGCGTCTGACCGCCATCCGATCCTTCTTCAGGTTCGTGTCCTTCGAGGAGCCGGCACACGGTGCGCTGATCCAACGCGTGCTCGCCATACCGAGCAAACGCCACGACAAGCGACAGGTGCGCTGTGCACTTCGTGACGCGGCCCGAGATCGAGGCGGTTCTCGCAGCGCCCGATCGAACGACGTGGCTTGGCCGCCGCGATCCCACCTTGCTGCTGGTCGCGGCTCAGACAGGCTTGCGCCTGTCAGAGCTGACTGGCCTTGACCGGGATGCTGTCCACCTCGGGTCTGGCGCACACGTACGATGCGTCGGTAAAGGGCGGAAGGAGCGGACCACTCCGCTGACCACACTCGCTCGGTCTGCGCTCCAGGCATGGCTCAAGGAACCGTTGCGGAAAGGAGCACCAGCGTTGTTCCCGAACGTGCGCGGGGGTCGGCTCAGTGCCGACAGCGTGCAGTCCCTGCTGGGAAAGCATGTCCGTGCCGCTCACAAGAGTTGCCCGTCCTTGAAGGCCAAGAGCGTGTCACCGCACGTGCTGAGGCAGCGCTGCTATGGAACTGCTGTAAGCCAGTCGTAGCGGCGAGAGCTGGCGCGGAGCTCTCGGCATAGCGCAGCGCCAGATCCCGACGCGGATTGCAGGTGGCGGCGAACTCGGATGGC